>JAWAXP010000020.1:0-7071 GCA_038820005.1 Ignisphaera sp. | reverse complement strand
GATTATGTTGTTGAGTTTAGGGAGAAGAGTTGTGCTGAAGTTAATGGTGTTCTTGGTATTCAGAAACTCTTTGGTCATCAGCTTAGCGGTGTAGAGCTATACCTTTTGTTTACGAGAACATGTAATACTAGGCTTGTTGCCCATGTGCTGAGGAAAAGTTTTGAGAAGCTCGGGCTTGGGGGTATCGTATCTATTGAGCTTAAGGGTATTGCTAATGTTGATGAGTTTGATAGAGGTTTAGTGGAGGTTCTAGATAAAGTTTCTTCTATTGTTAAAAGTGCTAAGGAGAAAAGCTGTAGGGTATATGTAAACGCTACACCAGGGTTTAAAGCTGAAACAGCTTTCGTTATGCTTATATCGTTGTTACTTGGCATCAACGGCGCTGTTTATATTCATGAGAGCTTTGACCAACCTGTGCTAATACCATCTTTACCGATTTCACTCGAAATCGGGGAGTTGAAGGAACTCCTAGACCTATTCGGGGAGGAAAACTCGATTCATGTAAACGCTTTCCTCTCGACTCCACTTCACGATAAGCTCCAAGACCTTAAAGAGAAAGGCTTGGTTATAGTCAAAGGGGAATACGTAAAGCTTAGACCGTGGGTAAAAACGTTAGTCGAAAAACTTACCCATAAACTGTGACAAACATAGCTAGGAGATAGAACTCCCGTTGTACCCACATGGGTCTACCGATCCGGTTGAGTAAGTATAGCTACACGATAAACATAGAGCGTAAAGTACTTAAATCACTTAAATTAATTGAATTACTACCAAAAACTTCGAATACAAATCATATTGCTCAACACCTGTGCTTACCTTCTATCTTTTAAACGCATTCAATGTAGATATCCTCGTACATAGTGTTAACACAGTACAGACTTATCTAAAACCGATGAGGGAATAAGAAGTAAAGCTAAGAAACTCTATGAAGAGTAGCTTCAAGGTCCTGAAATACGTGTAGCTTTTGCTAGGGTAACCCAAGAACTTTGTCTTCTGTACACGGTTTCTGTAGACCAAGACCTTTGTAAGCGAATAATTGATACTATTGAAAAGTTATATCTTTCATAGATACTGAGCTATGATTTCTAAGAGGTCTAGGTATACAGATATAAGGTGATGCGGTTACCTAGAGTTTATTAGCTGGTAGACCATCGTGGTATACTAGGTGGTTTATGTGGGCGCTGTTTTTAGTGTTAAGATTAGGAAGGAGGTTAAGGAGAAGATGGAGAAGTACAGGGATAGGGTTAACTGGGCTGAGGAGATTCGCAGGTATATCGAAGAAATTTTGAGGAAGTTGGAGGCTCAAGAGAATTTTGAGAAGATTTTGAAAGAGCTTGAGAAAGCTAGGTGGGGTACTCCGAAAGGGTTTGCGGCTAGCTCTGTGAGGGAGGATCGTGATAGTAGTTGATGCTTCTGCTTTAATAGCTTTCTTTTTCCGCGAAGAGAATTGGGTTGACTTAGCTCAGTACATGGTTGAAACAGTATCGGTAGATCAAATAGTTAAAGAGTTCTACAACACTCTTTGGAAAAGCGTTAAATTAAGGAAAACCATAGCTTTAGAAGATGCTATAAGGATTGCTGAGCTCTTTAAATCTTACATAGGGAAAAACATGGTGATAGAACCAGAGGAAAAATATATTGAACACGCTTTTAAACTAGCGCTTAAACACAATATAACTGTATACGATGCTCTATACATAGCGCAAGCTATTCACTACAACCTTCCACTTCTAACATTAGATCAAAAACAGAGGCAAGCGGCTCTAGAGATTGGTGTAAGGATACTACCTTAGCTGTGGAGAGCTAAAGCAGTACCTTACCTAGTCAATGTCTCTAATATAAACCAGCAAAAACCTCTATACCAAGAGGTCAAGAGCTTTAGATAGTTAATCGAATTAATAGAGAAAAATTATTTAATAGATGTTTAGAGGTTATCTCTATTTTAGGGTTTTGGTTTATGTCGATGACCGGGTTTTCTTTGGTTTAATGTATTACCCTAGCAAGGTTTACTAATGATCTTGTGATCGGGTCCGTATTTTCTATTCTTCAATAAAATACCTGTAGTTTGTTTTTAGTCTATATACCTCTATGTATGCACCTGGCCATATATCTCCTGAAGTAAATCTTCTCTCAAGTACCTGGTCTTGGTTTATATATATGTACCAAGGATCTAAGTAGAATGAGTGACCCGCGGACCATACCCTATAGGATATGATGTCGTATTCCTCGATTGGGTTGAAATCTTTATCTAGTACGTAGATCTTGTGTCGGCTACCATATTCTGCATCCGTTGCTAGCGATATCATAAGCTTAATTTCTGCCGTAGGGGAAACAACAGGGTATATACAGGGGTTTTCCCGACCTTTCTCGAATACTGTTTTAACATAGGTAAAAACTGTTGATGTTGGGCTCTCGATTTTCCATAGAATTGTCCCTGCTGTAAAACTCGATGTTATTGCATACCACGTCCCGTTGAATTTAAGTAAAGCTATATCGTAGTGCCCCCATACACCTCCCGGAGGAGGATTCACCAAAGTTATACTTTCGTTAAGCTCAACTAAGCTGAAATCCTCATCGAGAACTACTTTAACTATCCTATGGATTCCTCCTTGGTACGATCCACCCCAGTTCATTAAGTAGCCATGTATTTTTCCGTCAACCCACTTAAATAGGAAACCTTGACCTGTATAACTTGGGATACCCTTGATTATGACGAGTTTTACAGGTTCATAGCTAACCATATCTTTTGTTCTAAGAATTAAAATTCCTAGGGGTTGGCGGTAGAATCCAGCAGTTGCGAAGAATATCATGTAGCCTTCTCGATCTTTTAAAATAGATCCCGGATTATACTTTCCGTTACCCCAATCGAATACAGGTCTAAGATCTCTTATACCAGTACCCGCTAATTCGTATACAGTTAAATCTTCTAAAACTATCGAGGAATTGCATACTTCTACCGTTATTTTGGTATCGTATAGCCAGAGTTGCTGTGTTGATACCTGTGCTAAAAGAATCCAATCTTCATCGATACCTCTGCGCTTAACGAATATCTCAACTGCGCGTAGAGCGTAAGCAAATAATATTTCTATATCACTAGTACTCCCTAGATCGATAGATCTCTGGTTTGTAGCCTTTCTATCCTGAAGATACACAGATGTATATCTATACCTATCTATTACAACGCTTACGAAACGATTAACAATCAACTGCGAAACCGAGGATAAGGAGAACCGCACCTCCCCATCTATTCTACGAATGGATAGCCGAAGCCTGTAGACCTTATAACCTTCAACCTTAACAACATCGTTATACGCAATAGTACACATACCTTCGGAACCAATCAATAACCCATCTTCGATAAAAGAATAAGAACCGTTAACAACCCATTTACCGATCATCGAGTTCCTATCTTCGCTGTAGAGAACACTTTTATCAATATAGATAAAAGGCATTATAACAGAAAGTCTTTCTCCTCGTTCCACATAAGCAAATCTATTCCCTAATTCACTTACTGTAGTATTTAGTATAGGAGAAGGTGAAGGTAAATACAACAACATTGTGTATGTGAAGGTTACAGTTTCTGTAAAAATTATAGTCTCTGTTTTCGTTAATGTTGTTGTTATTTCAAAAGGTTTGATATATACCCCTACGGCATACCCACCTAAACATGAAAATACAATAGCAACAACAAAGATAATGACCAGTAGCAATTTAGAGAAAGTTCTAGGTTCACCCATGCTCCAACCTATCAATTAAATGCTTCTAAAACTCATATAAATATTTTTATAATCTTAGAATACCTAAAAGGTTAAGTAGATATGTTATTGAGTATAGGTAAAGCTAAGATTATTAAGTTAAAAATATTTTGCCTATACATAGGCTATATTATTGCTAGTATGTACCGCATTTCTTAAGAGCTTCTATTGCTGCTTTAAGGTTCCCCGGTTTTGTTTCATCAGGAACTCCTGCTACCCCAGATCCAGAGAATATGAATCCACTTGGTTCTTTTACTTCGTTTAGTAATTTACATACTTCTACGTATACTTTCTCTGGCGTACCGAGTATAAGGTGCGCTGGCGGTATTCCCCCCATAATTATTTCGTGATCACCTAGGATATCTCTAGCTTTTTTAAGATTTGTTTTCTCGAAATACGCTATAATTTTACCTTTAGGTAGCTCAAGTATTGTTTCTAAAAATGGTTCGTAGTTACCTTCAAAGAATATCCAGGGCATAGCCCCCGAGTTTATGAGCTCAAGAATAACTTTCTTTAGCGGCTCCCAGTAGAACTCTGTGAAGAGTTTCGGCGGCACCATTTCATTTAAATGTAGAGGTATAAACGCTAACGGTATTTTTACATCAAATAACCCTAGTACTTCTGGAGGATAATTAACTGTAAGTTTACTCCACTCAATAATTAAAGGTGTTAGTGCTTCAAGAGCAGATCTAACTTTATCTGGGTATCTATAGAGATCTACAAGCGTATAAGTTACATGTCTAAGATTATCAGCTATAAAATCGAGAGGTGCATAACCAAAACCGCTAGGATATGTTGGATACCCTAGATCTCTAATCCTTAACACTAGGTTTCCAAAGATATCGCTAAACCTCTTTAACTCTACACCAAACCTAATTAGCGCTCCATAAGCTTCAGGTGACGATGGGTTTCTAAGAGCTTCGTATACCCTAGGTATAATCTTTCTAGCAATAAAATCTATAGGGTTCTTAGAAAGCTCATCGTATTCCTCGACCTCCATAAACCTACCCCCAATAAACTGAGCAGGTGCATTAGGCGGAAGTTCTAAACCAGGCCACTTCGTATACCTATCCCTAAGAATTTCGTGGAAAGGTCTAGCAATAGCAAATATAGATGTAGCTAAATCTGGGTAAACCCTTAAGAAGATAAGGTTTATAGGCAACGTCATACCGGCTCCTGGAATTGCAAGACCAAGTACATCGAATTCAAAATCTTGGAAAACCTTTAGCACTGCTTTACTAAACTTCTGGTAATCAGAAGAATATTCAGCGTAAGTTAAGCCTATGTATCTAGCTGGAAAGTAGTGAAATGAAGGCATGAATGGTGCTCTATCAGGTTTTAAACCTCTTAAAGTCTTCTCAAATCTTTCGGCTCTCTCCTTTCCCAGCTCCTCAGAAGATATATTCTTGACCACCTAAACCCCTAAAGCTATATACTCTTGCGCGAAATATATACGTTAAACAATAGATGGTGCTAGGCTAACCACATAACCATATACCCAAAACCATAGAATCGAAAAAGAGAATTACACAATATTGCACACCTAGATCAACTCAATGAGGATATACGAAGATTAGATTAAAGCTATATTGAATTATAGGTAAAGAAATAAAATTCGAAAAGCCCCCAGTATCTTATTGAACAACTAAAACCACCTATTTTAGCTATACTTAACGTAACCGTAAACTAGGTTGCGTGACCTAAGATATGAAGATACTGATTATAAGCGATCTTCATTATGAAAAGAAAATGTTTAAAGGCGTTGATGAGAGTAAAGCATGGGGGTGGTTGTTGAGCGTAGTAGATTACCATAAACCTAATTACCTCTTGAGCTGTGGTGATTGGGGTACAGCTATTAATTTTGAGGAGTTCTATATGTTGCTGGATAGAACAACTGTTTTAAGTATATACGGTAATCACGAGAATACAGCTGTACTAAGCTTACTTCGTAATACAAGGTCTAGAGGAAGTAAACCTGTGCTTATGAAGGATGGCAAGGTATACGATCTTGAAAACATAAAGGTAGCAGGTATAAATGGAGTAATCTCTGAGAAGAAGAAGAGGAGTAGAGAAGGAGTACAGCATAAAACACCTTACGAGTATATCGCTGTAGCACAATCTCTATCTGGTAAAGATGTAGATATTCTACTTATACACGAAGCCCCCTATATACCCCATGTATTCCCATCAATAACCGAGACTATCGGTAGCCAGGTTGTTCTTAAAGCAATTGAGATAGTTAAACCTAAGCTAGTAATTGGCGGGCATATGCATTACGAAGGCTATAAAGTACATCAGCTAGATTTCGGAACGCTATACATACATATAGATTCATCTCAAGCATCTAGATACTACCTAGCTATAGAAAGAGAGTACGAAAGATCTAGGGTAGATGTTTGGAGGGACTACGATGTACAGGTATCTTTAGCATACCTATAGGTAGGCACATAACCCTGGATTTAGATATTAACGTTATGCATCTTCTAACCTACCTATTTTCACAAACTCTACACCATTACTGCTTAGCTCAACTAAGGCATATCTACCATACGTTAAACGTCCTATAAACTATAGCTGTTCTACCTAGCGTAGCCCAACAGCTATACTTATGTATACGACTTGTTACCCAAAGCAATGGATTAAATTCCTAAAGATACCCTTGGAATATCTTAGAATATATTTTTCTCTTTGAAGCTAATTGAAAAACGTATTAAATACTTTAGCGGTGTTGGTATAGTGGTTGGGGATGGTTACCAATGTTGTTAAGCTGATCTTCTAGGTATTTAGTTATTAGTTATAGAATATAAATATAAATAGGTAGGTATACTGCTTATGTTAAGCTATTAGTATTTATTGAATCTTATTTGTTTTGAATAGTTCTAGGCATATACTGCATTTATCTGGCTCTATATTTGGTTCTAGTTTTTTGTGTATTCCACATAGGTATTTTCTGGACATAAAGTATATGGCTATTCTATCGATTTCCTTAGCTATTATGTATTGATCTACTTCACCGCTTGATATTTTATCCGCAAGATTCTCTATACGCTCTACTATATCTCTATACCTCCTTAAGTCTACCTGTGTTCCACGTTCTCCGTTTATATATCTTGTTATAAGCGATGGAGATATTTTGAGGATTTTAGCTATCTCTACACCCATGAAGCCTTTCTTAATAAGCTTTAGCACTACTTCTCTTCTTATCGCAGGGACAACGTATTTTGATCCAAGCTCTAGTACAGACTTCATTATAGCACCATTATCTTCTTCTTAATCTCCTCAACGTTGTTTATGATATCTGTGAGATCTTCTACAA
>JAWAXP010000019.1:0-8715 GCA_038820005.1 Ignisphaera sp. | reverse complement strand
CCTCTACACCAAACCAAACAAGAACATCTCTATACAGACTAAGAGTAGTTTTCTCTAAATCAACTCCAACTCTACGTGTTACAGAACCAACAACAACCTCAAACCTTGCTACACGCTTAGATAATTCTTAAATTCTTTTTAATTATTCTTCTAACATCTTTGAGTGTTCTTCAAGTATTTTAAATATTTTCTCGAAACCTATCTTCATATAGTCTGCTAAAGTTTTAACAACTATATTCTGTGAACATATATTATTATCCCCCATAACTAAAGTAGAAACTATATCCTAAACCATCATGCAAACCTTCTCACCTTTAGATTAAACAATTTAAAGAATAACCAACATAGTGTAGTTGTTAAGCACCTACTTGGTTCGCCTTACTAGGCAGGAATACTCATTACACCTTTTTACAATGTTTTAACATTTTTCATCTTTTGCTTTTACCAAGTTAGTATTTTGGGTTCCGTAGCTTAGAATCTTGCTTAAAATATTATGGCTTTTGTAATTATATTTCTTCATAACGCTATTATCAACATCCTGTAATAAGCAGGCTCTGTAACTTATAATCATGTAATGTATATACTTCTCCATAAATAACCCTTAAAGTAATACAAAATTATTAAATATCTAAGTGGTTATTAACAGTTTTATAAATGAGAAACAACTCTATCAATTAATTTTAATAAAATCGTTTAAATTGAAGACGATTCCCGTCCTAGGAATAACGCTCCAAACTTCGCTAATAATTTATATACAAACAATACACTAGGCATACACAAAATTTAAATACTTATCCTTATTTTACGAGGTAGGCGAATAAAAGAATGGTCGTATTATCGTTTATAACGAAAAATACTATTACAAGACTTAAAGATCTTCCAATAACTTTATATGATGTTCTCTATTCTACTCTACAAATACCTTACAAAACTATTATATTAATTGACGATTCTAAAGATAATACTGTTACGTTATTTAAGAAATGGTGCGATGCTAATAATAAAGAACTTGTTGTATCTAGGAGCAATCTCTATGGCTATTACAAGCCTACGAGGGCAACAGCAAGACAAACAGCTATAGATATTTTCCTATATAACTTCTCCGACGAATTTTTAATGTTTGTTGACGATGATTGTGTTCTTAATAATGGTTGGTGGAAGTGGTTAGAGGAGAATAAAGTTTTAGAAGATCCAGCAGTAGGAGAAGTATGGGGTATAGACTATGTCTTTAGAAAAGCTAGGCAAGAATTTTTAGAGTTAATAAGTAAAGAGTCTTCTACCATGCATATTGATGGATTTGAATATCGAGGTGGAACCCATGATACTATATTCAGGCGTAAAGCTATAGAAGGCATAAAGATACCGTCTGAGCTACATGTATATGAGGATGGGTGGCTTCATCATTATGTAGTTTGTAAGGGATATAAATACATTATAAATCCTATTGGTGTAGTCCATTACCAGCCCTTTAGAATCAAGTCTATTAAGGATATTCTCGAACATTACTATTTAGAGATAAATCTAGGACTTAAATATGGAATTATTGATATGACGTTGCGTAAGCAATTTGAAGAACATATTATAAAAAGTTTCATAGGTATCTTAGGCCCAGTGGTCGGATTTCCATTACATTTATATGTAAACATAAAATATGATGGTTTTAAAGAAGGTTTTTTAAGGACTTTAAATGAACAGTTATCTAAAATGGTTATCAGATGGCATATACTAAAGCTAAAGCTAAGAAGATATAGTGTTCCACAAAACATATGTAGTATTATAGAGGAGTACTATGGAGGTGGTAAGTAGCTGTGTATGCTATTGTAGCGCATCATTTCTGGGATAGACCTGGTGGTGGTCAGCTTGTATGTGCATCTGTTGCTAAGGCTTTTGAAGCTACTGGCTATAAACCTGTTCTTTCTTCTGTACCGCGTTTTGAATTACTCGACAAATATGTTGAATGGTTTGGAATAAATTTAAGTAGCTACAATGTTGTTTCGGCTATTAATGTTAAGTTAAGGGCTTTTGGTATATACCTTAGGTTATTAGTCTGGCTCTCTATTGAGAAGGCTCTAGATAGATACGCACCTAGTATTGTTTTTACTGATGAGTGTACTTATAAACCAGTTGAAAAGTTTATTAAAGAGAAAGGTGTAAGATTTATCGAATATATTCATTTTCCTATAGAGCTTTCTATAGATCCTAAGTATAAGGGTTCAGGGCTTTACTACGGCGAAGATCCTTATATCCTTGAGCGTTACTCAAAATTCCCCATGAACATATACTGGTGGGGATACTCTAAACTGCTTCCCATGTTCTTACGGAGGAACCCGTTTGAAATAGCTTCTCTTGTATTAACTAATTCTAGATGGACTGCAGATCTATGTAGACAGATCTATGGCGATACACCTAAAGTTCTTAACCCACCTATAGCCCCAAATGTTGAAGTTCTTAAGAAGCCTAGGGAATTTGATGAACGTGTGAATGCTGTTGTTATGCTTGGCAGATTTTCTGAAGAAAAGAGGTATCATTGGGTTATTGAAGAGGTTCTACCCATGCTTAAGAAGGAAGTAAATGATGTTAAGCTATATATATTTGGAGGTGCAAAAACGAGAACCAGCATTAGTTATATCGAGAGAGTTGAAGAACTAGCTAGAAGAAGAGGATTTAGAGTATCGAGAAGAATGGACAATTCTGCCGATCTATATCTTGTCCCAGATGCCCCTAGGAATACCATAAACAATGTTATGGATAGAGCTAAGGTGTTTCTACACGCCACTATAAATGAGCATTGGGGTATAGCTGTAGCCGAAGCAATGGCCAGAGGATTACCTGTAGTTGTCCATAGATCCGGTGGCACATGGAGCGATCTAGTTGCTGAAGGTGTTTATGGATACGGATATACAGATGCTCAAGAAGCTATAGAAACAGTCTCAAGAATTCTAACAGACAAAAACATCTGGAGTAGCTTTTCAGCTAAATCTATAGCAAAAGCCAAGAACTTGACACTAGATAAATTCATCGAACAATTCAGATATTTAGTGAAACCTCTAACCTAATTAGATACATCAATTAATCTAGATTGCCGAGAGTTAATAAAAACAAGTTTTTGGATAAATTATTCTGAATTACCAAACATATGTATTGGGTACATCAAGAGCCATTACATAATACAGACTCTAATCTCAATGGAGTAAGTATCTGGGGTATCGTTAACCACAGATATCTTAGTGATTTGCATACTACTTCATAGACCTGAATTTGTTTGATGAATTCTAACTGCTATCTACTAGCGATTATCTACAAAGTAATCACGACCATCGCTATACACTTAACGTGCTAGCTACTTCGATAATTAATCGCCTTATCCATGCGTAAGCTCATCTAATCCTAATGACTTCAGATACAAGATTAAACATTATGAAAATCTATGGATTTACTAATTTTATGATCATGGTATTTGTATACCTAGTTAGTATAGGTCTAGATTATCTAGAAAATTAAGTGGATCTTGTATCTAGTTGCTATTCTTTAAGATGTATAGGGATTGTGGTGATGATTGTAGAATAATCTTGTTTTACATTCCATATTTCTATCTTGTTGTTTCTATAACTTTTCTGATCAATGTGACTTCTTTGTTCATTATGTCTTTCCAGTTCGGTGTTTTTGGAAGCTCTATTGTTTCAATACCTTTCTCTAGGATGTTTATAGCTTCTGTAGCTAGAGCCTCTAGATCCCATTCTCTAACAAGTTTTACCCCAAGATTATTTGAATAGTAGAACCTTAGTGCAGATATATCGCAACCCACAACAAGTGTTCCTAGACGAAGTGATTCTAATACAGCATATGGAAAAGCATCTATATGGCTTGGGTATAGCATAAGTTTAGCTTTAGACACTACCTCGAATCTTTTATCACATGAATAAAACCAGTAAATACAACCTTACCTTCGATACCAAGTTTCCTACATAGATGCGTAATCTTCCTTAACACGGTATCGTTGATAGAACTTGTAAACATTAACTTAATATCGCTAATCCTTCTAGAGATAAACCCAAACACTATTAGCGCTTCTACAACACCTTTTGCTGCAATAGGCCTTCCGCCAAACACTATATATTTTTCTTTTTCTTTAACCTTACTTCTAATTTTGTTTATAATCTCTAAATCCTCATCGTCTAACGATACCCCTGGATTTAGAGCATATATTTTGATGATCCATTCGCTCCCCATTTCATACGGTATAGATCTAGAAACAGCAATAACTATGTAGGCAAGCGGATATTTCTTTGGGGATGCTATGATTAGTGAAATAGTTGATTTAAATAAAAAATGATATGCAAGATAAAGTCTTAGTTATGTATTTCTCTTATTATAGAAGAAACAACCTATTTTTATGGCTCTTTAGTTGCATAGGATAGGGTGTGCTCTAAGAGCATATTTATAATTTTTTCCGGTTCTCCTGATGGTATGCCAAGTCTATAGCTTTTTGCTACTAGGTATGAATTTGATGTAGCTAGTATTGGTGTGTATCCTAATCTGTAAGCATCTATTAAATAGTCTATCTTATCATCTATAACTATTGCTTCCTCGGCATTACATAATTCAACGCATTTCTTAAATAGTGTAGTTTTTATAGGTCCCCAACTACTGTCTCTTCCAACGATATTATCAAAAATATTTTTTGTACCCAGTGATTTGAATGTGTTAATTACGATTTCAACAGGTTGTTTAGTTGCTATGCAAATCTTTGTACGTTCTCTTAATTTTTCTATCAGTTTAAGTGGTATAATAACCTCTATGTTGTTTAAAGCGCTAAACTCGTAGTGTTTAACTAACTCTGAGAGCTTATGGTATAGCTCCTTATCTGTTAGCCAGTACCTTGTTAAAGCTCTATTTATAGACTCCCATGGGTATATAATGCCTTCTTTGATCAGTGATCTCCTTACGCTATTCCAATCAATCGGAAGTCTAACTAATGTAGCATCAAAATCTATTACGACAACCCTACTAGGATTTAATAAAAACTTTCGATATCTATCAAGCCATATCTTTAACTGCTCCCTAGATCTATCTAGATACTGTATCCAATTGTTTTTCTCCCGTTTAAATCTCTGAAATGCTTTTAGCGTTTGGTCAATACACCTTGGCATATCAGTTAAATCTATATCGCATTGTGTAGGGCTACGCATACATATGTTGACAAGTTTAAGCCATACCTTTGGCATCTTGGGAATATACCTAAGAGCGTCTAGAAGCCATACAAACGAACTGTTTCTTACTTTTAGTTTTTTCTTTAGTTTTAAAGCGTAGTTGTATCCGTATAGGTGTAGAGCTACTAGAAGTGCTGAAAACTTATATCCTAGGGTTTCAGGTAGATCTATGCTTCCCCAAAACTTAGGGTTTAACTCAATTACGTAGTAGATCCCTTTTTCGTCGGAGTACCTAGTTTCAACCATTATTACTCCGTTCCACTTAAGTTTCTTAATGATTTTTCTACCTAACTCAAATAGTCTAGGGTCTTTCACTACACCTTGGGCTCCAAGGCTAGCACCGCCAATAGGTGTGTACTCTATAATTCTCTGGTGGGTAAACTCTAGCAAGGGTGTTCCATTGAATGCTAATGCGTAGTATCCTCTAGCTATACCCTCAACGTATTCTTGTACGAGGACAGGTGCTCTAGATAAAGCATCTTTGATAGCTGTTTCGTAGTCTAAATGAAATGTGGGGTTAGAGTTATCGCCAAGATTTTTAACCACTAGTGGAGGTCTTAATCTATAAACATTCTCGATATTGTCCTCTCTTTCTAAGAGTAATTGCGATGGGAAATTAGCTATACCCCCTAAGGTTTCCCAGCATTTAACTCTATTCGATGCCACTACAATGCTTTCATGAGGAGGAGAGATAAGGATAATACTAAGTTCTTCAAATAATTTACTGTGTTTTGAAAACATGTAGAAATCTACGAAATCTATAGGTAGAACAGCTCGGCAATGATGTTCTTCGGCTATACCTAGTACTGCGTAAACCCACCTTATGTTACTTCTATCAACTCTAACTATGTGTACTTTATCGAAGTATCTAGAGAAAACATGTGGGTGATTGGTATGAGCTACCCCTATAACTCTAAGTTTTAGCAACTCTTTTATAGATTTAGCTACAGCTATAGATTTCCTTGAAGCTATAGAGGCTAAAACTAGGCAATCCTTCAACTTACATCGAAAATAAACTAGCTTTGGAGGTATTATATATGCTACTCATACTAACACACGATGTTGATTGGAGCCGTAGAGGACCTCATACAACTCATATTTTAGATAGGTTGAATAGATTTGACTTCGAGGATAAGATAAAATTCTTCACTTTGAGGGACAATATATACAACGGTATACCGCTTATAATGGAGTACGAGCAGAGACAAGGAATTAAATCTACTTTCTTCTTTAGATCTATATACGAAGATGGATCAACTATCAACGATTACAGCGATATTGTTTCAGAGCTTAGGAGAGGTGAGTGGGAGGTAGGTTTACACGCTAATAACGGGGAAAACATAGAAGCTATAGCGTTAGAAAAAAACTTAGTGGAAAAGGTATACGCTGAACCAGTTGTAAGTATGAGAGTTCACTACCTAAAGATAAACCCAAGACTAATACCTCTGCTAAGCTCAATAGGAATTAAATTCGATAGTAGCCTAATGTTTTCTAAGAACAGATTTTCTAAGGAGAGTAGTGGATGCATAATAATCAACAATGTTATCGAACTCCCTATAACTATTATGGATACATACATGTTTACCTACTGGGGTATAAACCCATTGAATACCTACGAGAAGCTACTAGAAATACTTAGTGTTTTACACAATAGTGGTGTATGCATAGCAACTATTCTTTGGCATACAAATAGCGTTAGAATGATTGGGGGAAGAGATTACCTTAGGTTCGTAGAGGAGATATGGAGGTTAGAATGGATTAAACCAATACGTATACGTGATATCGAGAATTATCTGCATCTATGTAAATTTAATTTAGATTGAATTTAATACCGCAAGATAAACCTTCGCATAGTGTACCTAGATAGCGTAGCAATTTGTTGTACGACATTATAAACCGATAACATACTTTAGGATTGTATATATCGATATTGCTATACAAGATGTTATTGGGAGTGTTAATACCCATGCAAACATAATGAATACCAACATTTTCATGTTTAACGCCTTAAAGTTCCTATACTTAGCTATTCCAGCTCCAATAATAGCCCCAGCTGCTGCATAGGATGTTGATATGGGCATTCCGTAGCCAAATATCATATAGGGTATTGTGGTATACAGCCAAACAGCTACGGCATCAGCGTTTGCAGCAATAGATGTAGTTATATCTAGCCTAGTTACTTTAAATGCAAGTGTTTCAACAACTCTTCTACCAAAAATTATCGCACCTAAGCTAATGAATAACGCTGTAAACATAGCTAGATACCTCATAGTTGTGCTATCCGGTAAACCTAGAGCTTCTGAGGTTATGGTTACGTAGACTCCTACAGCGTTACCTACATCGTTAGCTCCAAAGCTGTAAGCGGCTAGTATCCCAAGGGCTAAAGCTAATAGTATCACAATTTTTTCTCCGTAATGATATAATCGCTTAGTTATATAGAATAGAGGTATAGCTAAAACCATTGCACTAATAGGCGATGTTATCCAGCTAAGTAAGATCTTAATTAAAACGTCTAGGTTTAAATTTATCGATTTACCGTCGAGAAAAGTATAAGCTAGCCCAATACCTATAACACTTCCTACAATGCTATGGGTAGTTGATATAGGTAGCCCTTTATACGTTGCAAACATAATCCATATAAAAGCCGCCAAAGATGCTGAAACAGCTCCTATAATATCGATATTGCTAACAACTCCTCTGCCAAGGGTCTTCATAACCATGTACCCTTGAGCTAAAGCTCCAAAACTCATAGAAATAACAAATATTAATGCAGCTTTTCTAAATGTTAAAAGATTTGAGCCAACTAATGGTGCAACGGAGTTAGCGAGATCGTTAGACCCTATGGAAAACGCTAAAAGTGCTGAAATCCCTAACCCTATTAGTATTAAGTGATACAATTCATAATCCCCACCTCTATAATAATCGTTTTCTCTTTAAAGCTTAGCTTAGGATAAAGGTTATTGCTGTTATAATTGTGTATAAACATCTGTTGAAACGCTTATAAAGAGTGTATAGCAGACTATAGCGATTCATTACAAATTATTTATCAAAAATTATATATTATAAATCCATTTCATTGGATAGTTATAGAATTTATATTAAATTACGGATATTTTGGATTACCTTTGTTGCCTTAGCTTACCTAACTTAAAGATGTATATACTGGAAGGCTTAGAACTATATTGAATAAAATTAGGGATAACATTGTTTTACTATCCTTCAGTACATTGTTCAATGAATGATAGCATATATGTAAGTACTTCAGCTAATTTATCTAACGATGTTATTGCATGACCTATTCCTGATACCACATGTAATTGGAATGTTTTTCCATGTTCTATTAGTTTGTATACAAGGTTTAGAACTGGTTTGAGAGGTGTTCTTGAATCATTCTGCGGCTGGATTATTGCTAGCGGAGCTCTAAGATGGGAAGCTTTAGTTGAGGGGGATCTCTCTTTCCACAGCTCTTTCTTGTTATCGAATAGCATCTTTATGAATTCTCTAA
>JAWAXP010000018.1:0-8786 GCA_038820005.1 Ignisphaera sp. | reverse complement strand
TACTGAAGAATTTAGTAAGCGAGAAATCTTCTTATAATCAATACGCCTATCACCCCTAGCAACAACTACAATGAATCCTCTACCTACCTTAAGCAAAAGAGTTTTCACTATATGGTTAGAAGGTTCACCACTAAGAATAGATGCTTTTTCAACTGTTTCCACAGTATCGTTGAACTCTAGAACCTCTACTTCTACACCATCAACAACTTCTTTCCATTTTAAAACACGAGGTATAGACATAAAGATGCACACCTAGTTCATCATAACTCTATGAATTATCGTCGATATCCCTATATGCATCTGCACTATAAAAATAGTCATGAGTCCTATAATTCTCTTAGAAACTCTACATCATTAAGCTTATGCATAATTGTACCACCGCTTTAGCATACATCTCAAATAAACCTATTACTAATACTGGTTATTTATAGCATTTGTGAAAATAAAAACATGATATTGATCTATATTCAAGATTTAATTTAAAAGTAGGGTAAAACTTTATAAATCTGGGTATAATGTAAGTATTTTATCTGTGTTAATAATGTATATATATCTAAAGATTATCTGTAGATTTATACTAATTTTAGTATTAGTACTTACAATATTAATACAGCCAACAATAAAAGCTTATGGTATTGCTATTGATATAGATGGTTTAGATAGCGAATGGGCACACAATAATTCTTGCCATTGTTGTCTAGTACCATTAAATCAACCTCAAGAAAATAAAGAGGTACGTTTATGCTGTGAAGACCCTAGTATACCTACGAAATGTCAATTGATATGGGTAGATGGACTAGATATAAACCCTCAAGCATTTGCAGATCTATATTATGCTAGATTATTCATTAATGCTTCAGATATCTATTTTTTCATCGCTATAGAGCCAGGTAATGCAGCTAATAAGGATGGAATAATATGGGTGAATTTTACGAATAATAACAACATAATATCTATAAAAATTAGTTTAAGTTATGGTTCGGGCGGTAGTACTAAACCTCCTCTTAGAAGCATTGATATATCCGTATATTATAATAACAATCAATTTAACGCTGGAATTATATCTAAAAATAATAGAGTTACTATTGATGGACATGTATACGATTTTATAGAGGCTAAAGTATCTAGTATAAGTCTTCCAAGTAGCAGTACCCTTGCGGTTATTCTTTCAGTTCATAAAAATGTAGTAGATTTTGCTCAAACACCTTCTGGGGATACTGAGCTTAACCTTTTCCTAGATGAGAATTGCTTTATTAGTGGTGCTTCGTATGGCTCACCACCGGTAACCGTTATTCCGGTACCGGTTCCAGAGCCATGGGTTATAGCTCCTGCTACAGTATTGATGACTTTAGTGATTATTTTTGTAGTTAGTAAGAAGTGGTAGCAGTTAGATTATTATCGATTTAACCGTTATCTTCATATTGTATCTACTTTAAAAATAGGTATCTAGTTGTTTACAGTACTTCTATTCTACTATTTTATGGTTTTATAAAGCCAGCTTATTATATCTTTGATTATTTCTCTCCAACTATTTTCGTTGAGTATTTCGTGGTAAAGATCTTTGTATATTTTAAGTTCTTTTTCAGGGTATTTTATTCTATTGTAGACATCTATACTTGCTTTAGGTGGAACTACTTGGTCTTTTTCACCGTGGAGAAGCAGTAGAGGTTTTTCTATTCTATCTATATATTTCCATACGTCTTGAGATGCTCTTATTAATTCATATAGTAGTCTAGCCGTAGGCTTCTTAACCACCAAGGGGTCTTCGATATAGGATTTAACCACATTTTGATTATGTGATAGTAGCTCAGGTTTTATTGGTAGGTTTAAACGTATTCTCGGATTTAACATATTTATCGTTTTGAGGAATAGTAGTTGCAGTAGATTTACCTTAATTATTGTTGCTGCTCCACTTGTAACAGCAGCATCAACGTTACTTTTTATACGGGCTAGGTAGTGGAGAACTATAAGTCCCCCCATGCTATGTCCAAGCAAGACTATTTTCTTAGGCTTATGTTTTTCGGCCATGATCTTTATGTAATTTTCTAGGTCTGTTAGAAAATCATCGAATTTCTCTACGTAACCAGCATCTCCCTCGGCGGCTGTTTTCCCATGCCCTCTAAGGTCGTGGGTACAGAAAGCATAACGGTGTTCAAGAAATGCTTCACCTACATGGGTATACCTTCCGCTATGCTCAGCAAAACCGTGTACACCAACGATAATAGTATCTACTTTATCTAAGAGCCAACAACGGTGAAATACCTTGGTTTTACCTAGCATTAGAAATCCATCTACGTACAGATTCCCACCTAGTTGGTAAATTCTTGGAGTGCAGATATAGATTTTACTACATCTATTGTTATGAATATCGAAAGAGTGAAATACTTTACCATAGGTAGTAAGTTAGTTGGTGCCTTAAAATGTTTGAAAACAAGTTTATTCTAGCTATAGACCAGGGAACAACAGGTACAAGGGCTATTCTATTCACATACGAAGGTCTGCCCACTGAAAAAGGGATAGCCTATGTAGAGCATGAGCAGATATACCCTAAACCTGGTTGGGTTGAGCATAACCCTATTGAGATCTGGGAAAATACCAAGTATGTTGTTAGAAAAGTCTTAGAGCAATCAAGGGTTAGCCCAAAGAATATAGCGATTATTGGTGTAACAAACCAGAGGGAAACAACAGTTATATGGGATCCTAAAACAGGTTCTCCTCTCTACAATGCAATTGTTTGGCAGGATAGAAGAACAGCCCCTCTAACTGATTACCTTAAGAAGAATTATCTCGAGGTTATTAAGGAGAAAACTGGTTTAGTTCCTGATCCTTATTTCTCTAGCACAAAAATATGGTGGTTACTTGACAATGTACCTAAGATAAAAGAAAAAGCGGTTAAAGGTGAAGCTTTAGTTGGTACAATAGATAGTTGGTTGATATGGAATTTAACTAGAGGTAGTAGAGATACCCTAACGCCAGAGCGTGGAGGTGCCCATATAATCGATTACTCAAATGCTTCAAGAACAATGCTGTTTAACATCCATATACTTGACTGGGACGAAGAGCTTCTTGAAATACATGGCAGAATACCGAGGAACATAATGCCTCTACCGAGGCCATCTAGCGATAAAGATATCTACGGCTATACAGGACCTGAAGTAAGCTCAGAGTTATTCAATGGTGTTGCTATCCCTATTGCAGGCGATGCAGGGGATCAGCAAGCAGCTCTTTTTGGGCAAGCGGGTTTTGGAGTTGGAGATACAAAGTGCACCTATGGAACAGGGAATTTCGTTCTTATGAATACAGGTTCTACACCTATATACTCAAAGCATGGTTTACTTACCACTATTTTCTATAGCATTGAGTTAAGGAAAGCTGTATACGCTTTAGAGGGTAGCATATTTATTACAGGTGCTGCTATAAATTGGCTTAGAGATGGATTAAAGATAATAGAGGTTCCCGGCGAAGTAGAGCCGTTAGCCGAGGCGGCTTCTAGTACAGGGGGAGTATACTTCGTCCCCGCATTCACGGGTCTAGGGGCTCCTTACTGGGATCCATACGCTCGAGGACTAGTAATAGGGATAACCCGGGGAACAGAGAGAAGACATATAGCTAGAGCAGTACTTGAGTCAATAGCGTACCTCACAAGAGATGTACTAGAGGCTATGAAGGTAGATGCAGGGGTGGAGATAGAGGTCCTCAAAGTCGACGGCGGGCTATCGAGGAGCAACTTATTGATGCAATTCCAAGCAGATATACTTGGAATCAAGGTAGTAAAACCTCTAGTTCTAGAAACAACATCTCTTGGCGTAGCCTATTTAGCAGGTCTTGCTATAGGTTTTTGGAGAAACCTCGATGAGATAAAAAAGAATTGGAGAGCTGAGAAGGTATTCGAGCCAAGGATGGACTTAAACACCAGGGAGAAACTATATAGCGGCTGGAAAACTGCTGTTAGAAGAGCTTTAGAATGGGCTAAGGAGGTTCCCTGGGCATACGGATATTAATAAAAACAAAATCTCTTTTACCTAACGCATACCCTTATTCGTAGTTTAACCGGTGATAGCATTGAATAAAGTAAGAGTTGTTATAGTTGGCGCCGGGGTAATAGGGGCATCAATTGCAAGAGTTCTTAGTACGTATGAGAACTTCGATATTGTATTACTCGATAAAGAACCCGATGTAGGGTGGGGATCTAGTAAAGCTAATACATCGATTATACACCCATGCCACGAGGAAGACCTAAGGATGTATTTTCTAAGAGCAGAACTATGCTTAAGAGGAAACAAGCTTTGGAGAGAATGGGTTGAACAGCTAAAGATACCGGCTAAATGGCCTGGTGAGCTCATGGTGTTTACAAGCGATGAAGAAGAGAAAAAAGCTAGGGAGTTCATAGAAATAGCTAAATTAAATAATGTTCCAGGGGTTAGGATTGTAGATGATAGAGAGTTAAAGGTTTTGGAGCCTTGTGTAGGAGGCGAAGCTAAAGGAGCTGTTTACGCTCCAACAGCAGGTTTGCTATCCCCTTTCGAAGCAGTTATAGCTATAGTTGAAAACGCTGTTGACAACGGAGTTAAACTCTTAACGGAAACAGAAGTCTATGCAGTAAAAATCGAGAAAGGTAGAGTTGTTGGTGTAGAAACAAATAGAGGATTCATCGAAGCAGATATCGTGATTAATGCAGCTGGATTATATGCGGATAAGATATCGCATTTCGCAGGTGTTGAACTTGGTTTTCATATAACTCCCCGTAAAGGTGAATACGTTATATACGACGAAGAAGTAAAGGTAAAACCTACTAAAATTCTCCATACAACACCTACACCCAAGACTAAAGGTGTTTACGCTATAACAACTGTCCACGGTAATCTAATGATAGGCCCTACAGCAGAGGATCTCTCTAGCGAAGCAAGAGAAGATTTATCAACAACTGTTCACGGTATAGACTACGTAGTTCGAGAAGCTAGTAAGTTGCTTAAGGAGATTCCCCCGAGATCAAGTATTATAAGGATGTTTTCGGGGTTAAGACCCGAGCCTCCTCACGGCAACTGGCTTATCAAAGCTTACGCAGATCCGTGGGGTTTTATCAATGTGGCGGGCATAAGATCTCCAGGACTTACAGCTGCACCAGCTATTGCTGAATACGTTGTTAAGCTCATAGCTACTACCTACGATGTTAAGCTTGTGGAGAAAAACAATTGGAACCCTTACAGGGAAGATATAGCTAGAGTAAAGAATAAAAGCCTTGGTGAAATCGATGAATTGATTAAGCTTAACCCTAGCTACGGGGAAATAGTTTGTTTCTGTAAAATAGTTTCAAAAGCTGAGGTTCTAGAAGCAGTAGAAAGAATGATGAAAATCGGGATTAAGACTGTAACGCTAGACGGTATCAAGTTTAGGACATACGCTGGTTTCGGTAAATGCCAAGGGTCGTTCTGTAGATGGAGAATAGCTTTAATAGTATCAGAGAAACTAGGGATACCGCTTCACCAGATAGTTGTTAAAAGGTCTACCTATGGCATAGGCGACGTCAAAGTCCTATGGAGGGATAAGATGAGGTTGAGGTAAGCTGTATGGAATACGATGTTGTAGTCATAGGCGGAGGACCAGCGGGAATAGGAGCAGCAATAAAAGCTGTAGAGCTTAACCTAAGAACTATTTTGTTGGAGAATAGAGAGGTGCTAGGGGGAATCCCTCTACAGTGTATCCACCCAGGTTTCGGCGTACACTACTTCAAAGAAGATCTAACGGGGACGCAGTTCATAACCAGGTTACTCGATAAGCTAGAGAATTTAGGTGTTGAGTATGTGCTGAAAACCTACGTCCATAGTGTTGACTATGTAGATTACTACAAAAAGATAGTGAACGTTATATCACCTCGAGGTATACTTAAGTTAACCACAAAAACAATAATATATGCTGTAGGCGCCAGGGAGAGACATTTATTTGAGCTCGGTATTGTAGGGGATAGACCCGATGGAGTATACACAGCTGGAGAAGCTCAAACTCTTATGGATATCTACGGGGTTATACCTGGAAAAGAAGTAGTGATTGTAGGTTCAGGTGATGTCGGTTTAATCATGGCTAGAAGATTTGCACTAGAAGGTGCAAAAGTTAAAGCGGTTATCGAGATACTTCCCTACCCCGGGGGGCTTATGAGGAACGTAATGCAGTGCTTAATAGACTTTGATATTCCTTTGTTGCTTCAGCATACAGTTGTAAGGGTTGTAGGTAGGAGAAGAGTAGAGAAAGTAGTTATAGCCAAGGTAGACGAAAAGCTAAAACCTATTGAGGGCACAGAGTTTGAAATTCCATGCGATACACTAGTGATATCTGCTGGGCTTAGGCCAAACACGGACTTACTAGAGAAAATAGGGGTAGCCATAGACCCTGCAACAGGTGGGCCTATTGTCAACGAATACCTAGAGACAAGTATTCCAGGGATTTTTGTCGCAGGTAATGCTCTTGTGGTAAACGATCTCGTTGATTATGTTGTAGAACAAGGAGAATTAGCGGCAGAAGGAGCTAAAATATTTGTAGAGAATAAAGGTCTACCTACAAAAAGCTGGAAGCGTATCGAAAAAGGTAGAAATATTAGACTTGTTATTCCGCATATGATTAGCGGCGAAGAAGACGTTGTACTCTACGCAAGAGTAGCTTACCCAGAGAGAAATATCTTCATAGAGATTCCCGAGATAAACTTTAAACAGTTTAGCTTCGGCGTTAGGCCAGCTGAGATGATTAGGCTTAAGCTCGAGAAGAACATCTTAAGCAAAACATATACAAACATAGATAGGATAACCTTAGCGGTGAAACCAAGGTGGGGGACTACGAATTAACATGCATTATCTGCCCTGCTAGTTGTACACTAAAAGTATCAACTAAAAACGATGAGATAGTAGTAGAAGGTAATATGTGTTCTAGGGGGGTAGAATTCGCTAAAAACGAGGTCATAAACCCTACTAGGTATGTTATGAGCGTAGTCAGGGTCAGAGGAGGAGATATGCCTACGGTATCCGTTATAACAAGCAAACCTATTCCAAAGAACTGCATGTGGAATGTTATGGAGGTTTTAGCTAATTTAGAGGTAGAAGCCCCTATAGAAATCGGGGACACCATAGTTAAAAACATATGTGGATCGGATGTAATAGCGACTAGAAGAGTTAAAAACATAAAAGGTAAAGAGAGCTAATCCCCCTATACCCAATAACAATAAAACACCGATGTATCAACTCCTAAGCAGTTTAAGGAGCTAGATATTTCTACCTCCTCGCTACTACAACGAACAGAAGTAGGTTATTACTTATATAGTATGAAAATAGCTACAACAGGTGAAGCTGATTTCATAAGTAGATACATAGCTATCTAATTAACTAAGAAAAACTTCAACGTTATTACATCTATACCTTAGAACGCTGTAGCAAGTATGCATCAGACATTCCCAGAGAATCGAGGTATACCCATAGTTAAAACCGATGTAAGGTTTTCGAATACTGTAGAGGTTTTGATATTGTTACCTATGCTGCTTCTTATACCAGCATAGCTAAATCTATAGAGAAACCCGTTGAATATACTGATAACAACGTTGTTAATACTACAGGAATAGCGTATGGATGTACAAAAGCTAGGTCAAAACTTATTTACATAAGCCTAGCCTCGTTTACAGCAATCCCGTAAAACTATTTATATCAGAAGATCACCCACTAAACCTTCTTTCTCCCTACGGGTTAAGTACGTACCTAGGGGAATTAATTGTTAACTATTTTAAGAAACTATACAAACTCTATTACGCTACCCTAAGGTTTTTCAACGTATATAATCCTAGGCAAAGCAATGTTTATGCAAGAGTCATATTATCGAAAGCTCTAAAAATAAGCCGTTATAACTTGCGGCGATGGAAACAAACAAAGGATTTTATACATGTAAAAGATGTTGCAGAAACAATACATAGGGCTAATAGATAGAGACTTATTTACGAACAACATTTATAAAGTTGGTATAAGGATACCTACATCATAAACAATCTTGTATTACTTATAAAGAAATTAATTGGTAAAAATGTTGAGGTAGTTTATGAAGCAGAGAAACCTGGAGATATAGGGGATAGCTGTGCAGATAATAAGAAATCGGCATCGGTAACAATTGCGGTATTTATTCTTTTTGAAGTAGGGCTTAAGCATACCATAGATGTTATGAAGGAGTATATACTCTAACAATCTGTACAGCAATAAGTTTATCTAAACCTAGCCATAGCCTTCGATACTGCACCTATTCTAGGTATATTGTACCTTGATTCTTGTTTCTAACAGCAACTCAGGTCTACTTTTAGATCTAGGTCTCCTGCAACTATATACTCTGTAAAAGGATTTAAGAATATATTAATAGCCTTAAATATAACACCTCTCTCTATAGCATAGTTAACAGCATAGCATATCTTTTCATCTACATCACAGTATAGTTTAAATCCTTTAGCGTTCGGTATACCGACAACAAATACCAAGTACGATAAAAAACCGTTCTCTATGAAGTTAGCTAGAGCCTCTATTTGTTTTCTTCCTCGAGTTGTAGGTGCATCAGGGTACCCTGCAAACCCATCGCTTAATTTCATAATAGCGCTCTTAAGCTCTATTACTGCTTCAATATCTCTACATCTAATTAAATAATCAAGGATACTTCCAAAAACCCTAAAATTACGCTTAATTATTGCACAGCTTTTAAGCCATGGAATAAAACCTTTAGAAATTAGAATTTCGAACGATTTCTCATGAAGCATTGTATCTACAAGAGCAGCA
>JAWAXP010000017.1:0-9915 GCA_038820005.1 Ignisphaera sp. | reverse complement strand
CTAGCTATATCTATTGCTTTAAGTAATTGATCTAGAGTTTTATATGGCGCTTTGTAAGGAGCTATATCACCTGAGAACAATATAATATCAATATTAATTTCTTTTTCAAGAACTTCGCCTAAGAGCTCTACATAGCCATGAACATCGCTTACAACCAAAACCTTCATCTAATCTTCACCGAATATATTTCCAAGTTCTTTACCTTCAAAACCTTTGTACTTAGACATCAGAAGCTTTAAACCATTTTCGGGCTTCTCTTTGTATAGTTCTCTTCTTTTAGCCTCTAAAAACAATGGACTTAAACCCATTGCTTCAGCAGCAGTCTTCACATGTTTACCTAAGTTCTTAGCTTTTTCCATTAAATCAGCGAATTTTTCGGTATAGTTAAGATCTCTACATGAATGATGATCAAGAACTAAGATATCAAGAGAATTAATCTCCAGCAGTTCACTGAGGAAGGATATAGAATGCCGTAAACTTTCTTCACTATATCTATACCCCAGCAAATACGTTGGCGGTCCATCGACAACTGCTATCCTTGCATCACAAAAACTAAGTAAAACCCTATGGTCTTCTCTAGGACCACCCTCTATATCGGAGGTGTACATGAACCCGTCATCGGCATCGCTTATACATACAGCAACAACATAACCAAGTCTATTCCCTTCACCGTGGGGTAAGGGGTTAGAGAAACGTATCATCACATTATTTATAGATACCGATCTTCTATCAGCTACGTAAATAATTCTCGCTTTTTCGTTTAATATCTTAAGGAATTTCGAGGCCCTGATTTTTTGGGAAAGGTTTATGAATTGACCAGGATCCTTTACGTAAACCGCTTTACCTCTATAGAGCTCTATATCAATAAACCTTCCCGGGTCGTGATGATCGTAGTGGTAATGTGTATAAATAATTAAATCGCTATCCTTAATCAGCTCCTCTATTTTATTAAAAACATCTAGGAGTCTCTCAGCTTCAATGAGGTGAGGTGGTAACCCGAATCGTCTAGGTGCTAAAGCTGCCGAAGGATCTATAAATACATTAGCGCTTTTTGTTTGAATAAAAGAAGCTTGAGATCTAACACCCATACTCTCAAAAGCAACGAACTTTATATCCATACAACACCATCGCTATCCGCGTTTTTCAGCAATAAACGATGTTATTGCTTGCGCAATATCTTCACCTCCGCATTGTACGTATGTCTCAATATATATTATCCTCTCACCTCTGCTTAGAACACAGCTATCGATCTCCAACTCTTGTTCGTATGCTTCGACATGGCGCAAGAAGTTCACATTGTGATTAATTACCACTAGGAACTCCTCTTCATGTAATAGATTTGTAGCGGCAATCTCAGCCGATACAATCGTGATTAACGATATGTACCCACCGTGGGGTTCTCCATGGATCGTTAATACCTCGGGGTTTGGATCAAGCGTTATCTTTATGCAACCTCTTCTTTCATCTCTGATTATTTCGTGTACACCTAAAACATTCTTAATCGATGTTGGTAGGGATTCTATTACATCAGTGCTCATTTTAATCCCACTTAGTTAATTCTTCTTACCCATCTTAAAGAATTTTTCTAGTGTCTTACTAGTACCACTCCTACTTCTCAAGGTATTAAAATCGATGAATCTATATCCTTCTCTATTAAGTAAAGCTAAAGCATCTCTCGATATATCTGGTGCAACCAAAACCCCTTCAACTTCCTGACCTTGGTTAGCATAGAATTCTACATACCTTTTCAGCTGAACGACTGCAGATACCCCAGCTTTTTCATTCTTAACCTCGACAACAATTAATTTATTATCTTTCCTTAGAAGAACATCTATTTTCCCATAAGTTGTCGGAACATCAGACCCTATGGCTACAGCATTGTCCTCTATCACGGAGGGGTTCATGAGTATAACTCTAACGATATCTGATTCCCTCCCTATGACGGTGAGCTTAGTTGAGGCAAGGTCGCATACCTTTATGAAATCGATGCTAGAGAACTCTATTATTACTTCTTCATGTGGATCCTCGCGTACCGATTTAACTTTAAGTTTATTTTCTATGCATTCAAAGTACGCAACAGACCTAGGCGGTTGCCAATTAAGAGGGTCTACACGGGTTGATTCGTGGACTAAGAGGGCTCCATCGGGTTTTACTATAAGGAGTCTATAAGCGTTAGGAGCATAAGATGATGCTCTACCTGTGTACTCTATACTCATTTCCCCAACTATGAGTATGACCATCTCTCTCCTAACTGTGCTCAGTATTTGAGAAGCATTAGGGCACTCCACCAAATCTACGTCTATGCATATCTTCATTTTTCAGCACATATGGAGTTCTTTATAACATTCTCTACTATATCCTCTACTTCTCTTAGTCTGTAGACTTTCTTAATAGTTAACGATGCGGCTTCCTTATGTCCTCCGAAAGTGCTTTTAGCTTTATGGTCTATGTTCTTCATGATTGTTTGGCATAGATCTAGGGCTTTCTTCTTGATGGATCTTATGGTTACGACTATCTTATCTTCTTCCTCCCTTATGAGCACTATAGACTTCTTAACTTTTTTCATATGTTCGGAGGAGGCAATTCCAAAGAGACCTGCAAATATAAGGGATTCAGGAGATGTAAAAGAAACTATATCCCAATCGCAGACGGTTTTAGCTTTTACCAGTATTTTCTTTAGCAGAAGGTTTAAGAGCCATTTAGCTTTCCAGAACACGTCGTTGAATATAGGGGCATTCCAGAATTCATCTCCTTTAACAATATAATCAACTGTTTTATGTATAAGCTCAATATTGGTAGGCTCAACAGCTAGAACTAGCTTCACCTTATCTGCAACTATTCTTACGTTCTCATCTTCTACATTACCACCTTCACAGATATTTGCTACGTTTACAAGTAAGTTCTCGTAGTTATTTAGATTGCGCAAAATTGACTGTGCAAGCACTTGAGGCGTTGACTGAACTACAGCCCATAGAATCTTAATGTTGTCCAATTCTTTTAATTGATTTAAAGTCTTCTCCGATGACTGGTGATGATCTATGATGATTATAGAAGTGCCTCCCTTAGCTACGCTAAGAAGGGGCTGAATATTATCTTCGCTCAAAGCAAGATCTACGAGAACCACCATTTCTATATCTGGTTCTGATAAAACTCTTTTCAAATCTATGTTTAACCTCCATGGGTGAGAGTGCCTTAAAATAATTTGCTCGGGATACATATCTCTAAGAAACCTTCTAATGTATAGTCCAGCGGCTATAGCTCCATCACAATCTCCGTGGAATAATACTATGCATTTCTTCATTAGTTCGAGCCTCTACAAAATATACTTATTACGTCCCTAAAATATACTCTAATGTGAATAAGCTTCGATGTTAGATGGTGATTGGAAAGACTATGCAGAATACTTTGAGTAGAAACGATCTTGATGTTCTACGTAAACAGAAGTACCATATAATAGGAAGTCATAGCGCTGTAAAGAAATGCTACTGGGTTCACAAAACTTTGACAGAGAGAATGTTCTGCTATAAGGCGAAATTCTACGGAATAGAATCGCATAGGTGCATCCAATTCTCTCCATCTATCCTATGGTGCTTGAATTCTTGTGCTCATTGCTGGAGGTATAGGCCTAGCAAATGGAGTGAGTTCCCAGGGCATGTAGACGATCCAGAGTTTATAGTAGAGACCGCTATAAAGGAACATAGGAGAACCATAAGCGGCTATAAAAGATATCCTAATGTTGAGCCCAAAATGTTTGAAGAAGCTTTAAATCCAAAGCATGTAGCTATAAGCTTAACCGGTGAGGCAACGCTTTATCCAAGGCTTAGCGACTTAATAGAAGAATTTCATAGAAGAGATCTCACAACGTTCTTAGTTACCCGTGGTGTTAAACCAGAGATTTTGGCAAACCTAGCTGAAGAACCTTCACAGCTCTACGTATCTATAGAGGCTTACGATGATGAAAGCTACAAGAAATTCAATAACCCTGTATATACTGATTTGTGGAAGAAGACGCTAGAAACCTTAGAGCTTCTACCGAGCTTTACATCGCCAACTGTTATAAGGATAACGTTAGTAAAAGGCTTCAACATGCATCCTAAAGCTATTGAGGGGTGGAGTAAGATTCTAAGCTTAGGAGAACCAACATTCATAGAGGTTAAAGCATATATGAACATAGGGACATCGATTCTAAGGTTAAGTAGATATGATATGCCTAGCCACGAGGAGGTTAAATGTATAGCCGTAGACCTTGCACAAAAAATAGGTTACAACATCGTATCAGAGAGCATACCTAGTAGGGTTGTACTACTATCTAAAATAGATAAACCATTTATAAGGCACGGCAATGCACCGATAAGTTGGTACGATAAAGATATCGGCGACGAATATTCAGGTGAATATGGGGCTTTAAACGAGTTCATGTAGCAATATAGCTTTAACCTTGTAACACCTTAAAATATCAACGCCGGCTACAAAACTACCCACAAGGAGTGCAACAATGGAGGTTGCCATAGGACGAAGAGGAGCAATACTCTTCCCCTACGGCATATGCATAGATGGGCATGAAAATGGATGTTTTTATCGATTTGTAACACATATCCATGCAGATCACGTTATAGACATTGAGAAGAGTATTGTATTCAGCAAGGTGGTTATGGGGACTCCAATAACAATAGACTTGTTGAAGGTCTTAGGTTATACAATACCTATATCAAAAGGTCTTGCTTTGGACTATGGTCAAAGCATAGACTTAGATCGGCATGGTTATATCAGGCTCAAGACCTTTAGAGCTGACCATATACCTGGGTCAGCGCAAGTAGTTCTTGAACTTAACGATCTTACGGTGGGTTACACCAGTGATTTCAGAAGCCCAGGAACAAAAACAGAAATACTAAAGAACTTAGATGTCCTGGTTATAGATGCTACGTATGGAGATCCATCGCAGGTAAGGGAAAACGAAGAGGTTGTAATGCATGAGTTCGTAAAGTTATTGAGAAAACTCTTATTAGAAGGTCCTATAGCTATATATGCTTACCATGGAAAGATAAACGATGTTATGATGAAGCTCCGTGAATGGAATATAGATACGCCCTTTATATTACCGCTAAACCAATGGAATATACACATTACGCTCAAAAAATATGGGTATGAGGTAAAAGATGTCTTCTTAGAAGGATCTAAAGAAGCTGAGGAAATAAAGAAGAGCAAATGGTATATAGAATTTAACTTAACCTCGAAGTTTGGCCTCATGAAGAGAAGGAAGGGGGTATCGCATATCCTTGTAACAGGCAGATATGGAAAAACCGTGGTAAAGTTAGGTAGCTCATGGATTGTTGGCTTAAGCGGACATGCTGATTTTAAGGAGCTCGTTTACTATGTTGATGAAGCAAGACCCCGTCTACTAGTCGTTGATGGATACAGAAGCAGTTGTGCATACGCGTTTAGCTCCTACGTTAATGAAGTACTAGGCATTAGATCTACCGTTATGCCTTATTAACATAAAAAGTGTAGCTGTATCTTCGTATAGACCATTCTGCGATTGGATATTTCAGCATGCTTTGTCTTTATCTATGTGCAGCTTCTTCTTGTACTTCAATCTAAATACTAATCGTTCCGTTAATTCCTGATGTTAATGATTTCACTAAGTAGATGTAAGGGATAGAGTTTTTATTGTCTAAACTTAGTCAACATTTTGAAGAATTTTAATAGAATTGTATCTTTTAGCTTTAAGCACAAATATCCATCTATTTACGTCGAAGTAGACTAAACTTAACCTTACATTAAGGGTATTATGTTATAGCTTAAGGTAAACGTATAAAGGTTTACACCACTACACTACTCTACAGAGGTTGAAATATATATGAACATGCTTGGGCAGGTAGAGATAGTTAAGAAAGAATTTGAAAATATGTTCAAGTCTTTACCTGATGTAGTGGTATCGGCGCCAGGAAGGCTTGATTTCCTTAATACTCACCAAGACTACAAAGGTCTACCTGTTGTAGCTGTTGGTATAAACTTGAGAACTTACATAGCTATTAAGCAGAATATCAATGGAAAGGTTGTTGTTGGTTCTGGGAATATCAAAGATGAAGCTGCTGAATATGTAGATGAGTTTCTTATAGAGAACTTAGAGCTTGTAAAAAAGCCTAAGTGGTTTGGCAATTACGTACGAGCTGCTTTATTAGCGCTCAAAATGAAGGGGTTAAAAGTTGAGGGCGCTCAAGTATGGATTCGGAGCTGGGTCCCCATAGGATCTGGGCTAGGGAGTAGTGGGACCTTGCTTGTTTCGGTTATAGCCGCCTTCAACGAGGCTTTTAACCTAGGGTTAACCACCAAGGATGTAGCAGAGTTGGCCTATGTAGCAGAACACGATGTTATGGGAATACCATGCGGTCGTCTAGATCAATATGCTGCTGCTTTTGGGCATATTGTATACATAGAGACCAAACCCCCGTATAACGTAGATGTTCTCCCTCCAATGCAAGGGTTCTTTGCAGCAGTTGACACAGGTATTAGGCATAGTACTGCTGAGATACATCCTACGAGACAACGAGAAATAGAAGAGGGTTTGTCAAAGTTGATAAGTATTGTGCCAGATAGTATTAATAGTTTTTTAGGTCAAAGGTACTGGGAACCTAAATGGGAATTACTTGACATAAGCTTGCTTGAGCCTTATCTAGGTTTTGTGGGTGAAAAGTCTAGAAAAAGAATTGTATTTACGTTGAAAACCCATAGATCTACGATGTTAGCTCTTAAGGTGATAAAAGGTGTATTGCCTTCTGCAGATGAATTAGCAGAAGTTCTTGAGATAAAGCTCGAAGAAGCTAAGAAGATTATTGATCAAGGTACTCTGGGCATAGTAGGTGCGGTTATGATATATCAACACAAGCTCTTAAGCGGGCTTTACGATGTGAGCTTACCTCAGATAGATCTACTGGTAGAGAAGTTGGTTGAGTTCGGGGCTCTAGGAGCTAAACTATCTGGTGCTGGGCTAGGTGGAGCTGTAATAGCTTTGTTTAAGGATAGATCTACAGCAGAAAATACGGTTAGAAAAGTTCTAGAGCTTGGACTAGGCATCCGTGGATGGGTTTTAGAGATAGATAAAGGAGTGCTTAGACATTGGTGAAAGAGCTGTGGATAAAGAGAAGAAGTTGATTATGGAGCTTAGGTGGGATCCGGTAGTAGGAGAATGGGTAATGGTATCGAATATACGTAGCTTCAGACCTTGGCAGCCCTCTAACTTCTGCCCATTTTGCCCTGGTGCACCAGAAACAGGCTACGGTTGGAGAGCGCTCATACTTGAGAATAGGTTCCCTATGTTAAGTCCTACACCACCTGAGCCCAACAAACATAGCTTCTACAAAACATCTAAAGCACAAGGTAGATGTTTTGTAGTTGTTGAAACTGCGGAGCATAACTTAGATGACTTGTGTGATCTTAGTTTGAACGATATAGCCTATGTGCTTAGGTTAATCATAGAAAAGCAGGAGGAGGTAGCAAAAGAAGATTACGCTACGTATTTTATGTGGTTTAGGAACAAAGGAAAAGAGATAGGTGTATCTTTAACGCACCCCCATAGCCAGATATACGTGACACCATTCATACCATTAAAGGTAGAGAGGGAAATAGAAAATGCCGAGATGTACTGGCATAACAACGGTAAGTGTCTTTTCTGCGCAATTATGGAAACTGAGGTAAAGGATAACGTTAGAATTGTATACAGCTCAGAAAACTGGGTAAGTTTCTTACCGTTTTATGCTCACTGGCCTTTTGAAGTTCATATATACCCAAAGAGACATATTCAACTTCTTACACAGCTAACAAGTAACGAGGTTTACGACTTAGCAAAAACCCTTAAGGTAGTTTTATGTGGTCTCAAAATCTTGTTCTCTAAACCATCACCTTACTTAATGGTTGTCCATCAAGCTCCTCTCAAAGGAAATTACGAGTACTACCATCTACATATAGAGATCTACGGTATGTTTAGAGACGAAGGCAAGCTTAAGTATGCAGCAGGAATGGAAACAGGAGGCGGAAACTTCACATATGACTCAGTACCAGAGGAAAACGCTTTGAAACTTAAAGAAAAAGTTCGAGTATGTAGTTCGGCTATCTAACTTTACTTTCCAAGGAGATCCCTAACAGTTCTTCTAACAGCTTCAGCAGAACTTAATTTTGGTCTCCAACCCAGCGATTTAAGCTTCGATATATCTAATAACATTAGCTTTACATCGCCAGGCCATCCCCTTCCATCAGATGTGATGAGCCTGAATACATACTTTGTGTTCCTCAAATTCATCTCCTCTACAACGATATCCGCTATCTCCTTAACGGTTACCCAATCCTCGTTCCCCACGTTGTAAACGTGGTATCCTTTATCATTCTTAGCCAGATTTAAAAGTAGAAACGAAGCTTCAACGGTATCTTGCACATATAAATAACTCTTCCTCTGGGTACCATCACCGAGAATTTCAAGCTCAATAGGGTTCCTCTTAAGCTTGTTTATGAAGTCCACAATTACCCCGTGCGACGACCTAGGACCTATTATATTAGCGTACCTAGCAATTGATACACTAAAACCGTACAAACTGAAGTACGAATGGTAGAGAATTTCGCAGGCAGCTTTAGATGCTCCATAGACAGATATAGGCTCATAAGGATACGTTTCCGGTGTTGGTATATTCTTAGCATCTCCGTAGACGGTAGAGCTCGATGCAAAGAAATGATACTCTACATCGTTCTTTCGTGCCGCCTCTAAAACGTTAAACGTAGCTACGATATTTTCATCAAAGTGTATCTTAGGTTCAATAGAGGAAACTCTTACCTCTGGATTAGCAGCTAAATGTATAACAGCTTCTGTATCTCTGAACTTTGTAATCCACGAATCATCGTATTGCTTTAAGTCGGCAATTATTAACTCAATTTGTTTTTTAGTAAGGTGATGCTCTATATTGCTTACAGAGCCACTACTAAGGTTGTCTATAACAATTATTTGATCTGCTACATTATTCTCTACAAGTAAATCTATGAAATGGCTCCCTATAAAACCTGCTCCACCGGTAACCACAAGTTTGCTAAATAAGCTCATAATCAACTACCTTCATATAAATTGATAAAATGTAGCCTTTAATAACCTTTAATTCGATCTAGTTCACCCAAAAGCTTAGTTAATACCTTTGTTGAGCTTTGATCAATAACTCATGATATTGAAAAGATCCTTGGTTTAGTCTACTTAGTAATAATGACAAGGTATAAAGCATTTATATATTTCAGATAATTAATTGATACGAACACGGTGTAAAGAACTTTGATATCTATGGATGAGGTATTTAATTACTTAAAAAAGCTGAGCGAAGCTACAGGTACCTCTGGTCGAGAACATAACGTGAGAGGAGTAGTCGTAGAACTTGTTAAAGAATATGCTGATAAGGTTTGGCTGGACTCTCTAGGTAATATAATAGCACTTAAACGTGGTAAAGGTGATGGTTCTAAGCTTATGTTGGCAGCTCATATGGATGAAATAGGGCTTTTCATATCACATATAGAAGAAAATGGTTTTCTACGTGTCCAACCTATTGGTGGTATCCAAGAGAGGGCTTTAGCGTATCAGCGTGTATCGATTATAACTAGGGATGGTAGAGTTTATAGAGGGGTTATAGGACTTAAACCACCTCATGCTGTTAAACCTGAAGAAGCAAGGCAAATACCGGAGTTAAGGGAGTTATTTGTTGATATTGGTGCAACATCCAAGGATGAGGTCAAGGGTATGGGTATAGATGTCGGGGATATAGTGGTATTCGATAGGGATGTTATAAGGTTGAATACAACGCGTGTAACAGGTAAAGCTTTTGATGATCGAGTAGGTCTTGTAGTAGCTATAAAAGCATTTCAACTTTTAGAGAAGAACGAAGTTGATGT
>JAWAXP010000016.1:0-26814 GCA_038820005.1 Ignisphaera sp. | reverse complement strand
CATAAATTCATAACTCGGATATACAGCCACCATTATGCCCTTTGGAACATGACGGAAAACAGCTTCAACAAGTCTTCTATAGGTTTCATATACTCCTCTACCTCTAACCCTGTAGCTAGTTGTAGCACCTGTGAATATAACTATAGATGCGTTCTCTTTTAAGAAGTTCTTAGCACCAAAATCCTCTACATCTACTTCACTAATATCTTTACGGACTTTTATACAATTCACTATAAATTCGCGTGATGGTGGGGTTGCACTCATAAGTATAGATACTGGGAATTTTTCAAGTATTGTCTTCAGCGGTACGAAATTGATGGGTAATGAGGCTAAAGAAATCGAGCCATATTGATCTTTAGAAATAAATACGTCGTAGTTTTCACTAATTGCAGACTCCAAGAATTTAGCTACCTTGGAAAGAGCGAAATCGAGTTTTGTAATGTTTAACTTATACTCAAAGCCCTTCATAGCCCTTGTTATAGCGGAAAAAGCTAGGTTAGAGATCTTATCGATAAGCAAGGGATCTATGTTTAGGGACTCCTTACCAACATATTTGTAGCCTCTTTGAGCACTTGTATTGAGACCTATAGCCAAAATATTCCGTAAAGCGTCAACCACATCTTCAGCTGATAAGCTAGCTGCTTCATCTAGAGCTTTTCCAACATCATTTAAACCTATGGACTCGCTCATGATGCTACCTAGGTTTAATAAGTTGTGGGCTTCATCGATAATGAGTAAAGTTTGGGATACATCAAAATCCCTAAACGTAGCTATCTGAATACTTTCTTTGAATATGTACGGGTAGGTGAAGGTTATTACCTCCACGTAGTTCGTTAATTGAAGAAGAGCAAAATATGGGCATATGTTGAGACTTCTAGCTAAACTTTTGGCTACTGCTGAGTGATTCTCAGAATTTTTAACAACATTCTCTACATCATCAACTGTTACACCGCTTGTTCTTGTATAGTATTTGCATTCACCTCGGAGCCTCAGGACAGCACAAATAGACCAAAATCCTTCAGGAGAAATATTTATGTCTTTTACTAAGGGACACATTCTCTTAATGCTATAGATCACGGTAAAGCTAAGCCCTAGAGCTCTACACTCTCTTATCACGGGATCTAACTCGTTTCTAGTTCTAACAGCATACATCACGTTACCTAGTTTTAGATTCTTTAAAACTTTTAATGCACCGTAGAGAACAGAAACCGTTTTACCGAAGCCTGTAGGTGCACGAACCAGAATTATATTATCGTAGCTGCTATTCTCGACTATGTATTTAGCAAGTTCTAGTTGTCCAATCCTTGGCTTCTTGTATGGGAAATCCATGTTATTCAACGTGTATCGTACACCTTTGTGAAATCTTTTTACACTATCATTGAATTAATTTTAGGCCCCCATCTTAATTATTATGCTGTGGAATTAAAATAACCTCAGGGGGTAGGGACTACATCATTATTCAGCAGAGGCCTAAAGCTTCTTCATCGTAAATCGTTAGTAGCTCCAATTGTTATATAGAAACTCATACGCTTTAAATACCTTGAACACAATAAAAAATAATTATTGTATTTGTAGATGTAAACCTACTCCTCTAGAACATCAATGCATATGCTTAGGCATCTATCCTCAATTTCCTCGCATACTTCTTCGCATGCTTCATCCTTACATACACTGCAATCTACTATATCTTCGCATATCTCAGTACATTTCTTCGCTAGGGACAATGTTTACACCTCGAAGCAACCATTTTGGGTAAACATTTTAATAAGTTGTAGCTCTATACGATCTCTCTTGCTTTTGTAGTAGCAATGTAAGGTCATTGTCCTCTATTAATAAGATGTTATGTATAGGAGTTGGAAATCATAATTTTGGCATAACCGCAGTATAATGGATGTTTATGTATCTATGTTATTGAGTGTTCTTATGTATTAATGCCATCGGGTATTAAGTTCATACTGTTTGTTTTACTTGGTGATTTATTAGATCTTTGTGCAGAACATACTCACTATCTACGACCTTGAAGCCCATTGATATAAGCGTCCTTAGCAATGATGATTTCGAGGAATCTACGGGTATAGTTATTACGGTGTTTGGCTGTAGGGATAGTTTGGTCTTGATAGCGTTAACTACTACCTTAAGAGATTCTGTTGGTCTATAGAAGGAGAGGGCCATTCTCTCCACAAATATTTTGTTCTGCTCGGTAAATACTCTAGCAACTCCTAGCAGTTTTCTTCCTCTATAGGCGATTATAGCTGTAGCTTCTTCTCTACATACTCTATAAACGTATTCGTCTGCATCCCATGTGAAGTTACTCCAGATAGAGGTATCTAAGAGTTTTGCCTTTGGGAAAGCACTTCTTCTAACGCTTTCAATTTTAACCATATTATTCGCCATATTAGTATCTGTTACATCTATGTCTTTAGAAGTAGCCTCAAGGATTAAAACCACGTTAGAGATTTTGTAGCCATTCCTAATATATATTCCTAGAGCTTTATTATTATGGTTCTTAACCGAAAGGTAAATTTTTTCGACATCCTCAGCTACAAGGATTTCTTCAACATGTTTCAGTAGGTATTGACCTATGCCTCTACCTCTATGCATTGGATCAACAGCAAAAGAATCTATATATGCTTTATTTCTCTTCTTGTATACAATAATGAACCCTACAACTTTGTTATCCTGAGTTCCAACATATATTCTTACTCTTCTGCTTCTCCTCTTAATGATGCTCTCAATCCACTCTTTACTCTCTTTATCGAGAAATTCTATACTACTATTGTATATCTCAACAATTTCATTAACATCGTTAAGCCGTGCTTTCCTAATAATTAGGTTTGTATGATGATCAGATGAATCATCTTCCGAGTCAGAGCTATCCATAGATTCCACGTTCTTTTACAGTAAAGTTATCTTCAAATAGTGGGTAAAAAGCTTTATGTATTTAAACTTGTTAGCTTTTGGTTATTCTATAAAGTAGTATTAGTGATTAGGTACAGGTTTATGTCCAAGATTATACCATATAACTATGGGTAATCTTACGCTATATCAACCTATAAAGAATAACGTTAAAGTGTCCCTAACAGCTCAAGCTTTAATATGGGAAATTTATTTTATGAGGTATTAAGATCTAGTGTAAGTTAACCACTATTTTACTGGTTTCAAATCCAAGAGATAAGTAAGTTTTTAAAATTCTTTGGGCTCTGTTACTGTCGAGAACGTAGATGTATACGTCTAGTTCTCATCCAAGCTCTTTAAAGGCTGAGACCATCGATTCGATGGATCGCTTGAGTGGTATTCCCCCGATACCTACCCCATCAATGGAAAGGCTATGGACTTAAATATACTGCTTTAGCACATTCAACAGTAGCTTTGTACTCGTTCTCGTAGCTAGATGGTATCCCATGTTTTCCACGGCTGGAGTATGTATTACTGCTCTGCACTTAAGCTTGCCAGCATTTGTTATTATAGCTTTGCCTATCTTTAGAGAAGCATACCTACGAGTTTCCTCTTACATTTGTCCGCTACCTTTCTTCTTTATAGCCTCGGCAACCTCCTCCCTATAATTAGCGAATTAGCTGGGTTAACTATAGTATCACCGAAGAACGTAGTAATATCATCTACAACCACTAATACAGAGTTTAATACAAGCTTCGTGTTGCCACCAAATAAAGTAGATATTGATTCACTTTCTATAAAGATTTTTCTCAATTTTATTATTGTGTTCTAGCATATGAGTAGCTTAGGCGTTTTGGTTCAGGCTTGATAATGGGTTTAGCCCAAGATCCTTTAATAACCCACGATATAGATAGAATACCTCCTATCACGTTACTTAAGGCAAAAGCAATGTATATGCCTAAGGTGCCCCATCTTAGTACTAACGACAATAGGTACCCTAAGCCAACTCTAAGACCCCATAGCCTGATAATGTTTATTACCGTAGGCATGAACGTACGACCAGAACCTCTTCCAACGGACATACTTGAAAAGGTTAGCGCGAAAAATGCCAAGGTCCAGATGGTAAATGATATGAAGCTGCTAAACTCATTGTATACTTTCTCTATGTGCTCTAGGTTTACCCCTTGGCCTGTTATAAATACAGATGCGATATAGTCCTTAACTAAGTATATAAGAATAGAGGATACGACAACAGATGAAAATATGAATAAAGCTGTTTTCCTTGCTATAGTCTTCGATCTATCGATGTTTCCTGCACCAAGGTTTTGACCAACCATTATAGCAATTCCTTCTGTTAATCCCCACAAGCTGGTATTGGCTAGATCAAACAATATAAATCCTAGCGAAACAGCAGTCGTAACGATAACTCCAAATGTATTTATGAGTCTATTTTGAAGATTGAAAGCAAGAGAATTAGATACACCCATTATAAGTAATGGTGTTGCAATTCTAAGGGATATAGCAAGATATTCTACATCTACATTCTTACTAAAGCGTATTTTTATCCATGAGTATTGTTGCGAGATCCTGAAAATCATCATGAAGATACTCGCAAATTTACTTAGCAACGTAGCTATAGCAGCTCCTACAGCACCCATAGCTGGTAGATACCCGAGTCCATTGATAAATATAGGGTCTAGCATTAAATTGATAATACTACCTGTTATTTGAGATAATGCTGTGGTTCTTGTATCTCCTAACGATTGAAGTAATGTTGCTAACGAGACATTTATGCTCAAAACTATTATGTCAAACGCCATTACTCGAGCATAACCTATAACATCAGCTAATATTTCCGGCGGTGTTCCAACAAAATATGTGAAAAGATAAGGCGAAAGAGTAAAGAATAGTGATCCCGATGCAAGACCCCCAAGAACTGATATAGTTATCATTTTCCTAAAGGTATTTAAAACGTTATCGTACATCCCTGCCCCTATATACTGTGTAAGTAAGGCAAGATTCGCTGAACAAAAGCTATTAATGAATGCAGTGAACATCATATAAGATGGCATGACCTGCCTTGGAGTCGCCATTATAAATTGATTGTATCTACTAAGCCAAAACATATCTACAAGAAGGTACAAGTCTTGAATTATTCTAACTATAAGTAGTGGTACCCCTAAGCGCAAGAATGTTGCTATTACAGGTCCATTTAGTATTTCTTGACTATACCTTAAACTCACATTATTTCGCGTTCTCAATCACCTTAAAAGTCTAAGGCATATATTTCTAAGCACTCTATAGAAACTCCTTCTTCAACCATTATAGCGTTTAAAAATCTTCTTGAATATAATGAAATATCAGCTGTTACCACTATTATAGCTCTTTATGTTATAGTTAACATGTTTAAACCTTTATTTAATTTTATCTATGTAGTGTAAGCTATAATAAGCTAGTTTTTGGCTAAACTTAATATTCTCCTTAAGCCTCTAATTATTGTGCTATTTACTAAATCTTGTATGAGGGTCGATTTTGCAGACAAAAGGATTCAACCCTATAGAGCTTACAGAGATTGTAAGAAAATGGGTTGCAAGGAGTATTAGGGGGGTAGAAGAGCGTAGGTATTACAGGTTTAGGGCCGGCAAATGGTATGGCGGTATAGCTACGGGTGATGTAGTTGGTTGTAATCTTAGGTGTAAATTTTGTTGGAGTTGGAGATTTAGTCATGCAATGGATAAAGGCGATTTTTACGATCCTAAGCAAGCATTTGGAAAACTAGTTGAAATTGCTTCTAGACGTAGGTATAGATATCTTAGATTAAGCGGAGGCGAACCAACAATTTCTTGGAGTCATTTAATGGATCTTTTAGAGTATGTTGAAGAAACAAACTACATATTTATACTAGAGACTAACGGTATCCTCATAGGGTTTGATAAAAGATACGCTAAAGAGCTTTCTAGATTTAATAAAGTAGTTGTAAGAGTATCATTTAAAGGTACTACATTTGACGAATTCCGTATGTTAACTGGCGCAGATCCTCAATTCTATGAGTTCCAGTTTAAGGCTTTAGAAAATCTTATGGAAGTAGGTATGAGGCCTGGCCAAGATTTTTACCCCGCTGTTATGCTAAGTTTTTCATCTGATGATAGCTATAGAGCTTTTAAGAAGAGACTTTTTTCAGTACACCCAACGCTCGCAGATTCTATAGATGAAGAATATGTGATATTATACCCGCACGTTGTAGAAATCCTAAGTAGACACGGAATAAAACCTAGAGTAGCTGTTACACCTAATAATATACCGGATTCAATGATTTAGTTGTAATGAATTAAGATGTGTTTATATGTTTAATAAAGGCTCTTAAATAACCACTTGAAATCAGGTTTTTCTAGTCTTTCAATACCTTCTTCGTGTAACGCTTGGGTTATCAATGGTAAAGCTATCGTAGCGTCCACGTATACTGTTTTCTTTTTAGCTCTATATGAGACCTTGCCCCAGCTAATAGCTTCTTCAAGGGTTGCTCCCGAGAGACCTCCCCAATGGGGTACATCGGTAGTTATTTGAACTGCGTATTCAAGGGGTTTGTAACCTTCTTCTCCATGTTCCAGAACATCTATAAGCGTTTGAGCTACTGTAACAAGGTTCACGTAATCCTTAGGAACACCGCCACCTATGTATATAGCTGCTAATTTCTTTGCTTTTCTACCTATTTCAATTATTTGCTCAAAGTCTTTAACCATATCTAGGACTACTCTATGCCCTTTTTCCTTTAAAGCTAGTATAGCTGCTATACCATATCCGCTATCAACTAGAGCTGGTGAGAAAACCGGTACTCCTGCTCTATAAGCTGCAGATACTATACAATCTATACCTCTATTATTGAGGTATTTTCCGAAGAGGTGCAAGAATTCCGCTGATGAATATTGTGACCCCCTAGGTAATGTATAGATGAATTCTTTTATGAGGTTCTCCATCTTCCTATATGCAAGTTCGTCTGCAAACACATCGTAAAACCTATCTATCTTATGCTTATACAGTTCATAGTCGTCAATATATGGAGAACCTTTATAGTAGCTAAAGCCCATAGCCTCGTATATATCCTCAGATATATTTGCACCCGTAGACACAACAACGTCAACATACCTTCTTTCAATAAACCACTTAACTATTTTCCACATACCTGCTGTACTCATAGAACCCGCTACTCCAAGGAATATCACCACATCAGGATCGCTTAACATACTTACTATTACTTCGTATACTTCGCCTAAAGCTCTTCCTTGATAAGCTGTATCAGCTATATCCTTTAAAAACTCCTTAAAGCTTCTACTCTTTAATTCATAGGTTCTAAGTTTTTCAATAAGGTATGGATTCGAGCTCATCTTTCCCATCTTTAATAGGTCTTCGACATATGGATGCAGAGTAAATCTTAATAAACCTTATGAGTTTATACGCTAATTGTATCCCTTTACATAGGGCCATAAAAGCTTTACAGATCTAAACCCATCGATAATAGATAATATAAATATTGGTCTATCCGAGGGGTATATTGGGTGGTGCTACTACCCCAGGTTTTAATTCTCTTGAAAGTTGGCTAGCTAGACCTCCTATTGATAAAGGATGGTGGTTTGTATACAATAATTGACTGAAGATAACCGATGAGATGTTAACAACAAACATATTATTGTATACGGTATTGAATTCTATTTGTAATACCGTCTATTTTTGCAAGCATCTCTACTATCATTGTATAATGTTCTACACATATCTCTTATTAATTCTATGGCAAATCTACTACCTAAGCATTCAAGATCGTAGAAAACGTTGTAAGGACCTACATTAACTATATTCATAAACTTACTGATGATTTACACGGTATTGATACTAACTTCAATTAATGCAGGATCCTCTTAGAAGTTCTTAGATCACTCTATAACTATCTTGCATCCTTCATCTGTGCATATCTCCCACGGTATTTTACCCCCAAAGATTACCTTCTTAAGTTGTTCGACAATTTCTTTCCAATTCTTTTTACTGAAATCTACGTATATTCCTTCACCTTCTTCTGTAGATTCTTCGGAAGAACTTAAGTTCATTCTTTCTTTAACGTTTAGCACAAAATCCTTTAACATATCTATACTCAAAATCCCAATTTCACGTTCAATATATACAGGCATACCATTTTCAATAATAGCGACAACTACTTGAGGAGTTTCGAATATTAAGTAGAAAACGAAGCTATCGGAAGCTGTAGTATCATTGCACTCGATAAAGAAGTTATTACACTGAATAACAGCATAATTAGCCGCTGTAGTATAAGTTGATATAAACTCCAACCAATTTTTATCAAAAGCTTTGCATCCTGAGCACTTAATGTTTCTGAAGTACATAACATATGTACCATCTGATTGGGGCACAAAGGGCCCTTCAACAATAAGTTTTTGCCAGCGTCCTTCGGTGTACAGGTATACCCCTTCATCTTCAGGGTACATAGGGTATCATCTCCTCTACTAATAGCAATACCTTTTAATTAATGCATTTTGGTTATCGATTAAACATGAGTGTACTAAATCTAATAAATAGTTTTATCCCCTATATCAAGGTAGTCGATGAGATAACCATGTATTATAAATTGTAGCGCTATCTAGCCTATACCGGGAATTTAATTTATAGATTAAATTAAATAGACCCCAAATTCTAGGTCTTAATGAGTTAACTATTAGCTCTAAAGAATCTGCTAATTATTTTAATAGGATTCTATCGATTACAATAGTAACTTTTTAAAAAGTTAACCTTAATCGGTGAAAGGATGAGGTTAGTATTTAGCGTCTTAGGAATTTTTAAGCAGGTCTTTAAACACCTAAGAAAAGCTCAATATTTACCTGTTACGAATAAAGGTATTTCAGCAGTAGAAGGAATAAGTAAATCAACCATCGGAGAGATACAGGTAAACCCAAATCCAAGGCTATTTAAGAGCGTGAAATGCGAGTCTATTCTAACAACGCTTATATGTTACAACGCTTTAACAGGGTACAAAGAAATTCTCGACCTAGATGCTGTAATCTGATGATTATTCCCTAGATATAATAAAATTTAAAATGAAATCATCATGCTGTCGCCATTCTTGATAATAACAAACTATATCATTATATCAACCCATAACACATTAAGTCTTGCCTTAATTGACATACGGTATTATGGTTGCTTAAGACGGCATTACCGTTATTGGAGGATCCTTATATCCAGATAACAAATTATACAATAATAAAGGAAATTATGTTGAGCAGCGAAATTGAAGGTATAATTGGAAGTAAAGTATTTTTATCCCTGAAGAACATTTGACTCACCTTGGGGGTAGTTATTTTATGTTTATGTTAGAGTGTATATTCAAAGATATAGGGACTTCCGTGGTTGTCGATGTTAAAAAGTACACAAGAGAAATAGAGGAGAAGCTCCCGTTTAATTCTTCAGCTACTGTTTGGAAGCAGGAGATCTACTTCCCAACCCCTATAACATTGGATCTTCCTCGTGAGAGCCTTATACATAAAATCCATAGGGGAGGTGTTTACTATTGGCCTCCTGGGAAAGCATTATGTTTATTCTATGGTATAACACAGCCATATACACCTGTAGCATATATAGGTGAAATTGTGGATCCTACACATGCACTATACAATATTAAAAATGCTTCTAGCGTTGAAGTTTTTAAACATACCGTTGATAACCAATTTACGAGTATAGCTGAAGTACTAAATAAGCTTGGTTATACTATCGCTACACCCCTTAGAAATGGCGAAAAAGTTGTTGTAGCATATAAATTAGTTGATGGAAGAAGGTATTCAATACAGCTATACGTTGAGGATTACGGTATTCATATCGAGAGCGAAGGGGTTGTTAGGTACAGAGATGACCTGAAATCGTACTTAGAGATCTCCGCTCTCAATGAGGTGGTCTCAGGTTATGCTAGGTTAGATTTATCAGAAGAGGGTTTCATAGTGTTAACAGCCGCTATTGACAGTATCAACGAAATGGAGGAGGCTATAAGAGACTTAGAGAAAAGTGTAGATAGGGCAGTCTTTATAGCTAAAATATAGTACCCTAAACTTGGGCCATCAAAATAACGCTAGCGTGGATTGCTATATGTGAAAACCAGATAAAGGTAATAAAGGTATGATAATCTCTGTTTATTCTTGAGCCAAAACTTATATAATCATGTACGCAAAATACTGTAAGTCAGGTTTAAGATGCCTGTATACGCATACTCAACAATGATGTACCTTAAGCTACCGCCACTAAAAGCTGTAGAGAGACTTACAGAGCTTGGATTACATGTGGAGCTTTCATACGATAACTTTGCTATTTTTGGGGGCAGAGCTCTCGAGGATAAGTTTATGACAGAGATCCTAAATGTTTCACATAATCTCCACGGATATGTTGAAGTTATTCATACTCCATACGATGAAATGGAACCTCAAAAACTTCTAACCGATTCAGGGTTTAGAAGATTCACTAAGTGGTTTAATCTAGCTAATAAGCTTGGTGTAAGAGTAGCTGTTGTTCATACGCTAAAGGTGGAGGAAGGTTATGGAAACGCATTTGAATTAAATATAGAATTTCTAAGTATGTTGATTAAGGAGGCTAAAGATAAAGGGGTAAAACTAGCAGTTGAAAATAGACCAGAAAAGAAATTATTTGGTTCTAAGCCTAAGGATTTAATTAGGATTGTTGAGCATCTAGGAGAAGATGTAGGGGTGTGTTTAGATTTAGGGCATGCTCATATAAACAGGAACTTACAGGAGTTTTTCTCTATAGGTAAAGGCGTAGTCGTTATCCATGCTCACGACAATGATGGGTATAGAGATCTACATAAACCACCGTATAGCGGAACAATTAAGTGGAGTTTAGTAGAAGCCTGGGTAACAAGGATAAAGTATAGTAATTTAATTGTATTCGAAGTTCTATGCAAAGACAGCGTACAAATATGCGATAGTATTGTTGAGCAAGTAAGATCAACACCTATAGCTAATATATGAAGAAATACAGCTGTCTTAGGGTATTGTGATGTTAACTCATAAATTCTTGGGTAAGATTTAGGGCTAGAGGTTAACATATTATGCATAAATGCGTAAGCTATAGCTTGTCTGGGTCACGAAACTTTGAAGAAGAGTATTCATGGAGTTTAGCGTTATATATTGAGCTTAATTTAGGTGAAGATAAAGAGGTTATCGTCTGCAGCCACCCAATATATACCATAATAAGCGATCCTTTAGATTTAGTTAAAAGAATTTACAGCGTTGAGGGTAGTGAATTGGAGTATGTTCTAGAGATCTCTAAGCTCTTAGATGATCTAACTGTGGATTGGAGGAAAGAATTCGAAATCGTTATACGAAGGTATTTCGTAGCTATATCGATCTACCTTTAACTTTACAACTTAAACTCCAGCTAGTTAACACACATTTTAGTGCTAGAAATGTCTCAGAGATTAAATGAGATCATAAAGAACTTAGCTAAAAAAATGAAAAGGCATCCACGAACAGTTTTAACATGGTACGACGATGCTGGTGGTTTGTTCCTTGATAAAGAACAAATTCTTATTAAGGTAGACGGGTTTGCAGCTTCAAGATCAAAGTATCCTTGGTGCAGTTACAAAGATTTTGGGTTTAAAGCGGTTACAGCTACTGTAAGCGATGTATATGCAAAGGGTTGTAGACCATATATCTACGCAGTTTCTATAGGTGTAACACCCGATAAAGTAGATCTTATCGAAGATATCATCAGAGGTGTAGAGGAGGCTGTGGATCTCTATGGGGGATACATAGAGAACATAGATACAAATGTTGGAATGGATTTATGGATCGATGTATTTGCTTTAGCCTTATGCAAGTATCTACCAATACCTAGGAGAATTCTCGTTGGCGATGCTGTTGTACTAGTAAATAAGGTGGGTTTAACATCGATAGCGTATAACGAGTATATCAAAGGTAAAACCCCAAGAGATGTAGATGTTTTAAATACTTCATGCAAGCCCACCGTATCTCTAAACTTGGTTAATGCTATCGATGTAATTAGACCAGCTATTGTTGGATCCATAGATATTAGCGATACAGTCTATGAATCGTTGGAGCACATATCATCACTAAATAATGCCGGTATATACATAAATGCTACAGCATCAGAGCTTCTTCATCCAAAAGCTGTATGCTATGCGTATGAAGAGGGTATAGATATGCGTAGCATGTTCTTGTTTGCTAATGAAGAGTACACCCCTATATTAGTAATAGACGAAGCCTACATAGATTACGTTATAGGTAATCTTAGGTACTATGGATTTGATGTGCAAATCATTGGCACAGGAACATCGCTTAAGGAAGTTCGCTGGAGAGGGGAAGAGGTTAAGAAATTCATGTGGAGTTATGAACTAGGCAAAGTTGTAGAGATTTAATTAAGGTGTAGCAAATGAAATCCCTGTACTAAGCTCCAGTAGATGTTGGGTAGGTGCAGGGTTATGTGTAGAGTAGCTTTATATGCATCAGCTGAAGACCCCGGGTACCTTAGATATATTTCAAGATGTTTTAGGTTAAGTTCGTTAAATGATTTCGTATTAGATAGGTACAGAAGAGGACATAGGGCTCATACCCACGGTTGGGGTTATGCATACGTATACAGTTCCTTTAATGAACTTGGGTTATCACTCTACAAAACATCTCTGCCCATAACCGCCGACGGAATAAATATGCCTTTAATTCCTAGACATTTCGACTGGATCTTTATGATACTACATAGTAGGTTAACAACAGAAAAATCAATAGATGTATTAAACTCTCACCCGTATTACTTTCATCAACCTGGGAAGATATCTATATGGCTTGCCCATAATGGTTCCCTAGATAAAGAGAAGCTAGCTAAGGATCTTAATATGGAGAGCTTAACTAAGAACTACTCTGATTCTTATTTCCTTACACAGTGGCTCGGTAGGAACATTAGTTCTATGGATATCGAGGATTTCAGGAGTATAATCAAAGACATTGTTAACAAAATTGCGGAACTAGGTATTTTGAAGAGCGCTCTAAACTTTGTAGCTATAGTATTAGATGAGTTAGAGAAAAAAGTTTTAGGATTAGCTATAAACTATATCGCCGAAGATTACATGAATTTATTTGATTACTACACACTATATAAAGCAGATATAGGGAGGAAATCAGTTGCTATAGTATCCTCTACTGTAGCTCTATACCTAAACAAACTCTATGGATTTAAAGCTGAGCCTCTATCTAATCGTACTATCGTAATTATGTATCCACACAGAGAAAGCATTGAGGTGGAGATACATTAATAAATACTAGACTTTTTCCAATTTTCAAGATAAACCTACACAGGCTTTAGGACTATCAACCTTAGGAAGGGATGTTATCTTAAAGTTTCTTAACCTAACTACACCAAGTCATAAGATTAATCGACTTTAACTAAAGTCTACAAGGTTTTTAGATCGTGTAATACTCAGGGAACTATTTTAGAGTGCTAAAACATAGATGCAATTGGGTTCAACTACAGATAACAAGCCTTAACATCTGATTATATGGAGAAGCAACACCATTAAGTTAATTAATCTCGTTAATTTATATTTAATTGTGTCAGAACATTTTCAAGATTATGAATTTAATGTATAACATGCTTAGATTCTACTAGGTGATAAAGTAAAGATTATACGGTCTTGCAGCTATACTGTAGTACATGGAATAGTATTCTATTGTAGCAAATAAAATACCTATGTTCTTTGATAATCGATCCCCTAAATTTGAACTAAACCTGCTGTATTTACTTGCCTAACAGAATCTATTCTAAGAGTTATTTCCTCTTAAATCCTCAGTTTATAAATTAAGGTTAAAACTCAGGGTAAGGGAAATTGAATAAAGGAATCTTGAGATTAAGGCTTATACATGTAATAAGCTTTAAGTTAATGCGATATCTCATACGGAGGGTATACATGTTTAAGTTTAGTGTTTTTGATTTTTACAATGTTTTCATAAAGTGTTACTTCAATATTATACAATAGATATTCATCTGAGGCAAAATATTTTATAAAACTAAGAAGATATTTGTGAAGTTATTTGGAGCTCTAGGGATGATGAATTTTTCGGGGAATAAGATCTTAGATGATTTAGCGGTTACCCACTGACAGTTTGAATTACATTGATTCAAAGAGATAGTACTTTTGTGGATTTGTAGGGCTTAGCGCTATTGATGTTTCTATGTTTTTAGTGTACGCTTTTAAGATTCTGTAAATCTTCTTGACAAAAGAAGACTCCAACCTTATATACCTATCAACATAGTCTATAGGTATTGGTACGCAGTTATGCGATGTATTGTACATAACGTAGCTTACAACTTTTTCTACAGCTTTTCTCGGATAAACATCAAGTCTTATGGCTTGCGGGTAAACAGAGTCTCCTAAGTGTTTATAGAATAATATAGCTGTATTGTCCATGTAGCTGCATAGTTCTTGGAGCAAAGTGTTTTCTGTTGAGTAACATTTTTCAAGTATTTCTAGGACTTTACGGGCTCTCTTAATTTTGATATACTTTCTTATTTCATATGATAAGTACTGCTTTAACATCTCTAGATAACTATTGAAAACCATGTATTCCCCTGACCTTAGCGTAAAACTCATGAGTAGCTTATCATTTGTTTTTATCAACACATCCTCTACATCTTTAAGTCCAGCGTTTGATAGAATTGGTAGAAGGAATCTGCTAGAGACCCTCTTTACTACACCTACAACAGGTATAGAAGAAGCATCAGCCTCCCTAAGCATCTTAATTAAAGTAGTAGAAGCTAATGAAGCCAGCTTAGGTCCCGATAAACGGCTTTTAGCTTTAATAACATCTACAGAGTCTAATGGATCAAAGAATTCAGGTGTTGTTGAAAAGTACAGCGAACCATCAAGCATAACTACATCCACAGCTTTAGCCATCTTTTTCCTGGCCGTCAAAAATTCCATGATCTTAGCGTCCAGCTCGACATCATCGTTAAAGCTTGATTCGTTAATACTACTTCTTCTTAAAGCTATATAAGATATTCCATGAGATCCTATACCAGCAGGAGCAACTATAACGTACCCCGTAGATATAACAGCTATATCGCCTACAACAAGCTCTACGAATGGTTTTGTCCATGTACTATCTACAGCAAGTATAGATGCAAAATCGTCTCTACCGCCATTGAAGACCGCTATGTTTAGAGCACCTCTAATACCGTTCAAACTCTTAAGTATTGGATCTATATAACGGCTAGCTACATCTTCTACAACTTTGTTAGCAATCTTAGCTACAGCGTAGAGAATCTCGTTATTTTCCTCAAACCCAAAATCGTCTATTATTGGATGTATATCTTCATCTAACATCTCTAACCCTTATTAGTAGCGGCTTCCTTAAGGGGTTTCCAAGACCGGTGAAAAAGAATTCTCTACTTGCGAGCATAGGTAAAGTGTATTCGAGGTATTGAACACCTTCGAGCCAATTCTTAAGCTCATTGTAGTCTCCGGAAGATTGTAGTTTAGAGAAAAATATAGTATTTATATTACCCCTAATCTCGGGAGCCAAGTCTATTACTCTTTGCGTTGCGAGAACTACTCCGAACCCCCATTTTCTACCTTCTCTAACAGTTCTAGCTATAATTGTTTTAGCTGGTTCGCATCCATGGGCACAGGTATAGTTATGGGCCTCATCGATAACAGCTAATATTTTCCTTGATGTTCCTCTACTGCTCCATATTTTATCCCAAGAAACTTTCATGAATTGATAGACTATACCTCTTTTAGCTACGTACTCTACTTCAGAAGATAAGTCTACAACCACAAGCTTTCTGGGTTTCACTATTAGATTCTCGACAACATCCTCAACGATGATGTTTCTGCCGTTTAAGTAATTCTCGAAAAACCTTTTACCAAGTCTTGTTATTATAAGTAACTTCAGTTTCTTAGATGTATAGTCTCGGGCACCCATACTCTTCAAGTATTCATCGAGAACACGTAGAAATTCATGAAAATTCCACGTAAGAAGCTCTTTTCGCGAAGCATCTCTATACATAGTTAAAAGAACCTCTAAGTCAACTTCTGTAGACCGAGAAAAACTCTGCAACTTCTTATCGTTTTGATTTAGCCCACTCAAGAGTTTCTTCTTCATGTACTCAACAATAGCCCCGTATATGTACTCTTCGTGGTAACCTGTTAAACCTACCTCTTCGATAATGATCTGCGCAATGATGTCAGGGTCTAGAACAATTCTGGAAGAATCTATTACATCGACATCTACAGTCCACCTAGATTTATCCGTATAGTCTATTCCTGTATGATCAAAGATGACCACGCTATAATCTGTACACCTAAGAACTTCTTCAACAATGCACTTTGTTAGCCTAGACTTACCTGTACCTGTAGCTCCAAGAATTGCTATATGATAGCTTAGAGCTTGCTGATCTAAAGGTACCTCCATTAAGGAAAAAATATGTACTCCTACTCTAAGCCCACCCTCAATTCCTAGTATTCTCTGAAATTCTCTACCATTTATAACAGCGTATACATAGCTACCTGGTCTAGGGATAGAAAAACTCAGCTCTATTCCGCTACAAGTTACTTCTCCCAATATCTCTACATAGCTGGTCATAGAGGGAGCAGTATATGTGTGAGTTTTCCCAGGGTCAAAAGATGTTGGAAGAGTTGTTGAATCTAATGCTAAATCCTTCTTCGTAGATCCCTTGAAGATCCCGACATACCTCTTCCCCTCATCGATATCATCAATTAGGGCCAGCATCTCGTCGCGAACAAACCCTATATCCTCTTTTGAGATCCTTACGGGAACCACAGAGGCCCTAGAACCAGAGGTAACAATACCTACGAGTCGGCAAAACTCCTTAGGATTCCAATCCAGACAACTCCTCACTATACCGACCACTTAAAGGTTATCTTAGATAATCTTTTATTTAAGAGAGTTCGGCGAAAGTGTTAAGCGTTATATGGTTGAAATCGAAGAAAACAACTTGGTTGACAGTTATGAAGGTAGCGATTTGTGATATCGTTATTTTATAAAATAAGATGTTAATTAATTGATAAAATGTAAAAAGGCTAGGATTTGACTACGATATGTTGAGAATTTTTCTTAGAGAACGTAGATATGGCTATAATAGAAGCTAGTCGCTATGAAGTGCTTATGGTTAATAAAGGTCATCGAAGATTGGAAACGGGTACAAAGTGTTATTAAAACAAATATGCTATTAATGTATACGATAAGCTTACATAAACAAAGATGGATATGAAAGTTGTAGAATTTTCGTCCTATTATTAAACGTTTTATAGGTTTGTTTATTTAGTGGTGGGGATATGTATATATGTAGATCTTGTGGGAGAGTATTCAAGAGCAAAAAGGCATATATAATGCACATACTGTTGGGGTTAGAGAGTAGGCATCGACCGAAGGGTTCTCGTGTAAAAAGAGGATAAGGGTTCAGTGATCGAGGACTACATCACGTTTCAGGTAAACCCCGCTTTCATCACATAAACTTCCCCTACCATTATGTATAAACCTGTTATCAGATAATATTCTTAACGTTTTGTTACCTAGGTAAATTGCGCAATATTAATTTATAAATAGCTTGCTTTCATATTAAGATATCTTGTATATAAGTTAAGATCGTTTAACGGGTGAGAGGTGCTGATTTAAAGTGGATAGTGAGGATAATAAGAAAGAACTAAGTAGACCTCAAACAAGTGTTAAGGATGTATTTAAACTCTTTAGGTTTGTTATCGAGGAGTGGCACTTTTTTGTTATCTCTATAGCATTACTTGCTTTGGCATCTCTACTTAACACCATGATACCTATAGCAACTCGAGATGCAATAGATCTTGGCATAACCTTAAAGCAGTTCAACGTCGTAATTAATAAATCTATCGTTATACTTTCGTTATCGGCCCTATCATCGATTTTGCGATTTGGTGCAGGGTATACAGGTGCAATAATGGCACAGAGGGTTGTTCACAAGATTAGATCGAAGGCCTTTGAATTCCTTGTCCATCAACCTATGAGATACTTCGATGGCACAAGCGTTGGTCATGTGATAACTAGGGTTATCAATGATAGCGATAGAATATCAGGGTTTCTATCATTTGGTCTTAGGATGTTTCTAAACGCCCTCCTCCTCATGGCTATGTCTCTCTACTACATGTTTTCCATGAACTTAACCCTATCATTAGTATGCCTTGGCGCAATACTAATTGTCATACTATCTAATACTTTCAGCGCTATGAGAATTAGATCCGCCATAGATATGTCGAGACAGCAACTCGGTATCTTGGCATCAATGGCTTCAAACGATATTGCTGGAGTAAAAACTGTCAAAGGGTTAGGCTTAGAAGATGTCGAAACTCAAAGATTTGAGGTCGAGAACAAGAAATTGCTAAACATAAGTTTAGGGATAGCAAAATTACGATCAATATTCACGAATATCAACTTCTTAGTATTTGGGATAACAACCTTTGCAATTCTACTCTATGGAGGTTATAGCGTGATAAATAAGACTATGAGTGTTGGTACAATAGCCGCATATCTTTCGTATATGGTGATGCTTATGTGGCCCGCATCGATGTTGGGATTTGTTTTCTTTGATATTCAGCTAGTATCAGTATCAGCTAGGAGAATACTTGAGCTACTGGAATCGAATATAGAGCTAGAGGACAATGCTTTAGAGTTAAACGATGTTAAAGGAGAGATAGTGTTCAAGAACGTGAGCTTTAGCTACGTAGATAACGTGGAAGTACTCAAAAATATAAACCTCCATATTAGACCAGGTGAAACAGTTGTTATTGTGGGTCCCCCTGGCTCTGGTAAATCAACAATACTTAAGCTTATGCTGGGATTCTATAAACCAACTAAAGGTGGTATACTCATAGACGGCGAAGACCTGTCTAAGGTAAAAACATCTTGTTTAAGGAAAATAATGGGCTATGTTCCTCAAGTACCATTCATATTCAGCGGAACCTTAGCTGAGAATATAGCTTTCGGAAAACATGATGCTACACTAGATGAAATAGTTAAAGCGGCTAAAATAGCTAAAATTGCAGACTTCATAGAGTCCTTACCAAATAAGTACAATACAGTTGTAGGTGAAAGAGGCTTAAATCTATCTGGTGGGCAAAGGCAAAGAATAGCGATAGCTAGGGCACTAATATACAATCCTAAGATTCTACTTCTTGACGACCCTACATCAAATCTAGATGTTGAAACAGAAAAAGAACTCGTCAAAGATCTTAAAGAAATAGCAGAGGGTAGAACAGTTGTAATAGTCACACAAAGACCTATCTTAGCAGAGATTGCCAATAGAGTAATAGTGCTAGATGTAGGACGTATAGTCGAGGAAGGGACAGCCCAAGAACTCCTCGCCAAGAAAGGGGTCTTCTACAGAATGTACATTTCTATGATGGGATTTAAGGGTGATCAGGTTTATGAGTGATCAAGCTAAAAAGCAATCGCTTGTATTGAGGTTTATTAAAGAATTCCTTGTTTATAGGAAGTATACAGCTATAGCGGTTATGACTATCATCTTAGGCACTATAGTATCCTTATACCCACCCTATATACTAGGTATAGCAATAGATGAATATCTTATTGTGGGTCGTGTCGAAGGATTTTTAGCTTTATCACTGATGTACTTAGCACTCATATTAATTCAATGGTTAGTGCAGATGGTTAGAGGTTACACGATAGAGTTGATAGGACAGAAAATGGTTTACTCCTTAAGAATGCGTTTGTTTTCTAAACTCTTACAAACAAAAATTGGTTTCTACAAAGATAAATACGTAGGAGACATAGTTTCAAGAATAGTAAACGACACAACAACTATTGTAGATGTATTCGTATCTGGTTTGCTTAACATAATAGGCGATATAATCACGATAATAGGTGTATTTATAATAATGTTTACGTTAAGTCAAATTCTAACGCTGGCATCGATGATATCCATTCCTCCGCTTATATTTATATCAATGTATTTGGGCGCAAAAATGCGTTTGGCCCACAGAAGCGTGAGAGGAAGAATCGGTGGATTAACATCAATTGTTGAAGAAACTTACTCAGGTATAGATGCTATTAAATCATTTAATAGAGAAAAAGCGTTTATAGGTAAATTCATAAACGAATCTATGAACACCATGAAGGCGTCTATACAAGCGGCTGTACTCTCTGGTCTTTATTGGTCTTCAACAGGGTTCGTATCTACATTGTCAAGCATAGCTGTTCTCCTGGTAGGTGGATACCTAGTATTCATTGAGATGATTAGCATAGGTACTGTAATAGCCTTTACTCAGTATGTAGGCAGATTCATGGGGCCCATAAACAATATAGCCGGCATGTATGATAGACTTCAACAAGCCCTAGCCTCCCTTGAAAGAGTCTATGAAATTCTTGATTTTCCAGAAGTCGAAGAAGATAAAGGAATAGAGTTAAAGAAATTAAAAGGTGAGGTGGTCTTTGATGATGTGTGGTTTGAATACGAAAAAGGTGTGCCTGTTCTTAAGAATGTTAATTTCCATATTAGGTCAGGGGAACTTGCAGCAATAGTAGGTCCTACAGGAGCCGGTAAAACAACTATTGTTAACCTCTTACTAAAATTCTATGAACCTACCTCTGGTAGAATACTCATAGATGGAATAAACATCAAGGAGATTAAAAGAAGTTGTCTTAGGAATAGAATAAGCTATGTACCTCAAGAAGTATACCTCTTTCCAGGTACTATACTAGATAACATAAGGATAGGAAAACCAGATGCAACCGATAAAGAGGTTATAGAAGTTTGTAGAAAGCTTGGCATCCACGAGTTCATAGAGAAACTCCCTAAAGGCTACTACGCGGACGCCGGTGAAGCTGGAAAAAGACTCTCCGTAGGCGAGAGACAGCTAATAGCTATCGCAAGAGCAATGCTTAGAGATCCCGATATAGTGATTTTAGACGAAGCAACATCTAGTATAGACCCCTATACAGATGAACTTCTCAGGAACGCTATAAAGAACCTTATGGTTGGTAGAACAGGTATAATAATAGCGCATAGACTTGCAACAGCAAGGTCATGCGATAGAGTAGTAGTTGTAAATGAAGGTGTAGTAGGAGAAGTTGGAACATTCGATGAACTACTTAATAAGAAAGGGATATTCTACAAACTTTACCAAGCACAGATGAGTAGAACAATAGAACTAGAATATGGTTATCAATACGCGGGATTGTAGGCATAAACCATTATTTCATGTTTTTCACTTGAAAACAAAAATATTTTCTTAGCCGTGGAATTATACTTAATGGATATTTTGCGAATATGCAACATTATTACACTAAATACATTTTGTAGATCAAATCTAAATGAATTACTATACAGAATTAATAGTTGTTAATAAATACTTTATTAATAAATACTTTAGATAACATATTAAAAGAAAGCTAAAATTTGAGATCAAATCTTCAGATAATTAAATTTTCGTAGTATAGGCTATAGGGTTACATACTTAAAGTATGTTACTAAACATAACAATGCTGACGATGTATATGACCAAAATCATATTTATAAAAAGAATTGCCTTATACCTTGTAATAGTCTTAACAATATTGATATCTATATACCATGGACTCATGTTTCCAAAGCGTTATCCAATGGTTAAAAATAATAAAAGTAAAGGAATACAAAGCACTTTATACTAAAGAGTTGTCAAATATCAGCGAGGTAACTCTTCTTCATATATCCGCTGAAACCAGGTTTCATCATAGTACTATTTTGTGCCTAGACTTTTGAGATTATTTTAGTAGTTAGCTAAGTCTGTTTAAAATACTTTTAAGATATGTAAAGATGTATGTGTAAATGTAGTTAGCTATAGAGTTTTGAGTTTTATACGATCTCCATCTATACGATGTCGATTAATATCTCCATGCAGGGTATTAATTAAATATTATGGATTAGTTAGGTTATATTCGTAGTGTATAATATATAATAAATTCTGTAACATTGTACTCTTGGTTAAGTAATCAAAACAATGGTAATTCCATACAACTTCAAACACTTTTGTAAATTAATAAAAGTATGAAATAGTGTTGTTTAGATTATGAGGTACCATTGTTGAAGATTTTAATGATTTGGAGTAGATTAAAGGAAAACTCTATATGTAAGGTTAACCATAGTGTTATATAATGAGAGAATATACATGCTGCGACAAAAAATAACCTTAAAACTGTTTTCAAAATTTCAATCACAGTTTATTTTGTAGATGCTTATTCACTATTAGGTGCTATTTTACATAAAGGATGGAGCAGTACTTTAATTTGTAATCGTTTTGTGATTTTTGCTAAACACTTATTACCTCTGACAATTAATAGTATGCTCAAAGAGGGTTAAAGGATGAGAACTAGAGAGGTTATACCCTTTGTAATATACTTATCTAAGCGATTAGGAGCATTAGCGGTAATGTATTTTGTCACCATAACGATAATGTTTTTATTGCCGAGATTTATACCAGCAAACCCTGTTGCACTATATATACAAAACCTAGCCCAGGAGATGGGCTACTTTTCAAATCCTGAAGCAGTTCCAGAACTGTATAAGGTGCTTTTCGAAGAGTTCGGGTTAGGTAAACCTATATGGAAGCAGTACATAGATTTTATAGCAAATGCATTTAGAGGCGATCTAGGGATATCCATATGGTTAAACGATAAGGTAATAGACATAGTTATGAGGGCTTTGCCTTGGACCCTCTTCCTATTCGTTCCTTCAACTATTGTTGGATGGACTATAGGGAACTACTGGGGGGCTATTACAGGCTATAAACGAGGAACTACGTTCGAGAAAACTTCTGTACTTATTTCATCTATAGTTGCACAAATACCTGGATACTGGTTTGGAATGTTACTCATCTTTGCATTTGCTATAAACCTTAGAGTATTGCCTCCCAATAGAGCCTACGACCCGCTGATAATGCCTTCATGGCGCATGGAGTTCCTCTTAAGCGTAGTCAAACATTATGTACTTCCATTTATAACACTTACAATTCCATATCTATGCGGGCAGGTTATCTCAATGAGGAATCTAATGATATACGAGCTAAAATCTGATTATACTGTATTCGCTGATTATATAGGCATGCCCGATAAGGTGATAAGGAGGTATGCCTTCAGAAACGCAATGATGCCTCAAGTTGTTAATCTATCCATAAGGTTAGGTAGAGCTGTAGCAGGAACAGCCCTAATAGAGAACATCTTTGCCTACCCCGGTATGGGGTGGTATCTAGCCCAGGCTGTGACCAACAACGACTACATGCTATTGCAAGGTCTATTCATAATACTCGTTGCTACAGTATACCTAGCGCTATTTTTGTCAGACCTAGTACACTTAGTTGTAGACCCACGTGTAAGACTAGGCTATGCAAAAAGCTAAAGGTGCAACCATATGGCTAAGGTAAACAAAGAAACAATATTAAGTCTCATAAAGCAAATCAGAACATCTGAATCGCTAAGAATGCTCCTAAGAAATACAAGGTTCATAGTAGGAATATCAATACTGCTTGGCCTAGTACTCTTTAGCTATTTAGGACCTCTGTTCTATCCAAGAGATCCGCTAAGTGTTAGAAATCCATCGCTTTTACCTCCCTCTCCCGAGTATCCTTTAGGAACAGATATGGCTGGCAGAGATGTACTAGCAGCATTAATGTATGGTACTAGGACATCTTTGTATGTAGGATTTCTATCAGCAGGTATAGCCACAATATTAGGTGTCATAGCTGCTGCGTTATCGGTAGCATTCAGCGGAATTGTTGATAACGTTGTAACAGCTATAATCAGCTTCCTTCTATCGGTACCATCTATGCTATTAGCGTTAGTTGTAGCTTTCTATCTACCGGTAAGAAGCTATGAAGCTATAGCGTTAATACTTGGGATAACTATGTGGGCTGGCTTTGCAAGGGCATTGAGAGCAAGGTTGCTGAGCCTAAGAGAAGAAGATTTCATAAACATGTCAAAGGTTGCAGGATACAGTACGCTAAGGATAATATTCGAAGACATGATGCCATCAGTTGGAGCTTACGTAATAATATTCTTTGCGACCCATATAGATAATGGTATGGTTGGAGAGGCAACTCTAAGTCTACTAGGATTACAACCATCTGGAGGCTACTCCCTAGGGCTGATGTTCTCGCAGGCAAACTCTCAGGGAGGGGTTTTAAGAGGTGCTTGGTGGTGGTTTGGGCCACCAGGAATTATAATAATGCTTGTCGTTATCTCCATGTTACTAGTTTCAACAGCTGTTGATGAAATATTTAACCCAAGATTACGAAGAGAGTGAATAGGTGTATTAATTGAGTAAGATACTTGACATACAAGACCTTGTATCATACTATGTTCAAGTAATTGAAGGTAGAAAAACATACGTAAAAGCTGTAGACGGTGTAAGTATAGAGGTTAAACAAGGCGAAGTACTTGGAATCATAGGGGAAAGCGGTTGTGGGAAATCAACATTAGCTAGAGCTATATTAGCTGATTTTTCCCCGCCTTTCCAGTATATAAGAGGAAGTATTAAGTACAATACAAAGGATGGAAAAACCTTAGAGCTACACAAGCTTTCAAGAGATATGTTAAAGAAATACGTATGGGGTGTCGAAATATCTTTAGTACCACAATTCGCTATGAACGCTCTTATGCCTACCTTAAAAGTTCGAAAACTTGTAATGGATATAATGAGGGCACATTTCAAGGAAGTCAATGAATATGAAGTTATAGAAAATGTAAACAAGGTTTTTCAATCAATAGGCTTACCTCCTGATGTCATAGATAGATACCCCTTTGAATTAAGCGGAGGTATGAGACAAAGGGTTGTTCTAGGAATAGTTGCAACTCTAAGACCTCGTATAATGATAGCTGATGAGCCTACATCAGCGCTAGACGTTACGACGCAGAAGATGGTGCTAAAAACTATGCTAGATTTAAAGAAACGAGAGTATGTGGATAGCATAATTTTTATAACACATGAAATTGGTGCAGCAAGACAAATAGCGACAAGGTTTGCAGTTATGTATGCAGGCAAAATAGTAGAAGAATCACCTACAGAAGAATTCATAGAAAAACCCTACCATCCATATTCATCGCTCTTACTTAGAGCGATACCGGATGTAGCACAAATAATGATACAGGAAAAGATAGTTAAGGTAAGAGACGTTCTATATATTGGAGGAGCACCACCAAGCTTAATTAATCCACCGCTGGGGTGTAGATTTCACCCTAGATGCCCATATGCAATGGATATATGTAGACGGGAAGAACCGCCTATGACACAGATAGAAAAGAATAGATTTGCAGCTTGCTGGCTCTATGCAAAGAAGTAGAATTTTTATTCATTAATTAGATGGTATAGGTGTAAAAATGTTAGAAGTAAGAAACTTAACAAAAATTTACGAATCAGGACTCATAAAAAAGCAATACATAGTAGCAGTCGATGATATATCTTTTGAGGTTAGAAAAGGAGAGATAGTAGCACTTGTTGGTGAATCTGGTTCAGGTAAATCAACAACCGCTAAGATAATACTTAGACTAATACCACCAACATCAGGTATAATAAAATTCGAAGGTAAAGATATATGGAAAGATCTTAGCTCTAAAGAAGAATTAATGGAATACTGGAAAAACGCGCAACCAGTACCTCAAGATCCTTATTCGGCGTTCAACCCATCATATAAGATTGATAGAGCGTTGCATCAAGCACTAAGACTAATAGGAGTTGATCCCCAAGATGATGTTGGTAAAAGGTTAATTATTGAAAGCTTAAAGCAAGTAGGGCTTGAACCAAGTGAGGTTCTGGGTAAATACCCCCATCAGCTTTCAGGAGGTCAACGTCAGAGGATATTAATAGCTAGGTGTTTCATTGTAAAACCAAAGCTTGTCGTAGCTGATGAACCGGTTTCTATGATAGATGCATCTCTAAGAGGAGAAATAATGAAATTAATTGTAGATTTAAGGGATATCTATGGTACATCAGTAATCTTCATAACTCACGATATGAACTTGGCTAGCGCACTCGCAGATAGAATATTTGTCATGTATAAAGGAAAAATAATTGAAGAAGGAAAGCCTGATGAAGTAATCAGAAATCCTAAACATGAATACACCAGGATGTTAATAGGAAGTATTCCAAGCATATACCTTAAATGGAGAGATGTAGAGTAATTTTATACATCTTATGCGCAAGATGCTACATATCATGTTATTTATTCATATTTCAATTTAATAAAGCATTAAGTGACATATAATCATCGATTTCTGGCGATCTTAATCAATGACATTATACGATAAAATCAAATTTATGTTTTTAATCATGAAAACTTAAATATGTTTACAGAATTTACTTAACATGGGGAAACATGGTGATTAAACTATTTAGGGTTATCTTACTGACATTATTATTAACGATAATGTTACTATATGCAATGCCTATAGCCGTAGCTCAAATGCCGCGTGAAGAGACGTTGATGTTTGCTAGAGGTAGAACAACTATTAGATGGAATGAGTACTCTGGCTCCTTTAGTCCTCAGAATATTTTGTATTTACCGTTATTCCTTGAGGGTGAGAGTTATGGTCGGAGGGGGTTTGTGCCGGTTGTTGCTAGGGGGTTTGAGTGGGTTGATGCTTATACTGTTAGGGTTTATATTAGGTCTGAGGCTGTTTGGAGTGATGGTAGGTCTATAACAGCTGATGATGTTATAACAACTATTAGGCTTGGTTTGTTTGCTAAGAGGGGGCCTGGGTCTGGGTGTACGTCTGAGGTTCTTGAGGGGATGAGGAAGATCGATGATAAAACTGTTGAGTTTAAAATGAATAGAACGTCCTATGAGAGGGGTGCTATAGGGTATAT
>JAWAXP010000015.1:0-28277 GCA_038820005.1 Ignisphaera sp. | reverse complement strand
AGGAATGAGGGGAAGCATCCTATATCAGACTTGAGGGTCTCGCTTTCATTGCCCTTCGGCACCTCTGCCATCGGGCCAATCGAAACAACGGTAAAAGTTGTTAATCCGAAGGAGGCTGCGGAGGCGGTGTTTAGGCTCAGAGCTGAAAATGCCACAACTAGCTTAATAACAGTAACGTATTCTTACAGGACCCTCTGGGGGTATGTTGTGTTAGAGCCCTTGAAGACATTGAGGTCGATAACTATAACTAAGATCCCAGTGAGCCTAACGATCTCTGCCGAGCCTAGGGAGGTTACTGTTGGTGAAGAGGTTGTGGTTAAAGGGTCAATAAGCCCGGCCATGAGCAAGACTATAGAACTGGTCATTAAGAGGCCTGATGGAACAACAGATACGCAGACAACTACGTCTACACCTGATGGAAGCTTCGGCTTTAGGATTAAGCTCGATAAGGAGGGTGAATGGAGCTTTACAGCGAGGTTTGCGGAAGATTTAACCCATGAGGAAGCAGTGAGCCAGTCTGTAAACATCGTTGCATTACCCGTCAAGACAGTACTTACGATTCAGGCGCCGAGCATGGTTAGCGTTGGTGAGGAGTTCGTGGTAAGTGGTAAGTTGACTAGGCTTGACACAGGTGCTGGACTAGCCGGTAAGAAGGTCGAGCTCTACATCAACAGCTCAAAGACCTCTGAGACGACTTCGAATGCTACTGGTGACTACAGCTTCAAAATAAGGATAGAAAGTATAGGTAAGTACACATTGAGGGTGTACTTCTCGGGCGATGGCTTCCTACCAAGCGAGGTAGTAACAACAGTCGTAGTAGAAGCTCCTAAAGCATCAGCAATAACCTGGAGTGTAGTAGTGATCGTGTTAGGAGTTCTGGGCTTGGGCATAGGCTTATACATGTATAGGAGGAGACGTTTGTGATGGTGAAGGGACCATACCTTCCACTGCTAGTTTTCCTAGGCGCCCTTCTATACGTTCTAGTATGATCTAAGGGGTGGAGGACCTGACTAGATTTCTAATACATAAACGTAAGACAGCTTGAAATAGTCTGTGAAACACTTCATGACTACGACTTAATATGGTCTGCGGCTATAGTTAATTATATTGTACTATAGTTTTCCGGCCTCTTCTCCTCTTCGGAAACGCAGGCTCTAGGCATCCTTTCTCTCTGGTAGAGTCGTAGTTCTCAAGCACTGCTGGGTTTCTCATTAGCATTGGAGGACGTGGTCTCAAGTCTTTAAGAGATGTAGCATCTGAGTCCAGTTTGCCTATAAGTGCTGGGAGGTGTTTACACTAAGAGTCTCTAATGCTTGCTTTGTCAAAAGTGCTTCGGGAACTTAAGCTTTAACAACGCTTTTCAGTAGTTGTGTAGAGTTTTCTTCTTACCCCATGTCTTGAAGGAAGAGATTCTTAGCTATGGCGATTGTTTTACACATTTCATTGCTTAAGACTTACTCTACTGGTACATACACCTGGATTGCTACGCTTCACTATATGCATAACGACTTTAAGTAGCTGACTTGAAGCTCCATGCTGGTATTCATCAGTCAGCCTTAACGTTTCAGTTTTCAAAGAGGAATATCGTTATTCACCTTCAGCTATGCATTGATGTTTCAGTTTTACGTAGTTTACTGAAACAGATCTACGGGTGTCCCAGGACTTCGGAGCCGGAGGTCCCGGGTTCAAATCCCGGCGGGCCCGCATTTCTTCAGAATACATTTAGCTGTTTCTTATGGTCATATACTTGTCTATTTCTTGCACATTTGTATTACACAAAGGGTCTGTTGTAGTAGCGGATTCCCTCTTACTGGACTATTAGTTCCATATGTTTGTGAATAAGGATGGTCTAAGATGCCTATAGGACCTTCCCTGGTTTTCTCGACTGTGAGGGGTGTAGGATACCTTAATCATCTAAAGGTGTGTTCACATGTAATGTGTGGTTTTTAAGCTATGCCTTTAACTCCTTAAAATAGGAGTAAAAGCATAACTAAATGTATCGTAAAGATTGTCGAAGTTAAGATTGTGATACAGGGCCATCTTACAATTTTGTCTAAAGGTTTAAATTCATGCTCTAATTTGCTCAGCGCTTTTCGTTTAAGATCCTCTATAAGCCCCTCAGTAACAGATCCCACTGGTACTTTCTTCAGGATAGGGTTTCCAGACTCATCTTTATCTAGTTGAAATAAATATGGACCATAAAGCTTAATCCTACTTACTCTCTTAACACTAAATATTATAACTAGAAGCACCACTATTGTATTAATTAGAGATATGGAAAGAGCCTCGGTTAACTCCACGCATATCTCCTGAGTTTAATGTTTTGATCTAGGCTTATAAACTTTATGTTGAAAATACCCAACAGAGCCGAGGACAAGAAATGAGAAAATAGTTGCGATTGTTAGCTTGTGAAATAGGAATACACGGTGACCTCAAACAACGATCTAAACCACTATGAATAAGAAGCTCCAGGGAACTGGGAAAACCAAGCCAGGAACTATTAGAGGAGGCAACAGAGAAGAACATACTAGTGTACTACAGAGCGGTAAGTCTAATGAGCTTGTCAAGCCTATTTTTAACAAAGGTTAAGTAACTAGTGATGAGCACTCTGGTTGACTGCAAAATGGTGATGGTCTTGTGCTCTGAGTTTATTATCTACATGATCGTTGGTGAGCTGAATGTTTTTCTTAGTACTTTTAATAACTTGTAATTACGTTTCTTATCTTTACTTTATATATAGCTATATCCACGTAAATAATGGTTATTAGCGCAAGCAGTATCTTGGCTAGGTCTATCCATATGTCGTTGAGGGTGGCACCGTATATCACAATGTTTCTAATGGCGTCGATAATCCATGTGAAGGGGAAGTAATCTGCTACTGATTGTAGCCACGAAGGTATCCATGTTTTCGGAAACCATATCCCTGCTGTAAACGATAGTATTAATCCAAGTATAGTGCCAAGGCTAGCTCCACCTACTGATGTTTTGGTGAATAGTGAGAGAATAAGCCCTATTCCGATGCTCATGTAGGCTGCTGCAATGAGGAGTAGTGGTATGAGCCAATGGGTGAGGTTGGTTGGGTTAAACGATATATTTGCACCAGCAATGTATACCCCTGCTAACAGTATTATGGGGGTTGATACGAGTAAAATAACCATGTTTGATAGCATTAGCGCTGCGACTAGCACGCGCGGCGTTATGGGCGACGCCAATATTCTTCTAAGCGTGCCGTAAGCTTTTTCTTCGTAAATAGCTGCAGCTCCTCGCGAAAAACCCATGTAAAGGAACATCATGCCTATTGCCCCAATAGTGTACCAGCCAATGATGTTAGCTCTGGTTGCAAGCGCCTCAGGCTTAACCTCTTCGTACGTAATATTCAGCGGTAATGCTATGCCGTAAATATATGCTCTAACAATATCCACGAACTCTGAGGAAATAGTACCCGGCAAGACGTAGCTTTGATTTATGTACTTCAACGACTCCTTGAAATAGAGCAACGTAACGTTAGCTTTAATCAAACCTACTCTACGCGAGAACTCGTTTAGAAAACCGCTAATTACGCTGTAGCTAATGGAAGCCGAGTAGGGATCCCTGGCGCCAATGAATACATCTATTCTAGCAGTACCAACCGTTAGATTAAATGAGAAGTTTGCGGGAATTACTATCCCCACGTCTAGTCTGCCTTTCTTCAGATCGCTGATTAGTGAAACTTTATTACTGTAGTTCTTCACATTGAAGATCCGCTCTCCTCCGTAACTTACATTTGACATTATCTCCACGAATTGCATGCTTATGAAGTTTAACCCTTCAACCTTGGTATCGTAGTTTACCACCCCCACAACGAGTTTTACAGGTGATGCAGCTCCTGGAGGTACGAATATGTATGCTACTAGTATGATCCAGATTATAGGCCACGCCAAAAGCCAGAATAACGTTACCTTATCGGCTACAACGATTTTAAGATCGCGTACTATGAATGCGTATACCTGCTTAACCCACGTCATTCTCTTAACCTTTTGCCAGTCAGTTTTAAGAAAACGTCTTCCAGAGTAGGTTTAGTAAGCTTGAATTCTACTACGTGATATCCATTGGAGAAGAGTTCGCCTATTAGTGCTGGGAGGTGTTTATCGGGTTCGTCTAGATGCAACCTAGCTATTTTTCCTTCAATGTAGTTTTTAACAGTGTACTTCTCAATGATGCGTGTTGCTGCAGGGTGTACCTCACTATCAAAGACCAGCTCTACAACAGAGGGAGGTCCATACTTCTCCTTAAGCTCCCCCGGTTTTCCCTCCACGAGTATCTTTCCGCGATCAATTATCGCCACCCGGTCGGATAACCTATCCGCCTCGTCCATATAATGTGTTGCTAGAATTATTGTTCTACCTTCTTCTCTAAGCTTGAGTATCAAATCCCACACATCTCGGCGGACACCAGGATCTAGCCCAGTCGTAGGCTCATCTAATATCAGTACCTCGGGGTCGTGAAGTAATGACACCACTAATGCCAGCTTCTTCTTCATACCACCACTATACTTCCCAACCCTCATCCTCAGATCTGCGTCTCTCAGACCTAGCAATTCAGCCATGCTCCTTGTCTTGCCGATGATCTCGTTCGTAGTCAAGCCATATAGTCTGCCATAGAATAAGGCATTGTCATACCCCGATATATTATCTATTAAGCCAGGCTCCTGAGGACAGTAACCAATTACTTTCCGCGCAACCGGGTCGCTAGGCGGTAAATCTTTAACACGTACATCTCCTTTATCGAAGTTCATCACCCCACTTACTATGCCAAGTAAAGTAGTTTTACCTGCTCCATTGGGGCCAAGTAAGCTGTATACACCAGGCGTTTCCACAATCCACGAAACATCATCAAGCACTTTCCGTGAATCGAAGTACTTCACTAGGTTCCTAACAACCAATATCATTTAAAATACCCAGTTGAAGCGAGTTCATGCACTAGTAACTACTAGTAAATGTGTTGGATATATATGAGTTATGTATGAATTCGTAATTCATGTATAACATTGTAAACTTATTAAATTCGCTAAAGCGCATCCTCGTATAGCAACTCTTTAAGTCTTTGGTTTCGAGTTCTTCTTAGCTAAACAGTACTACCTATTCACATAACTAACTACAAAGGTGGTATTATCAGTTATTAGTGCAAGATCATCGTGTATACGTTGAAATTATCGGTGTGGTAGTCATTCTTTATTTGAGAGGGAGGGTCATAGAAGTTGTTCGAATTCGCTTCAAGGTATTTCTAGTATCTTATCCTTTAAGAAGACTACTTTAGAGCTAGGAAAAGGCCAACGATATGTTAGCATAGTGTTTAACTATTCTCTCATGTAGTCTACGGTTTTTAGGACTAGTATTCTCCTAAAGAGAATACAGCAACATTGCTTTAGAGCTAAACCTACTACCATATATCTCAATTACTTTAGGTTCTACACCATGTTTTCAAAGTAGTACTAGTCTCTAATGCTTACTTCGTTAAAAGTGCTTCGGCAACTTAAGCTTTAACAACGCTTTTCAGCATGTTATATAGAGTTTTCTTCTCACCCCATGTCTTGAAGAAAGAGATTTTAACTATGGCGATTATCTTACGCATTTCGTTGATCAAGACATTCTCTACAGATACGTACACCTAGATTATTACGTTTCACTATATGCATAACGACATTTAGCTAACCGACTTGAAGCTCTATGCCTAGTATTCATCAGTCAACCTTAATGCTTCGATTTTCAAAGAAGAATATCATCATTCACCTTCAGCTATACATCATGTTTCAGTTATACGTAGTTTACTGGAACATATCTACGGGAATCTCAGGACTTCGAGCTGGAGGTCAGGGGTTCAAATCCCCTCGGGCCCGCCACATAATTTAATTTCCTCAATTCCTTCTAAAAACATCTAAAGGCATATTATATATGATGGATATCGGTTATGCAATTGGCGGAGGTATCCGTCAAAGTCAATGGCTACTGCACATCTTTTGAATATAAGGAAAGCTGGCATCAGTATAACTTCTACAAGTCAAGTATAGTAGCAGAGCTCGGAATCAAGTTCAAAGGTCTTTAAAGCTTATCTAGTGATCTTAGGGTTGTATTTTCTAGGAATATATCTTGGCGCGATATAGGATTCCTCGAGGAGGTAAGTAGCTCTATACTTGAGCTTATTGTATTCTCGAGCTCTTTACTTCCATAGATTTTGGCAATGATTTTTAGCAACCTAACAATCGAATAGATCTTTGGAAATCTCCCAGCTTCCTGTACAACAGATATTTTGCATAAAACTGTTATAGTCTGCTCGACATGGAAAAGAACTAAATCGTAGCTCTGCAATCGAAATCTTCGCCAGGGTGTTCCATGAATTCTTCAACTCTTCTACGCAAAATCTCGTAGCTTACCTAAAAATCACCTTTGGAAAATAAACGTATCTAATTAGCTAAGCTATGTATCCTCTTATTGAGTGCTTTGGCTGATATTCTATAACTGCTTATGCCTATTACCATGGTAGGTGCCCTAGGTGTGATAACTGGGGATCCGTAATCTTTAAGGAAGTTGACAACAAAGTTGGCTTGTATCCTGAACCATGGAAAGCTGTAATTGTGGGTAGGTGTATAGACGTTTAATTCATTCCTAAGTTTAGTTACCTCATTATGAGGTTAATATATTAATACAATCAAATTTTTGTTCAAAATCTAATAGATTAGTTGCAAATAAGGACATCATCGCAATAAACAATAGTACAACAATCTATACAGCAATATATATTTATAGCGTACAACAGGGTCTATCTATTTATGTAATGTGTTCTGTGACCTTAATCAACCTTAAGTAAATTAGTTCATATTCTTTGAGAGGGCAAGACAATGCAATGTCTATTCTCTATAACAAATATATTTTGTGGAGACGATTCTTTAGGTTAGGTAAAAGGTTTCTTAGTCTTCTACTGTTGTTTTTTCGAACTGTTTTGAAGCCGCGTAGGCCAGTATTATTGATGTAGAGATAAGCACCGCTAGATCTAGTAGAGGATCCATTGGCGAAATACCTACGTTTGCACCAGTAAGCCAGTATCTTACAACGTGTACAGTGTAACTGAGGGGGTTGAACAGCGCTGCGTTTCTCATCCATTCAGGCATAGTTGTTACAGGGAAGAAAACCCCGCTTAAGAACATCAGCGGCATATTGAATATGTTTATGATCATTTGGAATCCTTCTACGCTTGCTAACCTCAGCGCCATTATTATTCCTAGCGATGTAAATGCCACCGAGGTTACGAATAGGTATGGAAGGGTTATAAACATTCCTAAAGGATTTAGTGAACGCGATATAGCGAAACCCATGCACATCACTACTAAACCGTTGAACATATTTATAATTGAGTCTCCAATAATTCTCCCCATAATAACTACGCCCCTTGGCGCTGGAGCTACAAGCGATTCTTTAAGGAATCCAAACTGTTTATCCCATATAACGCTTATCCCAGCTATAAAGCTACCCATAAATACTGACATAGTTGCCATACCGCTAACCATAAATGTAGCATAATCAAGTCCCCCAAACCTGCTGTTAACCACTTGCTGAACATATTTAGCCATAGCGTCTACGATATCCCCTATATTAGGTATAGTGCCTGTGCCAGGTACAACAATATCCTTGGGCGTGAATGTGAATACAGTACTCATCCCAAGGCCCATGAATATCATCCACAGCAACGGGTTTAGGAATACAGATACAACTCTAGATCTAGCGCTCCACCAGCGTTTCACTTGCCTATATACCATCGCTGTAAACGGAGATATATCTAAGGCCATAAGCTCCTCACCTCCATCTCCCAAACCTAGGCGGAGTAAAGGTAGATTCAAGCGAATTTCTTAGCTCTCTACCGGTTAAGTGTAGAAACACCTCGTTTAGCGTAGGTCTGCGGTAGCTTATCTCTTTAACTTTAACACCAACTCTATCTACCATCGAGAAAATATCTGGAAGAGCTTTTGACGCGTTATCCACCATAATCTCCACCCTATCTAGAGATACCTGCCTACATTTTCTAGCGAATTCTAGAGCTTTACAGATATCCACACCATTATTGTTGTCTAATGTTACGTATATGACATCACTTCCAAGCATAGATTTAAGCTCTTCAGCTGAGCCCTCAGCCACAATTTTCCCGTGATCCATTATAGCTATCCTATGCGCAAGTTCTTCAGCTTCATCCATGTAGTGGGTAGTCATCAATATAGTCATATCCTTTTCTTTCTTTAACCTCCTTATATAATCCCATATCCTTGCCCTAGACTGGGGATCTAAACCGATAGTAGGTTCATCTAGAATCAAAAGCTCAGGTTCGTGAAGAAGACCTCTAGCTATCTCAAGCCTCCTCCTCATACCTCCGCTAAAGTATTTTACATGCTTATACGCAAACTCCTTAAGTTCAACAAAGTCCAGGAGATCTATTATCTTCTTCTCAAGTTCCGGACCCTTCAAACCGTAGAGTTTTCCATGAATATACATGTTATCATAGGCGGTTAGATCAAGGTCAAGGCTAGGATCTTGGAAAACTATGCCTATATGTTTCCTAACCTTATTGGGTTTAGCAACAACATCGTATCCTGCAACAAAAACTCTCCCACTTGTTGGCTTAAGTATCGTAGCAACTATATGTATAGTAGTTGTTTTACCAGCGCCATTAGGTCCTAGAAGAGCATAAATCTCTCCTTTCCTAATGTTAAAACTTACATCGTTAACAGCAACAACATCTTTAAACTTCTTAACTAGATTCTCGACAACAATCATATCCATATCCTATTCACCGATGATCTCGTTGATTCTTCTAGTGAAACTCTCAATAGCATCTCTAACATCCTTCATCTTATCGCTAGGCATTTTGTCGAGGAATTCAAATATGTTTCGAATAGCTTTAAATAGTTTATGAAGTTCTACTTCTTTAGCTTTTCTAAATCGGTTAACATACATACTTGCGGCTGTTAGAAGAGCTTTATTATCTTCAAGAAATTTTCTACCCTTATCCGAGAGTCTGTATATCTTAAGCTTCCTTCCACCGATGTGAGATACACTTACATCCACTAAACCTTCTTTCTCAAGTTTTCTAAGTAGAGTATATATGTGCCCAGGGCTTGGAGCAAACCCTGTAACCTCTTTAATTCTCCTCATAATTTCATAGCCGTGAACAGGTCCATCCATTAGGATCTTCAGTACAAACGCTTTAGCCACCCCTTTATCTATAGGTCTCATAATATATCTCCAGATATATCTAGAACACTATTTAAAATACAAGCAAAAATATATAGTTTTTGGTTTATTTGGTTTAAATCGCTAAACCAATACTGAGGAGAACTACTGCAGGATAGTTTAATAGATTTCGAAGTAGATGCAAAATACCATGATTTATTTGAGTTTTAGTTCCTTAATACAACCTTAGCTAATACCCTATCAATAGATTTTAGAAGATCAAAGCTTTAGAAACCTTTCACTACTATTACGTAGTGGGTTATTCATTGCTATTTTTCACCTTATATAATGAAGTAGCATCGTCAATGGATAAACAGAGAATGCCTATCTAAGTGTATTCTGCAACAACTTAAACAACCAGTACATAGCTTATCTGACTCTAAATTTCTCAATTTCTTTATCTATACTTAGCTTCATCTTAGTCTTCTTAGTATTCACGATATTCCATATGGTTAGCTTATCCATATACTTTGTGAAAAACTTTTACACTACCCTTAATTGTGATATAATTGGTGGATCTTCGCTGCCCAGGTTTTGAACTAGGTGTTATCTCTATGGTCGGTGATTCCAGGAGTAAATCTCCTGAAGAACTACTTAGAGAGAGGAAGGAGAGGCTAGAGAAAGTATATATGAACAAAAAACCAGATAGAGTTCCCTTCAACCCTTACTTGTCTACTGCTTGGGTTGGTAAATACGTTGGTGTAACCGTTGCTGAGATGTGCTTTAATTACGATGTTATGTATAAAGCCTCTGTAAAACTCGTAACAGACTTTAACGTAGATGGAGTAGACTCTTCTCCATTATTTCTCCCAGCATTAGACCTAGCATTAATGGTGATAGCGTTAGCCGATTACCCTGATATGGGTAACAGCATGAGCCTTTTAACGGGACCTATGCACGATATTCTTAAGGATAGATATAGCAAATGGCCTGGTAGAGAACTTCCTATTAACGCTGAACCTCAATTCCTTGGAGCTGAAGTGATGTACGTTGATGAATATAGAAAGCTTATCGAGAAACCAGTTGAATTCTTAAACGAAGTCGTTATCCCAAGGGTATTCCAAGCTATATCGAAACCAAATTCACCCCAAGCTTACGCTGCATGGATTAGCGTTGGTAACGAGCTTCAAAAATACTCAGAGGTAATGATGAAGGTAGGCTTCGAGTCTTGGAGATTAGGTTGGCCTTCTCTAGGGTTTGGGGGATTTGGTATTAGACCTCTAGATTATATTAGCGATCATCTTAGGCACCCTACAAATATTACGCTAGACCTCTATAGAAGACCAGACGATGTTTTAGCAGCAGTAGATGTTATCACAGAGCTGGCAATTAAAGTCCTAAAAGCTACTATACTACCTGCTATTGATATGGCTCGGAAATTCCTTCAAACATCTGTTGTAACTGTTGGTTTTCCACTACATCTAAACTCAATGTTATCCCCTAAAATGTACCAGAAATTCTACTGGCCATCGTTGAAGAAAATACTTATAGAGACAATCAATATGGGTGCAATACCGTTCGTATTCTTCGAAGGAGATCACACACCCCACCTTGAGACAATACTAGAGCTACCCAAGGGAAAAATCTACGGAATGTTTGAGAGAGCAGACCTAAGAGTTGTTAGAAAAGTACTAGGAGATCATATAGTTATAGGCGGAGGAATATCCCCAACAGTACTAGCTTTTGCACCCAAGGAGAAGGTTTATGAAGAAGTATGCAAACTTCTAAACGATGTTAAAGAACCTGGTGGATTTATATTCACAGGGTCAGGAGCTCCCTTACCACCGGAGGCAAAAATTGAGAATATTTGGGCTGCTGTAGAAGCTGTTAAGAAATGCGGTGTATATGAATAGAATTACTTGATTGAATTCTGTTAAGGTGGTCTCTATGTTTAAGATATTCAAGAAGAAATCTCCTGAAGAACTACTTAGAGAGAGAAAAGACAGGTTAGAGAAAGTATATATGAACAAAAAACCAGATAGAGTACCAACCTCTTTCTTCCCTGATGCGGTTTTAACAGCAAAACACGTTGGTACAACTGTTGCAGCTGCTACAAGTGATTACGATCTTATGTACAAGATAGGCTTGATATGGTTCGACGACTTCAACATAGATGGCGTTGATACTTCGCCATTCGGGATCTTTAGTTTAACGCTTGGAATGCCTGTGCTACCATTTGTTGTTTGGGAGCAATTCACAAAAGTGTATAGAACCCCGTTTGCCTTAATGCTGACCGGTAATACCCATAGAATTCTTAGGGATAAAGTCTCCAGGTGGCCGGGTGTAGAGCTACCCCCGGATGCTCATCCCCAGTATATTGGGGGTAAGTTTATGGAGGTAGAAGAGTATAGGAAATTAGCTGAAGACCCTATAACATTTATGAGCGAAGTTATAGTTCCGAGGATGTTTGAATCGTTATCGAAACCAAATTCATCTCAGGCATATACATCACTTGTAAGATTAGGCCAGGATATGGCTAAGTTCGGCAAGGTTATGATGGACATAGGTCTAGAGGCACTCAAACGTGGATGGCCTTCTTTTCCGATGGGCTTCGGCTATCCACCGCTAGACTTTATAGCAGATGCTCTTAGGCATCCTACGTATACAATGCTTGATTTAAGGAGGCACCCAGAGGAGGTTCATAGAGCTCTAGATGCTTTAACACCTATACTCGTAGAAATGATGCGCGAATCGTTAATACCGCCAGAAGATGCTGAAAAACTGTTTGGAACAAGAGTAGTACTTGTATTCTTCGCATTACATCTAAACGAAATGCTGCCACCAAAGCTCTTCGAGGAATTCTACTGGCCAGGACTAAAAACACTTCTACTAGAAGCACATAAAAGAAATGCTATACCCTCGGTATTCTTCGAAGGAGATTTCACGCGATTCACCCACTACCTACTAGAGCTACCTAAGGGAAGCATATTCGCTTGGTTCGAAAGAGCAGATCTTAGAAAAGTTAGAAAAATATTAGGGGATCACCTACCCATAGGTGGGGGAATCTCACCAGCACTATATATTCACGGAACGAAGGAAAAGGTGTACGAAGAGGTTTGTAGGCTTTTAAACGATGTTAAGGAGCCTGGGGTATTCATGTTCATGGGTGCAGGAGCGCCTATACCGTATGGCGCTAAGATAGAGAATATCAAAGCGGCAATAGAAGCTGCTACAAAATGTGGTAGATACGAATAACAATCAATTCAATTAGTTTGATTATATGCTGTACAAGAACTAAATAGCTTGTTTACTCCTCTAGGTGATTTAATGGCCGAAAAGAGAAGGCCGGCAGAAGATTTATTGAGAGAAAGGAAGGACAGGTTAGAGAAAGTATATATGAACAAAAAACCAGATAGAGTTCCCTTCGCAATTATGACAGATGCTGTTCTAACAGCTAACTATGCTGGTTTTACCGTTGCTGAAGCAACATCAAACTACGATGCTATGCTTAAAATAGCTATTAAATGGTATGACGACTTTAACGTAGATGGTGTTGATGTTCCTCCAGGAGGGTTAATTCAATTAACCTTAGGCTGCGGCGTACTTCCATTCGTAGTTATGGATTATCTTAAGGAGCCTTTAGCTATTACGTTAACTAATAACGCCCATAGAATTCTTAGGGATAAATTCACCAAATGGCCGGGTGTAGAGCTACCCCCAGATGCTCATCCCCAGTATATTGGGGGTAAGTTTATGGAGGTAGAAGAGTATAGGAAATTAGCTGAAGACCCTATAACATTTATGAGCGAAGTTGTTATACCAAGATCTTTTGAAGCATTATCTAAACCAGGTTCTGCTGAAGCATATACAGCTTTATCGAAACTAGGTCAAGATATGTATAGATATAACGTTATAATGATGATGATAGGGATTGAAGCAGTTAAAAGAGGATGGCCGTCATTTCCAGGAGGAGTGGCTTTAGCACCACTAGATTTTATAGCTGATTTCTTGAGGCATGTAACATATACGATGATCGACCTTAGGAGGCATCCAGAAGAAGTTCGCCTAGCCTTAGAGGCTGTAACTAAGCTTATGGTAAAGCTCCTTAAATTTTCAACACCTAGACCAGAAGAAACCGAGAAACTATTTGGGTCAAAAATAGTTACTGTGTTTATGCCTCTTCACCTAGGCGATATGCTGCCACCAAAGCTTTTCGAGGAATTCTACTGGCCAGGACTAAAGAAGTTGTTCTTAGAAGCTTATAGCATGGGTGTTATACCTTCACCAGTCTTCGACGGCGACTGGACGCATCATCTCCACTATCTACTTGAGTTACCTAAGGGAAGCATATTCGCTACATTCGAAAAGGTTGACCCAAGAACTGTTAGAAGAATTCTGGGAGATCATATACCGTTTTCAGCAGGTTTCTCCCCATCGCTTTATATCTATGCATCTAAAGAAAAAGTGTTTGAAGAAGTTTGTAAACTTTTGAATAATGTTAAAGAACCGGGTGGCTACATGTTTACACCTGCAGGGCTACCTCTACCGCCATCAATAAAAATTGAGAATATTTGGGCTGCTGTAGAAGCTGTTAAGAAATGCGGTAGATATGATTAATTTTGATGAATACAACTTTTTAAACAATTAATTTATGCTTAAATAAGTTTATTAAGACTCTGTTGTATAGATTTTATAGGGGGTAAAGTTGGGTTTTCCCCGGCTATCGAGAGACCAAAGAATTGGAAAACATTAGTAACAATTCTAATACTATCATCAGCTATAGCAGGTATAGGTGCTGTATACGTACCTTTAATGGTGTTCTACGCACTTGAGCTTGGAGCGCCATTGCCTATAGCTACTGCTGCTATAATGTCTTATCCTACAATAGTTGCCTTAATCTTGGTATTTCCGCTTAGTATCTATGCAGATAGATCAGGTAAGAGGCTAGAAATTCATGGTAATAGCTATGGTAGTAGGTATAGTAACGCATCTACTTCTATTAATAAGATCTGTACCAATATTTATATTATCTAGGCTTCTCGCAGGTTTAGCTTTTGCTGTAGGGCCTATAGGTACATTTATCTATGCAAATATTGTTCCTCCTGAGAGATTGGGGACGATGCTGGCTTTATCCGTAGGTACTATGACTTTAGCTAGTGGTCTTTTCCAAGTGTTCTCAGGAGCTATATTTACAGCTCTTGGTAGTAGATACGATATGCTATTCTATTTAGCTGCTATAGGAGGTTTCATAGCTTTGCTAATGGTTATACCTGTATACATGAAGATATGGAGGCTAGCCCACATTAGGTTACCAGGTATGAAGTTCTCGGATATCGCTACGGTTCTAAAGACTAAGACTATATACTGGGTTGGTATAAGCATATGTATATATTTGATAGGCTGGAACTTAATGTATCCAACGCTAAGCTATGTTGTTAGAGAGCTATACCAAGCCCCTATAGAGATAGCTACAGCTGTATTCGGAGTTGCATCTCTAATGCTTGGTCTAGGAACATATATATGGGGTCCTATCCTAGATAGATGGGGTGGTAGGAAAACACTTACATTTGCATTACTAGCTTCAGCTATAACTACATTCATAATGTACTTTGCGTTAGCATCTCTTTGGGGTTATGTAGTATTCTTCATGTTGTTAACGGTATTTGGAGTTGTAGGTGCACCAGGTGTTAGCTATGTAGCTGTTAGAAGTGTTAGACCAGAGCTTATAACGGTAGCTGTATCTGTTCCATGGGTATTCGTATACATAGCGAGTATTCTTGGAGGATTCTTATCAGGTGCATTCTTAGAATCAGTTGGACTATATAGTACTGTGTTAATAGCAGCTGTAGTAGAGTTGATCGGAGCTATAATGATGACTAGGCTACCGAAAATTTAACCCTAAACCCAATAAACAAATTTACTTTTTATTCGACACCCCTTACTTTAAAAGCCTTAGTTAGCTGCTGTAGTAAAGGTGATGTATCTTGAGTAGTTTAGCTATTGAGAGATATAGAGAAAGTATTGTATCAGGATCTATTCTAATCACAATGATACGCCTAGGGACGCCGTTGATGATAGCAGATCTTATAGGGCTTATATACATGGTTACAGATGCGTACTGGTTAAGTAGGTTTAGCCAATACGTGTTAAGTGTTCCAGGTCAGTGGTTCCCCATGTTCTTTATCCTTATATCTTTTCTAATGGGTATCTCTGCAGCAAATTTAGCCTTAGTTTCTCAATATGTTGGTGCTAAGCTATACGATAAAGCTAGCGAAGTTTCATCTAAGATGTTTACCTTATGTTTATCAACTTCTGTAACCCTTGCTTTAGTTTTTCATATTGTTAAACGCTATGCATACTTCTACATCATTAGACCTCCCCCGGAGATCTTTGACGAAGTTCTAGACTATGTAAGCATTATGGCTCTAGACTTAGTTATCTTTGGCATAGGCATGGCTATAGGCACAATTCTCCAAGCTATTGGCGATACAAAGACACCTGCTACCACGATGAGTATAGGTGCTTTGGTAAACGCTATACTCGACCCTATATTCATAGTTGGCTTGGGTCCTCTACCGGCTATGGGCGTCCGTGGTGCTGCTATAGCAACAGTTATATCGAGATCCTTGGGAACAGGGCTTCTATACTACATAATGAGGAGAAAATACCCCGATATCAAGATAAAGCTTACATATATAGATAGAGAATGGCTTTTATTAACAATCAAAGTAGGAATACCTATAACTATGCTAACTATCAGCGATGGATTTGCATTCACATTTCAGCAAGCTCTAGTCAATACCCTAGGGGTTGTAGTAGTAACAGCTGCCGCGGTAGGCTTCATAACAATAAACATAGCAAACGCAGTTCTAAGAGGTTTCACAATGTCTATAAGCATCATGGTTGGGCAAAACCTTGGAGCTGGAAACACTGATCGAGCTCGAAAAATAGCTTTAACAGCTGCTCACATACTATTCCTAGCAGTTCTCATGGGGTCTATCTTTGTATACTTCACAAGGAGATACATGATAGCTGTATTCGCAAACGAACCAGAGGTAATAATAGAAGCAGAGAAGTTCGTATCAGTAATTGTATGGTCTTTCCCCTTAACAATGCTATCATTCCTAGGTATGTCTGTTGGAAGAGGCTCAGGCCATAACGAAATCCCGACAATATTAAACATAGTTAAATTCTGGGTCATAAGGGTTGGAGTAGGCTGGGCCTTAGCATTAACAGTAGGTTTAAACGCTATAACCATGTGGATATTAATAGCTTTCTCAGAAATCATCGGCGGAACAGCTTCCTACATCTGGATCCGTTACGGCAATTGGATTAAACCGATAATAAGAGTGCCTCCGCAAGGACTGCCAACGAAAACAATCCCCTCTCCATAGTGAAGAACAAGGTTTTAAACCATAAATATTTAATACAGTATATCACCTAAATAGGTGTTTCTAGAGTAGTTAAGATATCGTCAATCGTATATACTAAGGTCTACTACAATAAATGAATAATGCTTACTTTGTTCTACGGTTTGATATAACCATTACTTTGGCTAGGTTCTTCAGATACAATAAACCTAGGTATTTATACTTGTTTTCTCTTTTTAGCTAAGGAGCCACATGTATTTCTATAGGTAGCGTATATAGGTATTAGTCCTAAAACTACTATAATCGTTATGAGTACTGGAAATACTGCTCTAAACTCTCCTAAGGCATCTCTAACGATTCCCATCGCCATGGTTCCTATTAAAACAGCTGTTGCATAGCTTGTCATTAATAGAGGCCAGCTTAGCGAATACTTCTCGTGTGCTGTTATTGTCCTGATTTCTGTTGGTGCTATAACCATCCATCCTCCTAGGCTTAAATAGATTATAGGTGATAATATTAGGAATACTGGTCTTGATGGGTATAGCCATAGGGTTGCTAGTGCTAGTATCGTTGAGGAGTAGTTTAGTGTTGCGGTAAATAAGAATCCCTTTGAATCTATTATTTTTCCGTAGATTATCCCTCCTACACCGTTGAATATAGAGAAAACAGCTATAGCGTAGCCCATGAGCTCTGGATTTATTGAAGCTAGTTCTACTCCTATTTGCTTCACGTAGCCTATGAACGCCAAAGGTGTGAAAAGACCTGCGAAGTACAGTAACCAGATTAACCAAAAGCATTTCCTGGATAGTATATCGTTTAAAGCTTTGCCAAGGTCTTCATACTCCTTGGTTTTTCTAGCACTAGGATTCATTTTCACTAAATATGCTATGGTTAGAGATATCGCTAGGTATAAAATTCCAACTATTCTCAAGCTAAAGCTAAACCCATAGACTTTAAAGAGGTGCTCAAATAATGGAGCTACGATGAGAGGTGCTATTCCGAAACCTGTTCGAACTATACCAACAGCTAAACCAGGTTTATCGGGTACCCATGAAGTAGCTATAGGGAGGGTCATGCTATCCATTAAAGCTATGCCTAATCCTGCCACAAAGTACGACATCGAGAAAAGAGCTATGTTTCTATCAACGAAACCTGCGTTTGTAAATCCTAAACCAAATAAGATAGCACCTAAGTACATAGGTATTTTCTCAGATCTAAATCTCCTTTCAAAAATACCGCCTAAAACCATTAGGTAGCCGTAACCACATAGAAAAGCAAAATAAGGTATACCAGCTTCTGCAACCGAGATTCCCCATAGCTTCTGCAACTCGTAGCCAATAATGCTGTAAGAGTAGAGAGTTCCTCCTAGGAATGTTACGAAGAAACATAGTATAGGATATACCCATCTATTCTTACCAATATCCTTCGCATTCATTCCACATCCGATCAAAGAATTGTGATAGGCTGAAGTAAAAAATTAACGAGATAAACAGGGTACAACTATTAAACACCAACATATTTGTTTAAAACAGTAGGTGTAAATCCTAGGTATTGAATCTAATTTCTAGAGAAAGGTAGAGTTAACTTAGCTAGATAACTTTGTTTAAAGTTTAATGGGAACTTTAGCCTAAGAGGTGTCAACGTCTACTCTTTATTTCTCTATTTAAGTTACTACAATGATAAGTGTAACCATGATTTTCGTAATACGGTAGAAAGCATGGGGGAAGGGTATATATTAGTCTATTAGTTATTTGGGTAAGCATACTCTATTCAATTTATATGAACAGCTCTTCAAAGAGTACCCTAAAAAACTACTCTAGTAAACTAGTTTTCGTTGGGTGAAAAAGTTGGGTGAAAAACCAACTATGAAGAACAACATAAACAAAACCTTACCTGTTATAGCGGTTGCCCTACTCGTAATACTATCAACTTTAGCAAATGCTGTTAATCCAATCGTATTAGCTCAAGAAACAGCTACAACAACTCCATCTACTGGGGTAAACGCTTCGAAAGCTGTTAACGTAACAGAGATAGTAATTGTAAAAGCTAGAGTTTTAAAGGATATGTTGAATAAATCGATGTACCTAAACATAAGCGATGAACTTAAGAACAAGATAGAGGAACTACTAAACATCGATCTATCAACCCTAGGTATAGAGGAGCTTAGGGAGTGGATACACGATGCAACTAAGGTTCTAGCAAGTGTTTCTAGCGAGCTTAAGATGGGTAAAGCATTTAGAGTAGGTATCGTTCTTCAGAGGTACCTTAACGGTCTTAGAGAGGCTTTAATGAATAGAATAAAAGCTTTAGCTAACAAATATAATTTATCTGTTGAAGAACTAAAAGAAAAGATAGAGGAGGTGCTAACCAATACTACCAATGCTTCTGATATCAATAAATTGTCTAGACAGTTATTAGAGAGACTAAGAAATATTGAAACCATTATGGTTAAAGAATTTGCGGAGAAAGCTAAGGAGTATAACTATAGATATACTGAAAGAGTTAGAGGTGGTGAAGCCAAGGGTCTTGATGTGGCTATTAAACATATAAGAGAAGCTATAAAGATTTTGAATAGAACTTTAGAGAAACTTAAGAATGTAAATGCTTCTCCTCAAGCTATAGAAACTATAGAGAACATTATAGAGAGGTTAAAAATAGTTGAAGAAGTTCTTGAAGGTGTAGTTGAAGAAATAGGTGAAACGGTAAAACCTGAGGTCCAGAAGGTTGGGGAAGCATTCAATGCAACTTTAAAGATGTTGATATGTAGAGCGAACCACAGTATTAATGAGTTACTTGAAGAAGTTAAGAGCTTGAGGGAGAGAGCAGCTAATTTCAGCGATATATTGAGTAAAATAGATGAGCTTGAAGTCCAGCTACTAGGGTTAATGGAGAAGCTGAGAAACGTTGAATATGTTAGCGAGGTTAAAGAAATCCTTGATACAGTAAGCGAAGTGAGACTTAAAGTTATGCAACTATGTAGACAAGTTAATGTTCTTACAAATGAGTATAGCAAAAAGATTAACGAAAAAATAAAGGAAATAACCTATAATCTTATTAAAGAAGCTGAGAAGAAACTCGGAGAAGTTAAGGATTTGTACAGCAAGGTCAAAAAAGAGGTAGAGAGTATAGTATGTATACAGATATTTCCACCTCCGCCAAAATGTGTAATCGTAGAAAACATTAAGAAAATGCTTCCATTCATAGAGAAGCAGATCAACGAAGCTGAGCAAGATCTAAGCGATGCAAAGAAGAGCTTCGATCAACAAGACTATGCTAAAGCTATGGCAAATGCCCAGAGAGCTCTAGCGAAAATAATTGCCGCAGAAAACCAATTATCATCCTTAGAAAGAATGTTAAAGACTGCGGAAAAAGAACCAGGACAACAAGGAGGAAATAGATAGAACCAATATAGATATATTTTTATTACGTTATTTATTTTTAGATACATTAATTTATATAATCATAACCTTTTTCGCTATAAATTAAAAATTAAATGTTCCGAGATATAGAAATAAATTTAAGCTCTTCTTGTTAAACCCCTAGAAGTTAAATTATCTTGAATTTTACGGTAAAAATCTTTTTATGCTATTTCCTTTATGTATCCATCCTCGTATATCTCGTAGCAACTTGGTTCCAGCATTGTTATTATACATAGCGTATCCTTGACATTGTGCTTGTTAAAGCTGGTTATTTCTTCGGTTTTCCTAGTTTTTTCTACTATTTTACTTTCATTAATTGATTTCTTTGTCATGCTAAGCGTATTCTTTATAGACCCTGTTAATACCTTTACTACTCCGAGTTTTATCATGTTTACTCACCCATTATAGGTATACTCTTATTACACCTATAAAACTTATGGCTTTATTGATACACCTGAGTATACTCAGTATACTTAATCCTACATAACTAATAAAATTAGTAATGCAGGAACTAACCATTATCTATTCATTAGATTTAATTAAAACTATGTAGCTCTTTAGATACTTCTACTTTATTCTTATTTATTCTTAGTTTTACAAACACATAATTATCCTCGGTGAGGTAATCAATTTTAACTACTTCAGCTTCTATTCCCATATCCTTGAGTATGTATAGATAATCCTCTACCCAGTCAATAACACCGCATGTAACACAGAAATGGCCTGTAAACTTCATAACGATGAAGTTACCCTCTATACCGACTATAGATGCAATTGCTTCAGGACTTCTATACCTATTATACAGTTCTACTGCTTTCTCTAGCAACTTCACTATATCAATGTTTTCTACAATACTCATCTTTAAATCCTCTCTTTCAGCTATTTTAAACAACTAGATAGATAATAATTCTATAGTTTTTCCATAGTGGTTCGGAGCTCTACATCTTACCTAAATATCTACATTAACGAAATATATTAATGTATACAATGTGAATTTCGTATAGTGTAAAATAATTACCTCAGAGTTCGCACCAAGCTTTACTGTACTAATTACTACATTAATTTTGGTTGCAAATAATTACTAAACGCATTTTCTACTTTAATTCTCTACAATACATAGAACAAAATAAAATATTATATCAAGCTAAATATTCTTAGATGATGTTGTATTGTAGACGAACTTTATTAAATTGAATAAGTTATTAGTTTTAACTACATTCACAGTTCACAGTATATGCTTTACTAGTTGCTCTATATTTTTAACAATTATTCGTTAACAACCAAAAATCTAGTGTTCTAGCCACAAAAAGTTACATTTGAAAGCCTCGTCCTTTAGGGCTGGGAGGAGGTCGGAGAGATATTAATTACTTAGTAAATCAATTTAGGAACTGCGTTATTCAAGCTTCTCAATTATATTGTTGTATCCTTTTCTAAGGTTGTCTTTAAGTTTTTGGGTTATACCTCTTGTTTGTATAAATTTTTAACTAATTGTATGAGTTCTCTAGTGATTTCCTCTAAATTTTCTAAGCTAAGCATAATTCCAGCTACTTTTTGGGACTTTTCTATACTTATGGTATAGCTACTGCAAGCAATATCGGTACATCTCATAGTTACAACATATGATGATAATATTTTGTTTATGTTGCTGAATATAGGATCTATAAAGCTACTTATCCTAAAGATGTCTACACCTCTAGCTCTTAACTCAAACACAAAATTGTTTAATATTCTTGTATATTCTTTAGGATCTTCTGTAGCCGACATCCAAGCAATTGCATCATTGTGTATATATAGAGCTGTAGGTTTAACATCGTCTATCAAAGATATTATATAAGATATAAGCTCTGAAAGACTATAAGCAGAAGGATTAATTGTCCTGAAAACAATTCTTCTAAGAATCTTAGTAATAGTTTCGCTATCTGCCCATAGTTTTTTAGCATCTGCATTAAACCCAGGGTTAAACTTGTAGGGCAAATGCTGAAATCAATGAAGAGAATCTTGGGGTTCTTTTCCACCATGTGTATAAGTATCGAAAATACTATTGGGACCCATGGCGATGTTTCCGGAGGGTATTCGAAATACATAGTTATCGGTGGTGAACTTACTTCAACAACATCAACGTCTTTGTCTTTGAAGACAGGTAATCTTTTACTCAATATAGGGGAACAGTATGTTTCTAGGTGTACTGGTCTATGGATAATTATACCTTTACCGCTTATTATTGAGAAATGTAACTCTGATACTGTTAACTGTTTTCCTCTAACCTTCCTAATCTCTAATATTCTCTCAATCAAACCACTTCTAATCCTATGCTTAAGGATAAGAACTGCATCAGCTACAAATTCTATCCAGCCCATGCTAGCATATTCTCTTCCTAGAGGTATCTCGGATACAAGAACAACTGCTCCACCAACGGTCTTCTGTAATTCCCAGAAAAAGTTTTGTAAATAGCCACGAGCAATAGCATTGCTTTCCACAGTTTCAAGCAAAGGGGTTACAGAGTCAACCACTACTACCCTTGGACTATGTTCTAGGACTAGCTTAGATAGGATATCTAATGTCAGTTGAATATCGTTACTAGAAGCTACTACAGGTATCTTAACAAATTTTAGCGAATTCTTCTCATCATAAGCCTTAAAATCTATGCCTACACCTTCAAGCTGTTTAAATAACTTCTCTTTATCTTCTTGAAAAGATAAGTAAAGGCACTTCTCGTTATTCTTCAAAGCGTACAAACATATTGAAGAAGCAAGAGTAGTTTTACCAGAACCAGGGTGACCAGCTATTAAAATTAGCTTAGGTTCTTCAATGAAATCTCCAAGTATATCGATTAAATATTCTATTGATTTCAAAGGCAATACCTATTATGCTTTAGCTATAAATTTATAGAGTAAAGAGGATAAAAAACTATGCGGAAATCCTAGTTGAATAGCTTAAGTAAAGTTTCTAAATTATAACAAGTTAAATAAAGTATACCTCTTTAAACTACTAAATAGACTAGTAAAAAGGTAGTATCTCTATGTTTTACAATTCATTACCATACTTTGCGAAGTGTCCTTAACAGAATACGCTATGATGATAAACTATGCATTCACATAGTTGCGCTACGAACTAAAGGCTATAAAATCTATATTTTAGGATTGATTAAAATTCTACCTAAAACCTATGGAAACATGTTGATGGCCGCAATATATTAGTTCTACAAGAGGTAATTCTAAAAGTTAGTTAAAGAACGTTTATCGATGATTTTAGGCTTGATGTAAACAAGTATTCTATCTCTATAATTTTATAGATAAAATATTTAATTCAAGAAGATTATTAGTTTAAAGGTTTGAGGTGCAGCAATAATGAAGATGATCTTACCTATAGCAGTTTTACTCATTATAGTAGCTATAGTGATAGGGATAACTTTTTCTTCATTAGTACGGGCATCGGGTACCACTATCACCTTAACTCAAACTCAAACAACTACAAGAACTACAACTATTACTGTTTTCAGTACTTTTGTAGAAACCATTGTTACCACAAAAACTTTATCTATTGAAGTAGGTAATCAGTGTAAAACTTCGATTACTGAAGTATATACTGGGGTTTATGGTGATGAAGATTTTGGTTTATGTATAGCTAAGGTAAACGATAAAGTATTTCTTCTGTACTTAGCAGATACCCCGAAACTCTGGTCTAGGGGTTATAGAGATAAAACTGATATTGATTTTATGGGCATTGGGGCTGTAGGGATGATTTTTTTAAACAAAGATAGTTGGGGTAATTCTGTGCTCTTGGACATAGGTATACCTCTTGGAGATAGGCTAGGAGTAGGAGGGGTAGTTCGGATAGGGAATAAATTAGTCTATGTACCTTTGAATATGCAGCCGCTAAGCTCCAATATAGTGAAGGTAGATAACCCATACCAAAGCCTAGGAGCAAAATTGATAGCGTTTATAGAGTACGATAAAACCATTAACGCTTCTAATTACTTCAACAATATTTATGAAATTGAGATAGAGTGTACTCGATAAATTCTTCTAAATATCAGATTAAATAATGTAAAACTACATTGATATAGCTAAAATATTCGTTGTCTATGCCTAGAACAGCGTATATATTTGCTATCCTCCTCCAACAGGTATCGTTATATCTATTATATCTTCTCGGCGTAAGACGATGTTGTGTTTAGGGTCTACTATATGTCCGTTTACTAAAATTATAAGGTAGTTTCTGTATTTTTCGAGGATTTGCATAACGTTTTCAGGTAGCTTAGAGAGCAACTCGCTAAGGTTTTCAGCATCAACTTCTAGGTTATTTAAACCGCTCTCCTCTTTTAAAATTGTGTGGAATCTTACTTTAACCATTTTTCGATCTCCTTGGTAGAGAACCATAGATATCCTCTAGAACTGGTATAACGAAGCCTAGGTCTAGATGATTAAGTGTTTCTACATATGGTAAACCAGTTCTGTAATCCCATCCCCGCAGAGCGTAGTATTCTATAAGCATATCTTCTAAGTTGCATACATAGCCTTTCGCGGGTCCTGTTGGCATAGGTTCTTCTGTAAATCTTTTCGGTAGCTTCTCCGATTCCATACCTATTCCTTCTCTCAGATTGAAACATCTCTTCAAATTAGCAATTCTTTCTCCTACCAACCGAAGGTACTTAACGTTGCCGAACTCTTCTATCCCAGTCAATGGCTTTAAAAGCTTTGCAACGAAATCAAAGTAATACATAGGTGGCCACATTGTCCCGTATTTACACATAATAACCGAGTCGACAACAGCAAAGAAATCTTCTTGATCTTTTACGATTAAAGCCTTGCATTCCTCGGTTAGCCTATCGCATACACATTCAACCTTATCTACCCCAAATCTCTCAGCAGCAACGTCTCTATACCCAAGCTCATCAACAGTTGTTAGCGAACGTAGGTGATCAGCTCCTCTAACCGATATAGCCCATGTAAGCCCTACCGATTTCTGGGCTCTAGGGTCTTGACCTGAAACCTCTAACCCTTTTACATGTAAAGCAAAATCGCAGCACTTACCATCACCAATAGTTTTACATGCTTTTGCAACGCCTTCCGCCAATATATCTCCTATACCTTTCCTAAAAGCTATAGCCTCTATTATCTTTGCAACAGCTTCCTCGTTACCCCAGGTAGGTTCAAAGTCTACTATATCCCTAGAGATAAAGCTTTTTTCGTAGCACTCAAATAGGAAAGAGATAACTTTTCCAGTGGATATAGTGTCTAAGCCTAGTTGGTTGCATAGCTTATTGAAGTAGATAACTGCTTCTACGTTTGATATTAACAGGTTTGATCCGAAAGCAAATACCGTTTCGTACTCAGGACCTCCTGTTACGGTACCTGCGTACCTTCCGTTCTCTACTTTAGTAACTTGTTTACACATTATAGCGCATGAAAAACATGAAGTCTTTGCCGCCCTATACCTTAACAAAGCTTCCCCTGATATTTTATCCGCTTCCTCCCAATAACCTGTCCAATGATTCTTTGTGGGAAGCCTACCTATTGCATTAAGTACTGTAACAAGGTTTGGTGTACCGTATCTCCATAGACTCATCTTCGCTGGAAGAGCCCAAGGCCCTTTCGTGTTCCTCCAAAGGAAATCCTCTAGAACCTCTTTGTATTTATCGGGATCGTGAACCTCTACACCCTTGCTACCTCTAACAGCTACAGCTTTCAGCTTCTTAAACCCCATAACAGCTCCTAACCCTGTTCTCCCTAAAGCTCTATGGTAATCGACTATGATCGATGCGAATTTAATAAGATTCTCCCCAGCTGGACCTATACACATAACGTGATAGTCTTTACCTAGCTTAGCTCTAACCTCGTCAGTTGTAGCCTCTGTATCAAGACCCCATAGATCCTCTGCTTTAATGAACTCTACACTTGTATCATCTATCGCTAAAACAGTTGGTTTCTCTGCACATCCTCTAATAACAACTAAGTCGTAACCTGCATACTTTATCTGCGGACCTAAGGCTCCTCCAGCATGGCTTTCAGCCCAAGCATATGTTAGAGGTGATTTCGAGACCACAGCAAATCTACCAGACGACGGTGATAAAGCTCCTGTAGCTGGTCCAGTAGCTATTATAAGGAGGTTCTCAGGAGATAGAGGATCTACACCTCTACCAAGTAAGTGCCATAGAAGGTATGCTGAAAGACCTGTACCTCCTATGAAGCTTTTAGCCAACGATTGTTTAAGCTCTTCGCTCCACCACTTCTTTTTGGAGAGATCTACGTAAAGTATCTTCCCAGCATATCCCCCAAGTTTAAACATGTAGAGCACCCACTAAGCAGAATTTAACACACTGTGGATCTCCATCACATAAATCGCATTTGTATGGAATACCATTGTATACAACAATTACGTTGTTTGGACAAGCCGAGACACAACTTAGGCATTTAATGCATTTACTGTGTTCTATACGTACAATACCGCTAAAATCCATGTATATAGCTTTTGTAGGGCATACCGAGATACAGTTTCCACATTGATTACACAACGCATATCCCTCTAATCGCCCTATCTTGTAGTTGTAGTCTATTCTTAGAAGGGATAGCCTTGGGTTAAAGACCTTAAACTTCGAAAAACTACATATAAGCGTACACATATAGCATCCAGTACAGAGGTTAGGATCTACTTTTAAGCTTCTGATCTGTAAGCCCATTTAGCGACCCTCTTCTCGACTACGCTGATGATCTTGGATGCTACTAGGGTAGTTACAGATAAAAGTATTAAGCATGCAAAAACCAGGGGTGTATCGAGCCTAGAGGAAGAGGATAATATTACGTACCCTATACCTTTATCAGAGGCTATCATCTCCGCTATGACTGCCCCAACGTAAGCCGAAGTTAAACCAGTGTGAAGAGAACTCATTAAGTACGGTAGAGATTTAGGGATAGAGACCTTGACTAAGATCTGTATTTTCGAGGCGCCGTAAGCAGCTAAGAGCTCTACTAACTCCTTTTCTACCGTTGTCATAGCGGTTAAGACAGGTACAATCATGGGGAAAAAAGCTAAGAGGAAAGCCGTTAAAACCCTCGGGGTCCAGCCTAAGCCAAACCAGATAACAAGTAAGGGAACTAGAGCAGCCCTAGGTATTGTGTTGAACGAGGCAAGTAAGGGGAAAAGAGTATCCCTAAGAGCCTTGCTGTAGGACATAGCTATGCTTAGCGCAAAAGAGGTTATAGTTGCGATTATTAAACCCACTAAAGCTGATACTGTTGTATCTAGTAGGTTCTCCAGAAGATAAGAACTATACCTTAGTGTAGTTGAAGCTATCGCCGTGGGTGCAGGTAGTACGTAACGAGGCACCTTGAATAAATATACTACTGCTTCCCAAACGAGGAATATTAGCACTAAAGCTATCAAAAGGTTTAGCTGTTTGAATTTCTTGTACATTTCAAGTTATCACCTATAGCGTTCCTAATCCTGTGGACATAGTTGTTAAAGGTGCTCGTAAATAAGGCATCTAGTTGCCTAGGCCTCGGGATATCTATCTTGATCTCGTCTACCACCCTCCCTGGTCTACACCCAATGACAACAACTCTATCAGATAAAAATAAAGCCTCCCTAATATCGTGTGTAACCAAGATAGTCGTACAACCTTCACGCACAACAACAGTCTGTAGAAGAAGCCACATCTCTTCCCTAGTAATCGCGTCTAGAGCACCAAAGGGTTCGTCAAGCAGAAGAAGCTGGGGCTTGTGTATTAAGGCTCTACATAGAGCAACTCTTTGCTGCATCCCCGATGAAAGTTCCCATGGATACTTATCCTCAAACCCCTCTAGCCCAACTATCTTGAGTAGCTCTAGAGCTCTATCAACATAATCCCTAGGGTCTTCCCCTATGATCTCTATTGGGAGTAGTACATTCTCTAGAACTGTTCTCCAAGGTAGTAACAGAGGAGATTGAAACATTATACCTGCTCTTCTACCTACCCCATTTTCCCCGTTTAGGAACTCTACAGATCCTTTTGTAGGCTTTAAGATCCCGGCCACTATCTTAAGAAGGGTTGTTTTCCCGTAGCCACTTCTACCAACTATCCCCAAAACCTCCCCTTTAAAAATATTTAAGCTTAAATTCTCTAAAACCTTTATTTCTTTACCATCTTCTGTTCTGTAAGTTGCCGATATATTCCTCAATCTTAGCGCTACACTCATTATCTATATCGACCTCTCCTCAAGTGGAGGTAGGTAGCTGAAGTCTATTACCTCGTCTATTGAGGGTTTTCTCTCTAAGCCAAAGGTATTCACTATTACGTCTATGTTTTGTTCTAAAAC
>JAWAXP010000014.1:0-37736 GCA_038820005.1 Ignisphaera sp. | reverse complement strand
CAAGATGAGTTATGTAGATACAGGAAAAGATTTTAATCATTGCACAACATACACATTTTATAAACAGAACGTCAATGGCATCTATAGGTATAAAGAGTGGCTCTAGATATAGATCCTTTAACCATAATGCTTGAAAATGTTGCCACAGATCCCTACGATATTTTGAAGTCTATTCCAGCTCCATGCAAAGGTCCATTTAAACCTTCCTGGAGCTCCTTGAAGAACTATAGAGTCCCTAAATGGTTTATGGACTCTAGATTTGGTATATTTATTCATTGGGGTGTGTATTCTGTTCCTGCTTTTGGTAGTGAATGGTATCCTAGAAACATGTATATACCTGATAGACCTGAGCATAGATACCACGTAGAGAATTTTGGTTCTCTAACCACATTTGGATACAAAGACTTTATACCGATGTTTACAGCAGAAAACTGGGATCCAGATGAATGGGTGAAACTATTTAAGAGGAGTGGAGCTAAATTTGTTGTTCTTGTTGCCGAACACCATGATGGTTTTGCACTGTGGGATTCTACCTATATCAGGTGGTGTGCTGCAAGGATGGGTCCTAAGAGGGATGTTGTTGGAGAGCTTAGGGAAGCTGTTGAGAGACAGGGGCTAGTATTTGGTGTATCATATCATAGGGCTGAACACTGGTGGTTCTTCGATCATGGTATGAGGATAGAGTCTGATGTTAGAGATCCGAAGTACTTCGATTTATATGGTCCTGCACAACCTGCATCACTAGACCCTAGGGCACCTCCATCAAAAGATAACATTCCTCCAAACAAAGAGTTTCTTATGGATTGGCTCTTCAGGTTGGTGGAAATCATTGAAAAATATCGTCCATGGCTAGTATATTTTGATTGGTGGATTGCAAATCCATCTTTTCAACCCTATCTAAAAGCTTTTGCAACATACTACTACAATAGGTGTTATAGATGGGGTATAGAGCCTGTTATAGTGTATAAACAGAAAGCATTTGAGGAAGGTACAGCAGTACCAGATCTTGCAGAACGAGGTACTATAAAGACTATATATCCATCTATATGGCTTGCAGATACATCAGTAGACTACAGATCTTGGGGATTCATAAAAGATGCAGAATACAAGCCTCCCAAAATACTGATAGCACATATGGCAGATGTGGTTAGCAAAAACGGGGTATTCCTTCTAAATATAGGGCCTAAGCCCGACGGCACAATACCTGAAGAAACTAAAAGAATACTTCTGGATATCGGAAAATGGTTTAAAGCATATGGGGAGAGCATCTATGGTGTAAAACCATGTAAAGTCTATGGCGAAGGACCTACAGAAATAAGTGAGGAAGGGTTCTTCATAGAGAAAAGACTTGTATTCACTGATGAAGATATTAGATACACCTTTAGGGAATCCTATCTTGGATACAACCATATATATGCTATAATACTTGGAAAACCAAAAGAAGAAGTAACGCTAAAGATTTTCACAAAATACATCAAACTAGTAGAAGACGAGATAGTAGGTATAGATGTAGCGGGTATTGAGAAGAAAGTAGAGTGGAATATAGATACAGAAGGCTTAAAAATAAAACTACCAGTAGATGAAATCAAGATATACCCATACGCTATCAGGATTATTGTTAAGAAAAAACACTTAACCTAAACACAAAATCCCTACTATCCTGCACAGATTTCAACATCAATACTAGAGATTGTAGTTCATTTTTATAGCGCTTTTCAAAATTAATACATGAAACACATACCTATCATACCTAGATCAAAGATCAATAAAACCGAATATTCCAAATAATCCAAGTTAACTCTAGTCATAAGGTTTCGAACAACTTAAACTCTGTTCCCTCCATAAATGTTTTAAGTCGTTTTAGTTACCGTAGGTGCTTGGAAGATGTATCCCGCCTTGATGGTTATTTCACCGTTATCGGAGCAGGATGATACACCTATCCCTTGAGGCGGGCTCTGTGATGTCTGTCGATGTGGTTCTTGATGATCCTGTATCAGGTGGGTAACGCTGAGGAGAAGCCCGTGGTAATAACACTCATGTTACCTAAAATACCTAAGCAAACCTAAATAAACAACAAGGACAACCATGCGAACGGATTAAACATCTCTATGTGAGATCTCGAGGACTGCAGATTTATGTAGATCAGATCTATGGAGAAGTTTTAACGATTTACTAATCTAGGATATAGTTTTAGTAAGCCCAAGAGTATTGTTAATGAACATAGATTGTATATATAGCTTAATGTTATAGCAATTGAAGGTACTTTATAGAGCCTCCAGTATCCCAAGCCCATCATAGAGAAAATCGTTGTAAGTGTTATCCCTAATATAAAGACTTTCGTTATACTATGGACAATTAGTGGTAAGGTAATTAGCATTAGGGGTAAGCTCCATATAATATAATGTGGATAAACAAATGGATTGAGTAGAATTAGTGCTAGAGATTCTATAGTAGCTATTGCATAGATATTAATTAAACTAATAGATTTAGTGTATAGAAGTAGTAATAAAGAGAGTATCATTGGGATCACTAAGGAGAGTAGACTTGAATATGGAAACCATGGAATTAGAGATAAACCCTTATCTTCTCTATTAATATGGAATAAGAATTGATCTTTAATTGCATCGTCTAGACATCTAGATATAGACACAAGCTCTATCGATGATATTATCAGTAATACTAGAAGGAAATATCTACCTATACTACCTATCTTTCTCTCTCTTACAGATATAATGAATAAATTTATTGGTAAGAATATTATAGGAAAGAACTTAGATGCAATACCTAGAGATAATGCCAAAGCCGAAATAACGGTTCTTCGTTTAATCATCATAAGTAGTGATAGAAGTGAAAATAGTGTTGGTATAGAATCGAATAGTCCGTACCAAGAGGATGTTACTATAGCTAACGGATTGAAACACCATAGAGATTGAATGACGATAGACACTCTTTCATCTACACCTAGACTTCTTAGAGTAGCGTATATGAGGATGGATAGAGCTACATCAAATAATATACTCATAATCTTGTATCCCAAAGTGTTCCAACCAATAGCAAGTATGCCAATGAGCTGTAAATATGCATAAAGTGGTGGATAGTTGTAGTTAGCTAGACAGTAAGGGGAACCAGTTAGAATGAGGCTTCTGACACCCTCTACATGAAATAGGATATCTGTTCCATGTATACCCTCTATCCCTATAAATAACCTGATAATAAAACCAATTAGAGCTATACTTAATGATATAGAGTAATACCTATATTTAATCATAATCTTCCCTAGAGTAGCCTCATTCCCAAAGCCCGTTATTTATATTTATTTTTTAAGTTGCTGATATTCAATAGAACAGTACAGATAATATCTTCTTTCAATTTTCATAAAACTCATTAATGATGTCTCTAACAATTATTCCGCAGCTATATCGATTCATGAATATTAATAAAAATAAATTTGTAATATAGCGAGAGTTTAATCTTATGGTTATGAATTATCTTAGTGATATTATCTATGAGCCTCAGAAAACAAGTATCACTATATACTTACTTATAATGCAGTTTTAATTCATGTATTAAAGTAGTATAGAGTATTTAATTAAATTATATGTAAAGGGTTTTGGGATTAATTTTCTTGAATCTGTTGAGTCTATAGATAGATTTAGCCAACATAATTATCCATTATGTGGTATTTCTAGTTAAGGGTTATAACTGGTTAAAATGTTCTACTACAAAACTTATTTTATATCTATACATGTATTATATTATATTTAGAGAGTGGGTAACGATGGGTGTAGGTAGTAAAAGGTTGTTAAAACTTTTAAGTAATGTTGGTACTGAATTCTCGTTTAATGATCTATTGATTATGAGCAGACTTTCTCCTTCAACATTACGTAAGTATATTAAAGAGTTAGTTGGGATGGGGTATATTGTTGAAAAAAATGGTAGATATGTGGTTTCAGAAAAAGCTAAACTTGTACTTGAGGGTGAGAAACTTGGACATAAAATCGTTAGTAGAGATGCAGCATATTTGTTTACAGATGAGAAAGGATTGCCATTACCTCTTGTGATTGATAGTGTTGAGAAGCTCTATATAGCGATAAAATATAGATTTGTATCATCAGAAATCGTTGTAGAACATATAGCAAGAGGTTATTTAACTAAATGGCTTTCAGAAGCTCTTGGAGCCCATATACTAGCGAAACATATCTCAAATACTAGTAATATAGATGAGATTTTAAAGATATTAGAAGAATATATCGGATACCATGCGTAGGCAACTAAATAATCAGCTAACTATCTACACTATCTATATACCTCTAGCTACTAGCATGTATACTCCATGTATACTCTGGGTTGTATGTGTATACGCTAATTGTACTGAATCTATATCTAGGTCTTGGCGCAATACCGACACTAAGCATTTAGTTTAAAATAAATTACTTTACTATATTTTAGACATATCTAAACTCATAAAACAAGTATTGAATTTACATTAAATGGTCATGGCTAGAGGAAATATAGTGTAGTTTGGTCTTGAGTGAAGGATGTAGAATTTTATTGTAATATCGCTAGATAAGGTAATGCCTAGTTCCTGTATAAAAGCTACCGAGATAGATGTTGATCAGTATTTAATGAGTAGATTAATTAGTTTAGGTATATAGAGGAGCTGTAGTAAAGGTTCTCATTTTTAAGGACATGTAGTAATATCTTTAGATTTAGATCTTGGTAGAAGAATAGCCCTATTTTATAGTTGTAGCAATAAAAATTCTCGTAAATGATGGTACAACTAATCTAGGTAAGAACTAAATTGTTACAAAAATATGAGAGTTAGTTGAAGCAGTTGCTTCACTAGCTTCAAAAGTAATAAACATACTTTGAGATTATCTATGGAGTATACAGAATTAGTAGAGCTAGGGTATCGAGTTGAAGCTATAGTCGTTCTAAACTTATTAAGTAGAGAAGCTATAAAAGCTGGAGAAGAGCAACATACCTTGCTCTATCCTCTACCTAGGAGAATCTATTTCGTTAAGCTAATTTTACCAACTTAATAATAGTTCTAGTTAAGAACACGATAGATTAGATTCGTGAAACTCTTGCTCGTGGTAAATGAAGTGCTAAGAGTAGAAGGAGCGACGGGTGTAACCAAGAGGTAGATATATGTAGAATTATGTATTGTAACCGTAGAGTATTTTCATGTGATGGAGTTAAAATACGCTAAAGCAACGAGGTTTTAGTAAAAACTTTGTTGCTACTCAATTAATAAAAGATTTTCTACACTTTACATATACACATACTTACCGCATAAAGCCATCTAATCTCTACTGTACACGACTCTACGTTGCCTACTCCACATGTAAGTGTTGAACAATCTAGACCACATAGCTTAATAAAGGCTATAGCCACCAAAACCAAGATTACTACTATCAATACAATTACGCTGTATAGATAGTATTTCGAGGTTTTTCTAATATTCAAGGCTTTTCTACGTATAACATAAAAGATGGTCAAAACTATGGAGAAAGCTACTGGAAGAAATAGTATAGCGTTTGCCGTAATAACGGTAACATCATTTAGTTTTTCCATCTCTAGGAGAGGAGTACCATATCCACTAACTACTAAAATCATAGCAAACACAAGGAACATAACTTGCATTACTAAAACCGATAACACAGCTAATCCTACAACATGTACTACAACCTCAGATACCCTCATCCAATAATCCACCAAATTTAAAATAATAAACACCACTTATTTAAATTTGTATTTTTAATCCATCTCAAAACCTATATAAATTCATGGAAACACTAATTAAACATTTTCTTCTCCTATTATTTTGCCCTATTTGTTTCCGGTATTGTTTATAGATAAGAATTAAGCTTTGTTTCTATATACAACGTTGCTATATTTTTATTAGTGTTTTGAACATCTATTTATTTGATGTGATCTAGGTGGTAGATGTTTAGATTAAGGTCTATTCATCTAGTGTACCTCGATAGAATTAGCTTGGTTGTGCTGCGGGAAAAGGTTTTAGCCTAAAATCCTAATAGGTGCTATAAAAGGGTATATTAAATACCTACGATTAACTAAGTTTAAAACAACCCTACATCCACTACTAGCTATTGGAACATATCTACACTACATATAGGATTTAACAGGGATATAGATTTAACAAGGAAAAATCAAGGAATACAATGAAAACCTTAGAGAGTTCATCCCTATAACTACAGATCAAACAAGATATGAGTTAAAACCATTAATATACAAACTCGAGAACAAAACAACCCTGAGAAAACCAAACGCCTGAAGAACATCGAAAACACTACTCTAAACGTCTGTATTCTACCTAGTAGAGGGCTCTATTACGGAGTGAGAAAACCAAAAGAACATATTTTTATAAAATGATGAAATAATATAGAAACAGTACGCTTAAAACTACAGGAATTCTATAATCAAATTCTACTAACCTATAGTAAAATTAATTAGTTGCTTCTTTTCCATAGGTTTTTCTAGGATTTGTGAAATTTATAATCACTCTACATCTATTAACTGTAGATTGTAACCCTCAAGTTTCCGAAACTTATGACAAATTATGGGAAGGAGTTCGGAAAATTCATGATGAACGATCATAGAGAAATACACAAAAACCTTGAGAAATAGGAAACGGTTAATCAGAGAACTAGTTTATATGTCATCGAGTTCTCCGTAGGAATACCTATACAAATCTCTGTAGTTGAAGAACTATACCTCTAAACTGTGTTTAAGATCCTTAAAACCTATACAAGGTTCCAACAGCAACCTATAGAGGAGGCACCCATATCAGATGATACTATTACTTAAACCAGATTCCTATCATATTAATCTATATTTATTGTTCTTCGGTAAACACAAGGAAAACACCAATATACCTCTATTTTGATAATTAATTAATTTACACTCAATGTTTTAGAGAACAGTATTATTACTGTATCATGAAACTTTTGGCCACCACACATAGTTATTACTATTTATATGTTGAATACGTATAGTAGTAACCGGTAGATAGTATAGATAAAAGAATGTGGTGTGCATATATGGAATACACTATTACATTGAAAAAATATGGCATTCTTTATGACAGCTACGTGTTTAATAGTAAATACTTTAAAATTTAGTAGGTGGTAGCCGTGGGTATGTGGACTTTTACAGGTTATATTTTGTGGAAGTTTTATGAATTTGGGAAGCAGAGTATCTCCCTAGACGAACTAGCTAAGTTTGTATTCGGTTACTTGTGGAAGAACTACAATATGGTTCTTAATGATTCGATTGAGGAGCTGAAGATGGAGCTAGAGTACATAGAGAAGCTGGGCTACATAGACCTAGAAAACGGCGTGCTAACGCTAAAGGAGAAGCTGAAGGACTTCTACAACGTCGTTGGATGCTCTCCTCTGGCTCGGGAGAGCAAACTCTATAGAGAGTACATCGAGAGAATAAATAGAGCGGTTGAAGAATATATCAAATACAAAGTATAATAATTTAAATTTGTTTTTAATATTTAAAAAATCTAAGGTATATATATTAATTAACTTTATTCTTACTATTATCTGGGGTATAGTAGTATACCTTAGGTGAAATTAATGGAGAGCATTAGGGATATATACTATATGCTTCTGGATTCTTATGAATTTCGTTATAATAAAGTAATAGAATATACTGTTCCTGAAAAAATAATATTTGTTTTACCATGTATTGGTGAGATATCTATTGATGTACCTTTGAGTAAGTTACTTTTTTTACCTATGTTTAGAAGGCTTAAGGATGTAAAGCAATTAGCTCACACCCATATATATCTCCCAGGGGCTATGCATACTCGATATGAACATAGCTTAGGAGTTATGGCTATATCGCTAAAGGTATTAGAAAAACTACGCAAATCTCTTAAGGAAAAGGCAAATATTGATATAAATGACTGCGATAGCATAGTACTAGGTATTGCTGCATTACTCCACGATATAGGTCACACAAGCTGGGGCCATGCCTTAGATGGTTTAGCAGGGATTATACTAGATTATTTTACTGAATTTTTAGAAAGAAAATTATTTCTTTCCGATATAGGGAAACTCGATATTGCAATAGCATTGTATTTGCTAGAACATAATGAACAGCTTACATGGTTTTTTAAAGATGTTGTAAATGAAATTACCAAAAAATGCGGGAAAATTTTAGAGTTAGAACATCTGAGGAAAATTGTGTGGTTGACTATATCTGAGGAATGGAATTTAGATAATTACCTAGATAATATAGGGAATAATTGGGCAAGAAAAATTAAGTTGTTTCAAACAATACTCGGATCCCCAAGAGGTGTTGGAGGAGTAAACACAGATAGATTGGATTGGATTATAAGAGATTCACATCATACCTATATAAAAATGCATACCCCCAATATCCCCAATATTGTTGATGATCTTGAGTATGTGAATAGTATTGTAGAGAAGATTATAATGAAAGGTGATGATATATCCGATCTAGTTCTAGTAGATGTCTATGACAATAATATTCCGATAGTTACGTTAAAGAACGACATCTCTAATAGGATTAGTAATTTGAGAAAAAAACTGTATACGCATGTCTACGAGGGTTTTGAAAGAACACTTATTGATTCTCTTCTAACACGTATAGTCTTCTCAGCTCTAAAAGTTCTGTACCATGCGGGTAAAAAGCTTTCAGGTCCTTCAATTGCACTTAAGGTTATTACTTCGTATCTACTACAACCAGACCACGACCTCGTAAACTTTACACGTAAGATTTTAGACATAACTAGATATACAAATCTCGCTGACTATAGTATCGTAAATCCTGTGGAACAGCAATTTATTATGAATTCTTTAAACCTTATGAAATACGTGGACGATATAGACATATTAATACATTCTATAAGAAATCAAAAACAAATTGATCTATATAGTATGAAATCCGGTTTAAAATTAAATCAATATATCGCCTCGATACCGTTTTTTGACGTAGGTATTGTTTGCATATCATTTGGAAATTATTTTGAACTTATAGAGCGTGTACTAAAAGGTATGGCTGGATATATTTACGCGGAAAGTAAATATTTGGTCTCTATATTTAATAATTTAATTCTAGCTCCAAGGATTAATTTGTTTAAAGCGCTCAAATTAGAGAATATAGAGTTTACCCTCTACCAAAAGGTCTCCGAAATATATAGAGATATAAAAGATGACGTAAACTTCTATGTACTACCTAATTACTACGCATTTCGTAAACTATATGATATCTATTGGCAGGAAAGAAAGAAATTAAATAACGTTGATGATCTGATAAAAATAGTGAAAGAGCAAGGCTTTGAAGATTATCCAGTATTAATCATACTAAATGAACTTAGAAAAAACACCTTTAACCAGATCAAGCTTGAAAAATTGATGCCAGAATCATTCGATATAGCAATAGATCAACTGTTGATACATATACTAGACCGCATTGCACAGCCTTCTTCTTGAGCATAAAATAACTAACAATCCAACCTCTCCCATCCATTTAGAGCGAAAATCCCAGGGAGGTTTAGGACTACACCCCCGGCAGAAGCCGGATTTAGCTCTGCATCCGATCTCAGACGCATTACCGTTTGTCCCTGGATATTCGTTTTCGTTCACTCATATCCAGGGACTTCCATCTCATCCACGCGGATCTAGGTATCTGTGTGGGTTCATGGGTAGTTGTTGAGTCCAACGGTACGGACTGTTTTCTTTTTGATACTTATTCAAGTTATTTATATGCTTTGTAATACGTGCCCCGTGTAGCTGTTTCTGGTTTCGTATAGGTTTATATTACTTGATATTACTCTTCTACTATGATTATTGCGTAGACTTCTTTTCCGTGGAATTGTTTTATCTTCTCTTTGTCTTTCCTTAGTGAGTAGACTGGTGTTCAATACCTATACTTTATTACACTACAGTTAACGAAGTAGATCTTGTTAGCTATGCCATCACTTACAAGTAAATATGATATAAAATCATATAAATATATCTCTACTGTTTCAAATATAGTGAGCTACTTCGGTAAGGGGTAGAGAGTTTGTTGAAATGCTTAAGATGAGGCTCTTCCCGAGGGGTAGCAATGATTATGATGCTCTAGTTGAGTTCCTGAAGCTCTACTGTGATGTAGTGGTTGCCCGTGCCCATTAACTAGGTTGTTTTAGTTGTTTCTGGTTCTCATGGACGTAGGTTCACCCCACCTATCTATCCCCGTTTTCCCTGTCTACGGCTCACGGGGTCTCTGTGCTCCCTAGAGCCATCGGCGAAAACGGTTCACAGAGCCTCGTACCTCGCCAACAGCTCACAAGCTTCTAACTATTCAAATACTTGGTCACATATATATCTTTAGGTAATTGGTTCTCGGAATCCATAGAGGTAACTGAGATAACTAGAAAAATCAAAAACAAAACAACTTTTAGACAGTCCAATTTGTTGTTAATAAGTTGTGGATCGTAATGTAAGGAGGTGTTAAATTATGAATATTAAGGTTCTTACTATAGGTTGCTTCATGTTAATTGTCGGGGTATTAGTAGGTTATGGTGTTAGTATTTTAAGACCTCCTGCTTATCACACAATTACGACAACGTTCTTGGGTATAACCACGACGAGGATCCTTGAGCTTTTCACTACGGTAACGCTGCCTATAACTACTACGAAGACTGTTGAGAGAACAACGACCTCGGTTTTGACTGTTACCACTACTAAGATTATGGGAACTACTTCTGTAGCTCTTTTTACAGTAACTCTTACGCCAACCTACACGGTAGCAAAACCGATTACTGTGACAACGGTTGTAAACGTAGATCTACTCATAGATGATTATTACTACTACACCTTATTAAATATCTTGAGCAAGGCTAACAAAAGTATCTACATTATAATGTACGCTATGAAATACGACCCTAACGAGCTTAACGATCCGGTGAATATGTTGTTGTACAGAGTGGTTAACGCCTACAAGAGAGGTCTTGATGTTAAGGTGCTATTAGATGATGTAACCTATACAAGCTATAGGGAAACAATAAATTACCTAAAGAGCGAGGAGGTGCCCATAAGACTTGATAGGAGTAACTCCATAACTACCCATGCAAAGGTGGTTGTAGTTGATGATCAGTACGTATTTGTGGGGAGCCATAATTGGACTGAGAGTGCTCTAAAATATAACCACGAAGTTACGGTGCTCATAAAGTCGGACGCCCTTGCACAGCAGATTAAGAACTACTTCGAGAAACTGTGGAATGAAGGAAGAACAATCTAGCGATGATGATGCTACAACTAAAATCCTCATTGCACCACAAATCTGTGATCAAAACAATACATTGAATGTATGTATACATATACAAACACTTTTCTACCTATGTACTTATGTAGTAATTGTATCTATGGTAGTACAAGTAGCACAGAATTGTTACTTATCTTAGAGATTCAAGATATAGAGTTCAGCGATGCCCCTGAACACCCCCAAGCTTGATGAAAACCCGAGCAGAATACAGGAGAAACAAAGATAAAGCTATGAAATCAACCAATATAAATCTATTAAGAGCTGAACCCCTAGATACAGTCATTGCATTAATTTACCTAGATCAAGCTCTGAGTACATCTGTTTTGAGTAATCTCATTTTAATCGTATAAACCGCAGACTCTTAGTGAATTATTAGCGGATCAAATACAAGCTTCTTGATCTCTTCTTTAGCAATATATTAGAACTATTTTTAATTCCACTATTTTGAACAACCGATATGTAAGCATGTAAATAGAAAGTATGAATTGATATTAAACGATGTTCTCTATACCCCTTTGGCTGTTTGTTTTATGACTAGTAGTAGAATACGCACCATACTAATACTAAATCAATGCATACGGAGGCCGAGAGTTTGAGCTATGTGAGTTGATCGTGTAACTACGGTGGTATTAATACATTGTATTTAATGCTCTGCAAATCAGAAATAATTCTTGCTATGTATAAATAGCTGAATATCTCATGCATTTTATTGTTCAAGACGTACTCTACGGGTGTACAAACTTGGATCACTATGTTTCATTATGCATAACGTCTTTTAGCTATGAATAATACTGGTAAGGAACTCTATACTGATTTTCATATACCTGTACACGCAAGTGGACATAATGCTGAAGAGGTTTAGAATACATGAAGTTTTATTGAATAAAATAGAGCCAATAAAAACCTAAGTGATATAAACAAAATAAAACCTACACATTAAATAGTATCAAATACTATAATGAATATTATTGACGTTAGAGATCTAAAATAGTACTAAATTAAAACTAACTAAAACCATCATGGTGGATCGCTTGTTTAACAACTCTGTAGCTACGGACTAATCGTGGTATAATCATCACTTCATCATTTAATGATATCTCAGTAAAAAGAATTAATGACAAGAAAAGCGACTAAAGGTGTATCATTGGGGATATACATTAAAGCATTGTCTAGTTCGATAGATCTGAACAATACTTCTTCAAAGTAGTTAATAGAAGCAGTATAAGCTTATGAGTGAAGGATTTCTCTAAATACACTATTCGAAGGGTAAAAACACATATAACAATAAATAACTCCGTAAGCTATTCTACGAAAAGTTAACCCAGGAGAAGTTTTAAATTAGTTATCCCAATTAAACTAGTGTTACAGCTCCATAGGAAGGATTCTACTCATAAATGAGAATGAGAGGTATTAAAAATAACGTTAAGTAATAGTATAGTCTGTTGATATGTTCTCAGCAGGTCATACCCGTATAGCTACAGATAGTAAGAAGGTATTCCTACTAGGTAAACTTTATATAGGTTTACTAAAATGTCTACCTAGGGCGCGTTTAGATGAATTACGTTACAGTATCTGCTAAAATCCCCAAGAAATTGAAAGAGCTTCTAAGTAGATACGGTATAAAGCCTGGCCCTATCATAAGGAGAGCTCTTGAGGAAGAAGTTAAGAAACGAATGCTTGAAGAACTTGAGGAAGTATCTAGAGAACTCTCTAAGGAGTTATCTCATGTATCAGATGAAGAAGCTGTTGAGTTGGTAAGAGAGGATAGGGAAGGTAGATAATATTGTATCTCTATGATGCAAGCGCAATACTTAATCTCGTAAAGAAAGGTGAATTAAGGGTTCTCCTAGGTGGACATACCTTAGATCTTGCTATCTACGAGATTGTTAATGCTGTTTGGAAAGAATACCACCTTCTTAAGAAGATAAGGATCGAGACAATCTATAAACTAATTGAGTTACTCTCTAAGATATTCAACATACTAGATCTACAGACAATAAGAGGTTTTGAGAAAGAGGTTATGGATATAGCTGTAAAAGAAGGGATAACAATCTATGATGCATCCTACATATATATTGCGATGAAAAACAACCTAACATTAGTAACCGACGACAGAAAACTCGCGAATATCGCTAAAAAATACATTAACATAGCAACAACTAGTGACATCACTACATAGATTACAAGCCTAGGTTCTGAAACCTGTAAGTCTATGAGAAAGTACATCTACAATCATTCGGATGTACATAGGTGTAGTAAGTAGTAGAGAAAAAATAATGACACTGTAGAAAGGCTTAGAAGAGTCTCAAAGATAAAATACTAATTCCTAGTACACCCTAAACACTAGGGAACACGGTATTTTCAAACTAAAGGTTTATTGAGAATTCAGCAAGGTACACGAGAACTAAACTATTGAAATACCTCTATGAATTTCGAGAACCAATTACCTAAAGATATATATGTGACCAGGTATTTGGGTAATTCGGATTCGATGGGCTGATGAGCTGTTGACGAAGGGCAAAGCTCTATGAACCTCTCTTCGCCGATAATTCTAGGAAACACAGCAACCCCATCTACGTTAACCAATATGAATAGATATGGATCCCGAAACAGCTACATGAAGCATCCTATACATAGTTCTATATAATTGTTTGTATAAAAGCTTGTCTTTTAACAGTATATGTTAACATGTTGTTAACCTAAGGTTATGGTGTTGTAGAGATGGTTTTAGGTTATCTTGTACTGTATTTTATTGTTTAGAGCTTTTTTCGTTTTATTAAATATCTTGGTTTGGACTGAAACAATGATTTGGTGTTTGTCTAGAGAGGTTATTAGTTACCTAGGTAACTAGTTACCTAGGTAACTGTTTATGTTATTCGATCTTAGACCTAAAGAGAGAAGGGATGAGCTTTTTGATCGTGAGGAAGAATTAGAGTCTTTGCATAGGCTTGTAGGTAGTGAATGGGTTGTTATCTTGGGTAGGAGGATGATGGGGAAAACTTCTTTGCTTAAGAGCTTCCTTCACGAAGTTGATGGTATCTACATCAATCTTTCTGGTGTTAGAAGTGTTAAAGGGTTGGTTGAAGAGCTTATGAAGTATGCTAGAAAACTTGGTATAGAGGTTAGTGTAGGTCCTTTAACTATTTCTTGGTCTAGGTTAGCTGAAGATGTTTTCTCAAAGTTTGATGGAAAGGTGATAGGGTTTGATGAAGCTCAAGATCTACCTGTGAACTATTCTCTTAAACTTTTCAAGAAGGTGTGGGATACATACGATATAAGGATTATCTTTACAGGCTCCATGATAGGGCTTATAACTGGGTTACTAGAACCAACACCTCGCAGTCCTTTGTATGGAAGACAACCTGCTAAAATAACGTTAAAGCCTTTTACACATGGGCAAAGCCTAGAGTTTCTTACTAAAGGATTCAGAGAATGTAGACTAGATGCACCATTAAATGAGCTAGAGGAAGCTATAGATCTACTTGGAGGATACCCAGGATGGCTAGCTTACTACGGAAATATGAGGTGTATACGTAGGTTAACACATAAAGAAGCATTAGAACAGGTATATCAAGAAGGAAAACAAATACTTCTAGAAGAACTCAAAAAATTTCTAGAATCACGTAAAACACCTGAGAAATACATAAAATTATTGAAGCTTTTGCCAGCTAGATGGAGCGAACTCAAGAACGCTATGAATATAAATAGCAAAGTACTCAACGATATGATCCAAAACCTAGAGAAAGCTATAATAATAGAGAAGAAAGGAGATACATACACTATCCCAGACCCAATAATGAGAAACCTAATATTCGAACTATAGGTATACCTCAATATCTAAACCAAAACATTAAGAACAACATATATCTACACAAACACACAAAGCTTCTCTCCACCGCAAAGAAACAGTACCTTCAAACGTAATACACTCCATAAAGCGATTTAGGTGTGGTTTCGTGAGAAGACATAGTTGTTGGGGTTAGTGATGAGCTTAAATAGAAGGTTATGAATATATCAGAATTGAATTCAAGTACTTCAGATCTATCTATAGATGGTTATAGCATTGTGTGTATTAAACTTATAGCAAGTCTTGTTGTAGGAGGGTATGGATTTGTAGAACAAAAACTACCGGGTTATAGTATTGATGGTTAAACCTAGCAAAGGTAGAGTTTATTCATAGTCTAGCTAGTAGGTAAGCTCTAGACTAGGTGCTGAAGTAGTCTACCTATTTCTGAAGGTCTGTACACATCGGTTATTTTCCCATCTCTTAGTGCGTATATGTTTGTGCATTCTTTAGCCACTAAGATGTCGTGTATAGCTACAATAAATGTCTGACTAAGCTTATTGTTAAGCTTTTTAATTAAATTCATAAGTTTCTTCGTGTTATCTGTATCCAGTGCTCCTATGGGTTCATCCATAAGGATTACCGTAGGACCCAGAGAACCAGAAAAACCAAAAACTAAACAACTTGTAGACGCTCCTTCCTCAAGCTGAGGAAGAAGGATTAGGTAGCTGTTTCTTTTCATTTGGCTTTTGTAGATCTCTCTAGAACAGTAGGTACCGGTATCTCTCTACCATCTACTTCAATCATCGATATCATTCTGTTTAAGGTCTTAAAACCTGTAGCTATAGCGGTTTAGGTGAAGTAGGTTTAATGGTGGTTCTACTTTTCTATTGGTAGCAGTTTTGCTTCTTTTTTTAACTCTTTAATCCATGCAGATGTTTCGCTGTACCATTCTTTTGTAGAGTATATCCTAACATCTATCTTAGGTTTCAGTATATCTTTGATTAAGCTAAGTCTCTCTAATATATTTAGTTCTTCTACACCATCTACAACAAGGGCTATATCTGTATCGCTTTCATTTGTATAGTCTCCTCTAGCTCTACTACCAACTATATATGCTTCCCTAACTATGAAGCCGCGTTCTCTAAGCTTTATCTGAACTTCTTCTACAAATTCAAGTACTTTCTTCAAAGCTTCTCTTTGGGATTCTACTGCAGATTTTGCTTTACCCATTCTAACACCTTTTTAGCTTTTTCAACAAGTTCTCTAGCCTTGGCTTCGGTATAGAGTTCTGAAGGTGTAGCGTTAGCTGCATTAGGGTATCTGGCTACAGTATAGTGAATTGTAAGTTCACGTAAATCATCAAGTAGACAACTTAAATCTAAACCAAGATCTTCTCTAACAATACGAGCAATATCTAGTAAATCATGCCCGCGATAAACTTTACCCCTAGACAAAAGAAGAGATTTCAACGCTTTCTCAGCACACTGTTGAGACCAAAATGCCGCTGAATCCCAATCATCTGTCCTAAGATCGTTAAAAGCTTTTCTACAATCACTTTCAGCTTGAGCTAGCCACTTCAGCGCTTCACTTCTCAAGAGTGCCACCAAAGGAATACTTAGGCTAAACTTCTAAGCCATCTTAATTATACCGCATCCTAAAAATCTAAGGGTTACTCTACAACATAGTAAATAAATTAAATATCTATAAAACACAACCTATTAAGTTAAACAACTTCTCTAAATAAAACATAGATTACAACCTAATTAAAAACTTTCTAATAAGGTGATAAGTTTGGAGGTATGTTGTGAGATTAGGATAAGAAGAAGTTCAACAAATATGCTATAATTTCAACGTACACTATCTACATAATCCTCGAGAAATATTTACATTCTCTAAATTGTAGATAGCTGCAGGCTTCGATGCTTGAGGTTTGAGTCTTTAGAATAAGCTAATGTCGTTTAGATTTTATGATGCTTGATTAGCTTAAACACTATGCTATAAACAGTTAATGCATAGTTAAGTGATTCTTCTTCATCAAATCTATCGTAGAGCTCATTCGGTGGAATACCGCTTTCTTCATCTCCATACATAGAGGGTTCTCTTTCTCTACTTAGCTTTCTTGATATACGAGCTAATAAAGGTACCTCAACCTGAAACCATTCGGGGAACCTCTGCGCTTCTCTCTTGAGAACAGGTCCTACATCGTGTCATTTCGGCACCTCAACACCAACTAATCTTAGTGCTGCTTCAAGAAGTAGTTCAACTGATTCTTGGCACTATCTTATTACGTAAGGATAGTTACCTCCTTCAAGTGCTTCTTTTGCGTATCTGATTCTCTCCTCAGCTTGCCTTAAGTAGGATTGCGCCATAGATACGTTATTCACAGCTCTATTACCTCACCAAATTTGTAGTTTTTCTTAAGTCCCCAATACCATTTCCTACCATATCTCAACCCTCTCTGCTCCAAGCTCTCTAAGTTTCTCCCTAAGGTTGTTCAAAATATTTGTAAAGAAGTTCTCTCTATCGTACAGTACTACAGCATCTTCAACCATGTCTAGATAAATCGGCGATATTTTTCGCTTCGTTAACGCTTTTTATAATAGGCGAAATATCAACGCAATATCCTTGGGATCTAAGCTCTTCAACTTCTTCCTCAACACCTTCTTCTACCTCCATAAATAGCTCCTACCTCTTCAACTTACTCTTAGGAGGATTCTCCAAAACTATAAGAATATCTATATCACTCTCCTTACCAGCTTCACATCTAGCAACAGAACCGTATACAACAAATGAAGCAAGCTCGTTACTAAATCTCTCTATAGCTATATCGAGAAATCTGCGAAGTAGAGAGGCATAGGGTTTGCAAAGTTTTTAGACATACTAGTAATCACTCTCGTTAATAGCTAATTTTCGAATAATACAAAGCATGATAACCATATCTAGCTTAAAACCGCCTTATATAGTTTAAGACCCTCTCTCAAAAGAAGTTCCACAGCAATTCTACATAACCTCCTAGACAATATATATCTCATATCGTGGTGATGAAGGGTAAAAACCTTAAGCATACCTAATCTCATCAATACTCTCATAGAGTACCCAATTAAAATACTGTAAACGCTTTAGAGGTACACTATGTCACAAAACATAGTTTTACGGTAAATGGAAGAAGCTACTTCGAAGCTCTAGTTGATGGGCTAGCTATGAGGATGGTAATACCTGTATAACATATCTTAATACATCTACGTCTACTTACTATAGTGTTTATGCCTAGTGTTATTAGCGTTTATGTAAGAGAAATATTAAGAAGATCTTTGATGAAGAAGGTATAGATATAGCAAAGAGGTTAGAAAGTTCTTAGAGGAGCTTATCTTCAAGGTAAAGCTTGAAAGATATTTGTTGAGAAATAGACTAAGTTCTTGTATGAAACTACCCCCTAGTGATAAAGGTTTGCTGAAAAATCTGTGAAGGAGGATTGCAAGAATCAAGACTAGCTATAGTATTGCACAATCAATAAATAGAGCTTTAGCTAACCACTTTTTCGCCTACCTAGGTATTTGGTGCAATGAAGAAGATAGTGGTTTTCGATACCCTATTAATTCGACTTATCATGCAATGCTTTGTTTCTTCATAGCTTAATCGGCTTATGTTATCAATATTTCATTATTTTATTAAGTAATCTAGTATCCATATCTTGCTTCTAGTAGTGATACAATCATTTGTGGTACTTGTTGTGCTCCTGCAACTATTGTTTTTATGCCTAATTTTCTTAATAATTTAGCATACTCTATATGTTCTTTAACAATGCTGAATGTTTTAACCCTATAGATTGCCTGGGCCCATTCGGGCATACCCTTTATTTCGAATGTTGTGATAAGCGGTAGCACTATGTATATTTCATGACCTAATGCAGTCAGTTTCTTAGCTATGGTTGAGAGGATTTGTTTGTATTGATAGCTTGGGTTTGGTGTTAAGAAGAAGACAAGGCTTTTCTCTCTAGGTAACATACTTACTATATGTTTAAATGCATTTTCTAAAGCTATAACTCTGTTATTCCCCTCCTTGATTTCGTTTACACAAGGTTTATACTCTGCAAATGGCTCTATAATTCTACGGTAGCTTCTTGTAAGCTTAGGTGTTCTATAGATACCGTTTTCAGCAAAGATAATTGCCCCCATTAGGTCTCCGCGTTTCGATAAATACTTCGATATAGATGCTACTACTCTACAAGAGTATTCAAATGGAGTATATCCGTAGGGTCCTGCCCAGGTGTCCAATGTCCCATCTACAACAAAGATTACTCTGTTCATGGCTTCAAGCTCCATTTCTTTAACAACAAGCTTATGTTTAGAAGCTAAGTATTTCCATATAATCCTCCTAACATCGTCCCCTATCTTGTACTCTCTAACACCGTAAAGTTCTACTCCGTAGCCAGCTCTCTTACTCCTAGTTAAACCAGTTGTCCTTGTGAAAACCATGAGCCTCTTAACCACAGTCTCTGAAGCTCTAGGAACACACTTTATTGTTCCTATAACCTCTAAAGTGTAGTCAAACCTAAAGAAACCAAATACATCTCTTACCGCTAACTCCAGAGGTCCTACTACATGGTTTCCAACTCTAGCCTTAAACCTTAGCATCAGCTTAACAGAACCTCTAGCAGGTATAAGTACTAGAGAAGCTTTAACACCTTCAACTAGCTTTAGATACTGAGAATAAGCTACAGAAATTTCAGCTGTAGCTATAGGTACAGAGGTAGGGTTCTCAATAACTATAGGAACCTCAACTACATCACCTTCGATAGCAAAAACATTAGACACAGTTGCTCTACACTTAGATACCGCATAGAGTTCTAGCGATGCGTAAAGTCTTAAGCTTACCAGTAAGATAATCAAAGCTACCCCAGTACCAAGCAAATGCGGAGAATAAAGAGCACCAAAAGCTATGAATAGCGATGATATGATTATCAGAGCTTTGGTTCTCTGGGTAGCATTTATTAATTCACTTTGTGACAAGATTTCCACAGCAATCACCTTAGCAATAAATATTCCACGCCTTTCTCTTTGGTGAGGCTGTACCCCATAGTCTTGAGGAACTCCTCGCTCCTCTTAATCATCTTCTTAGTGGTTCTGTTCCAGGATAGTACTATGGGTAGCCTCTTCCTGCCAGAGGCCTTAGCGTAGAGCCTACACATATCCCTAGCATACCTATCTGCATCCCTGCCAAGCTGTAACACCTTATGCGCATCTGGATCACATAAACCTACACCATAGGTAAGCCTAACAGCTGAGTCTACGAGCTCGAATAACCTTATGAAATCCTGTTTATCTAATGATATCCTGCCCCTAATAACTGAGTCTCGGAGTTCCCCTGTTAAGTATATCTCTATCTCCTTCTGCTCCCTAATTCTAGCATCCGGAAATACAGAGATCTTCCCAACTACATACCTATAAACAAGGTATGCAATAATAGCAACAAAAAATGGTGCAATATATGGCAACCCCTTAATAAACCCTACAAAGTTGTTAATCTGCAATAAAATCCACGGAAGCCATGTATATGGGTGGAATAACTTAAGCGCTGAAAGAGTTGTAAGCATTAGAGGGTCTACGTAGACGGATACATTCATATTTTCTTGTACTGCCTCAACTTCAATAGGCTCATACTTAGTTCCATCAACAGCTATCCTACAATCATCACCGCACATGTATTTAACAAGCTCGATTATCATCTCTTTATAAGATGCTACATCTGAATCTAGGACTTGGTTAAGAAATATCGACCCATCGCCAAGCACTGCTACTAATAAGTCATCGACGTTCTCTAACGCCATAACAGCTTCACCATTAACCGATATACCGATTATAGTTGGGGTTGGTGCTAGTATTTCAGATGCTTTATCGAGAAGAACCATGTAGCTCGAGTTAGTAGGCAACCTAATGATCGCGTAGATATAGGGTAACCCTGTAATCCGGTTGTAGAGAATATTACCGGAGATCCTTATAGAAGAACCTAGAGCTTCCAAGAGATTATTTGAAGTTTTGTTTTCATCTGCAATCAATACAGCTGGAAATCTGCACTTTCTAAGTTTCTCCGCTATCTTTTGAGCTTCATCCATGGTGTAATCTATCTCAGGTGAAACTACTACGAAAAGACATTTTCCAGCACCGCTAAATACTTTATCAAGCTCTTCATAAGATCTAATGGCAAAAGTCTGAGGATAGATTTCTCTGAGGATTTCTATAAACTTATACGTCCCAATAAAACCTGTATTATAAGGAGATGCCCCTCTGTAAATAGCTACAATAGGTGGACCTTTCTCAGCTAAAGCTACTAAAGCTATTAATGCTAGTGTAGCAAGTAAAACAGTACTAACTACCTTAACCTCCTTAAGGTTAGCGAAAAACTCTTTTTCATTAGCATTAACCATTCGTTTTCAACCATATTAACTTTGGGTTTCCCTAGATGAAGCATAGACATAGGATGAGAGCCTAAGGGTGTAGAGCGCTGACGAAAGTAATGCAAAAGCAACTAATATCGAGGTTAAAGAGGTGGCAACCATAGCTCTCTCCATATAGCTAATCGAAAGCATCATGAACACTATCGAGAATCCTGCAAATACTATACCTAGGATTAGGTATATTAGGTAGAGGTATCTCTTTATAGCGGATATCATGGGGCTACACCAAATATTTTAAGTAAGAGCTCTAGTATTAAAAAAATGGTTGTAAAGTAAGATATATACGTTTCACGAACAACTCTTGCAGCTCCCTCAAGATCTGGCCTTAGGAAAATATCTAATGAAAACCCTGTAGCATTTATGGCATTGTATACCCCGAGCAGGTACAGCGATACTAGAGAAGCTAGCGATAGTATAAGAACTGTTTTCGAGTTAAGCTCTGGACCCTTGAAAGTTTTATCAATAACCTTCCAGACTATAGCTGAAACTATGAACAGAACCAAAGCCTCTAAAATAAGCTTGGCAACTTTTACACTTACCTCTAGCCATAATGCTATCGAGCTAGTAATCCACGGAGATAACTCTATTACTAATGTCGAAACGTAGTATATAGGTGGTGCAAAAATCATTGCTAGTAATAAGCTTCTAATGGATGAAAGAGGTAGCCTCAACCATACATCTATATCTTCGGTATTCTTCAGCTTATCCATTGCATATTCTCTTGGCTTAGCTAAGAAGACTACAACGGTCTCTAAAATCGAGGACATAGACTTATAGATAACTATCCCCACCACAGCGGCTACCGCTATAAGAAAAAGAGGGTTAATAGAAAGCAATCCAGATATCAAAGTCCTTCTAGTGGCATTAACTAAAGCGTTGATAAGCGCCCCTATATAACCTTGTACAGCTAAAGGTAATAATATGGGGGGAATTACGAAGAAAACTAGAAAAGGTATAGAACTCCATAACTTTGAGTACTTAACGTAAGCCTCCTGACCTTTCCTATAATGCTTAGAGATCACATCAAGAGCTGAAAGCATGAGTAAGATAGGTATAAACCTAGAAGCAAAACCTAGATCTATACCCATAGCGCTAAGAGATCTTATAACAAATACTAAGGAAAACGTTATCGGAGAGGGTATAGTTATAGTAATTAGTATAAGAGGAAACATAATCAACTTAGATATACCGCCCAAAGGGTCTAAGGCAAGAATAGCTAAGATACCTAGACCACTAAAGACTAAGTTTAAAAAATCTCTAGCAGAGCTCACCAATAAATCGAATAACGAAATAAGTACTACTAAATGAGGAAGCAACTTAAGAATAATGTACATCATTGTCCTCCACCTATCAACTCCTTTAAGTATGATTCGCTTTTCTCATCGAGATCCTTAGACTCGTCTTGCGCATACTTAGCTAATTCATATGTTTGAGTAAGACCTTCGAAAGCTTTTTTTCTATCTATAGAAATCCTCGATAGGTACTCCCAGTGGGTTTCCCAAGGACACCTAGCAATACCGTACCTAGACTCTAAGAACTTTACAGCAACCCAATAATTCCTTATAGCTATTCTTAGCCCAGCTAAATTCGTTAACATATTGGGAACTGGAGATCCCCTGAGATACGCTAATCTACTTAGTGCTTTAGATAATTTACCGGAGATTCTAATTACTTTAACTAGGAAGATACAAAGTAGCACAATAGCTACAGGTATTGCCACATAGGCTATAAGTGATAGATCTACTCTTGGAAACCCTACAGAGAAAACAGGTAATAACCCTATAGATGGAGCACCCGGGGTAACCCAACCTACATCACCTAAGTTTGGAATAAATAAATCAAGACCCTCTGTAGCTGTACTAATTGGGTTAAGGGTTTCTAAGAACTTCGTTACTTCATCAATTGCCTCTAACTCTAAATTCGAGAATTTACCACGGAGTAGAATTTCTGTCGCTTGATTAACTAAGCTCCCAACGTCGCTATAACCTATGGATCTACCTATTAACTGCGATGTTTCAGTAGCTACAAGTAGATCGACTAAGTTAGTACCAGCTGAGGCATAATCTGTTTTTATTTTATTAATCAGGGATTCAATATCTTGGGAAGTGGCTAAACCAGCTGCGTATTTCTCGAAGAGAGCCCTTAAATCGTTGAAAAGCTTCTCATCTTTGGTATTCCTTATAAGCTCGTATAAGGTATCAGGCGATATAGGGTTTCCTACCTTAGATAAACTATGGAATTTACTGAGCACATTAAGTGATGCAACAATATCTTTCTCTGAAGCATCCGAATTTAGAACTCTTATCATAGCATTTGCTAGCTCTTCATCAGTAAGCTTTCCAGCTATAGCAGATTCTGCGACACCCCTAAGGATATTAAGTAATCTTGAGTCTAACACTAAATCATCGAATAGTTCATTCGCTAAAATAGCTGGAAAACCAGGTGTATGTCTATCATTTTCACTGCTTGCTACTGTTGGAGTTAAGAATAAAATTAGTAGAGCTACCAACGCAACAGTTTTCATGGTTTTGGCACCGGTGTTTTCCTTAGTACTTCGTCTACGACTGAAGCTGTGGAGATCCCTTCTACTTCGTACTCTGGTTTCAGTATGATCCTGTGTATGAGCGCTCCGTGGGCAACAGCCTTAACGTCGTCGGGTATGACGTAGTTTCTTCCGTGTATGTACGCCCACGCCTTGGACAGCCTCAGGATGGCTATCCCTGCTCTGGGGGACCCTCCGAGCTTTACCGCTGGATGCTTCCTGGTCTCCTCGACTATGGCGACTATGTAGTCGTATACCGAGTCCTCTACCTTGACATTGTTGACCTCTGCTACTGCCTTCAGCACGTCCTCCCTCGATAGGATGGGCTTGAGGTTCTCTAGGGACTCGTCTATCCTGTCTATCCTCTTGAGCATCTCCTTGAAGCCGTTGGTCGAGGTGTAGCCTGTCTCTATCTTGGCTAGGAACCTGTCGAGCTGTGCCTCCGGTAGGGGGAACACCCCCTCCATCTCAACGGGGTTCTGGGTAGCTATAACTATGAAGGGCTCCTCGAGCCTGAACGTCCTACCCTCTACAGTTACCTGCCTCTCCTGCATAGCCTCGAGCAGAGCCGACTGGGTCCTGGGGGAAGCCCTGTTGATCTCGTCTGCTAGGAGGATGTTGGTGAATATCGGTCCCTCCCTAAACACGAACTCCCCGGTTCTCTGGTCGTATATGTACGCACCTATTATGTCCATGGGTAGGAGGTCCGGGGTCATCTGGATCCTCTTAAAGTTTAGGGAGAGAACCTTCGATATAGCCTTAGCCATAGTGGTCTTAGCAACCCCCGGAACACCCTCGAGCAATACATGGCCTCTAGCAAGAAGGCATGCGATAATTATCTTAACCTCTCGCTCTTTTTCAATAAGTATACCAGAGGAAATTAATGTCTCTAAAACATTACCCAGCATGTAGACTCCCCCAATTAGAAAAACCATATAGGAGATAATTTATAAAGCAAACGCTCCTTAATAAGCTCCTTCAACTTCTTCTTACCAAGCTAAAATAATGGCTTGAACCTTAATATCTCACCCTTGAGCTTCTTAATTCTCACAGGCTTAAGATCTAAACCCATATAATCAACAACAACTTCAACATCAACGCTAGAACTAAGCTCAATCACAAGATCAACCCATCAAACAAAACCTACTTAACAATCCTATTCTCGCAACAGGAGCTCCAACCATAAACCTCACTACACATAATAAAGCCAATAAACTAAGATATTCATCGGGATTCTCTTCGCTATTTCTAGGGCTTTGTTGATGATTTTGTTATATTCCTCTTCAACAGTTTTTCGTATTCTCATATTCTATTCTCTTAATATATTGGTTTTGTCTATTGCTTTTTAAATTATTGTTGTTGGTTTTCTGGGTCATGCTTTAATATAATGATTTTTTATTGGTTTATCTACTTTTGCTATTCTTTGTCTTATTTTATGGAGATATTTGTTTGAGGTTTTATTTAGATAGGGTCGTAGGTTAATCGTTTTAGGCTTAAGGTTGATGCGTTAAGGAGCTTTACTCTAGTTATTGAATTCTGTATATAGTTTATGAGGATGATTTTCATTGTTGTAGATTCTGTAGTTTCGGAATAGAGTTTAATAACTATTTATGCTTAATATTATGGTTCTGAATCTCCATGAAATTTTCATTCGTAGGTTCCGTACTCTATAGCTAACTATAGGTTAGCTTGTAAACTGTTTAATACTACTTCGATCTGTTATACATTATGTGAGTAACTAGTATCGTGGTATATATGGTATCTCGCTTTAGGGATTGGTTAAGACAGTCGGAGAGAAATATGGTATCTGCTGTAGCTAACTATCGTGAGGGAATATATGAGGAAGTATGTTTTGAATCACATCAAGCTGCTGAAAAAGCTATAAGAGCGCTTTTGAATTATCTCAATAAGGAGAGAAGGGGCTATTCTTTGCTATTCCTTGTATCAGAAGCATCAATTGAGGTTCCAGAAGAAGTTAGGCGATGTATTTTAGATCTAGATAAACACTATATTCCCTCGAGGTATCCGGATATATTTGATGAAGGAGCTCCACTAGACTACTATACTAAAGAAGATGCCGAGAAATGCCTTTCTTGCGCAAATAAGGTAATTGAGTGGGTGAAATCTATTGTTAAATGATTTAAATACATTAGTAGAGAAGTATAGGAAGAAACTAGCATTAAGACTTGTGATACTCTTTGGCTCTAGAGCAAGAGGAGACTATACAGATAGAAGCGATATAGATGTACTAGTGGTTGCAGATGATCTACCTAAAGATCCTAGAGAATCATTTGCACTACTTCGCGATACTAGTTTCGTAAATGTTAATCCAATTGGCTTCAATACAGAAAGCTTTCTTAAAAAACTTAAGGATGGTAGTGTATTTGTTATTGAGGTAATAGAGGATGGAAAGATACTGTACGCAGATAACGAATTCCTAGATAAGGTAATGAATATATACAGAGATGTAAGAAAAAAATACGCTAGACAAGGAAAGACATGGTATCTGATTTCATCGAAACAATAAGGCTATAGATTAGATTATCTAAGTGTCTAGGATAGTGTTGCATATGGCTAGACCAAGGATAATGCTTAGTGAATGCTTAGGGGTAAAGCCTATGAGATATGATGTAAACAAAGTGTTCGATTCGTTTATAGAAATACTTAAGAAGTACGTAGATGTTGTACCTATTAGTCCCGAGGGTAGACATTAGGCTTGGAATTCCTAGAAACCCCTTGGTTCTGCGTAAAGAAAACAACAATATTGAGCTAATTGATACAGAAACAGGATCTATAACACTAAGCTTTTAGAGAAATTCGCTATAGATGTTTTAGATAACACAGATGTCGATGGGGTTGTGCTGAAGTCTGCTAGCCCTTCTTATGATGTAGGTAACGCTAAATATATGAACTAGATAGAATGGTTGTAGGAAAAGGAGATGGAATATGTGCAGCTACAATAAAGAAACACGTATATCATGTATTCAGATAGAAAGTAAAAAGAGGTTCTATGCTTACGACATTAGGGTTGGATTAATACCAAGCAACATATAGGAGATCAATAAGCTTCTCACAATATATTACCCATGAATCCTTATACATACGAAGAATTTTTATAACATTGGAAGAATATACCTTGGTTAAAACACCTTACTTTATATCACTTTTTACCGCAAAAATTGTATTCTCGACTAAAATCTTTTTATACATGTCCTTAGCCTTAATATTCCCTAGTTTTTTAGAATACTCTACAACTAAAAAATATACTTTAGGGTAAGAAATACCTCAGATAGTAATCAGGGCATTAACTCAAAGTGGTGTTAGTTTAATGGTATGATTTTATCGATAGTTAAAACGATTTCGTTTTCACTTAATACAATTTATTAGTAGTCATTAAAGTATATATAGTTGAATACAGCAGTATAAAGAATTATAAGTAGGTGAAATAGTGAACCTAAAGTTAATTCTTATAGCTGTTCTATTCTTAATATTATTAACTTCTTTCCTTATTTTATTAACCTACTTAAGAAAACCTCCTGAGGTTTCCGAGAAACCAAGAAGAATAGATATAGAGCCTATTTCAGCTATAAAAGTAGCTGAGCCTCCCCCAAGCGATCTTCTGCCGCAGAAACTACCATGGGTTGTAGAAAAAGGTACGGTAAAAACAGATAGATTTTACGCTGGAGATATCCCGAGGAGACCTAAAGTAATTCTTAAAGTTAACGTTTCTGCAGATATGGTTGGAAAGCTTGCTGAAGCTGTTGTTGAAGGTGATAAAGTGTTTCTGGCGGATAGCGAAGGGGTATATGCGTTAGATAAGTATAGTGGAGACCTTATATGGGGGGTTGAAGTATACTTTGACAACCTTGCACACAGGGCAATGAAAGGTCCAGGTCCTATCACCAAGTGGAGAGCTCTCGGACTTTGGAGGTTTGTAGAAACCTATGGTATTGGGAAATACTTGTATGTAGGTACATCATCTTCCGAAGAAGGAGATGCTTACCTTCTAGCAATAGATAAGGATGTAGGCGAACTTGTATGGAAAATAAGGTTAGAGTCTGAGAAAGAAGCTTCTTCCAAGTCTTCAGTAACATCAAATCTCGTAGCAATTAATGGTAAGATTTACGTTGGAAGCGTTGGACCTGAGGGATATGTTTTTGCTGTTAGCGAGAAGGGGGAGCTTCTATGGCGTAGAAGCATTGGGGGGAATGTTAGAGGATTAACGTACGGAGAAAGGAGGTTGTTTGTGACATCAGAGTATAGGAAAAAGCTCTATGCCTTTGATTCAGAGAGTGGCGAGCTCCTTTGGGTTTATGAGCACGATTCTGAGCTAGCGACCCCCTCCTACGGAAGAGGGAGAGTAATAACTGTAGATTCCTTAGGGAAAATACTTGCTATTTCTACTTCCGGAGAACTTCTTTGGAAAAAATCCCTGGGAATAGGGGAAGATGTTGATACCAATTCCTATATAGCATTAAGCCGCAACTATATATATGCAGTTAGAAGTTTAGGGGAAAGACCTAGAAATCTTTACGTATTAGATTTCGATGGAAATACTATAGGTAGCTTCACTTTAGCCGCTGATGAAGATGGAGGTGCACCAGCAGTATCTCAAGATGTTGTGGTTCTACCGGTATTAAGGAAAAACAGTAAAAGCAAGGTATACCTGCTGTGGAAAGGTTTTCACAATCTTAGTGAATTCTACTTTGATGAATGCGGTGGTAGTGGTTGGATACCTAAAGTCAGCATTTCTTATGGGGAAATATTCATAGTTGCTTGCCCAAATACCCTCTACAAATTAGTTGACATAGAGAAACCCACTATAAGCGATGTCGAAGTCTCATATAATGAGACGCTAACAATTAAAGTCAAGGCCTACGATGAGCAAAGCGCTTTATATAAAGTTGTACTTGTCTACAGTATAAATAACTCAAAATGGATTTACAGAGATATGAATATTGCAACAAAATACGTGATAGAGCCTATAGGGGGCTACGGTTTAAAAGAAGAACTCTATATCATTGAAGTACCTATAGGTATTGCTAAAGTAGAATTTTATATAATTGCCATAGATAACGTAGGAAACTATGAAGTAACAAAAGTATATGGATACAGAACATTTTATACAGAAAAGTAGTAAAACAGCTATTCTCCTCCCTAGGTTTTCCCAGAGCTACTCATCGCATATCTCTACCCCCTAGGTAGCCGCGTATACTTAGAAACCCAAGGTTATTGAATAATTTATAATTTCATCAAAAAGGGTAACAATATAAGACGCATTTTTCTATTCATGAAAAATTTTGAAAGCAGGTAGAATTAAAGTAAGACAAGAATTTGTAGAAAGATATATGGAAGATGTGTGCGAAAAATTAACTAAGGTTAAAACAATTAAATCACTCATACTTGCAAAAAATTGTTATTTAACTCAAGCAATTCTAATTTCAATGGTTATTAAAACGTCAACCATTAATAATTATATAACACTAACAGACCTAAGCAACCATAAAACTATTAACAGGTTAGAGCAGTTTTCAATCAGATTATTTGCTTAACTAGATTTGCTTCAGATTAAGCGATGCTTGATGTAGATAAATTTATATAGAGTAGAATCTAAGATTAAGTTATGGGGTTCGCGTATTTTATATCATGTGCTTAGACGCTATGGGAACTCTATTCTGAATTTTTGAGAAGTTATATACATAGCTATTATAATAGCTATTATATATTATATTAACTGATTTGATTACTATACTATATATTATGATACCTAACTAATCGGTTGTTAGTAAACAACGTTGTATGGTTTAGGTTAAGCAAATAAAACTTAATTAATACATAAAGATACCCATTAGCTTACTACATAGTGGCTTTAATTTGTAATTAGTATATATTTTACGAAAGGTATTCCTCTTTTGTAAGCTATTCTAGTATAGCTGATTCAGCTATACACTATTTTATTAAATCACCTACTGAAGCACTTTATTATCAATTACTTTGAGAATTCTCCACCTTATATAACATACAAAATAAAGTAGAGTTTAGATAAAATCAAGATAGGTATGACCTTATGTCTCAACCCCCGTTATCTGCTGATGTACCTCCATTTGCCGAGGTTATCGAGGTTAAGCAACGTATTGAGAAACTCGAAGCATTAGTAGCAAACGTGGATGCTGTAAAACTGAGGTTGTTAATAGAATTAGCGGAGGCTATGGGGTTTTGGCGATGTAGTCAATGCAAACTAAACCTTAATAATACCTGTACTGGGTGGAGATTATCGCAGGAAATGGCTAATAAAATTAGCGGTATAGCTAGTGCTGATGCTGTAGTACAACAAGATAATGTTTATAGAATTAATTTATCGAAGATAGCGTTCGTTGGTGTTTTCTGCCCTATCTATACGCCAAAAACTTAGCTATAGCGTTAAGCTATCAACAAGAATATCTTTTTATGCATCGCTTCTACGTTTCAATATCGAAAATTTATAGCTTATAATATATTGAATTAATGGTTAGGAGTTTGGGGGGAGATATGATTTTTGTAGCAGGTGGAGGTTTTTACGGAGCTATAGCTGTTTCTAAGCTGAAGAACAGGGATACTGTTGTAGTTGTTGATGTAAACGAAGAATGCTATGCTAAAACCTATGTAGAGTGCATCGCGAAAAACTTAGATGAAGCACTTAACGATAGATGTAGATCAACTTTAGTTATTGGAGATGCTGTTAAAGTTTTCTTAGACCTTGTGAGCAAAGGTTTTGTACCCTATGTTGTGGTACCTGCTATTCCTAGGCATTTCGCTGGAGAAGTTACTTATAGTTATCTTAAGCTTAGAGGATGCATAATTAAGCCCTATAGTGGTACCCTAGATGAAGTTGTTGAAATCCTCAAGAATTTTGGGGTTGAAGCTAAAGCAGATACCGCTAATGGTGTTGTTGTAGCTAGCTACATGCCTTTCAACTTAAGGTGCAAACAAAGCTGTGACGAGCCACAGGTATGTCCAATAACAGGAAAGATTAAGGCTATACCTCTTCATGAGCTGATGGGGTTGGTGCTTATTGAAGTTGCCGATGAAACGGTTGTGTTTGAGTCTAAGTTTATAGCCGAAGGAGTAGGAGGTTTTAGCGGTTATGAATTAGCCGAAGCATTGAAGAATTTAGCTAGTCTATGTAGGGGTAGTTTAGTAGCTGTTGCCACGGCGTGTGCATGCCATGGCTTAGCGAACTTTTTTGCAGTAGGGTGATTTAGCTATAGATGTCTCCACATAGTTAACGGAGAAAACCTCCGTGGATCAGGTTTTAGGTTTTTCCTCTTAACCCTTTCTAGAGCTTTGGTCAGCGGCTCAGCATCTAGTGCTACTGTTGTGTATAGAGCTGCTAGTCCACTCCATCTACCCCAGATCCCTGTGTAGAATTGTTCAACATCTTTCTCGCTAACATTATATACTTCAGATGCTAATTTCCTAAGCCACTTATCCATAGGAGGTTTATCGTATACCCTTAGCGATAAAGCTAGAGTTAACCTCGATGTATAACTACCAACACCTTTAACTTCTAGCATCTGATCCTCCAAGTATGTAGGATTTACATCCCAGCTTGAATAGCTGGGATCTCTATTAAACATCTTAGCTATACCTAGAATTGCTTGAAATCTGTATCCGAAGCCAACCTCCTTCAGCTTATCTACTCTATCTTCGATTTCAACTGGAGTTGGAGGTACATAGGTCGTAATACCTTCGACTTCAACTGTTTTTCCTAGTAGGCGTACGAAGTTGTAGAACATTCTCCACCCTAGTTTAAAGCTAATGTTTTGCTGGCAGACACCTATCACAGCTGCTATCCACGGTGTTGATGCCCTAATATGCATGCCTTTTAAATCCTTTAGAGATGGTGATAGCAGGGGATCTCTAGCCATAATAGAGTAAAACTCTGAAAGATCTTCTTTAAGACCTAGGATATGCATAATGTTTTTAATAGCTCTATCAACGGTATCTGAGCTTAGGATATGCGAAGCATACAACCTAATTTCAAGTTCTTCTCTAGCGTCTCGAACAAGAAATACAGCGTCGTTCAATGTAATTAAAAGTGCTTCACCGTTAAACCACCACGAAAAATTGTAAACAGATGCAGATAAGGTAAAATTGTAATCTTTTGGTTTGCTTATAAACAGTTTATCGATGTAATTGAGCTTTGTTATAGGCATGGATTTGCCCATAGCTTAGTTTGTTAGGTACCCCTTATCGAGGTTACCGCTATGAAGATTTCCAAGATATGTGCTTAGTTTATTGGGAAAAATAGTTAATATTATGGCTATTTTACTTTGTAGAGATTATGTGATTAGCTATTTCATCTAGGTATTCGTCATTTTCGTCTAAACTTAACCGGGGCTTTATGTAGGTTAATGAACTTGGCTTTACCTTTGATAAAACATGTATTGACTCAAACCCTCTTTCACCGTAGAGTGCAACAGCTTCATCAAGAGCTTTAGCTACTTCCTTAATATCATCGTATATAAAAGCTCTTGTTGGTGTTACAATTATTATTACGTCTACTTTGCTTAGGATTTTTCTAAAAGGTGTTAAAGCGTTATTGAACGACTCTATTAATACTATATCTCTTTCTTTTTCAACAATTTCTAGGCATTTAATTAACTCTTCCTCTATCTCTGGTTTCCTCAACAGTTTAACAAATTCGTCAACGCTATATACGGTAGCGTTTAACTTAGTAGCGAGATCCTCTATTCTACCCCTTAGAGGGTGAGCAATTTTTGCGAGATTTTTTGGAAAAACAAGGTGTTGCGTTAACCTATTTGAGCATCTGCTTACTCTAGCTAGAACCATTTGCTTAAACTGATCCTCTAAATCTGCTAGGTAGCTATATACGTTAGCGGCTATGTATTCCTGGGGATCTGGCGGTGCTAGTAGTACGTCTATTGGGTTAGACATCGCTATATCCATATCCTCGACCACGTTAGCGTACTTAACTACATCTTCTCCAACAAGGAGCCCTCTGCTGAAACTCTCAATAATTGCCGCAAACTGTGACCAAGCATTATGACCGGCTATAGGCTTAAATACCCCTACTTTAGCTCCGTACTCAATAAGCTTTTTAACCAGGGTGGTTCCTACCCACGTTTTCCCTGAGTCATAGACTAGGAGGCCAGATATTAGTATCCTTGTCATAGGCTCTCCAAATAGTATTTACTGGATTTTAACAGGCAATTAAGCTTAGTATGCTGTATAAGGATTCTACTGCTTTGAATAGAACTTAGAGAAAAACGCATATACATCGCGTGGCGTTAAAGTAATAGCCCCTGTAGGACATTTTACTATGCAAGCCCTACATCCTACGCATTTGTCTTGATATAGTGGTACAGATTTCTTGTTCTCAATGATAAAGACCTTGTTAGCGCATGCGGCATAACATTGTGCACATCCAATGCATTTACTTTGGTCTACAGATACCTTATACCCACTTGACATACTTTGCTATACCTCTAGCAACTCATACTCTATATTTCCAAGACCTTTCCTGTGGGCTGCGTAAACCTGTATATACGGATCTCTACCATGGATAACGAAGAACTTGTTATCACCTGGTTTTAGCCCTGCTAATTCCCCTATAGACCCTGGAACCACTGGGGAGCTGTTGATAAGGTCTATGGTTGCTTTCTCTAGAGCTGCAATATCTTTTGAAGCTAAAATACCTATATCTGGTACAATCGGTAAATCGGACCACGGAGCGCAATCACATGTTGGTTGAATATCTAAAGCGTAGTTTATATGGAACACTTTGCCGACTTTATTAAGCATAACGGCGTGCGCTGCATCGGCTATAGCTTCCTGGAATGCTCTACCTGATGGATCATCTCTTTCAAGGTTGTGTATAGTTGATCTTGTGTTAGGTCCTGTGCAACCCATGGCAAGGTTCTTTATAGCTCCCCCATACCCTGGAGAAGGATGTCCTTTGCTGTGAGCGAAATTTATGAGCACATCAGCGTTAAAAATAGCTGATCCTATGTCAACCTCTTCTATTCTGAGAGGATTAGGAACCCTTACTTTAACAAGGTCTGTCTCCTTAACACCTGAAACAGGTATTAAAGGTGCTCCTACAGTTGCATAGTTGTAGCCGTTATCAAGCCCTACCATAACGTGCTTCAACCCCCATGTATCTGTTAGAAATGGTAAACCGCCAAGCTTCTTAACATAATCGACGAGTATTTTAACGAAGATAGGTCTTATGATTCTGTAGCCTCCGTGTTCCATATCCCCGAAGTGGATCTTTATGGCAACTATGTTTCCAGAGCTGATCATACTCTTTAGAGGACTCTCCTCAAGCAATTTCCTGAATTTATATGGTAAACTAGCTTCTTTATCAAGGCGTTCTAGTCTTGCTTTAGCGAATAATACAGTTGATTTCGTCAATCTACATACACCTCGAATGCAAAATAGCTATATCCTTATTTTTAAGCTTAGTCGATATAAACCCGGTGCTGTCTACGTCTTTAGTAGCTCATCTAAGCTACCGCTTCTATACCCAAGAAGATCGAGTGTTACATACTTGTAGCCTATTCTCTTAAGCTCCATAGCCACCAGATCCATAATCTCTTCGCTAAAGAACTTGTTTCTATCTCTAGGATCCACCTCAATCCTAGCTATATACCCATGATCTCTAACCCTAATAGTTTTAACCCCCAATAACCTCTTAACTACTTCTTCAGCTTCAGCAATCCTCTTAAGCTTCTCTAAAGTTATAGATTCTCCGTAGGGAATCCTCGTAGCTAGACATGTTGCCGAAGGTCTATCCCAATTAGGTAAACCAATCGCCTTGGCTATTAACTTAACCTCATCTTTACTTATACCAAGCTCTGCTAGAGGGCTTCGAACCCCGGCTTCCTTTAACGCCTGAATCCCAGGTCTGTAACTACTCAAATCCGAGGCATTAGTTCCATCAACAATAGTCTTAGCGTTCAATTTCCTTGCTACCTCAAGAAGTTTGCTAATTAAATACTTCTTACATATATAACATCTGTTAGGGAGATTCACCTCAAAGTTAGGGTCGCTTAACTCATTAGTCTCAACGATAATGTGCTTAACGCCAAAGGTAGACGTTATTCTCTTTGCCCAATTCAAATCTTCCTCAAGCCTAATAGGCGATAAAGCTGTAACTGCAACAACGTTATATGGTTCCACAGCCTTGCATGCAATAGCAAGTACAGCTGAGCTATCGGTACCCCCGGAAAAAGAAACTATAATGGGTTTCTCTACGCCTCTAAACCAATCTGTAAGTCTTTTGATAACTTCGTTTAAACTTTGAGCCAAGCTACTTACACCTATGCGCTGTAAGCTAATCAACTATATCTAAAGCTACTTTAAGGTATTAAAACCTAATATTAGAAATAACCTCTAAGCTATACCGTTAGGAGTCATATACGTAAGGTATATTGATGCGAAGTACTAAGGTGGTTTTATGCAAGATATTAGGGCTGTACTCGAAGCTTTAGCCAAAGGCGAAATAGATGTTGAGGAAGCCTTGAAGAAGATTAGGATCTACTCAATAGAGGTTATAAACAATGCTGTTAGATATGATGTAGGTAGAGCTGCTAGAAGAGATGTACCGGAGATAGTATTCGGGGAGGGAAAGGATGTATCCACGCTAGAGAAAATAGTGAGAAAAGTTATAGAGGGAACAGGTATTATCATAATTTCAAGGCTTACCCCTCAACAGGTAGAAATGCTAAAACAGCTGAACATCGATAATGTTGAGGTAAACGTAAATGCCCTGGGAAGAATAGCTGTTATTAAGCTAAAGAATACACCTATACGAAGCTATATGTGCAAAATCGGTATAATCACGGGAGGTACAGCGGATATCGCTGTAGCCGAAGAAGCGAAAACCGTTATAGAGTACATGGGGTGCAAAACCCTAGCAATATACGATGTAGGTATCGCTGGATTTCACAGGGTTATCGAAGCAGTTAAGAAGCTTAAGGAAGAAGATGTAGATGCTGTAGTAGCTATCGCCGGTATGGAGGGGGCATTACCTTCGGTGATAGCCTCCTTAATCGATGTACCTGTTATCGGTGTTCCAACATCTACAGGCTATGGCATCGGTGGAGGTGGTACCGCTGCTCTCTACTCTATGCTTCAAGCATGCCCGCTAGGGCTTGCTGTTGTAAACATCGATAACGGCGTTGGAGCTGGTGTAGTAGCTGGATTAATAGGAAGGCGTATAGCCCTAACGAAGGAGAAGTTTCTAGCTATATCCTCTAATCGTTAACACCCTCTACACCTCATAGCTTAATTTCTTCATAACCTCGTCTATTAACTTCTTTATAGGAACCCCTGTTTCGGTTGAAATTTTCTTAAGATCTTCATACTCTGGTTTAACTGCGACTATTTTTCCACTACTTGTTTTGCTTATCTTCACCTTCACATCGTACCTCTTATCGTTGACATATACTGATACAACCTCGAAGTATCTGTAAGGCACAATGTACCTCGTAACGTTAAACACTCTAACACCTAATGTACCTGTTTCTCTTACTATAGCATCTATTAGCTCTTCAGAGTTGCTGGTTCTAGCTAATACCCTTAGTGTTATAGAGGGTCTCCCCTTCTTTCCTATTCTAGGTATAAACCCAACGTCTAGAGCCCCTAAGCTAATAAGCTTCTCCCCAACGTATCCTAGGATCTCCCCCGATACATCGTCTATATCTGTTTCTAGAACAACTACGTTATCTAAGGTGTATTCCCCCGGTGTTTCACCTACTATAAGTCTCAATATGTTAGGCATACCCTCTAAATCCTTGGATCCAGCTCCATAGCCTACGCTTGTAACTCTAATACTTGGATAGAACCCTACAATATGCTTAACTATTGTAGCGTATAAAGCTACACCTGTAGGGGTTGCTAGCTCTTCTTCTACTGGTCCACCGATAATAGCTAAGTTCTTCTTCTTAGCTATCTCTACAACAACAGGTGCTGGAGCTGTTATCCTGCCATGAGAAAACTTTATAGTTCCTCCACCGATAGCTATTGGCAAACCGTAGACATCTGCTTCTAAAAGGTTTAACTCTTGAAGAGCGTATGCAACACCAATAAGGTCTATTACTGTATCAGCTGAACTTATTTCGCATAGATCTACATCTTCTATACCTTCGCCGTGAACCTCAGCTTCTGCTTCAATGAGGAGGTTTGCAGCGTTTAAGGCGATTTTTGATGCTCTATCGCTTAAACTAAGGAATTTAGCTATGTTCTCTACAGCATTTATTACTTCTATACCCTTCCTACACTTTTTCTCTTCATCAATATGTACACCTGTGCGCCAAGCCCTAACCCCATGCCTCCTAACCTCAGCAACCTCTACATCTACCCGCTTAACCCATGGAATAATCTTTTCTATAGCTTTAGCTACTTCCATAATATTCTGGGGTTGAAAACCCAACGCTACAAAAGCACTTAATAGCATATCCCCTGAAATACCCGCTATAGAGGGGTCTACTACGAGCACCTTCATTGCGTGGTATACACCTTAACTTGTACCTTAGGTAAGCAGGTCCAACCTTTAAATACATTAATTGCGGAAAATACGTGCTACGCAACACTATTGGCTTACGATATCCATGAGTTAATGTAGGTGAAGTTACTTCAAG
>JAWAXP010000013.1:0-38998 GCA_038820005.1 Ignisphaera sp. | reverse complement strand
AGGCGATGTGAATAGAGAAGCTCTTGTACTAGGGTACAAGCAGGTTAAAGAGAAGTTAGCTGATGAGAAAAACGTCTATAGATCGAGATATTGTCAAAAAATTGAATGTGGAAGCAAATAGCTTGGAATTTGACTTCTATGTGTATTCCCTTACTACTTGGATCCTCTGCGCCTTTCCTTCGCTCCTCGGAAGAGTACTAGGATCAACAACTTCAACAACAGGATCAACCAGCACAACCTCCTTTAAGTTTTCTCGAACCTTCTTCTCAAGCAAAGCTTTCTCATCTTCGCTTAACTTCTTAATTGACTCTACCCTTACAATAAGCTTATCTCCGCTTTCCCTTAGCAAAGCTACTATCTGATACTCATTACCTACTAAAGGATTGCTATGGAGAACAGCTTCTATTGCTGATGGCCATATGTTTACCCCGTTTATTATGAACATATCGTCTGTTCTTCCTTGTATTCTATCTATTTTTTTGTGTGTTCTTCCGCATTCACATGTTTTTATATCGATTATTCTTGTTATATCTCTTGTTCTATACCTTATTAATGGTACAGCATCTTTTGTTAATGTTGTTACAACAAGTTCTCCTTTTTCTTCAGGTTCAAGAAGTTCTCCTGTTTTCGGATCAACAACTTCAACAAAATAATGATCCTCCCAAACATGAAGACCCTCATGGTATTCACAGTCAATAGCTGTTCCAGGTCCGTAGAGCTCGGCCATACCGTATATATCGAATGTTTCCATATCCCATATCTTCTCTATTTTCTTCCTTAACGCATTGCTCCACATCTCTGCACCGAATACACCTTTTCTAACTTTTGTGTCTTTAGCAGGGTCTATACCTAGCTCGAAAGCTACTTCAGCAAGCCTAAGAGCGTAGTTAGCTATTCCTGCTAACATAGTTGTTCCTAGCTTCATCATTACGTATACCTGTCTCTTTGAGAACCCTGGGCCTGTTGGCACTATGCATGCCCCTATTTTTCTAGCTCCGTAGAAGAAACCGAAACCTCCTGTGAATAAGCTGAAGCTGGGGGTTATTTGAATAATGTCGTTCTTTGTTAAACCTGCTGCTGCAAGGGATCTTGCCATTACTTCTCCCCAGTTTTCTATATCTTTAGCGGTATAGTACATGAATATAGATTCACCTGTAGTACCTGACGTTCCATGTATCTCCACTATATTGCTGTAATCTACTACTAGGTATCCGAAGGGATGATTTTCACGTAGATCATCTTTTGTTGTAAATGGTAATTTCTTAACATCCTCAAGGCTCTTAATATCCTCGGGTTTTAAGCCAACCTCTTTCATCTTCCTGTGGTAATAAGAGGTATTGTTGTACACTCTATATATTTGTTCTCTTAATCGTTTAACTTGAATTTCTTCTAAGTCTTTGCGGCTAGCAGATTCTAAACTAGGGTTCCAGATCCAGCTGTAGGACACTACACCCACCTTTTGGAGAACAGTTATTTTGTTTATCTACTGTTTTAATATTTTTTCTAGAATATAATGCTTTGTAGACCGATTTACAGGTATTGAGTTGGGTTAAATCCATTGGAGCATCGGATACACCTCAAATCCCGTTTTAATTACATCTAGAATTTAAATTTAACTTTACATATTTGTGTATATCGGGAACTATAGAAGAAGCTTCTTCTACCTTACTGATGATACAATCTCTTGAATATCTAGTAGGAAAATAAGCGTATTGGGTTTGAAAAAATAATTTAACGAGTTAAGTAAGCTGCTTACTGCTACCTATTTTTCTTAGCTATACTCAATATAGTGAATACTAATATAGATAATAGTGTTGCAGGTATTGTTGGGTAAACCCATGTCGTTCTATATAAGTAGAGGTACCAGGTTATACCTACTACTGCACCTACAATCATAGAAGCTATAGCTCCTTCCCTAGACGCTCTCCTCCAACGCAGACCTATTGTTATTGGTCCTACGAAGCAAGCAAATATTGTTCCAAAAGCTGCTCCAACGATTTCTACTATCAGCTTATTCTCTATTATCGCTAGAAGTACTGGTATCAACGCAAATACAACAGACATAAGTTTCGCTATAACCACTAAAGTACTCTCATTCTTATTTTTAGTAAACGGCTGTATAAAGTCTCTAACGATGGTATTCGATAAAGTTAAGACTGTTAAAGCTATAGTTGACATTGATGCTGCTACCGGTGCAGCTAATATCAGACCTCTTAAAGCTGGTCCAACTATGATGGAAACAGTCTTCGGTATAACCCAGTCTGTATCCTTCAAAAGCTGTGCTACCTCTTGGGGTAGAAGCTTATTGTCTATTATTAGATGGCAGAAGACTCCTAGGGAGAACATAAACATTGCGTATAAAGCTACTAGTATAGGACCTATCAACCTCCCTCTCTCTATAGCTTTAGAGTCTTTAGCTGCGTAGAACTGTATCAATAAGTTAGGTAACGCTACTTGAGCCATACCTATAGAGAAAGTTATGCTCATTATAAGTAGCGGTACAGCGTTTTTCTCCATAGCCGGGGGAGGACCCATACCGTCTATTCTTAACCAAAGCTCACCGGGATATTTACCCAATATTGTTGTATTTGAAAGCATTTTAAGCCCATTTATAGGTCCCCCGATGTAGCTCATGATGTAGTAGAAGGTTAGTATAGCAGCTGTAAGCATCATAGATCCGAGGAATAGATTATTGACCGTAGCGGCTTTCATCCCCCCAGTAACTAAGTATATCATTACAGGTATAGCGAGGATTAGTAACGCTGTTAGCATATCTACCTTAAGCTGAGACGATAATATTATAGCTCCTCCTTTGTAAACACTAGATAAGTATAAGGTGAACAACGCCACTATAATTGTTGAAGCTATTAACCTAGCTGTGAAACTACCGTACCTATGCTCTATAAGCTCTGGAATGCTCATTACCTTCGACTTCGATATGTAGTTGAATAGCTTACCTGCAACAATTAGCCATAGAGCTACAACTCCTATAACATGCCAGGCTGTTAACCAAGCTCCGAAACCTAAGTTGTAGAGGTAAGTAGCACCACCTCCTCCGAGGAACGATGCAGCACTAAAGTATGTAGCCATTATGGAAAACGATAAGAGCCACGGACCTAAGCTCTTATTAGCGAACATGTAGCCTGTTATGGTTTTACTTGCTCTATGCCCTATGAAGCCTATAGCTATGGTTGTTGCTAGTACAGCGAATATAATTACCGTATCAACATTGATAATACTATCTGGAGTAATTTGTTGCACCACAATAATCATCAACCTCTTTTCCTTGAATTAATGTAAACGCTTACCACTATTCCTAGAATTAACGCTGCTAGCGATAATATGTACCCCAAGCTTATTACAGGATCTAGCTCCACAATATAGGACACCTTTTGATTCTAGTTTAAGTAATAGCATCCTCTTATAAATTTTTCTGTTACATAAATATAGCATAATACTACGATATAAACCCGGAGATCGAAGAACTTACCTAACATAAATTATTGCTTGTCCGCGAAACATTTCTCTAGTTGATGTGAGAAAGCTTTCCACCCTAATTATTTTAGATATACACAATTTTTGTAATTGATCTTCTATAGTTTTGCTTCAACGGATTTTGTCTATGGACTCAAAGCTTCTTAGGGAAGGTACGATCCTGGTACCGGTCATACAAGGTTTTTATTTATAGGTTAATTTCCTCATCGTGAATACGCTAGGAGGTTCTTTTATCTAGGTAAGGTATTTTCTTCAACGGTATTTATATGATTTTTAAGGATTTGTACAACGTTAGGGAGATCGAATTCCTCAGGTTTTAGCTAGAGAAGAGGTTTCTCCTTAGTAGATATTTTTGATGGGCCTTGTGCTAGGCTAGAGGCAAGAGGCAAGGGTATGGGTAGGGTGCGGGACCAGAGAGGTTGAGGAAGCTATTCAGAGGATTAGAAGTGAGATACAAATTAGAAAGCCGGTCTACGTAATTGTAGTTCTATGCAAGGTATACAAACTGGTAATAAAATACCCTAAAAAGCAATAGCATCATACACCTACTCGCTACCTAAAAACAAAAAATAAGTGTATTAAAGAAGTTGTAAAGCTCTTCGTGATATTAAAGGATTGAGATACCTTTACTGCATAAGCAAGTAAATTACCTAGACTATGCAAAAGCCTATAGCTAAACACCTAAAAACAACAATTAAATTAAATTAAAATAAACTCAAACAAAACATGTCCCTACAAATAACTATATAGTATAAGTATAGCATCGATCATCACCTAAAAACCTTAAATATAATGTTAATAGCATTGTTTCTACAGCTAGCCACAGCTATAGAGTAGCCCCTTGGATCAAAGAATCTTTTTACCCAACTACCTAATACTATAGCTCTATATTTTCGATCTATAGATGGAATATGGCTATGGCCTAGAATAACCCAAGATTCGCTATCTAAACCGAAAATCCTTCGCATAATTATACCGGTAATACCTTTGCCTAATACCTTTCTACTAATCTTATCCAATAAATATGATACAATGCCATTCCTAGAAATATAATCTCCATGCGTAACATAAACATTTTCACTACATCCTTCAAACACTATTTTAAGCATATGGGATGAATAGATGAATTCTACATTCCTACTACCCAACTTAAATCCAAGTATATCTCTATTCAAATCTACCAAGGCTATATCGTGGAAGGAATTCGATGGTATGTACAGCACAATGATATCTCTAAGGTTAAGTGCTTCTACAACTAAAGAAGCTATTCTCTCTAAATACTTTGAACTTAGGTAAAACTTCCTATCAATTAAATCACCTACGATAACTAGAACGCTAACGTTTAACCTATTTAGCATCTCTCCAATAACTTTAATCAACCTAGTATTACAACCATAAGCACCTAAATGAATATCAGATACAAACGCAACTTTATAGCTATTCCTGACAACGTATTCTGCTGCGGTTAAACGCCAATACTTAGCTATCCAAGGAAAATTAAAGAGTATGAAAATAAGTAGAAATACTACAAATAACATTAACGCCAAGCAGGCTACCATCTCACTACCTCCCAACTATTCAGATCATAATGCAAGAGATTTACTATAAGATAATAAATTTACATCATCACATACGATCGAAACAAAACTTCATAAGCAACGCTATTAGGGATATACATTGACAACAAAAGTGCTACAACCTCTTAAATTATACCATATCGAAGTACTATCTTCAGCAAGTAACATAACCGCATATTAAGAGAATACTGAGTTGGTATCAGTTTAATTAAAGTTAGAATCCACTATTAGTACAATTAGCTTAAACTAAACTGCAAATAAAGTGTTTCACTATATGTATCAACTATTTAGGTTGTATTACCGATTTTCAACTATAGGTGGTGAATGTATGGGGAATCTAATTAATAGCATTAAAATTGGTTTAAAGCATATACCTTTATTCCTAGCATTATCAATTTTCTATCTATACGGATTCCTATGGACTGTTAAGCCTAGGAGGATTAAAGATATGAAGGATTTGCTTAAGGTTTTCTACTACGATTTCCTGAAGCTTGATGAGGAAGACGTAGAGGTTGTGAAAATAGGGGATGCCGAGCTTATAACTATATCGAGAAACCCATGCCCAATACTGAAACTAACACAAAAACTTAACATGGATACTAAATACACATGCAAACTCGTATCAGAGACTGTCTGCAAATACGTACTCAAAAGAATAAACCCTGACTTAGTGTTTGAGAGAAACTATAACCATATAAGACCGTACAAAGACGGATGTCTAGAGAGAATATACATAAAACAAAAAGTAGCATCAATACATTAAAACAATAACTTGAGAACCCCGCATAAGATTTAGAAGCTCTAGCTACAACTTAAAGTGAACGTTAAAACATAACCTCAATTGGTTTATCTACAGTTCCTCAATAAAGAATACATGTTTTCCTCTCTTGAATTAGGTACAAAGCTTATTAACTCTATACTCTATAAATAGTTATCCGAATTAATAGATTCCCTTATCCCTATTTCTATACATTAAGCTTTATAAGGTGGTTAATAAACTAATTCAGCTCTAATTTTAATCTAGTAAAACTTATAAGCATGCACCGCTTCTAGTTATCCGTACTTAGAGGCGGTAGCTTTAGATGCGCTATATATTTGTGGACAGAGTTCGAGAGTTACAGATTATAGAGAGAGCGATAGCTGGTGGTGGACTTAAGCTTGTGGTTGTTTACGGTAGGAGGAGGATTGGCAAAACCCATCTTCTTAGGTATTTCTGTAGTAGTCGAAGGTGTTTCTACTTTGTCGCTATAGAGGCATCTAAACATGTTCTTTATAGGGAGCTTGCTAAATTCCTCTCAATATGGCTTAACAGACCTGTTGGTGTTTTCGATAACCTCGACGATTTCCTTGGGTTTCTGATTAAGGAGGTTGGAGAAAGTATAGTTGTAGTTCTTGATGAGTTCCAGTACATAGCTGACTCAGACCCTGAATCTGTTTCGAGGTTGCAACGCTTTTGCGATCTTAACAAAAATCTGGATATGGTTATAATGTTGTGTGGTTCTTCTATATCATTTTTCGAGAAGAAGTTGCTTGGCTATAGCTCTCCTCTCTTCGGCAGAAGAACTGTATCCCTAAAGATTAAGCCTATGAGCTTAGTAGATGCATGGGGTTTCTATCCAAGCTATAGCGCATTAGATGCTATCTCTACCTACAGCGTTTTTGGTGGTACACCAGCATACCTAGTTTTAGTTGATGAATCTAAAGATATTTTCAGAAATATAGCTGAGAAAATTCTGTGGAGAGGTTCGTATTTATTCGATGAAGCTTTGAACTTCTTTAGGCAAGAAGTTAGAGAGCCTTCAACATATATAGCGATACTATCCGCTATAGCTAATGGATATACAAAACCTGGCGAAATTGCAAGTATAGCTGGTGTTACATCGAAATCTATATCTAGGTACATAGATGTTTTAGAGTATTTAGATATAGTTGAGAGGGTGAAGCCAATCGGTAGAAGAGGTGGAGAAACACGCATAGAAGTAGTAGATCCGTACTTCAGCTTCTGGTTTAAATACGTTAAACCAAATATAACGAGGTTAGAGCTAGGCTACGTAAACGAAGTCCTTGAGGATATAAAGAACACTTTCAACATCTACATATCCAACACTATCGAAACCTTGTTTAGAAGAGAGCTCGTATATCTATTTCTTAGAGAATTAGGTGTTGAGATAAGCGAGGTAGGGAGATGGTGGCATAAAAACAATGAAATTGATGTAGTAGCTAGAGGAAGAGACTTAGCCGTATTCATAGAGATTAAGTGGAGCGATATTAATTATAGAGAATCGCTACGTATAGCTAAAGATCTTGAGGCAAAAGCTAGCTTAAGCGGTTTACAGAAACCAAGAAATCTATACATAACCATTGCTAGGGAGGTAGAAAGGTGTAAACCAATATGTAAAGAGAACCACTACATAGCCATAGATATGCTAAATATGTTGAACAAAATAAAATCAGAAAAATTAAATACACAGAAGGAGAACCACGTAAAACCATAACATAGATTAAACCCTATAGAAGAGCATAAAGCACCCACTCTATTAACGCAGATATATATTTCTCTATATGGACACAAAAATCGTAATAAGAATACTTTAACCAAATCTGAGCATTTTACTTATACATCGTGTTCATATGTAGCTTTGAACGATATGTTATAACCCCAACAACATCACTATCCCCATAGAAACAACGTCTGCACATAGCTAAAGCTTGTTATAACATTTAATTCAAGTTCAGGTATAGTTCTATCATAGTAATCAAAATATTACATAATTTAGCTATTTCTTTCTTATTATCCACCTGACATCTATGTCGATATGTTTTCCGTAGGACACCTTATGTTGAGGGAACGGAACAGCTGGTTTAAGTTGAAGTTGATACAGCTATAACTGTGGATTAAGCCGAACATTCTAGCTAATGAGAAGGAACTATAGATAGTCTGAAGATATTATAAGCAATTAATATATTAAGATGTTGAATTGTGAATTAGTTGTGTGTACAAAAACAAATATACGATTTAGCTTAAGAATACTTGTAGAAGCAGTATCAAAATTACTCAATAAAGCTTCGACTCCGTTTATAGGATTGATAGCTGCTGCGATTGGTATAGCGAATCAATATAAGGTGAAGTTTCTTTTACAGCGGATATAGAGTTTGTCCATGATTTCAAAGGTTCGAATTACCCTCTATGATAATTACTTCGTAAGTTCACATCTCTACGAAATTAATTGGAACACGCTATAGGGTTTCTATGCTTTTAGATATATATAGGGTTTTTAATAAAAATCTTCCTTAAAATTAACTAAGTATAACCCTCAACTAAATTTTTTACGTATATTATGTTACATTATTTCTTCAAGTTAATAGCAGAATTCATAACAACATCTACATGATATAGAAGCTTTTTGTAGAACTATATACCGTGGCTTTAATGAACTTTTCGATCGCTACGGATAAAATATGTGGGGTCTTCCTACCTGAGCTATATTCTATCCTTGACATTATAAAAACATTTACTATTTTCGTCTTAGTTCCTAAACGTGAGCTTTATTATGGAGTATTGCGTAGAAGGCTTGGTTGTTATTCTACTGTTTTCAATAAATCTAAGTAGTATGAAAATTCCTGGTTCTCCATGGCTATAACAGAGTTGTTCAATTAATTAAATAAAACTATATTTACGTGATTTCAATAAAAAATACCTGGTTTATGACTATGTATACAGCGATACAAGATGTCAAAAGCTATGATTATTTAAAAATTTTAGAGCTAGGGAGTTTGAATAATATGATAGGTTTCTGTTAGGTGCAAGTATTTGAGTAGAGGAGCCGAAGTACTTAAGATTTTAATGATGAGCATCGATTATGTTTCCGCAGAAAAACTTGAACAAATTTTAGGTGTTTCAAGAATAACAATTGACAAAGCTGTAAATGAGCTGGTAACGAAAGGTTTCGTAATTGATATGAATTCCAAGTTAGGTTATAGACTTGTAGATTTAGATGATCTATCTAAAATTAATAAGTATGTAGAATACCTTGATACAGAGATTAAGTTCAGCGTGAATTATATTGAGGTTTGCGATTCAACTCAGGATATAGCTTTTAAACTTGCAGAAGAAGGTGCCCCCGAAGGAACTGTTGTTTTAGCTGAAGAGCTTAAGCGTGGAAGAGGTAGGTTAGGTAGGCAGTGGGTAGCCTCTAGAGGGGGTCTATGGCTATCTTTAATTCTTAGGCCTAGAGAGCTTGCGTATATAAATCTACTTAGTTTAGCAATAGCTGTAGCTGTTATAGATGCTATAAAAACAGTTTTAGGGGTAGATGCTAAGGTTAAATGGCCAAACGATGTTATATTAAACGAGAAGAAGGTTGCTGGTATACTTATAGAAGGTAGTACTGAAGCAAATACTTTAAAGTATGCAGTTGTGGGAATAGGCGTAAACGTAAATAACGTTCTTCCCCAGGAGCTAATAAGTATAGCTACAACGCTAAAGAATTCCATAGGCTTTGAAATCCCAAGAATACCACTACTCCTAAACATATTCAAAAACATAGACGATGTATACATCCTACTAAAACAAAACCAATCAAATGAGGTTATAAAAAGATGGAGAAAACACTCATCAACAATAAATAGGTATGTAAAAATTGTAACACCTAATGAGGAAATCAAAGGGTTAGCTGAAGACGTAGAAAGCGATGGAGCTTTAAGAATTAGAACAATAGAGGACAAAATAGTTAAGGTTTATGTAGGAGATGTTATACACCTAAGGGAACAAAACCCAACATCTTTAGCGAATCTCAATATCTCTAATATATATTAGTTACTGGTTAACCCTAACTAAAATTCCTTAGATGTTCGCTATGTAGCCAGATTAGCTTTGAATTCGATAGCTCTAACTTGGATCAAACTCTTCTTGTTAGAGTAGTAGTTTAAACAACGATGAATAATACTAAAAAGGATTTTGTGAAACACCGTAAGCTTCTATTATAAACAATTAAGCATCGATTTAGGTATATTGGTGAATAAAAGATCCCTTGTCTATTTTGCTAAACCATACTTATAGGCTATAAATATTCTAAGGTATTAAGTTGCGCTAGAATCTATATATTTGAGCCAAGGTAAAGACACTTTATTAAACATTTTGAATATTCACGTGGCTATGTTTAACATAGAGATTTCTATGCTTTCATCTATTTCTATGGGAACTCTATGATAACTGTTGTAGAAGGTGTTCTAGGTAAACCAATGGCATCTATAGTAACGTCAACGGGTTTAGTTTTTCCTTTAAGAATATCTTCATAATTGCTGGTTACCTCTATTGATGCTTTAAAACCTTGATCTCGTTCGGCGTTATAACAAACCGTTGTCGATGTTGCTAGGTAGTAAAAGAATCCGGCAACTATGGGAAGTATAGCTATAACTGCTTCATCTATGACTATAGTCTTTAATAGTTCTACCATTCAGCATCACCTAATTTATTCCTTCCTACCCCTACTTCTACCCAGCGTGTTTTCACCTCTTTAAAAGAATCTTAGGTTTTAGAATAACTACAGCAGCTGTAGCGATAACAGCTATAGGTATTAGGATAGCTAACAATACCAGTATGTGATTATGTAAATTTACATTAGTTTGAGTAGCAGTTTTTCTAGAGGATAGATATACCGTTATTGTTGAGCTTCTCTGCTGGTAGCTGTACGAAAGTCGAATTCCTACAGCATCGTTAAACAGCGTTTCATTTACTTCTCTAAGCTCTATAGATATACCATCTATTGTAGATGATTGAACTGATAAACTGAGTTTCTTCGGAATTACAAGGATTATATACCCAGCTTTCCCAGGAGTACCTTCTACAGCTAGCTTAATTTCGTTAGGTAGACCAGAACTATCTATGTTCTTAATAATTGTATTAGCTATCAACGTAATCTCCATTGGTTCAGCTGAAGGAAACTTTATAGTATATGTATAAACCTTCTGTTGCTCTATGGACGAGATATAGCCTAGGGGGACAAGCCTCCAAGCCCTCATATATGTTACATTAGCTATTATGAATACGAATATATCTATAGGTAACGGTGATGGACCTCCTAAAGATACGGTGTAAATAGGTTTATATCCATCTATCAATTTATTCAAACCATGTCTACTTATATCATCGGCTGACATAATGTATAGAACAATTTTTGTGCTGTTGAGCTCGAGCTCATCCTCTGATATTATTACTCCTTCACCTAATCTATCTATGGACATGACCTCGTAATTTGCTACAGGCATAGGCTCTAAATCAAATACTGCTCCTTCAACTACACCGATATTCTTCAACGATTCGTCAACCTTAGGGTTCCCAAACCTTTTAATCCATGAAATAACTAGTTTAGCTGGTTGGCGATGTATTATATTGGCTTGTTCCCCAATCTTAAAAACATATACACCTCTTTTTGGCGGAAAACCCCCGTCCCTGGCCATTAATGGTGTAAACCATAGTGAACCGTTTGCTAGGTACAGTCTTCCAAAACCTCTGTCGTAGTAGTCTATCCGTATATCGTTTGTATAGAACGTTGCTTCACCTACATAGCTACCCTTTACTTCTACACCATCTATATTGAATGTAACATCGAATGCCGTAGCTCTACTCCAATCTATTGAAACATTGCTGTAGAGGTAGGCATTAAATAGAACACCTTGTATTTCGTACTGTTTTACAACCGTAGGTAGAACATAGTATACCTCAGGTTCTATCTGTCTTCTATGTTCTGTATTAAACTCGATTTCGTAAGATTTAACTATATTCGAACCATCAGATCCCCTAATCCTCCGGGTTAGTACGAGTAGGTAGTTAGAGCCGTACTCTAGATGGTAGCTGGAGCAGATGAAAAGTGTTGTATTATCTGAGCTCAACTTATATCTAAAGTATTCAAAAAACGGTACTTCAGCAGAGTTTCGGTACACTATGATTGAGTTTACGTATGGTGGTAAAGAACCTCTATCTATAGGTTTACTGAACTTTATAGAGATATTTACTACAGCTGGATACACCCCTCCATGTGGAAGCTCTGAAATAACTTCAGGTACATTAAAGTAGTCTAAGACTATTCCACCCACATATATACCACCGTAATTAAGTCTCCAAACTCCAAGCCCGAAGTACCTATCTAGGAAGTTCTCCCACGGAGGATTGCCGCAGAAGTTTATTATGGTGGTCGAAAACCCTGTTGATTTTGTTAAACCTATGAAATGAGCCCAGATATAGATGAAATCGTCCAAGCTAGGCTTTATGTAGGTGTTGGCGAAGACTATTCTCTTACTACCGTTTATGATCTTGTCGTATGTTAAACTCGCCATCATCTCTATCCATTCAATGATGTCTGCTACATATGGTATGTACCTAAGGGTGGCTTTCCCGATAGGCGACTTTATAAAATTTATACCGTAGTCTGTTATAAGGTCGAGTAGTATATCCTCAACCCTATCGGCTGCAATTCCAGCCGCAAATTCTAAAACACCACCACCTCCCTTCTCGTAGAAAAGAGTCTCGTAATCAAGGTCAGACGTAACGCTAGCTACTTTAGAGGACTGTTCAACCCCTACATCTAGCTTAATCGTATACTTCCCTAATCCATAGGTACTCTCAGGAGCTATGTTGAATCCACCCATATAGCCTACATCTACATAAATATCAACAGCCCCAAACATATCGGGCTTAAAGGCTCTTCCATAGTAGTAGGAAACCCCGCTAGAATCCTTGTACATCCCAGTAGGTATTCCATGGGATACCGAAGCCACCTTTAACTCACCGTTATAAGGGTTTACATTATTTACGTAGTACGTTCCATAGCTGTACTTCTCATCTTCTAAAGACCAGTAAAACATTGTTATATTTATTGGCTCTATAAATGATTTATCTACATACAGTCTTGGATATCCACGTTCCGAGTAGAGCTCCATCTCAATATCTAGAATGTATGTAACATTTGGAAATATGTAGTAAATTACATGAAGACCTTTAGCGGTACCTTTTCTATCACCTTCATAGCCTATCTTTGTGTACCCAACAATACCACTACTATATACTATAACGGAATCTTGTTGAACAGCTATTGTGGATCCTTTAATTACTATCTTAACGTTATCGCTATTGATATCGCCCCTCGAATCCATGTATAGAACAAGCCTAACAGCGTTTGCTGTACTATCTAAAGTAAACTTATACCTAGATTTACTAGTCTCTTCTGAAACAATACTCCACCTTGATTGCGCCTTAGCTGAAGAGCGAATTAAATCTTCATCATTTGTAAGAGGTAGATGGATGCTTAAAAGTATAAGAGTAGTTAACAGAATAGATAGTATGAATCGCCTGACTCTAGCATAGTGCCTATGCATGTATAGATCTACCTCTGCAACGGTTACGTATATCATCTGAGGATAGACCGGTTTCATCTGCGTGGAAGAAGTATACCCTTTAAAGCCCAAGGATTGGGCTACATTAAGGAATACTTCCCCAATTAGTTAAACGCATAAAATAGTATAAAAATTTATATTAAAGCAATTCAATCTATATACCGGAATACACTACCTAATTGAAAACCTACATAATTTTACCTATTTACTGATCAGCTAACAACTTAACTAAATTCGGCTAGTATAAAACATATATAGTGCTGTAGAAGTGTTTTATTACGATGTACTGCTGTAATATATGTTATTACCGTTATTCTCATTGAATTAAATTGCCATTATATCTTTTGAATCCATGAACTTTCTGTACCGTTTTTTGAGAAGTTCTATTGATACTATATGGAGTCCTATTGGTGCTTCAATTTCTTTGTAAACTTTTGTCATTATATCGTATTTTTATCTATTTTTCTACTAGAATGAGAATATCTATATCACTTGAGGCTATATATCTCCCTCTAACAACAGATCCAAACACAAACATCTTAGCTTTGGGTTAATAGATTTAACTATATTTTTAATTTTTTCAACTAAATCTATATAGTTTTCTAGGTATTTTAAAACCCTTAATTCATATGGTTTTGGCAATTGGTTTTAAACACCTCTAAAACAAACTTTATAACATCTTTAACTTAGGGGACCTCGTAATCTATTGGTAGATGCCTTGCTGGTATGTATACTTCTTCAAGTCTATAAATATAGTGTAGGTTTTCGATATCGTTAAGAAATACGGAAATTCTTGAATTTAAATCGCCGGCTTCCTGAATAAGTCTTCTTAGAGAACATATTCTATCGTTGCTACCTTTCTTAACAAGTATCTTATACTTAAGGATAAGTTGATAATATTGCCCCAAACCAAACACAGCTAAATTGGCTTCATCTTCACTAAGAAGATTAACGGTATTTATAAGAAAAGATTCAGCTCTTCTCCTCAAAACTTCAGCTTCTTCAAAACTCAAGTTAAGAACCTATAGCTTTTCCGCTGAAGGTATACTCATGCTATATTTGGCAATAATAATCTAAACCTCTTAATATAATATACAAGGTTCTACACAAAAATAATTTTTTATTTGTAGTTCATGAATATCGCTATTCGCCGTACGATACCCAGAAAACTATTGCGTTTGTATCGTAAATTGAATATACAATAATATTTACAAGGTGCTTAATCTGTTTAGATCAATGAAATACTATAAGGATAATTATGCGTTAAACATGGATAGAAAGTAAAGTTCAAAAAGCGGTAACCTAGGTTGACCATGGTTGAAGAAGCTTTTAAAATACTAAGAATGGAGTAAACACTAAATAAAGCAAGAGAGTTGACTGAATACCTTAAAGAATCATTAACAATACTTCCTCGGTAAATCTCTTGAGCCTATATGTGGAGGTGATTTAAAGCAAGCAAAATAGTATGGGTGTTTCTATATTCGTAGGAACGTGCCTCTAATGAGATTCATTGGAGGATTAGATATGGCGCCACTATGTGTAATCACTCGAAAGATGTCAATAAATTGCTGACAAGCTTCAGTAAATACATGGCTTAATTTTCACATTCTTTGCTAAGCATTAATGGAATTTTTAAGTTACTCAAGCCTTTTCTTTATTATTTCATTTAGGGTCTTACTTAATATCTCTATTTTGTTTAGGAGATTCTTTTCTGTAAGATCTATTATTCTTGGGGGTATGCCCCGCCTCCAACTAATAATAATAGGCTTATATTCTTTTTCTATTCGTTTATGCTTAAGCTTTACTACTACATCCGCTATTGCTTCGTGTTTTTTAACCCATTTGTTGTCTATGTGCTCTGAAATCCTGAGGACCAGTTTTCCTTGATTTTTAAGCCAGGTAAGAAGGTTTATGACTATAGACAAGTATTCGCTGGGTTTTTCCACTATGGATTGTAGAACCTCGATAGCGTAGAATATCACGAAATCTGGGTTGTGCGTCTTAACTAGGTCAACTATATGCGATTGCAGCTGGATTAACGAGAAGCTCGCTGGATTTATGGACTCTATGATGCAGTGATTCTCTAAAGCTTTTACTGCTACTTCTTTGTTTAATCCTAGGTTCCTAGCCATAGAGGTAAACACTTCGATAATTTCGTCTTTAGAGTATCTATAGGTTATCAGCAAGGTTTTCATATTATTCTCTGCAACAATATCTATGAGGGGGATCAAGAGCTCTGGGTGGAACTCACTACCCCCCGGAATGCTCATAAATATTGTGTCACCTTTGTATAAAGGTCCAAAGATGTGCTCTGTTACTTCGTGAGCTTTTAGCCTAGTCATTGTGATAGAAGCTGGCCTCTCTGGTCTTGGTGAGACGAATACTTCTACACCTCTCCCCTCGACTATCGAAAAAGGTATTTCTGCTATTGTAAGCGGTGCTCCACGGATTTTTCTAATCTCTAGAATCCTTGTGATTAACCCTTTTTCAACTCTATGTTTAAGAACCACAACAGCATCCGCAATAAACTCTATAGCCCCAAAATCTACTTGCTCTTTACCGAAGGGTAGCTCAGCTATAGCTACGAGGAGACCATCGATAACGTTTATCAACTGATAGAAGAAGTTTAATAGTATAGCTCTTTGTATTTCCCTCCTTTCTAAAAACTCTAATATAGTGTTAATAGAGTCTATAGCGACAACCCTAGGTCTTTCCTTAACAACAATATCTGATATAATCTTCATCACTTCTTCTACTGAAGATAGCGCAGGGAGTTTTACATAAATTAGCAAACCTCTAGACTCAATCTCTGCAAAATTAATACCGAGGTTCTTCATATTCCAAAACAGCTTATCCTTATCTTCATAAAAGGAGATATAAAGGCATTTAAACCCGTTAAACGCATTTACATAGCAAATTTGAGAAGCCAAGGTAGTTTTACCTGCACCAGGATTACCAACAATAAGTAGCATAGAGCGTTGCCTAAAACCACCTAAAATTTCATCAAGTTCTTTACTACCAGTTGAAAATAATATCGCCAATTACTACACCTAAGGAATTACAAAAACCCTAGGAAATTAAAAACCTATAGCATCTAGCATCAAGCTTACGTAAGCAAACTATGGAAAACTATATATAAGTGGTCTAAGAGGATCTAGGATATTATATTAAGTAGAGTAGATTCTAATAATATAAGTAAATCCGTCAAAGTGTAGCATATGCTTTAGCTTAAAATAAGATAGGTTTAAACCTTCTCTATGTTCATAAAGAAGTACATATTTAAATTACATCTTTATTCTTATAGCATAACGTTAAGCGTTTTAGTAAATTGTACGCATAACAGTATTGAGATACTTAGGTAATAGAGTAGTTACCAATACAGTTTTTCAATTTCTTAACAAATGTGAAGATAACATCTTATGAGTTGAGATGGAAAGCATCGAGCTAAATTTATTCGTTTATATTTCTTAAACAAGGTTTGCACTATATGGTTTTAATGAGTTTATCCTAGTGAACGTTCCACAAAGCCTAATTATAGTGCTGTTTATGTTGTAGTTCCTGGGTTTAAACTTATGGTAAAGGTATACAATGCTGTAAGGTTAATAGTCTTCACCGTAATAACCTTCATAGCTACTGTGCTGTTGGTTATAGAAACCCCTGCTACAAGTGGTTACTTTAATTTAGGTGAAGCATCGATATATGTTATAGCTTCTATAGCTCCACCTATGGTTACAGCTGTAGCTGCTGGTTTAGGACCTGCTTTAGCTGATTTAGTTCTTGGTTATTGGTATTTTGCTCCAGCGACTTTTGTTATAAAGTTTTGCGAAGGATATATAGTTTCATATCTTTTGAAGAAACTTGGAAAACCAAGGGTAGCTACTTTTGTTAGGATTTTAACAGTTGTTATTGGGTTGATATTATCAGCTGTAGTGTTGTACAATATGTTTGGGTATGGAGAAGAAGAAGCAGGTGTACTATTTACGTGGACTGAGACATCGCTTCTAGGCGTAAAAATGTTTATACCTAGTTTTGCTGTACTTCTTCCATCATACATATGGTTAGCTATATCAGCGTTAATAGCGATTCTATCAATTGTCGTAGCGTTTGTGAAGAAACCCTATGTATTAGCTATGGCTGTAGGCGGTATGGTTATGGTTTTAGGCTATTTCCTCTACGAGTTCTTCGTATCTAATCCGTTAATATTAGGTAGAGACCCTATTGGGGCAATATTCGAGGTACCTGTTAACGTAGGGCAGTTTACAGCAGGTATACTGCTATCTATACCTGTGGTGCAATTCATTGAAAGAGCTACTAAAAGTTGAGAAATTAAAGCTATATGCTAAGGATAAACCTATAACCTCTATAAACTCCGCCTCAGTAGGAGAAGGAGAGGTAATCCTTGTAACAGGTCCCTCCGGAGGAGGTAAAACGAGTTTTTTAAGGTGTATTGCAGGTTTAAACAATTTATTTAATATCGAGTTCTCTGGATTTATATCGCTGAGTATTAATAGGGATTACATTAGCTACATCCCTCAGGAGCCATGGTTTGGTGTAATCTCTCCTTACCCTGTTCTAGAGGTAATGAGCTTCAGCGAAGAATATGAAGATCATGTTCATAGATACGTTAAGCTGTTCAACGTTGAGCATGTTTTGGAGTCCAATTCCATGGATTTAAGCGCAGGTGAAATCCAGAGAATTCTCTTCATAGAGGCTATTCTAAGTAGATCAAAGCTTATCCTAGTCGACGAAATAACGGCTTACCTAGACGAAGAGCTTAGGAAACAACTTGTTGATGTAGTTGAAGAAGTACGAAATAGCTACGAAATGTCATTCATTGTTGTAGACCACGATATAGAGCTTTGGAGAAACCGTGTAGATAAGGTACTCTATGTAGAACCTATGGGTGAATCACGGATGTATCCAAGCGTAGACGAAATCCCTTTGATAAACGAATTAGATGAGTTAAAAGCTGAAGTTAAAAACTTATCAAGGAATATCAAGGATGTACTTGGGAAGGATACCCAACTTAAGCTTTCGAATGTATGGTTTAGATATCCAGACTCAAGAGAGTATACGATCAAAGGTGTTAATCTCGATATAAGAAGAGGTGAATTAGTTGCTATCCGCGGACCATCCGGGAAAGGTAAATCGACGTTGTTGAAGCTTATAGCTGGTATCTATAGAACGAGTAGAGGAGCTATAAAGAGGTTCACCAAAAATATACAGTACATTCCTGAGAACCCCTTGCTATACCTTTCGGAACCAACACCAAGAGATGAACTTCTAAACCAAGTAGATTTAGCGTTAAAATCTTCGTTGGTAAACGCCCTTGATACACCTATAACTAGGCTAAGCTCAGGTGAAAGAAGGCGTTTAGCTATAGCATCTGCTTTAGCTAGAGGAGCAGATATAGTACTAGTAGATGAACCATCTGTTGGGCTAGACGTTAAAAACTTAGTTAACGTGCTTAAGTTATTAGCAGAAGCTATTACTAAAGGCGTAAGCGTTGTTATAGCAACCCACAGTAGTTTGCTATCATCTTCTGCGCATACTACTGTTTTACTCTAGGTAAAGAGAGGATCTAGCCATGAGGAGATATGCAAAAGCTTTAACAGCTATGGTTATTGTTATCCTTCGGTCTCTATTTCTCTACGGTTTTTCATTGCTAAGAAAAGGCTCGGTATTACTTAGCTTTACACATATCGCTATAACTTATATCTTCGGGTTAAACGATATCCGATTCCTCGTACTATACACATTGCCTATACTAATAACATACTATATCTTTGAGATGCGTAAACTACTCCTATACACGTTAACTATATCCTCTATACCAGGGCTATGGATGGCATTAACCCAACTTCTTCTAGACCTAGCCAAAGGTTACATAAACCCCTTTAGATGTATAGCAATATATGCTAGAGCAACCCTTGTAACAGTAAACACTATGTACATATTGCATACGTTCAACCCTACAGAGGTATCAATATTATTCAATAAGGTGAATAAATTTGCTGGAGTATACCCACAGCTATTTTTTAGAGTTGCATCTTTTCTCGTAAAAGAAGGTATAGAGATAATCTACACCCATGCACTAAAAAAGGAAAGCATATGGAAAACATTAGCTATTATAATACTACGAGGAGAAGAACTAGCTAAAGGATTCAGTGAAGGGCTTATACCAAAGTACAGAAAGTATAGACCTATAGTTATCTACAGCTTAAGAACAATAGCGATACAGTTCGCGGTAATAGCCTACGATATTGTTATAACGTTTGTATTAACATCTATTTTGTAGCTCCATAGGGTAGATGCTAACTTTACAACAAGGAACTCTTGTTCAACAAAAATTACGTTTAGGCAAGCGTTTTTAGATAGTTCTCTATGTAGTTAGCATGATCAACTATTCTCTCTATATGCCTCATAATCAGAATCTTTAAAGCTGTCAACCTATCCACGCTATCCCTTAATACAACCTCTTTTAATAGTTTTTTATAGTATTCATCTACTTTATTGTCTATTTCGATAACAGTTGCCTCGTTGATTGGTTCAAGTGAGATAAGATCGTTTAAGGATATCTCTACAGCTTTTACTGCTTCGCTAAATACCCCCTTGATATCCTCTACATCTGATAAACTTGATTCTGGGTTTAGCATAGAGTCTATCCTAGCTATTTCTCTACAATACCTCGATATCCTATAAACATCATAGGCGATACCTATTAAAGTATGTGCTACTAGAAGCTCTTTACCAAGGGGCTGTCTTCTAGCTATAAAAACTAAGACTTCATTTACGAATTCTTTTCTAATTCTTTCTAGAAGCGATGCTGAATTATCTATCTCACTCCATATCCTCTCTCTATACGAACTTTCTAGCTTTTCAAACAAACTACTTGTTTTATAGATGACATCTTTGGTATATTTAGCCATATGGAGTAGCACTGATTTAAGTTTCTCAAGTTCTTCAATTAACAACATATCTATATTTCACCTCTAAGGAATTTAGCTGTAAACTCGTTGGATGGATGTAGGAATACAATCTGTGCTACACCTTGTTCAACTACAGTTCCATCATATATAAGCGTCACGGTATCCGCAACTCTAGCTGCTTGATGAGGTGAATGGGTCACCATAACTACTGTTATCTCGTCTTTTAGCGATACTATAGCTTCTTCTAGTTTTCTAGCGTTAACAGGGTCTATGTTAGCTGTAGGCTCATCTAGAAGGAGAATCTTAGGTTTCATAGCTAGTGCTCTAGCAAGGCATAGCCTTTGTTTTTGGCCACCGCTAAGCTCGTGGGGATATCTATCTAATCTATCTTTAACTTCATCCCATAGCATAGCTTTTTCTAAAGCCCATTTAGTGATTTCATCTAGATCTTTTCTATTCTTAGCAATTCCGTTTAGCTTAGCTGATATAGCTACATTCCAGTATATAGTCATATGCGGAAACGGGTTAGGTATCTGAAAAACCATGCCTATGCTACGCCTTAGTCCATAAGGATCGATATCGAAAATATTTTTCCCTAAAACAGAGACCTTCCCGCTAATCCTTGCCCCAGGGGTTAAATCTATTAATCTATTTATCACTCTTAATAGCGTTGTTTTACCAGAGCCCGAGGGCCCCATGATCACGTGTATAGTGTTATAGGGGATTCTTAGCGATATATTCTTAAGAATATGCCTATTACCTATGTATAGGTTAAGGTTCTCAATCTCAATAGCGTACACTATAGCTTCACCTCTTTGACAACAATTTTTACAGCGATAAAGATAACCAAATATACCACGAATAGAACAAAAGATGCACCCCACGCAACTTCGTGATATATCCTAAAAGGCGATGTAATAAAATCGAATATCAGTAAAGGTATGGCATCTGTAGGAGCTAGTACATTTAAGCTTACACCAGCTCTATACCTACCAATTGTGAAGAGAAGTGCTGCTGTCTCCCCCATAGCTCTAGCAAATGTTATTAAAATACCTACTACGATTGCTTTTCTAGCTATAGGTATAAATACCTTCAATATCGCTTGCCATCTATTCATACCTATAGAGTAAGAAGCTTCTCTATAAGTTTGAGGAACAGATCTTAGCGCTGACGAAAATGCTGTATAAGCGTAGGGAATAGATATTAGTGCTAACGCAATTGCTCCCGCTAATGCAGAAAACCTACCCATAGGGACAACAACTACAGAGTAAACAACCATAGATACGATTATTGTTGGAATACTTGCAAACGATCTACATAAAATGTCTACTAATCTCGATATAGTTTTCTGAGGAAATTCGATGGATAGGATTGCTGCTGAAAGAGATAGAACCATTGTTATCGGTATAGCAATCAATGTTGTTATAAACGAGCCTACGAAAGCTGGCGCAATCCCTCCAATATCTCTCGATAAAGGTGTTGGTGGTATGCTTAAGAAAAAGCTTAGCCCAGCTTTAGCTATAACTTCTATACCTCTAACAAATATTACTATTATCATATGGATAAGAGGTGCTAAAGCAATTATAGATAGTAGCAGTACGAAGAATACGGATAGTTTATCTCTTACTGTTCTCCATCTAGACAACTATCTTCACCCTCCATCTATCTAGGATCCTTAAGCCGATGAAACTAAGGATAAGCGTGGTAATGAGTATTGAGAGCGCCGCTACATGAAGTACAGATTCAGCGTATTTGTAGAGACCAGCATTTTCGTATTGAGAGGCTATTAAGGCTGATACCGTGTACCCAGGGGTGAATAAGCATAAGCTTAAGTACATAGAGTTACCTATGGTTGTAACAGCTATAGTTGTTTCCCCAGAAGCTCTAGCAAAACCAAGTATAGCTGAAGCTATTATAGCCGGTTTTGCTAACGAGAGAAGTATCTTTATTGTTTCATATCTTGTTGCTCCAATACCTAGGCAAGCTTCTCTATACATTACCGGTATAAGTTTGTAGGACTCTATTATAAGAGATGTTGTGTAAGGTACAAGGGATATACCTATAGCTACACTAGCTGTAAAAATTGTTAACCCTGTTATAGGTCTACACGAGAAAAACGGTATAAAGCTTAGGTAGTTGTGTAGAGGCACCATAATGTATGATCTAAGGAATGGCGCTAAATAATATAACGACCATACAGCGTACACAATAGTTGGGATACCACCCATAAGCTCTACAATAGATGAAAGAATATCTCTAGGTCTACCTTTTAAATATTCCGTAATAAGAATAGCCAAAGGTATCGAGAATACTAAAGAAATAACTACAGCAATAGATGAAGTAATAAAAGTACCTATAATTGGTGCAAAAACGCCGTAAACTTCTTTCTCAGGATTCCATATGCTTTGAATAAAAAGGTTTAAACCAAAGATAGCAATTGATTGAAGGGATTGGTTCAAGAGGATAATAAAGAAGATAACGAGTATCCCTGATATTATTATTGCCGTAGGTAAAAACGAAATGAAAAACATTTTATCATGATTAAACTTAGGCATAATATACACCTAATGGGTAAAGACCCCCTTCAGCAAGTTTAAAATTAATCTAAATTAATTTTCCTAATCCTTCTGCAGCTTCCAACAATAACTTTATAACTGGTTCTGGTGGTGCTACATACCCTGTAACCATATGCTTATACCCTTCGTATGCTATCCACTTCAGGAATTCGCTAATAGCTAAAGCTTTATTAGGATCTTGGTAACTTGTCCACAGTATCAAGAAGGCAACAGATGATATTGGGTACGAATCTGGGTCTTGAGAATATATAATATCGATGAATAGCTGGCTAAAGTCTTCGGTCGGAGACTCCGGTATAGCTACACCTTTAACTGCGTTTCTAATGTTTTCTTCCGTAGGTAGAACAAACTTGCCGCTAGCATTTCTTATAGCGGCAATAGGTAGGTTATTCTCTATAGCATAGCTCAACTCTACATATCCTATAGAGTAATGTGTTTGCATAACAGTTGCCGTAACACCTTCATTACCTTTTGCACCGATACCTCTACCAGTTTTATCAACAGGCCAATTCACGATTTTTCCAACAAGATCTCTAGGCCATTCAATAGGAACAGCTTTATTTAAGAATATTGTAAATATTTCTGTTGTTCCACTTGAATCTGATCTATGAATAGCTATTATGGGTTGCCTAGGGAGTTTATCGGCTACATCTGGGTTTAACTCTTTTATAGCTGGGTCATCCCAATACTCTATCTCACCTTTGTATATCTTAGCTATAACTTCAGCTGTAAGCTTAAGGTTGTATCCTTTAGGTATCTCTGGCACATTATATACTACGGCAACAGCACCCATAATCCATGGTATTTGCATAACCTGACCTTTATACTTCTCATACTGTTCTCTTGTTAAAGGCGGATCGCTAGCAGCAAAATCTACAACTCGATCAGATAGAAACATTTTTTGCCCAGCACCACTACCAACAGATTGATATGTAACCTCAACACCTGTAATATCTTGGAATAACCTAGCCCATTGAGATATCTGAGGATATTGAAATGTTGCACCAGCACCACTTATAGAATACCCTCTAAGATTAAACGTATGTATATAAGTGGTTTTACTAACACTTGATTTAGGTGTTGATGAAGTAGCGCTAGTCTCATTGATGACAACGGGTTTTACAACAAGTTGCCTCCACAGTATGTATACTGATGAAGCTACTATAAGAGCTAATACGACATAAATAGCTAAGTTCCTTAATCTTATAGACACATTTTCACCTATATGAATGTCACTCATTCAACAATATAAGGTTAATCTATGATAAACTATATATTTTAACAAATAATTATAAAACCACATTAAAACTGTATAAATACCTTATCTAGTTTATAATAAGCTAATATCCTTCTATAAATAATTATATTAACCCGAACTATGTTATAGAATTACATAAGTTATCAACTATTTTGTCTTAATAAATAAGAAATATGTACTAAGCAGTAATTCACCACTCTTAATTATGATTCAGAAAGCTGTCAATAACTATGGTAATTAGAAGAAATTTAATAATTTTAGGCATAAAGTTATAGAGTTGTTTAACTATTTCATTATATCATCATAGCATGTATAGTCAGAGTTAAATAGCTTAGCTCAGTAGTGTCATTTCAGAAACAATATTTCATACACTTAAACATAATCTACTATAATTAGATATGGACATTGTGTTGTACTAGATCTTTTTGAAATGTAGGTTTGCATTCTAATTTCATTTTTTAGTAGGGGTAGATTATGCACATACATATATGTTGGCAAATTTATTCTTATTAATACCTATTAATTAAGAGAATCAACGTAATATAAAGTCTTATTATTTTGATCACAATTAATCAGTAGTTTCAAATCTTAACATATTGGTATATGTGAATTATAATTTAAAGAACAAGGTTATTTAGTAGCCTAATTCTTAATTAATGAAAAGTTTGTAAAGTAGTTTAATTAATATCTGAAAAATTTTGTTTATTTTTGCTTGCTAGACTTCAATAAGGGTGTAGTTATGTTCATAGGGTCTCCCATAATCATCAACTATATTTAAAAGCCATAGCCTACAGCGTTCAACTTTATGTAGAACTAGTGTCGGAGGTACGTAGTGCAGGAACACCTGGTTAGAAAATTTATCTAGACCAAGTACACCAACCCATTTAATTCTGTATATGTATTCCATCAGTTTATAAGCGCCAACAACCTTAAATACGGCGTAGTTTTTAGTATCAATACAGTCATCTACATATATAGAGAAATCTTGTAGATTGTTGCTATTTTTAGTGATGAGCATAACTCCTTCTCTTGCCACAATTATTGGGTTATTTATTTCTGCAAATCTTACATAGGCTTCAGCTACTCTATCAATAAATAACCTCTTCATGAATTTAGCTAATTCATCTGAACTTCTATACGTAAATACGTGGGGATTGAGTAGCTCAGGAAAGTATTTTTGAACAAGATCTCTGCACCTCATGGTGTTTTTAGTAAGCCTTGTTGTTAGAGCTTTTCTACCTTTTAAAATCCTTCTAGCTATTTTATGCTCAACTTTGTTTCTTTCGTTAACTAAATTATCGATACATCCACCAACATCTCTACATTGGTTAGCTACTTCCTCAATATGTTTAAATACCTTCTCTACATTCTTATAATAGTACCTGTACAGAACTGCAATAAGTTTATCCACCGATTGAAATAATTTGTAGAAGTTCTCGGGAAATACATGATAAAACCTAGTGCTATACCAATACCTGTGAATCACGTATTCCTCAAATTTTCTAACAAAAACCTTTAAAGGATACCCAAGGAACCCTTCAACCCTTACAACTTCGTAGAACCGTTTTTTAGCCCCACTACTTGTTATAACATCGGATAGAAAGAATTCGAATGATCTTCTGCAGGCTTCGCCAACACCTATATGGCAGAACACCTCAAACTATACCAAAGCTAAGCCAATGAACACTCTAAACTTTTAATCTACAGCTTTTTCCCTATCTAGCGCATAATCTCTTACAAATTCAATTCTATAGATACCAGGATCGATTAATAGCTCTGGATGCTGTTGATGTACTAGCTTAGAAGGTTTATCTACTACTACATACTGTTCGTTATATAACCTGTACACTAAAGCTCTAATTATATGCTTGCTACCGTTTTCAGATTCAACCTTAAATTCATCGCCTTCTTTAACCGCAAAACTCAAGTCCACCTCATTTTCTTCTACTAAAATGAGATCCCCTTGCCTATAAATCTTCCTACCTCTAGTCAAGGACCCCCTACAGATTTGGTATTAAAATAGGTTTCAATAAGACTTTTATGTTCTAGGAATATAAAACCTACCATAATTTTCATCATTAGCCCGCAGAAACCGTAATTTAATTGAGCTCTTTTGCGCTAATCTTATTTATACCTAACCTAGGTGTATAAGGTTAGGGTGCCTAAAAATGACTTTTTCAATTGTTGCAATCGATAGGGATAAAGGGGATATTGGGGCTGCAGTAGCATCTAGGTTTATAGCAGCAGGATCTATTGTTCCATGGGTTAGAGTAGGTATTGGGGCTGTAGCAACACAGTCTTGGGCTAATGTCAAGTTCGGACCCCTTATACTTTACCTCTTAGAGAACCACTATACCCCTAAGGAAGCAGCTGAACTTGCTTTAGCAGGTGATCCAAGGAAAGATTTTAGGCAGATAGGGGTTGTAGATGCAAAAGGTAATGCCTACGCTTTCACCGGTAGTAAGTGTATTCCTTATGCAGGTCACATAATTGGCGATGGATTCGCTGTTCAAGGTAATATACTTGTCGGTGAAGAAGTTTTAGAAGCTATGGCTAAAGCCTTTGAAATAACGAAAGGAGAACTAGTCGATAAATTGCTGGCTGCTCTTAAAGCTGGAGACGATGCTGGTGGGGATAAGAGGGGTAAGCAGAGTGCTGCTATAATAGTTCTAAGACCTTGTGGTGGATATGGAGGGTGCACCGAGGGTGTAGATAAGTACGTCGATCTAAGAGTAGATGATCATCTAGACCCTGTTAAAGAGCTTATTAGGCTCTTCAAGATCTGGGAGCTTACGATCCTCGAAAGAGAAGAGCCATCCGATGTATACGATCTAAGCCAAGTTGCTTATAATGTTCAGCTAGCTCTAAGGAAGCTAGGGTACTATGGAGGTGAGGTAAGAGGTGTACCCGATGAAGAGACTTTAAAGGCTTTAGAGCTCTGGATGAGTATAAACAACTTCGAGAATAAAATGAGAAGTGATGGCAAGATTTGGGGAACAGTCTACAGGTTCTTACTAGAGCAGGCAGGTTTACCTATTTCTTAAAGTACATCCAGCATGCAACTAAATGACTTTTTTCAACATCTACGAATGGCGGCTCCTCTTTCCTGCATATATTTGTAGCGAAAGGACATCTAGATTGAAACCTGCACCCAGGTGGTGGGTTCAGGGGGCTTGGGGGTTCTCCAACTATCTTCACCTTTTCCCTCGATTTAGCTACCTTATAGTCTGGTATAGGAATAGAAGATAGAAGCATCTGGGTATACGGATGGTACGGTTTAGCAAATAGGTTCTCGGTGTAGCTCATCTCCATAATTTTCCCTAAGTACATAACCGCTACCTCGTTAGCCATATACCTGACAACGCCCAGGTCATGGGTTATAAATAGGTATGCTAAGTTATACTGAATCTGCAGTTCTCTAAGTAGATTAAGGATCTGCGCTTGTACAGAAACATCGAGAGACGACGTAGGCTCGTCGAGTACCACGAAATCAGGTTTAAGAGCTAAAGCTCTTGCTATAGCTATTCTCTGCCTTTGACCTCCGCTAAACTCATGTGGAAATCTATAAAGATGCTCTTTCCCCAAACCTACTTTTTCGAGGAGCTTTACTATGTAATCTTCTTCATCTTCAAGCTCTATACCATGAGCATCTAGAGGTTCCTTTAAGATATCGTATACCGTCATCCTAGGATTAAGGCTACTGTAAGGATCTTGAAAAACTATAGCTGTTCTCCTCCTAAACTCTAGTAGTTGCCTCCCCTTCAATTTTGCTATATCAAGGCCATCAAATATTATCTCCCCTGAATCAGGCTCGATAAGTCTTAGGATAAGCCTACCAACAGTAGATTTACCGCTACCGCTTTCGCCAACAAGTGCTAGGGTTGAGCCTTTTTGAACAGAGAAAGATACCCCATCAACAGCCTTGACGTAGCCTTTGGTGAATAGGAAACCTTTTACTGGGAAGTACTTCTTTAGATTTTTAACAACAAGTAAGGAGATGGTCAACATCTAGTCCCTCGATTTTAGCCAGCAAGCTACATAGTGACCAGGTTTAACTTCTATTAAGCTGGGTTCTCTAAGACATTTCTCTGATACATAGGGGCATCGTGGGTAGAATCTACATCCCTGGGGGATATTTATCATATCGGGTACTGTTCCCGAGATAGATTCTAACCTAGTAATTTTCTTGAATGGGTTTGGTACAGCGTTTAATAATCCTCTTGTGTAAGGATGTAAGGGGTTTTCGAATATTTCCTCCGTAGAAGCTTTCTCTATTATTTTCCCTGCATACATAACAATTACTCTATCGCACATCTCTGCTACAACACCAAGGTTATGTGTTATCATGAGAACAGCTGAACCGTATTTTATCCTCAGCTCTTTTAACAGTTCAAGTATTTGAGCTTGAGTAGTTACATCTAGAGCTGTTGTAGGTTCATCTGCTACTATAAGTTTTGGGTAGTTGCATATCGATGTAGCTATAACAACCCTCTGCTTCATACCACCGCTAAGCTCATGTGGGTAGCTTTTAACTCTTGCCTCTGGATCAGGTATTAATACTTCTTTGAAAATCTCGATAACTTTTTCGATAGTGTTCTTGATCTTTATCCCGCTTTTGTGTATTGCTATTGTTTCTGCTACATGGTATCCCCCTGTGAATAGAGGGTCTAGAGCCGATGAAGGGTCTTGATATATATAAGCTATATCTTTGCCTCTAATTCTGCTTAACTCGTCATCGCTTAACTTCATTAGGTCAATACCATTGAATAGCACTCTTCCGCTGACGATCTTACCCGGAGACTTAATCATCTTGGTTAACGCTCTTGCTGTAACAGATTTACCACAACCTGTTTCGCCTACTATGCATAGTGCTTCTCCTTCGTATACCTCGAAGGATACCCCATCAACAGCTTTAACGACCCCGTTATACGTATAGAAGTATACTCTCAGATCTTCTACCTCTAGTATTTTCCTCATACCATCTACCCCTTAACCTCTATGCTCCTCCTATACCTAGGGTCAAGGATATCCCTAAGTCCATCACCTAACAAGTTGAAACCTAGAACTGTTACAAGTATAACTAACCCTGGAAAGAAGGAGTACCACCATCTATCTGGGAACCACCTTCTACCATCTGCTACAAGCCTACCCCACTCAGGTGTTGGAGGTTGAGCACCTAAGCCTATGAACGAGAGAGCAGAAGTTGCTAAGATAACCGAACCGAAGTCGAACGTTATTAAAACAAGTAGTGGTGTTATTGCGTTGGGTAGGATATGCTTAAATAGTATTTTCCTAGTTCTTACACCCATAGCTTTAGCAGCTTCAACGAATGGCATCTCCTTAACCACAAGCACCTGCGCTCTAATAACTCTCACGTAAGGAGGCCACCACACAGCTGATAACGCTATAACTGCAGAGGTTAAACCAGGACCTAGGGTTGCGCTAAGAGCTATTGCTAATATTAGCCCTGGAAAAGATAAGAATACATCTGTAACCCTCATTATCATCTCATCTACAGCACCTCCATAGTAGCCAGCTAAAAGCCCTAGCACAATTCCTACGGGTACAGCTATAGCCATTACGCTTATGGCTGCTATAAGTGAGACTCTAGCACCGTAGAGTACTCTACTGAATAAATCTCTCCCATATTCATCTGTACCGAATAAGTGCTGCCAAGATGGTGGGAGTAGCTTCTTGGTCCCAGTAATGTCTATAGCCATAGGGTCGTAAGGGGTTAGATAAGGTCCGAGGATACCTAGAATAACAAACCCTAGGACAAGCACAAAACCTGTTGTTGTCAAAGGGCTTTTTCTAGCTAGTGCTAGAATAAGCTTCCACTCGCTGAAAGATTGAGAAAATTTTTTAGTTATCACCTGTAACAGTGTTCCTCTATCCACTATAGCCTCACCCTCGGATCTATGACTGCGTAGGCTATATCAGTGACAAAGTTTATTAATACGAAGACAAACCCTGTCAAAAGGGTTACGCCCATAACGGCTGGATAGTCTAAGCTGCTTATAGCGTTGTAGGCATACAGCCCTATACCGGGCCAAGCGAATACAGTCTCTATGACTATTACTCCGCTGAGTATATACCCTACTTCTAGCGATAAAATCGTTATCGTTGGGATTAATACGTTTTTGAGTAAATGTTTATACAGCTGTAACCCTCTTAATCCTCTAGCTTTGGCAAAATCTATGAAATCGGACGACATCGTATCCAAGGTTGTGTTCCTAACCACCCTCGCCACTATCCCCATACCGGTGAAGGCAAGGGTTATGCTCGGCATAAGTATGTACCTTAAGTTCTCTACGAATAAACCGATGTTACCGTTTAAGAGGCTATCGAGGAGATACATACCTGTGTACCTTGCAGGAGGAGGAACACCTCTTCCGGTAGCCGGTAGCACCCCTAAGCTGTAGTAGAGCACCCACTGAAGCGTTATCGCTAACCAGAAAGCAGGAGCAGAAGTTCCCGCTAAAGCAAGTATCCTAACAATGTTATCGACAACGCTATCCTTCTTAAAAGCTGCTAGCAACCCCAGAGGTACACCCATAGCGGCTAAGAGCAATGTTGAAACAATAGCTAACTCTAGTGTGGCAGGGAAGTACTCGGCCAAGTCAGCTAGAACAGGTCTTTTAGTCATAGGGGAGGTACCCCAGTTCCCTGCGAAAACATCCCTTAAGTAGAGCAGTAGCTGCTCGTGTAGAGGTTTATCTAGGTGATACCTTCTCCTAATCTCCTCTATAACCTCCGGTTTCGCTTTATACCCACCAGCCCAAACCCTTACAGGATCCGCGGGAATGATGTGGCTTATTAAAAAAGTTAGCAGAAGTATACCTAAGATCGTAGGGAGAAAAGTTATAGATCTCCTAAGAACATATTTTTTCAGATCACCCATAGGGTTCAACCTACAAAAAATAAATTTGATCTACTTCATAGGGCCTATGACTACAGCTACATCTCTGTACATTACTACAAAGACTTTATCGAGGTCAACGTAGTTAGCAATATCGTTAGGCGAAGTAACAATGAATATTTTAAGATCCTCGAATGTATAACCACCTGATTGCAGAGGACCAGCATAGTCATCTGGGTCTACGTAGTCTGGACCCCAAGCAAGCACTTGGACATCGAAGTCACCGCTCATAAGCTTCTCGTTGAATACTGGCCTCGATAGTACCTGAACCTTAACGTCTATGCCTAACACTTTACTCCAAGATGCTTGAAGTATTGTTGCTATCTGCTCTTGATCGCTGTAGCCTTGTGGAACTATTATCGTTATGCTAACGGACTTAGGGTCTATACCTGATTCTTTAAGCATTTTCTTAGCCATTTCCTCATTATATGTGTACTTAACTATATCATCTTCTTGGTAGCCGAACATCCCCTTAGGAATAACTCCGTAAGCTCTATCAGCTAAACCATTGAAAACTGTTGATATTATTGTATCGTATGGTATAGCCCACGCTAGTGCTTTCCTAAAGAGCGGGTTGTTCAATGGATATTTTTCGCAGTTTAGTGTTACATGATGTAGCCAGAAGGATGGAGCTACATCTACTACAAGCTTGCTATTACCAAGCGATACATCTTTTACTTGGTCTACAAGCGATGGAGGTACTAAAGCTACATCTAGATCTCCTTTCTTAAGCATCATAATCCTAGTAGAGTCCTCGGGTATAAGCCTTATCTCTACCTCCTCTATAGCTGGCTTACCACCCCAATAATACGGGTTAGCCCTTAACCTATAATACTGCTTATGAACCCATTCAACTAAGTAATAAGGTCCTGTACCAACTGGGTGTTCGTATAGGTATGGGTTCTCTGCACCTGGTTCAACGCCTCCATGTTCTTCAACAACCTGCATACTAACTATGCTTGCTGGAACTGTCGCTAATACATTGAGTATTGGAGCATAGGGGAAGTTCAGCTTAATTTTTACAAAACCAGCCACAGGTCCGCTGTATCCAAAGAACGATAGTAGTTCGTTCAAAGATGAGATAACTTTGCTAAAGCCCTTGTACTCTGTGTAAAGCCCTTTCGATAGGATATCGATGAATTCTTCCTCGCTTAAAATAGTTGTTTGATTTATATCGATGAACTCTTCTATTAACCATGAAGGATCTTGATGCATTTCAGCAACACGTTTAAATGAGTATACTATATCGTTAGGTGTAAGAGGTATAGTTCTATTCTCCCACGGATCATAGAACACCACGTTTCCTCTAATCACAAAGTACCATTCATCGCTATCCTCGTTATGCGCCCAAGCAACAGCTAATCCAGGGACTACATACTCTGTTTTATCTCTTTCGTAAGCCACCAACCTTTCGTATATTTGATGCATTATGAACCAATCGAAGGCCCAGTAGCTAACAGCCGGATCTAAGCTGTGACCTTCTTCTGATTCCCCAATGATGAGCTTGTTGGGATTTGGTGCTGCAGGATCTTTATGTAAATCATCAATTCTGTAAACAAGTGTTGGGTGGAAGTATATGTTTTTAATCCAATCCCAGTAAACTCTAACTTCTCTTGCTTGGACAAGCCATATAAGTGAGAGCCTATCGTTCGATAGCTTCTGTACAACATTATATATTGTTTTCCTAACCTCGGGATCTGTGGTTGTTCTACCAGCTTTGATCAAAGCATCTATTATGTGGTTTCTATCGAATCCAGGATCTATGTTAGAATAGGGAACTAGTTGGTCTCTTGCTATTGGCTGAGGATTCTTGTAAGCTACAATGATGTACTTGCTAGCTTGAGGAATTAGAGCTGTAGTTGTATGCGCTGGAGTTGAAGAGGTAATTAAGGTGTATGTAGGCGAAGATGGGTAGGTTGTTGTTTGCGCTGGCTGTAGAGGTTGTCCTCGAGATACGAATATTAGGTAGTACGCTATACTTACAACAACTATTATTGCAACAACTACTGCAAGTATCTTCTTATTATTCATATTTACATCACCTTGATTCATAGCTCGAGTGAAACCGTTTTCTTTTTTAGCTTTTAAAAATTTTAATGAGGTTCAAAAACATAGAGCTAATAAAAACAGGTTTTTGGCATATAGAGAAACCTCATAGATATACCCATGTATAGTATTTATTTGTAATCAAGGTTCTCTTTTACTATTACGCTAACTACACATCCTCTGCATTATTTTGAAGATGAATAGTTGAATACATAAACGTTAATTCAAGGCATCAAGGTGTATTCTTTAAATAATACCCCTAGTGTTAATATTGGTGAGATTCTGAAAAATACTTAAACAACTTTAATTATTAATTAAAAATATTAGGAGGTAAATAATTAAGCAGAAGATTAAGGTATTGATGAAGACATTGTTGAGTTTGTGCTCATGATATTTCGCAGAAAACATACATAGTGTTATCCTGTAACACAAGATTTATTTGTTAAAGAGATTCCTATACGAAGAATAGGTAACGGTGAGCATATGGCTGATATCTTAACACACTACGTTGTAAGCTATATACTGCTTAGAAGGGTTTTTGGTTTAAAGCTTTCTCTATTGATAGCATTGGTAGCTTTGCTACCAGATATAGATGTTATTTTTAGGATCCATAGATGGTTTACACATAGTATTATAGTATTAGGTTTAGGAGTACTTTGTTTGGTTGTTCTATTCACCTTGCATAGAGGGTTTCGTGGCTTCCTTCTATACCTAGGCGCTATCGCATTAGTTTACTTACTGCACATAGTTGTAGATTTATTTACAGCTTCAACGCCGATTCTATGGCCTTTGATCTCCGAATCGTATCATCTAAAGATATTAGTGCAAGGTTTTGTAGCTGCTGAAGATAAAACTATATCTATCTACCCGATAATGAGTGTCATTACATCGGCATCTAATTTTACGCCTAGGGATAGCTTAGAAGGTCCTATAGCAACAGGTCTAAGCATTATTTTAGCCTTAGCAACCTTAATTCTAGAGTTATTTGAGTTTGCAGATATGATTGTTAAGAATAAATTTAATGGATAGAAGTTTAGTTGAATCTCCTAGATTTGAATTAATACAAGTATAGAATATAAGGAGCTATAATATAAACATTATAACATGGTTGAGTAAAACATTGCTGAATATCTGCTTCTGTTTATGGGTCTTCTACTTTAGCTGTTGAGAAAGAGATTAACGTAGTTAAGCAAAAATTAGATGTTATGCGTTCTCTAATTTTAACTATATTTTATGGACTGTAAGGATATGGTTCTTGGTAAAAATGTTATAAGTTATTGATGCTTCGGCGTGTTTTAAGGGTCTTTTAAGCTGATTTCTATTTATTAATTTCACCTATACGTATATTATTCATAACCTCTAACTTTGGGGTGGAACTATATTGTTTATGGTTAGAGGTATAGTAACAGCATTAATAACGCCTTTCACCGAAGATGGTGATTTATGTACCGAATGTTTAGAGGATATGATTAGGTTTCAGATTGAGAAAGGTATTGCAGGACTTTACATCTCCGGTACCTATGGGGAAGGGGTTATTACCTCTTCACCTATAAGGGAGAAACTACTGATTAAAGCCATAGAGTTCTCCCCATCTAGAGTATTTCTACTACCTCATGTTGGGGGATCGGATACCGATACAATAATTAGGTTAGCTAAACTAGCCAAAGATCTCGGCTATCTCGCTGTGAGCGTTGTAGGTCCTCTATACCATATTCCAACGAAGAAGGGTTTAGTTGAATTCTATAAGTATATAGCGAGTAAAACCGATATACCTATAGTGATATATAACCATAGAGAGAGACAGAGGTACAATATTTCGCCGGACGATTATGAAGCTATAGCAAGAGAAGTGCCGGAGGTTATAGGGATTAAGGATACTAGCTACGATGTTGAACAATTGCTAGAATACGTAAAGAGATTTTCTGCGAAGCATTTCATAGCTGGTGGAGGAGATAATCTCCTTTACTATACATTTTCCATAGGAGCTCATGCCCATATTTGCGGAACCTCAAATGTATTCCCAGAAATCGCAGTTGCACTATACAAAGCGGTTTCTGAATATAACTACATGAAAGCCGTTGAATATCAGTATAAAGTTAATTTGGTTAGAAAGATTTTAGGAAAATACGGAGTTGAGGTTCAAGAAGTAATAAGGGTTATGCTTAAGCTAAGGGGCATTAAAAGTGGTTACCCACCAAAGCAACTTATATATGAATTTACTCCACAGCAAATCGAAGAACTAGTAAAACTCATCGAGTGCTTTGCTATCGCATAAGCTTCGTAGGAATTAATGAGTAAATAGATTTATTGATACTGTGCTTATTGAGATACCGTTATCCAATTTGTATCTATCACAGCTCTAGTGTTCCAAGATTTAGAATCAGAAATGCTATCTTCGGAGCTACACAGAGGTTCTTTTTGGAACATATGAATGAATACATAGAACTGGGATGGGATCAAACCTAAGCATAGGATTTCCACAAACTAAAGCTATGTTGCGTTTTAGCTTGAGCCTGCGTCGTTGATCGAAATCAATCTGGTTATTACATAAGTTATACATTTAGCTGTTACATTTGCTATACTTCATGAAGCTAAAAGTTACGGTTGTAGCGACGACTAGAAGAAGCTGTTACTATAGTGAAGCTATAGTAGTTAGATTCCCAGAGGTTGATATAATGGTAGAAGTTAAATGCCCTGTATGCGGTAATATCGTATCATTACCAAGCGATATAGTAGCCGGTGAGCTAGTAGAACACGACTGTGGTGTAACTCTAGAGGTCGTGTTGGAGGAGGGTAAGGTAAAGCTAAAGCCGTTCGAAGGTGTAGGCGAAGACTGGGGAGAATAGGGAGGTGAAGATTATTGCCCGAATAGCCATAGCTTACGAAGTTCTCAGGTGGGAAGAGAAATCTCTATATAATGTAGCTCAAGACCTTGGCCTCGAGGTTGAGTTAGTACACTTACACAATGTATACATACCCATGGGCTACTACCTACATACAAACAGCTCCTACGATGTTGTTCTCCAGAGGGCTATTAGCCATACGGTAGCTCTAAATTCAACATTAGCTTTCGAATCAATAGGGTTCAAAGTTGTAAACAGTTCAACAGCTATAGCTATTGCTACGAACAAGATCTGGACCTTAAAGATTCTCGCCCAAAACAAGATACCTGTACCACGAACAGCTGTTTCATTCGATTTAGAGCCAAGCCTTAGAATAGCTCAGCTACTAGGGTACCCGGTTGTTGTTAAACCTATTGACGGTAGCTGGGGAAGATTAATAGCTATGGCTAGGGATGACGAGGAGCTAAGAAGCGTTTTAGAGCATAGAACCTATATCCCGAACCCAAGCATGAAGGTTAATATGATTCAAGAATTTATTAAAAAATTCGATAGAGATATAAGGGTATTCGTAGTAGGGAACGAGGTTGTAGCTGCAATGTACAGAATCAACAGGGATCACTGGATCACTAATATGGCTAGAGGTAGTGTAGCGATTCCAGCAAAAATAGATAAAGAAATAGAAGAATTAGCCCTCAAAACAGCTAAGGTTGTAAACGGCGAAGTACTAGGTATAGATGTGTTTGAGCATCAAGAGCAAGGCTATGTAGTTAACGAAGTCAATGCAATACCGGAATTCAAGAACCTTATTTCTGCTACAGGGATCCCAGTACACCTTAAGATAGTTGAGTACGCTAAGAGTATTGCTAAAAGGTAAAATAATTAATTTAGAAATCACCAATGTTAATGCATCTAGCGCTATTAATATGCTAACTCTGAATATAGCAACATATTGGGGGTTCTATAGTTGAGTACTTCTTTATTTGCATATGTCACACCTTTAATCCTTAACGGCTTAGATAAGAACCTTAGATGGGTAGGGTGTACTGTAAATGTGTATAAAGCCTCGTAACTGCATTAACCGCTATTTAGTTTACTGGTATCGGGAATAGATATGAATGAGGATCCTACATACGAAGAGATTATGTTGATAGATGAGGAGTTGATTAAGTTAGTACTGAAGCGTGTAGAAGTTCTTAGACACCTTGATTATAGTAGGGTTAAACAAGTGCTTAATTCTAGGAGAATAAAGGTTGCAGAGGTTCTTAGCCAAAAATATAGTTTACCCCATGATGATCTTGTGCACATAATTAGCTATGTAGATGGAGCTACGCTAAAAGTTATAAAACCTATTTTTGTTGGCTTCCTGGGTCCAAGAGGTAGTTTTGCTGAAGAAGCTAGTTTAAAGGTATTTAATTCTCAAGGAGCTTCTTTAGTGACCTATAACTCTATACGTGATGTTTTTAGGAGTGTAGAAACAGAGGAAGTCGATTATGGGGTTGTTCCTCTCGAGAATTCTCTTGAGGGTAGCGTAGGTGAAACGCTTGATATGCTTGCTCAATCATCTGTTAAGATATGTGGAGAAACAGAGGTAAGAATTAGCCTTAACTTAATAGCTAAGCCTGGTACAAAAATAGAGGATGTGATGGTTGTCCTAAGTCATCCTATGGCTTTAGCTCAGTGTAGGAACTTCATCTATACAAAGCTTAAGAATATAGTTGTAGAGACTAGGTCGAGTACATCTGAAGCTGTTAAAGAAGCTGTTGAAAGGAGAGGTGTAGCTGCTATAGGATCGGAGTTAGCTGCTAAGATATACGGTGGAGAGGTGCTAGTTAGAGGTATAGAAGATCATAAGGAGAACTATACGAGATTCATAGTAATTGGCTATAGACCTTTAGATGTAGGTGTTGGCGTGAAAACATCTATAATATTGACTCTGAAGGATTTACCAGGTTCTCTTTATAGAGCTCTTGAGCCTTTCGCTGTAAGAGGTATAAACTTAACAAAGATAGAATCAAGACCTATAAAGGGGAGACCATGGGAGTACATGTTCTTCATAGACTTCAGCGGATCTGTAGAGGATTTAAAGGTTAGAGAAGCCTTAGATCAGCTAACGGATAGGGTAACCTCTATCAAGATACTAGGTTCTTACAGAAAAATACCTTAACCTGGTCTCTAATGTTGTAGCCAAAAATTAGCAGTACCTCCATTTGGTGAGTAGCGTTTAAGTTGATGCGCTTAAAGTTAAAGCAAGTATTCATTTGATCGCCTACGTAGATTAAGAACTAAGCTAAGTACTTTAGATGCTTCAGTACAACTTGGTTGACCTGAAGCTGTTGGTTTATCTGTGTAGCAGTAGAGGAGTTTCGAACCAAGTAGTGCAAAAGCTATTCTTTCTACTGGGTCTACATCCATTGGCATGACGGCTATGTTGTTCCCTAGCTCGAGTAACTCTACTAAGAACGTTCTATATCCCGGGAATGGTTTTGTTGCTATTTTAACAGCAAATGCTTTTCCTGAGAACTTCTTGACCTTACTCTTTATGATCTCTTTGTCTACTCCTCTTGTATTAAGTATATGCATAGATACAATATTGTTCTCGTAGTTAATACCGTATTTCTCTACAAACTTCATCTCTAGATCGTACATGATGCCGAGTTTGCTTAGCTTACTTAATAGCTTAAGCTTGACTTCATCTTTATGCTCCTTTACACCACCTTCATATGCATCTCTGAGGGTTACTATAACCGGTAGATCTTTAACTAAGCTAAAGTCTATTGCTAAAGGGTTGTCACTATAATCAACTCTAAGCTCTATTAAGTCTACGCCTTCAATTTTTAAGACCTTGCCTAGGTCTTCAGCTGTCCCTATGGGAATAGAAGCTACAAGCATTACGTTATTGCTCAAAACTCTACACCTAGACCAAGTCTATTCTACCGCCAAGGAAAACCAAATCTCTCCAGAAGA
>JAWAXP010000012.1:0-42020 GCA_038820005.1 Ignisphaera sp. | reverse complement strand
AAAATTTACGATGTTCTTAAGTAAGATATCCATAGAGGCAATAATCAACGGTAGCTCAGCATCATTTAATCGGACTACCCCAGCTACCTCTACAGAGGAACATAGATCAGATGCAACATGAACATCTTGAGCTGTAAACAGATTCGCTGTATTAATGATGGTTCTCTGAGGTATTATATCTACAAACCTGGATATATTTGGTATTGATAGAAGAATAGTGGTTAATACCATAGGTGCTACAAAGGATACTATCAACGATCCGTAAGCTCTTTTTCTAAAAACAGATGAAATTATAACCGTTGTTATCTCTATAAAAACCATAGCTCTTCATCTACATGATCTATATTTGTAGGTGTTCTTCAAAGATAGTACTACATATCATCAATATAAAGGTTTTTACCGCTATAAATTCTTTTCAAAGTTAGCAGACATCCTGTAAAAGTATAGAATTCAAAGTCCCGCTACAGCATATAGCTAGGACTTGTAAAGTCCAAGAGCTTTATATACTTAAGGAATTTGATAAATCTTTAAATATAGCTAACACGTATTACTTATTGTTGGTGTATAACATGAAATTCGATCCAAGAATTCTAGGATTCTCATTAGCTATTTTTGGTTTAGTGCTTTTAATAATCGTTGTATACCTAGCTTATAGCGCGTATTCAACATATGCACCGTTTTTACCGAAGGCTAAGACTTTAGACGAAGCTATAACTAATACCGTTTACGAACTTCTAAACCTAGTCCTAAAACTCGGCTTCCTAGGTATTATCCTTGGCTGTAGCGGTATTGCGCTAAAGTATGGAATCTCTATGATTATTGAATTACGTAAAATCGAAAAAGGGATTTCTCCTTGTACGCAACATTAAAGCTCGGTGTAACTTTAGTATCTATACTTGTCACTTTAGGTTTGCTATATCCTATAATAATCTTTGGCCTAGAGATTTCGCATAATCCTTACCTTTTACCTATTTCAGTAAATATTCTAGACTACAATTTATCACTCCAAATAGTTGTAATTGAATTATCTGTATTGTATCGAGGTTCTATACCTCTAAACGATTTCTATGTTAAATTCTTGAATAAAGAGTTCTTTGTAGGTGATTTATCTAAAGGTGATAAGAAAACTATTAGAATTGAGATAGAGTTGAAGAATATTGAAGAAATTCCAAAGAGAGTTGAGATAGAGTTCAAGATAGCTAAGCTCTATACATTTCGTATAATTTCAGAAGGTGGAGTTGTTGGGTGAGGTTAAGAGAATCTTCAGGTCTATAGCGGTCGGGGTAATTAAAGGTGTTGTTTATTACTTTATATACGTAGTTGTATTGCCATTCATCTTCATAACTTTTCTTCGCATACCCATCGACGTTCAAAGTTATGTACCTTATCTATGGTTTTTCATGGCCTTGAATACAGCCGTAGAAATACTTAGAAAACACCCTATCTCAATACCCCTTAACGTTATATCAAGACTTGTAGCAGTACTTATACTATACATAGCCTTGAACTGCGGTAAACTAGAGACAACTATATACATTGATTCAAATGTAACACAAGTAAGCATTGATTTATCATTAGTCCTCTATGCAATAATACTATTCAGCTTCGTACCTACATTCGTTGATTTATTCAACTACTTTTCAACTATAGAAGAAAGCTAAGTTATAACATTCAAAGACTTAGTTAAAAGTATAGATACATGAAGCTAATTTAAACCTACACTCTTCTAATCCCTTAAGCTACAAAACTTTTATGAGCAAACTCTGCAATATCAAGCAATTTAAACATTAATGAATAAGATGTTTTCCAACATAAGATATACAACGAAATACCGATGCACTAAATTATACTTATATTACGATGATAGAATAGCTAGCCATATATTCACGTAATTTTAATAGCCTTAGCGTAGAAGATGATTATTCTGGGTACAGAGTTTTATGGGCATATCCCATCCATATCTAGCGATACTAGCAACAGTAGCATTTATAGGGGTTGTTATTTCAGTATTCGCACTATTTCTTTATATAGTAGACCAAGTGAATAAAACCCCTATCCTAGGGGTATATGCGGAAGCTTACACGAATTATGATAGAAGCGTCTATGTAATTATTACGATAGAGCATAAGCGTGGAAAATCAGCAGAGATTAAAAGTATATTGTTGTTCAACGAAACTAGTACTATAGCTTTAGAGGATCTAGAGAACAGCGAATTTGTTTTATTAAATAGCTGTAGAGGGAGATATACATACCTTGGGGGGATCTGCAAAATAAGCTTAATATTTCCGCCGGGGATATTCCATGAGGACAAGATATACAGTGGGTTAGTGGTGTTCAACGAAGGTTCTTACCCCATAGCTTTTACACCTATGAAACCTTTGGAACAACCCTCTAAGGTAGTTCACCCGTTGATTTTTCGGGTATCACCTTACGTAGCTACATGCATAAATGTAGGTCTTAAGGATAGTGGTGTACAAGCTAATATAAGCGAAGGTTTCTCAAGTAGAGATCTGCCAAAGGGTTGGATTTCTATTTCGCAGAATAGCTGGGTAGTTGGAGATGGGATGCTGCAAGGTGTAGATAAAGGTGACGAGGGTATTTTCAATACTTCGTTGCTTTACTACGCAGACCTCAGCATCGATAAATATACTTCGATTATATCTTTAAGGATGAAACTATATGGCGAAGGAATTGGTGTATACAAACGATGGGGGTTAGCTCTTTACGTTCAGCAACTTTATCAACAACTCATAGCATTTTCTGTAAACACTAGTAATTACGTTGAAGTTGCTAGGTACTGGGTAGAACATAGAAATGGGAAAACTATTAGCGAAGCTCTCTACGCTTTACCTCTAAGCTTTGATACTAAAGATAATTGGCTAACTATAGTTGTAAATGTTAGCTGTAATGGTTTAGAATGCGATATCAAAGGACGCTTATATGATAACTCGTACAACTACGTTGGGTCTACAGCACCTATAACAATAAGGTTTTCAGAGAGCCAAGGAGAAGAACACACTATATTCATGGGCGTTTTTGTGGATAACGTAGCAGCAATGTTTGACGACTTTGTAGCGTATGTAGGTGTTAAACCTTTGAACACTATTACTATTATGGATGTGCCCATAGATTACATTGTCGAGCTACGAGATAGTGGCGGAAATTTAGTTAGTGTTAATAGATCAAGGGTAGGTAGTGTAACTCTAAATATTCCATCTATAGGTCTAGGTGATGGTAGCTTAATTGCTGTTAAATATCCTTACCCCTATAATGAGTTAACCTGCCTAGAGTACAGGTTTTCTAGTTTTATTTTCGCTGGCTCTATATTTGTACTTAATGTTAGTACGGTTAATGTAACTTTATATCATGGAGGATTAGCCGCTGATATTTCTACTCCTATTAGTTCTTCAAGTATTAAATCAGGGGTTCTACCGCTCGGTATTGTTAATTATGCTAATGAAAGCTACTTTATTACCCTTAAACTTACTGGTGTATCCGCTGAGAACCTAGTAATAGGGATCTACATTGTTAATTCTACGTACATCTCGAATCCTATGACAGTATTAGGAGGTTTAGCTTTAGTCAATTCAACAAATGAATTGATTCTTAAGTCTAACGATATTGCCTATCTATACCTTAATGGAAGTATCTACGATTTAAATAGAGATGCTTTTTTAAAATTAATAATGAGGGCATGCCTCTCCTCTGATATACCATGGGTTGCCCGGGGTGCATGCTTTGAATACCCTATACTCGTTAAATTTACGAAGTTAACTCTAGGAAGTAATGCTATTAAGTGAAAATCTTTTAAGTTTGTGATCGGTATATCTATGTGGATATATATATTGAACTCGATACCAGGTTTAATAGAAATCGTATAGCTTAGCTGTATAAGGATGAGAGCTAATGTCTATAAAGTTGGATCTAAGGCTAAGGATTCTAAATATCCCCACTGTTATGCCTAAATGCATAGAAGAGTATACTTTGCCTAAGGGTGGGGATTTCCCAGTCTATGGTGTATGTATTTCAGAGGATAAGTATGTAGTATATGATTTGCTGATGCTTGAGAAAGACCCTGATAAGAAGATTAAGAAATTGGAAGAGGAGCTCTACGAGATAATTATGGTTAAAGAATCCATAACTGAAGAACTCAACAAAATTAAGGATGCTAAGCTGAGGTATATCGCTGAAAGACAGCTTATGGGCTACGGTGTAATTGAGCCTTTCTTTTTAGATCCAGATATAATTAACATGCATATACTTGCAGATAAACCTATACAAGTTATTCATAGGCTTTACGGACCTCTTGAATCCAATATTACTCTTAGCGAAGAAGAGGTAAAAGAGTTAGCTATGAGGTTAGCTTCTACTGCAGGAAAACCGCTTTCAGAAGCTACTCCTTTAGCGAGTTTTATTGAGCCACGGTTTGAAGCTAGGGTTACTGTTGTTTATATTTCGGATATAACCATGAGGCGCGGAATTATCGTTGATGTTAGGAAGCCTCCTGAGAACCCCTGGACTATACTCAAGCTTATTCATTTAAAAACGCTTAACTTTGAGGAAGCAGCATTCCTCTGGCTTATGGTTAAATACAAAGTCCCTATAATAATCGTAGGAGAGATTATGACTGGTAAAACAACTTTAGCTTCCGCATTACTATCGCTTGTTCCGCCAAAATCTAGGGTTATGACAATAGAGGATGCTCCTGAATTTAGATTACCAGTAACCTATTGGACTAGGACCACTATTAGAGATTTTGGTGAATACAAGATCTCTGTATTTGATTTAGTTAAAACTTCTGTAAGACTTTCACTTGACTACATTATAATCGGAGAAATTAGGGGTGAAGAAGCTCGCGAATGGGCTAATGCAATACTATTAGGACACGGTGCTGTAACAACATTCCATGCTGAAAGCCCTGAAGCTGCATTACTTAGACTTTTATCTCCACCTATATCTGTTGACCCCCAGGTTATTAGGCTCCTCAACATCTTCGTAAAGACAAACGCTTTTGATAGACCTCAAGGACGTATCTATAGGCATGAGATCTACGTTCATGAAAACGGTAGGGTGATACCATTATTCATGTACAATAGTGACGCAGATAGTATTATGATGAACCCGGATTTTAAGAATCCGTTAAGAGAGCTTGTATTCATTGATAGAATTGCTCGAGCTCACAGTATTTCTAGAGAAGCTCTTGAGGAAGAGTATAAAGCTATGATAGAGGTATTGGTGGAGCTCTATAACGAGTATGTAAAGCTAGATCCCAACTTGGATAATCCAAGCTACAAAGAATTACCTATTATTTTATATAATAGACTTCAGAAGAAGTTTCTTCTGAAACAACTTATTCCCACAGCATAGTTATGTGGTGTAGCAATGCAATTTACTAAGTTTAAATGGTTGGTACAGTTTACAAGAGTTGTGTCCCAGATCCATTACACCCCTGAGTATATAGCCATGTTATTTACTTACGTAGCTATAATTACTTTAACCAATAGCTGGAATATAGCTTCTGCAATTGCTTTGATTTTATCAATACTATTGGTATCACTTGGAGATACAATCTTCGATAGATTTGAGCAAAATACGAGAGATTTAATGATATCGAAATACATATATACAGGTAGAGGATTGAGCTCAAGGCGCGTGAAACTACTTACGCGTATCCTCAAAAATTTTGTACTTGGCATAGTGTTGTTTTTAGGCTATATTCTTAGTTACCCCGTTACCTATGGAGTAGTTCCCCCTTTGCTGCTGTTGGTAGCCTTTGGTGTTCTTAGTGTTAGTGCTTTGGTTATATACTTTTTCCCTAAAATCTCTATAGTCTTCTGGATTTCTCAAAGGAAAACAGACGTTGAGGTTGAATTACCCTATGCACTGGTATTTCTAAGAACCTTAGCGCCTCTTAGGCTACCTGTGTACGAACTTATTGAATTAATTGAAGAAAGCGTATCCCTGAAAGCCTTTGCTAAAGAGGTTAAATTAGCTAAGAAAATATCATCTGCTACATCTACATCGTTTCTCACAGCACTTGATACGCTTACCGCTAACCATCCTTCAGAGAAGATGAGGGAAATATTTAGGAGGATAATCTTGGTTGCTGCGTCTATGGGCGACATAAAGGAAATTGCTGAGAAAGTGTTTGAGGAGGTATATACGTGGTTCGAATCTAGGATTTCAGCCCTCGTAGAGAAGTTCACAATAATTGTTGGTACAGCTCTATTCGCTTACTTCTTTACACCCATAGTGGTAGCAGCTATAGCCCCTATAATTGGTGCTTCTACTCTACCCATACTTGTATTTATCTTAAGTATACAATTACTAGCGTTCTTCGTACTCTATACCCTTATCACGAGTTTTTATCCTACAAGTCTTGTTATCAAACCTTCAAGGGTTTCCCTCATGGTTGGAGGTATATTTATTGTATCTTCTTTAATGTTGGCTATTGCAAATATCTTCCTAAATATACTTGGTCTAGGCATCAACGACAAAATACTTATTGTGATGTTTGCTGTTTTTCTGGGAATACCTATATTATTTACAGAGAAAGAGATTCGAAGAGCTAAATTCTACGATAGATTTGTGCAAATGTCTTCAGATACATTAAGCTTAGTAGCTATAACTGGTGAAAACCCAGCTAAAACCCTATTAGAAAACTCAAAAAGCTACGGCGATAAAATGCGTAGATTTGTTACAGTTATTGTATCTGGGTACACATCGCCTGCTTTGAGACAAGCACTTATTGCTAAAGCACCTAGCCTTTACCACGCAACATTCATTGAAACTTTGGTTACGGTCCTTAGGCTTGGTTTTAAACCTGAAGCGTTAAGGACTTTTGCTACAAGCTATGAAAAGCTAAACATAGTTGTAGGTAGCGCAAGAGGATTTGCTAGCATGTTAGAAACCGTGATGATAGGGTTATCGGTTGTTGCAGGAGGTTTTCTAGCTTATTTAGATAAAATTTACAACAATTTATGGAGTTTAATTATGAAGGTAGGTGTCGTAGGAAGTACAACAGTTATTTTTGCCCAAATGCCTAGCATCTATGCCATTATAGATGCACTGACAGTATTATCGATGCTCCTAACATCTATGTTTGTAGGGAAAGTTCGAGGAGGCTCTATTTTATACTCTTTTAGAGCTGCACTAGCTATGGTTGTATTCTACGCAGTAGCTAAGTATATTGTGCTAAACCTAGCCTTTTAGCTATAATTCAGCTAAACTCTGCTTAATGTAGTCAATAGCTTCTTGAACACAAATTTTCATCTCCTGGCTAGTGATTACAACTGGTTCTCGATACCTTCTATACACTATAATTCTGTAATCAAACTTAGAATCCGTGGTAAACCGTTCTACTTTAAGCGTTATATCAGATATTGACGACTCTTCAGCACACCGTTTTTCGTCGTCGCAATTCCCAATCCTAACTATTCCTACTCCTTTGCTTTTTAGGTAGAGTGCTTCAGTATAAAGTTCTTTTAATCGTTTAATTGGGTCGTACTTCAATACATGGATACCGTGAAATACTACCATATTTGGATTGTGATTTTCTACCAGTTCAAGCTCCCTTGCCATCAATTGCATTAAGCTTTGTGCATAAGGGTTCAGCCCTTTGAAGACCATATATTTATCGATTAGTTTATCAACTTTTTTAAAGTCCACACCATAGGATGAGATGATGTTTCCTAGCATATCTTTTAGCGTAGATGGGGAAGAGATGTAGCTGATTACGAGTATTTTAAGGTTATATATTATGGCGGTGGCGAGTAGAATTATTAACGCTTCGCGACCGTATATTGTTTCTGGAGGAAAGAATATGTTTATCAGAAAATCTTTATGCATGTGCTCTATTTTGTCTCTTAAGCATTTACATGGAAAGAATATTTCCTCTTTTAATTTGGGTAGTTCCTCTAAGATAGGTGGCATATAGACAACTAAACCTCTGTTCTCCACAATACTGAAAGGAACTTCAGCTAAGTGTATAGGTTTTCCACGTGCTTTTCTTATTTCTAGTAACCTAACAATAAACCTATCCTCAATAGTATGCTTTAGTATAAACGTAGCATCTGATACAAATTCTGCAGAACCTAAATCTATACTTTCTCTGCCGAAGGGTAGTTCTGCTACAAGTATAAGCATTCCATTGATTGCAGATGGTAGCTGGTAGAAGTAATTCAAAAGCCAAGCTCTCTTTTCAGCGTCAAGTTTTGCGGATTCTATAAGCGCTGTAATTGAGTCTACTACGATTATATTGAAGCCATTTTCAGAGATGGTTCTTGATATAATGTCTGCGAACTTCTCTACATCAAGGGTGAGGGGAACTCTGAAAAATTTTAGTAAACCCTTTTTCTCTGCTTCAAATAATTTTATATTTAATTTATCCATAATCTTAAATAACTTATCCTTTTCTTCGTAAACTGATACATAGAGGCATCTATATCCTTTTAACATATTACTATAGCAAATTGAAGATGCAAGAGTTGTTTTACCAGCTCCTGGGTGTCCCGCTATCAATATTGTATAAGGTGGTGTTATTTCACCAAAAAGTTTATCAAGTCCCTCAACTCCAATTGTAAAATAGTTAGCGTTACGCAACATACTATGTTCATCCTCTAATAAGTAAGACTTAACCCACGTTTAATTAAATACTTTTCCTATAAAGATATATCTATTTATCAGCGTATCACTTCGTATATTAAGGAATATATTGAGAACAATAACAACAAGATCTCGGTCAACTCTATAGAAAAGAACCAAACCAACCACTATGTTGATTCACTACTCGATAAATATTTATCTATCAACTCTATAAATTCTTTGTCTTTCCCGGTTTTAGCTAGGTACAGCAATTCTTCTCCAAGCTCCGGTTTTTTCAAAAGCTCGATTATAGGGTTAATGAACACTAAAAGGAAGGCGTAATCAGTTGAAATAATATCCCCTCTATAGTGTGCTAAGACAATCGAATACAATCTACTAGGTGAAACAAGTGCAAGGGATATACAGTCAGCATTGTACCTAGAAATACACAAAATATTTAAAAGAGTAAGATGCCCAGGAACTCTCTTCATCAAATAACTTCGTAGATAATCCTTAAGCTTTCCGAGATTACTCATAAGGTAAACCTCATACCTTGAATCTTAAAGCTAGAGTACTGATAAAAAAGATTTTTTAAGGTAGAGAAGGAAACAGTACTACAAATCATAAGCGACATACGATAGACTTGCAAAACCATACACCGATTACAATATTTATTGTGATATCTGTGTTTAATATCCAGCTGTACTACACAGCTGCACTAAATTGTAACTATAAATAGTTGCGCTATAAATACCTGTTACACTTAGTGAGCTTAAATCCCACGAACTTAATATTAGTAGTACTCTGGTATACTACTACAAAGAATTTATATAAAGTAGTATTGGTACATGATTCAGCAAATACTATCCAGTAGAAAGCTAGGGAAAATTACTTAAAGATTCTGATATAGATGATAGCGATTTTAAATGAAGAAAATAAGTTTAGAAAGTGTATCATATGCAGAAGGGTATGTTGATATGGGTATTGAGTATATGATTTTAGCTACTATTTCATGTATAGTATTTGCCTTGGTAGTATTTAGTTTTCTGACTCTATATCTGTATATAGTGGATCAAACGAATAAAATACCTAGTATAAGCATAGATTTAGATGCTCGTAAGGAAGGTTCCAACGCTTTAATCACAGTAATAGTAAGACATAAAGGAGGAGAAAAAACAACCTTAAAGTATTCAACGATAACAACAGATAAAGGTATTATTGAGATCAACTTCGAGGATAAGCTGAATAATCTTGATGACATCTCTGTAGAAATCATAGGTTTCAAAGATAATAAAACCATACTCTCAGGAAGTACTGCCCGAATTAACTTTAAAATAGCTTCAGGTTACTTTGATAAAAAATATGAATACACCATTCTAATAGTATTCGATAAAACAGAGGTGGTATCTTCATTTAAGTTCTAGTTTTAAGTTAGTAGATGACAATATTTCACTGAATCTAAGGGTAAAGTACGAACGCTACGAAATACACAATGCCGAGGCTTAGTATCGAATTTCTCGGTTATAATTCGTAGGTAGAACTTGTTAGCTAATTTATTATGTAGAGATTTATTTGATTTTTAATTTAATCAATTTAAATATTTTAATTCTTTATGGAATACCTAATTAATATAGATGCTTTTGGTTAGATTTATTAATCTCGGTAACCTTAACCAATAGCTTATATAACTTACAAGTAGAGAAATTTTACGAGAGACCATGAAGATGCGTAAAGGAGATTTAAGTGCTCCTGTGCTAGCGATTATAGTAACCATAGGAGTTATCGCAGCAGGTTTAGCTTTAATGAGTTGGTTTTGGTGGTTTGCGCCTACAATAGGGAGAACAGGTATGCTGATGGTTGTAGGTCAGCCTGTGCTAGTTAACACAACAGTTTCAGAAAAAGCATATAATTTAACCATTGTTCTGAAGAATATTGGTAATACCGATATAAGAATCGAAGGTATAGTAATTAAGAATGTCCAATGCATTATCACAAACAACAATGTTATAGGTCCAGGAAAAACAGTAGTCATGAGGAATATACAATGTAGAAACATTGATATACCTAAAGACGAATACTATATTGAGGGAATGTTAGTAACAGATGCCGGCACATATATATTCTCGGCAAATGTTATATAAATCGCATATCGAGATGCTACAACGAATTAAAAATTGCTAACTAATCTACTTGACATCGAAAGATAATCATAAGAAATTTTATTAATTTTGTTAAAAGAGAAATATATGTAATTAATTTATTTATATAGACTTGTTATAATCCATATCATCGCTGATGATAATATCAACTTATCTTGCCATCCATAAGCAAAAGTATTTTACCAATTAAACAAGACTTAATGGTTCTAAAATTATCTAAGAGCATCCGTAAATAAACTTTATTTCAAGTACAAGAAGCTAAGAATATTCAATTGTGTGGCGGGCCCGAGGGGATTTGAACCCCTGACCACCGGCTCCGCAGGCCGGCGCTCTTATCCTAGCTGAGCTACGGGCCCTTTTGTGGTGTGTGCCTCGTAAGGTTTTGCTTTATAGTACTTTATATAGCTTAATAATTCGGTTGTAGATCTGTCTCATGGTGTTTTGTTATTCTAAATTAGTAAAGTTTTTCTACTACTAGATATGTAAAATAGATCTCTGAGGTGAAGCAATATTGATTTTACTAGAGTTTGTTTTGTACTTAGGGTTGTCGGCAGGGGTTATTTCTCTATTATACGTACTATCTGTGGGTCTTAGTATTAAGAGGCTTACTATACCAAGGGATACAGAGAAAGAGAGGAAAGCTGTTGAAATACATAGTTATATACGTAGTGCTGCTAAAGCCTATATAGGTGCTCAATATAGGGTTATTCTATCTGTTGTCGGGGTTATTACTATACTTATTATTACGTGCGGTTTAGCTTTAGGTAGCACATCGTTGATTTTAGTGGGTGTTCTCTATCTCATAGGTGGTCTTAGCTCTGGTGCAGTTGGCGTCTTTGGAATGCTTATGGCTATAGAGTCTAATATTAGGGTTTTGAATGTACTGTCAAGGAAAAGTCTTAGACATGCTTTGTCGCTAGCGTTTAGGGGTGGAAGTATCTCTGGGTTCATGGTTGGAGGCGTAGGGCTGTTGCTAATATCCTCGCTTTATCTAATCCTAAAGGATTACGTTGGTTACGTAGAAGCTTCAAAAATACTACTGGGTTACGCTTTTGGTGCTAGTACAGTAGCTTTATTCGCCAGAGTTGGAGGTGGGATCTACACTAAAGCTGCAGACGTAGGAGCAGATTTAGTCGGCAAGATAGAGGCAGGCATACCCGAAGATGATCCACGAAACCCGGGTGTTATAGCTGATAACGTAGGTGATAACGTAGGTGATTGCGCAGGTATGGGTGCAGACCTCTTCGAATCCTATGTTGAGGCCATAATAGCCCCTATGGTCATAGGTGCTATCCTTGGGGCTACAACAGGTAATACTGATTTAATTGCATACCCACTCCTATTCGCATCTACCGCTCTCCTAACGTCAATATTATCAGCGCAGTTCATAGCTATATCCCCCTTAAAGGAACCTAGCAATAATCTTACCATGATATCTGTAGTTTCGATACTGCTAACGATAATAATAAACGGGGTTGTAACAAGCTTTACAGCTCCTATGCTGATAACTTCATGGAGCGTTGGTGTACTAGGTCTTATCGTTGGGGCGGTAGTTGGCTTCACATCGGATTACTTTACATCACCGCTCCGTAAACCTGTTAAAATTGTTGCACAAAGTTCTAATTTTGGGCCTGCTCTAACAGTATTAAGCGGTATTTCTATGGGGTTCTACAGCGTATTTATACCAAGTATATCGATAGCTTTAGGGGTAATAGCATCTTACACGTTAGGCGTACAACTACAGCCATCACAACCATTGCTCTCAGGTTTCTATGCAACTACTCTAGCGGGGACAGGCATGCTGAGTGTTGCACCAATAATTGTTTCAGCTGATGCCTACGGCCCTATAGCAGATAACACAGCTGGTTTAGCCGAGCAAGCAGGTTACGAAGAAATTATTAGAGATCTTGCCGATAAACTAGACTCCGCTGGAAACACCATGAAGTCTATATCGAAGGGGTACGCAATAAGTTCTGCAGCGTTAACAGCTCTTGGACTTGTCTTTAGCTACGTAAGCGTTATACACGATATATCAGGCGAAAGAATAGATGTAACAATATCAGCTCTTTTCAACATAGGTCACCCAACAAATGGGATATACTTCCTCGGAGGACTAATAATAGGAACAGTTGCAGTAGCGTTATTCACAGCTATGGTTATACAAGCGACAACTGCTGCAGCAAGCAAAATGGTTGAAGAAATTAGAAGGCAGTTTAAGGAAAAACCGGGTATACTTGAGTGGAAGGAGAACCCGGATTACGAAAGATGTGTAAGAATTGTAACATACTACGCATTAAGAAGACTTACTATTCCAGGATTGCTAGCACTTTTACTACCAATAATACTAGGTTTAATCGTAAGCCATGGTACTGGGGAACCGTGGGCTGGAGCAACAATAGTTGGGGGTCTTCTCATAGGCTCTATAGCTTCAGGGTTACTGCTAGGTTTATTTCAAGGCAACGTAGGGAATACCTGGGATAACGCGAAGAAATTCATAGAGGTAGGTAACCTAGGAGGTAAAGGATCTGAAGCCCATAAAGCAGCAGTTGTAGGCGATACTGTTGGAGATCCACTAAAAGATGCTTCGGGACCAGCAATAAACATTATGATAAAGGTTATGGCGGTTGCCTCATCAGTGCTTCTACCGTATCTACTATTCCTTTAACATATTTTCTTAAGCATACTCTTTTTTTAACCTAAGTAAACAAACTTCATCCTACTCGCTTATACTAGATCATCACCTGATGCCTATACCTTGGTCAGTTGATTAATAAAGGCAGTTTTGGTGATGATGGACCGGCCGGGATTTGAACCCGGGACCTCTCGGGTGCGAACCGAGCGCTCTTCCAGCTGAGCTACCGGCCCACACCAACTATTTTTTGGTTGCACTTGTACAAGTTTTTAAGTATTATTTTCAACTTCTTAATTGAATTCATATGTTATAGCTGCAACATCTATAAATGTTATTGCTAGGGAGTGTTTTGAGCAACAAGAACATTTCTCGCGATATACTTGACGAAATATTTACACAGACACTAAAGTCTAGGATATTCGTAAGCAGGGATGTGCTTAGCCATGATTATGTGCCTGACGAGCTACCGCATAGAGAAGATCAGATAGTGAAACTAGGATCCGTTTTAGCTCCAGCGTTAAGAGGATCTAAGCCTAACAACATATTTATCTATGGGTTAACAGGTACAGGTAAAACAGCTGCAACAAAGTATGTGCTAAAGAAGTTAACGATTAAAGCTATTGAGCTAGACATAGACCTTGTAACATGCTACGTAAACACAAGACAGGATGATACAACCTATAGGGTTATTCTAAGGCTTGGGGAATGCTTAGGTTTAAGACTACCTTTTACAGGTATTTCAACTGCTGAAGCATATAGGAGGTTCGTTAAAGTTGTAGACGCTCGAAACACTATAATGATATCTGTTCTAGATGAAGTCGATTTCTTAGTTAAGAAACACGGAGATGAACTTCTATACAGGCTTACGAGAAGCGGTGACGATCTTAAAAACGCCAAGATATCGGTTATAGGTATAACTAATGATTTAAAGCTCGTTGAGGAGCTAGACCCAAGGGTTAGAAGTAGCCTTGGAGAAATAGAGCTTGTTTTCCCACCTTACAACGCTATACAGTTAGAGGATATTCTTAAGCAGAGAGCAAAACTAGCGTTTTACCCCGAATCCATATCGGATGACGTTATAAGTCTTTGCGCTGCTCTAGCTGCTAGGGAGCATGGTGATGCCCGCCGAGCTCTAGACTTGCTTAGGGTTGCAGGGGAGATAGCCGAAAGAGAAGGTATGTCTAAAGTTCTAGTAGACCATGTGTATAAAGCTTTAAGGGAAATTGAGAGGGATAGAGCTAGAGAACTTATAGCTACTATGCCTCTGCATAGCAAGCTGATTCTCCTAGCCATATATAGCCTAACGAAGGATGGAGGGAAAGCCACTACGGGTGAAGTTTATACACACTACAAATCACTTTGCCAAACGCTAGGAATAGAAAGCGTAACGCAGAGAAGAGTTAGCGATATAGTTAGCGAACTAGATATGGTTGGACTAATAAACGCACAAGTTATCAGTAAAGGTCGCTACGGAAAAACAAGAATTATATCTCTAGCAGTCTCAGTTGATACAGTGATCGAAACACTAAAAGAGGATCCCTATATTGCTCCACTGCTATCTAGGCGTTGACGACGGATACTTCGATGTATCCTTTAAACGCTCTAACTTAAGGTATCGAACAATTCTTGTAGGAGCTGTGGTATGTGGTAGTAAATTTCAAGATTTATTGATCGATTTCGCAACAATAGATGGTTTAGATGCAACGGCTGCAACCTATAGGATTATCGAAAAAACCTATTATCTCTACATAGTGCAGGCTGTTCTACTTGATGGAGTTACCTACGCAGGGTTCAATTTAGTTGATCCTAGAAAACTATACAATTTAACGAATATACCCATAGTTGTTGTATTTAGGCATAAGCTAGATCTAAATAAAATTAAATTTGCGCTGGAGAGGCACTTTCCTGACCACAGATACCGGTATGAGGTTATTGAAGCTATTTATAGTCGAAGCGTAGAGTTACCCCTAGAACATATACCTACTATACTCAGGATATATTCTATAGGTATAGGAGCAGGTAAAGCAAAGGAAATAGTACTAAAACTATGTAAAGTATTTGCGGATCCTCATCCCCTTAGGATAGCGGATAGAGTTGCCTCTACCTTAGGAAAAATCATGCTTAAGAAGTACCAAGATAAATTAATTCTTAACCAATAAAACAATTAGAGTGCAGACCAAGGTAGCTAGGATACAAAGCATATTAATGAGCTTAAACTTAATTTAGTAGCTGCTTAGGTACTTCTTCTGTTCTTCAGTTAACTCGTCTATCTCTATATCCATAGATTTAAGCTTTAATCTTGCCACCATCGAGTCTACTTCATATGGAACTTTATAGACTTTAGGCTCTAGCCTACCTTTGTTCTCAAGGAGGTATTTAGCTGAAAGAGCTTGATTAGCAAAGCTCATGTCCATGATTTCACTTGGATGCCCTTCAGCGCATACAAGGTTTACTAGTCTTCCTCTAGCTAAAAGATACAACCTTTTCCCATTAGGTAGAAGGTACTCTGTAACACAATCCCTTACATCGTGCTTTTCAATAGCTATGGATTCTAGGTCTCTAACGCTTACCTCTACATCAAAATGTCCAGCGTTAGCTAAGATAGCCCTGTCCTTCATAACAAGGAGGTGTTCTTTCCTTATAACGTCTATATTACCTGTAGCTGTGATAAATACATCTCCTATTTTAGCTGCTTCACTCATCTTCATAACTTCGTAGCCGTCCATGACAGCTTCAAGAGCTTTTATCGGGTCAACTTCTGTGACTATGACCCTAGATCCCATCCCCCTAGCCCTCATGGCTATGCCTCTACCAACCCAACCATAACCAGCTACAACAACTGTTTTACCTGAGAACAAGATGTTGGTAGCCCTCAATACACCGTCTATAGTGCTTTGACCTGTTCCATACCTATTATCGAATAAGTACTTCGTGTAAGCATCGTTAACAGCTATAACGGGGTACCTCAGGATGCCGCTCTTCTCCATAGCTTTAAGCCTTGTAACACCTGTTGTTGTCTCCTCTGTACCCCCAATAATCTTTTTCGCAAGCTCATGTTTATCCTTATGTATGTGAGCGTGGAGATCCGCTCCATCGTCTATGACTATATCTGGTTGGGAGCTTGAGATAACGTCTATTGCCCAGAAATATTCATCTGATGATTCACCTCTCCATGCAAATACGTGTATACCATCTTCAGCTAGTGCAGCAGCTACATCGTCTTGAGTAGATAACGGGTTGCTTGCCGCTAGCCATATCTCTGCACCCCCCGCTTTCAAGGTTTTCACTAAAACAGCTGTCTCCTTAGTTACATGGAGAACAGCCGCTACCTTAACTCCTTTAAGCGGTTTCTCTTTCTTGAATATTTCTCTTAATAGCATTAGAACAGGCATATGGGCTTCTGCCCACCTGATTTGATCTCTACCTTTACGGGCTAAGCTTATGTCTTTGACCTTGAACTCCACATCTCTCGCCTTTGTTGGTTAATAGCTAGCTAGGGTTTAAATACTATAAAGTTATAAGAGTACCTTAGCGGGGAGCTAGAATATTGCCACGTACAGCATTGTTGTTAACAGGGTTACCTGGATCCGGAAAAACAGTTTTCTCTGAGGTAGCTAGATCGCTTGGGATACCAGTAATAACGTTGGGAGATGTTGTAAGAGAAGAAGTAGCTAGACGCGGATTAGAACCTTCGCAAGAGAATATACTTCACATTGCTCAAGAATTGCGCGATCGCTACGGTAAAGAAGCTATAGCTATGCTTGCATCTAATAAGATCATTGAATTTCTTAAACAAAGCTGTTTAGTTGTAGTTGATGGTATTCGAAGCCTGGAAGAAGTCAACTATATAAAGAGCTCTACAAACGCAGAGGTATTTATAGTAGTTGTTCATGCATCGCCTAAGGTAAGGTTTGCAAGGCTTTTAGCTAGAGGTAGATCTGGAGATCCAAAGACCTGGGATGAGTTCGTTAAAAGAGATTTCAAGGAATTATCCTGGGGGTTGGGGAACGTCGTTGCTCTAGCCGATAAGATCATGGTAAACGAAGGTTCTATTGAAGAATTTAAGAACAAAGTAAGAGATTTTCTATCTGAGGTGATGTCTAGGTGGTGTATATTAGAGTTGAAGTAGAGGTTAGGCCAACCGAGGATTTAGCAAAGGTTTTAAAAGCTGTTTCCACTGTCGCTAGAATAGATAACGCTAAGGTCGAAGATCTTGGCAGAGGTTACAAGCTAGTAGTAATTGAGTCGGCAGATGTCGAAGTTTTAAAACCCCTCCATAGTGTATTGAGGAGGCAGAGGATTCTAGATACAGCAAGAGAGTATATGTTTAAGCATAAACGAGGCGAAATCCTAACATTGATGATCAATAAGCAAGCTGCTTATCAAGGTCATATAAGCTTTGTTGAGAACCTTAACGAAAGCCCTTTAGGAACAATAACGATATCTATCTCTAGCCCTCAAATAGATAAGATAATAGATTGGCTTGCTCCTAGAACAGCCCATGGTAGACCGCTATGGGAGGTAGAGCCCCCGAAGGATACTTAATGTAGCTATATCTGGATTATGTTTAGAGGTATCTTGGCTAGATCTTCAGCGATAACTACATCGCCTCGAAAAACTCTTCTAGCCCGAGAAACGTAATCCCTTAGATCTTCATCTCTATATCTTGCACTTATATGAGTTAAAACAAGAAGTGAAGCACCTACTTCTTCCGCTAGGTTAGCAGCTTCCCAAACAGTTGAATGCATGCTTTCGTAGGCTCTAGCTCTATCCATTGGGTAGTCTAGGAATGTCGCTTCGTGTATTATAATATTAGGTTTAGCAACCTTTAACTTCTCTATACATACCCTCCCACATACTCCATCTCCAGAGTAGAATAACCCTAGAGTATTCTTCTTTACCTCGGTTTTAACGTAGTATCCATAAGTTTCCCCATACCCATGCTCAACTGGTATAGGTATCAACGAAAATTCTCTACTTGGAGATGTAATGAATGTATCATATTGGTATAGATGCCTAGCCTCAGCACATTGTATCTCTAGGTTTTCATCTTGGTATCCTACCTTGATTATATCTAAGGCTGTGTAAAGGTATTTACAGAGATTCAAAGGTGCGATTATTTTCAGCGTATACCTCTCAGCTGTTTTTTGCGACGATATTTTTAGCCCTAGGCTCTCTATGAAGGGTAGAAGCCCGTGAACATGATCTCCGTGAATATGCGTTATAGCTATAATCTTTACGCGCCTATGATCTATGCCAGCACTAGATAACCTAATCTGCATACCTTCACCTGCATCAAGCAAAACGCACTCCTTCGATCCGCAGATCGCAATACTTTGAGTAAACCTCTCGATACTTGGAATAGACGCTGTTGTGCCCAAGAATATTATTTGTTTCTTAGTCAAATCTTTTTCACCACATATATAACCCTAGTTAAAGATCCATGCACTTTATCTAAGTGTTTCTCGATTATATCGAAACCTGTTACCCTCAGCATTTCATCGATTTTTCTACTGAAAACAACTGGAGTTGCAAATACCAAGTATCTTCCCTTCCTTAGAACAGCATACGAATTCTCTAAGAATCTACATATAAGGTTCTCCAAGGATTTATCTCCCTTAGGGCTACTTAGAATTCCATAAGGAGGATCTGTTGCTATTCCATCGACTCTTGAGCTCCCTAGAGCTTCGAACCCCGCATCCATTTTTACTATGTCCACCATAGGCTGGCAACTGTATCCATTAATGTTCGCTTTAGCGCCTCTAACCATGAGGTCATCAATATCGCAGCATATCATCCTTAAATCCATTAAACATGCTTCTACAGCAAAACCTCCTACACCACAGAATGGATCTAAAACTACTTCGTGTTTTAAGCTACTTACCTTCGACAAGTTAATAAACACCCTAGCCAGCAACGGCTTCATTGTGCCAGGTCTATAGCAAGGCCTCTTATGGGGTTCCCTATGGATGTATGCTTTCTGTTTCCTCCTATAGAACATGCTGTAGACCAGGGCTATGTTCACTATAAACGATACTTTAACCGTTTTAACCCCTACATCAATTTTCTTACGGGTGCATAGCTTCTTAACGCCTATTCGCTCTACTAAAACCTTAGCTGTATCTTTTCCGAAACCCTTAATAGAATCCACCTCTATACATACGTTATCTCCCTCGTCTATGTCCTTAACTGTTTTCACTAAATAGTTAACAGCATCCTCGTTTTCCACTTCAATAATATCTATAAGGTTTCCTAGTTCTAATGCTAGACCTGCTCTTTTCATTATTAGTTTTACAGCTATTTCAGGAGCTTCTAGTAGTACAAATTCATCTAGTTTAAGCCCTATGGTGTAAGGTACATCCTCAGATATAAGGATTGATTGAAGTTCGGAGTAGGCAAGCGAATAATTTTCGTGGGATAACCTTACAACGTATACCTTGGTCATTTCAATGCTTCGCATAGAGTTTTTGATACATCGATAACTTGTATCCACTCAGGTAACTCAATTCTCTGCTCAATAGTATTAGCTATCAATAGCTTCTCGATACCGGATCTCGATAATATGGTTATTGTCTCACTAGATACAAGGGCATGGGTTACTGCAGCATACACCTTATTAGCACCTGCTCTGTATAGAGCTTCAACTGCTTTAGCTAACGTTCTACCTGTGCTTATAATATCATCTACTATAACTACGTTTTTACCTACAACATCTAGTACTTTAGCATCTATCTTCACATCACCTGTTACTCTATCTCTATATTTATCTAAGTAGTCGTATGTAACATCCATGTCTTTAGCTACTTTCTCAGCTCTATACATAGCACCTTTATCTGGGGCAAGTACAAGATCTATCTTTAGCTTAGCTCTAGAGAGCATGTAGCTATGTGGAATAATGTTGACCAGGTGAAATCCAATATCGATGAAGGGTAGAGGAGTATGAACATCCAACGTTATAACCTTATTTAGCCCAAAAAGCTTTAACCCTTGATATAGAGCTTTTACACTTATGGGTTCACCTATTAGAAACCTCTTATCCTGTCTAGCATAAGCCGCATAGAGTATTACAACTTCAGAGACCTCCACACCTAACCCCGATAACGCCTCTAAAGCAAGGTAAAGTTCAACCACTTTTCTATCCTGCTCTGGATACATAGACTGAACAACTGCTACTTTCTCTGGAACTAACTTAAAGTCAAATCTAAGGTACTGCTCTTCATCAGGGAAATACTTCTTAAATGGCGTATAAACCTCTACACCGCACTCGCGAATAAAACCTTCTTTTAACGATTTAGGAGTTCCACTTAAACACACAATCATCCCAAGCACCTTAGCTATCTCTATTCCGCTGAACACCAATTAGATTTTATTTGTCGCCTAATATATACTGATTATAGTACACAATTTAATTAAGCATCACCTTAAATATCAGATATCTAACTACGTGATGAGGTTTGAAGCTAGAGGGCATACAACCAATATCATCTGTTTATCTAACAAACGTAGAGCGAATACCGTTGTCTATGTGCTGTATCGGCGGTACAGCAATTAATATAAACTTTATTCAATGCAGTTACAGCTGTACTTATTGCCCATGGGAAGCACATCTAGATACCCGCAGCGCCCAATTTATCAGGTTAAATCTAGAGGTGCTAACTTCGTCGTTTAATAGGTATAAACCAGATATAGTTTTCTTAAATGGAGGTGATTTCTGGAGATTTGATCATAACTTAAAGAGTATTTTATCGAAGATTTTCAACGCTGAGGCATACAAGGGGATTAAGGTTATAGCGTATCCAGCGCCAAAAAGCACATTGGATTCGATGCTTGAATTAGCCGATTACTGCGATATCGTATTAATAGAGATAGGGAAACGCAGCAATATACCCTTTGTTTTTGATATCGTGAGCTACGTTGTTAAGGGAAAACACGTGGAGCTTGTTGTTGTAGGTGATTCTCTTAACGATGTTAGGGAGGTTGTAGAGGTATTAACAGAGAAATTAGCGGCATTCTCTTATATTCTTCCGCTTAACTTAATATTAAATCAATTCGATGAACCTCAAATACACATCTTCATAGATAAAATTAGGGTAAGGTACCCTTTAATGCATACATTTCAATCGAAGTCCTCCGAATATTCATCTATTCTATGTCCAAAATGTCGTTTACCTGTTATCGTTAGACAGGGGATCAACACCATAAATACCTACTTAGATGAAGATTGTAGGTGTAAGTTCTGTAAAAGTAAAATAATTAATATAGGTAGAAGTTTCTGTAGAGCAAGAAGAAAGGTTAAGATCCCAATTAACATACCTATATCCTAGTTGTTAAGAGGTTAAAGGTAATGTACTTCATATACACACTAGGACCTGCAGGTTCAGGAAAAAGCTATTTAACGGCTTCGCTTAAGAGTTGGCTTAAAGAACATGGGGTAGACGCTGTAGCAGTTAACCTAGATCCAGCAGCTTCCTGGCTACCATACACCCCGGACATCGATATCCGAGAATACATAACAATTGAAGAAGTCATGCGTAAATATAACCTAGGACCTAATGGCGGGCTTATAGTGGCTATCGATCTATCGGTTGAATACATAGATAAGCTTGTTGAAGAAATAGAGAGTTACAAACCTAACTATGTTATAGTTGATACCCCTGGGCAGATGGAAGTATTCGCTTTTAGATCTACAGGGCCCACTATAATGTCTATGCTTAGAGGAAATAACAAAGCTGTTTCCCTTTTCTTAGTTGAATCGCTTCAAGCAACCAAACCGTCCGTTTTCCTTTCTATTCTAATTTTGTCGTTGGCAACTCTTTTCGCTCATAAGCTTCCCCAAATATTAATTATAACTAAAACAGATTTGATACCTAAATCGAGTTTAGCTAAGATTAAACGGTGGATTGAGGACCCTGCGTTTATATTGAATGAATTGGGGAGAGAAAATTCTTTTTTTGCCCACCTTTACATGGATATCACCAGTTCCCTAGAGAATCTTATACCGAAGTTTATTCAAGACATTATAGATACTTCATCCGTAACAAATGAAGGTTTAGACGAACTATACGCTGCTATTCAGAGGATTTTAGCTGGTGGTGAAGATTTTTATACTGAGGAGTATAGCGAAGTACTTTAGCTGAGGTGCATTTAGTTGGGCATTAGCGATATTGATGCTCTTGAGAAAGAGCTACAAGTAAAATTAGCTAGTGTTAGGGAAGAGCTCCAGAAACTAATTATTGAAAGGGATAACATAAAATTAGAGCTTCAAAAAACAAGGGAAGAATTAAGCGATAAAATATCTAAGCTAAAAAAATCTAAAGAAGAGCTAAAGAATGTTAGAGAAGAACTGAACAGCCTCTACAACTCCCTGAATACTCTAAAGAACGATTTATCGCAACTCAGAAATAAGCTTAAAGAACATATATCTCAGGCTAAGAAGCTATCGTCGGAGCTTAAGAAGATAAGCTCTATAGCTACAAGGGAGAGCATCGATAACATGAAAGAAGAGATAGAAAAACTAGAGTGGATGCTCATAACAACACCGAATCTAAGTTTAGAAGAAGAGAAGAGGATAGTTGAAAGAATTTCTCAGCTCGAGAGAAAAATGAGGGAAATATCAGTTTACCAGAGGGATGTATTCGAGCTTCATATGAAGTATGAAGAGCTCGACGCTGAAATAGATAATCTTAAAAAGGAGTTGAAAGATAAAGGGGAAGCTCTAAACCAGATTAGGGAAAGAATATCGCAGCTTAAGGATACTAGAGAAAAGCTGAAGAAAGAGATAGCAGAGACTGTTAGTTCTATTACTGAATTGAAGAAGAAAAGAGAAGAATTAAAGGGTAAGCTTAAGGAGGTTATAAACGCTGTTAACAGTAAATCTAAAGAGTACAAAGAGATATTGAAGGAGCTGAATAGTTTGAGAGAGCGTAGAGAACATAGCAGAACGGATTTCATTTTAAAGCGTAAGAAGGAGGAGGTTAAGAGCAAAATCGAGAAAGGGGAAAGAGTTACACTCTACGAGTTATACCTAATGTACGGCGATGAAGAGAAAACCTAGCTTATACGTAAATTGTTATCTCGACTTTATCCATGAGGTCCCTATATCTATTCCTAATAGTTACCTCTGTAACATTCGCGGCTTTTGCAACTTCCTTCTGTGTCTTCTTTTCATCGAGAACTATTGCAGAGATATAAACAGCTGCTGCAGCTATTCCCGCAGGGTCCTTACCCTCTGTAAGACCGTACTTTTTGAGCATCTCTATAACCCTAGATGATAAGACATGGACCTTTTGACTTACTCTCAAGTTAGATATTATAGAGGATAAGAAGGCTCTAGGATCGTTGAATGACTTGAATTCTGCTATATCGACCTTCATATGAACCTCTGATAAAAGCTTCCAGTACCTATCTTCGCTAATATTAAAGTTTTGTACAACATGTTTAACCCTAACCGGTATTCCATGCCTTCTAGCTGCAAGAACAACTGATATTATAGATAGTGTTTGCAAGTCATCTCTTCTTGGTTGCAGTACATAGAATATCTTCTTCATTATTACAGCAGCTGTTTCTTTGACGTGTTCAGGCAGGTTTAGAACTGCACATACGTGGTTTAGATTAGATAGAGCTTCTACTAATTTCCTATCTTGTTTATTTACGCGGACTTTCTTGTTAAGGTATCTTAGCCTTAGCATCTTCATGTACTCTCTATGGCTAATCAATGTACTGCTTAAGTCTCTAACACCTATATCCGTTGTAAGACCTACGTCGTGAACAGTTTGGGATATAGCTCCTCCGTGTGCTCTTTTTTGCCATTCATCGTAGTTAAATGCCCTCCAATCCGGTCCTTCGACTATGTTGTTTTCCTCTATGATTTCTCCTGTTTCAGCACAAAGAACTACACCCCTTTCGTAATCCATTACAACATCTGTGCAAGAGGGGTTCATTTTCTAGCACCTCTTCGGGGAAACCTCTTCTCCCTAATAGATTTATAGAATAAAACAGTTGATTGTTTTACCGTTGATAAAACTGTGCAACTACTAGGTTTTACTACTGCATATGGTCTATTAACAGGGCCTATCACGTCTACGATTTTACCTACTTCAACCCCATTTGTGTCTAAGACTTTACAGCCTATGGTGGGAATTCTATCAGGTTTATCAATTCTTACAAGTATTAATTTGGCCCTAGTTATAATATCGACTGTCCCCAGTAAACTAATGTTCTTCAAGGTAACACCTTAAGTATAGTTAATCTTTTTGCTTACTTTAAGGTATATGGTTAACTGCTATCTACGTAACTGTGTTAATAATCAATAATGTTCTACAAAAGGTTTTCATGCGAAAAGGTATCCATAAGTAAAACAGATAATACGTATTAACAGAGTTAAGAAGAAGATCTTGAACTTGATCTCCTCATCTCCTTGACCTCCTTAGCTATAACTTTTAAGAACTTGTTCTTATCTGTATAAGGATTCTTAACGATTATAGACCCATAGGGTCTATACCACACCCTAGGATGCCGTTTATCTAAGTAGTTGCATTCTAACCCTAGTTTTTTACAAACTTCAATGAATTCGCTTGGCCTTGGATTATCTATGCATAAGCTTAGAGGTAATCTGCGCCCCAGCCTTCGCTTAAGGGAACAATCAAAGTACGATAACCACAAAATATATTCTTTAGACATAACTTAGTATCATCCTTAAGTTTTAGGTTCAGCTCTTCAATTTCACGGCATTTACTACTCCATCCTGCCCTGGTCTCGATGTAACAACAGCTTTACCTATTTCTGTTTGAATGATTGTTCCTTTCACAATTATGCTTCTCCTAGCATAATCTTTATTTGCTGGAACTTCTACAACTTGAAGTATTCTAGCTTTTCTGCATTTTTTAGTCTCAGGATCGTATACATTAGCATACCCGGTGTACTTCAACTTGACCTTTGTATTCCCACCGAAAGTTCTCTTGATTTCGCGGATATCATTAGATAAAAGCTTTGTTTCAGTTGGGTAACTACCTAATTCGTATTTTCGTTTATCTCTATGGGATCTCCTCCTACCCCCACTTGTCTTCTTAAGATCTTTACCCTGGTATACACTCATAAGCTATCCCTGCAACAGCTACCACAAATTCTAATGAATTAGGTTTATAAGCATAGATAACGATTCTTAAATATAGTGTAACTGGGAAATGCTAAAAAGCTAGCCTATGATGAGCATCGGGAAACTGAGATTATGACGAAGCTTATGAGTACTGACTAGTTAAGTTACTTCCTCTATTTAAGGAATAAATTCGGTTACCTCGCTCTCCGTGTACGAATTGAGCTTTACCTAGGATTCTATAAACTTTGATACATGTTCTTAGCTACGGTGTTAAAATGAGTTGTCCTTATTGTGGTTCGCAAAATATAGTATACGATTTCGCTCACGGGTACCGAGTTTGCATAGAATGTGGAACAGTAATCGACACTATATTTCTTGAGTATTACGAAGAAGATTTTGATAGAACACATCATGGGTACAAAATTGATGGTTTACCTAGCGTAAGAAAAGGAATTGAAAAGAAGAAAATATACTCTAGACTAAGGGATTATTCTAGGATGAGCTTAGAAATAGTAATCTATGAGAAGTACGCTAAAAAATCACGTAGAAATATTTTTGTAGATCTAAGCGCAGCGCTAGAGAAAGAGTTAAAGTCAAATACAAGAACAAGGGTATATCACCATAAAGATGAAGACAGAGTTCTCAGTTTAACTAATGATCCGAATATCAAGGTTATAATTGAGAACGTAATTAATAGAGACCCTATTCTATCTTCGCGCACACCTAGAGGTAAAGTTGCTTTAGCATTAATTATCAAGAAAACCATGGATGGAGGCGAACCGGATATTAATGAACTATGTAGATTAACATCTATGAGTTTAGTCCATGTAAGGAGGCTTACCTCATTAGTAAAGAAGCGAATGCCCTACATAAATAAGTATATATTGGAGTTAACAGAGAATAACAAAACCTTAATGTATACACCAAAAAGGTAGATGAAGTAGGTATTAGCAAGTTTCATAAAAACATATGAATTTGTTTTCTTCCCTACCTAAGTTAACGTTTAACTTTTTTCTAAAATTTACAAGAAGTATCTTGGAAGATAAGCTCGAGGTGAAAATATTGAAATTAGGGATCATGAGTGATAGTCACGACAACCTACTTGCTATTGATAAAGCTCTTAAAGTTTTTAGGGAACAAGATATAGATCTTCTCATACATTTAGGCGATATAATATCGCCTTTTGCGCTATCGAAAATCCTCGAGTTTCCAGCTAAGATAATAATAGTTACAGGTAACAATGACGGAGATCTACTTCAACTTAAAGAGCTAGCTATAAAAGGTGGTGCAATGTTAAAGCAATTCATGTATTCAACGGTTATAGATGGTAGGAAACTTTTCCTAACACATGGTTTTGGCTCTAAAGAACAGACAATAAATTATGTAGAAGCAATTGCACTAACAGGTTCTTACGATGTTATTTTATACGGTCATACACATGAGGCCGCAGCAATCTCCAAAGGTAATACATTAATTCTAAACCCTGGTGAAACATGCGGGTACTTAACGAACCGTCGATCAGTTGCAATACTCGATATAGAAACTATGGGATACAAAATAGTAGAATTACCTTAGGTAGCCAAGGGCATGAGCATAATTATATGCAATAAAATACTTTTAAACCGTGTGAATAAGTGTAAAACACGCTACTGGTGGCCGCGGTAGCTCAGCCTGGTTAGAGCGCGGGACTGTGGGGTTGGAAAGCGCAGAGATCCCGAGGTCCCGGGTTCAAATCCCGGCCGCGGCCCCATAAAATATACCATACACCTCAAGGAATGATCTTGCATTTATTTTATATTAATTGTGCCCCGCTTAACCGATCCCTCCTCATCTTCATACCCTATTAAGGATCTTGGAGAGACGTGAGGTAGCGGGGCACATAAATTTAATTTATAGAGCAGGTAATAGCTGTTAATACACATAAGCCTCTAAAAAGAACATGTGTAACATATTTTAGGATTACAGGGTTTTACAATTTGTAAAACGATAAACATTAGCTATATTTAATTAATGATTTCATAGAGTATTTCTTGAATCAAAGATGTAGAATTTAGATTTAATTATTTTAGCTTATAGAGGTGAGCAATACCCTGCTGGGGTACAGTATAATAATAAGCCATACTGCATAGGATTAATATGGCAATGATAAGTCTTTAATGGTGTTGATCTAGAAACGTATACTTCTTACTGGTGGGGCCAGATGGTAGCGGGGGGTGGATTTGAACCACCGACCTCGGGGTTATGAGCCCCGCGGGCTACCAGGCTGCCCTACCCCGCTATTTTACGGCCCCAAAGTTTATTGTTCTATAGAGGCTTTATAGGTTTTACTACTTGTTCTCTCTTAGGGTTAAATTTATAATCCCGAGCCTTGTAAATCAACGTGGTGCTACATATTGAGCAATCAATCAACGATATCAACGGATACCGCACATAAGATTTTAGCTGAATCGTTAGGTCAATCGGTGCTTATAAAACTTCGTGGAGGAAAAACTATCCGTGGAAGACTAAAAAGCTACGACTTACATTTAAATATAGTGTTAGATGATGCCGAAGAAGAAACCAACGATGGTGTTTGGAGGAAACTAGGTACAGTACTCATAAGGGGAGAAAACGTGGTTGTAATATCACCTATGTAGGGGTGCTTGTATGAAAGGTACACCTTCAATGGGTAAAAGAAGTAAAAATGTGACACACATAAAGTGTAGGAGATGTGGAAGAAACTCATACAATGTATCCAAAGGTTACTGTGCCGCCTGCGGTTTCGGTAGATCAAGCCGTATGAGGAAATATTTTTGGCAGAATAAGAAATACAACAGAGTACGTATCAAATAGAAATAAGCTAAACTTCTACTCCAAGACCCGACAATTGGACCAAATAACCTTTGCCCTGATATTCTTTAATATATGCTTCAACCCCCGTCACGATCTTGATAACATCTAACGCTGTCAGCAAATGCGATGTAATAGTTGAGACTGTTATCCTTGAAGTACCTTTGGCTAAAGACATTAGAGGTACCAACATATCTCCTGCATGTTTATCAACAGCTGCACCGCTAATTAACTCTGTAAATAGTTTCTCAGCCGCTTCTCTACCAACTTCCTCAGCAGGTTTTCCTTTCATACCTAGTGCATCTCCTCCGAGCACGCTATTAGTTGTTTTCGAATAAACAACTATACCGCTTCCAGGTCCTAGGTGGAAATCTTTACTTGGTTCATAATATTCAACATCTATGTTTATTGGTTTTTCAAAGCCCTTGGATAAGAGATATTCTTTAGCTGCTTTAGCTTGTCTTTCAGCTACATGACTTGGAAGTTTAACACAATGGGATCTACCGCCTAGGAATTCTATATCTCCTCTTTCAACTAAATCTATTGATTCAAGCCTATAGGTAGGATTAACTCTAACCCTTACTATCCCTCCACCTCTAGGGTAATGCCCCCTTCTTACAACTTCTACCTCTATTTTGTATCCAAGCATACTAAGTAGTGGTACTAGAACATACCTTACGTAGTCTATCGGTGGGCTCATAGGTACATCGGTTCCACCTCTAATTTCGATGCTTGTCTTACAATCGAGAAAGGGAAGAATGGGAAGAAGTGATTGAAGTACAAGAGTTACACTACCTGCTGTACCTACATCGAATACATAGTTGCCTCCCTTCAAAGTCCTAGGCTTAAATATCAACTCCATGGAGCCTTTGTATGCTCCTTCAACATCAGCGTTAGTTAAAGTTGCAACAGCTTTTACACCAGTCAAATGCTGTGGCTGTAATCCAGGGTTCCTCCTTTTAGCTCTGATATTAGTTATTTTCACATTTTTCCGTAGCACCGATACTATTGCTAGTGAGTACCTTAGGATCTGGCCTCCCCCTTCCCCTATGCTACCATCTATTACCAGCATCAATCCTTCCCCGAGATTTCCATCAGCCTCTTAACACCATCTATAGAATCTATTACACGTACGATAGAAGGGGGTACCAGCTTCTTCCACTCATCGTTACCTTGTAGCATAAACCTCCTAATCCTTGTAGAACTGTACACCTCCCTACTATACGGAGGAGGAATAAGTACTTCGTATCCAGCTTCTTTAAATAACCTTACAACTAAGGGGTTCCTTGATATCCCAAACTTGAAGGGAGGAACCAGCATAGCTACGTAATGAACCCAAACAACATTCATATATATATCGGCTATAGGTATTATGTAGATTCTGCTAAGGTCTAAGCCAATATCTTTCAATCCTTCTCTAACCATTAAAATTCTTTCGCCAGCTGTGAATGGGTTAGATAGCGTATGGCTTTCTTGAGCAGATCCAACAACAACGATAAGCTCATCGACTTTCTCCAAAGCCCATTTAATAGTGTAGAGATGCCCTAGGTGTGGTGGTTGAAATCTCCCTGGGTAAACACCTCTGACAGCCACAGATACACCACCAAATCCTCATAGGCTGGTAGATCCTGTCCTCGATAGTATTAATTCTAGATATGATTTTGTAATAAAGTTTCTTTTTATGCTTAATTTATCCACGAGTTTCAATACCTCATCACCAATCAGCAACTCGTTGTATTCATATTCGGAGACGTACTCCAACTCTATGAATTTACCTAAACCCTCAACTTCATCTAGGTATATATGGTAAATCCCATCTTGATATATTTTCCTTTTCTTATAAATAACAGCCAACACCTTAAATCCTAGCATCTTAAGTATATCCAACATCGTTTCAACATCTGTTATCCCAACCGTGAGCTCTTTTCTAATCTTAGCAAAATCATGTTTTTCTCTAGGACCCTTGAAAGTTAATTCGCATCGGGTGTTACCTGTTTGGATATCTCTAGAAACACGTAGCCTAAGAGCGCTATCAGCTGAAACTAGATCTATACAAGGCCTTGTATCTATGTAGTAATCTTGTTCTTCCTTATACCCTATAAATGTAGCTCCTAACTCCTTCAACTTAAGCTCTACAGATATCAAATCGTCTACAGGTATTTTAACCTCGAATTCCTTTAACATACTTTAATTCACCTGCTTTCATATATTTAAATGTACCTATGAATAGTTATACTAAATACAAATAGTAATAAGCGGATTACTTAACTTGCTTCAGCATGTAATGATTAGTTCTAAGAGCTTTTAAAACGCATACGTTAGCCTTTTATTTTGAGTCTACAGAAGAAGCAAAAAGCAGGAGATGTACTGTGCCCATACCTAAAAACAGCTTTATATTGATAGACTATGAGTTGAGAACTAAAGACACAAACGAGCTTATAGATACGACCATAGAGGAAATTGCAAAAAAAGAGAATAAATATGAAGCCGAAAGAGTTTACGAACCACTCTTAGTAATAGTTGGGGAAAACAGGGTTATACAAGGGTTAGAAGAACACATAGAAACCTCTGCTGAACCCAACAAGGAATATGAAATAGTTGTACCCCCTGAGAAAGCCTATGGGTTGCGAGACCCATCGAAGGTAAAAACCTATAATTTAAGGGCTCTACTTCAGCGTAATATTGCACCAGAGGTTAACAAAACCGTTGAAATCGATGGTCAGATCGGTATAGTTAAAGCTGTATCTGGTGGACGTGTACTAATAGATTTTAATCATCCGTTAGCGGGTAAAACAATTCTTTGTAGATATAAGGTTGTAAAAGTTATTGAAGATGCTACGGAGAAAGTAAAATGGTTACTACATAGGAGGTATAGGAGATCCCCCCTAGATAGGTTTAATGTCAGCGTTGATCAAGATAAGAAGGCTATCACTATAGAGTTGCCTAAGGAATTATACCTAGATAGAGATCTACAGCTGGTTAAAGCGCTTATTGTAGAGGAAATCTATAGATATATAGGTGATTTAAAGACTGTTGTGTACATAGAGAAGTACGAAAAAGAAGGGTAATAGGGTTATAGGTAAGGAGGTAGCATGGAATTTGATCCGTGCACCCGCTTAGCGAGGTATATAATGAATTTTAGGGAGAGTATTAAGAATTTAAAGATTTTAGATTCATCTGTATCTAAAGTTATTTCATTGGCTATGAACTACCTTGATGACTCAAATTACTACTTAGAGAAAGGAGATTGTACCACAGGCCTTATTACGATATCCTACGCAGAGGGGCTCTTAGATGCTCTTAAATCGATAAACGCCATAGAGATAAGCTGGGAGAAGAAAACCGAAACCATAGTGTTTGCAGCGGGATCTTTCGACATTATCCACCCTGGTCATATAGAGTTCCTTAGATGGGCAGCATCATTAGGAGATAAACTAGTAGTTGTTGTTTCTAGAGATAAAAACTATAGGTACTTCAAGGGTTACGATCCTGTCTTTAGCGAGAACGAGAGACTAAAAATAGTTGAATCTATAAAATACGTTTATAGGGCAATATTGGGATCGGATAAAGATCTTTTTGAAGTAGTTAAAAGTGTAAAACCTTCTGTTATAGCATTAGGATACGATCAACCTAGCCAAGACCTTATATTGAATGAGCTTAAAGCCAGGGGCCTAGAGCATGTAAGAATTGTTAGAATGCCGGAGAGAGTAGGAGGATACTCATCATCTTCGATAAAGAGCAGGATATGTAAAGAGTGGTGTAAAAATCTTTAATCGTGTAGCAGTACTTATTATAGATTATAGGCAAGGGTATAAGAGTCTAGTATACTTGGCACTTTTATTTCAATGTTCCCTAAGTTTAACTTAGATCTTAACTTTAACACTTCGTTTGCAAACGTTTGAGATACGCTTTTCTCTCCATGAACAAGGAATACATTCGATGGCTTTGGCTCTATATGCCTTAGGTATTCAAACAATTGCCTTCTATCTGAGTGCCCTGAGAATCCCTCCACAGAGTGTACCTGCATTTTAACTCTTACTATCTCTACCTTCCCTTTCTCGTTAACAAATGCTACTTCTCTTGCTCCATCCCTAACCTTTCTACCTAAAGTACCTTCAACCTGATAGCTAACGAACACTAGGCTATTACTGGGGTTAGGCGCCATAAGCTTGAAGTACTCAACAGCTGGTCCTCCGGTCAGCATACCTGAAGTTGCTATAATTATTGCCGGTTCTGAGCTTTCGACTATTTCTGTTCTAGGTTCCCGTCCCTCAATCTTAATGAATGTATCGAAAAGGAATGGATTTTCACCTTCTTTCAATCTTCTACCTAAGTCTTTCGCTAATAGATCTGGATACGCTGTATGTATAGCTGTTGCCTCAAGCACCATACCCTCTATGTAGACAGGCATTGAGGGGATTTTGTTTTGCCTCATAGCGTCTGCAAGAATAAGCATTACTTCTTGAGCTCTTCCAATGCTTAGCGTTGGTATTAGAATCTTACCTTTTCTATCATAAGTATCAGCCACAATTTTTTGGAGCATCTCCTCAGCTTCTTCTCTCTTAGGTTGATTTGTGGCACCATAGGTGCACTCCATAATTACTGCATCAACTCTAGGAAACTCGTGATCAGCTTTTTCAAGTAACCTTGTTTTACCGAACTTGAAATCCCCAGTATAGACTATATTGTGGAAACCGTTCCCTATGTGCAGATGCGCTATTGCTGAACCTAGTATATGTCCAGCATTATATAGCGTCAACCTTATGTCAGGAGCAATATCTGTTACTACTTCGTATTTTAGTGGCACAGTATGCAATAACATCTTCTCTACATCCTTTAACGTAAACGGTGGCTCAATGCCTTCTCTCTCTGTTACCTCTAGGTAATCCTTAAGAAGTAAAACCACGAGATCTCTAGTAGCTTCTGTAGTATAGACAGCTCCATTGAAGCCGTACTTAAATAAATATGGTACAAATCCTGCATGATCTAAGTGCGCATGGGTGATGACCACCGCATCTATATCCTCCGGATTTATCTTCATCAAATCTATTCTTGGAAAGCTATTTGGTTGTAATCCTCTACCAGGATTCATACCAAAGTCTAGAAGCAGCGTTGATTCAGCTGTCTCAAGCATAATAGCTGACCGACCTACTTCTTGTGCTGCACCGAGGAATGTTATCCTTACGTAGTTGTTACCATTTTTCGCTAACATTACATCCCTATGAATTGCCTCCCCAAGTTCTCTCAAGAACTTTAATCTATACTCGCTTTGAGCTAGGTATCCGGCCATAACCTCCTCAAAAACCCTCGACCTCATGGGGGTAACAGGGACTATTCTTGGCCTCCACCCTATGTATACAAGGATTTGGTTAGCTTTATCCTCCAGCATATGGGGTTTCTTAGCCTTTATCACAACATCTCCTAGTACGTGATCGAACTGTATATCTTCTACCCCAGCCTCTGGAGGCGAGATACTCAGTATGTATTCTTTAGCTTCCTGGGGGTTCTTCCTTATAGAGGGATCCGTTCTAATAACTATTCGTTTCTTAATAGTTTTAGCTATCTGCGGCACTACGTTGCCTTGCTCTAAAAGGAATTCTGGGTTCCTAACGTAAACCGCTATCTCAGATCCTTCGAACTCTAGCCTCGTTACCTGTGCTGTAGGCGGTATCATTTTCAGTATTACTGATCTTATATAGGCTAAATCTATGTTGAAGCTCATGACGGTACTCTACCGAGGATTTTCTTAATTTCTTCTCCACGGAAAGTGTATTCTTTGTGTATATCTTTACCTATGATAGCCACATCTACCCCTACGCCACCGCTAAATACATCCCTTGAGGTAGCAGCCGCTACTGCTTCTATTGCTAGTTTTAGGGCTGAATCTACATCCATATCCTCAGAGTAATAAGATTCTATAATGCTTATTGCTAGCGGTGATCCAGAGCCTGTAGCAGCATATTTCTCTTCTGTAACATCGCCGTAGAGCTCTATTGCGAATAGCTTAGGACCTTCATACACATCATATCCCCCTATTAGGAGCTGGACTATGAATGGGAAGTACTTGTACTCATTTAGTACTAGGCTTAGAAGAGATGCCATACTCCTTATGCTCATGGGTCTCTTGTTGAGTATTTCGTAGTAATTTGCTTGGATTCTTATGTAGTCTGCTAGTGCTTGAGCATCAGCGACTAAGCCGGCTATGGTTATAGCACATCTATCGTTTATCTTAGCTATTTTCTTGACATTTTTATGAGCTACATATATCCCAGAGGTAGCTTTCTTATCTGCTGCAAACACCACGTAGTCGTTTAATTTAATGCCTACCGTTGTTGTACCTTTAAGCGCTTTATCTAGTTTCTCCTTTATTCTTCTCATTACCACTTCATCTAGGGGTTCTACGCCATATCCTTTTAAGCTAACCGTATTTAACATAAATTCGTTGTACATATATAGGATCCTCAGAACTTTAGTACCTATGTGTATCATTTATGCAAGCTTAATAAGCTTCTATGAAGTGGACTAAGTTGTGTGTAGCCGGTATGTTAAATATTCATAGAATTGAATTACCTAAGAAGGTCGTAATAGGATCTAATATCCTAGGTTCTATAGGCTTAGAGTTAAAGAAATTAAACCTAACCTCGAGTGCTGTAGTTGTATCAGGTTCCTCAGCTACGAAATTGTATGCTAAGGAAGTTGTAAAAGCTCTTGAAGATGTATCTATTAATTGCTGGGATGCTTTTGTGCTAAAGGCTGAGAAGGTAGAGGTAGAGAAAGTTTTGAACATAGCTAGCGAGGTTAAGGCGGACACAATAATAGGGGTTGGTGGTGGTAAGGCTATAGACGTAGCTAAGTACTCAGCGTATTTAGCTAACACGTATTTCATTAGCGTCCCTACAGCACCTTCTCATGATGGTATAGCATCGCCTTTTGCATCAATTAGGGATATGGGTAAACCCGTATCAATGAAAGCAGCAACACCTATACTTGTTTTCGCAGATGTAGATGTTATAGCTAAAGCACCCAGAAGACACATAATAGCTGGTTGTGCTGATCTCTTAGGAAAACTTTCATCTGTATTAGATTGGAAGTTAGCTCATAGGCTTAGAGGCGAGTACTACGGAGATTATGCAGCATCTTTGGCCTTATTATCAGCGAAACATATATTAAAGAATTACAGGCTTTTCGCCGAAAGAAATATACCTGTAGAAGCTGTGAGAATACTTGTTGAAGCTTTGATAAGTAGCGGTATAGCTATGGCTATAGCAGGTTCAACTAGACCTGCTAGCGGATCTGAACATCTAATTGCTCATGCCATAGATGTTGTAGCTAACTACCCTGCACTTCACGGTGAAGAAGTTAGTATCGGAACTATTGTTGCTCTATACCTACATGGAAGAAACTGGAAAAGAATCAAACATGTACAAAAAGCTATAGGATCACCTACAACCGCTAAGGAACTCGGCATCACAACAGATCAGCTAATACAAGCTCTAACTATTGCCCATACGATAAGGCCGGAACGCTATACAATACTAGGTGAAAAAGGTATTTCCAGAGAAGCAGCTGAGGAAATTGTAAGAATTACAAAACTCGCCAAAGAATAACTAGATAAGATTTTCACCCTTATAAAGATATTAATAAGTTGATGTGGAGCCGTCGAGCACCTGAAAGGTGATGAAGCTCCCTAAACCGAAAACAATAAAATCTTTATTCACATACTCCCCTACGTAATGTCGGTTTACAGTTAACTACACCATATTGGTGAAGAACCACCTTGAGTCTATGCTTAAACACAAGGTCAATTAAAGAACGATTAGATGATCTTGAGATAGCAAGGGAAGAGTTGATAAAGCAGGGAAGAGATATAGTAAACCTATGCAGAAACATAGTAACTAAAACCGTACTCAGTGAAGAAGCTGAAGAACTAGTTAAACAACTTAAACAGCAATTTAATAAACTACTAAGTAGCATATATCAATACCCTGAGCTCCTCTATGCAAACATATTCTATAACATAGCTATAGAGTACGTTGAAGCTATACAACTTTACTATATAACTAAAGAACATAGGGTTTTGCCGCCGGATGAGATAAACGTTCATCCAGTACCTTATCTCCTAGGTTTAATTGAGGTTATTGGGGAACTCAAGAGGTTATCGCTTGAGTTTGTAAGGAAGAATAGATTTGATGATGCCTACAGTCTTCTTGAGGTAGCTGAAAATTTATTCAATTGCTTATCGTCATTTAGCTACCCAGATGCTCTGCTACCTGGATTTAGGAGGAAACTAGATATATATAGGAAGGTCATCGACGATTGGAAGAAATTCCTCCTAGACATGGAATCTAGGAGAAAACTAATACAGAAGTTAGATGCTCTTCTAAAGGATGTTAAAACTAATTAATTTTTAAGGGGCCCAGAAAATGATCTTGGCCGTAAGCTTTGATGTATGGAATACTTTGCTCAACACAGATGTTTTATTCCGCAGACTCGCTAAATTAGTTTCTGTCATGAGAGGGCTAGATCCTGTAGAAGTAGAGGCTATAATCTATGAAACGTACAAGAAGGTGCGGGAGTTAAGGCTGTTCATAGTCAATAGCGATGAAGTAAGAGTTTTTCCTATGAGATCTCGCCATCTGCTAGCCAAGATGCTAAACATTGATTTCGAAGAACTCGTAAAAGCTATTGATGCGATTTTTGCATCTCTTGATATAGATTCTATTTTGTTTAAGGACGTTAAACCTACTTTAGATGTACTGAGTTCTCTGAACTTAAAGCTCGGTGTAATAGGCAATACAGCTTTTTGGGAGAGCATTTACACGCGGGAACTCTTAGATAGATCAGGGATAAAAGAGTACCTTAATGTTCAGCTTTACTCAGATGAGGTAGGAATATTCAAGCCTGATAAGAGAATTTTCTTAGAATTCTGCAAAAGACTTAATGTAAAACCTCAAGAAGTTTTACACATCGGAGATAGCGTTATAGAGGATGTAGGAGGGTCTCTTTCATCAGGCATGAAAGTAATGATGATAAACAGAGCAGGTAATGCTAGAAAAGTAATTGTACCTGAAGTAGGCTTAATGATAACGCATAGCCTCTCAGATGCTATAGAAGCGATACAAGTTCTTGACTGAACTAGAAGAAGTTTAGCGGTGATTCAATTGAATTATGCTCATCTCGAGAACAAGGTGTTGATGTGTATTGAAAAAACAAGAAATTATTTGCTATCGGGATCCGCTCCTGATAAAACCATAGGTTATAACCCCTATGGAGATGTATCTAAGGTTTTTGATTTAGAAGCAGAGGATATATTGGTCAACTGCTTGGCTAATGAAATAAAGGACATTGTAATTATCGGCGAAGAAAAAGGCGTTAGAGCATACGGTTCAGCCAAGTATATCGCTATCATCGATCCTGTAGACGGAAGTAGAAATTTTGAGGCTGATATACCTTGGTCCTCAATATCTGTTGCTGTAGGATTAAATAAAGGTAGCAGGACTTGCTTAAGAGATATAGTAATAGCTATTGTATCAGAGATTCAGAGATATAGAGTCTACATATACGATAATATACAAACTAAGATTTTAGGATCAAATATTGGTAGGAGAGATAACCCTAAGGGAATTGTTTTAGGGTATTTCGACAGCATTAACTCATTAAGAGCATTAGAAATGTATATGAAGAGCTACGGAGAATCCAAGGTTTTAAGATCTTTGGGTAGCGCTGCCCTTGATATTGTAAGTGTGGGATTAGGAAACGCAGAGGTATTCATAGATATTAGAAATAAGCTTCGTAATTTTGATGTAGCTGCTGCTCTAAGAATAGCACTTGCGTTAGGTTCCCAAGCGTATGTTTTCGGCTATAGTGATCCTCTTGATATACCCATAGACGTTGTTGTTAAGGTTAGCTGCATCGTAGGTTTTAATGAGGAGTACCTAGAGAATGCTCTAAAGGTTCTACAGAGAATAACTTCTCCAGATTATACTTCTTGATGAGCTTTAGATAGGTTTTAACCTCGATAAGGTGTTTTCCTATCGCTATACCTGAAACCCTTAGTAATGGATCTATGTAGATAAGCGCATAATGTCTTTCAGACCCTACTGGTGTAAAAAGCTTCGAGTTTGCTTTTTTATCGTATAGGCATAGTCTGTTCATAAGTTTTTCTACTATTCTTGTAGCTATCCTCCTATCAGCTTCCCTCATTTTCTCAGCACTAATAACATATCTCCTAGTTCTTAGGAAAAACCTGATCGTGAACTCCGTGTCTCTGTATTCAGTTATAGTGTCTAATAGCTCGTATAACTTGCCGTAGTCCTGAGCAGATACATCGTTGACAACCTGCCGTAAATCATTTACGACATCTTTACACTCGGCCTCAATTTTCTTTATATCAGTAGGAGGGTGATCATGATACTTTAAATTCTTGGGTTTAGGTATTTTCCTAAGTAGCATTATAGAAACATAAGGGTTCTCTATTAGTGTCCTGAAGAAGCAATCAACTATGTAGATTTCTTTCGGTCTACACTCGCTGAATTTAATAAGTTGAACTGGAATCCATGCAAATACTGTCTTAGGGCTTAGTTTTCTCTTTATGAATTCCATATCGGTATACACGTATCTATACATTTTCATCACCTCCCCGAGCTATCGATATCCTTAAGCAATTCTATGTTCTTGAACTCGCTTTCATCTGGTTTTACTATGGATATCCATGCATCTATGATTTCTTTCGCTAGGTAATTCGTTACAAGTCTTCCACTTAACACTAGAACATTAGCGTCATTCCATAACCTTGCACCTTTAGCTGTTTCAGAGTCGTTACATAGAGCAGCCCTTACCCCTTTAACTTTGTTAGCTGCAATAGATACTCCTGTACCTGTGTAGCATATAGCTATACCCCAATCAGCGATCCCCGTTGCAACAAGTTTCCCTACTTCGAAGCCGACAGAAGGCCATGGAGCCGGCTCTCTCGTTTTTACAGCTCCTACAGGTAGTACTTCGTATCCTTTGCTTCTCAGGTAATCAACAATAAAATCAACGATAGGGTATAGATCGTCAGCTCCTATAGCCACTTTCTTGCCTGGGAAAACCATTCGCTACACCTATGGAGTATAGTGTGCGCTGAATGTTAAAAACTGTTGTTATACCCTAGATAAATCTATGAATTTTTAGATTGCAATACCTACCAAATACCTATTAATGCAAGAATTAACCCTATTAAGGCTGATAAAGCTATTAACATAACGGGGTCTAGATCGAATACAGCTATACTGATAAATATCACCAAAGCTATTCCAAGAGTTATGATTGTTGAAATCGGTGCTAATCCCTTTAGAACCCCCCGAATTAATACAATTAAAGCAGAGAGTACTAAACCTATAACAGCTCCTCGAATACCATTTAGAACTCCTCTTACTAATCTATGCGTGTAAAACCTCGACAGAGCTATTGCCACACAGAGAATTATGGTGAAACTAGGAATAACAATGCCAAGTGTTGCTAAAGCTGATCCTACGATTCCACCAACTTTGTAGCCAACATAGGTTGCAGAGTTAATCGCTATAGGACCTGGTGTTGATTCTGCTATAGCTATAAGATCAACAAATTCTTGCTCGCTTATCCATTGTCTACGAACTACAATCTCGTATCTTAGGATAGGTATCATAGCATAGCCTCCGCCGAACATGACAATGCCTATCTTGAGAAACGTTAGGAATATTTCGATTAACAGTGGTATATTCATAAAGATCCCGGAAGATTAATGAATCTAGGAACACCTTTATATATCTTCAATATATAATTAAAATTAGCTTTAAATCCCTTGTTATACTAGTAAAATAACATAAGCGCAAGGTTATCTTAACTCAAATCCTCTATTCTAAAACTTTCATTATCTTATTCCTAACTATATCTATAAAAATATCTCTATCTTTTGCCAAAAAACCCAATACCTTAGGGCCTTCTGATTTAATTATTTCGTCTAGAATAGCATAGGGTTTGATGTCATAATCTTCAAGCTCTTTAAGAAGAGATATAGCATTATTTTGAATATATTCACCGAACCTAGCATCTATAGTGTCAGCTAGGTGAACTATTAATCCTTCGAATGTTTTTATAGGTGCTATACCATGTACTTCAGAGACAACTCTTATTAAATCATCTTTTGCTCCTCTAAGAGCTAATTCAGCTACAATAGCATAGTCGTGGCTTAAGTACCAGTCATCTCTAGCTTTATAACCTCCTTCTTTATCATCTATAGTATACTGATAGTATTTAAAGATATCATGTAGAATTGAGGCGGCTATTACGAGATCTTTATTAATCGGTATACCGTATATTTCCTCAAATATATTACAAAGGGTTAAAGCTATCTTTGCCACACTATAGGTGTGAACAAATAATCCCCCTGTAAACATATGGTGTTTCCTGGGAGCAGCTGGAGATACCTCTACCTGTATCAAAGGTTTATTCGAAGCAAAGCTAAGCCGTGGATTTTCTAATAGGTCTAACACTATTTTCTTAACGTCGTCGTTGTTTATGCTTAAAGCAATAGATTTAAGTTTCTCAACATATTCATGAATATACATCTTATCTACCCTCTATAGGCTTTGCTTACCTTGATTTTTCCTAGCAGGTGAAGTAGTTTACGAATTAATTGTCTTCCTAGATAAAGATATTAATTTATCTATATAAGCTCTTTCTAAAGCTTGTTATACAAGGTGTACAGCTTTGGCCGGTTTATCGACAAAGTCCATCCACGGTCATAACCATAAAGACTGCTACGGTGCCCATATACCTCCTATCTATACAAGTGTTGTGTATGAATACATAGATTACGAGTTAAAGGAGGCTCAGTTCATTGACAGAGGTAACGTACTTAGGTACGGTAGAGAAGAAAACCCAACAACTAGAGCTCTTGAACATGTTATAGCTAAGCTTGAGGAAACAGAAGATGCTCTAGCTTTTAATAGCGGAATGTCGGCTATTTCAACTCTGTTTCTATGGAAACTAGAGCCAAACACAAAAATAGTTGTTCCCATGGAGCTCTACAGCACGACTTTTGTATTGCTCAATAAGCTGGCTTTAAAGCTCAATGTAAGAGTTGAAAAGGTGCACCCTTCGGCTAAAGCCATTGCTGAAGCCGTAGACAGCTCTACATCTATGGTGTTCCTCGAAGTCATGACCAACCCCACGAACAAGGTTATAGACCTAGAACATTTAGCCCAGAGCATAGATACCGATAAGATAGTTCTTGTAGTTGATAACACCTTTACAACACCAGTCCTAGTTAAACCTACTAAGTATAAAGCGAAATTCGTTTTACATAGTATGACCAAGTACATTGGGGGGCATAACGATGCTATAGGAGGAGCAATAGCTAGTTCTTCAAAGGATGCAATAACCCTATGGGATTGGAGAAGAACGCTTGGTGGAATTCTACAACCATTTGAAGCATACCTTATTCTAAGAGGTATAAAAACACTTGAACTTAGATTTGAGAAGCACAGCAACAACGCAAAAGCTATTGCAGATTTCTTAGCTGAACATAGTAAAATTGAAGAAGTTATGTATCCAGGTCTTAGAGAAAATCCCTACCACAGTTTAGCAAAGAAATTATTTGAAAAACAGTTATTCGGAGGAGTTGTGAGCTTCAAAATTAAAGGTTCCTATCAGGATGCCGTCAACTTCGTGAGAAGATTGAGGTTGATTAAACGTTGTCCAA
>JAWAXP010000011.1:18449-43118 GCA_038820005.1 Ignisphaera sp. | reverse complement strand
CCTTTAGGATTAGCACTTAGCCGGCACTTGGGGGCCTTAACCCCGGTTTGGGTTGTTCCCCTCTCGGTACCCAGGCTTACCCCAGGTACCCCACTCCCGCCATCTACGGAGCCCACGGGTTCGGAGTTGGGCCGGGAGCACTGGCGGTCTTCCCGCCAGCCACCCCCGATCCGTCGCTCTACCCCGTAGGCTTCCTCCGGCGGGGCTGCGCTAAGACGCACTTCGGGGGGAACCAGCTATCACCGGGCTAGATTGGTCTTTCGCCCCTAGGCGGAGGTCATGGGAGCGAATTGCACGTCAGCACCCCTTCGGGCCTCCACCGGGGTTAACCCCCGGCTTCACCCTGCCCCCGCCTAGATCGCCCGGTTTCTGGTCTCACAGCCGTGACTCCGGGCCCTGTTAGGACCCCGCCCCTTGCTGGCGTATAACCAGCTGCGGGCCTGTCGGTTTCCCTACGACTTCGGGGTTGACCCCCTTAGTCTCGCCACGGCTGTGAACTCCCCGGCCCGTGTTTCAAGACGGACGGTGCGACTCCGGTTCCCTCTTCTCGTACTCCCCGGTCACCCGGGTTTCCTTAGAAGAGGTTCACCCCTTTCAAGCCGCACCGTGCTTAGCCGCCCGGTTTCAGGCTCTTTTCACCCCCCTCTCGGGGTACTTTTCAGCTTTCCCTCACGGTACTTAGTTCGCTATCGGTCTCGGGACGTATTTAGCCTTGGAGGTTGGTGCCCCCCAGGTTCCCACGGCAAAACCAAGCCGTGGTACTCCGGCTACCTGCCTTAACCCCCCACGGTTTCGCCTACGGGGCTATCACCCTCTACGGCGGGGCATTCCAGCCCACTTCAGCTACCGTGGGTCGGGTCTAGCATCGACAGGCAGCCTCAACACCACATTCCCCAGCGGTTATCCCACTGAGGTTTGGTTTGGGCTATTCCCCTTTCGGTCGCCCCTACTCAGGGAATCCCTAGTGGTTTCTTTTCCTCCCCCTACTAAGATGTTTCCGTTCGGGGGGTTCCCCTCCAGTACTCCCAGGTAACCCCGGTTTCCCGGATGCTACGGGATTATACCCCGTAGCGGGATTTCCCATTAGGGAATCCTGGGTTCAACGGCTGCCTGCGCCTTCCCCAGGCATATCGCTGCTTGCCGCGCCCTTCCTCGGCGCCCGAGCCGAGCCATCCCCCGGGCGGCTTCTGCCGCTTGGAGCGGGGCTGGTTTTAGCTGGGTCCGCATAGCGCTCATCGTTTATGAGTTTACTCGCGCACTTAGCCTAGAACCCCGTAATGATAAAGGGTTCTAGACTGCATTAGGGCACCTTCCGCAACCTAGAACTTCACGTAGCACACCACCCACCACCCGCATTGAGGAGGTGATCCAGCCGCACCTTCCGGTACGGCTACCTTGTTACAACTTCTCCCCCCTCGCGAGGGAGAGGTTCGATCTGCCCCACCCGGAAACCCGGATAAAGCAGACCTCACCCCTCCCTCGCTCGGGTGGAGCGATGGGCGGTGTGTGCAAGGAGCAGGGACGTATTCACCGCGCGATGTTGACGCACGGTTACTAGGGATTCCACGTTCACGAGGGCGAATTGCAGCCCTCGATCCCAACCACGGCGGGGTTTCAGGGATTACCTCCCCCTTTCGGGGTCGGCACCCGTTGTCCCCGCCATTGTAGCCCGCGTGCAGCCCGGGGGATTCGGGGCATGCTGACCTGCCGTGGCCCCCTCCTTCCTCCGCCTTATCGGCGGCAGTCCCCCCAGTGTGCCCCCAGCCCGGAGGCTGGGGTAGCAACTGGGGGTGGGGGTCTCGCTCGTTACCGGACTTAACCGGACGCCTCACGGCACGAGCTGGCGACGGCCATGCACCTCCTCTCAGCGCGTCAGGCAAGGTCTTTGGCCTGGCCATCATCCTGCTGTCGCCCCCGGTAAGATTCCCGGCGTTGACTCCAATTAAGCCGCAGGCTCCACCCCTTGTGGTGCTCCCCCGCCAATTCCTTTAAGTTTCAGCCTTGCGGCCGTACTCCCCAGGCGGCGGGCTTAACGGCTTCCCTGCGCCACTGGACGGGCTCAAAGCCCGTCCAACAGCTAGCCCGCATCGTTTACAGCCGGGACTACCCGGGTATCTAATCCGGTTCGCTCCCCCGGCTTTCGCCCCTCACCGTCGGGCGCGTTCCAGCCGAGCGCCTTCGCCACTGGTGGTCCTCCCGGGATTATCGGATTTCGCCCCTACCCCAGGAGTACCCTCGGCCTCTCCCGCCCCCTAGCCTGGCAGTACCCCCGCCTGTCCCCAGGTTGAGCCTGGGGATTTCAGCGGGGGCTTGCCAGGCCGGCTACGGGCGCTTTAGGCCCAATAATCGTCCCGACCACTCGCGGGGCTGGTATTACCGCGGCGGCTGACACCAGACTTGCCCCCCGCTTATTCCCCCGCCTTCTTACAGCGGGGAAAAGCCCCTCTTCGGGGCACTCGGGGTGGCCCCGTCACGGTTTCCCGCATTGCGGAGGTTTCGCGCCTGGTGCGCCCCGTAGGGCCTGGGCCCTTGTCTCAGTGCCCATCTGGGGGCTCCCGCTCACACGGCCCCTACCCGTCTTCGGCTTGGCGGGCCGTTACCCCGCCAACTACCATGATGGGCCGTGGCCCCATCCTCGGGCGATCGAACCTTCACGGCGGTTCGATCCTTTCGGCGAAGAGGCTTTCCAGACCTCTTCACCTATCAGGGATTAGTCCCAGTTTCCCGGGACTATCCCTGTCCCGAGGGCAGGTTAGCCACGTATTACTCAGCCGTGCGCCACGCCCCGCGCTTGCGGAGCGTTCGACTTCCATGGCTTAGCCCCACCCCGATAGCGGTCGGGTCCGGCAGGATCAACCGGAGTCGCGGCCGCAAGGCCGCGGGGCGGTTTGGCGGTGTGCTACTGTGTGATCTAGGTTGCGGAAAGTACCCCGTGAGGTCTGACCTCCCCGGGTTAAGCCCCCGGGTTGGATCAGACCCCCATTTAATACATTTTTTGCTATAAGTACTATTCCCGCGGCTGGAATCCAAGCTTTTCATTCACGGAGCGGACACTCCGCGTCCAGCTTTGCCGCCGGACCGCGGGATTAGTGCGCAAGATAGATTTTGGCGTGTAAAACTTTATAAGTTTTATTATACATAATATCGAAAAGGTTAGCTTTAGTACTACAATTCAGTAGCGTAAGTTCGCCGACAAAGGATTTACATAGATAAAGCTAAACATTGCCTTAAGCTAAGTTAACTCTGATCAACGGATATAAGTTCCGTTTAAAGAAAATCTCTAGAGCATTACCAAGCGTGAAATAACATGGATAGTAATGCAGCTACAACTGGTTGGTTAATGAGATGTACAGCCTGCGACTCTACATGGGTCCTTGAAGTTAGCTTTGATATCCGAGATACAAAGAGTATATACCATTATTGCACAAAATGTAAACGCAATACATTCCATGAAGTGCTCATGCGGGTTGAAAACAAGGTGCCACAAAATAGCAAGCACAATTAGCGTTTTTAACCCACAACAAAGTTTACCCTAAATATACTTAGAGCTCGGTGGGCCGGTAGCTCAGCTGGAAGAGCGCTCGGTTTGCACCCGAGAGGCCCCGGGTTCAAATCCCGGCCGGTCCACCAACGCAAAATTCTTCATTAATGTTCGCGATGCATAATAAGGCACTTTATGCTTTGGGTCTAGGTATGGCCTATTGATGCTAGTTAATGGCATCACTACGAAATTCTAAGGAGGTGAGCCCGAGGAAGGATACCTTCGCGGAAGCTTGGTTCATACTAGTTGAAAGAATTCAAAGAAACTACGTACCCCTAAAGGACTTAAGCGATGAAGAACTAGCTAAACCGATTAGAATTACGAGGCATCGATTGGTGCGGGGGGTGGGATTTGAACCCACGCAGGCCTACGCCAGCGGGTCTTGAGCCCGCCCCCTTTGGCCGAGCTCGGGCACCCCCGCGCGCCGAGCGCTTTCTAAGCTGTATCATCATTATACTATGAAGGTTTATAAATGTAATCAGATTTGACCGATGCTAGAAAATAGTGGGCCCGGGGGGATTCGAACCCCCGACCTCCCGGTTATCAGCCGGGCGCTCTACCAGGCTGAGCTACGGGCCCTATGTAGGTTCGTAGTGGGCCTAGTTAAAAGTCTTTAACATGTATTCGTTGAGTTTCTTCGTATCCGCGGCTTTAGCTCTACAATGGTTCATCATGTTTCAGATCGCCCATCGACCATCATTAGCCTTTGCGGCCACCTTACTTATTTTGTTTAGGGTAAGTAATAGGTTTAAACGCTGTATCCGATGTAATAGTATACGTTGTATTGTTCCTGTGTTGGTTTAGTAACGTGTGGGGACTTTGAAGGTTGGTTAAAAAGTTTTCTAGACCTTGGATTTCAGTATACATGTATTGCTACTATATCTTAGTGGTTAAGAGGCTGTTGGAAGGTATGGGAGATTTAATTGAAATTGTGAGTATTTTGTTGGAAGCACTAGTATTATTTTCTTTGTTCTTCATCTTGGTTGCGTTGAAGATGGCTCTTATAGGGATTGCTAGGGCGGTATGAACAGTAGTTGTAGCTAGTCTCATGCTGAATATTTCAATGGGTTTTGTAAAAGGTGTTAACTTTGGGTTTGTTGAAGACTTTTTAAAGGTTTGGTGCGAGGTACAGGTGCTATAAGGTAGGTTATTGTTTGTATCGACTGTTAACGTTATCGCTGTAAGGTATGGTTTTCGTGAGTAGGGTATGAGGTTAGACGGAGCTACTAAGATCTCCTTAAGTAATTCTTATAGATTCCTATGTTATCTCTATCTGGAAACAATGTAAATGTTTTGCGTTTTCTTAACATGAGCTCCAAAGATACTAAGACCTTTACCTCTGTGGGTCTAGGCTTAATATGGTATTACCATGGCAAAACGTTACTAGGGGTATAATGCCTAGAATCGATCTCGGTAAAGCGCCGCCTACATTAGATGGATCGAATTCCCGTGTAGCTGTTGAAACGTTTTTGACGGCTTTAGAAGCGGCAGGCGCAGATGAAAAAACTATTAAGAGTTATCGTGCAGCTTTGTACGATTTTTTTGCGTTTTTGAACTGGAAGCCTATTAAAGAAGTTGCAGCAAACGATTTCTATAGCTGGAGAATAGAGAGGCTTAAGAACGGTTTCCCTAACGCTAAGTACGGCGATAAGAAATCTAGAGAGGCAACTCTATACTATTACACGCTATTCATCCGAAGATTCTTTGAGTGGCTAGGCTTAGGCACGCTTATTCCATCGGTTAAAAGACCTAAGAGAAAAGATATACCTGTACTAAAACCAGATGAAATAGTTAGGCTATTCAATGCCGCTAGAGATCCTCTCGACATACTCATACTCTCACTCCTCTTAGAGACAGGGCTTCGAGCTGAAGAAGCCCTTAGCCTAACCTTCGAAGATATAGACCTAACATCCAGAGAGATAAAGGTTAGGAACGCTAAATATGATGAGGTTAGAACAGTATTTATAGGGGATTTAACAGCCTACGTTCTCTCACAGACAATAAGCTTCAGAAAACCATCGCCAAACGAGAGGATTATTCCACTTAGCTACAGCGGTCTATATAAAAGGCTTAAAGGTTTAGCTAAAAGAGCTGGGGTAGATATTAAGAAAGTTCGACCCCATATATTCAGACATACGTTTGCTACAGAAGCCCTCAAGAAAGGGCTAAACATTGTTTTCCTCCAACAACTTCTAGGCCACAAAGATCTACGTACAACCCAAGTATATCTACATGTGCTTAAAGATGATGTAAAAGCCCAGTACTTAAGAATATTTAGCCCTGCAAACGCTGTTTTACCAAGCACCTCACAGTATCCACATCAATATTCTCCCCCCTACCTATACGCATCGCCGTCTCCTCACAACCAACCTCTTTACCAGCCCATGGCCCTCCAGCCTACAGCTCCACAGTACCCAGCAAATAACGTAGCTAACGAGAAACTATGCCCACAGTGTAACAGCGCTATACCTGTAACAGCTAGATTTTGCCCATACTGCGGAGCTAGGGTAGGCTGATTAAGTTAAGCAAACCTCTAGGAAAAACTACAAACATAGCTATATTGTTCATTTCCTGCTAGGGATTGATGGAAATTTAGCTTATTTCGCCGTCGAATTTATTGGATCCTAGGGCACTATACCTACCTTCTTCGTCTACTACAACTATCCCTTCATTAACTAGCTTTGTTAAACATCTCCTAATCTTATCTTCGCTTGCTATACCTGCTAGCTTAGAGTGTATATCTTTTATTGTTTTAGGCTCAGACTTAAGCATATCTAGGACTATATCCTTGAGCTCGCTTTCGTTAGGAGCCATTGTTACTATTACTTCAGGGTCTTCGTATAGAACTTTTAGCTTTAAATCTTTGTCTAGCTCGAGTAGGTTTTGACTTTCATTCCCTACATAGATTTTGCGCGACATCTGTACACCCTAGGTATTTATTCAATGCATTAAGTATGAAAGCTCAGTTAAGATAAAACTTCTTGCTTCGCTTATATAGTTAGTGGTATAACTGGTTTAGATTGATTATAACCCAGATAAATACTGTAGCTATAAGCGGCGGGCGTTGATTCGCCTTAGTTCTTTAAGCTTACCCAAAGAGTTAGATTAAAAGCTTAGATTAGGTGTAAAATCTATGCCATGCCCTTGGTACCAATACGGGTTATGTACTTCGCCTAAGCTTCCCGAACCTACAGATGCCGTTGTAGCTGTGGATAGATGTAACTCTGAAGATATCTATGTTAATTGCTTATACTACGAAGAAGAACAGAAGAGCGTATCTAAAAGATCATCTGCTACCAGAAGAGATAGATCCCCAAAAATATACGTCCCAATACATGCAATTCCAGCTCATCTCGATTGCCAATGCCCTGAATGTGAAGTAAGCACCACCGAAAATGGCCTTAAGATAGCTTACTGCAAAGCGTTGGATAGGCATTTATCTCGGCACGAGGTCTACTTGTGTAGTAGGTACTGGAAGGAATGCCCCTACAGGTATCTTCAACCTACTTAACTAAATTGCCTAGATATTCAGTGGATACCTAGTTATACCTGAAATACAGCCGAATGTCTCTTTAAACCACGTGTACTCCTCAACGCTTGAGGAAATCACCAGCACTACTGCACCTTTATCTTGAGCTAGTTTCTCAAATCTATCTATCTCCGGATGATCTTCGCATATCAATAGCTTGTCTATAGCTCCGTTGTTCAGCAAATTCTCTACTTCTTTTGTACCGTATACAGCGTAGCCATCATCTTTCGCTATATGGTATTTGTACTCCTCGATAGCGCGCATAACCTCTACGTATCTATGCTTCAATAGAATATCCTGCGCCTTCATGATTACCTCCCGTATACCGACGAAGCCTTGGTACGATACGTCTATTGGTTCACCTACTATTAACTGCTTAATTCTGTAGTCTAAGTTATCTGCTTCTTTTAGGAAATCGTACTTAGCGTACCCCGGACCTGCTATTATTATTCCTTTGAGTTTCTTCTCCTCAATTAATGGAACTAGGTACAGGTTGACTTTCTCGGCAACGTTCTTGTAGAACTCTACAACCATCTGCTCTATGATTCTATCGAATCTTCGCTGGCTTTGCCCACCTTTATGGTGTTTACCCGGGATATACCATTCTATTTCGTCTAGAATCTGTATACCTGAAGGCTTCAGCAAACCTATTGTAGCTTCATCTCTCTCTATTATTATTATGCCGTACACCTCCTGCTCTTCAACCATAGGCTCTAGAAACTCTGTATGGAATTCTTTATCTGTTCTATAGAAGAATATGGGTACAGGGTCAGGCGGTGAAAAAACTAACACAATGCTGTCGTTGGTATCCTCGTTTATACCGCTGAAGAGAACTAAACCGTTCTTGGGTGTTTGCCTTATCATTGTGAGCCTATCGATAGCTGAAGACAAGGCCCATTGAACAGCTTCCCTTGTCCTCTTAAGCTTTATGTTCTCCGTTATCGCAAGCTCTTGCCTAAGAAGTGAAACAATATCGCTTATAGGTCTTCCAGGAGGTATGTAAAGGCTGAGCAATGTTGTTGCATGGGCTCGCCATTTCTTAAGCTCCTTCAGTATCTGCTTCAAGGTCCTTCTATCAATTGATAGCTTGGACTCCCACTCGCTAAATAAAGGTCACCTGTACCCGCCCGAATTCAAGCTAAACAGCAAATTTCTTTAACATAATTGTTAACATATTTATAAACTTTTCGGCGAGAACTCAAAACCCTTACTATAGTACATCATAACGGTACAGGTGCTATCATTGGTTTACAATTATTCTGCTGAAGGCTTCAACGACTTAAGCCTTAGCGCTGATTTCTCTAAGCCTAGCTTACCTCCTAAGGTGGACCGCGATGAAAAAACCCTTGATATAGATACCGTCGATGTAGGTGATAGAGGACCTAGGTCGAGGACTGTAGAAGCTATCTTGCTTCTTCTGTACGTAAGACCTATGAAAAGCTCCGAGATAGCTAAGATCTTGGGGAAGTCCAGTAAACTTGTTAGCAGCTACTTAAGTTATTGGAAGACAAGAGGATACGTTGCTTATAGATCAGGTTACTGGATGCTAACAAAGCAAGGAGAAGAACATGCTAGGATGTTCATAGAATCCCTAGGGGTTCCTGTGATCTCACCTCAAGATGTGGTCCTGTTAGCCCACAAACTGATAAATGAACAGGTACAGTCCACAATAAATAACTGGAGTCAGCTAAAGAAAGCCCAGCATGAGACAGAAATACAGCAATTCACTGCTAAATTGACAGATAACAAAATAGGAAAACAATCCCACATAAACCTCCAGCCCTCAACGATCCAAAAAGCCTTAAACTGCGTTACAAAAATCCTAGAATCCAAAGATCTATTAGAAGACGAAATGCTTTTAATGAACCACCTCATAAAGCACTACATAGAATGGGGTAGTACATACCTATACCTAGATCAAATAGCTGAAGAACTACACTACCAGGCTCAAGAGCTAATGGCTATTCTAAGAAAACTTCAATCAAAAAGACTTGTCTACCTGTACACCGATAGACGGTTTGGCGTTCGAGTAGGATTAGGCAAAAGCTTTAAACAGTTACTGGATCAGTGTATTGCTAAACAACCTTGATGAAATAAAGTACAGGTACTAATATTATTCTAATGAAATTAAATTATTAATATCTACTTCTTCTACTAATAACCAGAAACAAAAAGCTGTGCAGTTACATCTTAAACAATATCTAGTCAGACCTTGTAAGGCTCTTATATTCCTATATAATACAATGGAAATTGTATACGTTGCGTTAAATAACCTTTATACAAACCAATTAGTATATTGAGCATCATTGAACAAACTTAGGTAGTTGTAGTTGTATATAATACTAGGTGACGTCCATAGCTTCCAAGCCTTAGGTAAGCTGTACATCATCTGTATTCAAGTTCTTTCCAACCATGTTCTCCTACTAATGGTACAAAAACACATGGTATAGAGTACCTTATGTTAATCTGCCCTGGAGGCTCCGTAGATTTTGATACCACCTGCAATACTTGTTCGTATCGAGAGCCTACAGGTATAACCATCAGCCCCCCCAGAGCAAGTTGCTCTATAAGAGGTTCAGGTATTTTTGGGGCAGCAGCTGTCACAATAATTCTATCAAAAGGCGCAAACTCTAAAAGACCTTTAGTTCCATCACCCACATATATTGTTACGTATTCTAGTAGCTGTGGTGCTGCTTTTGATATGTTGATTAGCGCGTTCTTAGCTAGTTCAGGTATACGTTCAATGGTGTAGACATGGCCGCCTCCCTTTGAAACTATATGAGCAAGTATAGCTGCTTGATATCCGGAGCCTGTTCCTATTTCTAAGACTTTATGATGTGGTTCAACCTGTAGTTCTTCAGTCATTATCGCAACCATGTGCGGAGCACTAATAGTTTGCCCGTGGCCTATGGGTAGAGGGTGATCATTGTAAGCGTATTCTCTCAAAGCCTCGGGCACGAAGTATTCTCGTGGTATAGCGAGGAAAGCTTCTTCAACTGCTTTGCTTTTAATTAATCCACTCATTTTGAGGTATTTAACTAACTCTACTCTTTGTCTATAAAATTCCTCACTCATACTTGTAACCTTTGTACCGCAGAGTGTACTATGAAATATATTAGTAACTTTACCAAGGTATTAGCCTTATGGTGTACATACAGATCCCTGTGTACAGAGATAAGGTTACAGCAAAGGGACATCAAGCAATTAAAGCTCTACATCCTACAACATTTGAGCTTACAAAGGATAAGCATCTAACAGAGAGAGGGGATTGTATAATAGGTGTAGGCCTCGATAAAGGGGTCTCAGAGCTAGATCCAGAGCTTAAGAAAGCCTTAAGGAGTAAAACAGCTCTTGTTATACTAATACTAAAAGTCGATGATTTGATTGATACGGTGTTTGCCCAGGGTGACAAGAACTTAATTTTAAGCGATAGTAGGAGGATTATAGTTAGGAGAAGTAGCTATATAGATCCTGCGACAATGGCGATAAACGCTAACAAGAGCTCTAAGAGCATTAAGCGAGATCTAATAGAAAAGCTTAGAGATCCTGATGCAACACTAACTATGGAAATATATGTTCTCGAGTTAAGCGATATGCTAGTTATTTAAGATCTAGCATAGCACAGCATTATCAGCTAATAAGGTTGTAAAATCTTTTGAACTTAGGGTGAAACTAGACCTCTTTGAAGTAATACGGCTACGGTAATGTAGATGAAAATAGGTGTTGCAGCTAAACGAGGATATGAAAACCTGTACAGAATTGTGCAAGAAATTCTTAGCTATGGCCATAACATGCTAGGTTTAGATATGTTGTTAGACGAAGATCTATCTAAGGAGGTTAGCTGGCCTAATCTGTTCCGACTCTACGAAGATAAAGTAGATTTCTTAGTCGTGATAGGAGGAGATGGAACTCTCTTCAGGGTTATTCAGAGATTGAAGTATAAGGAAACACCGATAGTGGGTGTGAGAGCTGGGCGAAGGGGATTCCTACTCGATGTAGAGCCTAGAGAAGCTTTGAATAGATTGAGAGACCTTGTGGATGGCAGGTACGGGATACGAGAGTACATGATGTTAAAGATCGTACCCGAAAGAGGAGAAGAATATTACGCGTTAAACGATGTTGTTGTAGCAAGCATCAGGGATATAAGGTCGAACGTTATATCGCTGGAAGTCTACGTTGATGGAGACCTACTTTATAGGTTCGACGGTGATGGGGTTATAGTTGCAACGCCTATAGGTTCAACGGCTTATACCTTCTCCGCGGGGGGACCTGTTATAGATGTAGATTTTGAAGCTATAGTTGTAACCCCTCTAGCTCCTTTACAGCCTAACGCTAGACCTGTAGTATTATCTCCTGGGAAGGTTCTGGAGATAGTAAATACCAGCGAAACAGAGGATGCTCTATGCATAGTTGATGGAGAGACAAAGCTAAAGATAAGCCGAGCTAATAAGGTTATAATTAAAAAAGCTGAGCAAGGTGTAAGGTTTGTCAGATTCAAGAGATTTACAACGCTTAAACGTATTCAGGTATGCGAATTCTAAACACATTATCTGCATCTTTGATACCGCTGCGTTCCTTTCATCGCTTCAGCTACATGTGTATGTAGGCGATATAGTTACTACACCAAGCGTTGTGCAAGAAGTGAAAGATAGCGAAAGCGCTTCTAGGCTTGAAATAGCGTTGTCCATAGGGAGATTCAAGGTTGAAGCGCCTCTACCTGAATACGTTGAGAAAGCTAGGGATATTGCTAGGAACATGAAGTTGCTGGATAAGTTATCGCAAACAGATATAGATGTTCTTGCGCTTACCCTCAAGTACAGGAATGAGGGCTTCAAACCTATGGTGTTTACGGACGATTACGATATTCAGAGGATTCTTAAAAGTCTAGGAATAGATTTCAAGCCTGTTAAAAACTTAGGTATAGAGAGGCGGTTTAACACTTCTTCACCAACTTCGCTATAAAGTACCCCACAGTGTTATGTTCATGTGGGTGAAACCTTAGGTAAGCATAGCTGTGCTTAGCAGATCTAATGCCTCTAGAACCTCTTGTGGTTTCGATGGGTACAGGTTCTACGCATCTTTCTTCTTCAATGAATTGCTCGATAACTTCTTCATTTTCTTCAGCTGTAACTGTACAAGTAGAGTACACTAGAGTACCTCCTTTCTTAAGGATTTTTGTTGCTGACCTAAGGAACTGAAGCTGATAGTTTGCAGCGTTCAAAACATCAACATAGGTTTTTCGATCAAATAGTTTAGGTCTAACACCTAGAGCTGTACAAGGAGGATCGACAACAACTCTATCAGCTTCAATCCAGCTAAAATCTATGTGTAGATACCTTGAGTCGGCCCTCCATACTTCAACAAACGGTGTATGTCCAAGCCTATCAAGCTCTGATAACATGCTATCTATTCTTTTCCTAGAATGATCAAAAGATACAACAAGAGCTCTACCCCTGGTTAACTCGATTATGTGCCCAGTCTTACCTCCAGGTGCAGCGCAAACATCTACAATTAATTCTTTAGGCTGTGGATCCAGCACCCTAGAAACATACATTGCAGGCAAACTTTGGGGGTATATCAAACCTTCGCGGTACTCAAGTGAATCACGTATAGGTGGAACCTTGTATACTGAGGCGTAGACCTCTACTGCTAGGCCTTTCCGCTGTTTCATTATTTCTCCACAGCTCAGCATAGCAACGCCTTCGCCTACTACAACGCCATTCTCAGCTACGACTGTTACCACATCTCCACGCTTAACACCTTCAGAGCAGCTGACAATACCTGGTGCATATAGGTTAGAACCCATGTATACGGACTCAGCGGCGTACTTATTGGTTATAACCACCTTATCCTGTAGCCTGACCTTGTAAGGACCTTTGACGGGTATGTATATAGCCTCTTCTAGCTCTTCGTCTAAGTAAGCCTCTATACCCCTAAACCTAAGCCCATCAACAACATCCTCAGGTGATATCCTTAATGTATTAACGCGTACGTAGTACCTTTGCCCAGGTTCAGCTAGAGATCGAAGGAAAAGATCTAGGTCTTCGCCAAATACCTTAGCCAAAGCGTTTCTTAATGCTTCGTCGTAGAGTAGCATTGTTGGGCGCCTAACCTTATCATCAAGACTAATAAAACCAGTAATCTAGCTCTAAAACTTAGAGTATTTGCTAGCGCCGGGGTGGCCGAGAGGTCTAAGGCGGTGGGCTCGAGACCCACTGGGGGATCCTCCCCCGCGCGGGTTCAAATCCCGCCCCCGGCGCCACTAAATAAACTCAAAACATGCTGCTCATAATCTAAGTGTGATCAGTAGATCGCTGTAGAGCTCTTCGCGTAATTTAAACCCATACTGAACTGATAGGAACTGCTTTCTGAACTCTATAACTTTCTTCCTCACTTCTACAAGGTCTTTCTTATCTATCAATACTTCTCTAACAAATTTAGCAATATCCCTGAAATCAGATTCCCTCATACCGAACCTAGTCATCTCCTGTACACCAAACCTTAAACCGCTTGGATTATCCGGGTTTAGCGGATCCCAGGGTAGAAGATTCTTATTCGCAATAATGTTGGCTTCCTCAAGCAATTTAGCAGCTTTCGTCGCTGGGCATTGTTTACGTATGTCAACTAGAACTATATGCGAACCCGTGTATCCTAGATGTTCAGCGACTACGTTGAATCCTTCTATTGCTAAGCTCTCTGCGAACTTCCTTGCATTCCTTACAATTTGTTCGGCGTAGGCTTTACCGAAATACATCATCTCTATAGCTGTTATAGCTAATGCGGGTAACCTATGTAGGTGGTGGTTGCTTACAAACTTCAGAACGTTACTTGAAATAGCTTTATACATATTGTCGCTGTTCGTGAGAAGTAAACCTCCTTGAGGTCCCGGGAACGTTTTGTGGGTTGACGCAGTAGCTACATCGGCTCCCTCGTGTACGGGGTTAGGCCATTTACCACCTGCTATAAGCCCTAGTACGTGGGCTACATCGTGGACCACGGTAGCTCCTACACTACGGGCTACTTCTGTTATAGCCTTTGTTGGATGTGGGAATAGATACGCTGAAGCTCCTAGGACCACGAGTTTAGGTTTTACATTTTCTATTATCTTCCTAGCTACATCTACATCTATGTTCCACGATTCGATATCGAATGGAATCTCCGTAGGCTCTAACCCTAAAGCACCTAGAAGACCGCTTCGAGTATGAGATATATGGGCTCCAGCTTGGATAGAGGCTACAACAGCTTTATCGCCGGGTTTAGCTGCGGATGAGAATGCTATGGCGTTTGCGATGGTTCCGCTAATAGCTCTAGGCTCAACGAACTCCACGTTAAATAGATGAGACATAAGGTTTTGAACTAAAACCTCAATCTCGTCTGCGTATACCGTTCCTTGGTAATACCTTTTCCTCGGCTTTCCTTCAGCATACCTATGCATTAAATCGCAGAGATAAACAGCCTCAGCAAGAGGAGACATAACGTTTTCAGATGCTATAAGGTTTACAGTTTCAAATCTTCTCCACGTATTATGCTTTTTAACGTTGTCGATTACTTGGTGTACGAGATTCGGGAGTAATACCGATGGGACTTCACCGTACAAAACACCTAATGTAATTCAGTATATAAACATTGCTTATACATAGGTATAGCAAATCCAAGTCCGGAGTCTCAGCAGACTTTGAGTTAAAGAATTCAAGAGAAGCACAATACAGTTAAAAAAATTAAAAATTATGTTTGTTTATTTGTTTTGGTTATCCGCATTCTGGGTAGTCGTCTGGTACTTTTGCTCTAAAGTATTTACCAGATGCTGGGTCTTGGAATAACCCTATTTTTACTCCTTTCCTACCTCTAGGTGCTAAACTCCATACCTTCTTAGGTGTAAGATCTTTTTCAGCTCCTTCAGGTGTTTTAACTTTAACAGCTTTTGTACATGCAGCCATCTAATACACCCGAGAGTAAGTATAGAACGACTCATAGCTTATAAACATGACGTTTAAGGTAATGAGAACTAATGAAAAAATCTATTAATAGATATTTAAGTAATACAACGAGTTATGTTATATATGTATTAGGTAAAATACTATTTGATTTAGTTATGATTAATGCTTATCTAATTTTGATAACGAGCTTAAGCAGTTCATGAGTTCAACATTTTGATTATGCTTTTAAACTTCGGGAGGCATACCATGATATTTGGCGGCGGTGCGCAGGCAGGGTTAGGGGGTACGCCCACCCCCTTAACCCGGCGGGGTTACGGGGACCAGTAACTCAGCGTAAGTGTGTAGGCTGCAACATAGGTTCCCGCCCCAACCGCGATGACCCCCGCCCCATGGGGCCGGTGGTGGTGGGGTCACCTCCGGAAGGAGGTGGTTACCACCTTTACAGAGGGAATTGGCTAGGCCCGGAAGGGAGCAACCTAACCTCTGACACCGGCGTTCATGGGTCAACGGGGTAGAGGTTCGGTGGGGTAGGGGCCTATGTTGTGGTCTACACACCTATGCTGAGGGCTGCGCACCGTCGCCGATGGTGTTGCTGATGCAATTAGAGGTTTTAGACGATAGGCATGGTGTGATTAGGGTTAGAATTGATTCGGAAAACGATCTGTGGTTGCTTAGTTTTTTCCTGGCACCTGGAGATACTATCAAGGCTTTGACTTCTAGGGATGTTAGTCTCGGTTCTGAAAAGAGAAGGATACCGATGGTTTTGTCCGTAAAAGTTGAATATGTAGAATTTCAACCATTTACGAATAGGTTGAGGATCCACGGTATTGTTTTGGAGGGACCTGATCGTTTCGGTGTTATAGGTTCACATCATACTATATCTGTTGGTATAGGATCGGAGATAACCATAACCAAGAGCAATTGGGACAAGAAACTCTTAGACGAAGTTCTGAAAATAGCTAGGACTATAAATATTTTGTTGATTGCCGTAGATTTTGATGAGTATGCTATAGCGTTACTCCAGACGCAAGGGCTTAAGATGGTCGAGAGCAAGAACGTATCGCTGCCGATAAGCGATGAGATGTTAGAGGAGGAGAAGAAGGTTTTAGTAGAAGAATTAGCGCAGAAAATAGTTGAAATAGCTCGTAGATACAGCGTTGAAGCTATTGTGATAGGCTCTCCGGGTAATTTGAAGGTCGAGATAAAAGAAGCCATTGAAAATCTGAGTAAAGAACTCAATATATACCTAGACACCGTTGCTAACGGCGGGTACGCAGGTCTACAGGAGCTTCTTCACAGAGATGTACTCGGCTCAATAATAAGGGACTCTGCTGTAGCCAAGGCAACGAAAATTATCGAGGAATTCGATAAATTTTTGGTCAAAAACATAAACATGGTCGCCTACGGTGTAGACAACGTTGTACTAGCAACGGAACTCGGAGCTGTGAAGAAGTTAGCTATAGTTGATGAAATGGTTAGCGGATTCGGCGAAACAAGGCAGAAAATTGAGAGGATGCTGAAGGATGTTGTGAATAAGAATGGCGACATAGTTATAGTTCCAAGCGATACACCTGTAGGTCAAAGAATAAAGATGTTAGGAGGTGTTGTAGCTATACTTAGGTATCCTCTAGAGCTAGATCTAATAGAAAATAGCAAAAATATATAGAGAATAACGTTACTTAATGCCTGTACCTATTTGTACAGTAATCCATGAGCTTCTTAAGCAAGGTATATTTATCCTCTTTAACAGTCTTCCAATCATCTTTAAGTAAACCTCCCGTCTCAGGGTGATCAGGATTCAAAGCTAAGTAGACCCAATGACAAATGTTGTTCTCGATAAGGTAATAAACAAACTTTCTATGCCATATAGCATCTCTGGGATCTCCTTTACCACATTTACCACCGAATTCAGTTATGATTATAGGGTAACCGAGTTGCTTTTTTACATATCCCCAGTTTTGATCCCAAATTAAAGGAAGGATATCTGGATTATTAAAGTACGAATGTTCGTATAAATCTGGCCCGTATACATTAACGCCGTATACTAGCTTATTTCTTGGCAAGTTCACAGGGAAATCCTTCACAGCCCTCAGGTTCTCCCCCCAAAATACGTTGTATGGGTAAAGGGAAACATCATCGGATCTAGGGTTGGTCAACTGCGTACCCTTAACAACAATGAGCCAATGTGGAGCTACTTCAAGAATAGCTTTACCTATTCTTTCAGCTGCCAAATTCCAGTCTGTTTTCGTATTACCCATACCCCATGTGGAGCATTCTCCACTTGTATAATAGTATTCAATGGGGAGTCTTCCATGAGGACTATTAAGTAGTTCAGCTCCTACAACATTCCAGTACCTTTCAAATCTCTTGGCAACAGTAATCCACGTTTCGATAAACATTTCTTCGCTAAACAAAGGTGTATACCATAGAGGTTCCATAATTAAGCAGCTTATATTGTGAAAGCATAAGAGTACGTGAAGGTTTAGTTCAGCAGCTTTAGCAACTATTTTTTCCATTATTGTTATTGAGTCTAAACCCAGAAGGTCTCGATTAATCGCATAGTTAATAGTTCTAGGTGCAGGGGTAGTTCTTGGTTTAACTGATGTTGCACAGAATGGTAGTCTAATTATGTTGAAACCTAGGCTTTTTATTGTTTCTAATAGTTCCACCCAATTCCTAATATGAAGACCTCTAACGACATGACTTCGATACTCAAAACCAACCCAAGTTATTCCAAAGAGTGGAAGAGGTAATTCTTCCTCATTCTTAACCATGTAAAGCTCTGAACCTTCGGCTTTGTAGTGAACATCCAAGGTTCTTCACGTAATCGGGTGCTTTTCGAAGCAATCTATTAGCATTGAATCGTCTATTCTTGAAATAGGAGTGAATGACTTTAGATCTACACCGATACTACGAGACCTCACAACATTATGCACTACCTTGTCACCTAAACACTGCACCCTGTGAATAACATTGTAGCGCATAAGCTGAGTGCTCGTGTAGATGTTATCTATGAACTCGATCAATACAGAATTTCCCGACTTAGCGTATATAGATATTGAATTCAATATTCGATCCACGTGCAGAGGATCGTGGTATAGATAAAGCGATTCAGCTCCATGTATTATAATCACGTTTACGTTTTGCTCAAGTAAACTACGTAGAAAAGCATCGACTTGCTGTGTTGAGTACGCCGAAGGATTTAAACTTTCAATAAATACTGATTTCTGTAGAATATAATGTGGAGGAACTTTTAAAACCCGAGCAATATTGGCTAAGAGATTTTTAAGTGCTTCCGGAACTTCCTTAAAGCTAACTATACCGTAATATAAACCATAGCTATGTATAAGTCTTAAAATCATAGCTAAAATTGAGGGTGGTATAACATTGCATTCCGATATTATTCCGATATACGAGCCCGCTAGGATTGGGTCCCAAAGTTTGTCGGAGCAAGTATCTCGGTACGAAATCGTAGAAGCGGTATACGGTGTTCTTAGATAGGCTGGAGATATTAATGTTCTAATCCCTATACCATCATCTATAGAGAAAGGTATTTCAGCAGCAGGTATAGGTCTACCCCTAAACTTCCTTATTTCTATGAACCTATGTATTAAACCTTTTTCTATCCTAGTCTTAAACACGAAAACAGCATCAGCTATGAACTCCAATCCTTTCAAGTCAACGGTTTCAGCAGCAAAAGGCATATCGGCGATCAGTATGAGTAAGGTTTTAGTAGAAGACATTGTATTATATAATGTGGTATGAAGATAAGCTCTAGCTTCATCAGTTGTTACAACGTTTAGTAACGGTGTTATTGAGTCTATTACAGCGATGGAGTATCCTTCATTTATGATTTTCTTACCTAAGACAGATGTAATAACATCTAATAGCTCTTTACCTGCTACAGTAGGCATTTGAATAAACTCTATTAAACCCTTGCTTTCAGCTAGTTTAAGATCTACGTTTAATCTTTTCATGAAGGAACATATCTTTTCTTTGGTTTCGGCAAAACTTATGTAAACCCCCTTAACATGGTACCTCATGACATTTTCATATAACATCTTAACAGCAAAGGTGGTCTTACCTGCGCCAGGGTGACCAAGTATAAGTAGAAGAGTCCCAGGATCAATACCTTCAACAAGTAACATATCTATGGTATCTTCGCCGAACACATAGTTCATATCACCACCTTACAAAACAGTAGCTTCAGCATTTATCTTAATTGGCCAACTCTACGCTATGCTTTACACTATGCATAGTGTATTTTTAATCCTATATGGAAGCTAAGAACACGCTTAAAGAGGACTATAAGGCATAAGCATCTAATTAAATTAACTAGTACCTTGTAGGTCTAAATTAAATACTAGACTGACTGATACATCGAGATTTCGGTAAACCTACCGGTGCACCTACGAATATATAGCGTCAAAGGATGTTCTACTTTGGAATTTTAACATACTTGGTTTCTAATGCGGTTGGCAGAATCTTATGCTTGAAACACTATTAGCATGAAAAATATGTTTAGAATTACATGATGATTTCCCTAAGTATAGAATTTGTTGATCCCGCCTTACGTCTACATAAGGTGTATTAGAAACTCGTCAGGTTCTTCAGATTTATTTGAGACCATAATCTGATTATAGAGCTGATGATCGACTATGAGGTTTCGTCAGGCCTATATTAGGTTATGGTGCAGTTAAGTGCTGCTTAACTTTACAGAGGTAGAGTTAAGCAGGCTCAAGGTAGGTCAAAGAGCTGATGAGCATACATGGACTGCAAGTAGGTTCTTCAGGCTGCAAGAGTCCTCATGTGTAGCTTAGCGTTTAAGATTGTTTATAAGAGGTTCATCCAAAGCTCTACATAGGAATAATGAATTGTTTGCATATAGAGACATCATGTAAGCCGCTAAGCTAGAGACCTATATCTTGCCTTTGTAGGGCAAAATGGTTAGAATACCGAATTACATTTAGAAGAATGTTAGTTAGCTATGTATTCTATGTTGAATTGTTATTTACAGTCTACTTATTGCTTTGTTTACTAGTAGGTGCACTAGTTGATCCATGCATAGATTCTTTGACTACAGCCTTAGAGGGTTTTGTTAAGTATTCTAACTACTTTAGCTGTTTTTAGTTAGTGCTAGATATATTCTGTGGCGGTTTTCATCAAGTTTTCTTGTATTATGAATTGAATTTTCTCTATGGTTGAGTCGCTTACACTAGAACTACCGGTGACATTATCGGGTGCTGGAATTCTATATTAGCTCAGGAGTTATTGCGTAAGCGCACTAATCGATGTACTAGTTGGTCTTATTTTTAGTGTACTTGTTAATATTGTCATAGTTGATTGTACTAGAATGTGAGGTCGTCTAAGCACTAATTTCAGCATGGTTTAATTCTTGTACCTACCTGTTTTTCTAAGGCTCTGTAGATGTTCTGAGCATTTGTACCATTAAATATCGTGACTTCTGTACAGCTACGTTTTATAATCTGTATCGCTATAGGGTCTAGTAGCTCATATCCTCCTGCTTCAAATCTTTGGCTTACAATCTCTTTTAGCTGTTCTATGGTAACCACATCGAGTTTCTTAGCATCGCTGTACCTCTTTGGATCCTTGTCGTATACACCTTCAACATCGGTTGCGTAAAGGATGGTTTTTATACCTAAGCTTTCAGCAACAACAGCAGCAACAGCAGCTGTTGATTGTCCTGGCTGTAGACCTCCTATAACAATAATTTTACCTGTACTCCAAGCTATTTGTACATCGTCTATGTTCCTCGGTATGGGGGTATATGCATCGTCGCCTATAGACAGCGCTAGGAGGAGCGCGTTAACTCTTGCAATTTCTATACCTACCATATCTGCTTGCGCATCGTTTAAACCAAGGGTTTTTGCGCTGGTTATATAGTTTCGTGCATATCTTCCTCCACCAACTACTACAGCCAATCTGTAGCCTCCCCTATAGAGGTCTAGTATAGTGTTAGCGTATGCTTTGATTAATTCGGGGTTATCTGGGTTAGCAATTTTGCCTGAAATTTTAATCAATATTTTCTTGGTCAACTTCTAACCCTACACGGCTACAAGGAACTCAGTTTATAAATGCTTTAAGGTGCTGTATCATGTTTATGATTAGCGTGTCAGCAAAATATAAGATACTTGTAGGCAGGTAAAACTCTTAACCTTGTGTAGAACTACCAATATCGGATGATGTTAATCCCGACCGCTCCCGATCGATGAGGTTGTGGCGGCTGGCTGACACCTATAGTTAGCCTTAATTCCTTTGCATTTACTGTTACTTGTTGTGATAGACTGGGTCAAGCTAAGAGCTAGGTGATGGACATGGGAGTAAAAATAATGGTAACTTGCGACACAGGTTTCGAAGAGGCACTTCTTAGCGAACTTAAAGATCTTGTAGCATCAGAGGTTCTTGGGGTTTACAGCGGTAGAATCTTTATGGAGGTGCCTATGGGTAAGGATGTAGCTAATGTGCTTAGATCCCGTATCGCAAACAATCTTTACATACTCATCCATGTTGAAGAGAATATTGCGGACTTAAGCGCGATATACAAGGTTATTAAGGGTCTGGACTTTACCAAGGTTGTTGAGCCTTGGCAAACGTTTGCTATAAGGCCGGAGAGAATAGGTCAGCACAGTTTTACAAGTATAGATATTGGTAAGGTAGCAGGTCAAGCTGTTATAGATGGGTATTTGGAAGCCTGCGGTTCAAGGCTTAAGGTAAACCTTGATAGCCCGGATGTGGAGATCTACGTTGAGCTCAACGTAGATAGGCTAGTTGTTGCTCTATCGTTGACGCGAAGCTCTTTCCATGTTAGAGGGTACAAAGTTTTCGTACATCCAGCTGGCTTAAAACCTACAATAGCTTTTGCACTCCTAAAAATAGCTAGCTGGAGCTATGGTAAACCAGTTGTAGATCCTATGTGTGGAGGTGGTACGATAGTTGTAGAAGCGGCTTTAGCTTCTAAAGGTCTTGAGGTGCCTTGTTTATCTATGGAGAAGATACGTTTAGATATTCTCAACAAGCTTTACCCTGAAGCTGTTGAGGTTCTCAAGAGTATGTGTAAATACGGTGTAAGAGAGGTAGATAGGGTATTTGTAGGGGTAGATATTAATCCACGCTTCGTTGAAGGAGCCATTATCAACGCTAAGAATGCTGGCGTAGATGATGCAACTTTATTTCTTGTAGGTGATTCCAGATACGTTGTTCCTAAGATAAAATCTGTTGAGAAAGAGTTTGGGGTAGTATTTGATACAGCTGTCTTCAATCCTCCTTACGGTTATAGGATGAAACCTGGTTCCCTAAGAGAGCTATACATGGATATCCTAAAGATGTTGCTAGATCAAGGCTTCAGAAACATAGTGTTCATAACTTCGGCTACAAAGGTTAGCGAGAAGGTTTTAGAGAATTTTAACAGCGTTGATATCTATAGGCTCAAGGTTGTACACGGTAGGTTGCCTTCTCGTGTATATAGACTTAGAGCGTGATCGTCAGCTCGTCACGGAGTCCTCATTGTTGTTCTTGGTCTGGAGCGGCGTCATCATCTATGTAGGTTAAGGGCTTATCTAGGATATAAGCTTACGCCTTGATTAACTTCTCAGGTACTTCCATAGGTAGAGTCGTTTAGGCTCTACTTCTATGCCTAGCTTTTCTAAGTTTATGTATAGATTGAGCAGGGATTCTTCATCGCTTTTAGCTTGCCTTGGCGGATACTTGAAGTAGAACATTGATGCCCACTCAGGTGCGCCTCCAACACCTTTATCTGTTAACGCTTTTGCTAGCCTTACAGTATCTATGAGTATCGGCGTAGCCATAGCTTTATCATCTACGACTAGCTTAAGGTCTACGGTTATGGGGAAACCCATGAAGGTTCTAGCCTTAATATATATGTAGGAGACCTTGGTGTTGCTTAGAAACGGTATAAATCCACTTGGCCCCGCAAATAAATGATCTAGAACAACCTGGGGTTCTGGTTGCGTTGAAGCTACGGCCATCGTCTTCGAGATCTTCTTGCTTGTTAACCTTTCTTGCGCTAACATATTCTTAAAATCGGTGTTGCCGCCTACGTTTAGCTGGTAGGATTCAATGATTTCTGCGCCTCTCATAGCTATTAAGCTTGCGAGGGTTCTATGTATTATAGTTGAGCCTAGCTGTCCTTTGACGTCGTCTCCAAGTATTACAGTTCTTTTTTCCTCGAATATCTTTTGGTATACGGGGTCGCTAGCGATGAACTCAGGTATACAGTTAACAAAAGCTACGCTTGCTTTTGCAGCTACCTCTGCGTAGAACCTTGAAGCTTTAGCGCTTCCTACAGGTAGTAGGTTAACTAGTACATCTACTTTATGGGTTTTCAGCTCGTCTACAAGCTCATCAACTGTCGGCTCTGGATGATTAGCGGGTCTGAAATCGTCTACCATGTGTTCTGCTACGCCATCTAGTACCCTACCCATGCGTACTATGACGCCTGTTTTAGGTGTATCGACGACCTTTGGAACAGCGTTGGGGTATGCGAATATTGCTTCAGCTAGGTCCTTCCCTACTTTTTCTCTAGATACGTCAACAGCGTAAACTACGTCTATATCTCTCGGTCTATAGCCGCCTATGCTTTCGTGGATAACACCGAAGATGGTGCCGTTTCTTTTGGCGTACTCTACTGCTTGGACAAATAAAGCGGCGATGTTCCCTACGCCGATGATTCCAACTCTAACCATATTTACACCTGTAAATATTTCTGGGCATAAATAATCATGTTATACAGGATATATAAGGCTTTTGTAATTACCTCTACATCTAGTGAGAACTTGGACGAATCTAAAGCTCTGAAGAGGTTAATGAGAAAGTTAACAGTTGAAACCCTATGGATATACGTTGTAAGAGTGCTCATGGATTTCGGACCTATGAGGGCGTACGATATTAGGAAAAAACTTGTAGCAGTACTTGAGTTAAAAATACCAGCGATAACGGTGTACAGCGTTATATACAAGTTACGCGGTGAAGGCATCATAGAGCAGGTGAAGGTTGGGGATGAAATGCTTTATAGAGTAACGAGCAGAGGTATCGAGGAGTTCAAGCGTGCGTTAAGGTTCCTGGAGAACGTTATTTCAAAGTTAAGATTCGAGGAGGCTAAGCCTTAAGGTATTTACGTCTAAGCCTAGATATTAATCCGCTGGTCCTTATAGGTATAGCTATACAACTTCCTAATTCATTCTTTAGATGTTGCATAGATAGCGCTAGTAGAGTATACGTGACACATATAGCTTCGCCACGAACTCTTATGATAGCTCTCCTGCTTGCCTGTTTATACGAAATAACTTCAATGCTACACTTATGTCTGAGCATGTGTCCTAGGAATGAGTATATGCTGCTCTTTATACGGTTCGATAATACGTTGTAGTCTTCCTCATCTATGCAAAGAAATTTAACTAAGATGTAGCGTTTTACTCTTCTATACTTTCTACGTGTTAACATGCTTATAGCGAATTCCTCTATGAGTTGCCTTACTTGTTTATGTATACGGGGTAGGGTGAAGGCTAGTATAGCCATCGACAGAATTGACAAAATTAAGGCTCCCCAGCTAATAAAGCTCTCTACATCCATGCCCAGACACCTACGAGCTTAACCAGCGGCGTAGTAGATCCACAGGGTATAAC
>JAWAXP010000011.1:0-18353 GCA_038820005.1 Ignisphaera sp. | reverse complement strand
TAGGGTGAAGGCTAGTATAGCCATCGACAGAATTGACAAAATTAAGGCTCCCCAGCTAATAAAGCTCTCTACATCCATGCCCAGACACCTACGAGCTTAACCAGCGGCGTAGTAGATCCACAGGGTATAACTCGAGCATCAGCCTCCGCTCTCTTTTTGAGAAACCTAGCGCGTAAAGTATTAAATCCATATGCGCGACCAAGAGGGTCTTCTTAAGTTCAGGGCCAGCCGCAGATGGTACTACGCCGACGTCCTTCTTTAACGCGTACTCGACTACGTTGCTCATTAGGTAGAGCTCTTTCTCTACATCAATATTTATATCCTCGCTAAATATACGCAATACGAAAGGGTACAGATGTACCTCGATATATTTAGGCTTAGGTGACTGCACCATAAAGTTTATCTGGGATTCGTTAACATAGCGGTAGCTCTTAGGGTTTAGCACCACAGTTAATACTTTACCTACTTTAGCTAATCTACGAGCAGAAGAAGTATCGAGGGGTGCGCAGCCAACAACTGTTTTTCCTGCTAAAGCTAGGCATTCATCGATGTTTTTACCATTTACATGTAGTATTCTCCGCGGTACTACAATGATATCGCGCGCTGTATCCAGGTTGTTTAAGGTGTTGTATCCACAATTTTGAATAACATCTTCTTCAAGCCCTATTATGGAAGCTGTATCGATTTTCATGTATTCAGCTACGTCTTTGCATTGAGTATAAGCAAGGTAGAAGTTAGATAGCATTGGCTGTAGACCCTTTAACTAAGCCCTCTATGAGCTTCTTTACATCACTAAGCGATTTCTTGTAGGCAAAGGTTATGACAACCTTTATAGCGTCATCCCCATCGTATAGTGTGGCGAAACCTAGGTAAGCATCTTGCTTACTTAGCCTAATGTATATCTCGTTTGATTTCTTGTTGTACCTAATATCGATAGTGTTGATCAAGGAAAGCTTATCCCCTTCACTCATAATGCTAAGCAGGTATTTGACGGACTCTACGGCATCGTTTCCCTCTAGGCTTACCTTAAGCCTGTTGATTATGTTGCCGTAGTACCCTTTTACAACCTCATGTTCTATTGCTATCCTATCCCTCAAGCTTTGGGGGACTATATTCAGTATAGACTGCTTAACCTTATCTAGATCCTCTGTTGCATGTCCATGCGTTTGAATTGTAACCCTCGAAATCTCTATCTTAGACATAGCTGCGGCTACACCGATGCCACTACTCTTATAACAGCGTTATCTGGAAGTACATACTCTTTACCTACTCTCTGCTTACTCTTAGCGTCTACAGCGTATATGAAGTGTTTACCGAGGTCTGTGTGCACCATGTATGCGAGGTCTAGCGCAGTAGTACCCTTAGGTACTAGGTAGGCATCGGGCAGTATATTACCTTTGCTATCGCTGAAGTTGTTTATGTCTTCAACGGGGTACACAACTATCATGTTCAAGGCCTTAAAAACAGCCTCATTTATTGTTTTCTGAACTCCTGTGCCTCCGTAGATCTTCATAGACTCTCTAACGAGTTCAAGGGCTTTGATTTGCTGCTGTGTAAGGCCTGATTTATCTAAGATCTTGAAGTCTTGATCCCCAGGTAGGTAGTCGATAAGCTTTTTCTCGGCGGCTTTCCTGAGTATTAGTTCTCCAAGAGCTGTAACAGGGACTATTATTCTGTCGGGTAAACGCTTAACTACGCTGTTGAGTATATCTCTAGCCTCGGGTACATCGATTTTGTTAGCGGCTATAACTATTGGTTTAGCGAAAACCCTTAGCGTGCGGACGAATTGCTTAAGCTCTTCTTCTCTCCAGCTAGAAGGTTTAGCAGACTCTAGCCTAGTAACAGCCAATGTTTTTGCTACGTGTTCGCGTTTTATTGAGAGACCAGAAAGCCTTTGGGTAAGCGAGTCGATTATCTGGCCTACGTTCATTTGATCTAGTGTTCTTGCAAATCTAGTCCAATCCCTAGATATTATCCCGTACACCCATGCTTCATACTCGTTCTCTATTGTTACAATATCTTCGTAGGGATCTCTATAGCCGGGCTTAACGTACCTACCATCTTCATCTGTTGAACCCGAGACATCAACAACGTGTATAAGTACGTCGGCTTGTCTAATAGAGTCTAGGAATCTATTGCCTAGACCACGCCCCTTTGAGGCGTCTTTCACTAAGCCCGGTATATCGACAAGCGCTACAGGTATGAATCGTTCTCCTCTTACGCAGAGAGATGAAATAGGGGTACATTTGAGAAGCCCTAGTTCTACATGTACACACGTTCTCCTAGCATAAGCTATCCCTGTATGAGGCTCAAGGGTAACAAAAGGTCTGTTCTCTATCGGTACAGGAACCAAGGTAGCTGCAGAGAAGAAAGTGGATTTTCCGACATTAGTCTTACCTAAAAGCCCTATGGTGATCTTTGGAGCACCTATTTTAGACACCAGAGAGCCATAGTTTCAATACAGCTTAAAACCTATAAGTGTTAGTCTTAGCTAGCTAGTGCAGGCGAGAAAATAAGTACAAAGGTGGGTAGAGTGGCTAAATCGATGTACCACTACATGGCATTGCTGTGGAGAGAGTCTACGGGAGATTTCGAGAAACTTATGAGGCAGAGGCTTGTTGAATGGCGTAGGCAGCCGTCAATAGTTAGGGTAGAGAAGCCCACAAGACTCGAGAGGGCTAGGAAGCTCGGTTACAAGGATAAGCTCGGCTTCGTTGTTGTTAGGGTTAGAGTTAGGAAAGGAGGACTTAGGAAGCCTAGGCCGAACAAAGGTAGGAGACCTAAGAGGATGGGCATATACGGTCATGCACCTAAGAAGAACCTGAGGCTAATAGCGGAAGAAAGGGCGGCTAAAAAGTATAGAAACCTTGAAGTGCTTAACAGCTACTACGTAGGTGAAGATGGGCTCTACAAGTACTATGAAGTCATACTCGTAGATCCTCACCACCCAGCGATACTAAGTGACCCCGATATCAACTGGATAGCCAATTCTAGTCAGAGAGGTAGAGCGTTTAGAGGGAAAACATCGGCTAGTAGGAGGACAAGGGGTATGATAGCATTCAGAGGTCTAAAGGGTATACATAGGCATAAGTGGAAGAAAAAGCAGAAGGAGAAAGAGCTTAAGAAGAGGCACGAGGCAAGCCGTGGCGCTAGGTTAATAGCTCCTAAAGAGGTGTACGAGGAGCTGGGGCTAGATAAGAAATAGCTTTTTACAGAGCTCAAGATCTCTGTTAATCGTTGTCGACAGGGTCTATGTAGACTATAGCAGGTATTTTATTAGGTGCAATTCTGGCTACAGCTACACCTTGTTGAGCAATAGAGGTGACATATTCTAAGGTTTTTCTTGAAAGGTTTAGATACTGTTGCAATCTACGCCAGTAGCTTATGGAGGGAGAACTCATAGCTATGAGCATACCGCAGTTGTTTGCTACAGCCTCTGTATACGGGTGGAGGTCATCTATGTTCTGCGTAGCAATGAACATCGAAATTCCTAGACCTCTGCTATATCTAGTAAGCATGTTTATTAGATCGTCGCCTACGTATGGGAGAATATACCAAAATTCGTCAAGGATTACAGAGATACTTGGAGTAGGTACTGAGTTGATGCTTAGGTATCTCATTAAGGAGCTCAGTATGTGGAGGACTACTGCGGCACTTTCAACTCTATCCCTAAGAAAAATATGCCTTAAGTTCACCACGAATACCTTCTTCTGAGGGGCTAAATCTATATAGGCAGAGGTTGTAGGATATACATTGAAGATACGCGTTGCAGTATCCACAGCTCCTGCTAGTTCTCTATCGTATACATCAAATCTATAAGCCGTTAAGTTATCTATATCTACGCACCTACTACAGATATCCATTAAGGCTCTAAACATAAGCTTACTCGAGGTAGAAGTTAACGAGAAAACCTTTGTCAATGCGTCAACAGCTGTAGAAACCATGTTATTCTTCTCGCTTGCAACACTATCGCAGTAACATAAAGGTATGGGCACCTCAAGAGGGTTCAGAATCACGATGTTGTTTAACCCGTAAAGCGATAGAAGTTGAGCGTACTCATCCTTTATATCAAATATTACAGAGTTAACATTATACTTAAGTGTAAATCGTCGAGCTAAAGATAACAAGGTCAGCGTTTTACCGCTACCTGTAGGACCTACCACCATGATGTGCGGTGAAGGGGAATATTGAGTATTCCAGAAAACAGGCTCTCCAGAAACAATATCGATGCCTACGTACATTCCTTCGCTTAAGCTACTAACTGACGGTATTAGTGTTGTAGGTGGTAATGAATCTAAGAGTAGAGTTTTTCTATGTAGGTTCTCTTCGACAAAAATTGATTACAGCTTCAGCAACCCTATGTTCTAGCACGGACTCAAGGTGTAAGTTTAGCAGATTTTTTGCATCGAAGGGTATCCCCTCGATATCCTTTAAGTTAACGTTACGGCGGCAGACTAGGGCAACTAGGCTAGAAGTTTTTATAGGTCTGATTCCCATCAACACCTTCTTCCTGATTTCCAGCAGCTTCTCTACATAATCACGTAGTCTTACATTTGATTTATCTAGCTCAAGTTCCACTAACTTCATCTGTAGTTTGCGATTAAGTTTAGACATATAATCATCTGCGTCGACGTACTCCACATCGGTTAGGAACACCGATTCGCAGCCTTCAATATGGAAAAGCTCTAGAAACCTTCGTAAACCATAAACGTAGTCTAGCTGTGTTAGGGTATGTACATCTGTAGACCAATTCTTGACTTTATACAATGCTACAATGTATTTCCCTTCGTTACATGCAAAAATGCCAGGCTTAACATAATCACATACAGGGGTGGAACTATTAATGGATAGAATTTTAGAAAAGGCTTCTTCCAAAAGTTTAACGAAAGTCTTAGAATATACGATTAGATACTTTAACAGCACTGCTCTTAATCCCTACGACTTTAGCTATTTTTAAAGCGATGTTAACAGCCCTAGGTATAACATTTTTAAGATTTGTAGGCAAAGTGTATTGTCGGATACTACCATTTGATTCAAGGATGAGGATCTGTAAACCTCCATCGCTAAGTATATGGTTTAGATCGACATGCATCTTAATCTCCTTTTCACCATTGGGTTCAACAAACGATACGTTGTTCTCAACAACGATGGTTCCCCCTATATTGTTACATTTATTAGTAATTTTAAGTGTAACAATAGAGTGTAACATATCGAGACTTGCATAAACCAGTTCTACGCATCTCCTTGGTAATACAACATACTGTACTCCTTGATTAAAGGTAACGATTACCTTGTTATCATCATCTCTGAACACAGTTATCGGCTTAGTTAGGGATTGAATAGGCAGGGATAGACCAGTGCCACCTACTTCAAGAAATACTTTAAGTAGTTTTTCGCAGGAATTCATATCAATGCAGGAGCCCTTCATAATGGTATTAGAACATAAAGCTACTAGTGATAATTCGTTATGTGGTGCAGGCAAACTCTTTAAGTTTTCACTAGCTAGACAAAGTATGCCTTTGTTATAACTTAGTATTTTATCTGTATCAAGGAATTCAATATTTGACTCATCTATGGATACACCCCATTCAATGAATTCGCTAGTTTTAACTATGTATACCTTAGCAGATCCAATTACGTTATCAAAGTTATTCTGTTCCTTATCCTTAGGCAATGTAGTACATCGACTCTTAGAATAACCGTAATCAAAAACCTTTAACATGGTATTATCTAAATATTGCTTTGTTGAGGATCCTAGAATAAGGTGTTTTTCTCCTAGTAATAGTATCTTTAAGTTCTCGAGATCTCGGGGAATCTCGTCAAGCGTACTATTGAAGGGGGCATCCTTAGGCTTAATATTGTATAAGAAAACCTCGTTAAAGTTGTTGAAATTATCAAGGTGTAAGAAAAAACCGCTTGAATTTACTCTAAATAGCGAATCTTCATATATGGGGTTAATCAGTAAATGCGTTAGATCCCCGTAGGAATACATTGTGATGCCTAAGCTACTTCTTAAGATTCTAACCGTAGGTAGAGTCTCAAATAACTTATCCACCTGCGTAATAAGGAACCGCCCCTTTCTATCCATACACAAAACATTGTTTTCTTCAAGGGTTACACAAGACGTAACGTATTTCGGCGCGGAGAAAAGTTTTTCAACGTATATATGGTGTGGAGAAACATCTACTCCATATAAATCAATGTAGTCCCTCCTAAAAACTAAAAGCTTGTCGTTGGCTAATATTGATGCTAAGGCATTACCAACCTTAATCTTTGTATATACGGATTTATCTTCAGCGTAATATATGAATATACTATCGTTGTAGGTCAGCGCTATGTATTTATGTTTAAAATCTATAAAATGGTTCAAAAGCTTTCTTGGAGATATCTTGGTTAATACGTTTATGCGTCCCCTATTTAGGTCTAATAAAAATAATGAATTGTTTGGTTCTACAGCCAAAATTACGTCGTCGCTTAAGAACGCTAGAGGATGTATATTCTCTACTTCACAGCATATCTCCGCAGGTGATATGCTCCTCAATTTGCATGAGTAGCTTTTTCTTCCTAATTTTATGAAGCATAGATTGTTCAATAAATACCCGTAAACTTCACCGAAGCCATCAATGTCATTAAAATGTATTGGATTTGGCAACTCAATATTAAATCCATAGACATTGTTACTGAGGACAGCGTAGTTTTTATCACTACTAAAGCATAACGATAAGGTGTAATTCTTGTATTCTCGTACTATAAATTTAGTACATTGGAGTACTTCTTCAACGTATGCTTCAGAGTTTGTGGCAATTATCTTGCCTAGAACTCCTTCATCGGTTAAATAAAGTACATGAGTGCGCTGTGGATGTAGAGCTTTAGTGTAAAAGTTATGGTTAAGCATGTCAAAGATTTTAACACCTGTGCAGGGTACTACCCTAAAAACTTTTATTGGCTTACCCATAGCACGATCCAAAGCTATGATCGATGCAGGGTCCAGAACTATGTATTTGCATACATTGCATGTGATAGGCGGAGGTTCTATGGATATATCTTCAAGAGCTATGGAGTACACCATTAACGTTTCATCGTCTTCTACTTTAATGAATGGAGCTAAATCGATGTTTAAAGTCTTGTTTTGCAGGTCGTACACTATACTAGGGTGCACCAGTAGTTTGGAGTGGAGAAGCTCCACAAGTATATTACCTTCAACACTATAAGTTTTAAGCTTAAGATCGTTATTATTTATGATGGGTTTCTTGAACTCTATGACTACGAAGTCGCTCACCCTAATTATTCTGAGGATTATATTGTGTTCCGTGGAATTATTTTATATGCGTTTTAACTAAAATAATTCCCAGAAATTGATATAGACATTGGTGTTGATTTTGAGTCCACGTGAGAAACTGATGAAAATATTATTAGCGCTTAAAGATAGAATAGCTTCCCCCAGCGATATCATATCGGCTACAGGTCTTCCGCGTTACGAAGTATTAGCCTCTTTTCACATACTTGATGCTCTAGGTCTTGTAGAACCTGTGTATACTAGGGGTAATTACAAGTTGTATAGGTTGTCAAACGAAGGAAGTAAAGTAATTGAAGCATTGAGCAGTAGTAAAAAAATTGTTATAGAGATTAAAGTTATGGAGGAGCCAGAGCTAAGCATTTCAACAGTAAATACTGTTCTACCTAGCACAGCTAGCGGGGTAGAAATATCGGCTGAAGCATAGTTCTCCATGTACATTAGGTTATATAGTAGGGTCTTACTTCCTGGGTACCCATACTTTTACCGCTATGCATATATTGATCTATGATGCTCTTAACCTGTGTTTCGACAGACAGACCCTGTTTATCAAGCTCTGAGGTATCTACACCTAGATTCCATACTTTATCAAGTAAATCTATTATTATTTTTGCAGCAATGTAATCTACGTAATTCATTTCTGCTATACTTCTCCATGTCTCACCTAGTAAACAAACGGCATTTAACCCATAGAACTTTGCCCACCCAATTATAACGCCATTAAGACCGCTGATGATGCCGCCGTTCAGGGGTATAGCCCCCTTCTCTGCATACCTACTGATTATATGGGTGTCTGTGCCTACAACGTACACTTTCCTAGCATGTGATGCGATATCCGATACATAGGCTGCTGCTGCTATAAGCTCTTTTACTTTAAGCATTGTGAGTTTTTGAGCTAAGTATCTGCTTAAGCTATGTTGTCCTTGATCACTTATGGGCTGTATTTCGCTTGTAATAATCAGTATTCCTAATCCGTTTCTTTTAGCGAAACTTATTTCAACGTTCATAACATCTGCAACTCCATATTCGTAGGAGAGAAGATGGGCTGGAAATCCGTATCCGTATATACGACCAACAGGTGTAGCGTTAAGGTAATTCCTTAAATAATCAGCTACGGTTTTACCCACAAAACCCATTCCAGGGAATCCCGAGATAGCCATCAGATGCTTTACATCGCCAGGTATTTCATTTAATTTCTTGTAAAACCACATGATTAACACTACGTAGTATTCTAATTCGGATACAGAATCTATAAAAATACATGAAACTCTTTATATTCTGTCTTTCTGTAATGTCTTTAAAATGTTGTGTAAACGTTTTGTAGAACGTTAGGTATAAAACCTCTGACCTAAAGACCTATTATTTGGTGGACAAGATAGGGGCCCGTAGCTCAGCCCGGCAGAGCGCCCGGCTCATAACCGGGTGGTCCGGGGTTCGAATCCCCGCGGGCCCACCATCATCAACTACTTCTCTGATCATATAAACTCTTTATACCAGATTATCACAGAAAGTAGTACGCAAGAAGAAGCCATTTACATGGGGTTTGATTATGAAGATATATTCGGTACTTCACCTAGTGAAAATACTGATACTTCTAGTTTCATCTACAGCAAGTTTCTGTGTTCTTGCATTAAGTTATACTGTTAGCTTGAACTTAATTGAAAGTGTCACGACTTCGAATATCATGTCGATATTGGGGATCTTTCTGTTGTCCTCATTATTATTGTTGTTGATTAAGGATTTTGCGTATATGGGCAAAGCCTTGGTAAAAGAATTCATTACTCTAATAGTCTCCGCTCTTATTTCAGCCTATATCGTCTTGGGGTCTATAATTGATATCTCAAGGTTTAGACCTTGTAAATACATGTATATTCCCCCTATGTTTATTGTACTAGAATACCGGATAGAGGCAATAGCAATAAAGTCTTTATCTATTAGCATACCGTTGGGTGTAGCCTCTATAGTTTTCGTTTACAGCTTATACGAACTTATCAGAGCATACAGGGCACTCAGAACTAAATATCCAGGCGAAATTATAGACGGGGTTAATCTTGAGAATGTTCATGATGTAAAAGGTTAGAGGAATCACTCTTAAGCTCCGCATCATTATCAGTGAATCAGTAGATGCTACTACGTAGCCATAATCATTTTTAGAATAGTCTATAATTTTACTGTCAGGAGACGAAGTTAGTTCAAATAAATAGTTTATCCCAACAGATTTAAGCTCTATGTACAGACTAAATGCATGTTCATAACTATGGCTGACATCCCTATCAACGACAGCAACCACCTGCTTTGGCTTAAGCGCTTCTATAACTTGGGTAACGATTTTAAGGGCCTTCGGCATATAGGCGTAATCATCATTGTGTAGCTTAGAACCCCTTAAATCCCGAGGAACACAGTCATCGCATAGATATACTTCTCCTCCTCTAAGCATGTTTATAGTGGATATAACCACATTATAGAAATCCAATATCAACGTATACCCGTTAAGCTTCATGCAAACAAGTTTTCCACCTATTTCTTTAACATATTTACTTGAATGTATACATCTAAAAAGAAGTAAACGTTCGCGTTTACTAAGCATATATCGTGAAACAACTAAATCCAATGATGCATTAATCGGATAACCCCTAGACAGAAGGTACTTGTAATCATAAGCAGCCTCAATTACCTTATCAGTAATTTTGCTATTCTCCATCTATTGATTACCTATTTTTATGATGCGATATAAATTATTTAAGCAAATATGATCGATGAATAGTTGTGCGAGACTAAGAAAACACTTATTGCTGTGCAAACTAATAAGGACTTTAAGTGAATAAGTAATACTTATGTTAGAAAAGGGCTTTGGCGGCATTTTATGTCCTTAGTTGATGACATATCTGAGGAGGAATTAATGGAGTTGGAAAAGGAATTAAAGAAGCTGGAAACAAAAGATAAAGCTCTGAAACAGTCTCAGTCTAAGCCTGAAAAAGTTGAGAGAGAACTCAAATCATATTTAAAAACATCAAAGATAACTAGGGTATCGACAGGTATACCTGAGCTTGATCAAGCGCTTGAGGGTGGGGTACCTAAAGGTTCGTGGGTCACACTAACGGGAGAACCTGGTACAGGGAAGTCTATACTGTGTATGCACTTTGCGTGGGCAGGACTTAAAGTAGGGGACCCGGTAGTCTATGTGACTACGGAGGCCGAGTTCAGGGATATCGTTAAACAAGCTAGGCTATTTGGTATGGATTTCGAACAGTACAGCATATACGATATATCAAGTGGTAAAGAGCTCGATAGACTTCCTAACATTGTGGTCATAGATATATTCGGATTACTCAAGATAGCCCGCCAGATTTCTGAGTCCGTATCCTTGGATGCAGAATCAGCTAGAAAACGAAGATTTGCGGCGCTTGATATTCAGACATTGATAGCGGCTATTCATGAAGCCTACAAAGTACTCGGAGTCCTTAAAGAGGGGAGTAAGAGTCCTATTAAGCACGTTAGGCTAATAATTGATTCTTTGAGTGCTTTCTGGGCAGATAGACCGGCTATGGCTAGGAAATATAGTTATGAATTGAAGATCGCAAGCCATAGAGAAAATGTAACAGCTTACCTTGTATCACAGTACGCTATGACGACTAAATCAACCTTTGGTTTTGGGTTAGAGCACATAGCTGATGGAGTCTTCCATCTTTGGATGGACGATGTTGAAGCAAATAAAGGGATTTCTAGGTACTTCATAGTTAAGAAGATGAGGATGACAAACCATGAGAAGCGCGCCTTCGCGTTAGATATTATCCCTGAAAAAGGCGTAGTGCTTACTATACTCAAGTAACCTAGGTAGAATTATAATTCTTTAATTTACTATACTTCTCAAGAACCTTGATAATGTATTTGGTTAACTCTTCTATATCTTCGGCAAAGACGTATAGACCTTCGGGTACATATGTTATGTGTTCGCAGTTCCAGTAAGGTTCAAGCACAATATTTGCAGGAACTATTTTTGAGTACCACGAGAATTTTCCCTTAGAAACGAGGATCAGGAACTGTTGATAGCCATGAATTCCGAGGAATAAAGCACAGTCTACGTCTTCATACATAATATAAAGTTTTTCTATGCCGATTTCTGCTAGCTTACGCTTAATGGTAGCGGAATCGTATCGGCTATGGTCTTTCATTATGTGTAACCATTATTTGGGTAGTATAGGTAAAAATTATATTTTCATGCTAAACTATTTAAGCTAAAAACTTTGCATAGTGTTACAAAAGCTAAAAATATTTAATAATAGTTTGAACTACGTCTCGGTAAGACTGCTAAACAATTAAGAGAAAATATCTAGAATTGGCTAGGGTTTAATGTATGCTAGATAGAAAATCGTTAAAGTATTACAAAATGCTAAGGATTCCAGCAGCTCTTTCGAAGATCTCAAAGTATCTATACCTATGCTTATTGAGCATTATATTAATAATATACTTCGTCAACTATAATCTAGCGTATGATCAACAAGGAACTTTAATAAGTATTCTCTTGCTTCATGTAATATCATGGGCATCTTTACCTTTTTTGCTATACATATTAGTGCAATATATGAAGCTTCGTCAATGTATAAACATGTCCTTATTCCTTTTAGTTCCTGGGATCCCGCTTGAAATCTTCAGCATGTTCGCAAATATACCCGGACTTATGTACATAGCTGTGCCTATAATTGGTGTTTTCAGTATTAGGGGATTCACATACTCGAGGGTAAAATCGTTAGTCATAACATTCTATGCTTTATTTATTGAAATATTGTTTACGTTATTTATAGACCATATGGTGCTTAATACGATGGTAATAAGGTTTACCTCTACGTTGATACCCATGATTTCATCCATATATTTTGCAGAGACGTTATCCAACAGAAGAGGAATTGATGTATACAGGATTGCAGGTTCATGGGTTAAAACAATGCTTCTCCACGATGAAAGCGACTTCTCGGCTGTCATGAACGGCATTGGTTTCGAAGAAAATATAAAGACCCACGTAATGTTCTTCGATTTAGGCTTTAAATACGTAGTTTTACTTGTTCCAGAAATTCACTTTGGACCCTTTAGAAATGTCGGTAGTGCGTCTCTTCCGCATGTAATAGATAATTTGTTCGAAAAGATAAACACAAAATCTTTTGTGCTACATAGCGCAGGTTCACATGAGAGGAACTTGGTTAGTGTTTATGAAGGATTGAATTATGGACGGTCAATTCTAAACAAAATTGAATCTAGGGAAAGATTCAAAGAAGATGTTCTATACGAGCCTTTCAGAGTTTATGGTAAATACTTTGAAGCATTTGTTATGCAAACTAACAATTCAGCATATATATTGATATCAACTCCTATAACAGGCAACGACGATATACCATACGAAGTACAGATAAAAAGCTATGAACTAAGCAAGGTATACGGCTTTGAAGATGTAGCGATCATTGATGCTCACAATGTCGAAGGCAAACCTGTATATGATTTAAATAAATACACAAGTATACTCATAGAAGCGTTATCTAAGTCTAGTAGACCTTGTATTGATTATGGGGTAGGATATGGAGAAACAGTAATTAAAGGAGTTGTGAACGGATTATGTAGTAATAAGGTCAAGGCCTTATCAATCAAATGCAATAACTCTCTATACGGGCTCATATACCTATACGGTAACAATGCCAAGGCAGGGGTTAGAGATGAACTAAGGAAGAAAGCCATAGAGCTTGGTTATAGTGATGCAGAAATACTAACCGCTGATGATCATAGTTGCTCAGGGGTATCCTTCGATAGTCCATATCACGCTGTAGAACTAAATGAAGCACTTATTAAAGCAGTTGAAACAGCATTAAAATCGAGTTTAAATAATATTACGCCATGCAAAGTTTACATAGCAACATTAACCACAAGAAACAGAATTGTTGGACCTAACATATTCGCTTTACTTGAGTTAGCTAAAGACACAAGCCAAAAAGTTTTAAGATATTTAGCATTATCCTACTTATTAATGTATGTTTTAGTTATAGCGTTATTGCTTTGATGCTAAAACATCCATACACCATAGTTTGTTAATTTAATCTAAAATTATGGTTTTACTGATTTTTGTATACATCAATGTATGTCACACCTTTTATAAATATCCATAGTGTAAGAACCTAAAATGGGTGAACATTGTATGAGTATAATGTTGGATAAGGTTGCGCCATACCTAGGCCAAGTAATACATGATGTTTATGGTAGGAAATTTGGTACTGTTGTAGGGGTATATAGTGAAGTAGATGGGAAAGTCGTGGCAGTGGAGGTTATGATAAATGATTCTAACTACGAGACTATTTCCTCAGAAAGACTGGAATTGAAAGATGATGGTATTAAAATTGTGCCTGAGTGGTTTGTAGAGGCACAAAAAGTAGAGAAGAAACTTGATACCCTCAGGAAGAGAGTAAAAGCCCTAGAGGAACTCTATAAGAAGGGGCAGATTCCGCAACACGCCTACAAGGAGCTTAAAGAGAAGTTCGATAAAGAATCCGCTAAGGTAAAAAGCGATGCCAAGAACGTCAAAGAGGTCATGAGGAGAAGAATATATGATTTAGAGAATTTTGTAATACACATAGAGAAAGCTATGACCAACCTTATGGTTAGCTATACGTCGGGGGAACTACCAGAGAATGGATTTAAGGTCTCAGCAGATTTCATGAGATATGCAAAGCAAACTTCGTTAGAAGAAAAGAAAGATTTAGAAAAGCACGTGAGTCTTATAACTAAGCTCGAGGAGGAACTAGCCTCAGTTATTAGCTCCACTTCGCAACAAGAACAACAAGAAACACTTCCACCAGTAGTGGCTCAAGGAGGACCCATAGCTGTAAAGATAACAAATTGAATTAGTTAAGTAATGTATTACAAAGGAGGAATAACATGTCTGTTCCAGCGGGAATTTTTGACTCATTCACCAGGTTAATGAGAATTACTTCTAAGGATACTCAAAAAAATGTATTCGTTTACCTTATTTCTTCAATCAATGAGCTTAGAACGAAGCTCGAAGAAATTAGGAGAAGATTGAAGGAGAGAGATGAGGAGCTCTTAACTAACGCTGTCAAAGCTTTAAGTTATAATGATAGGGATAGAGCCGCTATTTATGCTGCAGAAATAGTTGAAGTTAGAAAGCTTGTGAAAGTTGTAAATGTATCGTTATTAGCTACGGAGAGACTCTTAGAAAGATTAAAAACCATGGACATAGTTAGTGATATGAAGAAACCTCTTGGCTTGGCTATAGGTATACTTTCAGAGTTAAAGCAGATGTTCAGCAATTCTATGCCAGAACTAGCTTCAGCAGTTGATTCAATAGTTAGCAATGTTAACACTCTTGTGTCATCAACTCAAGCTCCAGAAACAAGCATAAGCGTTGCCGTAAACACCAAGGAAATAGAGGAGATAATCAAAGAGGCAGAGATAAAAGCTGAGGAAAACATGAAAATAAGCCTACAACCTATACCATCACAATTAAAGGTTATGATAGATGCCATAAACCAAAATGTAGCAAAGTACATCCAGCAAGAGGAGTCATTCATTGGCAGTAAAAGTACTGTAACAGTAGCTGCACCTACAGCATTCAATATGTTAAGTAAACTAGATATAACCGTATATCAGCTTATCATGAGGAGTGGTGGGGTACTAGACATAAACGAGTGTGCAAAAAAACTTGGGGTATCAAAAGATGAAATTTTAAGTTCCCTTAAGCGATTAGAGCAGGTAGGATTAATTAAAATTACTTAGACTAAAGTTTTTGTTAAGGTCCTCATGTAATCCTTGTCACCATATTTAATTAAGGGTTGAATTACATGAGTAAAGAGTATCTCGAAAGCTTAGCTAGGAGATACTTAAACGAAGCTATAATTAATGAGAAAACAGGTAATAGATTAGATGCAGCAAAAAACTATAGAAAAGCAGCCGAAATATTTACATTACTAGGTAATAATTATAAGGAGACAGTTTCTCGAAGTATATATAAAAACCTAGCTGAATCTTGTTCTAAGAAAGCTGAGGAATTAGAGAGGGAGACTCAGATAGCTATAGCCATTGGCGACACGAATGGTAATAATATAGAGGAAACAGTTAAAGAATTCATAGTTACAAAGAAGCCTAATGTAAAGTTCGAGGATGTTATAGGTCTCGATAATGTAAAACAATCAATTGTAGAGACGATAATCTATCCCTATAAGAGGCCAGATCTCTTCCCTTTTGGCTGGTATAAAGGAATTTTACTCTATGGTCCACCCGGTTGCGGGAAAACGTTAGTTGTAGCAGCAATAGTCAACGAAATCAATGGTGTATTCATGTATGTTAATGCTGCTAACCTAATGTCTAAGTGGCTAGGAGAATCAGAAAGAAAAGTAACCTCGATGTTCAATTATGCCCGCAAAGTTGGTACATCAAAGCCTGTCATAGTATTTCTCGACGAAGCTGATGCCCTTTTAGGGGTATACGACCATGAAATAGGGGGTGAAATTAGGGTTAGAAATCAATTTCTGCAAGAACTGGATGGTTTAGCTGATAAAGGGGAGAAATACTTTGTATTCGTTATGGCGGCAACAAACAAACCATGGAAACTAGATATAGGTTTTCTGCGAAGGTTTCAAAAAAGAATATATGTTCCACCTCCTGATGTCAAAGCTCGAAGGTTACTCTTAGAGTACTATGTGAAGCCTTTTAGATTAGCGGATGACGTTAACCTAGACCTATTATCAGAAATAACTGAAGGGTATTCAGCTAGTGATATAAGAGACATCGTTTTAGAGGCCTACTTTAGAACATTAAGAGAACTATTTAGATCAGGAAACATAGAAGGTCAACCTAGATCTATATCTATGCAAGACTTTCTAGAGGTTTTGAATGTTCGTAAGCCAAGCGTATCTAAGGAATTATTAAAGAAATACGAAGAATGGGCTATGATGTATGGAAGTTAAAACATGCATTGTTTTATTTCTTTATCTCTGCAAGCTCAAGAAGCTCTGGAACAAATTTTAAAACGTCGTCTATCGTAACTATTCCTATTACTCTACCGGACTTATTAACGACGGGTATATGACCATGACCTGTGCCGATCATAAGAGTTATCACGTCTTTTAATGTTGTCTCAGGTTCAACTACCGTTACAGGTCTTGATACAATATCGATTATTTTTGTTGACTTTAGATCCAAGTTTTTAGCAACAGCTTTTATTACTACATCTTTTGCTGTTATTACTCCTAGTACTCGATCCATATCATCTACAACTATTAATGAAGCTATATTGTATTGCTCCATTAGTTTTAAACCTTCATATATAGTTGCATTACCTCTTACTCTGATGGGATTCGGGACCATTATATCTGATGCTCTTAGCACAACTGTTCACCGTTATTCTAGTGTTACAGAGTCGCTTTTAACTACCTTTCTTACTATACTACTCTTGCCAGGCAACTTCTTAGCTATTTCGCTTATATCGAGCGTAGCCGCTAGCTGTTCGTATTTACTTGATTTTAAGTAATCTATAAATTCTTTAGCAACAAGTTGTACATCTTTATCGCCTGGAATTACAACAAAATACGCTATCGCCCTTTTATCTACAATATATTCTGGTCCGATAATTACTCTAAAACCTTTATCTATTATTTCTATACCTACCGCTAGTTTAAGCTCTACGTTTTTTATGTAGTTTCTTTCACCATATACCATGAAGGAGCCCTTGGGCAAGTACTGTCCAGAAGGCGGCGACAATGATACTTGTGAGCCATAGACCCAAAATATGTCCACGTTCATTAGCTTCAACTTCCATGCCTTACTATAGCATGCAGCTATAGTTGTAGCTTCTCTAATCGTTTCCTCATCTACGTTCTTTTTTTGTGATTTAATAACAATGGTACTTGCTCCATGTATATCAGCATGCATTACTATATCGTGGGGCTCAACTAGTTTCCTTATTATTTTAATGTTTTGTGAAGAATCTTTGCCTCCGATAACTAAGAAACCCGATGAGGATATATACCATATGTATGCTTCATACCACTCTTTAATTCTACTCAACTTATACCTAATTTTTGCTTCTCTGAGTTCTAGTTCCTTCATAAGTTCTTGTAATTTAGTAGCTAATTTTTGCTTCTCCTCTCCGGCTTTTGCTATGGATTTCTCTAAACTAGCTATAGTTTTTCGTATATCATTATAATTCTCGATAAAACTTTTTCTTACATTGAATTCAAGCAATAGATTATCTATTCGTACTTTATATACACCTTTTTCCGGCAAGGCTTCAATTATAGGACCACAATCACCAATATGTTCCCAGCCAAGAGTTCTTACTCTACTTACTATGCATTGATGCATTTTTTCAAGTTCTAAGAAGTTATTATCAATTACAAAAATTTTTGATTTAAGTTCTGATAATTCATTCTTCATTTCATTAATTAGTTTATCTATTCCTTCTATCGCATTTTTAGTGCTATTTATGGTCTCCTTCAGTCTATGTGATGTAGACGATAAGAGGAGGGACTTTAGGGAATCTTCAAAATATTTATTAATTACTTCATTAATGGTTTGGTAATACTCTATTCTATAGTTATCGGTACGGAATTGAGGTGGCGAATAAGAGTAGAATCCTATAGGATTATTTTGATGATCTAAGATTATGCATGGTTCATAGTATTTATTTATGGTGACTATTTCATGGTATACTTTATCTATACATGCCATTTCATCTTCCATCAGTACTGAGGTCTTTTTATCCCTTAAATTGCATTGAAAAGTTATTGTCTCGGCTATTTCAGGTGGCAAACCTCCCTCTCTGATAAGTATTCGAGTTACATCTGTGTCATTTGATTGGATATGGGTTAATATTTTAGAGGGATTCTCAAAGCAATTTGTGATTATAGGGGGTGGTTGGTATCTAGAACCTGCTTTTACAGATCTATCTCTCATACTCTTATATTCATTGCAAAGTAGTATCTTGTCTTGGGAATCGACTATGCATACAACACCCCTAGGTAGTAATTCTACGATTAACTTCTTTACGTTATCTCTGCAGTTA
>JAWAXP010000010.1:0-44899 GCA_038820005.1 Ignisphaera sp. | reverse complement strand
GAGGTATAAAAACACTTGAACTTAGATTTGAGAAGCACAGCAACAACGCAAAAGCTATTGCAGATTTCTTAGCTGAACATAGTAAAATTGAAGAAGTTATGTATCCAGGTCTTAGAGAAAATCCCTATCACAGTTTAGCAAAGAAATTATTTGAAAAACAGTTATTCGGAGGAGTTGTGAGCTTCAAAATTAAAGGTTCCTATCAGGATGCCGTCAACTTCGTGAGAAGATTGAGGTTGATTAAACGTTGTCCAAGTTTAGGAGGTACAGAATCCATGATTGTTATACCAATTAAAGCGGGGTCTATGCATATAGAACCTGAAAATAGGGTTAAACTAGGTATAACAGAGAACTTACTTAGGTTAGCTGTTGGGTTAGAAAATGTCGAGGACTTAATAGAGGATATATCTCAAGCTCTTAACTTCTAACTTAAGTTTAAAATTCTATTTTAAATTTACATTAGTAGAATTACGGCTGTGAAGCGCCATGGCTAAAGTAGTTTTCGAGGAAAATTTTATTACGTTGAATAACTCTAGGCTATTTCTCATATGCGGGGAAATTCACTACTTTAGAACTCCTAAAAATCTTTGGCTTGACATATTATTGAAAGCCAAGAGGGCTGGACTTAATTGTATTTCCAGCTATATCCCTTGGAATTGGCATGAAATTTTTGAAAAGAGTTTGACGTTCAGCGATGATTCTGAAAAGCAATCCCCATATCTATCGAATATATTCAGCAGAAATCTTCCCAAGTACCTCGAGCTAATTAAAGAACTCGGGTTATACTTTATAGCTAGACCAGGTCCATACATATGCTCCGAGTGGGATAGCGGTGGACATCCAAATAGGCTATACGTTAAAACACTGAGGCTTAGATCTCTTGATAAAGCTTATTTGGATGAGATTAGGAAATGGTATGACTCTGTTCTCCCAATAATAGCTAGGTATGTTATTTCGAATAGAGGCCCTATTATTATGCTTCAAGTTGAAAACGAATACTTTTGGGGTAACGTCAAATACTTAGAAACTCTCTACGCTATGGCAAGGGAGTACGTTAAGGATATACCTATTGTGACAAATGAGGATTGGCATGTTGAGGGAACAGATATAGTTAACACCATCGATGATTATCCTGTACCGTGGGATACAAAGAACTTTGATATCAAGGTTAAGAATTACATTAAAACTCAGCCTGGAATGATCAAGATGTTTATGGAGCTTGAAGGTGGGTGGTTCACATACTTTGGCTCTCTATACCCAACAAGCAGAGGAGATCTTCCAGCGGAATGGATTGAAATTCTTCTAAAAACAGCTATAGGCTTAGGCATTAACGCTATAAACATGTACATGTTTTATGGAGGGACAAACCCCGGGTACTACACAGGTAAATATATCACATCTTCGTATGATTTTGAAGCACCTATAAGAGAATGGGGCGAACTATCAAAGAAGTACTACGCTGTAAAACGTGTTGCTCTATTTATTAGGTCTTTTAATGATTTACTTACACATACTAAACCTATAGAAAACGTTGTAGAATTAAGCAATAAAACTTTAGATGTATTTGCAAGAGTTAACAACAATGGAACAGTAATAGCTGTTATACGTAATTTAGACCTAGTACCACAACCAACGACCATTAAATTTAAAGATGCGGTTTACCCAATAAATGGCGTTGTACGTGTGCCTCAGCGAAACGCTAAGATAGTGCTAATAAACTACCGTATAGAGGGTACACCTTTTAAGATTGCGTTCTCCTCAGCTGAACCTCTAATAGTTAAAACCGTCGGTAATGATACTTTAATGATATTTTATGGTGATATCGCTGAGGTTGGAGAAGTAGTTGTAGAAGTAGATGAAGGTGCCGATGTAGCTATGCTTAAGGATGTTGCAATTGTTAAGCAAGGTGATACTAGAATTATCCTTAGATACAGTATAAGTGGAACAGAAAACATTGCAATCCTTAGATCAGCTAACCATACCCTATACCTTTTAATAATCTCTAGAGATAGAGCTGAAAGAACTTGGTATATAGACGATGTTAGTCCGCCGATCATAATGGTGTCTAACTTATACTTTGTTGGTCAAGTGCTCTGTGAAAAAGATTCCTATGCTCTTAAACTTGAATTAGATGAAAATAGTTGTGGAGATATACTATTAATATCATTTAACCCTATAGCTAGGATGATTTTAGATGAAAGAGAGCTAAAAATGGATAGAATCTACGGTATTATTTATAGTGCTTACCTAGACATGTGCTCTCCTAATGTAAAACCATTGATAGATTTAAGAAGAGATTGGAGAATAAAAGAGGATATACTTTTAGCTGATGTTCCCCTAGACGCTAAGAAACCGTTGGAGTACATAGGTTTTAATGAGAATGGGTACTATGTTTATGAAATAAGTTTCAATTTAGGTGAAGATATTGTTAGTGAGCTAGAGAACCATATAATGCTTGTAAGCAATTTCAACGATTACGCAACGATCATACTTAACAATAAAATTCTTGGCTCAGGCTATCACAGTATTGAAGTAGATACCTCCAGAACACTTAAGGCTAATTCAAATAAATTGCTAATACTTGTTGAATCAACAGGTCATTCAAACGACGGTCTCATGTATATCCCGAATGGTGTTATAGGCGATATATACATTGGTAAGGTTTACGAGGAAGTAATAAGGGATTGGAGCTACATAGAGATACATACACCTTATTCGAAGGACTTTAGCATGACTGAATTCTTATATGATCCCGAAAATTTGTTAAGTATGCTGAATAACGTAAACACTAAGAGCTTAAGCGAAAAGACCGGTACTCTATATAAGCAAGGCTTGTATGTAGCTAAGCTGAAAATCGATAATAGGGGCTATAGGTATGTATTAGATCTAGGTAAAGCGACTTATCTTGGAAATCACTTCTACTATCCAAGAGCTATCGTATTCGTTAATAAAAAGTATGTAGGGGTATACAGAGGACCTATTGATATATCTGAATATCTAGTTGAGGGTTTAAACGAGATAGCTATATATATTGACTGGACTAGAATGGCTCTACAACCCCTGCTAAAAGTATATCAATATGTTGTCTCTGGTACTTGGAAAGTTAAACAGTATACCGAAGGGCTTGAGAAGAAGTGGTATGCTGAAGACATCGATGATTCTAGTTGGAGCTTAGTAAAAATTCCAACATCTGTGGAAACCCGCTTTGGTGGATTAGTTTGGCTTCGGGGTACAGTTAATATTAGTATACCTAGAGGTATAGTAACTCCTTTAAAGATTGTGCTTAATATCCGTGGAGCTAGAGCCTTAATTTACTTCAATGGACAGCTTATTGGGAGGTACGTAGAGGAAGGCCCTCAGTTTGAGTTCTATATACCTCAACCTCTTGTCAAAGACGGTGAGAATAGTATAGCCTTAGCTGTTCACACAGTAAACGGTAAAGCGTATATAGATAGGATATCTATAGAGCCTTACCATATTCACTTAGCTCACGAGCTAAAACTTCACATGACATAGCCCTAGCATATTCTCGGAACTAGTTCGCCTCTAGGAGGATCAACAATTCTATAACCACCAACACTTGTTCTCGCTACTACTACCCCTTTAAATTTTTCACTTTGCTTTACTTCCCCAATTACCCGTGTATTCTCATATCCTATACTCTTCATGAACTCAACAATCATGCCTGCTAAAGAAGGGTCTATAGCTAGAACAGCTACACCTTCACTAGCTAGGTATAGAGGGTCTATACCTAGCATCTCTGAGTATCTCCTTACATTTACCCTGATAGGCGTTAAGCTTTCATCTATGACTATAACCAACCCCGTTTTAGAAGCCCATTCGTTTAAAACCCCTGCCAGACCTCCTCTCGTTGGATCTCTAGCAGCGTGGATATATTCCCCATACTTTTGAATAAGCGGGAGCATAAGTTTAGTCAGAGGCTTAACATCGCTCCTAAGAAGACCTTTACCTATCTCCTCAACTTTATCCTTTAACCCCATCTGCAAAAGCATTATTACAGCACCATGATCTCCAACGAAATCGCTAACCACTATTTTATCTCCTGGATGAGGTCTATCAACAATCAGTTTATCCGCAATACCTATAGCCGTGCTTGTAATAACTATTCCATCTATTTGACCACGAGGCATAACCTTAAAGTCTCCGCCTATTAGAGCAATACCTTCGCTTATGAGGATCTTGGTAAAGGATTCTATTATCTTCTCAAGGTCTTCTACAGGGAAACCTTCTTCGACAACTATGGAATCGAGCATGGCTATAGGCTTGCCCCCCATCATAAGCACATCGTTTATAGAACCGCAGGCTGCTAGAGCCCCTATATCTCCTCCGGGGAAGAATGGCGGATTAACTGTGTAGGCATCTATAGATATAACTATGTGTTGACCGTTTGGAAGAGGTACGGATGCTCCGTCATCTAGAATGTCTATTCCAACCCCGTTTAGAATCTTCTTAAAGTTATCCGGTACCCGTGATAAAATGAGTTTTGCTATTAATTCATAGGTTTCAACGCCACCAGATCCATGAGCTAGCGAAATTCTATCGCTTTTATTCACTATCTTCACCTTTCAGGAGTCTAGCTAGAGAAAGTAATGATTGGTATATGTTTACTGTTTCTTTCGAACTTTCACCGAGGATTTCTTTAATGAACTCTATATGCTCTAAAATGCCTTCAGGTGTTAATTTAGAGATTATAACACCTGCGTGGACAACGACTATATCTCCTCTAGAAATTCTATCGCTTGATATCCCGATCATAGCTTCGCGTATAATACTGTCGCCGAAATCTACCTTCGCTACTAGGTTATTTTCATCTACATCTACAACAACTGCAGGTACACCCCAGCACATAACAATCACTTAATCTTTAACATCTAAATGTTTCATAGGTTATACCGGGTATAAGCCTTACGAAGGCTATAGGTTTAACTCCTTAGCTATCTCTGAAGCTAATCCACTACCTCCGTACTTTGCCCAGATAGAGCATGTACCCTCTATAGACACCATACATGGTCCTATAGGTGTGGCTGGAGTACAGACCTTCATAAACAGAGGACACTTTGTTGGAATAGCTTTTCCAAGAACTATATCGGAACATTTACAGCCCGGTGAAAGATCGTATACCCAGTTGCTTAAGTTTAACTCCTTTATACTATATTCATAGAAACCGTCGTATATCTTATATTTATTTTTTAATCTTAAGCCGCTTAAAGGAATAATGCCTATCCCCCTCCAAGCATCATCAACTACGTCGAAAACTTCCTCTATCATTCTCTGAGCTATTAAGTCTCCATCCCATGTAGCAGCCCTCTTGTATTCTATAACGGTTTCGCTTCTTCCTTCTGTTAATTGCTTCACAATTTCAAGCAAAGAAAGCATAACATCTATAGGCTCAAAGCCTGAAACCACCACAGGTACTTTATAGTCATTGGATACCCTTTTCCATGCTTTAGCTCCTATTATTGTAGATACATGTCCTGGAGCTATAACACCGTTTACCGGTAGCTCCTTTTTATGTACCTCTAATGTATAGACCATTGCCGGAGGAGTTAGTTTGACAAGGCTTAAGATTTTAAGGTTTTGCGAAATAACATTTGATAATATTGCCTTTGCGTAACCAGATGCAACAGTCTCAAAGCCTATTCCAACGAAAACAGAGTCTTTTTTGTGTGATTTAGCGTCAGCTATAGCTTCAGCTAACCCTGTAACGATTTTGACCTCTGCTCCGTAAGCTCTAGCTTCGCTTAATGAACGAACATCTTTAACAGGGTGTATAGCTCTAAGCCTATAAGTATCACCATACGTATACACAACAACCTTATCTAAAGCAAGCCTTATTACTTCCTCGATATAATACGAAGGCGTTACACATACTGGACATCCTGGACCCGCTATTAACTCGATACTTGATGGAACAAGACTCCTGATGCCGAAGTGAGTTACAGTCCATTCATGTGTTCCACAGAAATTCATGATCTTAATCCTTGTATTAGAGCCATGTAATTGCTTTAGTTTGTTAACATAATCCGATATTCTATCTATTATTAGCTTAGCTAAATCTCTATTTAATCTAAAGATGTTCTCTATACCTTCTATAGCTCTATGCAGGTATACAACATGGCTAACCTGTTCTTTATCCATAGCTAATCACTTGAGAAGATACTATCACCTGCCCTAAGGCTATACCTCCATCCCCTGGGGGAGCCTTCTTCGGTAGTAGAACATTTAAATCTTCTTCTCTTAAGATTTCTCTTATACCACTAACAATATAAGTATTTACAGCTGCTCCACCACCCACAACAACGATCTGCTCAGTATTTTTTAACCCCTTTAAACAATTCAAAGCAATATAGCCTAGTCCTCGACCTAAATTTTTAAGAACCGTTAACGCTATATCTTCAACACCATATGTATCCATATTCTCTATTACCCAACTAAGCAAGTTATTCACATCTAGTACGTACATAGCGTTTAGAACCTTAAGCTTAGGCTCGTAATCAAGTTCTCTACGAGCTTTATCAGCAAAAGCCTCTAGCTTCATAGGGGGTTCACCTTCATATGTACGCTTAGTACAAATACGTAGTAACGCTGAAAACGCGTCTAGAACTCTACCTGTGCTTGTTGTAATGATACCTTTACCTCTTCTAGCTAAGGTGTAAGTGATCATAGCTTCTTCGTAACCATGAACAAGGGTGTTAACTAATTCAAGCTTTTGAAGTAAATTAAGAACCTCTTCTTCACTAAATCCCGCTGAAGCCATTAAAGCTATAAGCGATTTAACAGGGTACTCAGCTGCACTATCTCCTCCAGGTAGAACGAATGGATGTAAGCATCCACATCTCTTAAAGTTCTTGTACGTGGTCAATAGTACTTCACCTCCCCATATTCCTCCATCGATGCCGAAACCAGTACCATCAATGGTTATAGCAATAGCCCTGCTATCCAACTCAAATAAGTATTCGCTAAGGACAGATACAGCATGTGCATGGTGATGCTGAACTTCAACTACTTCTGCTCCTAAGTATTCGCTTAGCTCTTTAGCTACTAATCTATTATGGTAATGGGGGTGGATATCAACCGCTATAATCCTAGGTTTTAAGTTATATGCATGAATAAACCACAAGATTTCTTTCTTAAGGTCCTCTAAAGCCTCAATATTATCTAAATCCCCAATGAACTGCGTTAAAACAACCTTATTGTCAAAAGCTACAGCTCCAGCTGTCTGCATTTCAGCTCCAAGAGCAACAACATGGGGTAGATTTAGTGCTACTTCTATCCATTCAGGAGCATACCCTCTACTTCTCCTAAGGAAAACAGGTTCACTATCCGTAAACCTTATAACGCTATCATCTACCCTATGAACGATAACCCTCTCGTGCTCAACGATATAATCAACTACACCTTTAAGCTTAGATAAAACGCAGTCTAAATCAATACACATAGGGTCTCCATGGATATTTCCGCTAGTCATTATCAGAAAACCGTCGGGGACCTCGTTAAGAAGCAATATTTGAAAACCTGTGTAAGGTAGCATAACTCCTACAGTTGATAAACCAGGGGCAACAAGGTTAGAAACCCTGGACCCCTCCTTCTTCGGCATTACAACGATGGGGCGCTGAGGTAACTCTAAAAGTTCTTTAGCGCCTAGCGGAGGAATAGCTATCTCTTCAACAACCTTAAAGTCCTTAGCCATAAGTGCAAAAGGTTGGTAAGGTCTACCTTTTCTAATCCTAAGCTCAGCTACAACACTATCCTTTGAAGCTAAGCATGCTATATGGTATCCTCCAACACCTTTAATGGCCACTATAGCTCCATCCAGAATTTTCTCTGCTATAAACTTAACGGGATCTACTACATCTAGCTTCTTACCACTACCTGTATATATGTAGGTTTTAGGTCCGCAAACAGGACAACTTATTCCTTGACCATGAAATCTGCGAACATCATTTGGATTGCTATAGCTTTTTGCACATTCATCGCAAAACTTGAATTTAGCCATAGCGGTATTGAATCTATCGTAGGGTACCGTATACATCATAGAAAACCTCGGTCCACACCAAGCACAGCTATTCCAATGATACCTATAGAATCTGCTACGAGAATCCAAGATCTCTTCTACACAATTGCTACATATAGCTATATCCGGCGGGATTATACTCCTAAATAATGCTTCACATCTACTCTCAAGTATCATGAAATCGCTGTAGCCGAGCGGTTTAACCTCCTCTATAATAACGTTGATTATCTTCGCGTTTGGGGGTTTCTCTAAGTATAACCTCTTCATGAACTCCTCTATCTCATCCACGTATCCTTCTAGGTATACCTCTACTTCGCTTCCCCCTAGGTTGACTACATACCCATTTAAACCGAGTTTTTTAGCAAGCCTATAAACAAAGGGTCTGAACCCTACACCTTGTACTACCCCTATGATTCTTACCTTAATACCCTTGATATGATCCTGCACCTAAGCAACACCGTTAATTAAATGCTTACTAGATAATCCTTTGGTTACATATGTTTATACAGAGCTTATGTAGCTATATAATCCTAAAATATAGCATACATAATGAGCTAGTTAAATTAGGTGTCAATAGTGATCAAACAATTTATTGAACATAGAGAAAAAGAGCGCCGCTTAAATTCTCATCCAACATTATTACTGGTAGGTGTTTCCGTCTGCGATATAGTGACTATCGTTCCTAGAATAAGCAATCCAGGAGATATAGTTTACTTAGACAAAGGTATTAGCATATCGCTTGGGGGACACCCATGCAATATAGCTATAGATCTTGCTAAACTTGGTTACAATCCCCGTAATATATTTGTTGTTTCAGCTATAGGAGATGACTTCTGCGGTAACTTCATAGAAAAGCAACTTTCAGAGTACAATATACAGTTAATGTTGTATAGAGTAGAAGATGTTGGATCCAACAAAAATCTAATCCTTGTCGTGGAAGGCGAAGATAGGAGATTCCACGTAGAGGTAGGCGCTAGTAGTAGACTTCCACTAGCCCATGTAATAAAGGCATTAAATGAGGTTAAACCAAAGCTTCTTCATATTGCTCCAGGAGTACTAGGAGAAATAGATGAAAATCTAGGACATATACTTAGAATTGCGCAATCTATGGATACAATTACGTTTGTAGATGTTGGAGCAGCTAAACCTTTCGGTAAAAAAGGCTGGGATTTCCTTACCGAAGCCCTTGAATACACAGATATATTTCACTGTAACGTCTACGAATTGAGAAAATTATTTAACTTAGACAATGTTATAGAAGGAATTAAAAAGATTCTTGAAAAAGGCGTTAAGATAGTGCTTGTTACAGACGGCGATAAAGGAGCTTACGTCGCTAAGAAAAACACTGTTATACATCAACAAACCTTCAAAGTGAATGCTGTAGATCCTACAGGTGCTGGAGATGCTTTTCAAGCAGGCTTTATATACAGTATATCAACTCTAATCAGAGATAAACTTAGTAAAGAAACCTTAGAAGAGCTTGACCTAGAAACCTTAGCTAAACTTCTTCTCTACGCCCAAGCCGTAGGAGCTTTATGCGTAACTAAACCTGGGACTACAACAGCTATATCCAAGAACGGGGTTAATGACCTTCTAATAAACCAAGGAGAAAAAATATTAAAAAATAGCATATATATAAAGTTATAGAATATTGCTTACCAATTATATACCAAACACCAATTAAATAAATGTTAACAAATACTAATTAACAGCAAACTTTTCCCTAACGTTATATATGATCAGCAAAAGAAGCAAATACACTACACATAAATGCAATGCTTTACCTAACCTCTCTTAATGTTTACTTATTGGTTCATTGAAGAGTGTTTATTTCAATACGTTCTTATTCATCATCTATCTTGATTACCATACAGAGAATACATAGGTACTGTAAATATCCTATAGCTAATTTATCAGTAACTAGTTCACGATATTAAGTACTGGCTCTATAATTTACGAATACTTTATTAAAACTTAACTAATTAACTCAAACTCTGAGGAATCTGTTCATCCTTAGAAGTATCCTCATTCCTCGTTTCTACTTCTTTATTCTTCCCCTATATTCCTATTGTTACCTTCTTTACCCAACATTAAATAAAATCCTTTATCCCATAATATCTAGAAAATTAGTGAGATTCATGTTCATTTAATGCGATTAAATGAAGTTGAATTCATTATGGTTAACCGACCTAATAATAAACTAATATTACCTACCCTCATAGTAGTTGCTCCTTAATTCAATTCCATAATAAATAAATCAACGAAACTTTATCTGTGGTTCAGAAAGTAAAGCTTTAAATCTATATCGAGGTTATGGGGGTTTAACTTCGTATACCTTTAAAATCATGTCGATGTTAAGTTTGTATAGGTATTCTTCATCTACGATTCCTTCGTTTAAAAGCTTTTTCTGGTTCTCAACTATTTCCCACGGATAGGAAGATACCCCTGGTCTCTTTAGATCATCTATGTAATCGCTTTCAACCATGTAGTAGGGTTTTAACGATTTAAATACCTCTTTTAGTATGGGGTATTTACCTGGAACTGTTGATACGAGGTTTCTAGCTTGAGCGGCTTTAGCTGTTGACACATCTGCATGGTGCATTATTACTTTGCGCTCATCTATGCCTAGGCTTTTTATATTGTTTTCTATATCTAGGGCTGTTAGTTCTCCGCCTTGTTCTAGGTGAAGATGAACAGAGGCTCCAAGATCTTTTGCTAAAGTTAATGCGTATCTAGTGACAATGTTGTTAACTATAAATGCTTCTGGAGAAGCTTTATAGTGTGGTCTACCTATTTCCCCAAAACCGTGTAGAACCCCTTCACGAACTAGCTTAGCTACGTAATCTATTACCTTAATTGCTTTCTCTAGAACTTTAACGCTGGCTTTCGTATTAATTGATATCTCGTCCTCTATAGCGGCAGGATGTACTCCAGCTAGGCATACAGCTCTTAACCCTAATTCTCTAGATGTTTTACATTCGCTTATCAGTACATCTACTGCCTTCAAATAGCCTTCAAATGTGTTTTCAAAACCATAGTGGTAAGGTGGTAGTAGAACTAGTGCTACGAACCATCCACCGATTTCGGTCAACTTCTTGGCTATAGCGTTCATTCCCATACCTTTAATAGGGTTGCTATGCAGATGCCCATCGGCAAATAATATTCTAGTCATTGTGTACTGTCCCTCGACGTATCTACGCAAATTAACAATGTAAAAAGCATGAGGTGATTTTCTTAGAGTTAATATCTGTTGTTTACCCTAGAGCTTCTATAGCTATAGGTACCTCGACTTCGTATACCCTATTTTCTCTTATTATCTCGAGGGTAACATAGCCTTTGTCTATTGATTCTTCTATAACTGCACGTAAATCTTTTGCGTTACTCACTTTTTTACCATTTGCCTTAGATATTATGTCACCTCTTCTAATTCCAACGCTGTAGGCTGGTCCTCCTCTAACTATATCGGCTACCACTATTCCTTCTTCTACAGGTAATCTATAAACCTTTGATACATACTTGTTTAATGGTGCTACGTATACACCTATCCAGGCTACTACAGGTCTACCGAATCTAGCGATCATATCTAAGAACCGCTTAACGGTATTGATTGGTATGGCAAAACCTATTCCTTGAGCATAAGGTATAATCGCTGTTGCTATACCTACAGCTTCTCCTGCGACATTAACTAGCGGTCCACCGCTATTACCTGGGTTTATAGCTGCATCAGTTTGTATGAGATCTTCTAGGATGATATCTTCCCCAATTATGGTTCTGTTAACGGCACTTACAATGCCCATGGTGACAGATGATCCGGGGAGGCCTAAGGGTGAACCTATTGCGAATACTATTTCCCCTACTTTAATTTTATCAGAATCTCCAAGCTTCATAGGCTTTAGTCCTTCTATATCAACTAACAGTAAAGCTAAATCTCTACGTGGATCAGAAGCTATAACGGAGCCTTCAACGCTTTCCCCATCAGGTAATATAACAGAGACCTTTGTTGCATCTCTAACAACATGGCTATTTGTAACTATATAGCCTTTGCTGCTAATAATGAACCCAGAACCAACACCTTGAGCAGGTGCTAACCCGAATAGAGCATCTATGGTTAACCTAACGGTAGTTATTGTTACAACGCTTTCTTTTACCTCTTCAATAATCTCTGAAATTCTTTCACTTAAACCCCTTATGTCCACTATTAACACCGCATAAACTATACGGATTTAAAAGTATATAATTTTTTACATAATTACCTACATAGTCTATCCAATAAGCTTTAACATTAAACCGCAATTTTTAGCAAACCCGTATATAAGCTCAGAGATTTCAGCGAGATTACTGACACTTTCTCCTTCTAAAGTTATAACTATAGAGAGTACCTGCTGAAGAGGCTCAAATATATGAGTTAGAGTTGTAGATCTCTTCTGTGCTTCTTCTACTTTAGGTACAACCTTAATTAAAATATCTTTGTAAACGCAAGCATAGGTTGTAGAAGAACCAAAACATCTACTAAGACTTTCCAGGTATTCGTGAAGTCTATTTAGGCATTCTACTTCGCTAGGCACACCTTTAACATATACCTCAAACATTATTTTGTGCACAAATTACACCGAATACCTTATTTTGCTGAGAATACTTAATTTCCTATTAGTTGTTGCCTAATTAAGGGTATTACTTAAGGTGTTTAAGGTGTGTTGAATGGGGTGCTCAGTTAATACAACTGTTGTTGTCGAGAATCTTACAAAGGTCTACCAAAGGAATATCCGCGCAGTAGATAATGTATCTTTCTGCGTTTACAGAGGCGAGATATTTGGCTTGATCGGACCTAATGGTGCTGGAAAAACAACAACGCTTAGGATTATCGCAACAATTCTTCAACCTACATTTGGAAGAATCTCGGTCAACGGATACGATGTTGTTAAAGATGCCTCTAAGGTTAGGAGAATCATATCTTTTCTACCTGAGGAAGCAGGTGCATACAAATATTTAACAGGTCTTGAGTTTCTTGAGTTCGTAGCTAAACTCTATTCTAAAGATCGGGATAAAATAAGAGAATACGTGAATGTAGGTATAAAGCTTAGTGGGCTTGGCAATAGGCTAAATGATAAAGTGAAAACGTATAGCAAAGGTATGCTACGTAGACTTTTAGTTGCTAAGACGTTAATGGTTCAACCTAAGCTTGCTATACTAGATGAGCCTACCTCGGGGTTAGATGTTGTTAACGCTGTCCACGTTAGAGAAGCTATAAAGAGCTTCGTTAAAGAGAACAGCGGAACAGTTCTCCTTAGTAGTCACAACATGTTAGAGGTTGAATACCTATGTAACCGTGTAGCAATTATGCATAAAGGCAGGATACTAGCCATAGGTCCCCCTAGAGAGCTCATGGAGGAATACAACGCTTCAAATCTTGAGGAGGTATTCGTAAAACTTGTTTCAGGTAGTTAGTATGTCGTTTTGGCTTTTCGTTGTAAAAGAATTCAAGAGTATGGCTAGAGACCCCAAGATGCTTATAGCTATGATTGTCATACCCTTAATACTAATGTTTATTGTCTACGGATTTATAGGTCAAGCAACTATCCAGCAAATTCAGCAAGCCATTAAGGAGAGTGGTATTGTAGCTGTTCTCGATATAGATAAAGATGTGTACTCCAGCATGTTTATCAGTTTCCTCAACAACTTAGGCTTGATTGTAAAAATTGTCGAGACCAACGATGTAGCCAATATAAGCTCTATTATGAATAGAATTGATGCTAAGGTGCTCTACGTAATTCCGAGAGGATTCAGCTTTAATATCTCGAACTCTCTGCAGACTTCTATATCAACCTACGTTAAAATCGAATCTCTAACTATAGGTGAAGGAAGTATTGTAGAAGTTGCTAATAGATATATATCTCTATTCAATAGATTTCTTTTAACAGTTTTGGCCAAGGAGAAAGGCGTACCAGAGCAATTCGTAGCAGGCATAGTATCTAGTAGTACCCGTGGGTTACTCGCTAGTAAAATTATAGAGGATCCACAGATGTTCTTCGGAATCATAACAATGGGTAGCCTCTTCATACCGCTGATTATCCTCCTACTATTATTATTTGCAGCTCAGCTTGTTGCAACAGGTATAGCTATAGAGAAAGAAGAGAAAATGTTTGAAACACTACTTTCCCTGCCGATAAGCAGAATGAGTGTTATCGGGGCTAAGCTATTTGTATCTTTTATGATTAGCATCGTGTATATGATTATCTACAGCCTCGCTTTATTCCAGCTTCTCCTTGGCAGAATATTCGAAGTTATGATACCAGTTGAGCAGGTATCTGGATACAACATAATGGTTGCTTACGCTATGCCTAGCGAGGTGATTCCCTACATGCTGGCAAACATAATCGGTTTAGCCCTCTTTATGGTATCTATAGCGCTTTTACTAAGCTTATTCGCTGAAGATGTTAGAACTGCTCAAGCAATAATAGGGAATATTATTGGTCCCTCAGTTATTCTTGTTTATCTACCTATGTTTATTGATGTGTCCTCGCATTCTGTTAAAACAATATTGTCTTTGATACCTATAGCTAATACTGTTTTCCTACCGAAGCTAGCTTTACTGCAGGATTCAATCTCTCTTATACTAGCATCCATATCGAATATAATCTACGGAATCTTTGTATTCATAATAATTAGGAGAATTGTTAATAGCGAAACAATATTTACTTTGAAGTTATTCCGCAGAAAAAAGACACCAACATAACCTAGGATTTGTATACAATATTTTCGCAAGATCTCCAGCCAATTTTCTTAAGAAGCTCTACAACTATTTCTATTGCTCTAACTACGAGTTCTTTTTGAGCTCCAGGAACCCCTGCAGCTATGGTTATGATCTTCTTTGCTGATTCCGTTACACAAGTCTCAATAGAATCCCTGTGAGGGTATATATGCATAACCGTCCCTCTACTGTCGACTAGTATTGGTATTCCCTTATCCAGAATCTCCTCCTTGCCACCTATAGGCCTAAATAATTCGCCTCCAAAACTAAACCTTATTGTTAGAGAAGGTAATGCTTTACCTAAATCGTACATTCCTATAGGGATCAATGTGAATGCTGAAGCTATATTTCCTGCATCAACAACATGGTTTATCCTCGGAAATGAGCCCTTGAGCGCCCTCCTAACAAGTGCTTCACTAGCAGGTCTAGTCTTTGTTGGATCTATACCTAATCTCCAAAAGAAATCTCTATAAGCTCTAACAACCTTGTAGTCTTTAAGGTTATCAGATGTGAAGCTGCTTTTAACGTACTCTATAAGCTTAGCTACATCGTTTTCAAATGGATAGGACTGCAACTCATAGTTCTGCTCAGCCCAAGATACTGTGTAAGCTATATGTATACCGAGATCTTTAACCTCGCTATCTATGCGAACAATATTCTCTAAGTCTATGCACAACCCCATCAACTACACCGTTCATCCTCTCAACATAAGCTTGTAACCTAATAAATATGTTGTGCAGACACTTAGCGAATCCCAATTAATAGGCACTACTATATATGTAGGTATACTATTAACTACGAAACTAATTATATACCCTATGAGTATACAGGTATACTAAATTCGCGCTACTCAATTTAGCCTTAGGAAACCCTTTCAAGGCCTTTGCTAGATAATGTGAACTCTATTTTATCTATTCTATGATATGCTCCCCGTATTCTTTTAATAACAAGGTACCTAACCACGTTATTATCCTTGAACTGCTTATCCATGAAAATAATGCCATCGGCTATATGCTCTATCGACATCAATAACTGTCTCGCTTTGTCCGCCGATGTATGAAGTATAGCTATAGTTAGTATATTTCTGTGCTTTACTACATTGGCTCTGATATTCTTAATAAATTCCTCCACTTTAGCGTAATCGTGATGAGCTAGAAACTCATTTAATGAATCTATAATGACTATACCTTTACTCTTAAGCTCTAATTTATCTAATAATTGAGTTATCGTATAAAGTACTTGCTCAGGATTCTGAGGATCTACTTCTTCAACGACAGAAATATGGATTTTTCCTTTCTTATTCCTTATACGGAAGCTGAAACCATCAACAACCATTAAGATCCTATTCCTTATATACTCGTATACATCCCCCCCGAGGTTAGCTAACGTGTTAATTGTAGTTATCGGGTCGTCATCAAATACTACGTATATAACAGGTTCTCCTCGAAGCAGAAACTGTTTTGCTATATTAAGTGTTAGAAATGTTTTCCCTGAACCCCCAGACCCAGTTAGAATGATCAACGAAGATCTTAAAACACCATCGGGTAAAACCTCATCTAAAATATCTAGACCGAATTTAACCATTTCGATACCCATGGTTAATCACCCAAAAACTTAGGCTGTACATATGATAGGGCTTTCAAAGAAATTTAAGTCTATTCAGCTTATTTATTTGTATTATTATTATATAGAAATGTACATCAGTAGACCGTGTAGCTCAACACAGTATACGAATTATACGCTATGTTCGTATAAAATTCAATTACGGGTTGATAGTATCGTTATAGTTACATATGGGTCGTTAACACTTTTTAGAGCTTCTAAAGCTTCTTCTCCTAAAAGTCTATTGTTTGTAGTATTGTCTATGAAGCTCGGCGTATACTCTTTACTTGCAAAGTTCACAGCTATTATGAACATCCACGTAGATGCAGATATGTGTATAAATACCTCGCTAACTCTAGTACCATAAAGTTTGTACAGTTTCTCAAGAAAGTTCTCTACATTAATAACCTCGTCTCGAGATACTATTCTTCTATCTAATAGTGGGTACTTTAGGTATAGTGAACTAAGCGTAACCTCGGCTAACCCATCAATAACTTTAATATACCTCGGCGACAAATTGAAACCTGGCCTATACTCAGATTTTATTCTACTCTTTAATTTTTCCATAACCTTCTCCACGTTTTCGGACAACTTCTTCAACATATCGTTTATGTAGCTACATAGCTCCTTATTGTCTAAGCACTTTAAAGATACTACACAACCTCTATCCACATCCTCGACCTCTACCCTAGCTATAGGGTCTAAGGAACCGCTTAACTTAAAAACGACAACATATTTGTTAGCCGTTTTTGCGATTAAGTATGACAGGACATAGTTTTCCTCTTTACCTTTAAACAACCCCTTCTTTACCTTTACATTTATACCGTAAGCATCAACTGGTATACCAAGTACATCTGAAACCTTATCTAAGTTCTCAAATATTCGCACAAAATTATTAGCATCTGTATTTAACTTTAATCTCAAGTTCCCTTCCTGTATACTTTATCCTATTGCTACCTATTCTAACAACTACAATTTTTACAGAGCAATTAAGGTTTTAGGTTCACAAATTTTAGAGCTTTATAAACAGTATTATTTTTAATGTAAAGTTAAACTATAAATAGTATGGTGTAACATATGTGCAAGGTTTACCACGAATCAATAAATATATCTACATCTAAGAAATTCGAGTTAATCGATATAACATCTAAAGTTGAGGAGATAATATATAGAAGTGGTATCAAGAACGGAATATGTATGGTTTTTGTACCGCATGCAACAGCGGCTATAATAGCAAATGAACATGAACCTGGTCTTATCAACGATATAATAACATTCGTTAAAGAGTTTACCCAGGTTTCAAGAGATTGGGAACATAACCTAATAGACGATAACGCTCATGCACATATAGGGTCAGCCTTCATCTCACCTCATAGATTATTTCCTGTAGTGAATAAGCGTATTTTTAGAGGTACTTGGCAAAATATATTCTTGCTCGAGATGGATGGTCCTAGATCTAGTAGAGTTGTATATGTAACAGTTATTGGTGAATAGATCCTTCTCCTAAAGCCTCTATAGCTATAACACTAACGACTTCATCTATATCGCATAATTTTGGCCGTGAAATATACAGTACTAAGCCGTTTACCGGTGAACGTACTTCGCTTTCCTCAAGAGCTCCTACAACGGTTTGAGCTACGATATCTGTACAATTTGTAATTGATGGAATAAATATACCTCTATTACTACACCTAATAACATAGTACCCTTCATAGTATCTATGCTTAACATGATTTAGCTTCTTCTTCTTCAATAAACCAAGGTTTCCTAGAGTATCCATAACTACTTCAACTCCTTTATCTACTTCGCTATGATCGAACTCTTTACCACAATTAAGTATAACCGTTGCTACATTGTATCCCCTCTTCTTAAGCTCGTAAGCAAGACCCTTCGACTTATCTTTAACAACATATTCTATAGGTATAGTTTCAACTAAGCGTATCAGTGATTCCTCTATTACTTTGCTTGGTATTAGTATGTGTTCTACAAATCCCCTTCTACACCTTACTTCGACAACAAGGCATTCTCTCGGTATTAACTCAACTAGCTTATCTACTAGTTTACAAAAAATCGAAGAACCAGAGGTATACGTACAAGGTCTATAAGCTAGGTTAAGTTCATTTAATTGTGGAACAAGTAATATAGATCCATGTAGAGTTTTACTCTTAAGTTCTTCGAGAACTCTTCTTAGCACAGCATAACCACCACCATCGCTATCTGTTACCCCAGATACAAATGCTATGCAGGGTAAATCTTTTCCTAATCTATAGAGAGTAAACCCTATATCTATGGAGATGCTAGCTCTCTCTACCTGCATGATTTTCTCCTCGAATACTTTTAATACATTCCTTAATACATATATCTAGTGCTTCGCCGTAAAGTCCTTCATCGATGCATTTCTCTCTACAAACTTTAACAGCATGCTCTTTAATGTACGTATCTATCTCTTCCATCTTAATCACCGAATACCCGCTACACCTAATAACCTCTTTACAGGTAAAAGCATAAACATTTTATAGCTACAGCTACGCTATATTAGGTGGGATAGGGATGCCCAAAGCAATAATCCTCATAAACACAGATGTTGGCACAGAAGAAGAAGTAGCTAAAGAATTATCCGCAATACCGGAGGTTAAGGAGGTACACATAGTCTACGGCATATACGATGTTGTTGCGATTGTTGAAGCTTCTTCATTTGATTCGCTAAGAAATGCAGTTATAGCTAAAGTAAGGAAGTTCCCCCATATTAAGAGCACTACAACGTTAATTGTTGTCGAGAAGTAGCTTGAACCCCACAGCATATGGTGAGGTAAACATCATCAATTTTTTACCTTTATCTTACTAAATTATATTTTGGTAGCGTGAAACAGGAATGAATAGTTATGAAAGGTATGTTGAAGAAATACTGAAGTTGCAGAAGTGTTATCGTGTCCAAAATATACTACATGATGATGCTGTTTCAAAGATAGACCTTATTGGGAGACCGCGAGTCTCCTTGACCCTTGCTATTGCTTTATGGAGTGTCACTAAAATTAAGCAGAGTAGCCTCAGCTACAGCGATGTTGTTTATCTTCAGAGGAGGCTAGCCTACTTCTTGTCAGGTAAAGATGTTGCGGACCTAAATGTTATAAAGAGGCTCTTTGAATTAATACCTATGCGCTACGGAATGAACGTGGCGTTAGCAGCTAGAAGATGTAGTGCTTCCGAAGAAATTCTCACTAATTTAATGAGAGCTCTTAATATGCTTAGGGACGTCGTGGATATGGTTAGCTTTGGCTTAAGCGTAGATGAGCCTCTAAAACATTCTCTAACAACATGCTTAAACGACACCGATTTACTCCCACCTACAGCGCCTAACCCGAAAGAGTACCTGATTATCATGGTCAAATCCTTGAAGGAGAACCTTGACCGCATACAAGACCCCTTGCTTCGCCAAGTTGCCCAACTAATATGCGAAGAAACCGAAGAGCATAGAGATTTTAAACCAAGCGATATAGTTGCTATAGCCCTTATAATTAAGCTTCTAGTCGAGAACCTCAAATCCCATGTACTATGCGTTGAACCAAGTATAAATATCGCAACTTTATCGCAGAAAATACTGAACGATCTTATACCACTAGGGGCTGTTCCATACGATTCGACTTTCTATAAGCTGTACCAAGAGATATCAGCGAGAAGCATCGTTACTGGGTCTACTACTAAGTAGTAATTAGCTCGATAATGGGGATGGGACAATAAGTTGGAGAAATAACCTCCTGATCATTGCTCACAGAGGTGCCTCTGCCTATGAACCTGAAAATACCTTAACTGCGTTTAGGAGAGCTGTAGCTATGGGTACTGATGCCGTAGAATTCGATGTTAGGAGGAGCAAGGACGGAGTTCCGGTTGTAGTTCACGACGAAGATCTTAAGAGAATTGCAGGGGTAGATAAGAGAGTAAGCGATCTGACCTTAGAAGAGCTGAAGAAAATTAAAGTATTAGGTAGAGAATTTATACCTACCTTAGATGAAGTTTTATCGGAGTTTGGAAATAAAATTCCTTTATTTGTAGAGGTAAAAGATGAAGGTATAGAGGATAAAATTACTGAAAGCATAAAGGTCTACGGAGTTTACGACAATGTACTTATAATATCGTTTAACTACAACGTTCTGGCTAAGATCAAGGAAACCCTAAGCAGAGTTGATGTAGGGTTACTAACTTATAGATATCCTCTTCCATTAAGCGAAGCCGTGAAGCTGAAAGCCTTTGCACTTCTTCCGCGGTATAACATTGTAAATCCGCGTACAGTTAAAGAACTCCATGCCAAAAATTTAAAAGTTTACACTTGGACTATAAACGATGCATCCATAGCTCTCAAGGTAATTAGCTACGGTGTAGACGGTTTTGCTACTGATAACCCATTAATTAAGAGCTATATTAATAAACAAAAGAAGTTAACAAAGCTTACGTAGGGTAATATACTGTTAATAAATTTAATACCTTGCATGTTTACTAATGAAGATTGCATGATGTAGCTCCACCACCCTGAAGAATGATGAAGATTCCTTTAACTGAATAAATAGATAAACCATCTACTCAAACATTTTTATACGCTATAACATCGACTTCTACCCTTGCACCCCTAGGTAGAGCAGCTACTTGTACCGTCGTTCGCACAGGTGGTTTTTCGTTAAAGTATTCGCCGTAAATTTTGTTAAACTTTTGAAAATCATTTAAATCAACTAGGTAAACTGTAACTTTAACTACATCACCTAGAGTGTACCCCGCAACCTCTAGAATAGCCTTTATATTCTCTAATACTCTACGTGTTTGAACCTCTATATCTCCTTCTACAACACCTCCTGTCGCTGGATCTATAGGAATTTGTCCCGATAAAAATAGCCAAGGACCAACCCTAATAGCTTGAGAGTAGGGACCTATAGGCTTAGGGGCTTTATCTGTATAAACAATCTCTTTAACCATTTTCCCACCGTCTTTGCTAAACCACTCCACTAAGTATTTAATTTTACTTCCTTTCTATAACTCTTAAATTCGCAATTATTCATTCCCTACCTTTAACTGGTATCAAGATCAAGTTAACTATTACTTAAGCATATGGCTGGTCTACATCTATGGAAACCTAGATATATTCCTAACCTGGGTATAATTTGTGCAAGTTATCTATCTGTTGAACAACATAAAAATACAGCTTGATTGATATCATCTTAAAAATACGAATTTTATAGCACTTTGTTTAAATATGTTACGACAGTATGTGCTATTATTCGATTTAACTGTAGTTAATCTAGCTTATTTTACACCGCATTACATAAAGATTTAAGCTAATCCATAACTACCTTGATATCCACATTGGTATACCTTAAATGTTAGATCTCAATGCATTCAAAGGTTTGCTGGTGATAGTATATCTAGTTGGTATGTTAATAGCTAGAAGTAGAAGACCTCATCTACCTGTTTGGAGCATAATGGCTTTCGCGATGTTCATGGTTTTAGCTCTAGGTCTTGCCCCTGTAGACGATATTAGTTCTATTGTTAGCTTAGATGTTCTTCTTTTCTTAATAGGTATGTTCAGTATAGTAGCTATTCTTGATTACTCTGGTGTACTAGATGCTATAGCAGCTTGGTTTATTGTTAAGTTTAGAACTAGGTATAGTATACTCATCGCATTAAGCCTTATATACGGAATTCTCTCTGCTTTCACAGTTAACGATGCACTAACGTTGATGGGTGTACCAATAGCTGTAACAATATCTAGAGCTATTGGAGCAGATTTGACGATGATTATACTTCTTACAGCTTTCTCTATAACCATAGGCTCCGTTATGACACCTGTGGGGAATCCTCAGAACATGCTTATATCGTCTTTATCGGGTATACCATCTCCTTTCCTAGTATTCTTAAAGAAATTAACAATACCAACGATACTCAACTTAATTGTAACTTCTCTATTACTGATTAAAATGTTTAAAGTAAAAAACAAGAAAATAGGTTTAGGCCTTGTACCTGGAGAAATGATAAAAGATAAAAGAGAGGCTATTTTAGGCATATCATGCTACCTAATTACCATAACTATTTTTATAATAAATGATGTTCTAGAAGCCTATAGTCTTCCTCATATATCGAGAAGAGGATTCATACCGTTCATGGTCTCTGCTGTAACTTACATGTTTTCTAAACACCCAAGAAAAATTCTCCAAAAGGTAAGCTGGGGAACCATAGTGTTTTTTATAACGATGTTTGTGACCATGGAAGGTATATGGAGAAGTGGGATACTAAGCCTAGCTCTACATATTATTTTGCCAAATAAAATTGATGAATTGGACGGGATTTTTAGGATTGCTATAGCATCTATAGTATTCAGCCAATTCTTAAGTAATGTACCGTTTACGAAGCTATTCATATCTTATATGAGTAGCCTCGGATATACACATGTAGACGTTAACGCCTGGGTTACATTATCAATGGCTGCGACAATAGCAGGTAACCTAACAATACTTGGAGCTGCTTCAAATATAATTATGTTAGAGGTTGTGGAGGAGAAGAGGAGAAAATCGATATCATTTATGGAATTCTTTAAAGTTGGTACACCAATAACAATAATAAACACCATCCTGTACATACCATTCATATGCTTAATCAAATAAGCTAAATAGAGGACGGGAACTTGACGTAGATAGCCAAAACAGATAGGATTTAAGCTCCTACACCAATTATATTCTATGATGATTTACTTTTTACGACGCTGCATATATTTTAATACTTTTATTAACCTAATCATCGTTCCTTTGGGATAACCTGATAAAACCTTTATATATCTTTGCTATAAAAGAGGTCTAGACAGGGATGACCTTGAGCTTAAACATGATGCCCATCAACGATATACTTCTAGATGCCCTTAAAGCTCTCCCCCTATTTCTCTACATATTATTTCTCGTATGTGTTTTAACAAAGAAGCTATACGACGTTATGATTGCTAAAGGATTGAAACCCAACGTCGCTGTTTACTTTAACCGTAAGATAATCCATATGTTGAGTGGAGGTGTGGTAGCCCTTTTGCTTCCAATGTTATTTAAAGAGCCTTTTATGCCCATGGCCTACGCATATGTATTAGCTTTAGCAACCTATTTACCGCATAGAAGGAATAAACTATTTAGCTGGTTTCAGACCAAGGATAATGCATACGAGGTTAACTTCTGTATAGCATGGGGAACCTCTATAGCTGTTTTATGGATTTTAACAGGAGATCCGCTAATATCCGTACTACCTGCGTTAGCTATATCGTTTGGCGATGCTGTTACAGGTATTGTTAGGAACATAGTTTTTGGGTATAGAACTAAGCATTGGATAGGAAATATAGCTATGGCTATGCTGATGATACCATTAGGTTATGCTTTAGCTGGGCAGATCGGGGCTCTAGCTATGAGCATAGCTTCTGCTATAGAAAGAATAGAAATTAATCCAGTGGATGACAATATACTGATAGCATTTAGCGTGACCCTGATAATAGCTTTATGGCGTCTATTCTTTTTCTAATCATACTGCTAGGAGAAATAGCGCCGATGACCGTTACTCCGTAAGGTATATTTAGTTTAACTTCTAAACAATGGTTCACCAAAGGCATTGTTTACTTGAACCTACTCTAAATGCATTATTTCTCCATTATTTTAGGTACATTACCTTTGAATATTGTCAAAGTTCCATGTGTTGTAATAAAGGATATACCTCTTCTGCTTCCAATAAAGTTCTTTAGTACTTCCCTAAGCTCATTAGCTACGGTGTAAACCAAAAATCCTACGTTTCAACGATAATCCCTAGGGGTGGGAGCTTCCCAAACAAAATAGGCGAGGCTTATAGCCTATGAAAGTCAATATACTGTTAATCTAGCTCTTAAAAGTAGGGCGACTTAAATATCTTAGTGTTAACACCTCGTACACATATGCTAGGCGAAGCGTATGCCTTACATAAACGCAAACAAAGTTAAAGATGCAGCTAAATGCTTCACAAAGCTAGATCTTAAACCAATGGATTTATTTGATAGCCGATTCTACCCAAGTCATAATGAGTCCCTAAGCAATACTTTAATGTACTTCTTAGTCATGGTTGCAATGGATCACAGAATTAGCAGACCCGGAAGGCTTTATAAAGCTGTTGTGGATGGCGAAGAATATAAAGGCGCTGATCTCCTATACAGACTTGGTATGAAGATGTACGAATCTAATCCTCACTTCTTTTCACCTGAGAATTTAAGTAAAATCGGTGAAGAAGACGTGGTGTCATGGTTATCCGTTGGTGATGCTACTCCACCTGATCCAAAGGTTAGAGCTATTCTCTTGAAAGACTTGGGATCAAAGATAATGCGTATGTTTAGCGGGAACCCGGATGAAATTATTAGGATCTGCGAAGGCTTTTTAAGAAAAGAGGATGGGCTTGGATTGTTAGATATTCTTAGGATGTTTAAAGCTTACAGCGACCCTGTTGAGAAAAAATCTATGCTATTAGTTAAATTCCTTAGTTACAGAGGAATTCTAAATGTTGCTGATGTTAAGAATATTCGTGTTCCTGTTGACAATCATCTTACTAGGATTGCGCTAAGGTTGGGGCTAGTAACTTTAGAGGAATACTTAGAGGATAAAGTTCGCAAAGAAGAAGAGGTCTCGTACGATGAGGACATAATTATTAGGTATAGCGTTAGAGAAGCTTATCGATATCTCTCTAGCTATGCCAACTTAAATGCATTCCATTTAGATGATTTCCTATGGAACTTTGGTAGAACTACATGTTTGAGGGATTCTCCGCAGTGTTTTAGATGCTTCTTAAGATATATTTGTAGAGCTTACGAAACTAAGATGTTTCTAAACGAGCATAACTTCTACAATACCTGGTACTACTGAGGGGCACCATATGTTATATCAGACCAGAAACCGATCATCATAAAAACTTCAGCTAATCTAGCTTACATCATCTTAGCTCCAACAGAAATAAATTACCTCTAGAGTTTTTTAAGCTAGGTGAAGTTGCGTGGTTATAGGGGTTATAGGTGTTGGTAGACTTGGCTTAGCCTTGGTTAAAGGACTTGTGGGTGGAGGTATAGATCCTAAGGATATAAACGTCTACGATATATCCGATGAAGCTTTAAAACGTGTAGAACCTCTAGGTGTTTCACTTCGTAGATCTATCAAAGACCTGGTTGATGCATCGGAAATCATTATTGTATCCGTTAAACCGCTAGATGCTTTAGATGTTGTTAAAGCTGTAGCCCCTATTTTATCTAAAGATAAGATTTTAGTATCTGTAGCCGCTTTTATTCCTCTTCAAGCAATAGAGAGTAATGTTAAGGATAAGCGTGTTTACAGAGCTATGCCGAATATAGCTGTAGAGGTCAATAAAGGATTTACGGCTTTAACTCCTCCTGAAAAGAGATGTACAGAAGTTGAAAACCTATTCAAGGTTTTAGGTGAGGTTGTATGGGTTAAAGAAGACTTGCTTGACCTCATGACCCTTATCTCGGCTTCGACCCCCGCTATCGTAGCTGAACTTATTGACGCATTTATTCTTGTAACTCTTAAGGCTGGTGTTCCATACGATTTAGCTAGAAGAGCTGCTGCATCTGTTTTCCAAGGTATTGGGAAGTTAGCTGAGTTAAAGGATGTTAGCGCTATTAGGGACTCGATTATAACGCCGCGTGGCTCAACTATAATACTTGTTGAGAAGCTATACACTTATGAAGTAAAAGGAAGATTAATTAAAGCTTTATCCGATGCCGTTGAAGAGTATCTTGAAAAACTTGAGAAGTTTAGGAAAGAGTTTAGTTAAGTAGGTAATCGTAAGACATACCATCAATTTATTTACTAGGATCAAAGCTATATGTATAAGAGCGGTAATGAGGTACTGATTTATGGAGCCTGTAGTTGATGTAGCTGAAAAAGTTCTGGGTGAAGCACTCAGTAGAGGAGCAGAAGAAGCTATTGTAAGGGTTCAAGAGAAGATGTATGAAAGTGTTGTATTCGATAACGGCGTTTTAAGAGCTTGTAGCATTTCTAGAGTTATAGGTCTTGGTTTAACGGTTTACGTTGGTGATGCTGTTGGATACTGTTATACATCTGTTTTTAGTAAAGATGTTTTATCTAAGGTGGTTGAAGAAGCTATTGCCTCTGCTCGAGCTTTTGGTGTTAAATCCGCTAAAGAGGGGAAGGTAGAGGTTAAGAGCGTTAAAGGTGTTTATAGAACTCCTTATAGCGTTAATCCTCATGATGTAGATGTTGAAGCTAAGGTTAAGCTAGTTAAGGACCTTAACTCGGAGAGTATGAGAAGAGAAGGGATAGTATCGGCTTTCACCAGATATGGATGTGAAAGAGATAAAAAGTTCATTATCTCTAGCTTCGGCTCCAAGGTGGATGTTGAGGTTCTCTCCGTGGGTTTATCGCATTTAGCTGTAGCTAGGTACGGTAATGTTATTGAAAGAGTATACGATCAGAAAACCTTTGTTGGAGGATTCGAGCATGTAGATAAATTCGATTGGCATTCATACGTAAACGATATCAACGAACTAGCCTATAAAACAGCTCAAGCGCCTTCCGTTACACCAGGCGTCTACAAAGTTGTAGTAGATAACGAGCTCATAGGTTTACTACTTCATGAAGCCTTTGGTCACGCATCTGAAGGAGACTCTATATACGCTGAACTCTCGGTGTTAAGAGGTAGAATAGGGCAGGTTGTAGCCAATGAGAAGGTGACCATCGTAGACGAAGGGTTAGCCCCAGATGGGTACCCTGTTCCTTACGATGATGAGGGGGTTGAGAAGGGTAGAACATACATAGTTAAGGACGGTGTACTTGTTGGGTATCTACACAGCATCTATACTTCTAAGAAGCTCAATTACGGTGTTACGGGTAACGCTAGAGCTCAAGACATAACATTCAATACTATAGTTAGGCAAACAAACTTCTATATGATGCCTGGAGACGCAAAAGTTGATGAGCTATTTGAGGGTATCGATAATGGTCTCTACCTAAGGGGTAGGGGTGCTGGAGGTGGACAAGTTAATCCAGCTCTAGGCACATTTACCTTTGGTGTTGGGCCTTCTTACGTGATTAGGAAAGGCGAGATTGGGGAACTGGTTAGAGGTGTTCTAGTTAGCGGTAATATCCTTGATGTTCTTAAGGATATTGAGGCTATAGGGAGAGATTTAAGTATATCTACATCTGTTTTCGGTGGGTGTGGCAAGATGGGGCAGATGGTTAGAGTTGGGGATGGAGGCCCCCATGTAAGGGTTAAGAAGCTTGTGGTGGGTATCCGATGATGGACTTAGAACGCTCTATAGAGAAAGGAATTAAAAGAGCTGAAGAGCTTGGCGCATCTGAGGTAGAGATACTAATTGTAGAGAATAATACTGTGGATATATTGGCGACGCGCAAAGGTATTGAGAGTATTAGGAAAGGTACGGTATTAACAGCTGATGTTAGAGTTTCAGTTGGTAAGAGGGTTACTGTCCAAGGAGCTGTTATATCTTCGGAGAATGATATTCTTAACCTAGTCGAGAAAAGCGTGTCTATAGCTAGGGTAGTTCCGGAGGATCCTAATTGGGTATCGCTTCCAAAGAGCTGTGGGTATACGCAGGTATACGATATAGTTGATGATAAGGTTAAGGGAGGCGATATAGAGTTCCTAACATCTATAGTTAACGAAGCTCTGAGTGTACCAAACCAAGTAGATAAAAGAGCATTCGCAAGCGAGGTTAGCGTAGAAGCTGGGGTTGTACGTAAGTGTATTAGCAATAGCTATACAGGTAAACCTATATCATATGAAAAAACATCTTTCGGTTTCTACATAAATGTGAAAGCTGTTGAAGAAAGCTACGAAAGTTCTTTCTACAAATTCTATTCAGCACCAACACTTAAAGAATTTGACTTAGAGAATATAACGAAAGATGCTACATCTGTAGCTATAGCAACGCTTAAAGCAAAGCCTATGGAAACAGGGAGGTATACAACCATATTTACTCCATACGTCTTTGCAGCTATTCTAAGAGCTCTCTTAGTACCTGCAGTAAGAGCTGATCAAGTGCAAAAGAATAGATCTCCGCTAGCTAAGAAGTTGTACTCTAAGGTGTTATCTGAGAACCTAACGGTTATAGACGATGGTGCTGCACCGAATATGATGGGTTCAGCTCCTTTCGATGATGAAGGTGTTCAAACAAAGAGGAAAACAGTTATCGATAAAGGTGTTCTACTAACATACCTCTACGATACTTATACAGCTTATATAGATGGCCTAGAATCTACAGGTAACGCAATTAGGTTTGGGCTAGGTTCTCCGCCAATGCCTAGCGCAACAAACCTCATAGTTATCCCAGGTTTTAGATCTGTAGAGGAAATAGTTAAGGAAGTTAAAGAAGTTCTGGTTATTTATAGGACTATAGGAGAATGGCTTTCGAATCCTGTTAACGGTAATCTAGGGGCTACTGTTACAAACGCTATATACTATAGGAATGGCGAACCTATTCAAGCTGTAAAAGGTATAACGATTTCTGGAAACATATATAGTCTATTCAACGAAGAGCTTATAGCTATTTCAAGAGAAGTAGAGTTAGTAGGTAGTATGCTTGTACCACATGTATGCGTAAAGAGTATTGCTGTAGCAGGAGAAAAAGCTAGCTAGATCTTCAGTATAAGTTAAGGAGGGTAAGCTCCTAAATTAAACATTAATTTTTACAAAATCTTTACTCAAACTATTTTTATCCTATACATGTTCATCGGCATGAGCTTAAAACAGTTTTCGCATACGCAATGGATCTCTCTATGAGGTTTTCACTTTGCCCAACATAGTTATCATAGTCTATTATATTCTTGAGTTCTTCATGTGTAAATAGCTTGGATATCTCTTCATCCTTCAATAACTTCTCTAGGAAATCTTCGTCGCCTCCTACAGCTATTGCTATCTCCTGTAATTTCTTGTGGGCTAAGTGTCTCGGTATACCTTTCTCTACAAGTTTAACCATAACTGCTTCGGCCATTATCGCTCCTTTTCCTAACCCTAGATTTCTCTTCATAGCTTCTTCATCTACATAGAGAACTGATAAGAGCTTCTCCATATCTATCAGCATCTGATCAGCTACGAGGAAAACATGGGGGATTAATATTCTTTCGCTACTACTATTAGTTAAATCCCTCTCATGCATAAGGGGTATATTCTCTAGAGCCACCATCACCATGGATCTCAAGATTTTAGCTAAACCTGATATCCTCTCAGCTATTACAGGGTTTCTCTTATGGGGCATAGTACTGCTACCTACCCTCTTAGCGGATTCATATACTTCCCCTATTTCCGGTCTAGATAACTCCCTAACTTCGAGCGCAAATCTATCAAGCTGGCTTCCAAGTATAGCTAGGTTTGCTACAAGCTCTGCAAAGCCATCTCTTGGTGCAACCTGTGTTGATATCGCATGGGGCTCTAGGTCTAGGTATTCCATAGCGTATTTCTCGACAAAAAGCCCTCTACTACCCCATGCAGCCATAGTACCTACTGCTCCGCTTATCTTTCCTTTAACTATCCTCTTCCTGCATTCACATAGCCTTTCGTAGCTTCGGGCAAACTCATATACATAGTTAGCGAGTTTAAACCCGAAGGTTATAGGCAACGCATGCTGTCCGTGTGTTCTTCCAACCATTAATGTTTTTCTGTGTTTTACAGCCATATCTGAGAGAACTTCTATTATTTTCTTGAGTTTCTTCATTACTATTGATAGAGCTTCGTTTATTATTAATGCCCAAACAGTATCAACTACATCGTAGCTAGTAGCACCTAGATGTATATACTTGCCGCATTCCCCGCATTTCTCCCCTAATAGATAGGCTAGAGAAGCTATATCGTGTCCTAGTTCTTTCTCCTTGGCGTAGACCTCCTCAGCTGACACGTTTTCGCTACAAACTTCCACTACATTTACGCATTCATTAGGTGCTATACCGGCTTTAGCTAGTCCATAGATAAGCGCTTTCTCAACAGCTACGTAGCGTTTAACTATGGACTCTGCTTTGAATAAACTCTTCATCTCCTCCGAGCCATATCTCCAATCAAGCACACATATCTTATCCAGCATAGCTACTACCCTAGGTCACTATCTCCTCTAAGCAACCCATGTATAAGCAGTCTTTTACCTCCAAAGCTATTCTCCTACCCATGCTGATCGGTTTACCGAAATAAAGCTTACTATATTGACCGCCAATGCCCATGTGAACGTTTGTTCCTCCGCCAATCCTGGGAGCTACATCAAATACAATTACATCCATATCAGCTGTAACCATAAGCTGAAGAGTAAACGGTCCTATAACCCCAGGAGGCTCTATTTTCTTTGTTGCTTCCACAAATCTATCGCCTATATCGAAAAGCTTCTCAAGCATACTCTCCCTAATAGTAGCCAGTTCATGGCCAATCTCGATCATCTCAACATCTATATAGTCCTTTAACTCAACTTGAATATCCGCTGGAAGCCTTAGGTACCCATCTAGGTTGGTCTGTATCCTCCTATCTATGCTGATTATCTCAGTATCTCTCCTAGCTATAGACCTGAAATAGTTTACATTAAAATGTGCACCGATAACAAGCTCCTCTATGGATGCTCTAGCTAAATCCTTCTCATCTACAACTCCATCGGATACCAGTTTCCTGAATTTCTTCCAAAAGTTGTCCCTGTCTATAGCTATAAAGAAACCTCTCTCAACCCTCTTCTTTGCATGGGGCATCTTAACCATAACCGGTCTATCTATTTCATCCGGAGACAAGTAGGTTCTTGGTCTTCTAACACCAGCTTCATCGAGTAACCTATAATATGTTTTATCCCCTGTTCTCTCTTCATACCTTAGCAAATACCTGTTACCGAATATAGGTATAGGGAAATTACCCTCTATGTTATCGTATCCAACATAAACAGAGAAACTCCTATTCGGAACAAATAAAGCGTTCTTAGACCTTAGATCGGCTACAACATCATCTTTAACCACATCTACAAACTTATCTAATATAATAGGATAGTCAACGATTCTCCTAAACCTAATATAAGGTTTTTCTCTACCTCTCTGACATACAGCTATTGTTTTAAATCCCTCGTCTTTAGCACCATCAAATACGTCAAGAGCTGAATGACTAGCTATAGTAGCTACGTGGATATAATCTATTCCCAGCCTGTAACCCTCCAACAGCTTCTTAGGGTTATAACTAAAGCCCAAAGATCTCCACACCAAAGTAAATACCTTTCGTGGCATATATAAAAGTACATGTTATACGGAATAACATAGGCTATGTATACCCGGTAAATAGAACATACCGAGGTTATAAAAACCATTACTATGTAATCAAAGTATCTAAAGCTGCAAAGATACTTATTAATAAAATATGTACGCAAATAACTTAGCTAAGCAAAATCCTAATATCAATAAACTATATGCGTACCACATGCATCGCACATAAATCTTGATAATTACATTAACATATTTAGTTCTGAATTTGTATGCAAAGGTGCTTATATTTCAATGGTGAGAAAAGCGCGATTATAATGACCCAGTTTATAGTGTATGATGTATTCGTGCTAAGGGTTTTACTTTTCATTTATAACAAATTATCATTCATTTAATGCTATAAAATTTCCCTATATACTCGTCTTAAGTACAACTGATTAAGATTGCTAATACATTTTGAATAAAGTTTATACAGCTATACACCTACTCTATATATTCGTTACCTCTATTTTATGGTTAAGGTAACCGGTTAAGCTATTGCAAGGTAAAAGGCTATTAAATGATGTTTGTATTCTTTCTCCGAAAAGTCCTAGTTTATTTTCTTTTCGCTACTATTTCTAGAAGCCCATTTCTGTAAGATGTTTTTACGGTTTTAACCTCGATTTCTGCGGGTAATTCTATTTCTTTTCTATATCTATTATTGTTGTCTATAGCCTCGACAAGAATATGTTTTTTATCTATAGGTGTTACCTTTATGTTTTGTTCGTTAACCCCAGGAAGCTCTACAATAACCCTAATGAAGTCACCTTCATCGTATATATCCACAAGAGGTTCTTGCACCACCTCGCCTTCATCGATTACTTTTACCCTAGGTTTTCTTTGATAATTTTCTGTTTCTCCGAATCTATAGATTTTAGGAACTCCATCTGGGCCCACTTCTATTCGGAAACCATAGACCTTTACTCTATTTGGGTCCTCCTCATCTATCTTTCCTAGAATTTCTTCGAAACCCATAATTCCCATAATAAATTCGTTGAATAATTTATCCATTAACTTTTTGGTTTTTCTGTAAAATTCGCCCCAATCTTCTTCCATAATTAAGCCTCAACCTATTTACGTCTGGAAACAGAATATAAGTTTAATGCTTGTGAAAGTTTTAACGAACGTTAAATAATTCAATGAAGGTTCTCCCATTATTTAACGTGTAACTTTACACCAATTTAGGAGATTCTCTTAACGCTATTATTAAAGGAACTGTGCTTAACGAGAAATAGGAAGATCTTCTTGTTATACTATTGGTCATCTCCTATATTAGAAACCTGTTTTGCTAACTAGGTGAACTCAATTGTTTTTTAGAACAAGTTCTTACACTTGTTGTAATTACCTTGATATAACTGCTTCACCTCTAACAATGGTGGTCTCAGCATAAACTTCATCACCTATACTTTTTCAACTGGTAAATATTTTCAAGTTAACGCAGATTCGTCAACGCTTACGGAACCTTTAATAACAACGTCGTCGGCGGACATCATATCCTCCATAGAGATATTCACAATATCATCCGGTACAATATTTTCAGGATTAACATCAATCCACCTATTATTCCATAAAACCTTTACAACTACTCTTGGTTTAGATTCAAGCATCTCAATAGCTTTGTTAACTCTACACCCATGAGTAGCGCCAATAACAGCGTTTTACGATAAACAACATCAACATTATAGCAAAATCAACATATTCCCTAGTGTAAAAGAAATTTCTACTACTATTTTATAAGGTGTTAAGCCTGTAAACTTTTTGAGAAAAGAAATCATTAAGCTTTCTTTCTTTTCAGGAACTTTATTAGGGCCGAAAATTTCAAGCCTCTTAACAGCTTCATCGCTTGTTAAACCCCTATATTCAACTATATTTTACATCCTTCTTAATTTTGATAAATATTTTTAAATGTTTTTCTAGCGGGGTCTTTTAAGTATGTAAAGAGGTGGTAATAGATGATGAAGAGAATGTTAGTTGTATTTATGCTACTTGGGCTTGTTTCTTTAGCTGCTGATATGGTTTATGAAGGAGCTAGATCTGCTAGTGGAGCATACTTAGAGCATTTGGGAGCACCTCCTATCGCTTCATCTATTGTTGGTTTAGGTGAATTCATAGGGTATATACTGAGGTTCGTAAGCGGTGTTTTAGCGTCTTATCTAGGATCTTCTGCTGCTTTCTGGGGTTTTGTAGCTCTAGGCTATGGTATGAACGTTATGGTTCTACCTCTTCTCGGTTTTACAGATTTATGGTGGATTGCAACAACTTTGTATCTTGTAGAAAGGATTGGGAAAGGTTTGAGAGCCCCATTGCGAGATGTGATTTTGGCTGAGGTTACTGAGGGTATTGGTAAAGGGAAGGGTTTTGGGCTTCATGAGGTCATGGACCAGGTTGGGGCTTTAGTTGGTCCTTTGCTTTTTGCTTATATGCTTATACATTACAATTATCAAATAGCGTTTTTGGTACTTTTAATTCCAGGTATTATGGCTATGTTATTCGTTTTTACAGCTTGGTTTCTTTATCCAAAAATTAAAAGCGTTGAAGTTTCAATAGAGAAAATAATGTTTAAAAGTTTAGGTAGAGGATTTTGGTTGTATACTTTTTCAATGATTCTACAATCCTTTGGTTTTATCCACTGGGCTATAGCATCCTACTTCTTAAAATACTGGAGAATTCTAGAAGACGCTGAAATAGCACTTTTATACGCTATAGCTATGGGAGTAGACGCAATTATAGCTTTCCCAATAGGCTACTTATACGATAAAACAAAATTTAAAAGCCTCTACATAACACCAATAACAACACTAACAATAACACCACTACTAATAACAAGGAACAACGTTTTAGCGTATATTATAGCTGTTATCTGGGGGGTTACAATGGGTATATCAGAAACTATTATGAGAGCTTCTATAGCAGATATAGTTGAAAGGAATAAACTCGCAATAGCGTACGGAATATTTGGAATGCTCTACGGAATTTCATGGGGTATAGGGGGCTTAATACTAACCTACCTACTACAAATATCAGTGTATCTGTTAGTAGGTTTCACGGTAATAACGCAAATACTATCACTTATAATGTTAATAATATTAAACAGAGAGGTAACAAAACAATAACGGATCCCAAACCATTGAATTCGATCTGGAATAAGGTTTACGCTGAGGTGAACCGGAGAAAATAGAGTGTAAGAATGAGTTGTTCTTTAAATCCTCTTTTTGTAGGATGGGTGACCGTTTTATTTTTGAGTTAGTATATCTTCGATTTTTGGTTCTTTAGTCATAGTTCTTTTTAGGGAAGTTTTGTTGTTTCGTAGTTAAATTTAAAAGTTTTATCAGCATTTTTAGCTGCTGAGCGTATGAATACTTCACAAATTATAACTGCATCTTCTACTATATGGTATAATACTTTCTTTAACTGCATTTAATATATTTTTGTATAGCGTACTTGTAGCTCCAAAGATTATTTTATCTTGTTCCATCTTCTTAATCGTAAATTTCGGATCAATTAGTGCAACAGGTTTAACCGAGATTAAGTATTAAAACAGCGAAAAGTTTTGTATAATCATAGCTTTTGGAAGTTAACCCAAAAGGAAAACTATACCGACAAATTCATCTTTATCACCGATGACTAGATTAATACAAGCAACTCCATTACCTTCCCTAACAAGGTTTTCCCAAACCTAATACCTATTCTATCCGTCTCAATAATGGAGAATGTACCTCGTAAGATTATTTATAAATTCAGTTGTTTTCAGTAAAACTATTGCATTAATTGTATTATTAAAGATTGTTAGAAACGCTAGTATCTAACTAAGTGTTAATTAAACTATTAGTTAATCACCTATTAAGAAAGCCTACCTCTGTATAGCGTTCTAGTAGCTAGCTAAATCTTAGCAAGGTTGGTTTTCATCGGTTTACCCTATAGTTATCTTCATTTCGTTTAATACCTTCTCTATCTTTTTCATTGCCGTTAATGTTTTTAATTGTGTTAAAGCAAAGTAGGCGTATGCTATTCTTCTATCGTTTTCTCTTTTTAGGAATTTCACCTCTTTTAATGGCTTTAATTGAACTAGTACTGCTTTTACCTTCATTGCCTTGAATATCTCTTCATAGGCTTTTCTATCACATGTTACAGCAACTTTATTTGTTAAAGCTATACCTACTTCGCATGGTTGTTGAAATGCTTTCTCGTCTATGTTTAACTTCATAGCTTTGATGCCCTCTAGCGCTAAATCTGCTATAACCGACCTAAGTTTTTCGTAGGGGTTCTCGAAGTGTGCTTTATGCTTTAGCAGTTCTATATATGCACATAAAGGTATGACGATGTTTTCCTTGTTCTCGTATAGCAGAGTTTGCAACGATGAATATATTATGTTTGTATCAACTAGAGTTTCTTCGTTTATCAAGGGGATGAAATCGGTTAGAATGGTATTTCTATAGTTGGTGCAATCAAATGTACATTCTTCTATAGTTGGTAAAAGTATTGAAGAGAACTTAAGCAAGAGGTTGATAGCTCTACTTTCGTAATTGTTTTCACTAAAAAATTCAGCTAAGTTGACCCCTAAATTATTTACCATATCAATAACCTCGTTGTGATTACAGTAATCAGCTGCTCTTGAAGATACCTTAAGGATTCCCTTTACTGTTATCGATATTGTTATTTCTCTACATTTAGTATCTGTTGGGTGTAGAAGTGTTGATGGTGCGAACTCTAGGTTAAGCTTATGTTGAGCATATGCTATTCCTTTTCTAAGCTTTGATGAGATGCCCATTCTCTCTAGTAAAAACTCGGCAGTATTACGGTCTATAGCGTAACTATTCATAGGCTTAACCATGTTTTTAACATCTTCGCTATTTGGGTGCAGTATTGTTATAGGCTCCAAGGGCTTTGGAGTGAAAGGATAAAAGAGTTTATTCCATGGACCCCAGAAGAATGGTATATAGACGAGAACTATATCCTCTCTTATACGTAAAGCTGATAGAACAGTAGTAGAAACTTCGAGCCTAGAACCTGTAAAAGTGGCTATCACCACTCTACCTTTCTCCCTTAATCTCTTTAATACATTTAAAACTTTCTCTGCAAGACCATCGAATGAGTTGAGATCGCTTGGATCCGGGAACAAACCGTGAACCTCAAATCCAATACCATTAACTAAGTTTTTGAGTAACTCTACAGTAGCCCTAGCCTCAGCTTCTCTAGATTTAGAAACAAAAACCTCTATATACCTACACCTAAAAACTTCTAAAATCCTGAATATAGACGTTAAGAAAGCTTCCTTAGGCTCGCTATAAAAGGTGATTAAAATACACTCCTCTGAAGCCAAGATAATCAGCCTAAGGATAATAATAAATGCTGCAACTTTTTAACCTATACATACTATACAATGACGTAGGCACCAAGTAGCAGGGATAATCCATTTATTTTTAACAAATGTTAAGCAAATACTTAATAGGTCTAAGAGATCAATAGATATTATTGAAGAATATACAGAGTTAAACGCTGATCGTAGGTTTGTATAGAGATCCTATTAAAATAGCTGTAGCTTTTACAAGCTATAGATGATGAAGATTTCATTAAGCGTAGCATATATTAGATGGGTTTGCTGTTATAGATGTACACCTTTAGATAATCAACGGTATTTATGGGTTGAAAGCCGCTAACGATTCTATGGGATTACTCTTAGAGTTTTTCTACTGCTTTTCTAATTAGAGGATCAGCTAAAGCGTATTTATCGTCTATTTTTTCAGCTATTCCTAGGTTCACAAGTTCTCGAAGAAGTTCGCTTAATGTTCTATCGTTTATTGTCCTACCTTCGAAGTACTCTAGCAACTTCTTTATCTCGCTCCACCGTTTTTCTGTTGCAAGTATTTTTAGTATATATCTGTATCTAGGGCTTCTCCTACTGCTTAAGAAATTCTCAAGCTCTTGCCTCGCCATCTCTACAGCTATGTTGATTACCTCATCTACTCCACTTCTACATAGATCTATATTCGTGTAGCAAGTATAGCCAAAGTACGTAAGCCAACCTATAACGCCATCGATAACCTCTACAGCTCTACGCAAAAAATCCTCTGGGATATCTACACCAACTTCCTCAAACCCTTTTTTAAGGAACTCAAGTGATTCACTATAATTTAACCTCCTAGTTCTTACAACATGAATATACCTACCATATAGAGGTGCAGTAGGATCATCTATACGTAAAAACCTGTAGAGCAACCCTACCTCCGACCCCGTTAAAACCACCCTTATATTCCTAAGATTATCATATATATAAGCGAAGAGCCTATCGAATGAAATCCACGTTATTTTCCTAAGCTCTTGAGCTTCGTCGATAGCCACAACCATGGGTTTACCTAAGGATCCCCCAAGCCTATCTAAAGCCTCAAATAAACTCGGCAAATCAAGCTTACCCTGCTTACCCCAGGAGACCTCAACATCGAATCCCGGTATACGTATATTAACCCCTTTAACCTTCTTCATAACATCGACCACCTTATCACGTAAATCCCTATACCTATTTAGAAAATCCTCTAAAGAATTCTTCATCAAATACGCTAAATCACGATAATCCGGTGCAACAGAAAACCTAGGATCTATGTACATATAAGGATACTTACACTCGTTTAAAGCAACCCTAAGTAAAGAGGTTTTCCCCGTCCTCCTCATACCGATAATAATGGTCATGGGATTTAATCCAAGGCTATTAACTAGATCATCTAGTTCACCCTCGAAATTAAACAACTCGTCTCTTCGCGATTTAGGGACTATGTTGAACAACATGCTTGTGCTACCCCAAGTTTGCTTGGGGTAGCACAAGTTATAAAAGATCATGGCCTTATAACAAATCAATGTATTTATACTGTATTAGTTAAGATAACGGAATATCAACTCTAATGCTATGATCTTTAATTTTATGAATGGACTCTGTTAGAAGCACTATAGGTTATATTCATAGATTCAACTAATACATTAATTTTTAGGTATACTATGGTTGTATACCGATTATGATGTTTGGGGATACTTAGTAAGCATATCGATTTTGTTTGATGAGTAGTTGGAGATGCTTTCCTCGATATGTTATATTGGAAAGATTTTTATATTTTAAGAGTTGTTATTAGTAGGGGTTGGGTTTGGCTAGGTATAGGATTATAGTTGATAGAGTTTCCTGTATATCTTGTGGAGCTGCTCCAGCTACTTGCCCTGAAGTTTATGAGCTTGGATCTGATAATCTTAAGAATAGAGTTGTTGAAAGATATAGTGTTAAAGTTGATGATAGTGTATCTATTGGTGAAATTCCTGAAGAATTATATGAATGTGCAAAAGCCGGAGCTGATGTTTGCCCTGTTAACGCTATAAAGATTGAGAGGATCGACTAAATGGATTCAGATAGTGGTAGAATTTGTTCAAGATGTTTATTTTTTAGACCTCATATATATTTCCCGTACATAGGTTATTGTATAGTTAAGCATAATTCAGTTCCACATGAAGAACCTGCTACCTGTAGCTCGTTTAAGCCTTCATCTATTGATGAGCTGAAGAATATTTTTAAGGAACAAGGATGGCTTTACTGTGTAAACTGTAGGAAAATTCTGATAAATGAGATAGAGTTAGAGGAACATTTAAAACAACATGTTGTTTCATCAGGGGTTGTACTTGATGAAGCTATAGCTGAAGAAGCTCATGCAGGAGACTAAGGTTTAGGTGTATGTTTGAGAGAGAAGAAGTTGGGATTATCTTGGGTGGACCTCAGGGTGCTGGATTAGAGACATCCATGATGGTGCTTACAAGAGCTCTTGTTCGCTGCGGCTTCGGGGTTATAGCTGATAGAGAGTATTTCTCGAATATAACGGGAAGGCATAGCTATATACATATGCTTATATCTTCAAAAACCTTTCCCAGATCGTTGAAGTATCCTGTAGATGTTGTAGCTTCTATGGATGCAGAGACCATTTTTATGCATATTGATGATGTTGCTGGAGGTGGATATATTGTTTATGACGTTAACGTAGCTTCTAAGAAGCTTGAGGAGATCCCCAGTATAGAGGATACTACAAAGAGCAGAATTTGGGAGAAGCTAAAGAGTATAGGGGTAGAAACCACCGTAGACTCAGTCATAAAGTTTTTGGAGAAAGATAGAAAAGTTAAAGCTATTGGCTTAAACTTTGCGTTAATCTTAAGAAAACTATTGGATAAGTATAAGATTGAACCACGACTACTTTCTAGGTATATAAGCGGCATTATGGTTTCAGCTCTCTCTATCCTCCTAGGATTTAATGAGGAAGCTGTTAACTACTCCCTCTCTATCCAGTTTAGCGGTAGGAAAGAACTTATTGAGCAGAACCTAGAGATCTACAAACTTGTTGAAGATAGTATGCAGAACTTTAGAGGTACACTAGCGCTTGGTAAACCTAAGCTAAATTTTAAGAAACTTATGGTTGTATCAGGCAACGATATCGTTGCCATGGGTAAAATTGTCGGCGGTTTAAGGTTTCAAAGCTATTACCCTATAACACCTGCGGCTGATGAAAGTTTCACTATAGAGAAATACGAGTACATAAGTAGTAAAACATATGACATTGGACCTGTAATAGTTATGCAAACAGAAGACGAGATATCAGCTATATGTTCAACTATTGGCGCAGCTTTAACAGGTGCTAGAAGTGCTACTGCTACAAGTGGTCCTGGATTCGACCTAATGGTTGAAGGTATATCATGGGCAGGGGCAAACGAAGTTCCTATTGTAATAACCTACTACCAAAGAGGAGGTCCGAGTACAGGTCAACCAACTAGAGGTAGTCAAAGTGATTTATTCAACGCTATCTTTGCTGGTCATGGAGAATTCGCTAGAGTTGTTATCACCTCTGGGGATCATGAGGAAGCTTTCTATGACGCTATAGAGGCTTTCAATATAGCAGAGCGTTTCCAAGTTCCTGTTATACATCTCCTCGATAAATTCCTTGCTAATTCAATAAAATCTATACCGCTTCCAGACCTAGATAGCATCATAATAGATAGAGGATTTATTTCTAGCAACGGTTTAAAGTATAAGAGGTTTGATTTAAGTCAAATAGTGTCGCCAAGAGTTCCCCTAGGTACAAAGGATACAGTTATATGGTATACAGGCGATGAACACGATGAATACGGGCATATAGTTGAAGATCCCGTTAACAGAGTAGCTATGTATTCAAAAAGGATTAAGAAGCTAGAGCCTATAGCAGAACAAATTCCTAGCGAAAAGAAGCTTAAGGTATACGGATACAAAGACCCTGATTACGTTGTCGTTGGATGGGGTTTTGTAAAAGGTGTTGCCCTAGATGCTATAGAATCTCTTAGTAAAAAAGGATTAAAGGGTTCTTACATAAATCTTAAGCTTCTATGGCCATTCCCAGGTAAAGAGGTTATAGATATTCTTGACAAGGTTCCTCGAGAAAGAATCATAGCTGTTGAGCATAGCTATGGTGTACAAGTAGCAGATCTTATATCTATGGCGACAAGCGTCAAGGTTAAAAAGAGAATATCAAAGTTCACAGGTAGACCTATAACATTAGATGAATTTGAAGATGCTATCTACAAGGTTATAGAGCTAGGTATTGATAGTGTGGTGCTTAAGCATGGAGCGTAAATCCTATTTAACTAAACTTTGGGTTGATTGGTGCCCTGGTTGCGGAAACTTCGGTATTTTGACGGCTGTAGCAAGAGCTTTTGAAGAACTTGGGCTAGACCCTTCTAAAACAGTAGTTGTTTCAGGTATTGGGTGTTCTGGGAAAATAGCGCATTTCTTAAACGTTAACGGTGTGCATACACTTCATGGAAGATCCATACCTTTTGCAATGGGTATAAAGCTATCTAACCCTGATCTCACGGTAGTTGTCCACGGAGGTGATGGAGATCTTCTAGGGATTGGAGCGGGTCACTTTGTTGCATTAGGTAGGAGGAACCTCGATATAGTTGTTATTCTACACAACAACGGTGTATACGGTCTTACAAAAGGGCAGGCATCTCCAACTCTACCACTAAACATAAAAACAAAAGCTCTCCTTAAACCTAATATTCAGCAGTCTTTAAACCCTGTAGCGTTAGCAATTATAGCTGGTTATACCTTTGTTGCAAGAGGATACGCATTTGAGGGAGAACATCTGAAGAATTTAGTTAAAAAAGCTATAGCTCATAGAGGAGCTGCTTTCATAGATGTTCTTCAACCTTGCATAACGTTTAACGATGTTTTTACAGCTGATTACTATAGGAAGAGAGTATACAGGTTAGAGGATGAGAGCTCCTGGAACCCCGTGGTTGAGAAACCTGAGGAGAAGAATTTAAAGATGTTAAAAGCTATTGAGAAGAGTCTTGTGTGGGGTAATAGAATACCTATAGGTGTATTTTATGAGGATAGAACTGTTTCTACTCTTGAGGAGAGGTTTTCGCAAAGACTTAAGATATATCCAGGAATAAACCCCTCTAGCTCAAGGATTTCTAGGGATAGCGGAAAACCTTTGATAGACAACAAAGATTTTGAGGAGATATTCAAGGAATACATTGTTGATGTTGGGAGTGCGTAAATTTGCTATGCATAGAAATCTTAGATAACATAGACGGTGTCCATGTAGACTATATAGTTAAGGATGGTAGGTTTCCAGAAGAAAAGAATATAGAGGTACGCCTAGTTTACAAGGATAAACAGAGAAGATTGCTCATTATTAAGGTTTTCTACGGTAGACCACCTTACTACAGGAGGTGGATCGAGGTATTTTCAATTAATAGAGAGCTTAATTTAAACAACAAGATATTCAAGTTTGTTGATAGCGAGTTCGAGGAGAAGCTAATTAATTGTTTAGCGAGTTTCTTAGAAGGTGGTGAAAGGCTTTTCATAGACTATATGTATGACTATGAGACTAGAAAAGCTCTTGAGCTAGGTGTTCCACCTCCTCTAACTAGGCTTGGTTATATCCTTCTCAAAAACGGGTTTACCTGGTTCAAAGATTGGTACTACCCAGAAGGGTTTATGGAGGGGAATCCTAAGCTTCAAGCAGAGAAACCTGTAGACGAAAACTCTAGAAGAAAACATCTAGAAGAAATATGTAGAGAAATCAAGGAGAGTATGGATAGAATTAAAGGTCTTGCTAGTTTAACCGAGTATCTATGGATTGCGGAAAACATTATAAAAAGAGTAGAATATTTATCTAAGGTATGTGGAAACCTATGAATGCATAGCGTTCTATCCTCCGGAAATACCGTGCCATGGGTTATCACTCAATATAGCGTTCCACATATCTTCTTCGTTAACCACGTATTCTACACCAATGTTATCTCTAATACTTGTTAAAACTCTATGGTGTTTAACCTGGTCATTGCTTATAGTGATTAGCAATAGTTTTACCCTGGATCGCTAAACCTTCCTAGAAACTCCCTTGTTACCTCCATCACCTTCACCTCAGTCTCGATATGTACCATAACCTCTTTTACAAGTACATTAAAATCTTCTTGAGAAATAGCTAACTGGTACTTAGTGGTTAATTCTATAATGGCCTGGTATGCTGGTATATTAGATATGTTTTTCGCTATTATTTGCTATACCTAGCAACAAACCTTCGTAACTGAGCAACCGATTCTATCTGCTAAATCTTTAGCTTTTCTGCATATCTACTTCCCATATAGGCTAATTCTACAAATAGCTTAAAGTATTGTTTTCTTCTACTTGTATCTACTTCTATAACATACTTAAGGTTCAAGATATTTATGTTTAGCGATAACACGGTATAGAGTTTATTATAGTAGCTCTACGGTGTTTTTATTGGTTAACAGTATAGTTCTTTTTAGATTTCTATGAAATTGGATTTCGAGGGTTCCACACCTGTATCAAATGTATATACGCCCTATTCTAAGTATCGAAGCAAGTTGATTAAAGTACTTATCCTCTAACCTAAGCTCCCTTAGTTTCCCAATAACCCTCTCGACATCGTATTTTACTCTACGTATTTCAACAATCTCTGTCTCGACGTCGTAAACTACATAAGAAGCTCTGTTATCTCCATCCCTAGGCTGTCCACAGCTCCCTGGGTTCACGATTTTTATACTATCTACAACTATATCCATCGGTATATGGGTATGGCCTACAACAACTACGTTAGCTCTAACAGGTTTAGGCTTTAACGAAACTAGTGAAGGTGTTAAGGAAAGCTTTAGCTCTTCTAGCGAGAGATAAGGATACATATAGCCGTAGAGAGGGTTCCTCGGGCTTCCGTGAACAATATAGAACCTCTTGTTCCCGATATCTACTTCAGCAGTTTTTGGTAACATCTTAAGCCACTCTAGCTGATCTCTTGACAAAAACTTTAAAGAGATATTCCTTCTAGTATACTCACTTAATTCATGTATCTCCGGTGCACACATACAATCTACATTAAGAGCAACTGCATTATCGTGGTTACCCATAACAACAGCATCAGGTTTTAAACTCTTTACAATATCTACCACGATATGAGGCTCAGGACCGTAGTCAACGAAATCCCCTAAAAACCATATGTAATCCCATCTACTTACCGACTCTAGAACAGCATTAAGAGCATCGACATTTCCGTGGATATCGGAGATTATAGCTATTTTCATAGTTAAACCCAGGCTTTTACCTTTATGCATAGTACTAATATGTTTAACTATCGCTGTGTTTACCCTACTTAGTTAAGTAATATATAAGTTGTTATTATGTATTTTGAATTGCCCTCCATTAGCTACCCCTATATGTATTGATTTATTCATTACATTCATTGTTTCTGTAAACAACTGATTTAGCTATAGATGTACAGTACATCTTTTTGAAAGGTTGGGGAAAATGTTTGTAGCATTAATTGGTTTGTTATAATAGGTTAGTTTTTATATCTGCTAACCGCTACTATACTTGGTGTTTGACACATGTCAAATTCGGGTATAAGTAGAAAAATCGAGATAATGAAAAACTTATTGAAAGCTATACACAAAGGTGAAAACGTTGAAGAGCTTAAGAAGAAGTTCGGGGATGTTATTGCCCAGATATCACCGTTCGAAATACCGTTGATTGAGCAACACCTTGTTGTCGAAGGGGTTTCTGTAGAAGAGATTTTAAGGCTTTGCGATCTCCATGTAGAGCTGTTTAGAGATTATCTTGCTGGTAAAGAGCTCTCCAACGTACCTAAGGGGCACCCCGTCGATCTTTTCGTTAAAGAGAATGAATGGATACTTAAGCAGTCGGAAGCATTAGGTTTTTACTCCTCT
>JAWAXP010000009.1:0-48254 GCA_038820005.1 Ignisphaera sp. | reverse complement strand
TGTATTCTATCAAAAGTAATCTCTCTTTGATACTTACCAAAAACCCAGTCTCTCGTAATCAACACACTATTCTCCATTACGTAGTAGGTGTGGGCTTTCTTCCAATATATGTAAAACGCTACAATAATCCATATAGAGATAGTGTAGATAAGGAATGCGTGTGGCGCAAATATTATTATCCATATAAAGAACAGACTCGCCATGATGTAAAGTATAAAGGCTTTAACGATAGTCTTCTTTATATACGGCTTACCACTCCATAAAACACTCATACGCACCCCAGTCTCTATCAATAACAAATAACTCTCATATAAATCTTCATGTACATCAGCTACACATTAAATCTATTTAAAGAGACAATCTTAAAGCAAAAATAGATTCATCAACTATTTCAAGTTCACCACAATCTTGTATTAATAACCAATACATTTTTATATCTAATACTCTCCATATAGCTAGAAGTTACTTAGAAAAGAAAACCTAAATTTTCAAGAAACGTTACATAGGTTATTTACCTCTATTAGAGATAACAAGCTTTACATATTGAAACCCCCAGGAATGCTACTGTTAATATTAGAAACACAAAATATCTATTCACGTAGATCAAAAGAGATTTATTGATATTCCAAAGAAAGTAGATAAAACTTAGCATCGATGAGAATAACAACACACTCTTAACCATAAATAAGATAAACCAGAATACATCACCACCTAACGCTATACCTCATCCAACTAGCAACAAAACCCTTAACACAATAACCATAAAACTAGACCAACCCAAACCACCCCTAAACATATTCAACAAAGAAAACACAAACAAACAACAACACAAACCAAATTCAATATAACCAACACAATCTCAAACAAATACAAACATCTATTCTTTGCAAGTAATACTTTCAATACTTACTCATTAGAACATATAAATTCAATTCTTTTCATCACATCATTAGAACAGTTAAATAAACTCAACTCTTACTCATTAGAACAACCATTTTATAAATTATCGATATAGCTATGAATCTTCTGATTAAAATCATAAAAATATTTATAAACCCTAAAAAACACAAATATATAAATGTAAACACAAGAAACTCCCAAAAGGGAGTAGAAAGTCAATACAACTATCTCTCCATCTATTGTTTCAAACATTATCTCATAGAAACTCCCAAAAGGGAGTAGAAAGACCGATACACCCTCCGACAAATATCACATTATACTACGAGATGTTGAAACTCCCAAAAGGGAGTAGAAAGTCGACTCGTACCTCAACGCAGACATAACGGAGGAGGAATTGACTGAAACTCCCAAAAGGGAGTAGAAAGGCACCCCATCTACGTCGAAGACAACACACCCCCTACCCCTGAAACTCCCAAAAGGGAGTAGAAAGGAGAATATATCTAGGATGAAGATCGCTCACGCCATATTGACGAAACTCCCAAAAGGGAGTAGAAAGTGTTATGCAGCTTTTGCTGCTCCACAGCTCCCTCTTCAGCAGCTCCCTGGAAACTCCCAAAAGGGAGTAGAAAGGACTGCATTCCCTGAGCAACCCTGATTACTTCGGAAGATATCACTGAAACTCCCAAAAGGGAGTAGAAAGCGAGCAGCATTAATTTTACTCCTCAGGTCCATTGCTGCTGCAGAAACTCCCAAAAGGGAGTAGAAAGTTATATATATGTCTTCTCCATGCGCTCTTGTTCTGCTTCTGGAAACTCCCAAAAGGGAGTAGAAAGGAACATAAACGTCTCGGGTGTTTCAGCCGGCGTCGTAGTGCCGATCTGAAACTCCCAAAAGGGAGTAGAAAGATCCTAATCTGATCATCAATAGTTTTAGCATTTATTAACTCGTTCTGAAACTCCCAAAAGGGAGTAGAAAGGATCCAACAGCTCTTCGTTATCCATCTTGATGCCGTAAACCCACTGAAACTCCCAAAAGGGAGTAGAAAGTTGATCGCCCTGGTTTTAGGCAATTGATTGATGTCTCCACAAATTGAAACTCCCAAAAGGGAGTAGAAAGTTAACTTTTCCTCATCGATTTCCTGAAGCAGCTCTGGCAGCTCTGCTGAAACTCCCAAAAGGGAGTAGAAAGGGTGCAAACAATCTACCACTAGGAGGAATAATCTCAGTAACATTGAAACTCCCAAAAGGGAGTAGAAAGGATTCAGCAGTTAATATGGTATCTGAGTCAATAGCTCTTAGAAGAAACTCCCAAAAGGGAGTAGAAAGTAGAATATTTTCTAGAGCATTCTAGAAAAGTTAAGTATATAAAGAAACTCCCAAAAGGGAGTAGAAAGCTGCCTATCGTCTATCATCGACAGATAGTATGCGCAGCGAAACTCCCAAAAGGGAGTAGAAAGACATACGAGAAACTCGGAGGTATGAATATGAAATGGATGTTTATGAAACTCCCAAAAGGGAGTAGAAAGGTGGTGCTTAACCGCGTCCTCCAAGACGTTGCTAATGTTGGTACCACTATCAGGAAACTCCCAAAAGGGAGTAGAAAGAAGCAAGCAACCGTAAAGCCACACCATCACATCACCATCGAAACTCCCAAAAGGGAGTAGAAAGTTTACACAACTTTCGCTTATTTCCATTAATTTTGTTATAATTGGAAACTCCCAAAAGGGAGTAGAAAGGCTCTTGTTTTGGCCCCTTTTCTTCGGTTACCACTTCGGTTACCGAAACTCCCAAAAGGGAGTAGAAAGTTACATTGAAGATCCTTGGCGATGATTCGCCTGGTAAAGACACCTCTACGAAACTCCCAAAGGGGGTAGAAAGTATGTTTAACATATTTATTCACATATACTTGGTTACAGTTTAGTGGTTTGATTAGCTGGGGTGGTTTAATGCGTATTGTAGGTATAGATCCTGGTACAAAGAGTTTTGATTTTGTTGTGTTAGAGGGTGAGAAAATTGTTGAAGAAGTGAGTTTAGAAACAGTTGTTGTTGCTAAAGAACCTCAGAAACTTATAGAGTCTATAGATAGACTTCAACCAGATTACGTAGTTGCTCCCTCTGGTTATGGAATTCCGTTAATGTTTGGAGATAATGTGAGGGATGCTAGAAAGTTAGCTATAGAAGTTCTTCTGCTTAGTAGTGAAGAAGATATTGTTGAAGGTGTTAAAGTTGGTGAGATAGGTATATGGGTTTACGATGCTCTTGCGAAAACAGTTGAACATCTTGTCAAAGTTTATAAGGATAAAGTAGTGTTTCTACCAGCTGTTATACATTTAAGAACTGTTCCACGCTTTAGAAAACTTAATAAAGTAGACATGGGCACAGTCGATAAACTTGCTTCAACTTTTGTATCAGTCTACGAAGTAGCTAAAGATGTTGGATACGATTTTAGTAAAATTAACGTAGTTGTTGTTGAGCTTGGCTTCGGCTATACAGCCGCTATAGCTGTTGCTGGTGGAAGAGTTGTCGACGGCATTGGGGGTTCCTACGCTTCAGTAGGAACTTTAACAGCTGGTGCTCTTGATCTTGAGGTTGTTGTAGGGGTTAAGAATTGGATGAGATGGGATGTATTCCACGGAGGAATCTTCTACAGCTCTAACTTATTTGATTTAAATGGTATTGTTGAAGGTTTTAGAAGAGGGGAGGAACCGCATACCTCTATGTTTAAAGCGTTTATAGAAGGTGTTGCTAAAGATATTAAGAGAGCTTCTGTATCTACACCAAAAGCCGATATAGTGTTGTTAACAGGTAGGCATAGCAAAAACACCGAGGTAGTTAAATATCTTAGGGAAGTACTAAGCGATTACGAAATTAAAACAGTTAAAGGGTTGAAAGGAGCTTCTATAGCCAAAGAAGCTGCTCAAGGCTATACAGCTATCGGCGAAGGTGTTGTAGGTACAGTATTTAAGGATTTAGTGAAACACATGGGCATCGAAGAAGCTTGCGGAACTGTTGTAGATTATATTGTGCACCCAAGAGCAGAGAAATTCATTGAAAGAATTAAAAGAGCTTATCTAGAGAGCGTATATAAACCAAAACTATGTAGGGAAGAATGAAGCAAACTAGAGCTTGTTTTTTAACTCCTTAACTTTTCTCTCTATAGCTAACTCAAGCTCATCAACACCGCTAACTATTGTTGTAAGAGGATCTCTGCTAAGCTTCCTCACATTCTCTACGTCTACCTCCCTAGGCTTTAACTTAATTCTCTCCCAACATCTAGAGGCTTTCCCTATACATACAGCTACGCACCGCCCACAGCCAATACACTTAGATAAATCTATCCTCCTAGACCTACCCACAGGGGTTACAGCATTAACTGGGCATAGCTGCATAGGTGGGCATGTACCGCAAACATCTATACTGCATAAAGCTTTATCTATATAGCATGGTGCTTCGGATTCAGTGAAACCGTTTTCCCTAGGTATATCCGTAGGCATAACTATAACCGGTACCCCACTTTTAACCGCTTGAGCATAAAGAGCAGACGCAATATTGTCAGCAATACCTAAGACCATTTTAGCTATAGAGTTCGCTGTCGCCGGGGCTATAACCAGTAGGCTATATCTTCCTAGATTAAGCCTCCCTATATAAAACATCCCCTCGTTCTCCACGAGGAACTCGCGGTAGTAGCTGTTATCCGCTATAACCTTAAGATCTTCGAGAACCCCGAATATCCTAGCTACCTCGAAACCCCACCTAGTTAGAAATAAGGTGATATTAGGGTTTATCCTCTCCTTAACCCTATGCATACACTTAACAACAGCCCTAAGACTAGCCCCTGCCCCGGTTATACACCAAGCTATATTTATCATAGGTTAAACCCCTACTCCTTCTCTTGAATCTCCTCTATGTATGCAAGAGTATAGTCTAGCTCCGGCACATACCTAGCCCTAGCTTTTACCACAGCTCTCCCATACTCAACAACAACTCTTACATCGATATCCCTTGTCTTTAAGGTGGCGTAGCGGTAGGGGTCTCCCCCCTCCGGCAGCTCGACCAATACATCCACCTCAGCGTGTTTCTTAAACGGTTGAGAGAGTACTGCGTAAGCAATTAGCTTCTTAATAAGCTCTACCTCCTCCTTAAACTTAATCGGTATCCCCCTAAACTGGTGTAAAACCATACCCAAGGCTATACCAGCCTCAAAAGCTGCACGCTCTCTATCGCTTACCTTAGGCGAAAAATACTTCTTAGCCGGATCATCCAAGCTACAGCACCTCAACATCATCTATACCTGTGTAGGAAAGAGAGAAAACCTCCATACCCAAGGATATCAGCATAGATATAAGTTTTTTAGCTACCTCAAGCTTAGCCATCTTAATACCTACATCTTTGCTTCTGAAGAGCATAGAATACCTACCGATAGGCCCCCTAAAATCCATCCCCCCTACAACGGCTTTCTTAACCCCAAGAGAATAAGCTATAAATAGAGCTCTATCGCCATCCGTAAAACCACCGAAATTATAAACATAAGGCCTTGGCTCAACCTGGGTAGAACCAGTTATAGGCCCCTTAAACATCGGCACCCATGTCTTTAAAACGTCGATGTTATCCCCGTGCGCATGAACTACAGCAAAAGATCCGGATTCGTTAAGAGCTAAGATATGGCGTGGATCTCCATCGAGATCGGTAACTATAACAGCTGGTTTAAACCCTATTTCAAGCAAATAGCTAGAAGCACCATCTACAGCTATAACAGGGTACCTTGATGTAAAACCTAGTTTACTTGCTTTCTCGAAATCTTTTTCTAGGTTAGGCCCAGGGGCTATTACCACTACTGTATCGAAGTTCAGCAAATTTTTTAAAGTTTCTATGCTACTCGTATTACCCATATTAGATAGTATATTGCTTAGTGTATCTGTAGCTACTTGGTCTAAGTCAAAGGATAGCTTAAGCTTAGACTTAACGTAGCTATAAATTTCTCTCCACAGATCTACGCTAATCATGAAAGCCACAGCTACAACCCATGTATATCATAGGTATAGCGGGATAAATCTCTAAGGGGTCCTCCATGGATTTAGAGAAAAAAATTCGGAAAATGGGTTTTTCGGGTAGTACGTACCTAGAGGTTATAGCTATTCTATACAGAGGTACCGAAATCGTAAACATAGTTCCGCTAGGGTTCATACTCAAAAAAGGTAAGCTAGTAGCCCGTATATTCAGAGGCTCTAGAACATACAAGCTTATAACCGAAGGAAATACAGACCGCGGTAGAATATGTATTGCAAAAGATGCAACCTTATTCTACTTAGCTATATTCAAGAAAGAAGAAGCCCTAAAAACCTTTAATAAGCTGTGTACCGCTTACATAGACTTCAACATAGTTAAGGTAGAACTAAGGAGAAACTACGCAAATGTTTACGGTGAACCTGTAGGCGTAAAGATAGTGGATATAGTGCCAAAGGGTTTTACAAGAGCTTCAGCCGCTGTAGTAGAGGCTCTGGTGTGGTTATCCAAGATTCCCTACGTAGATAAACGCAGGAAAGCTATCTACGAAAACTACGTCAAGATGTGCGTAGAGGTAATTCGTAGATCTAGTAGATCTAGAAGGTATAGAGCAATAGCGCAAGATATAGTGAAGTATTTACAGAATTCAACGAGTTACCTAAGCTAAGTAGAACAAAAGGTTAACGTCTAAACGGAGAACCTTTTTACCTCTGTATTCTATTTTTGAGTTAGTTTCCGAAAGGAGATCGCTATGTCGAAAGAGGTACCAGATATCCAGTCTTCGAAGCCTGTTTACAGTATACCTATTAAGAGGGTAGGTATTGAAGGGGTTTACAGAAGGGTATGCCTAGGTGATACAGGGAACAAGATATGCTTAGATACACATATAGATATGTTCGTAGATTTACCTAAAGACCAGAGGGGAATACATGTCTCTAGATGCTTAGAAGTTCTCCGCGATACTTTTGACGTTATCGAGTTAAAAGATCTTGCAAATTTTGAAGAAGCTATTGAGAGGCTTAGTAAAGAGCTTTTGAATAAACATGACTACGTAATGAGCGCTGAAGTTAGAATTAAGACTGTGTTCTTGTACAACTACTACAACGAAGAACTAGATATACATGAAAATGTACCGATAAGATTCTCTATGATTGCTAAGGTTGATAGACGGGAAGAAACAATGCTTAGGAAACTCTGCATAAAGGTTTTAGGTATGAGCGTTTGCCCTTGCGCACAACAAGTATGTAGCTATATGCTTAGAAGTAAGTCTATATACTCTCCTTCGCATACACAACGCGCTGAGCTCAAGATATGTGTATCATCTAGGAATTTCATCGATGTGAAGGATATTATAGAAGCTTCTCTACGCTCTTTCTCTATACCTGTGTTCAGCTATTTGAAACGCGATAAAGAGTGCAAAGTTATTCTCAAAGGTTTTGAGAACCCTAAATTTGCAGAAGATATTGCAAGAGAAGCGCTATACCTTATCTATAGTAAGCTAAGAAATGTAGTAGAACCTGATGCTACTATCAGCATTAGGATAAAAAGCCTTGAAAGTATCCACCCGTTTAATATGGTTGTACGAAGTAGGTTTAAATTTAACGAAATTAATGATTTTCTCAGCGATAGAGCGGGAAAAACATGGGTTTAGAACGTAGATATACATGTGTTGAATCTTCTGCTAGACTTCACCTAGGGTTCTACAATTTCTTCGAGGATAACGTAGCTTACGGAGGGCTTGGAGTAGCAATAGAAGAGCCTAGGGTAAGGGTATGCGTAAGGTCTTCAGAAAACTTTGAGCTAGTGAATAGATCTGGTGTAGATGTATCAGATATTGGTGAGTTCGTAAAGGAGAGGTTAGGGGTAGAAAAAGTATCTATAAGCGTTGACCAAGCTATAAGTAGACACATTGGGTTAGGGTCTACAACCCAGATTTCTCTCTCCATAGCCTACGCAATAGCTAAACACCTAAACCTAGGATACACAATAAGAGAGCTTGCTGTTCTACTTGGTAGAGGTATGGATTCAGGTATAGGTATTGCAGCTTTTGAGTACGGAGGATTCGTAGTAGATTCCGGTAGAAGAGTTGTTAGCGGTAGGGTAGAAAAACCTAAGAGCATGGAAGACCTCCCTAAGATTATCTTCAGAAGCCCTCTTCCAATAGACTGGTACTTTATCGTTGTAGTACCTAGAGGAATTAAAGGATTAGATGAGAAACAGGAGAGAAAAGCTATGGATATACCGCATCAACTACCTAAAGAACTACAGTACGAACTCTATAAACTCTTACTGCTCAATATAATACCGTCGGTTTTAAGTAAAGACGTAGAGCTCTTCAGTAAAGCAATAACAAAGCTTCAGCTAATTGTAGGCACTTATTTCTCTAGATACCAAGGAGGCATATTTTGTTGTAGAGAATCAGAGGAAATAGTTAAGACCCTACAAGAACACGGAGCCTACGGAGTTGGCCAAAGTAGCTGGGGGCCTACGGTATACGGTTTGGTAAAGAGTAGAGTAAAAGCGTTGAGGATACTAAGAAAAGTTACTGATAAAGCCGATGAGCTTGGCTTGGAATGCGATTACTACGTTGTTAGAGCTAGAAACAAAGGAGCAAAAGTATACTACATTAACCAAAAAGAAGATCACTGAAAAATACCGTGGAAATTGAGCAATTTCTTCGGCAAACCTAAATAGCTGTTAATCACAAATAAGGTGAACCATAATTTGCAGCGGTATACTCTATAGAGTTAGCTAAATAGGTTCTCCGATCTGTAAAACCATATGGTGTTCACCTTGTCGTTAACACTACGAAGGATAGCTGCTCACACATCGATAATAGATGCGTTTAACTTAAGGTATAAAAACGATACTCTTTAAGATATCTAATGAGTGTATAATGTTAAAGTTATTGCTTTAGGTGGGGAAAACCGTGGCTAGGATACTTATTGTTACAGGTAGGCTTGCAGAACCTATTGTTAGAGAAGCTGTGATACGTAGTAGTACAAAACATGTAGTCGATATTGTTATAGCCCCAGTAGATGTAGCAGCTTTTCTTACCCCTAACTATATAGCTAGCTACCTTAAGTCTAAAGGAGTTACTAAGGATATGTACGATTTAGTTATGGTGCCAGGTGGTGTTAAAGGTTCTTGTAAAGTTATAGAAGAGGTTCTAGGTGTTAAAGCTGTTAAAGGTACTTTGAATGCTTACGATGTTAGCGAACTCCTAAAGCTAGAGGATATGAGCATTCTATCTGAAGAAAAACCTGCCGACGACATTCTGCAGGGTATCACCCTAGATATAAACCGGGGGGTGCTCCTAGACCTAGAAGAAAAAGCTAAGATAAGCAGTATAGTTGTAGGTAGGTTACCTATACCGATAACGCCGCCGCCAATAAGAGTTGCTACAGAAATAGCGTTTGCGCATAAGCTTAGCGACGACGTTATACTCAAGAAGGTTTCTAAACTAATAGATAGCGGAGTTGATATAGTTAGCGTAGGCTTCGAAGCCTTAGAATCTCACCCAGATGCTGTGTATAAATGTGTTAAGTTAATTAAAAAAGAATTCGGTATACCTGTAGCCATAGATACATCTATACCGAACGAAATAATTAAAGGAGTTGAAGCTGGATGCGATATGGTGATAAACGTAGATCTAACGAATGTAGAGCAAATCCATAGATACATTAAAGACTTAGCTGCTGTAGTTATCCCCCGCAACCCTTCTACAGGCTCTATACCTATCAATCCAGATGAAAGAGTTGAACTTTTAGGGAAAACAGTTGAAAAACTGATCAGCTTAGGGATGGAGAAGATATTAGCTGATACTGTGCTAGATCTTCCGGGAAGAATATTTAGTTCGTTACTAGCCTACAGCAAATTCAAGAACTTGTACCCAGGTATCCCGATGTTTATGGGGGTAGGAAACGTAGCGGAGTTCATGGACGTAGACAGCGTTGGTGTAAACGCTCTTCTTATCGAAATAGCTCAAGAAATAGGGGTTAGCGTTGTTCTTGTATCTGAGTATAGCACAAAAACACAGGGATCTACACTTGAAGCAAAAATTGCTGCTCAAATGATGGCTATAGCTAGCGCTAGGAAATCTATCCCCAAAGATCTTGGTTTATCTCTTTTAATACTAAAGGATAAAAGAAGAAATGAATATATACCTAGCGAAGATGTTTCAGAAACCATAGTGGCATCTGAAGAAGAAAAAGAATGGGGGCTAGACCCCATGGGGATATTCAAGATATCCGTAAACCACGACGAAGGCTATATATGGGCTTTATACATAGGTAGAAAAGGGAAGATACTCATAAAAGGTAGGACGGCAAAAGCAATTAGAAACGAAATTCTAAAAAGAGAATTAATATCATCACTATCCCACGCTATGTACTTAGGTATAGAGCTAGCAAAAGCAGAAGAAGCTTTAAGAATAGGTAAAAATTATACTCAAGAGCTCCCTTTATTTAGAATGCCAAGACCAATAAATATAAGTAAAGGAAAGAATTCAAACCAAAGAACATAAAAAGCTCTACATCATAAACCTACGTAGCATCTTAACACTATTGCAGGATACACATACCAACAAATTTCTAAAAGAACCTATACAACAAATGTATTGAATTAATTGCCTAAACTCAGGGTGCTTGCAAAGAAATTAAACAAATGCAAACCTATGTAACAGATAAAGCAACGAGCATCTAAACATTAAACTGCTTCTCCGTAATACATCTTTAAAACAATAGATTTCCTCATACAGTTCATAATTTTGCTAAAAGCTTCAAAGCCATAGTATATTAATGATGTAATTAGTGTACATCTTAAATCTTTTTAATACTAACACTTATGAAGAAATTAATTGATTAACCATCTATATAATTTATTCAAAATAATATTAAATAAGTTTACTTCTAGATCCTGCTATGGATTTATGATGCATCTTTTTCTACTGTACATTAACTACTGTTATCCAGTACCTGTATTTCTCTATTTTGCCTAAAGTTGTTTCTCTGTATAGCTCCATAATTTTCTTCGTTATTTCACCTACTCCTCCATTACCTATAGTTATTCCATCGATTTCTTTTATAGGTGTTATTTCTGCTGCTGTTCCTGTAAAGAAAGCTTCATCACATGTATACAGCTCTTCTCTTCTAATCCTACGCTCAACTACTTTTATCCCTAGCACCTCTGTAGCTAGCCTTATTACTGTATCTCGTGTAATTCCTTCGAGTATGGCATCGTAAGTTGGTGGTGTTATTAGTTGACTGTTTCTTACCATGAATATATTTTCTCCTGCACCTTCAGCTATATACCCTTCGCCATCAAGTAGAATAGCTTCATCATACCCGCTTAAATGTGCATCGAGTGCCGCCAAGTGGTATAATAGGTAAATACCTGTAGCTTTAGCCCACACAGGTATTGAGTCCGGCGATGGTTTTCTCCACGAAGATATCTTGCACCTTATCCCAGATGGGTTGAGGTATTTACCGAATTCAACGGCTATAATAGCTGTATCAACGGGATTTAACGCTCTTAACCCGAAGCTTCCAAGACCTCTAAAAGCTATTGGCCTTATATAGATGTCGTTGTTGAATTTGTTTACCTTGATGACTTCGCTTGTTGCTTTAACGAGTTCATCTATTCTGTAGGGAATATCCATATAAATTGCTTTAGCTGATCGGTGAAGTCTCTTCATATGGTCTTCAAGCCTGAACACCTTAATAACCCCGTTATCGTAGTAGCCTCTTATGCCTTCAAAAACACCTGTGCCGTAGTGTAATCCATGGATAAATACGTGGACTTTAGCTTCATCCCATTTGACTATCGATCCGTTTAACCATACATAGTCAGGCCACTTAATAGGCAATCCGATGTTTTTCGCCATAGTATCCACCTGAGTGGTGTCTGGAGAATCGTTTAAAAAAGTAAAAACAATATAAATTTTTATGTATAGTTAACCCATTATATACTGCTACCTACTATAGGTAATAGGTGTAGGTATTGGCGTTAGAGTTTGTTGAAGAGCGTACGCTGTGCCGAGGTAGGAGAATCGAGCTTGTTCAAAGGATTTACAAGTTCGACGGAGATTTTATGGTTAAGGATGTTGTTAAATTTGGTCAAAGCGTTGCTATAGTACCTGTTAAAGGTGGTAGAACTATTGTGTTGATTAAGCAGTTTAGGGCACCTATAGGTAGATGGGTTGTAGAGGTACCAGCTGGAAGAATTGAGATAGGCGAACCTCCTGAGAACGCTGTTGTGAGGGAACTTAGGGAGGAAATAGGGTACGAACCTAAGTACATTAAGAAGCTTGTCTCTATTTATCTTTCGCCTGGTTACAGCGATGAAGTTATACATATATACTTAGCGAAAGACTTGAAGTTTGTTGGTTCTTCGCCTGAGAAAGGAGAACTTATAGAGGTTTTCGAAATTGATCTCGATAAAGCTCTTGAGCTAGTTCTGCTAAGCGATATTATTGATGCTAAAACGCTTATAGCACTTTTATTAGCTAGAGACTATATCTAGGAGGTAGGATTTGGTGAAGTAAAACTGGTAGATGTGAATATACTCTACACCGAAACAATAGACTTAGCACAAAATAGCTACGAGTTCCGTAAAACTCTAGAGGAATTTAGAGATAGACTTAGTTTTGACTATAACCTACGGGATAAACACTTAGTAGCTACCGTTAGAGATTTAGAGAAAGCAATATTCTTCGGCGATATACATGGGGATCTAGAAACCTTGTACACGTTATGTAAGAAAACCGATCTACTATCTCTTCTTAGAGATAGCTGGTACGCTGTTTTCTTAGGGGATTACGTAGATAGAGGGTATAACCAAGTAGAAACACTAATGTTTGTAGCTAAGCTGAAGAATTTGTATCCTAGTAGAGTAATAACGCTTAGGGGAAACCACGAACCCTACAAACACTTAACCCCTTACCCACATGATTACCCTAATCATCTATTCAACAGATTCGGTAAAAGAGAAGGAGTTGAACTCTATGAGCTTAGTAGAGAGGTATTCGACTTAATGCCTCTAGCCCTATACTCGCCAGGTAAACTTCTAGCTGTACACGGGGGACCACCTATAATACGCGTAGTCAAGTACGATAACATTGAAGATATCTTAAGAGTAGAGAAAGATTTAGAAGCAATAGAGGATATCCTATGGAGCGACCCCGTAGAGGATGAAGAGCTTTACTATACCTCTAGTTATAGAGGAGCAGGTAAATTATGGGGAGCGCCAATAACCATTAGAACTCTTGAAAAGCTCGATATAAAGCTAATCATCCGTGGACACGAACCCGTTGAAGGCTACAGATTTAACCATAGAGGTAGAGTTCTAACGTTGTTCAGTATGAAAGGTCACTATAATAATACGTACGCTTCTTGCCTTAAGCTAGACCTACGCTTAGTCGATGATGTAGAATCTGTTAGAAAGAACATTATCAGCGTATAAACTATATCAGTCTTTCACAAGGGTATCTAGGTAGCGAAATATAGAGTCAACTATTAACGTCACAATAGTAGATCCAGGCTTAAGTTCTTTAGATATTCGTAGAGCCCCCACTATATTCGCCCCAGAGGATACCCCACCTAGTATACCCTCTTCACGCGCTAGCTTAATACACATATCAACTGCTTCGCTGTAAGAAACTTCAATAACTCTATCTACCATGCTTAAGTCAAGTAAAGGAGGTATATCCTTATGGAGCAACCCCTCTATTCTATCTAAGCCTCTTCCCCCAGCAAGCTTAGATCCCTTTGGTGTTACAGCAACAACTAAGACCTCCTTCTTCTTTTCCTTTAAGAATCTTCCAACACCCGATATAGTCCCCCCGGTCCCTACACCCATAACTAAGGCATCTATAGACCCTTTAAGCTGATTCCAAATCTCAACAGCCGTGGTTTCGTAATGAGCTTTAGCATTAGCGGTGTTAGCATACTGATTCAAAAATACTCCTCCTCTCTCCTTAGCTATACGCTCAGCTAACTTAATGTAATAGCTTGGCGAAGCCGGATCTTCATCTCCTTCTGTTACCTCCGCCCCCATAAGCTTTAGCAAAAGAACTTTACCTCTACTAGTATTCTTTGGAACAACAATAACAGGCGTTAAACCAAACCTTATAGCAACGAATGCTACGGATATAGCTGTATTCCCACTAGAAGCCTCAACAACAACATCTCCTTTCTTAAGCCTGTGCCTCTCCATAGCGTCTTTAACCATGTACAAAGCTATTCTATCCTTATGGCTCCCCGTAGGGTTGAAGTACTCTAGCTTAACAAACAATCTACAGTTATTTTCAGGTTTAATTTTCTTAAGCTCAACAATAGGTGTATTCCCAATTAACCCTAAAACACCTCCTAAGTTCAACGCGAACCACCTTTTGCCTGCCCCAACAATACACGTAACGCTCCTCTTAAACAATATAAACCCATGCAACGTTTATTAATGCATAAATACAACACAATTTTATAGAATTACTTACTGTTAAAAAATTTTTAAGCTCATAAAGGTTTTCGGAGCTTAGCTTAATCCAAGTAGTTTCGGATCAATACCAAGACTCTGAGCTAATGCTTTATACTCCTCCAACGACATTATTTTAACTTTTTCTCCTGTTGGAGCTGTAAACTCTATACTTCCTTTTCCAACTATATCAACACCTGTATCATATATTTTGTTGCTCGGGTATTCCGGTACAAACGCTTCTAATGCTGCTTCTACTCCTTTAACTGTCATGTTATAAAGTAGTTTGACTCCGTAGTAGCCCATGAAGTACTGTCTCTGACCTATGGTGGCTAAAGCATAGCCTTCAGTAATAGGTGGAACGTTATCTGATGTAACGTCGAATTCTATGAGAACTACCTTACCTGGCGGAATATTTGCTTGTTTTAATGCTTTAGCCCACGCCGGTCCATCGTATGCGTATACACCGAATGCTATATGGAGGTCTGGATGAGCTTGTAGGACTGATAGAGCTAGGTTAAACGCTTGTACAGGGTCTTCCTGGTCATTGTAAGGTCCAAGCCATACTATGTTTATATCTCCTTTGATATCAGGGTCTTTTTGAACGCATTCCTGTATAGCTGTTTTGAAACCATCAATTCTTTCAAGAGAATTCATAGCAGTTAGAGAACCTGTTAATATTGCTACCTTCAATGTACACCCTTTACATACATAGCCTTTCTGTTTAGCGAAATACCAAGCAGCTAATCCAGCTAGGTAACCAGCTTTCCAATTACCAGTACCAAGGTATGAATACCTAACACTTTGAGGGGCATCAGTATCTATTGTTATAACGGGTATACCTGCCTTAATGGCTTTCTCGATGTATGGTGTAGCTGCACCAGGATCAGAAGGAGCTATAGCTATACCGGCTACTTTCTGCGCTATATAGGAGTCCATAGTCTGGATCTGTGCCTGAGGATCTTCTTTTGAAGGTACCCAGAATATAGCTTTAACACCAAGCTCCTGTCCTGCTTTTTCAACACCTGCTCTTACAACATCCCAGTATGGGTGAACAGATTTACCTATGACTATGAAGACTAACTCTTTCTTTTGCTGACCTTGTTGCGCAACGAAGAACCACCAAGCGAGATATCCACCAACAACAGCGATAATAACAACCGCAACTATCGCAATGGTTAAGGTTTTCGATAATCCTCTACTTAACATGGACATGTAGAGCACCAACCTCTACAATATAGTGTTCCATAATCTATTTAAAAATTTTTATACTCTATTGTCTAAAAATTAATCAATATATACTTCACTTAAATAGGAGCTTTTGGACGTTACCTGCTTAAACAGGGCTAGCGCCCTCTTCTTCTATATAAATCTATAGCAACTGCTACAGCTAATATTATACCTGTGACTGAATCGTACCAGTAAGGCGAGACCTCCATTAAAACTAGTGCATTTCTAATTAAAGTCACTAGAAATGCTCCTATTATTGAGCCTAGAGCTATACCTTCTCCCCCGGCTAGGCTAACACCGCCTATAGCGTTAGATGCAATAGCATAGAGCTCTTGCCCTCTACCTACACCAGGGTAACCAGTCATCATAAGCGATGTAAATATTACCCCCGCTAAAGATGCACAGATACTGCTATACATGTAGGCGAAAAGCCTTGATTTATTGATAGGTACCCCACTCAGTCTTGCAACCTCGATGTTCCCCCCAATTGAGTATAAATATCTACCAACTATTGTGTACCTCTGTATAAATATTGTTATAGATGCAACAACTACAAGTATTAATGTAAGTGTCTCCGGTCTTGATACAATGTATAGCTCTTTGTATTCATGAAGAACTATAGGCCAACCCATAGTTATGGCGCTCGCAAAACCACCCCAGAATATAAGGCTAACTAAGGTTATAATGAACGCAGGCATTATCTGAGGTAAAGGAGGTGAAAATACTGATACAAACATACCGTGGAACACCCCAATAAACGCACCGATAAACAATACGACAACCACGGCTAACGCTATTCTAGGACCTACAGGTACTAACGTAACCCTACTTATTATAAGCGCAAGTATCATCGACGATGCCGAAGCAATTGAGCCTACGGACAAATCAATACCTCCCGAGATCAACACCATAGATTCTCCCATAGCAAGAACGCTCAACCCTAGAAACCACGTTAGAAGAACAATCCAGTTATCTATGAACCAAAACCTAGGGTTTATGAACCCCGTGATTAAGCATAGCACAAGTATAGCTATTACAATATTGAATATAGGTACTTTACCCTTAACAATATCCTCTAGCTTTACGCTCATCGGGTACACCGAATACGAATAAAAAGCCTTAACAATATAAGTTTATATATTTATTGAAAACCATAGCATATACGGGTGAAAAAGTATAAACAAATCTTTACCTCAAGACTTAGGAAGAGATCCTATACTTATTGCTGAAAACATGTGGAAGAAGTTCCCTGGGGTAATAGCTGTAAAAGGAGTGACTATAAAGGTATACCCTGGGGAAATAGTTGGTCTTGTTGGAGAAAATGGCGCAGGAAAATCAACTCTTCTTAAGTGTATCTCAGGAGTTATAAAGGGGGATGAAGGAAGAATTCTCTGGCTAGGTAAATTAGTAGAGTTTAGATCCCCTTCCGAGGCATTGAAACACGGTGTAATGTATGTTCCACAGGACATAGTTCTAGTTAAGAATTTATCTCTCTATGACAACATATTCCTGGGTATGGAGAGTAAACGACTTCTATCAGTTAAAAATAGCAATGAAGAGCTTGAAATTAGCAAGAAATTACTACAAGACCTAGGAGTTGAAGTTGATCCTAAAATAAGAGGAAGAGAGGTTGGTGCCGCTATAGCTCAATTAGTATTAATAGCCAGGGCACTCCATTTTAAGGCGAAGCTCATCGCATTCGATGAGCCTACATCGGCCCTAGGGCCTATCGAAGTTGAGAAATTCCTAAACTTAATGCAAAAGCTTAAGTCTATGGGTATATCGATGATCTTTGTCAGCCACAAAATAGAGGAGGTTATGAAAGTAGCTGATAGAATATACGTTATGAGGGATGGACATCTTGTTGCAGAGTTTCATCGAGAAAACTTTGACACAAATACTATAATAAAAACCATGATTGCTAGAGAAATTAAAGAATTTTTCCCTAAAGAAGAGGTACAAATAGGAGAACCATTGCTTGAAGTTCGAGATCTTACCGACTACGAGGAATTTGTAAGAAGTATATCGTTTACTGTTAGGCAAGGTGAGATTGTAGGTGTATATGGTATTGTAGGTTCAGGACGAACTGAAATGGCTTTAACGTTAATTGGTTATAGACGTAAACTGCGTGGAGAAGTATATATAGAGGGAAGGAAAGTTGAAATAACTAGACCCTCTGATGCTTATGGATACGGAATTGCCTACCTACCAGAAGATTGGAGGTTTTCCCTTGTTTACCTTATGAATGTTAAAGAGAATATCTCTTTACCTATTCTACACAGGTTAAGAAGGTTTAACCTTGGTTTAGTCTCACAAGTATCATTATCTGAGGAGTACGAACTAGCAAATAAATTCATTGAATTTTTACGCATAACCCCTCAGGATCCGCTACGAAGAGTTATGTACTTAAGCGGTGGAAATAGACAAAAAGTTGCTTTAGCTAAGCTTTTAGCAGCCAATGCAAAAGTACTAATACTTGACGAACCTACTCACGGAATAGATGTTGGTACTAAAGTCGAGATAAGGAAGCTTATGATTGAACTAGCCAAACAAGGTAAAGGTATAGTCTTGATATCCTCGGAGTTAGCAGAAGTTCTAAGTATGAGCGACAGGATTTACGTTATGAGGAAGGGTAGAATAGTGATGGAGTTTAGTAGAAGTGAAGTTACTGAAGATAAGGTGATAAGAGCAGCTGTTCTTGAGTCATAAATTGCTAATAGCATCAAATGGAGGTAAATTTTAATCTCTGCTCTAGTTTTTTGCTAAATAATGTTAGCATTGATAGGGTTTCTTTGGATGCAAGAGAAGAACCCTCTAGGAGTATTCCGAGCACCTTCTTAAGGACTCTATTTATGTTCTTTTCCTTTAATGCTCTGCTAAATTCTTCCACCCTTACATCTATATCTTCCTTGAACTCGCTAAGCGTTCTTAAAATTTCCCAGCTAGCTGTGGTAACCATCTCCTCTTCTATGCAAACTAATAATTCCTTTAGCTTACTTACAACAATAGATACTTCATCTATAGCTTTAACTATGGATTGACCAACTATCTGCTTAAGTTCTTCTCCAAGACCTTCAACTATAAGCAGAGCTGCTGATTTAGCGTTATACATGTACTTAACATTCATAGCCTCTGGGTATACATCTGATTCAAGCTCTATAATTGTAGGGTTCTCCGCATCACCTGTGTCTATGTACGCAAGATACGACCTTATATCGAGTTTTCTTGTTATCTCTTTATAGAGCTCTGAAAGAGGTTTTGGTTCTAGAGCCTCGGGGCTTCTGTACCTTAGTAACTTGTTGGTTTCACTCCACGTGTAGAGTTTCCCACTTGGATCTCTAGCCATAAGCAGGTACAGTCTATATCTATGGTAGTCTTCCCCTAGAGGGTAAGGAGGCTTTGTTATAGATGGCTCAGGTCCCTCTAGAACAAATGTAAATGTGTACCCCCTAGAGTTATAGAGAAGGTTATATAAATTCTCTTCTTCAGCAATCTTATCAGCTACATATACAAAGGGGTTCGCTATAACGTCGAATGGCTCTGTTATTAGCCTACCTTTCTCGAAGTACATATTATGTAGAACATACCTTGTAGCAAATATCCACCTATTAAGCAAAGGGTTGTAGTATGCTGTTACCTGCCAACCATCCACCCTCTTGGTAACCTCCCTAGGCACTATAGATCCATACTTATCCTCAGATACATCAGAAGATTTTGCATAGCTAAGCGCCTTAGGTATAGGATAGGCTAGAACCTCCCTTGGTTCTCCTTCTTTAAACAATATTATCGTTCCAGTTAAATGCATTGACAAAGGAAAAACTTTAAAGGGGGTTCTTTGGCTCCACGCATATATACATATAGAATAGCTATCAACATCCACGCACTTCTTCTCCACGTACCTACTAAACACATACCTATACCTATCGAGGACAACATTCAATTTCTTAGTTGATTGCCCAAGAACTTCCCCTACAGCTCTTACCTCTTCTTCCGATGGCTCATACTTTTCGTGAATAACCCTATATACGAACCTTTCCACTAGGTAAATCTTATTCACCATAGCGTATCTACCCACCTCGAAACAGATGAATATAAATTAACCTTATATCTTGGCTACAACCTAAGCTGTAATTATGCAACTAAGCTTATTAGTTAAAAATTACGACAAAGAAATAGCGTTATCCACGTTATTGTATTGACTGATCTCTACCATCATGGATTGCCGCAACCATTATAGCAGTTTATAATGTGAAAAATTTTTATATGTTGTACATTCGGTTTAGGAGTAGTAGGTGCCTAGAATGGCGAAGGATCAGGTTATAGGAGCTGGGTTGGTAGTAGTATCAATTGCTATAGCTGCTGCGATAACTTATCTCCTGTTCTTCCCTCCAAGCGAAGGTATTGACATACTGACGCTTAAGGTGATAGTCGAAATAGCCGTTATAGCCTTAGCTGGTATAGTTGGTTGGATTGGCTATACATTAGCAACAATACCTCCGCCAAAACCTATCGAGGAGATAGAGAAGGAGATAGAGGAAGAGCTTAAGAAGCTTGAGCAAGAAGTGAAGAAAGAAGAACAGCAGAAGTAGGGGGCTTAAGCTAAAGAAGCTTAACTAAATTTAACTCTTGATATAACCACCTAAACCGAATTTCATGCCTAAAATATTTTTCTCTACTATAGACATATACTCTTGCATAGCCTATGTTGATGAGCTCTAATGAATCTAAGGTGATGCAACTTCATTAGTTTACCTAGGCATAAAGTATAGATATAGAGTAGAGTAAGTAATTCCTGGGCTAAGAACTGCTTTAGAAATCCCTACCGGATTTTATCTAGGTCTAAGCTTAAGTCTACAAGTAGATCTTGGAACATTATCCTAAGAGCTTCTTTTCGTTTTCTAGATTCAGCTTCCTCAAATGTACCTTTAACTATTATTTCGTAAAGTTTAGCTTGTTTCCCAGGTATAGGTCTAAGTAAACGACCAAGGCGTTGAATGAATTGCCTCTTTGACGAAGTTCCTGCAACTATTACACCTACATTCGCGTCTGGAACATCTATTCCTTCATCGCCGACTGTTGTTAAGACCAAAACCTTTGCGGCACCATGCTTAAATGCTTCAAGTCTTCTTCTTCTAGTAGATTCATCAAGCTCTCCAACAATGTAATAGGTATTCAATCTCTCAGCTATTTGTTTAGCTTGTTCAACGTATTGTGTAAACACTAAAATTCTACTTCCTTGTTCAAGTTCTTTAGCAACTATTTGTTCAACTGCTTTTAACTTCTCTTGAGCGTTATGTACAAGCATCCTCAATTCTGTCCTAATTTTCACAGCTTCTAGAGCTCTTGGATTACCTCTCTTAGCTTCTTCAAGAACTTCTTCGAATGTTCTACCGCCTACAAGTTTCTTATACTTCTCCAAGAGCTCTTTATACCTCTTTTTTTCTTCTGCTGTTAAACTTACTTTTACTGTCTCAACAGTAAATGGCGCTATGTATCCTTTCTCAGCTAGTTCCGCCATAGCTTTGCTGTAGACTATTCCACCCATAAGCGGAAAAAGCTCTACATGTCTACCATCCTCCCTAATAACTGTTGCTGATAACCCTAGCCTATATCTAGCGAACATGTTTTCAGCTATGTACCTAAACTTATCTGCTGGTAGATGGTGTACTTCATCAACTATTATGAACGAGAAATAAGGTGCCAGCATGTCTATATACCTGTAAGCTGATTGGTAAGTAACAATTGTTATCGGTAACACCCTCTTCTCGGAGCTGTAGAAGTATCCAATCAAACCTTTAGGCACATCGGTGAAGCTGGCTATTTTTTCTCCCCATTGAAACATCTGCTCTTTAGTATAAGTAACAACTAGCGTTCTAACGTTTAGTTCAGCTAAAGCAGCAACAGCAATAACGGTTTTACCTGTACCTGTAGGTAATGCAATTACGCCTTTGAATCCGTTTTTACGCCAAGCATCTAGAGCTTCTAGCTGGTAATCCCTTAGCTTGCCTAGGAATTTTATCTTCAGGGGTAGAGGTGCTCTTTCATCTATGTTGGTTTCGTTCCGCACGATGATATCTCTATTCCTTAGAATATCTATTACTTCGAATAAGTACATAGGCTTAACTAGTTTAAAGGCTTTTTGATGGGGATCATACTTGATCATCTTCTTCTCTATTAAATCCTTGATTTTATCTCGAAGAAAAACGCTCGGTATTAAAAGAATTTCATTGTCCTGAACTCTTACGGTGACCTTAGGCATCAATGACTCGATAACCTTCTTAATATCATCTATAGAAGCGTTCTCGAATTCTACGTCGTAACTTGTTAGCATATCGATTACTTCCCCTGGCTCCACCTCCTTGTTCTTTATAGCTTTCTCAAGCTTGCCAACATCAAATAAAAACTTAGATTTACCCTCTTCCCTGCCCAAGTACTTAGAGAACTTCAGAAATAGCTCGAAATCTTCCCTCTCTAACCATTCATCAACATAGAATACTATATTCTTTATCATAACCTACCCCAGTACCTACACAGAAAAATTGTGTTGTTCTCAAACCTAAAAAGCATACCATCAAATTACGATTAAATCAACTTAACAAGCTAATGCTTTAAGCCACGAAGATTCTTCCTAGGAACTCACAGAAATATGATCCGTAGAATACTAGTATTTGATGCACCAGCTGTTCTATGCACTCTATTACGGATATAAACTTCGATTTTGCTGCAAAGTTATAGATGTGATGAATACACCATCAACTGAACTATGATGACTACCCGATCCTCTGATATAAGCTAAATATGAAGAGGTCTTCATGTTTTTAGCTTTTATTTCTATACCTCCAGACATAACTCTGTGGGCATTTGAATTGGGCAAACCACTGCTTAAAAAAATAGCTGAAAAAATTTTAGGAGCTGAACAAGCTGATGTACTTTGGAAACGTATTGAGGTTGTAGGCGATATAGCTGTTATTAGAAAACCTTACCGAATTGATATACCTGTTGATTTATTTAAAGCTCTTGGAGAAGAACTCCTTAAAGAAATGCCCTACGTTAAGAGTGTTTGGCTCGCTGCAACACCTGTACAAGGAGCTGAAAGAGTTAGAGAATATCTTCACTTAGCTGGTGAAAAAAGAAGTGAAACCATGTATAAAGAGCATGGTTGTGTGTTTAAGCTTGATGTAGCTAAAGTCTATGTATCGCCTGTTCTTGGTTACGACCATATGCGGGTAGCTAAGCAGGTTAAAGATAACGAAAAGGTTTTGAATATGTTTGCTGGGTTTTGCCCCTATAGCATAATAATTTCTAGGTTTTCTAAACCCAAATACGTGGTATCCATAGATATTAATGAGCATGCCGTTAAATATGCTAGAACAAATATTGAGTTGAATAAGGTTGCGCATATAAACGAAGTTATACTAGGAGATGCACTACTGATAACACCTGCTATCAGAGAAGAATTCGATAGAATCTTAATGCCTTATCCGGATCTCTTTAAAGAAGCCATAAAAGTAGCTGCACTTGCTATTAAAGAGAATGGCTACATACATCCCCACTTATTCGTTAACGGAGATAACAAGAAAGATTCGCTAATAAAAGCATACGAGGTTATTGTTGATGAGCTGAAGAACATAGGCGTAATAGCTAGAGCTATTGGAGGACATGTCATAAGGAGTGTAACTCCAAGAAGATACCATGTTACAGTCGATGTTTACATCGAGAAGAAGTTATATACCGGTTAGGTTAGAAGTTCCTTGATTTTCTTGATCATCCTCCTTCGCTAATTCCCTTATAAGGTACTTCTTTAAGAAAGGCGAATGCTTTAAAACATCTGTAGCATTCTTAGCATGTTTGCTAAATAGTAGCTCGTATATGCTTTTATGTTTTGATAGTATACCTAAGGCGCAGTTGGCTAATCGAGTAATTGTTTCAAGAGATAGAGGGTTAACCACAAATTCATCTAAACATTCCCTGAAGTAGGGATTCTCAACTATGGCTAGCTTAAGCAAAGTTACAATGTTTATCCTTAGTATAACTCTTTCGCCATACATACCCTCTAAATAGATCCTCAGCGTATGACTTCTAGGTGTTGCTACACAATTTAGGTAGTTGCAGTCGAGAGAATCCACATAGATATCGCTATTCTCAACCTTATAAACTTCTTCTATATCGTGATTTAACGACAGCTCAAAAACGCCGAAGCGTCCCTTAAACAACGCTATGTTATTGTACTTAGAAATAATAATGTCAACCGTTTTCCAGAAACTTAATTTTTTAGCATACGTTTCAATACCGTAGCGATCAAGCATACCAGAGGTAACACTTGGGGGATCTAAGCAGTGAAGATCATACCTAATACAGTTTAAGGTTTGAACATAAGTTGAATTAATAATTATTTTAACAACATCTAAAACCTTCATCAGCACACCCTAAACAACTAAAAATGCTTTGTTATAATTACTTCTTAAGTTCACCACTATAAATTTCTTTTAGTTTTCAAGGAGATTTACATAGATACTTTTATTGAATGTTAAAGAGGTATTCTCCATAGGTTCTAAATGATTTTGATAGGAAAACTAATAGGTGTTTACATTTAGATTCTTTCATCAGATTGCAGAGACATGTCATCTTTTATCCGACTGGTCTAGGATTCATCATCGATTTCTACAATTTGTATTTAAAGCAGAACGCCAATAACTATATCTGTTGCTTCTCTCACTAGAAAATAATTTTCGGTAGCGTATTATTTCTTTGGCTATGACCAATCTATAACTACCTTACCTTTCTGCTTTTGAGTAAAGATTTTTGAAGCAGTTGCAATATACTTTAGGTTAATTTTCATTACTAGTTATACCCTACTCTAGCAATATACTCTGGGGATAAACTTGATTGTATGGGTCCCCCAGATAACTGTTGTAAAGAGGGATGGAAGTAAAGAGCCTTTTGTATACGAGAAGATTGTGGTTTCATGCTTAAAGGCTGGGGCCCCTGTTGATGTAGCTAGAAAAATCGCTACCCTGGTTATGGCTAAGCTTATAGCTGAGGATAAAACCGAGGTTACGGCTAGAGAGCTTACGAGGATGGTTCTAGAGCTTCTTAGGAAGGAGAACGAGGAGTGGTACCGTAACTGGGTTATATTTGATAGAGCTATTAAGAGGAGGAGAACAGAGGAGGAATTGAAGGAGTAAAACTTAGGCATATTTCCATATGGTTTCATTAGAGCTCATATTATATTTTTAGGATTTAATTGCTTTAAACTTTCTTTTGAGATGCTGTAATTAAGCTTGTTATGGTTGTTTTATATAGGTATAAACTATTTAAACATGATAAAAATTTAAAAATTTGTGCAAAACTCGTTAATTACTCTGTGTGAGATTATGCCTGAAAAGAAGCTGCAAACAGAGAATAGTAGTGTGTTAACTGGAACAAGAACAAGAGTTCAAGATATATCTCCTCTAAGTGGACTTTGTGCTCTATGTATATATACGTGTCCAGTTCTTTGTGAGGTAGGTAAAGCAGCTTTTAGAGGTAGAGAAGTACTTTACCCAGAGCCAGAGGAATTCGGATTAAGTACTGCTGCTGCTAATAAAGATTTTGGTCTTGATTGGTCTGATATCCAACTTATGCCAAGGTTATCAGAGGTTTTTGGTGTAGAGCCTACTGCAGATAAGATGATATTCGAGAATGTAAATGTATCCGCAAGCTATGGGGGTGTTCAGCTTAAAGTGCCAGTTTTCGTAGCTGCTTTAGGTTCTACAGATGTTGCTAAAAGAAATTGGGAGGGAATAGCCTTTGGAGCAGCTATATCTGGTACAGCTCTGGTCATCGGAGAAAATGTATGTGGAATGGATAAAGAAGCTGTATTTGTTAATGGTAAAGTAGTTGAATCAAAGGATATGGCTTTCAGAGTTAAAACCTATAGAGAGTTATGGGATGGAGGGTATGGAGATATAGCTATTCAAACAAACGTAGAAGACGAGATGATGGATGTAGATATATATGCTGCGTCAAAGCTTGAGGTAAACGTTATAGAGAAGAAGTTCGGCCAAGGAGCTAAGTCCATAGGTGGCGAGGTTAGGGTTACAAGTTTAGAGAGAGCTATTGAGCTTAAGAAGAGAGGGTATATTGTCTTACCGGATCCAGAAGATAAGAATGTACAAGAGGCATTTAAGCTAGGTATTGTAAAGAGCTTCGAAAGACATAGTAGAATAGCTAAACCTGATCCACAGCACTTTCTAGAGAGAATAGATACTTTAAGATCTATGGGCGTTAAAAAGATATGGATTAAAACAGGTTGTTATAGACCTGTAGACATAGCGTTTGTAATGAAGTTATCATCAGAGGCTAAAGCAAACGGAATAACGTTCGACGGCGCTGGTGGAGGAACAGGGATGTCCCCGGTACCCATGATGAACGAAAGTGGTGTTCCAACTATATACCTAGAATCGTGGGTTTTAAGGGCTTGTCAAACTCTGAAAAAGAAAGGTATGCATGTACCTGATATAGCCCTAGCGGGAGGAATATCCAACGAGCATCAAGTGGTTAAAGCGATTGCTTTAAGCAATTTCGGCGAAGGTCCTTACGTTAAAGCTGTAGCTATGGCAAGAGCTCCTTTGCTAGCCGTTATGAAATCTAAATACTTCTTTGAATTGTATAAGAAAAACGCTTTACCACAGCAGTTCGTTGAAAAATATGGAGCAAAACCAGAATCATTCTTTATAACGTCCTACGAGCTTGTAGACAGATATGGGGCAAAAACATACGAGAAATTGCTTGAATCAGGTGCTGTTGGCCTCTACACTTATTTCTCAAAAATATCCACAGGGATAAAGATATTAATGGCTGGACAGAGGAAATATCAACTATATTTGCTAGATAGATCCGACTTAGCAACTTTAACAGAAAGAGCTGCTAAGGTAACAGGTCTACCGACAGTTGATATAATAGATGGAAACATATTTGAAGCTATATTATCAAAATAACCTTAAAATATTTTGAATAACCTTTTAAGTGTTATTCTTCTACTCCTCTAGCTCTTAGTGCATCAACTATTTCCGAAATCCTTGATATTAGCAGTACTGTGAACGCTCTAAGCAGATATCTATACTTTATAGGGTTGTAGGAATAAACCCATCCCCTAGCTTTTACAGTATCTATTAAATCCGCTACTAGTTTCACCGAGTACCCAAAAAATAAGTATGTAAGGGATACCGCGTTGAACCCTACGAATTTCCTTATCTGTGTGGGGGGAGTTGTTACATAGAAAAAGATTATTGATGTAAATGTGGTAAAGCCGTATACAAGGTTTAATATTACGTCTATTGTTAAGGTTGTGAATATCATATCCAGTAAAATGATTGCAGATGTCAGCATACACCATAAAGCGAAAACCGTAGCCAGAATCCTCTTTGCTCCTACGTAGAGCAGTAAGAAGACATTTATCGCTAAAAATATTAGTATTACGTGAAGGTGAATGAACCTCGATAAGATAGTTAAAGCCGTCAAAAAAATTTTCAGATAGATAGCTTTATAGCTATGTAGAGCAGTTGACTTGCTTTGAAGATAAAGCGCTTCGCTAATAGCTTTAGCCACATATCATCGCCTTCGACGGTATTCCGAACTTCCTTAAAAGCTCATTGTCTATGTTCTCTATAGAACCCTTAAACGCTATTTCTCCGTTGAATAGAATAACGACTTGATCTATTTTAAGCATATGGAGGTAAGCTGCATTAGCCGAAGCCACCAATACTATTTTATTCTTTTTAAGACCATGGTCAATAATTTTCGTTACAGCTTCAACTCCATCGCTATCGAGGTAATCGAAGGGTTCATCTAAAAGCCATACAGGTTGGTCTATTGCTAAAACACTCGCTATGGAAACCCTTTTTGCTTCACCTCCGCTAAGTGTGAAGGGGCTTCTGCTCATTAAATTTTTCGGCACAAGTATCTCTACAATGAATTCATTCACTGATGCACCTACGATTTTTGATGTGAATTCTATCTCATCTTTAACGGTGGTCTCTAGAAATCCTGCGTAAGGGTTTTGCCACACATAGCCGACGAGTTTCACCGCTTCTCTCCTTAGGAGTTTATGAACGTCCTTACCGAAAATAAGCACCTTACCACTCGACGGTTTAACAAGCCCTGCTATAGTCTTTAACAATGTTGTTTTTCCAGAGCCATTTTTACCTAGTACAAGATGTAGCCCTGGGTTAATCTCTAGGTTGATGTTCTTTAGCACAGCTATTTCTTCGTATTTAACACCTAAACTCTCAACTATGATCAACGTATCTTCAGCCCTTTCATAAGGAATAAAACTAAAGTGCTCCCTAATACACATATGCTCACGATACTTCCAACAAGAACACCTACAAAAGCAACAACTAGATCTAAACCTCCTACTAAGTGGAGAACAAAGTACCCTATTACGAAAGTTACAATTAACACCTCAACTACTGAGGCCAGGATTAAAGCAAATATACTTTTACTCTTCCTACCCATAGCCCAAGCAACTAAGCTTGCTAGTAAGTTGGCTAAACTGCCGAAAACTATGTCTATTAACCCAAAAGGAGATAATATATTTGCTATTGCGCAACCAACAGTTAGACCAAACACTGTTGGTAAGCCAAAGAAATTTAAAAACGGTAGTAATAAAAGAGCATCGGCTATCCTGATTTGAAATGCATAGAAGCTGATAGGTGCTAAAAGTGTAACTAAAGCTGCGTAGAGACCTGCTACTACAGCCGATTTCACTACAAACATCATCTTCAAATACCTTCACCTCGCTATAGTTTTTCGAAATACTTATTTACGGTACATATTCATCGAAGCCAAAATAAGCTTTTATTTAGCATTACCGAGTAAAATACATAACTATGGATTCTGTAGAATCGCTGTAGTTCCTTTAGTTGAGGGTACTTAATAATTTACAGTACAACAATATAAATCAACATAGATTACGAGCTTTAACTTTAAAATTATCTAGTCTCCTTTACTGCATTGAACAAAAGTATCAAATCGTATTTATGGTGCTTGATTGGGTTGGATTAATTTTAGATTAAGTTAACTTAAGTGATCTATGTTATGAATGGTTTATAAGGCTAAGAATTTTAAAATTTTAAGATAAATATAGCGTTGAATAACATGATCACAATATCGGCTTTAAGAAGCATATAGTTCCCTATGCCCCATGGTTTAGAGAATCCCTAGTGCTTATGATGGCTGTTTTCCTGGTTAGATCATATATAGGAGGCTATGTGGTATCGAAGAACGCTGCTTTAATAGTTAACGCTATCCAGGTTCTCAACACCAAGACTTTTATCTACAGCATCTCTACATATGCAGTAGTTGGTATAGTACATATTACCGCCGAATTAGCTTTGCAAAAATATTTCATTAAGTTAGCAAATGCAATTACTAAAGTTAAATATACAATAATAAACAACTTACAGATTATAAAAACTGAAGGAAATAAACTCCGAAGACGTTGCTGGTAGAATAAGCAGCGATGTCAATTTCGTTATATGGGATTTAAACACAACGTTAACTACGTTCATACCCAATATATTTACCTCGTTATCAGTTATGGTAACGCTCATCTTATTCAATAGAATTGTTGGATTAATTACACTCCCCATACTAATCCCTTACATCGCTATAGTCGAGTACTACAGCTAAAGAGCAGAAAACGCTAGGCTTAAAGAGAGACAAGCATATGCAGTAAGCATTGTCCGTATAAGAGATGTTGTGCGGATCTAAAGATGTTAATCCAATAAACAACTCTTTAAATTCATGGAGGAACTTCATATGTAAAGTTACGTGGTACGATAGAATTGACTGAGAAGCTAGCTTATTAACATTGATTTCTTCCATTACATTCACATCTTATACTACATTTCTACGAGCTTCTAATAATATAATAGATATCGGTATGGTAGCAGGAATACTCTTAGTTGTTTCAACAGCTCATTCATCATTTATGAACTCCGCATGGGCTCTATGTATACAAGCTAAATAGCTGTTGCTATGTAGAGAATAGAATTATAGAGCGTATAGCTCTTGACCAAAACCTACAATAATTAACTAGCTGATAACTTTAGCTCAAGCTGTGTTGAATACAACGGAGGATTTGCAGACTCTTCATGTTTTACTTCATTTTTGTTCAGTTTCGTTACTTTCATCATTTATCAGAGCTGTTAACCATCATCATGGTGTTTACAAAGTATATTTATACCTACAACATATTTTAAGGAATCTAGTTTATTTTTCGACGCCTAATATATGTTAAGTATATTTACTTACTTAATTAGTTAATTTTGTTATATGACTATATGTTATGGCAATAGCTTGTAATTATAGGAAAAAATACATTGTAAGAGCCTCTACGAAAGCGGCTAAGAATAGAACAGCATATGATATGCATAGCATAGCTAAATACCCTAGTAGATGTTTACGGTTAACGATTGTTTTAACAATGACTGTGGTAAGGATTATGGATTCCGTTAAAGCTATCGCATAAGCTAAGAACTCTATATAGGTATGCGGAGTTGTGAGAAGACTTAGCATTATTTTCTCATGTGGTATACTTTTTGTGTAAAGTTCTACATAGTACCTAAGTATAGCACCGGTAAAAACTATTGTATACACGTAAAATAATGGTCCTACGAAAGGTAGCGCAAATAGTGTGTTAGCTATAGCGTTATTAGCCATAATTGTTAGTGTAAGCCTTAGTATAAGATCTATTGATGAATCCTTCGACGATTTCAACCCTTCTTCAACTACCTCTGATAATCTGTTAACACCTTGCTCAAGCAAACCCTTAGGAAACACAACATATAAGTAGCTATAACCAATTATAAGTAGCACTATAGATAGAGCGACAATAGAGATCCATATAATTAGTTTGCTACGTGTTCTCAACTGTGTTTCACCTAAAATATTCTTTGCTAATCTACTCTATATACACATATTTTCCTTATTCTAACTTCGTTATCTAGGGATTCATGTGGAAACCTCGAAAGAGGAAATACTAAAGGTTTTAACTATAAATGCTCTTAGGAAGCTACAGAAAGGATCTATACTGCAGGCTATTTCACATACCCTTGCTATTATTGGGTTAACGCTACTAACCCTCACCGTAAGGGCCGCACTAAACAAATTAAATACAACAGAACTTATTTTAAAATCGATAGATTTTGAAGTATTTGAAAAATACATAATTTACTCATCAATAGTGTTCATAGGTTTACTAATTACGTTATTTGCTTTGATATTGCTGGTTGCGAGTATGTGGGGATTCATTATACCAGGAGCAAGATATCTAGCTAATATAGATGCGAGATTCACTAAAGCGTCTAATCTCTTAAACTTAGGTTGGATATGGGGTACAGTAATAGCTATAATAGGTTTAGTTATGTCAATAGCTTCAGCATACTTAATAATAATACTACCAATATGCTTAGGTCTATTAATCGTAGGAATTATACTTATTTTATTAGGTTATACAGGCTTAATTATATTAACCATTAAGTTAAGCGATTTCGAAAAAATAGAGAGATACGAAACAACAGCAATACTATTCACGCTATCCTCCTTTATACCACTGTTAATCCCAATACCATGGATACTCTTCTACTTAGCTCTAAAAACAAGCGAATTAAAACACCTAGGTTTAAGTTCATGAAAACGCATTAAAAAGCGTCACTATGTAAATAGGTAAGAAATAAATATAAATTAAAAATAGAGTTGTTATTTTATTTATTTTGCTCTACTTTCTCTTCACAAACAACCCAATCCCTAAGCCTACTACAAGTAAAGCAGCAGCTAACCCGCTGGTTAAAGTCCAATCGGTTACTTTCTCGGTCACAGTCGATGTTGATAGCGATATAGAGACACCAGTAGTTGAATAAGTGGTTGTCAATAACATTGTTGTAGGTATAGATATTGTTAACGTTGTTGGTGTAGCTACAGTTGTTCTAATTGTTATTGTTGTTGGTATAGTTAATGGCGAAGTTATTGTTGTTGGAATTATAGTTGTTAACGTTGTAGGTATAGATATTGTTAACGTTGTTGGTGTAGCTACAGTTGTTCTAATTGTTATTGTTGTTGGTATAGTTAATGGCGAAGTTATTGTTGTTGGAATTATAGTTGTTAACGTTGTAGGTATAGTAGTAGTAATTACTGTAGTTAATAGAATTGTTGTTGGTGTAGCTACAGTTGTTCTAATTGTTGTTGGAGTTACTAATGTTGTTGTAATAGTTCTCTCACTAACAACAGTAGTAGTTATAGGAATATTAACAATAGCAGTAACAGTAGTTGGAGAAATAACAGTCGTCGGAAGTGTAGTAGTCTCAATCAAAGTAACAGTTGTAGGCGAAACAACAGTAGTCGTAGTTGTTTGTATTAATGTTGTGGTGATAGTTTGAATCATTGATATATTTACATATATTAAGTTGGATACCAATAGTGTAGAGCCTCCTACTGATCTCATTAGTACGGTTATCGTGTAGATGCCTGGGGCTGGGTACGTGTGTCTTACTCTTAGATCGCTTGTTGTTCTATTAAGGAAGTCTAATGGGGTTCCTGTGTACCTGGTTCCATCGCCCATGTACCACTCTATCTCTATTATTTCTTCTTCTGGCGCTTTGTATGGGGTTACATCGATTACAAAGCTTGCTGATAGACTGAGGATGGATGTTGGTAGTGGTAGATCCCATTCGTATTCACCCCACTGAACAGATGGATGATCTATCATTAGCCTTGGTAGTAGTGGGAAATCTGTACCTGCGTATTTCATTATCTTGCGTTTAAGATCTTCATCGGCAGGTTCAACATTTGCTGGGTAAGGTCTTACGTAGGTGGTGTTGGTCCAGCAACCATCTATTATAGCGTTTGCTCCTGGAGGTTTTATAAACCAGTTACTAACGTTGAAGAAGTATCCAGGAGATTCACCGGTCCATGTACAATCAGCTATTTCTGTATCTCCAGGTACAAGTTCATATATGTTTGCCTCAGCATATACTAATCCTTTCTGGGAAATACCTGTAGCTTCACCTACTCGATAGAGATAATTATTATACATATCAACAATTCCAAACCTTAGCCTTGGATGCCTATCCTGAGTCATGAAGTAGTAGTTGTGGTGTAGTGTAACCCTGAAGTTTCTATCTGTTGTCCTAGTAGCGCTATTGCCTATCAAGGTAACTTTGTCGTGGTTCCAAAACCTAGACCAAGATATTGTTATATTGTTTGTTCTTGTTGTTGAAGCTTCCGCTAAATCTACACCTCCATCAGACCAGTTAGTGAAATCGCAATGATGAATCCATATGTTGTTTGATCTTCTAACCTCAATAGCATCGATATTCCTTGTATCAGTAGAATCAAACCTGATATTCACAATAATAATGTTATCGACATCATATATACGCAGAGCTTGACCACGAGCAGAACCACTATATCTTGTAGTTATAGTTATCTGCGCCCCTCTACCATCTATTGTTTTATTAGAAGTAACCGATATTCTGTCTCTGAGAGTTATTGTTCCGTTTACTAAGAAGAATATCCATAGAGGTTGTGCTTGCGTTAAAGCATGCCTTAGTGTACCAGGCTGGGGATTAGTAGGATCATCTTCAAGCGATGTAACGAAGTATACGTACCCACCTAAACCGCCTGTAACGTTGCGCGCATAGCCTTCTCTTTCAGCTAAGAGGCTACTAATGCAATACACACCTTTAAAGCAATAGTCCGGTGTAGCTGTAATATTGGTTATACCCCCTACTGCTTCCGAGCTTATTTTAATTACATGGTGCGAGGATCCTATTGGTAGTACGAGCCCCGATAAAGTTATCGTTAAAGCTATCAAAATCGACATTATTAAGAATTTTTTGTTTTGTTTGCCTTGCATATTGCGAACACACCTAATTTTTATTAAGTAGAAGTTACATATAAATAAGTCTTTTGTTTCATTAGATAAAGCTATGTTGAACTTATTTGGGGATGTAGATAAAAGAGGTTTAAGCGAATTTGCATTCTATGGCATCGGACGGGCACAGCGAGTAACAAAGTCCACAGTTATCGCATTTATCTTCGCTAATTATTGGTGGTTTTAATCCTCTATCTATTATTGCTTTATATGGGCATACTCTAATACATACTTTGCAAATAGTGCATTTACTTTCGTTAACTATGTACCTATACATTTTTGTTCTATTTAGTTTATCAAGCGGAATTACATTGCCTAACGCTTTTCCGCGAAATTCATCTGTACTTGTAAAGTTGTGTTTCTTCATCCAGCTCTTTAATTCGTCTAGCATAACTTTTATCGCATCGTAACCTTGAACAATAATTGTTGTACAGACTTGAGTAGCCCTAGCACCTACTAGTATAAACCTAGCTATATCTAAACCTGAGGAAATACCTCCAGAACCTATCACAGGAACATTTCCTAGCTCTTTCACTATATAGTATGTCCATGCTAAACTTATCGGTAGTTGCCAAGGCCCTCCATACCCACCTAGACCACCCCATAGAATTGGTTTCATAGATTCAACATCTATTACCAACCCCTGGAATCTAGCTGTTGATACTAAGATGTCTACACCTGCTTTAACCATTGTTTTTGCTACTTCGAGCGGATTAGCTCCGTGTGGCGTTAGCTTTCCTATGACTGGAAGGTTTGTATTCTCTTTAACTCTTTTCACTATGTTTACAACAATCTCAGGGTTTGAAACAACTGCTCTGCCCATTAGTTCTGGACGAGAGGGGTCGACATGTGGGCAGGAGAGGTTAAGCTCTAATGCGTCTACCCCTGCCTCAGTCATTAGTTTTGCTAGTTTCTCCCATTCTTCGTATGTTCTCCCCGCTATACTGGCTATAACAACTCCTTCAAGTTTCTTCTTCTTTATTTCGTTTTTTGCACGCTTCATGAGTTCAACCCATTGCTCTGGGGGGTGCTGGGACATTAGGTCTATTGAATAGAATGAGTAGAACTTTGTTCTCGCTAAAGCGCTGTACTTATCAATTATGTACATCCTTGGTTTTGGCTGTACCTGCATATTAACGTCGTAGGTTATAGTCTTTGTTACAACACCTCCTGCTCCAGCCTCTAGACCTCTTACAATATCTTCATCGTCTTTAACAGAAGGGCCGGAGGCTATTATGAGGGGGTTTGGAAGCGAAAGGTTTTTATGTAGTTCGACCGCAAGGTTTAATTCCATGCTTTAAAACCCTATATTAGCTTCAGCTGTTTTAATACTGCTCTAATCTTCTCCCTCTCCTCGTTTGATATAGGCTGTAGAGGTGGTCTAGCGTAAGTTGTTTCGAGAACACCCATCATAGTTAGTGCTTCTTTTAGTCTTACCCTATAGTTTCTCACAGGTGGAGCAAATATTACCTCCTCTAGAGGTAGTATTAATTCCCAAATCTCAAGAGCTTCTGGGTACTTCTTTTTAGCTACAAGGTTGAACATCTCTACCTGCTCTTTAACGGCTATGGTTCCAAAGCCTAGTAACCCTCCTTCTGCTCCTAAGACAAGGGATTCGTATATGAAGTTGTCGTTTCCTGTAAGAACCATTATCTTATTCTTGAGTTTATTGATGGTTCTCACTATGTCGATGAATTTCTTTGCATCGAAAGAAGCTTCTTTAATAGCTACAACTGTTTTTAAGGAGGATAGCATCTCTATAGCTTTAACACTATATTCAACTCCTCCTAGGGCTGGCTGGAGGTTGAAGGCTATTAGCGGAATCTCTACATTATCGGATAGAGCTTTATGGTAATGATATACAACGTCTTCGTTTGGGTAACCTATAAACGATGGGTGCGGGAATACAAGTAGAGCATCTGCACCTACTTCTTTTAGTTGTTTAGCTGTTTCAACTGCGTCCATAGTGTTTATAGCTTGTAGCCCTGCTACAACAGGTACTCTTCCCTTTACGATTTGGCTTACGAATTTAATAAGCTCGAGTTTCTCGTGTTTATATAGCGAAGGTCCTTCGCCTGTATCTACAGCAACAGCAAGTCCACCTATATCGAACGATAGTAACCACTTAAGGTATTTCTCCATCTGGTCTAAGTCTATACTGTAGTCAGCTTTCATAGGCGTTAGTATCGCTGGAATTAAACAGTAAGGCTTAAATGGATTTGATATTTTATTAGACATTATCGCACCTGCTTAAGGCTAGGGGTTTCGAGGATAAAAGTTTTTACTTTGTATTCATATCAAGTACATGATATTATACTCTATAAATTATGTATTTGGGTTAAAGCTAAAGAGCTCACCATAAAGGTGGCGACTAAGCTATTGTTTGGGGGTGCAGAGGTAGCTTCGCGGGTTGCTTCATAGTTGATGAAATGTATAATGCTCTTACTATTTCTAAGCTTTTTAACCCTTCTTCTCCATTTATAGGGAAATCTCTATCTTCTCTCAATGCTATTAAGAAATCTTTTAATAATCGTTCATGAAGCTCGTGCTCAACTCTTAGTGTTTCAGTCGCTGATGTTGATACCTTATCAATGTCTATGCCTGTATCCGATTTAAGTATTCGAAGTTCATCGTTGTATAGTTCGGCAAACCCTTTTGATCCGAATATTTTTATCTTCGTGTACTGGTAAGAAGGTGGTCTTGTACATAAGCTAGCTGTTAGGGATGCGTATACCCTTCCCCTGAATTTTATCAATGCTATACCTATATCTTCAACGTTTATCGAGGGATGCATAAGGTTGTCTATGTATCCGTAAACCTCCTCGGCTACGCTACGGCTGAACCATTGGATTAAGTCTATGGTGTGTATTGCCTGGTTTATCATTACTCCTCCTCCTTCTGTGCTCCACATACCTCTCCAGCTTCTAGCAACCTTGTCCTTTAGGTAGTATGCTAATTCCTCTCTCCACCACATAACCTCCCCCTGAATATAGTGTATATCCCCTATTACTCCCTCATCTATGTACTTCTTGAGAAGTTTCACATCATCTGCGTACCTATGCTGAAAAACTACACCGAGCTTAACTCCTTTCTTCTTAGCCTTAGATACCATCTCTTTCGCAGCTAGAATGCTTATAGCTATAGGTTTTTCAACTATTACGTGTTTTCCATACTCCATAAACAGCATTGCTTGGCCGTGATGTAGATAATGCGGTGTAGCAATTACCACAACATCGATTGTGTTATCTCTTGCTACCTCATTTAACGATGTATATGCTTTACACCCATAAACATTCTTATAATGATCAGCTTTAGCAGAACTTGACGTAAGAACCCCTATTGTTTCTACGTATCCTTCTCTTTTTAATCCTATAAATGCTTTTACATGGATTTCTCCTATCATCCCTAAACCTATAACGCATACATTAAACTTCTTCATGGTTTCTCCTACCTTGTTTCCTAATTCTAGGGTTTAGGGAACATGAATACCAGGCTCTACATTATCATGATGATTAGAGGTAATTTAACTTTATATAGGTAAGCGAAATCTCAAATCTAGGGTGGATGTAGATGAGATTGGCTATAGTATCTGATGAAATAACACAGGATTTTGAGCATGCCCTTAAGGTCATAAACGAGCTAGGAGTTGAACTTGTTGAGATTAGATCGTTATGGAACAAGAATATTGTTGAATTGGCAGATACCGAATTAGATAACGTGAAGAACTTGCTGAGGAGTTATGGTCTAAGGGTATCCCATGTAGCTTCCCCTGCTTTCAAGATATACATTGATGATGAGAAAGGCTTTGAGCAGCATTTGAGGTTTATACGCAGAGCTATTGAATTGACTAAGTTATTCGATTTAAACTACACTAGGATCTTTACGTTTTGGTGGCAAGGTAATCTAGAGTTATACCTGGATCTAATCATTGATAGAATTCAGCATGCGCTAGATATAGCTAAAGATGAGGGGATCTACTTAATAATAGAGAACGAGTACTCATGCTTCATTGGAACAGGCTTCGAAACCAAGGTGGTGCTAGAAAAAATTAAATCACCTTGGTTGAAGGTGCTGTGGGATCCTGGTAACGCTTTCTTTGCGAGAGAAACGCCTTACCCTATTGGGTACAACTATGTTAAAGACCACGTTATGTATATGCACCTAAAGGACGCTGTTGTTGATGAGCGGGGGAGATTTGTCTGGAGACCTATAGGTAAAGGTGCTATAGATTATTACGGACAGCTTAAGGAGGTTGCGAAAAAGGATATAATTGTATCTCTTGAAACTCATTATGCTCCACAAGGTGGAACGAAGGAGGATGGTACGAGGGAATCGTTTAGAGGCCTTATGGATATAGTGAATAAGATAAAAATGGAGATAGACTAGTTCTTGTTTTTATTAGGTAATGAGATTATGTTGCCGTATAACGATTGGTTGTAGTATCTTCTCTTAACCTTAGCAGCTTTTTCACTTGGGTTATCGTTTTGAGTATATATTACCAGCGAATGTTCGTTCCATACTATAACTTCATCTCTAGGATCTCCTACTACATCCCATACGTATACCTTTGGTCCCCATTCACTACCCTCCCACATATTGTGTTCAAATACAACTAGTAGGTTTCCGTACACATCGTATAAACCGTTATGTGATGCTAATAATTCGTATCCATTTCCAAACCAGTTAACAGGTATCCATCCAAACACCTTGTTGAATGCTGCGAACAGTAGTTCACCGCTTAAATCGAATAGAAATTGATTCATTCCACCCCAGAATGTTTGAGCCACTATTAAAGGTCTTGGCGTAGAGAGGTCAAAATACGCTAGCGATAGGACTTGAGCGTGGCCCAAGTGCCACTCCTTGATTATTTCACCTTTTTCTGCGTCTACGAAGTAGAAACCTCCGTCCTGGTTTGCTAAAGCTAGGTATGTTTTGTTGTTGTAGTTGTATGCTACAGCGCTATCGCAGTGATCGTAGAGATCTAACCTCCACATTACTTTACCGTTATCGTCTATAAGGGCATCCCCTACGAATATCTCGTCCCTTCCATCGTTATCTATATCTGCAACCAGCGGGGTATGTATTAATTTACCTGTATAGCTCCACAACTCCTCAAGGGTATTTGTGTAAATCCACAAGTTGTTGTAGCGGTCCTTGAAAACTATATCCCTTGGTCTCCCTAAGCCTCTTACATCTGCGAAGATTATTTGATCCCCTAGAACTCTTTCGAAGAAGGTTTCTGGACCCTCCATGTATCCTTCGCCTTCCCTAGCCTTAGGCGTACTCGTACTTGCTATAGTATTGCCTGTAACGCCATCGAGTATCATTAGCTTAAAGTTCTTAGCAACAACTACTTCATCTTTACCGTCGTCGTTGATGTCTATAATACCTATAGGTAACTCAGATTCTGCTGAGAAATTCCTAAGATCTGGTCTACCTATCTGCCAAAGAATATACCCGTCAAGGTCTATCGCTGTTAAACATGTTATATACCTGTATATGTTGTGATGGTATTTCTCTCCTGTGACAATGTTATCGTTTTGAGCGAAAACAAGCTCTGGAACTCCATCACCGTTTAAATCCCCTATCCTCATAATCCTTGCTGCGTAGTCCCCAAGCTTAATATGCTTGTATGTACGTGAACTTGGAATCCGTAGGTTCTGAAATGGGGATTTGCGATACTCTAGGATTACCCCTTTGGGTGCTTCGTTTAGTACCTTAATGTACCTTATAGCTACCTCTCCTTCTCCTTGCCCAACCATATAGATTCTTAGATACTTGGTACCCTTAGGCGTTTTAAAGAAGCTGAACACCTTTTTCCAGTTGTTGCTACATCCAGCTAAAGCTATATCGCCGCACCTAAATCTGCCAAGGTTTATACATGGTTTGTATCCGCATCTCCAGTCAGTTCTAAAGAAGGTTTCGCTATTGTCTCCCCAAATCCATTTATCTATACTTATCTCGATACTGTTTAGATTCTCGTCTAGGGGTTCTACTCTTACGATAAACCCATCTATTTCTCCTTTCTTAGCGTTAAACCTATGGGTATAGAAACAATATTTAACTAGAACCTCTACTATGTAGTAGTCCTCTTCTTTAGATTTAATTAGAGGTTTATATATTAATACCCAGCGAGAATCTCGAAAGCTTTTAATCTTGATGCCTACGTTATCGGTGTAACTGACTGTTGGCTGAATATCTGTGCTTTTAATAAATGCCCAGTATGTTAATCCATCCGAGAAATCGAGGTTATATGCGTTCTCGGGGTCGAATAAGGTAGGTTCTACTCTGTGTAGGTATAGTATATCTTTGAAACTCATTTTTAACTCCCTATATATGGACAAAATTGAATAAACGGTAATTTTTTGTTTGTAGTATGAAATTTATTTATGGTTTTTTTCTGCTGTACAGTCCTCCATCGAGATATTCCTAACATTCTCTAATACCATCGGCTGTCCTTCAGATGATGCCACTCTTACCTTTAGTAACTTTAGATTTACCGTATTTGAGATAGAAACTCCTTTTACAGCGTTTATCCTCGTATTCTCGATGACCACATCGCTTATGGGCATCTCAGGAAGACCTGCAAGTTTTATTGCTTGTCCTGCGCTGTAGCAGGTGATGTTCTGTATATGTATATTCCTTATTATTGGTGTTCTTTCTGATACTGGTTCAGGTGGAACAGGTTCGTAGAACATATCTATTACTATTGCTTCGTATATGATGTCCTTCATGGTTATGTTCCTTGCTATAACGTTTTCAACTATCCCTCCTCTACCCCTAGTAGTCTTTATTCTTATACCTCTCTCTGTCCCCTCGAAGACGCTGTTCTCTATGGATACATTCCTAACACAACCCGACATCTCGCTACCTATAACGAACCCCCCATGTCCTCTTCTCATTAGGCAGTTACTAACAAATACATTTGTTGTCGGTATTCCTATTCTCCTTCCTTCTTCGTTCTTACCCGACTTTAAGACAATACAATCATCTCCTACATCAATTAAACATCCACGTATATATACATCGCTTGAAGAGTCAACAGCTATTCCATCCGTATTAGGGGAGTAATCAGGGGCTAATATATTGACGTTCTCAACCGTTATATGTTTTGAGTAGAGTATATGGATGTTCCACATAGGAGAATTCCTAAAGGTAACACCGTATACATGAACATTTTCTGCGTTGTATAGCTGTAGAAGTTGTGGTCTAAAGAATTCCCGAAACTGCTCACAAACATCATTAGTAGGTTTAAGACCTTTTGATGTTAGCTCCTTGTATATTTTATTTCCTTCGAAAGCTCTTTTAGTTGGCCACCAAGTTCTTGTTTGTTCGTCTATGTATCCTTCTCCTGATTCAAGAATTTTTCTCCATACATCGTCTGGTACACGTGATTTCTTTAGGTACCACCAGCGTTCTCCGTGTCCATCTACCGTACCTTCGCCTATAATAGCTATGTTTTTAACATCTTTACCGAATATAAGGGGCGAGACTTGGCATTGATGTATTCCTTCCCTTCGTGTATCCACCACGGGGTAATTATCGTAGTTAGCGATAAACTCTATCACAGCATCTTTTTCAATTAGTATAACGGCGTTGTTTCTTAATATTATAGGTGATGACAAGACGTATTTCCCAGGAGGTATATAAACTAAAGCCTTCTTCTCTGAAGCTTCCTCTAATGCTATATTGAATGCTTTTGAACTATCTTCACCTCTCCGAGGATCAGCCCCATAATCAATTACGCTGATTTTTTGCGTTATAAGCTGTAACATAGTGCATGCCTCTTCTACACTATATCTATGATAAAGATATATAAGTGTAAGGTCTTAGCTATATCAACTATATTTGAGTTGCTGAAGTCCTTAAAATTAATAATTTCGAGGCTTAAGAGAGTATAGTAGGTGACAGTATTGAAAAGAATAGGTGTCGCTGTAGTAGGTTTAGGAGCTATTGGACGCAGACACGTAGAGAGCTTAAAAGAACTTGAACAAGAAGGTTTCAACATCAAACTCATCGGTGTTATGGATGCGATAAAGGCTAGGGTTGACGATTTTGCGGCTAAATACCATTGTAAAGGGTACTACTCCTACGATGAGGTAGTTAAGGACTTAGAGGTAGATGTTGTTTTCATTGCAACTCCTCACTATTTACATGCTCAGCAATCTATCTACGCTATGGAGTACAAGAAGCATGTTATAGTAGAGAAGCCTATGGCGATAACTCTTGCTTCAGCAAAAGAAATGATATCAAAAGCTAAGGATAACGGAGTTAGATTAGGGGTTATATATCAGAGGCGTTATGCTGATGCTATTCAAAAACTAAGGAATATTGTTTCAAACAATATTTTGGGGAAAATATTCTTAGCTGAAGCTTCGTTGATGTGGTTTAGAAGCGAAGAAGAATACTTCCTAAAGGACGAGGTTGCTAGAAGCTGGAGAGGTATGTGGAGCACAGAAGGAGGAGGATTGCTTATGACACAGGCCATACATGTAGTAGATCTTCTACTATACATACTTGGTGATGCAGAGGAAATCTATGGCTATATAAACAACGTATCCCATCCGGCTGTAACCGTTGAAGACACAACAGCAGCGGTTATAAAGTTCAAGAATAGCGCTATGGCTACGCTTACTTCATCTATATCGTTCCAGCCACCGGAGAAACAATACTGGAGAATAAGAGTTTTCGGATTGAATGGTTTTGCTGAAGTAGAAAACGAGTGTTTAACTCAAATAACTGTTAAAAATCAATCAATAGACACCTCACTTTTAGAGAGAAAAAGAGAAAACCTCCATAAGAAGTTGTTTAAGGACTTTTTAATAAAGCTATTGAACGATGAAGATTTTCCGATCAACGGGGAAGAAGGGTATAAAAGCCTAGAACTGGTGAAATCTATTTATTATGCAACTTTAATAAATAAACCTGTGAAACTACCCCTCGATATAAGCCTGGTGATATAGTTTACAGACATATAATGGAGTATTAATTATCTTTTTATTAAATTTTACCTTAATACGGTGTATTCCTCTCCTTGGGTTGTTTGATCTATAGAGATAAAAAAGTAAGTTATACTATTATACTATTACTATTAGAATTTAGAGATAAAATGCTTAAAAAATAATAGTTAGATATTATCTAAAACGTTATTTTTTCTTAATAACAAATCCTACAGGTAGACCTACTATAAACAGCACTATGGGTAGCACTATTGTCCATGTCCAATCTACTTTCTTGACCTCCGTGGTTGTTGTTGATAGCATTAGAGTTGTTCTCTCAATTGTTGATACCACTGTTGTTGTTACTGTTACCAGCTGTGCCCCTGGTATTATTGTAGGTGTCGTGGTAGGTGTTGGTGATGGTGGTGTTGTGGGTTTTGGAGTAGTTACTGGGGTTGTAGTTGGCGTCGTGGTAGGCGTAACTGGTAATTCAGCTAAAGCGGGTTTTACGAATACTTCATAGAAGTTTACAGTATATTTACGTACCTCACTTGGTAGCAATGATATTAGATCCGGTGGATCGTTGGTACCTGGCCACGCATTTCTGTCTGGTTTAGATGGTTTCTTTAGAACACCATAGAATAACCATGAGTATCCGCTTGATGGTGGTCCTCCACCCCATCCACCCTCGGATATAAGTGCTCTGTGTAGCGTCCACTTGGTCGGTGGTCCATAGTATGGGAACTTATAGCCTTGTACTTCAATCCATGAATCGGGTTTACCTAATATCTCAGCCCAATTATAGTCAATTATATTAAATGATCTTGTCCTAGACACATAAGATATTGGTATATTAAGTACGTAATAGTTCCAGAACCAAACCATACTTGATAATGCTTCCCACCAACCTTTTGTACCTGGGAACGCTGCTTGTAGTTTCGCATTTTCGAAACTGGGGTTTATGTAAATAAGCGTACCATTCTTTAGCGGTAGAGACCATGTGAAGTTAAGCTTCGTGTAAGCGTAGTTTGTTAAGTATCCATATCTTGTGAAGTACCCATCGAAAGCCTTCATAGGCCCTTTGGTATTGACTAGGTAAAGTTCTCCTGTTATATCAAAATCCCAGGCATCCCTTCTTTGGGATAAGACAGCTGAAGTAACAGCTTCTAGTGCTGCATCTATACCGTGTTGTTTCCATTGATCTACTACATTGTTACATATTGTTACAAGGTCTGGGTAATCGCTTCTAACCAGGATTGATACCTTAAGTGGTTGCCCTGTTTTTGTATCATACCACTTGCCGTCGGATCCCCTCTTAAACCCTGCTTTCTCGAGTAGCTGATACGCTTTCTGCGGATTATAACTCCAATCATAGAGGTTGTTCTTAATCCAATCTGCGAACCACTCTGAAGATGATTGACCTGTAATGTAGTCTTTAAATGGCATGTATCCAGCTGGATAAGCAAGCGCTGCTGCTGTAACATTAGTTAGTAATGCTAATGCTTGACGAACTTCGGTTATGTTAAGTGGGTATCTCATGAAGTTAATCCACATACCTGTAACTCTATATTCGTATACGTATGCTATTCTTGTCTTTGTTGATTGCTGATCAACTGTAATAGCTGAAAATGGTGATAACTGGTAACCTGATGTTAGGATAGATCCTTTTAAGAATATTTCAACCATTTGTGCTTCTGCAGCTGTTAAGTGTATTATGAGTTGATCTGCCGCACTAGGTAAGTATTTCTTCCATCTGCTACCTGGGTTTACGTACCAAACAATTTGTGCTGGTGTTATTTTTGTTGGATCTGGCCAATATACACCATTGCACCACGGTTTATCGATGAATAGGTTTCTCACTTCGTTTTGGAGGCTTGTAAGATCAAATACCTTAGGAATTTCTCCTACAGGAACATCTGCGACTTTTTCAGCGTATTTTCCAAATATTTCATATGGTGTTGTTACTGCTTGTGATAGGATTGTTGGAACTCCATAGTACCATAAAGAGCTCTTGAACTCGTATTTAAAGCTCTTAGAAGGATCGTTAATGAGCGGTGCTTGAGCAATATATGTAGTGGAATTGAACACTATTCTAATGGCGGTATCGTTAATCACTAATACATCTTTTAACCACGGTATAAAGTTCCTAAATATTTTCCACTGGATTATGAAGTAAGTCCATAGATCTTTAGCTACAATAGGCACAAATCTTTCTCCGTTAAACCAATATTCATCTCCCCAGAGAACTATATCCATATAGCCTTCCTTTAAGTTTACGCTAAAACTCCTCGCCAGGAATGGAAATATTATACCTTCTTCTGCATCTAATATTGCAAATAAATTGTTATGACAGAACCCTCTAGCTGCACCACCTAATATTCCTCCTGAAGCAAAGGGATTCCAGTTTATTGTTGCAGGTATAGTACCAGATCTAGGATGGTCTATGGCGCTTAACTGGAAATCTTCAGCTCTTACCCATAGTTCTTTAACTTTTAATGCTTGAATTGGAGGAATCAGTGATAACCCTAGCAATCCGATTAGTATCCCTAGTAATACTTTGGCAAACAATTTACTATTAGGTATAGGTACCACCTAATGATATGTACTGCGTATAAGGTTTTTTAAATCTTTTTGGTATTGTTAACAAAAGCTTCATCTATATATTGAAAAATATAATAAAAATATCTTAATTAGTTTCCTGATCATTATCTTGCCCTAGCAATCCTTAGCGCCGGATTAATGTATTCCTCAATTGCTCTTGCCATATTTAATAGGCTGTACTGTAGAAGAATTATCGCTATTGCTGGCGACCATAAAGCTAGGATAGCTCTATCGCTAAAAAGTGCTCCACCTACAGCAACAGCCATATTTATCTGAATACCCCAGTTCTCTGATGTTAGTGGTAAGAGCCCTAGGTATGCTAAACCAGTATAGTTGTAGATAGCAGAGGTTATAGCAAACATAAAGTTTACCGCTATGAACGGAGCTGTAATCCTTATGAGCTCGTCGAACATTATTTTCCATGGTGAAAAGCCGACGACCCTCGCAACATCGATAAATTCTCTTTTCTTTAAGGAGAGTATCTGCGCTCTTATAGACCTAGCTAAACTGGCCCATGCAGTAATAGATAGTATGAGGCCCATTATTGCTACATTACCTTTAAGATCTGTTGGTAGAATTATAGCTAATATTAGCGCCAGGAATCCTGAGGGTATTGAGAGCGCTACATTAGTTAATATCCATAGTACTGCATCTACTTTTCCCCCTAGATATCCCCCTATCATTCCAACTACTACGCCTAAACCAACAGTTATAAAGGCTGCTATCAATGCTACAGCAAATGTGCTGGGAATAGCTCTGACTATTGCTAAAAATAGAGGTTTGCCTGCAAAGTCTCTTCCAAGAATGTACCACGGGAAGTTTTCAAACGATGGTGGAGCATATATATTTTCCCAACCGCCTTTCCCCGGTGGTAAGGGAGGTATAAGCCCAGCTACAACAGCTAAACCACCTATGATGTAGAGTAGTATAACAACAAAACTAAACGCATACGATGGTCTTGAAAAGCATATTCTTATGAAGACCATCATATTATTCTTTAGCTTGCTGAGCTTAGGATTAATCATCATATTTCCACCCCATTAGTCCTCAAGACGTGCTCTTGGATCGATTAAGGCATACGTTAAATCCGTTAATAGGTTCCCAATTATTATAGCTGATAAACTTACACAGTATATGCCCATCATAGTTGGGTAATCTCTTATACCGGAAACCGCACCTAATATTCTACCTAGCCCGAGGAGTGCAAACTGGTTTTCGATCCAGACAGCCCCTGTTAACATGGCGGCAAATGTCAAGGATATCCTAGTATACATAGGTAAAACGGAGTTCCTCATAACATATGCAGTAAGTACTCTACCTTTTGGAAGTCCACGTGCTTTAGCTATTGCTACATAATCTTCCCTTAGTATACTAGAGGCAAGAGTCGCCATAGGCAGCGCCCAAGAAGGTAAACTTACAATAAAGTATGCTAGTGCAGGCAACAAATGATGATGTAAAACACTTAATAGAAACGATAGGTTTAAACCTGGGGTAACATTTATATCGTATGGACCTCTATGCGGTAGTAGTTCCCACCGTGCTCCTACGTATAGGTACAGATATACAGCTATAAGCCATACAGGTATAGCATTTATAACAGATAGAGCAGCTGATACTGATGTAAAGAATATTCTGTTGCTTCTATAGTAAGCTAGTATTATACCTAGGAGTATCCCTATAGGTATTGTAAGTATTAACGCATACGATGTTAAGAATAAAGTCCATGGAACAGCATCAGCTATTATTCTGTTAACAGATACCCTATAGTACCAAGATATCCCAAGATTAAAGGTTAGAGTATTATACGTCCATTTCGCCCACTTAACAATTAAGGGTTCCTCTGGCTGAAGCCCTAAATATGTTTGAACTTCTATCAAGCACTCATGTTGCGATCCCCCTCTATTCATACAATCTAACATTAGCGTTCTAGCAGGATCCCCCGGTGGTGCAACCAATATTATTAATACCGTTATAGATACAGCAAGAATCCATGTTACAACAGTTATAATAGTACGCCTTAAAATCCAGCTAATGCTTTGTAACATTCTTTTCACACCAAAATTAGATTGTGGAGTTAGGATTTATATACTCTATGATTCTGCATCTTTTTTCACTTAGTTTTAAGAGCTCAAAAACATTACTTTATTTTTTATAGTAAAGCCAACAATAGACAAAATGGTTTTTATCTACTTCGATTATAGGTGGCTGTTCTTTTCTACAGATATCCATAACAAATGGGCATCTATTACTGAGAACACACCCAGGAGGTCTGTTTATTGGTGATGGCTGGGGACCTTTTAACATTATCTTCCTTGTTTCTCTAGCCTTAGGATCCGGTATAGGTATAGCAGCAATCAACGCTTGGGTATAAGGATGGGCGGCGTTGTTTATTATATTTGCTAGTGGTGCTTCTTCCACGAATTTACCTAAGTACATAATAATAATTCTTGTTTTTTCTCCAAAGAATTGTAATAGTGATATTTCGTGGGTTATAAATAGTAATGACGATCTCATTCCCTCTATTAAGTTTGCAAGTGTAGTCATTATACCTGCTTTTAGAGATGCATCAAGCATAGTAACAGGTTCATCAGCCACAATATACCTTGGATTCAATACTATAGCTCTAGCTATTGATAGCCTCTGTCTTTCACCACCACTTAACTGGAATGGATATTTCTCTAAATATTTTTCTGGTGGGCTTAAGCCCACTCTCTCCATAGTTTTCGAAACTAAGTCTATTACCTGTTCGCTAACGAGGTTTGGCATATGATAAGATACTATATCGGATAATATATCGATGGCTCTCTTATATGGGTTTAGGCTTGCGTATGGGTCTTGTGGTATGTATTGTGTGTTTATTCTGTATTTTTTGTATTCTTGTTTGTTCATTTTTCTTATGTTTGTTCCTTGGAAATATATTTCTCCTTTTGTTGGTTTTAGTAGATCTAGTGTTATTTTTCCTAATGTTGTTTTTCCTGATCCACTTTCTCCTATTAGTCCTACTACTTCTCCTTCGTTTATATCTATGCTGGTATTATCTACTGCATTAAAATATAGTTTTTTAAGTCCTTTTCTAATAGAGAATGTCATTGTTATATTTTTTGCTGTTATTAATGAACTCATTTAATTCACCTTCTCATATATAACCAACAAGCAATAAAAAGATTTTTCTCTAACTCAATCATTGAAGGTTCT
>JAWAXP010000008.1:27385-68482 GCA_038820005.1 Ignisphaera sp. | reverse complement strand
ATTACTCCTACGATACGATTAACTCATACGGATATGTATTAGGTAGGAACTTTCGAGATATTGCTTTAAGCGTAATCAAATCCTTTACTAAGCAAGGTGAAGATATAGGTATTCCCCTACTCTACATAGATGCATCGTTGTACTCGATTTTGGTAAAATATTGGAGGATAAAAGATATAACAAAGGATATAAGGATTATTAGATCTAAGAAAAACGATGAGGATCTCAACACGTTGATAAACATTCACAATTCAGTAAAGCAGTTACTAAATTACTGCATGAGTGAAGTACACAATTTGTTAAATTGTTTATCTAGTCAACTATACCCAAAACGTTATGGGATATACCTAGAAACATTATCTAAGTTAGATAACCTAATTACGTTACGCTTACTTATTAAAAAGGATATACTTATCGTTAGCTATAGATGGAGCTTACCCTTAAGTAAAGAAGCCGAAGATATTATTACTCGTATAAACAATACCATAGAGAGCAAATCTAGGAACTTTTACTCAAGAAAATGCGCAGACCTAATTAAAAACATCAGGATACAACTTCATAATCAAGGTATTAAAGTTTCGGTTAATATATGTGGTATAGGAACAGAAGAATGTGAATATCCAACTACATACGAATGCATATACGAAGATGCTGTATTGAACGATGGAATGTCCTTGAAAATCGAAGTAGTGGTTAATGAAAATATGTATATACCGAAAATCTTTGTTATTAAAGGTAAGAAAATAGAGGTGTACTAAATGGAGGAACAAGATACGTATATAAACCAACAGATAAAGAAGGTAGTTGTTGATTTAGGTAAGTTAGAGAAAGCTATTGTTATTTACGATCAGCTAACCGACACTCTTCACATAAATTTAGCGGATGAAGAAGCAGAAGAGACATTATTACTTGAGAATGGCATTATAGTTAGGATTAAGAATGGCTCTCTGGTAGGGTTATCCATCCAAGGCGTATCAAAGCAAAGCTAAGCTAAGTACATACAGTTAGTATAAATGTAAGTTTTCTTATAGGTATTTTTGCTGTTTATTAACATTTTTAAACTTTATTATCTTTAAAGAGTATTGGGTATTGGATTGTATGAGCAGTATAAAATTTATTGAAACCAGAAAAGTCCAGAAATTCGGTAAATCAACGCTTATGGTTTCACTACCCTCTGAGTGGGTTAAACTAGTGAATCTCAGACCATCAGATATGGTTCGGCTTGAGGTACGAGAAGATGGAGCACTCATCGTCATTCCTCAGACTATTTTAGAGCAGAAAACTAAAGGTAAAGAAGTAAAAGTTGTTGTTTCTAAGTCAACACCCGACGACCTTTTAACAAGATCGCTTTACGCCGCTTATATTGCTGGTTATGATAGAATTATTATTGAGTGCCGCAATGGAGATCTAACACCAAATCATATGCAAGCAATAAGATTGCTTGTAAGGATGCTTATCGGTTCAGAAATCGTTGAACAGGCACAAGGAAGAGTTGTGATACAGATATTCATAGATATCAATAGGTATAGCTTAGACGCTTTGGTTTCTAGGATAATATCGACGCTTAAGAATATGTTCAACTTCCTTGTAGTATCCATTAGGAGCGATAATGTAGACTATTTAAAGGAGATAACAGAGCTTGAAGTCGAGATGGACCGAGTTCATGCTCTAGCTATTAGGTATGTTTATGTGCTGAGCCTCTTAAGTATAACACCATTTGTTACCGAGTATAGAGCATTAATAAAAGCACTAGAAGATACCGGCGATGCTTTAGCTCAAGCAGCAAACATATTTTTAGATAAACCACACTTAATGAAAGTAGTTAAGGCATCTATTGAGGAAAGACTCGATGAATTGAACATGTATGTGCAGTACCTACTAGATATAATGAATAACACGTTGACAAAGAACGATGTATATATAGCTAGCAGAGCTATAGATATAGCCCTGGAATCAACAAAATTTATATCGAAAATGGAAACCGACGTTATTCCCAAGTATAAATCGCTCGAGGATTACATAAATGCCAAAGCTTTCTTCGAAAGACTACAATTAATATGTCATAACCTTCATGCCGCTACAGAAATGATATTTGACATAGTACTAGGAAAACAAGGAGCTAACGTGAACATCGTTGGTGCAGGCGTACCACCCCATTAAGCTTAGCACCTTTAAGAATACCATATACTACTTGAATCGATTTTTCTCTGTCAATGGGTTCCCCAGCTAAATTCTTTTTTAGAGAATAGCTAAGGTAAAGTCCCTTGCTGATACTCATAAGAGGTATTAGCCCCGATCTTCTTCCTTAGATACCTTCTCCAAAAAATCGAAACAGTAGCTAATTTCTCTAAGACCCCTTGATCAATATTTATAACACCTTTATCCATTAGTTTTGCTAAAAGCCTTCTTAAAATATTTCGTGTAACCCATCTCTTATTTAAAGATCCAAACATCTTTATCGTCGTTATTCTAATATTCTTATACCTAAGCATATGGTTAACAACATTCCTTTCATCCTTACTCAATATATCCCTTAAATACCTATTTGCTAATACAGCTATCGTATGAGGGGAAAACCCTAGATATATATCCTTAACATCTATCTCATCAAATCTCTTGATGACTTCAAATTCTATTACTGTTACCTCGATGTTTATGTCTAAGTCTGTTTTATAGATATTCTTTAAATCATTGAGAAGTTCCTGTAGTGATGAATATCCATCTTTTTTAGCATCTTCATCAGTTAATTCTTTAATTTTTTTGTAGGTAACGTTTTTAATCTTAGCTTCAGCTATAGGTCTTCCATTACTATGAATTATCACTTCATTAGATTTAGGGACGACTCTTCCTAACCTTATTGTTGTAGTCTTTTTGCCTGCAAGGATAAGTTCCGCGAATTTGCCTTTAATCATAATGTATCTTCTTATGAATTTCTTCATAGCTTAGACCCTTTGGCAACACGGCATAAAGGCCAACTAAGTAAGCCTCATATAGCTATATTTTCCAAAGGTTAACACACTATTAAAATTTAATTTAAGCGGTATCCTAGTATTTTACCATAAAGGTGTAAATATATTGATTAAATCATTAGGAAACGCTATAAGAAAATTTAAAGTTTATCTTTGGTGGTTATACTCATCAAAACTTGAGGATCCATTTATACACAATTTAGCTAAAGAAGTAGCAAGAATAATTGGTATTAAGCCTTTTAAGAATATTAGAGTTAGCTCGAGGTTCTACATAGCTAACGCAGCAGTTATCGGTTTTAGATGTAGAACTCTAGTTCTAACTAACTTATTATTGAACATATTAGGTGCTGAAGAATTAAAAGCTGTACTCCTTCATGAATATGCTCACTGTAAATTCAAGCACCAAATAAAGTTACTGGTTGTATCTTTTGCATTGATGCTTGTTATAGCTCTAACAGCTATATTTATCACCCAAACTATTGAAAGCGAGCTAACAGCTCTCAGTATTGGAATACCTTTTCTAATTCTAGGATACCTATTAGTGGTATTAATCACCAGATTAATAACGAAAAGATTTGAAATTGAAGCAGACTGCTTAGTTGCATCTAAACTTGAAAACCCTAATTTATACATTGAATTACTTAAGAAAATCAAAAACATAAATGGGGAAATAAGGGGTTGGAGAACACTTCTATCCCCACATCCCTCAACCGATATAAGAATAGCCTATGTAATTAAATGCGCAGAGGACTTCTCAAGATATCGGGAATAGCAGGTCTGTGGTGGGCCCGGGGGGATTTGAACCCCCGACCTACGGGTCTCTCCACAGTTCAAAGCTCCAGCTTTCTCTCATCCCTTAACGGTCAACAGACCCGTAAAGAGTGCTGGAGCCCGCCGCTCTACCTAGCTGAGCTACGGGCCCACCATCTATCATCTAGGTTTAGGTCTACAAGAACTGTATTTGCTGAAGGTTTTATAAGTTTATTCCAGCATCTTATGGCTTGAATTAATAGGGTATCGCATTATGGCCTAGGTCTCTCTATACCATAAACTAGTTATTTTAGTTCTTCTAACTTGCCTCATTAATCTATCTATATGCCTATATACTGTTGAGTGCTGTCTTCCCTCAATAAGCATCATAATTGCCTCGCGTGCTACATTAGCATTTTCATAGTTTCCTATTATTGCCACGATGTTGTCGTAAATAGATATATGGGTTCCTGTCATCTCCTCTATATTCTTACGAGCTCTACCTTCTTCACCTATTATCCTGCCTTTAATCCTTGTCAAATGATTTTCTGAATCCTTCACGTACTGGGTAAGATCTATAACCACTAGCACAATATCCTCTTCTAATAACTTAAAGGCTTTTTCATGTGAAAAACCATAGCCTATAGCCTTTATCACGTCCTGAGCCCTCATTATATCATATGGTGATGTATTTGGAGAAGCAGGTTCTATAACAGCTACACCATTTGTTTCATCAACAGCTATCTTGGTCTTTGTAGCCTCCATTATCTTCTTGATGGTTTCGCCGCTCTTACCTATAACTACCCCTACCCTGTCAAGGGGTATTGTTACATAAACCTTTGTAATACCTACTGATGATCTGGGTCTTATAATCTTCGAACTTAATACATCGGTAGGCTTGTTCTGAACAACTTGGGTAGAATTGATAATAGTAGCAGCACTATTGCTTTGAACCCCCGTATTCTTTACCTTTATATCTTCATCTTCCTTATAGTTCTTAGTGTTCTGCTTACTATGCATTATATCTTCCATAGCTTTACCCTAGCTTTATATATTGTTACACGGTATTAAACCTAATATGATTTGACAGTCAGGGTTTGATGATAATCGTATGTTGGTTCCGATCTATTAAAATTACTGCATAAATCATTATGCTGATTGTTAAATTATGCAATAGGATCTTGTTATAAGTTTAAGCGCTTATTTAATATTCTGTCAACGATTTCTTCAACTGACGGTACTTCTACACCTACTTCATCTCTAAAGAATCTAACTAAATTACCTACATCTCGATATAAGAAGCTAAGCGAATTGGGATGATTAAGTGTTATAGCTTGACTTACGTCTATTATATATGGTTCTCCCCTAAATAGCATAACATTGTATTCGCTTAAATCTCCGTGGACTAGTTCTGCATTCCAGTAGAGCCTATACACAACCTCTATAAGCTTCTTAAATATCTCTTCAGCTACGTCTTCTTCTAGTTCTCCAACTTCATAAACTTCTTTAAGAAGTGGAGCTCTAACACCATTTTCGCCTATGAACTTCATGGTAAGCACATTCCTGTAAACACAGATTGGTTCTGGGGCATTTACACCAATGCTATGGATTCTCTTGAGGTTTGAGAATTCCTTCCTAGCCCATACACTCATAAGTTTATGTGATGGAAGCGATGCAACCCATTCATATCTTGGATCTCCCTGAATGTACTTCCATATACCTTTCTTAAACTCAGCAGTTGCCGTTAAGTATATTTTTACGGCTAAGTCAGACCCATCAAAACCTTTACCCCAGTAGACCCTAGCTTCTTTACCAGCCGATACAACTCCTTTCAACAATTTTAGGCATTTTCTCCTTTTAAGCTCTATAATAGCTAATACTGTAGCTCTATCAAATACTTCTTCAACCACCTCAAAAAGATCTTTATCTTTTACTCTAGGCTCTTTAGATCTTTTAGCTATTTTTCTGTCTATCTCATGATCGATATCACTTGAGCAATACAATCTATTCTCCTCCCTCAATAAACTCCCTGGATACCATGTTCATATTAACCAGCTTCTTTATTTCGTCTTTCTCATATCTATGAATTATATCTCCTTTGTTTGGTTGGAAATCCCATGGTGCAACAAGAACGACATTTCCTTCAGATATCCATGTTTTCCTCCTAAACTTACCTGGAATCCTGCAAACTCTAGAAACACCATCCATACACCTAACTTTTACATGATCAGCTCCTATGACTTCCTCAACGACGCATATAACTTGTCCTTCGCCAGGCAAGGTAATGCTCTTAGTTATTTGTTCTTCGGGTGCTTTCTTTTTTGATATGGATTCCCACCTCCAAAGACTTGTATAACTTTATGCTGAACTTGTTTTTAACTCTTTAACCCAATAATCGCTTCAAGTGTTTGTTATCTTGACCTAGCTCTTGCTTTCTGATAATAAGAAATTAAATCTTCTATGTGTATGGTCTTCTTATCCCCATTGCTGTCTAGAATTCTTATAGTCTCTTCATCTACATAAACTACTGTATAAGCTTTGCCATCTAGTACTACATAGTCATTTACTCTTAAATTGATAATTCTCACCGATATATACAGCTTTCCACGTCGAGATCCATCTTTAGAGTGCCTTATATCTCCGAAAGATTCGATTACCTTAATCTTTTTCCACATCTTTTTGGCTAGGTCAACAATTTTATGGGCTACTCTATGGGATATAACTTTAATGTCGAAACCATTGCTGTGCTCTTCTACATCAATTATATGGTCTTGAAAAATTTTCTCGATCTCCTCTATAAACCTTTTAGCTGATTCATCCATGTGTACAAATCTTAGCTGTACAACGGCGTCAAAGCTTATACCGGCTCTTCTGAAACATGAGTGGCATAGTCCTTTAACCCATTTTATATTTACATCTGCTTTAAGTAGATACTTATACTTGTTTCTTATTATTAGGTCTATGCATGTGCAGGCTCTTGTGTAATTAGGTGGTAGAAGTTCCACTACAACATTACCTATAGTTATATCTTCGCCATGCTTAATAGTCTCGGTAATAATTTTCCTAGCTATTTCCTGAGCTTCTTCAGCGGTTGAAGGATAAAACCACCTACCACCAACTAGTAATGCTCCACATCTACTGCATGTGCTTATTTCAATCGTATTAGGAATTTTGATAATGTCTTTAAGCTTTACATAGCATTTAACGCATAGCCCATCTATTATAGGAATACCTTCTGTTTCATTGACTCCGCAGTTAGCGCAGAATCTTGTCAATGCTCAAAACCTCTCGGACTATTTGAACATGAAGTTGATCTCCAACTTTTAGTGCAAAATCTTTGCTTATTAATCCTATTTCAGCTAATTTCTCTACAATTCTTTTACCTGTTATAACAGCTATATCAGCGCTCTTTATAGCTTCAAGTGCTTTCTCAAAACCTACTATCTCCCCTTTGTAAAAATTTGGTGATACATTTAGTATTACATCGCTTTCCTTGAAAACTTTGCCAAGTATTTCTTCATCACATACAGCAACTATCAGATATCCTTGGTATTGATGGATCTTTAAATAAAAATTTGACTCCAAGATGTACACCTAGATGGGCTTTACATATGAAATAGCTCCGCAAGCGAGACACCTTATGTAGAAGACCTTACCCTCTCTATGAAGTTCGGTATCGTAGCTACCGCAGGTAGGGCATTTAACGTATGTTTCTAGGAACCTATTGTAAAGGTCCCTTATTGTTTGGGATTTTATCGGTCCATATATTATCAGGTTATTTTTATCATCTACAGCTCCGGGCTTTCCAAGTTCTTTGAGGAAGTACCTCATAGTTATCCTTGGATCTCTTCGAAGTCTTTCGCATACTTGGGCAAAGTTCCTAATGTATGTGTGTTCGCCTATATACTCAACGTCAAGTGATGGTATATCATAGGCTTTACCTGTTAATTTAGACGGTAGTTGCTTGTAGAGTCTTTCAAGCATGAGTTCGTAATTACTTAGTATTTCGAATTCTCTATCGTTCAACTGTCAACCCTACAACATTTTGTAGATTCCTGCTTATAACTTAATGCGCTGGAGTACGTATAAGCAATGCTTTGATGTTTACATACTTTATAGCATTGAATTAGCGGTTATGATTATCGAATGATATTGTGTTGCATTCAAGAAGGTAATTGGTTAACTATATACGTTTATAAGAGCTGGGCACTTTTAACCTAACCACGATATGGCTGCGACCAAGATCTATATCGAGACATACGGCTGTGCTTTGAATAAAGCTGATTCCCTTACTATTAAGAAGCTTCTAATAGAGGGAGGATATGAAGTAGTAGACTCTATTGAGGAAGCAGATATAATAATAGTCAATACATGCGCTGTTAGGTATGATACGGAAGTTAGAATGTTTAAAAGAATTGAACAACTTATAAGGCTAGGTAAGAAGCTCATCGTCTCCGGATGTTTAACTAGAATCTATCCATATAAGCTTAGAACCATAGACAGCAACCTCAGTATTTTATCTCCACAGAGCATAGATAAGGTCTTGAACGTTGTTAAGGCTCAGAAACCTGTGACATACTTCGACGAAGTAAAGAAGTTTGAGGTACTTCCTGAGATCGTTGAAGGAGTTAAAGCTACAATACCTGTAGCAGAAGGATGCCTAGATGAGTGCTCTTTCTGTGTAGTTAAAGTAGCTAGACCTCATTTAAGTAGCGTACCTATAGATAAAGTAGTTGAGGTGGTTAAGAAGGTTCTAGATAAAGGTGCTCTGGAGATAGAGTTAACAGCGCAGGATTTAGCGGTATACGGATACGATCTATATGGCAAATACTCGTTACCTAACCTCTTAGAGAAAATCTTAGAGTTGGAGAGGCATGATTTCGTTTTAAGGCTTGGCCAAATGAACCCTAGACATTTAGCTTACTTCGTTGACTATGTTATAGAGGTGCTTAAGGATCCGCGGGTTTACAAACACCTACATATTCCTATTCAAAGTGGTAGCAATAAAGTGTTGAACTACATGAATAGAGGTCATAATGTTGAGCTATTCCTTGAAATGATTAAAGAGATTAGAAGTAAAATTGAGGGTATAAGCGTAGCCACAGATATAATAGTGGGTTACCCAGGAGAAGATGAAGAGGCGTTCCTTGAGAGCGTTAAACTACTATCTGAATATCAAATCGATAGGGTTCACATTGCAAGATTTTCACCTCGACCTCAAACAAAAGCCTCTCTAATGAGCCAGATACCGGACCCCATCAAGAAGATGAGGAGTAGCTACATTGAGAAAGCATACGAGGCTGTAGCTCTTAACATAAACACTGAATATATAGGTTCAATAGCTAAGGTATGGATTACGGAGTTTGACAAAGAAAGAGGTAGAGCTATAGGTAGATTATACAATTATAGACCTGTTATCTTGGACGCCGGATCTAGCGCTTTAGGTAAACAAGCTTATGTAAGGATCGAGGAAGCTACATTCTATGATTTACGAGGAAGAATAGTAAGCTACATCCAACTATATCCATAAACAGTATCAGAGCTATACGGTGGAAGGATATAGCTCTATAGCTATCTAGAGCCTACGCAATTTATGTAGGTCTCGTAACTAGGATTGTAAACACATTTATGTAGTCCATTTACTATAATGTTTATAATAATGTTTATAAATGTTTATAGATGTACCCGATATGGTGAAGATTAGAGTGTAAAAGTCCATTAAGCTGGAATTGATCTACGGGTTTACGGTATTAGGAAACCCCGGCAATTTATTTATTGATGTTTTTCTCAAAACAAGTAACGAGTATTAAGAAGCTATTGCTCTTTCAAATTAAAGACCACCCTATTTCATTACTTATTTATGAATTCTTCTAATTTTCTCTGCTTTAAACCATAGATAAATTCTAGAACTTTATCTAAAGCCTCAGCAGGTATATTCATTTTCGTCTTAATAAATTCCTTTAATTCATACACTGTGGGGTTACGCATTATAGGTCCTTTCTCAAGGGCTTGCTTAACCGCTAACCTTATTTGCCAACTTCCTACAGAGTTAAATATATTGCGGTAGAATCTCCCTTATTATTGCGACTTTTGCTTGTCTATTCATTTTGTGTAGGTATTCCAAAATACTAGTTCTTGCAGCTATGTATCCCCCATCCATAACTGTATACCTGCTCGCGGGAAACTCCTCAACTACTAAGTATTCTATTTTTGAGCTAGGGTTGAAAGCCGAAGATGGGTGCCAAACCTCTATCCAAATAGCTCTGTAGGTTCCAGGAGCTAAGATCACTAAGTACTTATTATATAGGTTCTTATTGTAGAATACTAGGGTATTCGATATAGGTGGGTTTAGCTTAAGAGCTGATAACAGGTGATTTCCTATTGATTGATCTACAGCTGTTATAGACCATCGTGTAGGCACAGCTTTTCTATTATTCTTAAGACCTAGAAGTCCTAGAGAGAAAGCCCTAGCAATAGTGTAGAAATCTGTCCCATCGTTATATAACTCGATAACTGCATCAAAAGCTCTTAGATCATCATCGATAATTTTCTCTAATCTTTTAGGTAGATTTGGGTTACCTGTTACCCTAATATTCCTAGCTAATATAGAAGGTCCTAGGGGAGGAACTATAGAGTCTAAAAGTATTGATTTTCTAATGAATTTCTCTACAACTACCTCTGTATCAACGGGCTTCAGAGATACACCAGCAAGCAAAAGCTCTACATTAACAATCATTGGAACAGTATAAACATTAAGCTTATGCATGGCTACAAGAATTAAGCTACTCCTAAGATCTATCACATCCTCTAGATTGAGTTTATCAATCCACTCATTAGGATTATCGTAGAAGGATGCTTTTTCACCTTTAATACCTGGAGGTACGCCAAAATAAACTCTTACCAACGGATACCCTCTTTCGCCAACGATGACTGTAGGCGGGGTAGATCCCTCAATATAGCCTCTCTCAACTAATGATACAGCTTTAGACCTATAGATAGACGACGAAGAAAGAAGACACCTACGTAATCCGCATAGACGCCTATAGCCTTTACATTGAATGCATATTTTTGTATTCCCGCTAAACACCTGCAATACCGTGTAGCTCTAAAACTTTCCACAGCTGATAAATACTGCCGCTGAAAAGATTAGAGAAGCTTAATAGCTTTTTATATTCCTATGTTACTTAAGTAGTTCAATAATCGGTTTAGTCAGCATTTTGTATATCTAAATGTATTCGAATAAGCCTTAAATCAGGTTCATCTAATTATCTAAAATTCTTAGAGCGTTCAGTATTGCATCTAGGTTTAGGTTAAGCTAGAAGATACACCTACCTTCCCTTGATTTTGATACCCACTCCTTAAAGTCAAAGCCCTCTATAAATTGTAGCTTATGTTTATTCTGTTTAAGGTTGTTCGCAATTTTTTCCTTAAATCTATCAGTTCGAGCAAATCTCGAACAATTTCTGCATAGAGGATACACGATAGGTGCATCCCAAGGTTCTGGAGAATCTCTATCCTTAGTAATCAATATATCGAATTTAGCTATGTCCGGGATTTTATACACTAATTTTAATGCTTTTTCTAACCCCTCCTCAAGTAATTCCTTCCTAAATTCCTCAAGGATAGTACTAGTTATAACTTTCTTCATACACGATGGGCAGAAATCAGCTACCCAAATACCTTTCTTCATATACTCCCCTCAGAATTGCTATAGCTTTGAATTTTATAAAGCTACATAAAGCTACATAGGTTATTTAAGTTGTAGGATACCTAGGTATATAGTTGATGCTTTTATCCTCAAAAACATGAAGTTTTTGTAGGTAAAATATCACCAAAATAAAGGCATCAAATTTTATGTTTACTATGAATCCCACTAACCTGCGGTGATACTGTTGATAAGCAGGGAAGAAGCTCTTAACCTCCTTCGTTATTACCTAAAGGATGAGAGGATAGTTAAACACTGTCTAGCTGTTGAAGCTATTATGAGAGCTCTTGCGAAGAAACTTAGCGAAGATGAAACTATATGGATGCTGGTTGGCCTACTGCACGATATAGATTATGACTTCGTTGAAAGAGATATGAAGAGACACGGTCTAGAAGCGCTAAGTATACTAAAGAGTATAGGTTTACCTTTAGAAGCACTAGAAGCTATAGCAGGGCACAACGAAAATAATGGTTTCAAAATAACATCTGAAAAATCTAAGAAAATTCTCCATGCCCTTAGAGCATCAGATCATGTTTCAGGACTCATCATTGCCACGACTTTGGTTATGCCAAGCAAAAAATTAGCTGAAGTAAGATTGGAGACGGTTATTAGAAAGTATAAATCGAAGGACTTTGCTAGAGGTGTTGATAGAGAAAGGATTAGAGAAATCGAGATATTGGGAGTAAAGTTAGAGGAGTTCATGGTATTAGCAATAGAGGCTCTTAAGAAAGTAGCTAGCGAATTAGGTCTTTAATAATGTTAAGATACTTCAATCAGAACTTCACGTAGTTCATCGTTAACTAGAATCCAAGCATTATATCTACCACTTAAACTATCAACTATTAGCCAAGGTATTCTCCACAATCTCATACCTCTCACATCTTCGCTGCTTGGAATAGGTTGTGCTGGATGATTATGAACTAGTAGAACTATTTCCATTTTTTTGCTTTCCGCATACCTAAACACATTGTAAAGACATTGAGGATCTGCAAGAAATCTCGTCCAAGGATACGGAGATACATTTCTGCACTCGAAAATCTCCGTAACTATATACTTATTGTTCTCTAAAAAACCTATACCTATGAATATCGTCTCCAAATCTAGACTACGACATTTTTCTAGAATTTCTTTGAGTATTTTCGACGGTATGATTAACCTCATTTAACGTATCCTTCTAGTGATTTCTGTTACATTTGTAGACATCTTCTGCAGCTATTTATGAGAGTATTAAACACTTTATATGTAAAGAACAATATTGAACGCCTAAAGCATGAAATAGATTGAATGAAAGCATTAATTGTATTCACAACCATGCCTATAAATGCATCAAAATCAATTGTAATAAAGATAAAGGTAACTTCATGGAGGCATACCTATGAATCATCTTATTTTTTATTAATGCAAGCTTTACTTCACAATTTCCATCTAAATAATAAAAGTAATATCTCCCAACCAGGGGTATCGTGATCTAAACTTGGGCTTAGCTTTAATTATTAATAACCGAGAAGCCTACATTAACGTTTTAATTCCTATGCATATTGATTAGCATCATTCGAGGGAGTAAGCTGAAACAGCACTTCATAAGTAATTTTTAAGTTTATGCATAGTTTTAATTATTGGTGTATGGATTTGAAGGTCTACGTATCTGTTGATTTAGAGGGTATGCCCTACATAGTTTCACCTGAGCATTTAGGTATTAAAGGATCTCTATTCAATGAAGCTAGGAGAATAACCACGAAAATAACGGTTTACGTTGTTGAGGTTCTTCATAGATTAGGTTTTGATGAAGTTATAGTAGCTGATAGTCATGGATCTATGGTTACTATAGATGTCGAGAATCTGCCTGAGTACGTCTATGTTGTTAGGGGTTGGCCAAGGCCTATGAGTATGATTGTAGGCGTTGAAAAGACTGATGCCGCTGTTTTTCTTGGTTACCATGCTAAAGCGGGGGCTCCTAAAGCTACTTTTGATCATACTTTTAGTAGTGCTAAAATTGATAGCATAGAGGTTAACGGGGTAGAGGTCAGTGAATATATATTCAATGCATATATAGCAGGACACTACAACGTACCTGTAATTCTTGTTGCAGGAGATAAAGCTCTAATTGAAGGAGATGTAGCCAAGTATTCTCCTTGGGTAAAAGGTGTTATTTTCAAGGAAGCGTTATCTAGGTACTCATGTATAAGCCCAAGTTTCTCAAAAATTCTTAACGATCTCGAAAAATCACTTGAGGAATCCGTTAAAAAATTTAAGAAAGGTGAGATACCGCCTATTAAGGCTAAATACCCTTTGGAGGTAAAAGTAAGGTTTCTAAGTACTGAGATGGTTGATGCAGCTGAGTTATTAGGATTCGTTGAGAGAATAGATGGAAAAACCATTAAGTTTGTGTCAAGAGACGTTGTCGAAGCTTACAAAATACTTGATTTAATACTCTTAGCTAACCCTAGACCGCAGGTATAAGCGATTTTTACTCAACTTGAAAGCCAAGAGTTTTAGCTAGATCGTATATTATAGGAGGTTTCCATAGTACTTTATCTAGAGCTTTAACTATACCTATAACCCACACAACAAGTAAGGCTATTCCTATTAGCGTTCCTATTAACCATCCCACGAAAGGTATGAAAGAGAATAAACTTCCAATTATAGCCGCCCCAATCATAACAATACCAAAGGTTATAGATAAATAGGACCAATGCCTAATGTACTTGATGCCAGGTTTTAGTACTAATGCAATTACGCCGCCAATCAATGGTATAATCCATGCGATAAAACCCCACAACCGCTCATCTTCAGATACTTGAACTTGACTACACATAGATTATTAAATCACCTTTATAGAGTTTTACACGATTTTTATATAAAGTGTACAGTAGTAGATAAGCTCAAATTCTGTCATGTATTTGGTATTAACGTGGTTTAGGGGTTTTTGTATGTTGATAAAGAATAAAAGTGAGTTGGTGAAAAATCCTTTTTACGGTTTAGTTATAGATTTAATTGAGTATGCTCTTAATGTTGCAGATCCCTACAAAGCGATAGCTAGCAATGTTAAGGTTGAAGGCAACAACATTTTTGTAAGGGGTAACCTTATTGAACTTGGCGAAAAAGTTCATGTTATTGGATTCGGTAAAGCATCTAAGAGAATGGCTGAAGCTATTGTAGATATTCTCGGAGACAAGGTTGTTGGAGGAGTTATCATATCCCCAAGTGATGAAGGTATCGTTGGATCTGTAGAGATTGTTAAAGGCGACCACCCTATACCTAGGGAGAATACTTTTAAGTCTTCGCAGAAACTACTAAAATATATAGTTGATAGAGGCACTAAGGATGATACTGTTATAGTGCTGATTTCTGGTGGTGGTTCAGCTTTATTCGAGGTTCCCGAGGATGACATATCATTAAACGATATCGCTTACATCTCCCGCGAGCTTATGAAGAGGGGAGCTGATATAGTTGAACTTAATACTGTTAGGAAAAGGTTATCTAAACTTAAAGGCGGTAAACTACTGAGGTATATCAAAGCAAAAAATGTGATATCTATTATTGTAAGCGATGTCATTGGAGATAGGCTTGATACTATTGCTTCAGGTCCTACATCACCTGATAATACAACTTTTAGAGATGCATACGATGTTCTGATTAAGTATAGGCTTTGGGATGAACTCCCGGATAACATTAGAAGAATCTTTGTTAAAGGGTTAGCAGGCGAAGTACTTGATACACCTAAACCCGGGGACCCTATATTTAATACCGTTAGAAATGTAATCGTTGCCAGCAATTATATAGTTGTTGAGGAATTGGCTAAGAAGGTTAGCGAGCTAGGATTTAATCCAGTAATATTAACATCCATGCTTGAAGGAGAAGCTAAAGAAGTAGGGAAGGTGTTATCCTCAATAATAAAAAGCGTTCATATATATGGTAAACCTGTACCAAAACCAGCTGCGATTATTGCTGGCGGTGAAACAACTGTAACAGTAAGAGGTTCAGGTATTGGTGGTAGAAATCAAGAACTTTGCTTATCCTTGGCCATAGGGATTAAAAGTTTAACCGATACTATAATAGCGTGCTTCGCTACTGACGGCGTAGATGGTGTAAGCCCTGCTACAGGTGCTATAGTTGATGGTGAAACAGTAAATAATGCATTTAAGCTAGGTTTAGATCCCCAAAAATATCTTGACAATAATGATAGTTATACGTTCTTCAGTAAACTAGGACAAGCAATAATAACAGGCTATACGGGAACCAATGTTAACGATATATTTATAGCTTTAATAAAGTAAGTGATAAGCCAATGCAGCACCACATAATTTCTTCGATAAGCTATTATATCTCCTTAATTAATATTTTATTCTACTGATAAACTTTATATTCAACAAGTTGAAACCTAAAAGTAATTAAAGAAATATGCATAGTAGTAAAACTATTAGATGTTTTGCATCTTTAGCAAAATATTATTTTATATTAAACCTTGTAATAATCTATGATCGTATTTTGTTTTTAGTAGATCTTAGAGTTAATATAATGTGTTAATATAATAATACATAATGGATAGATTCCGGTAAACATAGTAAAGTTGTTTTGGAATTACTTTATAATTGATAGTAGCTAAATTCGTTTTTTAAAATGATTAGCCGAACTTTATGGTGGTAAAAGCTTTTGCCAGGATCTTTTCGTGATGATCGTAGAAGTAGCTATCCCCAATGTACGCAGTTATATTACTGAATAACAGTATAGATCTAGGCAGTTTTAAGCCTCTGGTTATGAGTTCGTATAGTTTGTACTGTTTCATAAGTTCTCTGGCTATAGACTTAGTTTTTCTATTTAATACTTCTGGTTTATGTAGGTTTTCTCCATATACCGTTGATGTAACGGATATAGGGTATAAACCTCCCCCACTTAAGCTTTTAACCATAGCTACAGCATCACCTATACCTAGGATACTTCCTCTAAGAAGCTTTTTGGGGTAACCCCTTAGCACTATACCCCCATATAAGTCCTTCATTTTAGTCATCTCAATGTTTAGTTTCTTCTCGAAGAATCTTTTAACTAAACTAAGTTCCCCAAATACGTTATCTTTAGAAGCTACACCAACGATTAACCTACGCTCATTTACTGGAATAAGCCAAGCAAATCCTTTTGTGTTTCGACCTATATATACATAGAGTACTTCAACACTATCACAGTCTAGCTTCCTACTCAAATACGCTTCTTGTTGAATTCCTTTAAAAGTGTTGAACCGAGATTCAAGATTTAATTTCCTCGATAAATTAGGAGGATACCCTTCAGCTACAATAACTTGATCGAATTCCCCACCCCTAACATTGAAGCCTCTAACTCTATACTTGTTCTTAACCTTTTCTACATCTACAACGTTTGTATTCAGCATTATTTCTACTCCTCTTTCCTTAACGACCTCCAGGAGGAGTTTTTCGTGGGCAACCCTATCAATTTTATATATAGCATTTTTATCAAAGATCAATTCTACTTCTAAATTTTCAGCTACATATACCTTTAATCGGTTGTAGCTGTTCTCAATGAATTTAACTGCGTAGGGTATTCTAAGCATTGTATCCCTAGATATTACCCCAGAACAGTGCTTTCTTGGAATTGCATTAAGAGGCCTTTTCTCGAATACAATTAAACTACTAACATGTTTATTCCTTGAGAGCCAGTAAGCCGATAAAAGCCCTGATATACCTGCACCAATAACTACTACATCCACTTAGCTAATCCCCAGAACCCAGTCAATTCCTAGAATTAAAACACTTAATTAATATGTTAACAACATCTTGTACCTCAGGGCTTAACTCGAACCCTATATCAAGGTTCTTAACGGGAATACCTATAGCAACGACCTTTACTTCGCCCATTATCTCGTTTAAGTATCTCAAAATAGCCTTTGTCGGTATCTGATGAGTTGTAAAAGTAATCAACTTATCGTCGATTTCATCGACATCTAAAACTATAATACCTTGCGTAAATTCTCCTAGGTAAACAGCATCTATTAGTGCTACTTTGTTTAACTTTTTTTCTGCTATTTCATGGACACACAACTCAAGACCGTATTCGCAGAGAATTGTGTTAATATTTAATCCAAGTTCTAAGAGTCTGCTGCAAAACTCTAAAGCTACTCTATCATCAGATCTAAGGTGTGTCCCTATACAAATAAATGCATAAGAATTCTTTATAAGGTCTTCAAAATATTCACAGGCTTCGCTTAATCTTACGATCAGCATTTCATATCATCTGGTTAGCTTTATTACTACAGGTTCAAGGTATTGTTTGAATAAATTGATTAACTCCTTTGGTTCACCATAATACCTATGTACCTCATTTATCCAAGGAATGCATGTTAGTACTTCGACATTTAATGTAGCTATATTTTTCGCTAGAATTTCAATGTCTTGTTTATCTCTACACATATTTCCAACAACACCTAAAATTTCATGTTTTTCGCTAAAAATAACTTCAACAATTCTTTGAGCTGATAAAATAGATAGTATGTCCGGTGTTGAAATTACTAAGTATTTTACTCTTGGATATAATCTAGCAAATTCCATAACCTCATCCGAGAAACCGGGTGGAGTATCAACAACCATTGCTGTGCTACTCCATCTAACAGTTGACAAGATTTCTATAATAGCATTCGATGCGTTTTTTCCCCTTAACGGAAGGAGTTTATCTTTGGTAAACAACGCTATAGACATAAACTCTAAATTTTTACCTAGGATTCTTAGTGGAAGTATACCTTTATCTTCCTCGACCTTAGATCCGCTTAAATCTAATCCTAAAACTATGTGAGCTGTAGGATTGTTTATGTCTAGGTCTAGCAACGCAACTCTATCGCGTTCTTGGCTAAGTATAAGGGCAAGAGCTACTGATACGGTTGTTTTTCCTACACCACCTTTTGGGCTTGAAACAAGGACTATGTGCTTAAACCCGCTTAACCTCTTAGGTATAATCGAGAGTCTTGGATCTAAATGCATTCACCTTACCCCAACTCTACAGATATACCTCGGCCAGAAACTATATCATAATCGTGAGAACCACATCGAGGACAAGATATGAATGCATATACAACTTCGGGTATAAAGTGAATGTATTCCTTAGATGACTCATCCATCGATCCTAGGTCTAGGTCCCACCCATATCCGCATCTTAGGCATTTAGCAACAGCTTTCTCGTCATCGAATACTACTTCTTTAACCTCTATACCGTGCTCATCTTTCGCTAGCTTCAGCAGCTCATTAATGGCGAAAGCAAGGATTTCTCTATCTATTTGCTGAAGTTTACCTAGCTTAACCTTGATGTAGCTAAAGTTCTTTGTATTGCTTTCAGAGGCCTTGGTAATTATGGTTTCAATTATTGCCTCGGCTATCGCCCATTCATGCATAATCTGTGCACCTAAGCTACTTTAAACGTTTACTGTACGCTACTTGTACTTAGTTGAAGCTTTATGATTGTTATTTGTAATAAAGGTCTCGATTAAGCTGAATAGAATATCCTGGACTTCTATAATTTGTTCTAGAGGCTTTTTGATGTTGGCATCTGTTTCTACTGATACGCTTAGCTCTGCACCTTCATTCTCTATGAAAGTTACAGTAATATCGTAGCGTTTAAGGTTTCTCCCAACAAATCTTCCTCTAATTACGGATAGCATTATATCGCTAACGGTATGAAGTTCTCTGGAGAAAACAGCTACCCCTAGGTAGGAAAGCTTCTTCTCTATATCGTCTATAGCTGTTCTTTCACATCTAAACGTCGATCTAAACAGTATGTGTATATCACTTTCAGCTTCGCAGAACTTGCTTAGAATTCTATCAAGATTATAGAACATAGATTGAGCGAACGCTACAATTTTACTCGATATAGCTCCTCCTACATCCACTAGGAGATTCAGTTGGACCTCACGTAGAGAGCCTATGAATACCCTTACCTCGTAGTTACTCCCAACTATGAACATATGTGAGCAGTTAGGCTTCTCGTAGGCAATACTAGTTGCTTTATCCTTGAATGCACTATAAAGAGAGTAACATACATCATCTAAGCTATAAGGTTTCAGCAAATATTTGCGGGATAAGCTTAGTACATTGCTAACGTATTTCATGAGTAGGAATTCCTATTACTGAGGTATCTTACTTAGCTCAAACTGCGAAAAAAGGTTTATAGCTATTATGGTAAAACGTTTTACGTCTATCATCCCTACACCTTCTCTGGGAACACCATATATAACAAAATCTACGTCTTCTCCAACAAGAATCACAGCTAAAGTCAGCAAATCTTCTTCACCGTCAACTAGGATTAGCTTAGGTATAGGCTCTCCTAATGCCTTAGATATAACCTGTAGGCATTCCTCCGATATCGAGCCAGGGGGATTTCTACACTTAAGAATAACGGCGAAATTTTTTAACAGTTTATCGATATCACCATGAATATCTCTCAGCGTTTTACCATCGGCTATGCATAACCTTGGCACACCTACGTATTCTAGTAATGTTAAGCAAACAACATCTCCTACTGCTACAACCTTATGGGTATACGAATAGATTTCAGATCTAAGTTTATGTCCTACGAATTCCCTAGGACCTGTAACAAGTTGAATGCTTTCTCTAAAGTAGGTATGGGCAAGCGAGAAAATTCTTTTTAGAGTTGTTGGCAGAATATGTACATTCATACGCTAAAGCTCTACGGCTATGTATACCTTATGATCCTCGATATTATGTTCTATAGAGTTCTCAGGCTTAGCTTTAACTAGTTCTACTCTATCAACTCTTGTCTCTCTCGCAATGTAACTGGAGTACCTTTCAACGGCTTTTACAACGGCGCTATCTTCAGCGTAAATCATCAGTCGCTTCATCACGTAGTCTACAGGTAGATTCTTCTCTTTACGTAGCATTTGAACTCTTCTGACAATATCTCTTGCTAACCCCTCCATTACTATCTCTTCATCTAGAATAATATCTACATATCCCTTTATATCCTTAAGATCCACCTCCACAGGATTAGCCATAGATAGTTCATCGGTTTTATCCATAACTTCAACAGATTTAACGTTCGCGTATACCTTTAGTATCTCAGAAACCTCTTTAAACAATTCCTTATATTCACCTGAAGTCACTACAACAGCTTTCTTTAAAGGCCATCTCCTCTTGATACCGTGAATATTTCTTAGAGCTAAAATTTCTTCAGCCATCTTAAACGTAAGCGATGCCGCTCTCCATAGATCTTCTCTAAGTAGATACCTTGGTAGGCTAGGCCAAAGCTCTAAATGAACGCTTTCTTTTACTGATTCTTCCGGGGTATACCTTTTGATAAACCCTTGGTACAAGTACTCCGAAGAGAATGGCGCAAAAGGTGCTAGCACCTTAATTATTGTTGATATAGCTAAGTATAAAGTTGCGTACGCAGCTCTTTTTTCAGGAGCATCTTCCTCCAACCATACCCTAGGCCTTACAAGCGTTATGTATCTATGGCTAAGAGATTCAACTATGAAGTTCATTACATCCCTAGCCGCTAGGTGAAGATCCCCGGATAACACGTATTTGCTTACTCTATCAAGCATTTGCTGGGTTTCATAGAGCATCCAAAGGTCTTCAGCTTTAAGGTGTTCAAGGTCTTTATCTAAGTTTTCAGCGTGCCACTTATCTAAGTCCATATAAGTTATAGCAAAGTTTACACAATTCCATAGTATGTCTAGAACTCTTTTGATATCCCTAATCTCATCGGGATCGAAGTTCACACTATCCCACGGAGCTGCTTTAGATAGCAGGTATAGCCTAAGCGTATCCGCTCCATTCTTCTCCATAAAATCTAGAGCGTATATTACATTACCTTTGCTTTTACTCATCTTTTTACCATACTTGTCCAGCACGTGTCCTTGGCATAAAACCGATTTAAACGGCGAACAGCCATGCATTACAGCTGACGTGAATAAAAGTGTGTAGAACCAACCTCTTGTTTGGTCTACAGCTTCTGTTATCCAATCATATGGAAATAATTTGTTGAATAGATGTTCCGTATTTATCTGTACAAGCGATGCTGTGTGGGCTACACCGCTGTCCATCCACACATCTACTACGTATGGCTCTCTATACATATCACCTCCACATTTCGGACATTTAAGCACAACCTTGTCTATCCAAGGTCTATGGAAGTCGACAGGGATTTCGCTTGTTTTAGATAACTTCCTTATTTCTTCAACACTATCAACTATAACCCTATGCTCACAGCTACTGCAGGTCCATATAGGTAACGGTGTACCCCAGAATCTTTCTCTAGATATACACCAGTCCCTTGCGTTTGCTATCCAATCGCTGAATCTTTTACCTGCCCAATCAGGTCTCCAAACAACTTTTTCGTTCTCTTCATACATAGGTTGCTTAATTGGGTCCACCTTTATGAACCACTGCTTATCTGCATAGAACATAAGGGGTGTTCCGCATCTCCAGCAATGGGGGTACTCATGCTGATATACCCCGATATGAGCTAAAAGGTTCTTAGACTTTAGATCTTCAACGACAACTTTATCTGCTTGCTTAAACCATAGTCCTCTATACTTACCTCCTTGATCCCCGAAAACACCGTTCTTCTGTATACTGTTGAACACTATTAATCCGTACTGCTTAGCCAGCTCGAAATCTTCGGGTCCATGTGCAGGGGCTATGTGTACAACCCCTGTACCTTCCTCCATGCTAACCCATTCAGCACCTAAAACTCTGTGATTACTGTTTTCATGTTCTCTATGTACTGGTACTTCCTCTAGTAGCGGATGTATATACCTCATGTTTATCAAGTCAGAGCCGGGGAAAACATCAACAACTTTGTAATCTTTCAACCCTACTTCTGACACCAAGTTATGAAGTCTTTTTTCTGCAAGTAACCAGAACTCATTTCCTACCTGTATCTTAACATACATTTCACTTGGATGTACCGCTACGGCTTCGTTATCTATTATAGTCCACGGCGTAGTAGTCCATGCAATCAAGAAAGTGTTAGGCTCATTAGCTAAAGGTATCTTAAAGTATAGGCTTGGGTCTTCAACGACTTCATATCCTTGAGCTATTTCGTGCGTACTTAAAGCTGTTTCACATCTTGGGCACAGCGGTACAACTCTGAAATCTTCGTATAAATATCCCTTATCCCATGCAGTTTTTAAGAATCTCCAAACAACCTCTATGTACTTTGGATGCCTAGTTTCATAGGCTACATCGTAATCCAGCCATAGGCCAAGTCTTTCGCTTGCTCTTCTCCAGTGATCTATGTAGTAATCAACGAGTTTCTGGCATTCTTGAATGAATTTTTCAACACCGTAGACCTCTATATCTTTCTTAGTTCTAAACTTAAGATTTCTTTCGACTTCAAGCTCTACGGGGAGTCCTTGTGTATCCCATCCTGCTTGATCCCATACGCAGTTACCTTTCATCCTCATAAATCTAAGCATCACGTCCTTGAATGTTCTTCCCCTAGCGTGTCCTACATGCATAAAACCGTTAGCTGTTGGAGGTCCTTCTAAGAACCTAAATAGTTGATTGTTATCAGAACATCTCTCTTTTTTAACTTTTTCGTAGATTTTGTATTCTTTCCAGAACTTTAGTACCCACTTCTCTACAGCTATGGGGTCATACCTATTTTTTATCTGTAGCGTTACCCCGGATAATGTTGTTCACCTACATAGGAGCTTATTCGCTACTTCGCCTCTAATAAATTATGGTGTAACCTTATAAGGTTTATAGTGTTAAGCTGATATTTTCAGCAAATCTTTGAGCCAGGTTCAACAGGTTCTGCAACTGTTAATATTACCGGTTTACCTTTATCGCATGTTGCTAATATCATACCCCAGCTTTCTAGGCCCATGAGCTTTCTGGGCTTTAAGTTAGCTACAACTACAACGTACTTATTTACAAGGTCTTCAGGTTTATACCATTCAGCAAGACCCGCTATAACTTGTCTATCTTCATTACCCAAGCTGATCACGAGTTTTATTAGTTTCTTAGAACCCGGTACTTTTTCAGCGGTTTTAACTAATCCAACCCTTAGGTCTAGTTTCTTGAAGGTATCTATATCTATGAACTCTACGCCTTGAAACGAAGCTTCGCCTTTTTGTTCACCGCAGGGCATGTATATCCCTTGAACATTAGGTGTGCAAAACATAAAATAGTTTTCTTTTCCCTATGAAATTAAACCGGTTTACTAAACACTTGGTTTAACCATGTAGGTCGACTATCTTCGGCGGTTTTTGTAAACAAGTTAAAAGAGGTGCTCACTAACAAAACACATTCCGTTTTGTAATAAGAAGTAAAACTTATTATATTGCTAATATGTTCATACTTTGGTTAAGGGCCCGTAGTCTAGCTTGGCTAGGATGCGGGGTACACCCAATAAGGGTGCCCGACTCGGGACCTCTACCGGCGGAGATCCCCGTGATCCCGGGTTCAAATCCCGGCGGGCCCATTAACTAGGAATTCCCTAATATAGTTAGCTATGTTCTGTGGTGAAACCTGGGGTTTTAGAAGCATTATTATTAGTGTTTGATGCCCCATAATATCTTCTGCTATTCCTTTTCTGTAGAGGTATAGAGCTAAATCGTAGGCTGTTGCACCTCTGGACTTTATTATCAGTATATCATCTCCACGCTTATTTCTTGCAAGTAGGACCACAGGGGTCTTAAGTAGCCTATGAAGAGCTGAGGCTATAGCAGTTGATTTATGTGGGTACTTGGTTCCACGTATGTCTATGAACCTTACGTCGAAAATTTTTTTAGCGCTTAAAGCAATTTCGTTGGCTATAGCCTTTAGCTCTTTTAGATGCTCAGACGATGTTTTTGCGAACTTGGTTATATCTAGGGCGAAGGGTAAGGAGATGAAGGGTAAGGGCTCTGTAAGCCATTGGACTACCTTGATCCATAGATTTCTATTCTTTGAATTCACTAGAGCCCTTGATAAACTAGCTATTATGTCGATGAGCTTAACACTAACCTGTTTGGAATACCTTCTCTCTCCTCTCTCAATAACCGTAACCGCCTCTATAAAAGCCTTGAGTCTTTCGCTAACATCTACACCTATAGATTTAAGCTGGTTGTATACTAGCATAGCTGTAGAAGTTCTTCCAACCAAAACGTTCTTAATCTTAGACTTAACAGCGTCTATATGTATTGCTGTTGATATGTGGTGATCTATGTATAGAACCTCTACATTATTCGAACGAAGATAGCCAAAAGCTTTATCAGTATACCTCGAATAAGCTATGTCAAGAACAACAGCGTAGGAAGCCCCCTTCCCAACGATCTCCTCAGCGGCATCAACAATACTCCTCACAGAGGCAGGAACAAGAACAACACTATGCTTACCCCTAAGAGGATAAACCCCTAAAATACCTTGAGAATAAAGAACCTGAGCGGCGGACACCACACCATCTGCATCCCAATCACTTATAATAGCCACAACCATAAAATCACACCATCAAAAATATAAAACAACCACAAAATAAAAAACCAATACGCTCACAAAAAGAAAAACACCATAAAGCTTATAAACAAAAACAGAAAAACCAAAACACAGCGCCGCGGTAGTATAGCCCGGCCAGTATGCGGGCCTGTCAAGCCCGTGACCCGGGTTCAAATCCCGGCCGCGGCGCTAAAATAAATAATCAAAATTAACGCAGGGTTTGAACATAATTAATGTTATCAATGACGTATCTTACTCTAAATCAATTAACTGAATAAATATAAAAGCATTCAAAATATCAATATTATTGCAGTTTACGTATGGGAGATATAATCTTCATTAATAAAACGCCCTATAACATAATTTTGTTATGGTTCTATATTTAGAGCTACAATAAAGGTATCAATGTTGGCTATGTACCTAGTCAAAATATATCTCCAATGTTCAATATAGTTTTATTACTTTTATTTCCGCGATATACTTTGTTGGACTAATACAACCGTAATGAGTAGGAATACATAGTAGCAACCTTGGGGGTTGTTTTCACAATTTTTATAAACCATATTATCAATTACTTTATACTTAGCCCAGTAATAACTGCGATTTAAACTGATTAATGATGGATCCAATTCTTTATTTGATTATAATATCTCTACCATGTAGAAGATATATAAATTTGTTTTAGAGATGATTTATATTTTTGAGGATATGGGGAATAGTACGCAAGGTAGAATTCCATTAGGTTATGGTCCACTAGTTGAAGTTGACGAGCTTCCTCCACCATCTCCGCTAAAATTTTCAAGTATTATAAGAGTCATAGGACCTAGCGCTATAGTTTTGGGTGTTGCTATAGGTTCGGGTAAATGGCTTATAGGACCTAATAACGCTGTTCTTTATGGACCGTATATACTATGGATAGCAACGGCATCTATACTGTTACAGACAATACTTAACCTTGAAATGGTACGTTATACAATGTATACTGGCGAACCTATATTCAATGGTATGCTAAGATTGTGGTTCTGCCCAAGGTTCTGGGGTTCACTACTTATAGTCTTATCAATTCTTGAAAGGCCCTGGTCTGCTTGGGCTTTTGCGGTAGCTACAGCAGTAGTAGCGGCCATAATTGGCAGGATTCAGGAGCTGGTGAAACACTTTAAGTTATGATTGCCGGTGTAATTCTAGCCCTCATTATAGTTGATATTGTATCTATTGATGGTGTTGTAGAAAGAGCGCTAAAATTGTGCAATGGGTAATGATATTTCTAATAATTATAACACTAGCCGTGCTATGTGCGATTGCCGCCCCTGCATCTATTGCCGTTGAAACAGCTAAGGGGTTCTTTACATTCGGCTACCTACCTAAAGGTGCAACAATAGTCCTGCTAGGTGCGCTTGCTGGTTATGCTGGAGCAGGTGAGTTGAACAATACAACTTTGTACAACTTTGTTTAACTACTACCGCGATAAAGGTATTGGTATGGGTGCTAAGGTTGGGCAATACCGTCATTAATAAAGGGAAGAGAAATTACTGTTAGCCCTGTGGGTAAAGTGTTTAAGGTAGATTCTGAAAATCTTAGGAGGTGGAAGTTGTGGAGGAATATTACATGGATAGACATAGTCGGTGTGCTTACCCTTGGGACATTTTTAGGAATGTACTTATATACTGCTAGCAGTAGCACTCATACTGGCTGGATCAAAACTACCTACATGGAGAATAGCAGCCTATCAGGGGGAGTACTTCTCTAAGCTCTGGGACCTGTGAGTTGGGTAATAGCACTTCTAGTGGGGACATGGGTGTTATTCTCAACACAGCTAGGCTTAACAGATATGATAACAAGGACGATGGTTGATCTTATATGGTAGGCTAGTGAGAAAATGAAAGGATGTACAAAGGGCGATGTTAAAAAGCTCTACTATACAGTCACTAGCATTTATAGTAATTTGGATAATATTTGCGTTCGCACTAAATTAAGTATTCGGGATAGTGCCTTTCGCATGGATACTGATGGTGGCGAATATTTCGAACATAGTACTTGTGTTAATAGCTGGAGTAAACCATATACATAGGAGAAAATACCTTCCAAAAGAGATAAGAACCCCTATATGGAGCGCAATAATACTCGCTATAGAAGTATACTTTGGACAACTTTTGCAATATTAGCAACGCTAGCAACATTCTTTAAAATAACAATTTAAATCAACATTAATTAATTCATCAACTCATTTTTAATTTATCCAATATATTATTTTAAAACAACCTGGAAAATCCTTATTTAGGTTAGTTATTTATATTAGAATTAAATCTCTCTATCCTTGAATAATTGAAAAGTAACCTATTATGTTCAAAAATGGTATGGATTTTATATTGATGTTATAAAGTTGTACTTAAGTTCACCATGTATTGTACTAAGACCCTAGCTAGATATGGAGAAAAGAAATTAACTTAACGATATTATGTTGATGTCATAGGTATTCGTTATATCCTAAAGCAAGGGCTTTTATCTGCTTTGTTATTTATGTGGAGCCAAAATGGTTAACATGTTGTTTATATTAAAAATGGACAACCTAATTAACATTAATTCGCTCACAAGTATTTTATATTCTTTGTTTGATTAAGGAATACTGTACTAGATTATAGCTAGCTAAATCTCAATTAGGTTGTTTTATTCTTAGATGCTAACCCCCTTACTATCCTACATACTCTAGCTAATGATATTTTCAAAGTATAAACAGTTAATGTTCTACAAATCTGCTACATCGGGGTTTATACTCCTAGCTTTATTTAATAACTCGCGATACCATTTGGGAACCTCTAGGTTTTTAACTATTCTTGCATAGGTGTACGGCTTAATGTCAAGTATTGGGGTTCCGTTGTACAAGTCCAGATTACTAACATGGAGAATATTTCCTTTTATACCAATGAGTCTAACTATGGAGAGAGCTATAGGGTTCGGTCTATAGGGGGAATCTGTTGCGAAAACACCAACTAAGGGAACTTCATTAATATCTAGGTGAAGTTTTCTTGCAAAACCTCTGGGCTTCACCTTAAGTACACCCTTAGCCTTCTCACCAGCTTTATGCAGATATGCAATGAGAATTATATGTGAGAAACCATGTAGACCTTCTAATCCATCGCTATACTCCGGAAAGATCACCACATACCCTTCTACTCCATTTATACTATTCGACACAATATCATCGCTAAAATAGTGACTAACATACCCTATAGGCCTAAGCAATATATCCATAAACACCAACCAATAATGATTTAGGAGAACTACATAGATTATATAGCTTTTCATGTTATGCTTCCAAGCTATAGAAGCATTATGCAATATATATGATATAAAGTTGGTGCAGTACCATATCTAAATCTAAGTATTTAAATATTTCACAATAAAGTCTAGTCCTTGGGGTAGTGAGGAGATAGAAATTAAACGTTTCCGGCAAGGTTAAGTTTCTTCTACTCTTTTTTATATTTCTTATCCTTTCTATTTTTCTACATAAATTCTCTCTGTGGTTAGCTACATCTATTTTTCTCTTACCCCATCAATTACATGCTTGTTACTTAATAAATTGATTAATATTAATGTATTTATCTGTTGTAGAAGATAAACAGGGTTAACACTATATATTTTATGGTAGAAGTTGATATAACAATATTTGAATAGATTACTTCTAGGTTTAGAATTTAAGTAAATAAAGTTCTATTCAACAGCCGTATTGGTGAAGAAATAGAGATACCTAAAAAGATCTTAATAAGGTACTTAATGTTATTTCGTTCATGTCCTTAAGTGTTCGGGGAAGATTTTTAATGTTTGTTAAGTTCATGTCCTAGTTTGAGGGGTCTCCATGAGGACATATTTTTGATTAGATAAAGGTAATCAATTATCGTTGAACCCTTTTACTTATTCCACATATTAGTTTGTTTTGTGTTTGCAATTATTGTGTGTTGGGTTTACCATCTACATCAATAAGTCACTGATTTATGTTTTGTGATATGTGTTTAGTGATATGCTATGTCATCATGTACATGTTTTTAAGCTATCTACGGTTATATTTCTTGGGTGTTTTTATGGAGTTGGTTGTTGATCCTGTGTGCGGCATGAAAGTGGATCCTTCGAAGGTTAGGTTTAAGACTGTGTATCGTGGGAAGATATATTATTTCTGTAGTGCTCGGTGTAAGAAGGTTTTCGAGGAGAATCCTGAGCACTATTTAGTTCAAGGTCCTAAGGGTATGCCAAGCAATGGGTAATGTGTCTAGGTATGGGTGCTAAGGTTTCTGAGAGGTTTAAGATTATAGGGATTGATTGTATATCGTGTGTTTACGCTATTCATGGTTCTTTAGCTAAGTTGAAAGCTGTAGAAGATTTTAACGTTGATATACCTTCTGGAGAAGGTGTAGTAGTTTATTATGAGTCTCTCGCGAGCTCTTCGGATATATATAGGGCTATAAGGGATGCAGGCTACGATGTATATAAAGAGTCGCTGGTTCTTGTTATCGATGTTGAAATCGAGGAAATTCCGAAGCTTGAGAATTCCCTGAGGAGGTTAATAAGAGGTGTTCTTGATTGTAGGGCTTCGCCTGTTACGAAAACCGTTAAGATTCTTTTCAATCCGTATACTGTTGATAGAAATTCTATACTTTCTGAAATTAGGAAGATGGGTTTCAGCGTTAAAGAGATTAGCGAAGAGGAGCTCGTAGAACCCGGTAATTATGGTGGAAAAGAGCTTTTGCTGAAACTGACATCGTTTATCCTAGGTCTTGTTGCAGTTGGGTACCACGTCATTGGTACTTTATTTTTTGAGCCACCTCTCTGGGGTTCCAAGAGCTTAATCCTAGGCTTTATAGCTACGACTGTTCTACTCCTTAACAGGAGGATTTTAGTTAACGGTTTTAAAGTGCTCTTCAGAGGTACGCCTACGATGGATTCTCTAGTAGCGCTATCCTCATCAATTACCTACATATTCAGCTTAACATCATCTCTAGAGTTTCTACCTGTTCATCAAGAATTCTTTGAGGCATCAGCTGGTGTGCTAGGTTTTATTGCTTTTGGGAAATACCTGGAGGAGAAGCTTAGAGTTAGAGCTCTTCAAAATCTTCAGAAACTTCTGCAGATGCAGCAAGGTAGGGTGCGGATTGTTAGAGGCGATAAGGTAGAGGAGGTGGACGTAAGCAAGGTAGAGGTTGGCGACGTAGTTGAGGTGAAAAGTGGTGAGAGGATTCTTGTTGATGGTGTTGTTGTGGATGGGTGGGGGTATGTGGATGAATCTACGTTTACTGGCGAGCCTATACCGAAGCTTAAAACTTCTAAGAATAGAGATTATGTCCTAGCTGGGACAATACTAGCATCTGGCTACATAAAGGTTAGAGTAACTAGGGTTGGTAAAGAGACTTCGCTCTACCACATATACGAAGCAATTAAAGAAGCACAATTCTTCAAACCCTCTTTCCAGAGCTTCGCCGATAATATTGTAGGGATTCTTACATGGATTGTGATAGCTTTAAGCTTAGCCTCTTTTACATACTGGCTTTTAGCTAAAGGCAACTTGGATATGGCTATACTATCAGCAGCAGCTGTACTAGCTGTTGCATGTCCATGTCCTCTAGGTATAGCGATACCCATGGTGGTTTCTATAGCTTCTATAAAAGCTGTTCAGCTTGGCTTAATAGTTAGAAGTGGCACAGTATTTGAGAAAATTATTAGCGTAGATACAGCTGTACTTGATAAAACAGGTACTATAACCTTTGGCAGACCAGAGGTTAAAAATCTGATAATGTTCATTAATTCCTCTAAGAACGGGATTATGAGCTATGTCTGTAGCATCGAGAAGAAAAGCGAACATCCTCTTGCGAAAGCTATCCTGAGGTACTGCGAAGATAGAGGTATAGAGGTTAAGGGGCTTGAGAGCTACGAGCATATACCGGGCATGGGTGTAGTAGGCTCTGTGGAAGGTAGGCAAATAATAGTAGGTTCTCCGAAACTTTTAGAAGAATTTGATATAGATATAGGTACGGCTAGGGGTATTATCGAGAAAATTGGTGGAGAAGGATCTACACCTATATGTATCGCTATAGATAACAAGCTAATCGGTTTAATAGAGGTAAGCGATAAAACTAAGGAGGAAGCAATAAAAGCTATAGAATTCCTAAAAAGCATAGGAGTAAAAACAATAATTGCCTCGGGAGACTCCTCTAAAACAGTTAAAAGCATAGCGAAAACCGTAGGCGTAGAAGAAGCATACGCAGAACTAAGACCGGAAGATAAAGCAGAGCTCATAGAAAACCTACAGAAAAACAAACGCAAAACAATGTTTGTGGGCGACGGCATAAACGACGCTATAGCAATAAGCAAAGCTTTCCTAGGCATAGCAATGGGTAGCGGAGCAGATATATCCAAAGAAGCAGGAGACATCATAATAACAAACAACAGGCTAGACACAATAATAAAACTCTACAACCTAAGTAAAAAAGTAAAAAGAAAAGCCATAGAAAACCTAGTATGGGCATTTATATACAACATAACCCTAATACCCATAGCCATTGGATTTCTATACAAACCCTTAGGATTAACATTAAAACCAGAATTTGGTGCAATAGCAATGATTTTAAGCGATATATCAGTCATACTAAATTCCATAACACTATTAAAGTCAAACTAAAGATTCTTTTGAAGAAACCGAATATTATAGCAAGTCAATTTTCAACAAAGTTCGCCCTAAAATCTGTGTGGTTGCATTGTAAGAAAAATTTATTTGGAATAAAAGAAAATTTAATAAGTTCATTCTAATGTTAACCTATATCCTACCAATTTACTTCCACTATATCAAACCCTTGAATTCATTTTTGTACATGATTTACCCTCTATTGTATCTAAAAATACGAAAAATATATAGTTGCAACTTACAATCCTTGCTTTGGTATATCGGTGATGTTAAGGTCTTAAAATTGAATTATGTCATTTTAATAGTTTTAATGTGTGGAACATAATAAGAATTCCCAAAACGAGCATAACAATAAATATTATTCCTGCGAATGTTTCTATGGCATTCATGGTTGTTGTTACAACGTTTGTTATCAATATGGTTATTTTCTCTATTTTTGTTATTGTTGTCGAGAAAAAATTGATGTTGTATATGTTATTGACATACATTCCGTTAATGTTGTTTTAGCTCTTATTGTTGTGGTTTCGATTACCCTATAAGTTACGGTGAACGTTGTTGTTACTAATTTTTCGCATGGGGCATAGTCTGGTAGGTATGCGTATGGACTTCACGTATATGGATTGAATTCATTCAAATAATCCGATATATCCACGTAGCCGTCATCTATAAGCCATTTGTTTACGTTGATTAGATGCGTTTTGTTGCACCTTAGGTATGTAACTGCAATAACTCGGTTGTGCTTATCCATAAGATATAGATCGTCTACGTCTAGATACCCTTTGGAGCCATAGATCAATATAAGATTAGATTAAGCTTGCTTAGCTTGCTCACCTTCTGGTGTATTTAGCTCAAGGTGCATCTACATCAACTAGCCTAAACCCTGCCAACCAGGAAAGATTCAAAGGCATCTCCATCAACGATACGGTAAATCTCTATGTAGACATCTACTTTAATATTTTGGGTATTAGCTGTAGGCAGTAGAAGTATACATAGAAGCTAGAATTAGTAAAAATAGTGTAAGTGTGCAGATCATATCTCTATGTATAATCAATACCTTTATCTTCTACAAATCAACCATCATGTATTAGCAATTTTTATTTATATGTTGTTTTGATGTAGATTCAAGTTATTTAAGCTCTACTAAGTCATGGGCTAAGAATTTCTATGAATTTAAAAGCATTGGTGTTGCAGAGAAGCTATATGGTGAAGAAGAAAGATTTGTAGAAAGGGAGATAGTTAACGAATAGTATATAGATTTTTGGGTGAAGATTTGTTTATCACTTTGTATCCTATATATGATCTGTCTATATAGTTCAAGTATGAGGTTAATATGTAGCGCGATATATATAGCTAGTTAGGTATAGATTTTTAGAGTCTAGGTTTGGTGTTGTGTATGAGTGAGAAGAAGAAAGAGGAGAAGAAGGAGGGGAAGAAATCATCACCAAGGTGTCGTCGATCTAAAGGCTAGCTGTAATTAAAGATTTTTGTTTCATACGAGATTAGCTTGTTTTAATGTTTTTTGGTTTATCTTTATTTAATTAGGTGTTGAGTTAATTGATGGTATAAGCATCAAGTGTTTTTCTAGACTTCTTAGATTAATAGTTTTGTTTCTAGCGTAATTTACTCATGTTTTGCGGTATACTGTAGATGGACAATCTATTAAATTATTTAGTATCCTAATTGAAACCTTTATATAATAGCTAAAGCTAATGTATACGCGGTGATTGAAGTGGGTAAGGTAGGCATTAGGTTTGGGGAAGCCTTGGTTGGAGAGGGTAATGAGGTAGCCCATATCGATCTGATTATCGGAGATAAGGATGGTCCGGCTGGCGTAGGTTTTGCTTTTGGTCTTGCTCATCAGAGCTACGGACATACAAAGCTCTTCGCTGTTCTAACTCCTAACCTTCTTGCAAAACCTGTTACACTAATAGTCCCAAAGGTAACGATTAAAAAAATGCAGCAAGCAGAGCTTATCTTTGGTGCAGCTCAGTATGCTGTTGCAAAAGCTGTGGTGGATGCCGTCGAGGAGGGGATCATACCTAAGGATATAGTAGACGATGTTGTTATAATCTGTGGAGTATTTATACACCCAGCTGCCAGAGATGCTGATAAGGTATTCAAGTATAACTACGAAGCTACAAAACTAGCGCTGAAGAGAGCTATGACTGGAGAGCCGAAGATAGATGAAATACTTACTCAAAAAGATAAAGTAGTTCATCCCTTCTATAAGCCAAAGATGTAATAACCCAACCTAAATGTTTTTAACTTATAGTTTTTCTATCATTAAACATTAACTAACATGTAGGAGTACCAACTAATCTTAAAAGTAGGCATCTCTTAAAATGCTTTAAGTTTTACATTGAATTCAAAACATAAACATTCTCTAAGTTATGGAAACGAAACCTATTTGCAGCAACAATGTAAGATTTTGCGCTCCACCTCCAACAATATTCTAGAAATGTACATAGATTTAAATCTCGTCAGCTATCTATCTTAGGCTTTGAGCTCTTCTAGGTAGTTTTACTGGGGTTCAAAATGAAGAGATAGGTTCTTTAACGATTTTTATTGGAATGCTATGGACTGAACATGAAATGCATGGATCGAACGCTATAGGGATCCTCTTAGCTATATCCACTATTTTTTCGCTAATCTTATGCCCTTTAAGCAGACTTGTTGCCATATCCTCCATTGCTGCTAAATTTTGAGCTGTTGGCGTAATTATATTTGAGTGTACAACTCTACCTTGTTGATCGATTTCATATCTATGATATAGTATTCCTCGAGGTGCTTCTATAGCTGCTTCACATAGTGATTCACACTGATTCACTTGTGGTTTTTCTAAAGAAGGTTCAACATATTTGTAATTTTCCATTAAGTTCTTAATTACATGCAGAGCCTCTAATGTTTCAGCTATACGTGCTACAATACTTTGTTGTATATTCTTTAACGGCGCTTTCCACCCATAGGATTCTATGAACTCTCTCGTTTCAGAGGTTAACCTACTGTAGAAGTTGTTGAATCTCGAAATAGGTCCAACTATGTAACTCTCTCCGCTACGCAATCTATAGTGTAGAGCGTTTGAGTAAGGCTTCTGAATAACCTCTACGATTTTTCCGTAGAACTCACCGATGTCGTAGATCTCATCCTCAAGCCTGATTTTACTACCTATATGTGGGTAAGAATTCTCTGTGTATAGCGATGCTAAGCTTAGTTGCTGGGGTTCTTCGGGAATATTTTTTAGGGAAAGCACAAAATCTGCGAACAGCTTGAACATCTCCATAGCCTCGTTAATTGATCTCCTAAGCTTTTCAACATCTTCCCTACTAGGCATTTTGTATACACCGCCGATCCTTATATTAACTACATTATGGAACCTACCTCCGAACATCTCCATGGCTTTTCTCGACCATAAAATAAGATGTGAAGCCGCTTTAGCTAGTCTTGGATTCCTCCTAGTAAAGTCTATCGATGTGCCTGTATACACTAGATCTGGCAGGTTGAGGAAGAATACGTGGATTATATGGCTTTTAATTCTCTCGACGAGATGCAAAGCTTCTCTGAATAGCTCAACCTCCTCAGATACATCTACCTCAAGGCATCTCTCGAAAGCTTTTGCTGCAACTAAGGAGTAGGAAACCCCGCATAAACCACATATTCTGCTAACGATATCAGCTACGGTATTCAGCTCCATCCCTTTGATTAAGTATTCGAAGAACCTAGGAGCTTCTGTAACATTGTACACAACTCTGCTAACGACATTATTCTCTTCTATGATTAGTACCTCGGCTTCACCTTCAATTCTGGTCAAAACCTTACTCATTTAGTTCACCCCTAGTAAGCGTTGAGTAAACCTTATAGCTGAAGCCTTTGAAGAGAATTTGAGGTTCTTTCTTACCTATACCAAGCTTTGTTAAAGCATCGGTGAAGATCTTAAGCTTATCTTTATCTATATCAAAGCTCTTAACACCGAAGCAGCCATAGCAACCACGGTTAAAGGATGGGCATATAGCTCCGCATCCGCTATTCGTTACAGAACCTAGGCATGGAATTCCTTTCGAAACCATTACGCACTCAATCCCTCTTCTTTTGCAATCCCCACACACGCTTTCGTAGAACGTAATTGGGAGCCCACCTAGGGTGTATTTTCTTAAAAACGATGCAATAGCGTTACCGTTAACCGGACAACCAGGGAAAACAAAGTCAACACGTATAATACTGTCGATGCTCTTAACATCACTATACACATCTACGTAACCTGGGTTAGGGTAGATACTTCCTTTAACAGTATCTAGATTTTCGCCAACCCTAAGAGCTTGAACCCCTCCAAATGCTGCACATGTACCGATGGCTACAACGAATTTAGCTTTCTCCCTAATACTTCTTAGAAGGCTTTCTTGCTTAAGGTTAGAGATGGAACCTTCTACGAACACTATATCTATCTCGTTGTCCAGTTCATCGGAGTCTACTATCTCTGTAAAGTATTTAATCTCGTAATTTTCGATCAGAGCAGGACTAGATGTTAGAGCGTATAAGAGCTCGTTTACACATCCAGAACATGAAGTCGTTTTAATAACTGCTAACTTATACATCTAAATTCCCTCAACCCACATGTAGTCCTCGATATAGCTATACCTAAATACGGGCCCGTCTTTACAGACAAAGAAGTGTCCAAACTGGCATGTTCCACAGACACCTACACCGCACCTCATCCTCCTCTCTAGCGACAAGTATATGCTATCCTTCTTAAATCCACGGCTAAGAAGCTTCTTCACCGCTACTTTCATCATAGCTTCAGGTCCGCATACAAATACAGCGCTGTTTTTGGGATCGGTGTCTATGTAATCAATTAAGTTTGTTACAAAACCTACAAAGTACCTCCATCCAGGAGCTTCAGTATCAGACGATAATAGGATTTTTGTATTAGGTATACCGCTATATTTCTCGACCTCGTACTTGTACAGCATGTCGTTCGGGGTTCTAGCTCCAAGTAATACGTTTAATCTTCCGTATCTATTCCTATACTTCTCTACGTATTTCACTATAGGCCTTAAAGGAGCCATACCGATACCACCACCTACTACAACTATATCCATACCTTCTACTCCGTCTAGGGGCCACCCGTTTCCGTATGGCCCTCTCAAGCCAACGGTAGAACCAACGCCTACACCTCCTACAACAGCTTTGGTAACTGCACCAATACTTCTTATCGTATGCTCGATTACGGTACTTCTGCTAATCATTGATGGTAGGTTGGCTAACGATATAGGTATTTCGCCTAAGCCGAAAATGTAGATCATGTTGAATTGACCTGGTTTAACGCTATAGGAGCCCTCGACCTTAAGGTATAAGGTCTTTACGTTAGGAGCCTCCATTACTTCTCCTATAACCACCGCTGGTCTAAAAGAGAATAAGTCTTGTACACGGTATTCGGTATTCTTACCCATGTTTCACGCACCTTTCTACGATTTCGCTAAGCGTTTTCCTAAGGTCTACTCCTAGGGGACACCAAGTTATGCATCTCCCACAGCCTACGCATCCAAGTAAACCTATCTGCTTAGGGTAGAAAAGAAATTTATGTAACACGAAATGTCTATACCTCATATATAGTTGCGGCCTAAAATGTCCACCAGCTACTTGCCCATAAGTGTAGGTTAAGCATCCAATCCATTTAGCAACTCTTTTTGCATATCGTTCATCTACTATCTCATCTTCGAACTCTAAGCAGAAACATGTTGGACAAACATAGTTACAATTACCGCAGCCAACGCAGTTCTTCGATAGCATAGCCCATATCGAAATATCTTCAATACAGTTATACAGAGCTTTCTGTACATCGACGACCTTAGGGATTTTGCTAACGGTCTTAGTTTTAGCGTTCTCAACAAGTCTTACATACTCCTCAACAATATCTCTCTCAGCTTCTTTAAGACCTAACTCGCCAATTATTCTCTTACCTAGGTTGCTACCATATCTAAATATCACACTATTTTCGTTAACCTTAGCGTAAGAAATATCGAAGCCTTTCCCAGCATTAGGTCCGCTATCAGTTGCTCCACAAAAACATGTTTCACCAGGTTCTAAACATTCTTCAACAACTATACCAGCTATCGCTTTTCTAGCCTTAGCGTATAGGGGGTGATTACCAAGTATAGAGTCTAGAACTTCGATAGACTTAACATCGCAGGGCTTTATACCAAATAGAACAACTCTAGGGATTTCACCCACAACACTTTCAACATCGTAGTTCCGAGAAACCATAAGCAGAAGTTGCTCAGATGGATTAAGGAAAACCTTTGGAGAAGCAACGCTATGCCTAAACCTGGTACCTTTGGTGATTCTGAAAAACCCAGGACCCTGGATATCGCTAACATTTAAGGGAAGATCATTAACATCGGATATGCTCCCCCAAATAACGGAGCCTCCGAAAACCTTATAGCCAACAATATCAGCTATACCAACAAATTCCTTAATTAATACAATTAAACGTTTTAAATCCCCATAACTACCTACAAAAACTTCATTGCCCCTCAAGTAACATCACGTCTACTTTCAATAGCTATGCGATAAACTATAATGAAGCTGGAGATTTAAGCATTCAACACAGTAAATAAACAACTTATGTTATATCGTAGGCAGAAGCTAGCTTCTCTCAGCACCTACCTCAAGTACATTAGAATGTGGGGTTTCTCCCACAGCTGTGAACCCGAGTTGGATGAAGGGGGAGCTGTGGATTGGGTTACCCTGAACAGGTGGAGACCGATGAAAGGTGCCCAGAGAGGTCTGTGAAGTCAAGGGTTAACAACAAACCGCATCAAATTATATGAAACTCGAACTCTATTCTAAGGGTTCTTTGGTTTAGAGAAGACGAGATCTTTGTTAAGCTTAGAAAATTTTTTGAAGAAGCTAGAAAGGTTCAAGAGTCTAGAAGTTTAGAGAATCTTAGAAAACTTGGGGAACTAGGACTGGGTATCGCTAGAGAAATTGCGGAGCTTGTCCTTAGGGGGAAGAAGATTCTGTTTCCAGCTGTATGGACTTTGTTTAGTTAAGGTGAGTGAAGTGTTATAGCTGGAATAGCTGATGAGATAGGGTGGATAGTTGATGTCAAGGATAGGAAGTGGAGCTCTAAGGAGAAATCAGTTCTACTCTACGAAATTAAAGGAGAAGAAGATTTAGATCTAGAAATAGGGTACCTAAACGTAGAGGAGGTTAAAGAGCTAATTAAAAACCCTCTCACTAGAAATAGCCTGTGCAGATAAAAATGATGGAGTTATATTCTTTAGTAAGAGCAAATTTAGAAAAAGTTTCGTAGGAACAAAGACTATACTCGGTAGAAGGCTTGAGTTCTGTCATCCTCCAAGTCTCGAAAAATTGTTCGCAACGTTGCTGATTAGCTTAAGGCTAGTAAAACCAATCATAGAAAGTTCTGGACCAGGATTGGAGACAGAAAGTAAGTTACTAATAGCTGCTGTTAGAAACAATAACTTCGAATACCTAGGAACTCTAGAAATAGTAGAAGATTTCATAGACATTATAAATAACGTTGAAGAAGTTAAGAAGAAGATAATGGTGTTATAATGAAGTCTGTGCTAGAGCTTGGATCAAAGTACGTTGTCCCTGCGATAAGAAGAGAAGTAGTGCTAAAGCTTATTAGGAAAGGCTTCATGGGTATAGAGATGACAAACCTTCTAGGTGTTTTACTATCACCAGTACCTAGATATCGAAAAAGTGAACTAAGGGTCAGATAGATTTAAGAAGGTATAGAGATGTTATGGAGCACATCATTAAGTTCGTAGATAGGATTGCATAGGGTTAAAGAGATAAATATGTCATAGTAAAAGAAATTTATCAAATATCGATGTATTTCATGTCCAAGAAACACCTATGCGAGGTTCACTTAAAGATTGAGCCCAAATATAGATGTAGCTAAATGCGATATATGCACGAGCTCTCCAAGAAGAGCGTGTAAGCTCATTAACATCAGAGCTTTAATGCAACAGCATAGATAAAATCACCCATTAAGTTATCATTATGTGAAACTATTGATTATAGCTCTATCGTAAGCTTAAACCATGGAAACCCTTTATATAACCTTAAAACACGCATTACTAGTTTAATTAACAAACAAGATATATCCCTCCAGTACCACCAGTTTTACGGCTCAAATCTAAAATTAGGCTCGGTATATGTTAGGTCTAATCCTCAGCGACGTTGAATACATAGCTTCTCTACGCAAGATTAATTACAAGGTTGTAGATGCGTAAATAACGAGTAGTTTTATAATTTATACTGTGATTTGAAATACTTGTTTATATGAACAAACCTTAAATATTGGGGGTGCTATTAATAGCTTAGGGATAGTTTATGCCTCTTTGGAAGTGCCAGGTTTGCGGCTTTATATTTGAGGGTTCTGAGCCTCCAGAGAAATGTCCTAAGTGTGGAGCTCCTAAGGAGCAGTTTAGGCAATTGAGCGGAGGTGAGGTTGAGTTAGTTGTTAGATCTCGAAAATCTAATTACCTACATATGAAAGCTCTTACACTACTAAGAGAGCTCTTAGTAGTAGCTGAAGAAATTATTCAAGATAATCTCGATCCACCATGTGTTAAAATAGCTAATGAAGAGAAAGAATTCGCGCTTACAACAATCCAAAAGATTATGGCTGAACTAGAAAGTCATATGAAGAAAGGTAAGTGGGGGTAGAGATACAGAGGTGACGTTATATGATGTCCAAACATCCACTTGATTTACCTCCTGGGAGGAAGCTAATCAAAGAAGAAGTCGCGGAAGCTCTAAGACTTGCCATAATAGCTGAACTTGATGCTATTAACCTCTATCTTCAGCTTGCTAGAGCAATTGATATCGATAGTGTTAGAAAAGTTTTCGAAGAAATTGCAAGAGAAGAAAAAACACATGTAGGTGAGTTTCTAGCTTTACTAAAAAACCTTGACCCAGAGCAAGTAGAGGAGCTGAAGAAAGGAGCTGAGGAAGTCAAAGAGCTCATAGGAGTTGCAGTAGTAGATCCTGTTACTAGTTCTTCAAACAGCGGTAACCCCGGGTGGTTTGAGGGTATTGTTGCTAATGAGGTTAAAAAACTCGTTGATGCTACGAGGGTATTTGTTAAGAAGCTACCCTTAGTCGTTCTAGGTCGTGGAGTCGATACGGTTGTACTTGAAAGCATTAATGAAAAGATAGAGAGAGCTATGCTCCCGTTATGTGAATTAAGCTACAAATTTAGGGTATCTCAGAAAGCACTCGACTACACTATCAGGACTAAACAACCAATAGAAATGCCAGAAGCAGTTAAAGCCGCTATAAACCTAGCTACAGCTGAGGATAAACTAGTTGCAGAAGTTCTACTTAAAGAAGGTAAAGCAAGGCTACCTCTAAGCAAATGGGAGGAGCCAGGTACTTCGGTTATAGAGATAGCTAAAGCTGTTAGTGAACTTACTAAGCGAGGTTATAGAAGACCTTACATACTTGTGGTTAGTTTACCGCGGTATACAAAACTATTAAGTGTTAGCGAAAAAACCGGTGTTACAGACCTTGAACGCATAAAAATGCTTGTAGACG
>JAWAXP010000008.1:23878-27286 GCA_038820005.1 Ignisphaera sp. | reverse complement strand
GCTTACTAAGCGAGGTTATAGAAGACCTTACATACTTGTGGTTAGTTTACCGCGGTATACAAAACTATTAAGTGTTAGCGAAAAAACCGGTGTTACAGACCTTGAACGCATAAAAATGCTTGTAGACGAAGTAGTTGGTTCACATGTCCTTCCAGATGATAAAGCTCTGGTAATTTCGTCAACATCAGAGGTGCTAGACGTAGTTTACGGCGGGAACTCTGAAGTAGATTATATAGGACCTGAGGATGGCTACCATGTGTTTAGGGCGTGGTCTTCGATAGCTGTAAGACTTAGGATCCCCGATGGAGTAGTAGTTATGGAGGAAACCCTTGTTAAGCAATAGCTAACTTATATTTTTAAATACGAATAATATTTTTCAATGCTTACATATTATTTATAGCCAATACAAAACCCTAAGTTTAATCAACTTGCTTTACGCCGAAGACCGATCCAAGTACTGAACCAAGTATGTACAGCAGAATCGATACCCCGAATATCAGGAGAGCGGTTTCTGTGAATTCCCTAAAATAGTTTCTATTGTGGAGAACAGAAGCGTAGAACGTTATGTAAGCTACTACAACCAAGGCCAATACGAGCATCACGCTGAAAGCAATGGTCAAAGAACTTATCAAGAAGTAAGGTAGTGCTAAAACAATTACAACAGCTAAGTATGCTGTAAACGTGTAGAAAGCTGAGAGCCTAGGGTTAAGGCGACCTTCATGTTTTGTTTGAGCATAAGACGCTATCCCCATAGATATAGAAGCCGCTACACCCGCTAAAAGACCTGTGAGACCCGCATTCAAGGTATTTTCAAATGCGCCTAGAGATCCCGTATAAATACCTGTTAACTCAACAAGGGCATCAGATATACCTAGAGTTATAGACCCTATGTACTTAACTCTACCCTCATCCACACTTAAAGCGAACTCTTTCTCATGTTTTTCTTCATCCTCAATAATCCTATTAATTTCATCTCTAAGCTCAGGCTTACTCTCTACCAAGCTTTTATACAACTGAGTTGCATTAGACTCCTTAGATTCAATGAACTTTAGTGTAACCGTTAAACCAAATAAATAGAAAATTACCGTGGATAGCAAAACCTTAAGTATAGATACCTTAGAAGCACATTCACCTACAATGTTCTTCCAGAAAATATAGTGTTTTAATTCATCTTCAGCGGCTTTTTCAATAATTTCTTTTAGTTTTCTACTCACGAAAGGAGATTTCGCTAGGTACCTATAAACGTGATGCGAAAAATATTCGTCTTCGCAAGCTCCTCGAATAATTTTCATAACATGCAAGGAATTTCCCCTATCCAAACTACTTCATCTAATGTAAATCTACGTTTAATCTAAATATCTTATCTAGTAAATTAACTATTTAAAAGCTATGTATACATATCTACACCTAAAGTATCTAACCCCACAACACACTAAAAAATTAGGTAATTAAATGGTTTTTATTGTAGACCTTGTGTAAATATTAAATCAATTTAAACATCTTTTGCTTTGATAGAGTAGCTTTAGCTGTTAGCTCTGCATTTATAGAAGCTTTTGTACTACTAGCCTAAGTTTCTCTATATCTTTATTCTCCGGAGTTCCACGTATGTTAACCACTTCAACTATTTTAAATCGCGAACCATCGAACAACGATTTAATGTAATCGCCGCTTACCTTACCCCACCCAAAGGTGTTCACTACAGCAACGAATTTCTCAGCGTTTACCTTATTAACAAGCATTTTAATAACATACTCTATTTGGGGAAAGAGCTCGTTTTCGTAAGTTGAAGCACCTAAGATGATTGCGTAAGCATCTATGGAATCCCCAATTATATCGCTGATAGCTGCTTGGTTCTTGTCCGTAAAGGTGAAGACCTTTACGTTGAGGTTTTTCTTGGTTAGCTCATCTATTATAACCTCTATTGATTTCTCCATCAATCCATACATAGAGCTGTAAACTACAACAATTTTCTTCATATCCGGTTCCGCAAGCCCAAGCTTATAATAGTAATCAACTATTATCTTGGGGTTGTTTCTCCATACAAGCCCATGGGCAGGAGCAATCATTTTTATCTCTAAGTTCAAACCGGTTATTTTCTCGATATTTTTAACTATGTGTTCTCTGTAGTGTCCAACAACTGTGGCAACATATTTCCTCACAAATGGAAGGTACCGTTCAACAACCTGCGGATCGTCATCATAAGGCATTGATGGTATACCGTAGCCGCCGAAAGCATCACACGATAACAAAGCCTTGAGATCCTCGATATAAGTAGCTATGGTGTCAGGCCAATGAAGCCACGGAATATAGATAAACCTAAGCTTTTTACCTCCAACGACCATACCTTCTAGGTCTTTAACAGCTTTGAAGGAGAATTTAACTCTATAGAATGAGCTAATTAAATCCCTTACAATTGGGTGTCCTACAACAGTTATGTTATCGTTAACTACTTCAAGTATTTTCGGTATAGAACCGCTATGGTCTTGCTCCATATGATGTATAATAATGTACTTAATATCCTTAAGATCTACTACCTTACGCAAAGTCTCTAAAAATAGTTCTGAGTAGGTGTGTTTCCATGAATCAAATAGTATAGCACCTTCGTCTGTTAACAAAATGTACGAATTATAGGTAATACCTTCCGGGATGCTCCAGAGAGCTTCGAAATACTTAACCTCATCATCGTCTAACCGAAGCATATACATGTTTTCAACAACTTTATCTATGTGCACCTTTACCAAGTCTCTTCCCACATTAATTTGAACTGCTATGGGTTTATAAGGTATACAGAGACGAAGTTCCCCTAAATAGTTTAGCGGGGAAAATAAATAGCATACTCAATGTGTTGGAGTAATCACCATTATATACGATCATGTTTACTTACCCGGTTTTTGAACAATGTATGGAGAGGTATTCTGGTTAATAGAAATTCGTTGAATAAAATATGTTGAAACTCAGCTAACGCTATTTAAGTAATCTTGTAGGTGTTTTTATATAGGATTAGAGGAAAATGATGTCGAGAAAGGTTACTATAGATTTTGAGAAATGCAGACAATGTGGTTTCTGTTCAAATACTAACGTATGTTATTCTCCTAGTAGGTGTACTGGTTGCCTATCGTGTTACTATGCATGTCCATATGAAGCGAGGAGTATCGTTATAGAAAACATTGAGCCTAGGTTTATCCGGGTCTATGTTGATGGTGTTGAATATAGAGTCCCAGAGGGTGTTCCCGTAGCTGAAGCTCTAAGAGATTACTGTGGTTTTATATTCGCCGATCCAAGCTCTAGTAAGCCTACCTTAGTATGCAGAACAGGTGGTTGTTGGGCATGTGCCTTAGTTATAGATGGTAAGCTTGAGAGAACATGCATAACACCTGTTAGGGATAATATGAGGGTTGATACGAATAT
>JAWAXP010000008.1:17058-23779 GCA_038820005.1 Ignisphaera sp. | reverse complement strand
TGAGCATTTTAAACCGCTTAGAATAGTCCATGGACCATCCCCTCATAAGGTAGGCGGTAAAGCTACACCCTGGTGGGAGGTAGATTACGTAAACTACGTCGAAGCAGCTATATGGGTTGCCGGATGTAACCTACGATGTCCTCAGTGTCAAAACTACCACGTTACATACGATAACTTTTCAAAGCCATTAACACCAGAGGAAGCGGCTATAGCCGCTGTTTACTGTCATAGGAGGTATGGTACTAAGGGTATTGCAGTTAGCGGAGGTGAACCTACTATCAATAGAAGGTGGCTCATAGAGTTCTTCAAGGAGATCTCCAGAAGGATTAAACCTAAAGTTAGAAGGCACTTGGATAGTAACGGAACAATTCTTACACATGATTACATAGATCAGCTCATTGAAGCAGGGTGTAACAATATTGGTATTGAGCCTAAGTGCTTGTACGTTGAAACCTATATGAAAATTACGGGCATATCTAGTAGAGACCTTGCTGAAAAGTATCTCGAAACAACTTGGAAAGCAGTTGAATATATCTATGAAAATTATAGTAATAATGTATACCTTGGGGTTGGGTTGGTTTACAATAAAGATTTGATATCGTTTGACGAAATCGCCGAAGCTGGTAGAAGAATAGTCTCAATAGACAAGAAAATACAGGTTACAGTACTAGATTATTTTCCGACGTTTAGAAGAAGAAACATTGAAAGACCTAGTATAGGTGAAATGCTTAAAATTAAAGAAATTTTAGAAGCCCAGGGCTTAGAGACAGTAATAGTTCAAACAATTGCGGGTCACATCGGTCCTAAAAAGCATAGAAGAATAGAGTTGTAATCTAATTAATATCCTATGATGTTATCCATGGGTTGATAAGGCTCTTTTATTAAATGATAGTACTGTTTCACAAACATTGAAGAAGAGTGCGTAATGGAGATAACTTTAAGTTTCTAAAAAGAAACATAGGCTTAAAGAAAAAGCATAATGCGGAGGTGGCAACATACAGCCAACCATGTCGTGGTGCTACTTAGGCTAAGTTACCTTGGAAATAAGGTTATAATTACTGATCTTATCAACTGCATAGAATATCCATGTAATTTGATAAAACGATAAACTTTTTAATTTAACACTATTTACATCCTCATTCTTAGGGGTGTATATTATTGTATCGCCGGATATAATCTTAGGAATTTCACTATATCTTATAGCCATACTGATAGCGATAGTATTTGCTTTTAAATCAGAAGACGGGGATAAATGCGGCGATTCTCTATGACCATTCCAGTAATTATTTTCCTAGCTCTTTATCTAATTGCAATGCTCTTAATAGGATACATAGCTATGAAGAGAATAAAGAGCGTTGAAGATATGTATGTTGGTGGTAAGAATATTGGCGGAGTTTTAACGGCTTTATCGTTTTTTACAACGTACTTCAGCTCTGTGGTATTCGTTGGTGCAACGGCTCTTGGGTGGCGGTACGGTTTACCTATTGTATGGAAGGATGTATTCGTTGTACTAATTGGAACCTTGTTTGCCTTCATCTTCCTGGGGGGTAGGCTTGCATGTTTATCGAAGACTTTGAGGTTTAGCTCTGTTGTGGAGTTCATTGAGAAAAGGTATAGATCTAGAATTGCCGGGTTAATAGCCTCTGTTGTTATGTTTGTTGGGTTGTTGATATATGTTGTATCCATCTTGGTTGGTATGGTAAGAGCTGTAGAAGTTGTAGCAGATATAGATTATTCGTTAGCACTTATTTTGATAACTATTGTTACCGCCATCTACACAGCCATGGGTGGGTACGTAGCACAGGTATGGACCCAAGCGGCACAAGCGGTATTTATGATAGTCATGGCTTTAACCATCTGCGCCGCATCTTTACTGAAGGTAGGAGGATTATCTATGTTATACCAACAACTAAAATCTATAGATTTATCTCTAGCTGGATGGCCCTACAGAGATATTCTACCACTATTCTCACTTTACTTAAGCCTAGGATTTCTTGGATGGGGAAACCCAGCTTTATTACTAAGATTCATAAGTGTTAGAAATAGAATATCGCTAAGAACAGCAACAGTTGTAGCTACAACTCTTGTAGCAATATTTACGTTATCCCTTAATATTGCATCAGCTGCAACTAGGTTGGTAGTAAGCAACGATGTTAAACCAGATCATGCATTTGTATACCTAGTGAAGTTCTTATTTCCGCAGGGATTCGATATAGTATTCCTTATAGCAGTCATATCAGCTTCTATGTCAACTATAACAGCTTTGCTAAGCGTTATGACCCAATGCGTAAAAGGTTTAATTGGTGTTAGAAAAATGCCGACCCATAGATTTGAGGTGATATTCTACAGAGTTACAACTATGGTTTTAGCGTTAATATCTATGGTATTAGCATTGAAGCCCCCAGAAATGGTTATAGCCTTGTTCGGCACAACTACATCAATATTAGCTGGAGTTCTAACGGGTCCAGTTATCTACGGGTTATACTCAAGAAAAGTAACAGCATCAGCTGTCGGGATCACGATGGTGATTAGCTTTGTATTGGCCATAAGTATTAGTGCTTACGGGGGATTCAAGGCTCCTTGGACTTATTACTCCTTCATACCAACAATAATATCGTCCCTTGCCCTACCCCCTATTGCGAGCAAGGTTGAGATCATAAAACAGCGTATGTAACCGATAGAATATCCAACTCGTTTTTACTTATAATCTTATAATTAAAAATTTAGTTAAGCGCTTATCTTATCTATGGATCTAAGTTAAGTGTAGCTACCTCTTGCAAACTCCTTTCGTGAAGGTTAAATAACGTAAGATTCAACATCGGATGTAAGGGATATTTGATTCCAAGAATCATAAATTTCGCATAGCTTTATCAATTGATATCGGATGCTACAACTATGTATCTAATAACTAAAAGCGGTTACTATATATTACAGCCTTAGCCTCGAAAATAGTATGCCTGGAAAATTCTATTAACACCTTATTTGGCTAAATTGAAATTTGCAGGCTTTTTAACGGTATTAAAGCTTATATTTAGGTACCTAAATGATATATGGATAGGTTAACCATATGCAGGTGATGAGAACATGCAGCTAAGATCGTTTGTCTTAGTAGTAGTAGTAGCTATACTAATGCTGGTTTTGGGTTTTGCTGTAGGCTACTTTGTATTGCCTCAACGTGAGGTAGTTGTGGAGAAGACTGTAACATTAACAGTTGTTCAAACAGTTGAGAAAAAAGTTCCGGTATCCGTTGTTGATGGTCTTGGCAGGATAGTTGTATTCGAAGAAGCACCAAAACGTGTTGTATCTCTTGCGCCATCAATAACAGAAATACTCTTTGCTCTTGGTTTAGGCGACAAGGTTGTCGGTGTCACAAGCTACTGCAATTATCCACCCGAGGTACCTAAGCTCGTTGAGGAAGGTAAGCTTACGGTTATAGGTGGCTACTGGAATCCAGATGTAGAGAAGATAATAGCGCTAAACCCAGACCTTGTAATAGGCTCAAGCGGCACAAAACCGCATGTTGCACTTAAGGATAAGTTAGAAGGATTAGGCATAAAGACTCTATACATTAAGGGCTCTGGAGCCAGTAATGCTGAAGAGGTATTCACAGATATAGCAGTAGTAGCGAAGGTATTCGGTGTTGAAGAAAGAGCCAGCAAGTTGATAAACGATATATTCAATCAAATAAGCTCTGTTGTAAGCAAGTTATCCAGTGTTAACATAACCAAGGCGAAGGTCCTAGTGCTCCTAGGTCCTCCGTCATGGGGGCTCTACAGTGTTGGCGGTGATACATTCCTTGGATGGGTTATATCAACAGCGGGAGGCATTAACATAGCTTCGAAGTACTCAGGGTGGCCGTTGCTGGACTTCGAATATGTTGTCTCAGAGGATCCTGATGTAATTATAATACCTAGCATGGGTTTAAACGCTGAAGATGTTATTAAGGATATAGGAAATACTTTGTTAAAGGAAACAAAAGCATTTAAAGAGGGTAGGGTATTTGTGGTATCCCAAGAAGCTGAGAATGTTTTAGTGAGACCTGGTCCTAGAATAGGTGAAGCAATTAAGCTTATTGCTCAGATTTTATATCGTGAGTTGTTCGGCGAACCAGGGATAGGAGTAGTTTTTAAAATGAAGTAACGCTCGGGTTGCCTATTGAAGTACGGAGCTGAGCATATATGGCTATAGAGATTAGAAGGGAAAATATTCGAAGATTCGTTTTTTCAATTACTTTATCAACTGCCTTCTTGTTTGTGTTTTTTGTTTTTTCACTTTCTATTGGAACTTCTATGATACCTTATAGCGAAGTTCTATCATGTCTATTTAGGATAGAATGCGGTAAACTAACCGAGATACTAATTAGCTATAGGTTTACTAGATCGACAACAGCTATGTTGACAGGAGCTCTACTTGCAATATCGGGTACATTGATGCAATCTATTGCTAGAAACCCTCTAGCCGAACCTTATATTCTAGGCTTATCCTCAACAGCTCTAACAACTCTTGCAATAGCGATAATAGTTAATCCATCTGTTATTGCTTCACGTTCCCTATCCATGGTTATAACGTTCTTCGGGGCCTTAGGAGGATATTTTTTAACCTCTACGCTAAGCCTTTTAGCCGGAGGGACAAGCTACTCCCTTATTTTATCTGGTATAGCTGTTACAGCTACCTTCTCTGGGTTTTCCCACATATTATTGTACATAGTTCAATCAAAGATTAAATCACCGTACCACCTTCTACTCATGGGTACATCGGCTACAGCTATAGCCCAAGATGTGTACATACTTCTAGTGGTCTTGGCGGTAGGCTTAATCGCCATATATACCCTAGGTTTACCTAAGAAGTTGAACGCCTACGTTTTCGGCGATGTCTTTGCTAAACAACTAGGCTACAACCCCAGGGTGTTATCCTTGTTAACAGCAACCCTTGTAAGTGTATTAACTGGTTCTAGCGTTGCTGTTGTGGGTATAGTAGGTTTCATAGGCTTAGCCGCACCCCATATTGCTAGATTGCTAGCCGGTTCATCGGATCACAGAATAACGATAGTTTTATCCGCTATATTAGGATCGGCTATAACGGTTTTAGCAGACGTAGGAGCTAGGTTGTTAGCCATGGTTACAGCTCAAGGGGAATTTCCTCTTGGTAGCGTTACAAGCGTTATTGGGGCTCCTTTTCTTGCATACCTAATAATTAAAGGTGTTAAGAGATGAGGATAGAGGTACAAAATGTATTCTTTCACTACAATTCGACACCAGTACTCGAAGATGTATCCTTAAATCTTGAGTCAGGGAAAATAACATGCGTAATTGGTCCTAACGGGGCTGGAAAAACAACTCTCCTTAAGGTTATAGCATCTATATTGAATCCAAATAAGGGGGTTGTTTATATAGATGGCAAGGACTATAAGCTCTACAACCCTAAGGAGCTTGCTAGGTTAATAGCTTACGAGGAGCCTCAGATATCAAGAGATTTACCTATGACTGTACTAGATTTTCTGCTAACTGCTCGTTATCCCTATCATAACATGTTACGCTACTTTGAATCTGTTGAAGACCTTGAAATAGTTGATAGTATAGCTAGAGACCTTAACATATCCCATCTACTAAATAGGAGATTAGATCAGCTCAGCAGCGGAGAACTTCAAAGGGTAATAATTTCCCACGCTTTGATTAAAAGGCCCAGTGTATTACTTCTAGATGAACCATCGGCTTTCCTAGATATTAGGTATAGATTCGAAATCCTAGATTACGTGAAGAAGTATACGGTTAAAGAAGGACTGGTAACTGTTATAGCTCTTCACGATCTTTACCTAGCTTCTATGTATTGTGACTTCGTTGTAGTAATGGATAAAGGTAAGATAGTGTACTCAGGAAAACCAGAGGATGTATTCGTTAGTAACATTGTTGAGAAGGTTTATGGTGTTGAGATAGAGGTTCTAAAATTGAGCGATCGGAACCTGGTGGTGATGCCTAAACCTAGGAGAAACTTTTTTGGGTGATCCATATGCCCCCCAAATCCTCAGGTTATGTGGTTGTAAACACAAATGAATCAATAGATAAAGTTAAACATGGGAAAACAATAGCTATATACGTTATAGGCTCTACAATGACCTCGTCGGTACCGGGCATTTCTATAGCTGGAACAATGCCCATAGCAACACTATTTACGCCTGCACTCGATGTTGAGTATCTCTACTATGGTAAACCGGTTACATTAGATGTTATACCTACAACACCTACGGGGATACCCACTCCGGCTATCATAACAAGGACAGCGCTTCAGCTCTTGAAAACATCCTTCGTGGTAGTTGATGTAGGCTCTTACGTACCACCTAAAATGCCTACAATAGCTTTGCCAAGCCGTTGTGTAGGCGGTAGAATAGATAGGGAAAACGCTCTTCCCCTCGGAACTTCGGAGAGACTTTTCAACGAAGCTAAATATGTTGGATCTACGCTTGGTAGAGTAGCAGATGTTGTTCTAATTGGGGAGAGTATTCCTGCAGGAACAACAACGGCTATGGCTATACTCCACGCTCTAGGATACCAAGGACAGAATCTGGTCAGCAGCTCAACTAGTAGGAACCCGCTTGAGATAAAGAAGTTAGTTGTCGATAAAGCCCTGCAAAGAGTTAAAGGTGTAGAAGATCCTTTCACGTTAAACGATATAGTTGGAGATCCATTACATATATCCGTTGCAGGTCTAGCGCTAGGAGTAGTTG
>JAWAXP010000008.1:12874-16961 GCA_038820005.1 Ignisphaera sp. | reverse complement strand
TAAGGTAGGTGGTGTAGCTGTTCTCGCTGGCGGCACGCAGATGCTGGCGACCCTGGGAATCATGAAGAGTATCTCCCCCGACTTCGATCAATCAAAAGTTATCCACGCTACCAGCAGGTGGATTTTCCTTGATAAAGGCAAGGAAATACTAGAATTCATAAAATCGGTTACATCTAAAGTAGGCTTTGTGTACAGTACTCTAGACTTCAGCAATGCCCCATTCCAAGGACTTAGGGCGTACGAAGAAGGATTCGTCAAGGAAGGGGTAGGAGCTGGGGGTACAGCATTCTTAGCTTTAGCTAAAGGTGTGGATATCAACAATTTAATTGAAGATATATACAGAGAATATCATCGTATAACCACACAATAAGTTGCCTAATATGGTCAAGCACGCACTCTTAGATAAAGGTACGTTACTCGTAGATCTCGAAGGCGAATACTTGACTTTATCAACAGCTGGATGTCCAAAGGTATATTCCAGCACCAAGTATATAGTGTTCAAATCGGTGCCAAAGAACTTTAACATTGTAGATCTAGATAGTTACTGCAAAGAATTAACGAATTCAATGGGTTTAGACTACGAAAAATCAACGGTATTCCTTACAGCAGTAGATGTTTCAACTTATAGCCATAGCGTATACGTGTACGGTAACGTGAAAGCAGAGGCCTATGTTACGTATGGCGTAAACAGCCCTTCATGCATTGGTACCCCGGGAGAGGATACTATCGGAACCATCAACGTCGCGGTGATAGTGGATAAACCACTAAGTCAAGTTGGTTTACTAGACCTATTTAGGCTAGTCTCTGAGGTAAAGGGCATGACTATAGCAATAGGAGGACCCACATGCGTATCTGGAGCTTCTATAGGTACAGCATCAGATGCTACAGCTGTTGTAGCTCCCAGAGGTGTTGAGAAATTTGCTGGTATAGCTACAGCTGTTGGTTTAGCCTCAGCTATAGCTGTTGTAGATGCGTTATCAAAGCAGCTGAGGATTAATTATAATGGAAACTATTTAGCGAAAACCCTCGGCTTCAGCAGCTTAGATGAGGTGGTGGATATGATCATGAAGGTTTATGCAAGAGCTAGGTTACCCCAGATAGACGACAAGAAAGCTAGGGATGAAATACGTAAAGAGCTAGAGATCATCGTACTCGATCCTAACGTGGCTATGTTCGTGAGGGGGTTGAGGCTTTTAGAGTTAGCTCTTGCGCTAGGTGTTGTACCTGCTATAAGCTTAGATGAGTATAAATCTGATTCACCAGGTATAGTAGTTGATGAACTAGCGGGGAAATCTCTTGCGGAGTACATAAATGGTTTCAAAGGTCTGCTGGCTTACTATTGGGTTGAAAGGTTGAAGGAGAAGGGAGAGGTAGAGGAGATGAGATCCCTACCCCCAATAACAGACGATCTTGTAGCAGCATTGGTAGGAGGTGTCCTTAGCAGAATATACGATAGATACTCAAGGTCTTAACCTTGAAAAGCATTAAAATCAAATCTATAAAGTTTTACCCGAATTACTTGGTGTAAAAACAGTGGTTGACGCAGTTGTAATGGCTGGAGGTAGAGGATCAAGGCTAGGAGGTGTAAAAAAGCAGCTCCTAGAGGTGTGCGGTAGAAGGTTAATCGATGTAGCTTTAACTGCAGCAAAAGAAATTAACAGCAGTAAAATACGTATATGCATAAAAAAAGAGGATGCGCCTCTCGTAGGGATCATAGAAGATCCAAAAATTGAGGTCATCTTATGCCCTGGCTTAGGATACGTAGAAGACTTAAACTACATACTTAGCTCATCAAATTTCCCCGTTATTGTATTACCTGCTGACATGCCTTTCCTAACTTCGAATGTGTTGAAGAAGTTTCTAGACCTAGCTCAGAAAGAAACAGCAGATGTAGTAACGTTGATGGTTTGTAAAAACGGTAACTGTAGGGAATCAGGTATATCGTTTTTTAGAAGAGCTGGTGGAAGCTGGGTAAACGTATACTTTGAGGAACACCCGGAGTTAAGGGATATAGATACTGTTGATGATATGAAATGGGCTGAAAGCTTATGCGATTCCATGGAGGGGATCGGGAAGCAAAGATAGATTTTAGCTCCAATACCAACCCCCTTGGTCCGCCGAAGGAGCTACAGGATACGTTATCGATCTGTACAGATATTAGTATTTTAAGGAGTTACCCAGACTACCAATACAAAGATCTACGTAAATTGATAGCAGAATTCTATGATTGTAGCCCAGATAATGTTGTGCCAACAAATGGCAGTGCAGAAGCTATTAATTTGATTATTCTAGCCGCAAAGCCCAAGAGGTTAGTTGTTGTCGAGCCATCTTATGGCGAATATGAGGAATTAGCTAAAGTTCTAAACATAGACTACATAGATATTTACTACCGTAAGAGAGAACCCAGTTTTTACATAGACTTCAACGACCTGAAAGAAGCCTGTAAAGATGAAGAAACGCTGATTGTTATTACCAACCCTAACAATCCAAGTGGTAGCTATACCCCTATTAATGTATTGTTTGATGAGTTGGGTAGCTGTAGGGCTAAGGTACTCGTAGATGAAGCTTACGCCGAACTCTGTACATGTTGTCATGTAGAGGTGGCAAAGAACATGCCTAGGAATTTTGCTATTGTAAGGTCTTTAACGAAATGGTTATCTATACCGGGGCTCAGAATAGGATTTGCATATTTACTAGATGAAAAGCTACTTAAAAGAGTTGATATGCTTAGGCAGCCATGGAATGTTAACAGCATTGCTGAGTGTATAGCTGTTAATTTATTGAAGCAAAGGAGCACGTTGCTGGATTTTATATGTAGTTCAAGAAGGTATATAGAGATTGAGAGAAATAGGGTTTCCAAAGCTCTTGAAAGACTAAGGTTCAAAGTATTTGAAAGTACTACGAATTTCTTACTCGTAGATTTAGGTTTTGATGGAGATAAAGTTGTTTCAGATCTTAGAAAGAGAGGTATAGCTGTTAGAAGCTGCAAAACCTTCAAGGGGCTTGGATCTAACTATATCAGGATAGCACTTAGGAGTATAGATGAGGATAACGAGCTAATTAAGGCTTTAGGTCAGGTGGTCTACAACGAGGTGGGGTTTTAGGAGAATATTCAAAGCTTTCTTTTCTCTTGTATCGTTCTTCACAGTAATACCTATTCCAGGAAAATTTCTCCTCGATGCTCCTATGTTTAGCAACTTATATTTTTTACCGTTGGTGGGACTCTTAAGGGGAGGAGTAACGGTAGTACCCTTAGTAGTGTATTCGCTATCAAGAATAGAAGGTGCACATATTATCGCTTTTACGGCTATAGCATTCCACTTCATATCGCAGGGATTTTTACACGCCGATGGGTTAATAGATTTTGCAGAGGCTATCTTAGCCCATAGGTTTGGAGTCGACGGATATAAAGTCGTTAAAGACAGATACAGAGGGTCCTACGCTATAGCAGCTTTTAGCGTATATACTTTGGGTCTCTTCTCTGTCGTCACAGCCCTTATAGAGAGATTATCTATGGTTAAGCTGATGGGTTTACTTGTTATCAGCGAGGTATGGTCTACAATGATAATAATGCTTATATCCTATTTTGGTAGAGAACCGCCAGAAGGAATTGGTAGAATGTTTAAGAGGAATTTAAGTCTCGGAGATGTGGTCGTAAGCCTAGTTCTATCTTCTACGATATCGTTAACCCTAACCTTTACTACAAATATAGGGTTCTGGTTTTTGGTTGCAACACTAATAGCTTTAGTCTTTGTCTTAGTACTGTCAAGAGCTCTTGCACATAAAGTTTTAGGTTTCGTTAACGGAGATGTTCTTGGGTTTTCCTCGGAGTTCTTCTATTTAATAACCTTAATCTCCTACTGGGTGGTTACATGGATTTAACCTGGTTCTATCCAAAGAATTTAACGGAGTTCAGCTTTGTGCTATTAATTGCTCTAGTTGCAGACATTTTGTATCCATTTCATAGTGGAGTCATGTATAAAATACATCCAGTGCATACCGCTTACTTCACGGCATTGAAAATATTTCGTAAGCTCCCTAAGACAAAAGCTGTGGGTATTGGTATATGGTTTGCCGTTGTATCTAC
>JAWAXP010000008.1:0-12776 GCA_038820005.1 Ignisphaera sp. | reverse complement strand
ATTTCATAGTGGAGTCATGTATAAAATACATCCAGTGCATACCGCTTACTTCACGGCATTGAAAATATTTCGTAAGCTCCCTAAGACAAAAGCTGTGGGTATTGGTATATGGTTTGCCGTTGTATCTACACATCTAGTTTTTTATGGTATACTGCTGTACTTATCTAGTATCTTGAATAGGATGCTATGGCTTATTGTTGCCACGTATATCTTAAAAGTTTCAATATCTTTGAAGCTCCTCTTAGACCATGTCCATAAAACTGCTATATGTATTGTAAACAATGATATCGTTTGCGCGAGAGAAGCTATTAGTGGTGCTGTTAGGAGAAGTGTTTCACAACTTGAAGAAGGCCACATTTCTTCAGCAGCTATAGAGACTTTATTCGAGAACATAGTAGATGGATTTGTATCACCTCTTCTATACTACTTAATTATTGGACCTCTTGGCGCTCTCTTTCAGAGGCTTGTTAACACTATGGATGCAGCTCTTGGTTATAAAGAGGGAGATTTCATTAAAGTTGGATTGTTTTCAGCGAAAGCAGACGATGTTGTTAACTATATACCTGCAAGACTAACTATGCTCCTGATGATAACTCTATGTACTTTAGTTAAAGGTTCGCCTAGAATTAGCATAAAGATAATTAAAGAGGAGGGGAAGCATATCGAGAGCATCAATGGTAGAGTGGTGATATCCGCAGCATCAGGTTGTCTACAAGTTAAGCTTGAGAAAATAGGTGCTTATACTGTAGGAAGAGAATACAGTCTTCCAAAGAATTCAGATATAATCAAAGCTCTAAAGCTATCGATATACTTATGCATCTCCTTTGTATTACTAGAACTTGTTCTATACATGCTTTATTCATCGATTACAGCATATGGTTGAACTCCATGAACCAAAAAGTTGCCCTCTCTAAAAGCTATCTAAATTATTTAAATAATACTGAGGTTGTTGAAATAAAGTCATTACTACCCCACGAGGATATAAATTCAAAACGATTAATAAGAACTCTCAAAGCCATTAAATTTGAAGAAGGTTTAATGAAACCCATAATCATTGATAGCAAAAAAGGTATTGTTATAGATGGTCACCATAGACTTAAGGCTTTAATGCTTCTTGGGGTAAAATATGTACCAGTTTTAGTAGCGGATTACTATAAAGATATAGTAGATATCAATAGCTGGATGTATATAAAATCAAAAAGAAAAATATCTTATAGAGATATCATATTATTGGTAGAGTCTATAGAAGCTTTATCAAAACGTGGTAGTAACCATGTTATTGTTAAACTAGGTGAATCTACCTACGAAATCAAAGTCGATAGCATAGATTTTTATTTTGTTCTAAAGAATTACATAAATAGTATCAATAAACTAGGCTTAACTAAAAGACCTACAAATACAGCACTGTGTCTGGCCAACGATATCTGCATAGCTATGCCTAAGTTATCAGTAAACGATATCTATAAACTAGTTTCGAAAAACGACGTTTTACCTCCGAGAACAACATACCATATAACCCCTCTCAAATACGTTAAAATATTCTATCCATTGAAGGCTTTAAGCGGGGTGTGAAACAACATGGGTTTACGTATAGCCTTCGTTTCAGGGGGGAAAGATTCGTATTACGCTGTTTATCGCTACAGTAGTAGAGTAGATATAGGGATAATGCTTATTTACGAATTTCCAAGGCCAAGTCCCCACATAATAAACATAGGTAAATCAATAGAAACTCTTCTTTTAGGTGGGTTACCGGTTATAGTGGTTAAACTCAACAAAGGTAGAGAATTCAACGAAACAGCTGAAGTTCTTAAGAAACTTAATGCGGATACATTAATTGCTGGAGATGTATACGTAGAAGAGCACTTAAACTATATGGAGAAATTAGCTAAAGAAGTAGGTGCAACATTAGTAGAACCCCTATGGGGATACGATCCACAGGAGCTGATATATAGAGAATTTGAGTCAGGTATTAGATCAGTTGTAATTGGGTGTATAAATCCCCTTAATAAGTGGTTAGGTGTTGAACTCACTATAGATAACATTAGCGATCTTGTTAAGGAGGCTGTGAACTTAGGCATCGATCCTCTCGGTGAAAGGGGTGAATACCATACAGTAGTTATTCACGGTCCACTGCATAAGACTTCTATGAATTACAAAGTTGTAGAAAAGCTTATTTTCGATAATTACAGTATACTGAGAATTATATAGGAAGATCTTTACTTCATTAGTGGAACACATAATAATATTTTCTATATGTAGTTAACATAGAGTCTATAAGCGAAGAACTAGCTGTTTAAAAATATATAAGGAATTAAAAGTAATAGACATACAGTCAGTTACTATAACACTATATAATGCACTACTCTTCTAAATTTACTAAGGTCTTAGCCTCGGAGTTTTCGGGGTTGCGAGTTGTTCTTCTATTGATTTTCCTTCTATATAGTTAACTATAGCATTGACAGCAGCTTTAAACATTTTCCTTAGTGTTGTATGCGTAAATACAGCCATATGCGGTGCCACAATAACATTGTCGAATTTTAGAAGTGGATGATCTGGTGGTATAGGTTCTCCTTCTACTACATCGAGGGCTACAAAATCAACTATACCTTCTTTCAAAGCCCATATAAGTGCTTCAGTATCTATTATTTCTCCTCGTGCTGTATTAACTATTATTAAACCTCTTTTTGCCTTAGATAGAATTTCTTTATTTACAGCGTGGTACGTTTCCTTAGTCAGAGGTGCATGGATTGATACTATATCGCTTCTCTCGAATAACTCGGTTAATGAGTTAACAGGTTCTGAACCCATTTGGAGCATTTTCTCTTTGGGTACATAGGGATCATATGCTAAAACCTTGGAATTGAACCCTTTAATTAGTATCTCTGCAACCCTAGAGCCTATGTTTCCGAAACCCATTATGCCGACAACGGCTTCACTTAGATCTTTTGGACCGGCAAGTTCATTAATGAATTTAGTGTCGTAAACAGCTACACGAATTTTACCTATTTTTACAAGTTTATCGGCTTTCGTAATTCGTCTTAAACTAGTTAGTATGAGAGCTACTGTATGTTCAGCAACAGCTTCTCTTTCTACATAGGGAGGAATCCTTGCTACTGCAACCCCTAGTTCTTCAGCAGCTTTGATATCTACGTTATCGTATCCAAGCCCAAACCTAAAAACTAAGAGAACATCTTTGTTTAGCTCAAAGAATTTTCGTCCGTAGCGTGGATAAGTAGATACTATTAAGAAGTGATAACCTTGTAGAACTTTTGCTAGTTCCTCTTCGGAGATCTCTTTTGGTACTGTTATAAAGTCTATCCTATCGCAATACCTCTTCAGATACCCAATTAAATCGGATATGTAAATATAATCTTTTAAGAAATCATAGTTAACCATAGCTAAGCTATAGAGTTTGCTACACATAATGATTACCTTTATGATTACCTTACAATTCAATTTCTTTGATTATTTTATCCATTGATGATCTAAGTATAGACGTATCGGACATTAGGCTAACAAACCTGAAGCCCATAGCTATATGCTTTTTAGCGAAATCTACATCAAAAGCATAGATCCCTGAAACTTTATCATATTTTTGACAAGCTTTAACTATTCTTTGAAGAGCTTCTATATATTTTGGGTGATCGTATTGCATTGGTATTCCAAGATTAACAGTTAAATCCATAGGTCCTACAAAGAGTACGTCAATTCCATCGGTAGCAGCTATATCTTCAACATTTTCAATAGATTCTTTGGTTTCTATCTGAACACTTATCACAAGCTCTTCAGCTTCAAAATATCTGTAGTAATTTAGAAAATCTCTTGCTCCATACAGTATACATCTCCTAGGACCAACACCTCTGATACCAGCTGGTGGATACCGGGCATATCTAACTACGTTTTCTGCCTCCGACCTACTATTAACCCAAGGAACCATGATACCTGTTGAGCCTACGTCAAGAACTCTCTTAATAAAAACCATATCATTCCAAGGAACTCTGGTAATGGTAGCTATATCGGGGTTTCTTACACCCATTAGTAGAACCTCAAGTGTGGAGATATCTATTGGTGCATGCTCTAAATCAAATACCATCCAGTCTAGCGGAAGCGTAGACAAAACTTCAACAACGTCTGGATGTGCGATTGTTATCCAAGTACCTAATGTTAACTCTTTATTTTTTAATTTACGTTTAAGATTTTTCGACATACAAATCAACCATAGGTAAAACTAAGGGTTAGAATTATTTAAGAGTCCTGGACATGAATATCAACGCACATCATTAATATGATTTCCGGTATACCTCGACTTTCACGATAAAGTAATCACAATAATGTATTAAAGAATTAAAGAAATTTTAAACTAGTAAAGTTATTACTCGATTAGCTAAATCTATAACAATAGTGGAATAGGATGATATATTGGGTAGTATTGTTATTGTTAGGAATATTGTAAAAAGATTTGGAAAAATAGTTGCTGTTGAAGGTCTTTCGTTTGATATTGGTGAAAGAAGTATATACTGTTTAGTGGGTCCTAATGGTGCTGGTAAAACAACTACCCTTAAAATTGTTGTTGGTCTTATAAAACCTGATTCAGGCTATGTTGTAGTTGATGGATACGATGTTATTAGGAATAGAATTGAGGCATTGAAGCGAATAAGCTTTGTACCTGACTATCCTGATTTTCCAGGTCATTTAACAGCTCTTGAAGTTCTATACCTTGTATCTGCGCTAAGAGGTTTCAAAAAAGAGGATGTCGAGGATCAGATTAAGTATTACGTAGATTTGCTCTACTTCGGAGAAGAGATCAAGAAACCTGTGAGAATACTTTCACGCGGAGGACTACAGAAATTAGCAATAATAGCTTCGCTAATTGTTAAGCCAAAGGTTGTTGTAATGGACGAGCCTTTAACTAATATAGATATAGATTCGCAAATTTCTTTCAAGAAAGAAATCAAGTTACTAGCAAGCAGAAATGGAATATCTTTTCTTATATCAAGTCACATGATACCTCTTATAGAAGGTGTATGCACAGATGTTGGATTAATAAACAAAGGCAAGATGGTCTTCGAAGGAACAATGGAACAAGCACTTAATATTGCTGGAGAAAAAGCAAGCTTCGAAGAATTTTATGCAATAATAATGGGTAGAAAAACGTGAGGAAAGCTTTAGCTATCGCGAAAACCTTTGTGTTATTTGGTATTAGACAATTCTTTGTAGGTACGCCGATTAGGGGAATTCTCTACACTAAATATGAGTTCCTAGCGATTATCACTACAAACACTGTATCTATTTTGACGGCTCTTATCTTAAGCTACACCTACGGTGAAGATTTATTTATTAATCCTTGGAAATCCAATATATTTATAGACTTAATTCTAGCTTTTTTCTTAGTATTTACATCAATTATATTTATCTTCACACCAGCAAAGGGACTAAGCTTACCTCCTGGCTACGAATTCCTACTATATCAACCGGTAAAGCACGATGAGATAATCACGGGTATTACATTGGGAATTACCCTTCAGAGCATAACGATATTCATGTTAATGGCATCTATTCCACTAGTTATATCCTTTTTCTTTAACACTACATTAGGCTCTATACCACCTTCTTTAAGAGTCATTGTATCATTTATTCTACTACTAGTATATGTTATGGTATACTATATGCCTTTTACCTTAGTATTGGATGTGGTAAGAACGATATTGCTTAAGAAGAGAAGAGATTTTTATTTCCTTTCTATACAGATCATCGCATTTGTATACATATTCATAGGGATCTCCCATTCCATAATTCTATCCATAGACAGCGGTTTCCCCACGATATCGTCTATCTTAACAATACCGATAAAATTACCCTACATAATAGCTTTTGAGATATCAAAATTCATAGGTTTTATTGGCTATATTTTCGGAATAATAGCGGCATTCAGTACATTCTATGTCTTAATAAGATACGTAAACCCATTTTTAAGTGTAGAAGATTTTATAAGCATAAGGGATGTTTATGAAGAAAGATTGGCTAAACAAATAGAGAATGAATTGAAAAGAAAACCCTTAATTTCGTGGGTATCGCCTGAAGAAGTTTTAAAGCAAGTTCTAATAGACTTGTCCCCTCTAAATCCTCGTAATAATGTCAAGCGCTATACATTAGCTTTTTTAGTTGTTATATCTATAGCTTTTATCCTTAGAGTAGTATTTATGAAGATACATTATATTACAATAGAAAATCTAGGAGCTTTCTCGGGATTTATAATAGGGGTTGGTATTATGTTTATGCACATACCTTTAATAAACGAGCTTCTCTTCAATGACCTTAGATCTCTATGGATTCTCAAAATTTATTCCTGCAACGATTTACCATTTGTAAAGATCTTAAACATCAAGTACTTATCTTATCTAGGAATAACATTAGCTATTCTAAGCTTGTTTAGCTCAATAGTTCTTCGAAACCTTCACCTACTATTTTTACCAATACTAATTCTTCCAATAACTTGCTTATCTATTAACTTAGTTATTGTACTCGGAGTTAAATACCTAAGAAAACATAGAGGAAAACCCTTAATTTACTTCAGCTCTACAAGCGGTACGCAGCTGGATATTTATGCTTCAATACTCATGTTACCCGTAGCACCATCTATGATTGGTCTATCTCTCTTTACTTCTCTTATCGCAAATAGAATACTTGTTGACATTGGTTTTATGCTAACCTTAATAGCTTCTATCCTTGTATTTATTTTACTGAATCTACTATTAATAAAATGGGTTGGTCGTTGGATTACCGAAGTTGAACTCTATTAACGCTAAACAGCTACTTTAACATTACACCTTCCATAAAACAAATTAATTCTGCTGATAGCTGTACACAGGGGGTGTCAAATGAGTAAGAAGCTTATTTTAATAGGTATAGACTCTATGATTTTAGATTTCGTGGAATACTTTTCTAAAGAAGGTATTATGCCTAATATAAACAAACTTATTAAGGAAGGAGTGTACGGCTACGCATTACCCTCTATGCCAACTTATACCCCAACTAACTGGGCTACTATAGCAACAGGAGCTGATTCTACAATTCACAATGTTTTTGAATGGGTTTTCAAATCTGATGTAAGGAATGCTGAAAGTGTTTGGGATATTGCTTCTAAACATGGAAAGAAGATTGTTTTAATTAGATTCCCAAGCTCTTTCCCTCCCAGGTATAACAATACTGTTGTTATTGGTGATGGAGCTCCTCACGACGGTGTAGGTGTTCTAGAAGAAAGCAGACTCTATTCGTCTAAGAAGATATACCGCTACTCGGGGGGACTGCATGGCACCTTTGAATCAATATTAATTAAGTGGAGTACAGCAAATTCATGGAGAAACATGCCCATGGATATTATATGCACTAATTTAAAGCCTCTTGAAACTTCTCTGATTATTCAATTAAAGAATGCTAAGCAGGTTACACTTTACTTACTGTTATATTCAAAAAGCTGTGAATCCTACGATACTCTATCCATAGCTTTTGAGAAAGACTTCTCTAAAGTTGTAGCAACCTTGAGTAGAGGTAGGTGGAGCGACTTTATTTTAATATCTATCGAGAAATTAGATGGCAACATAGTGCAAGGTGTTTGTAGGTTTAAGTTATTGGAAAGCGACCCCGAGAATTTTCTCTTGTATAGAACCCAGATTCACGCTGTGGAAGGCTTTGTTCACCCTAGTGATATAGAGAAGAAACTTATCAAGGTTGTAGGTTATTTCCTCGATAACCCTTCTAGGCTATGCCTAGCACATAAATGTTTTGACACATTCTTTGAAGAGCTCGAGTATCATCTCGACTGGATTTGTAGAGCAGCTACCTATTTAAAGAAGGAGGTAGACTGGGATCTACTGTTTATCCAGCTACATGCAGTAGACTATGTTCAGCACGAGTTATGGCATTGCATAGACCCCGCGGAACCGGGGTATACAGACGATTATCAATGTAGAGAAGTTATTAAAAGGGTATACTCTAAGATAGACGAGTTTGTCGGTAGGATCTTGGAATTAGCCGATGAAAATACCTTGATAGTTCTAACCTCAGATCACGGACACATAGCTAGGGTAAAAGTCGTTTTCTTAGTTGATTATCTTGCAGATAAAGGCTTTATTGCTTTAAAGCAAGATGGTTCTATAGATACCTCTAAGAGCATTGTTAGAGAAATAAAATACGATGGACTTACACTTAATACTGTGTGGAGGTATAGTGATGGTATTATAAAGAGGGATGACGAATATAAGGAAACAATAGAAAAATTAATCGATGTACTGCTTTCACTAAAAGATGGCGAGAAACATGTATTTTACCTCGTTATACCTGGATGGGAAGCAGAGGTTCTTGGTTATAGGGAGAAAGATCTAGATATCCTATACGCTCCACGTCCAGGGTATGCAATCGTTAGAGGTCTTTCTAGGAAATATCAATTAAAGAAAGAAGACTATGTAGGTTTACCAGATCCTGAACACGGTGTATGGGGTGGGGCTTCAAGCATTCACGAGGGACTTCCATCGGCTAGGCTATCCATTGGAACTAACAAAGCTATGTTCGTAATGAGGGGACCTAAGGTTAAAAAAGGTTTCAGAGTTGACTACGGTGTATGGCTAAAAGATATAGGACCAACTGTTTGCGCGCTCCTAGGCATCCCAATACCTAAGCTAGCAACAGGTAGAATACTATATGAGGTTATAGATGGAGAGATCTTATTTAACATCATGTAGTTATTAAGGTCACTTCCTGAATAACTCGCAGAGGAGTTCACGTATGGTAAAGATCGAACCTATATTAATACCATACGAAGTTAAAAGCGTTGAGGATATAAAGGGTGGTGTCGGAACCCCAAACCTGATACACGATATTAAGAGGAATGTTTATTGGCTTCTATTTACTGGTTGGAGGGATCCTAGGGGAAGATTAAGGGAGGTATTCGTCGTTGAAGTAGATAAAAGTTTAGCTCTACAATGGAATACATTGAAGAAAATATTAAGATATGATTTTCCAGTTAGTGCACCTTATACCCATAATACAGTAAGAGGATTTTACAATGCAACCAAAGACGAATTTATTATAACAACATCCCATGGCTCTAAGATACTCCTCTACACCTTTGATAATGAGTGGAACTTGAAAAAATACAAAGAAATAATAGACCTCGGATCAGTTAGAGATTTTGGCTTCCCTGTAAAACCCGTGGGTGTATACACAAAGTATCGAGACGCTATTGCTGTTACTAGGAATAGTGAAAGAAAAGAAGAGCTAGAGATTTACACAGTAAAAAACATAGACAACATAGATGAAGTGACAACAGAAAACCTTGGAGTTATAGCTAGATGGGGGTCCAACGATGTAATGGACTTCACCTTACTACCAAGGTTCCAAATTTTCGCAGAACAAAATAGTTGCTCTAAATGGACTTTGCATACCTTCGTAGGGCCAACGCTAGATGAAATACCATCAGATGAATTCTTCGGAAAGTTCATTATTATGCAAACACCTATAACACACTTACTTGAAATCGACGACAACATAGTTCAGCTAGGACATCCGCACTACACGGTGCTACCGGATGGAGTTCCAAAACTTCTTGTTGTTGCTTTTAGAGATACGTGGAGCTTAAGATCTGATACAGGTAGATGGGGATACACTCATGAGATATGGAGTGTATACCTTGATAAAAACTTATTCGATCCTAAATTATATTACTCGTTTAAGCTAAAGATATTCCCTAGGGATATGAACAAGTACATATATGTTCCCTATGCTAAGAAACTTACTGTTTATAGTGGGTTACCCTTAGATAGAATCAAACTCTATGAAGCGCAATTACCTGGGGAAGACTTTATTATTAATCCTTTAAAGAAGGATGGTAAGTTGATAATTGAAGACCCATCACAATGGATTAAACTAGAGGTACCTAAGGATTACAGCGAAGTATTAGAAAAACCGTTGTATCTATGTGCTAGTATATAGAATCATTAAACTTTATTAAATTTTTATAGCAATTAGATGATAGACACATTGCATTCCTATGGTGGTGTTTGTTTATGAGTACATGGGGTTGGATCTCAAAGAATGTGTTAATGGCTATTGCTATGTGGTTCACAGCTATAATATTGATATCTTTCGTGGTTTTTGCTACACCTGGAAACCCTCTAGAGATAATGATTACGCAGTTAGTGAGCCAAGGGTATCCATACTTTGAGGCTTTGACGATAGTCAGATCATACTTCGGCATAGATGTTGAGCAACCTATTTATGTTAAAGTAGCGAACTACTTGGCGAACTTGGTAAGAGGTGATCTAGGGAAATCTATATCATATCGAGTCTCTGTTTCCGCTTTAATAGCTAATACTTTACCTTGGTCGGTATTCTTTGTATCATATGCTCTTCTAATAACTATGGCTATTGGTGTAACCCTTGGGTTAATCTTAGCATACTATAGAGGAAAAGCGGTTATTTCCAAACTTGTGACATTCATACTCAGCATCTTAAATGCCGTACCTAACTGGGTTATGGGGGTAATTCTATTTGTGTATGTAGGCTATATGTGGAGACTTCTACCATATATGGGGCCTTACGATGCCCAGCGCGTAAAGCCTGGGTTTAGCATAGAGTTCATTGTGAATGTGCTCTACTATTACCTCTTACCTGTCATAGCACTAGTCTTAACTTCTCTACCTAGATGGGCTTGGAGTGTAAGCTCTATCGCTATAATGACCCTGAAGGACGATTACATTACCTACGCAAAAGCTAGAGGTTTAACAACACGGAGAATACTATTCAACTATGTTGCAAGGAATTCGCTTCTACCAACATATGCAACAATAAGCGTAACCTTTGCCCAATTACTGATAGGAACAGTATGGCTAGAGAACCTATACTCAAAACCAGGTATTGGAACTCTACTTTCCGTTGCTATCGGTAGCAGAGATTACCCAGTAATTCTAGGTGTATACGCAACATTTGTAGGAGTACTGGTTCTTGCAAATCTCTTAACTGATATGACCTATGGCCTCATAGATCCTAGAGCAAGGATTCGAGCAGACTAGGGGTAATATGATATGAAGTTGAAGAAATTGTTCAATCCAAGGATTGTAAGATCGCTAAAGTTTATGTTAAAGATCTTCTTCAAAGACTTTACCACAGCTTTTAGCTTCATTGTGTTATCTCTCTACATACTAGCAACTATTCTGGTATACCTTAATGTTGTCCCCCCACTACCACCGCCAAGAGGATACCTCCATATGTATAAACAGCCATCATTAGAGAACTTCCCGTGGTATATCTTAGGAACAGAAGGTACCGGAAGACCACTATTTCTATGCCTAGTTAGAGCAGCAGCACCAACACTTTCAGTTGCATTTCTATCAGCTATGATAACAGTTATTGTAGGAATGCTAGTAGGTCTTACAGCAGGGTACCTTGGAGGTAAAATCGATGGAGCTTTAAACTTCTTGATAACCTTAGCTTTAACCATACCCTCAACATTTCTAGCTTTAATAATTTCAGCTCTATTACCTCAAGAGCTTAGAGGTAATCTACTTGTTGGAGCAGGCGTTCTAAGTATAACAGCGTGGGGTACTATAGCTAGAGGTGTAAGAGCACAGGTTGTATCATTAAAACGTAGGGAATTCATAGAGGTAGCTAAAGCGCTAGGTTTTGGGGCAAGATACATAATATTCAGAGAAATTATGCGATACCTCCTACCCTACATTACAATGCAGTTCGTATTAGCGATGGTTAGCGGAATATATGGGTATACTTCATTATCATTCCTCGGTATAATCCCTGTAGGTGCTGATAATTGGGGGTATCAAATAAATCTCGCTACATCGGTTGGCGGTCTATATGCCCAGAAGCTCTCAGTACAACTAGGTCTTTGGGGACCCATTATTGCCATAGTTCTGATTCAGTTTAGCTTAGCTAATGTAGCTCGAGCTTTTGAAGAGGTATTCAACCCAGCTCTAAGAACCAAGATAGAAGAAGGTGAATAAATTGAGTTACTTAATAAGAATACAGAATTTGTCTGTCTTATATTCGGGGATTAAAGTACTCAACAACGTTAGCTTAGATGTAACTCAAGGGGAGACGATAGCCTTAGTTGGCGAAAGTGGTTGCGGTAAAACAACATTAGCTAATGCCATCCTAAGAATATTACCAGAGATAGCATCTGTAGACAATAACTCGAAGGTTCTATACAAGCTTGGAAATAACTACTTAGAGATAATACATCTTCCGCATACGTTATTTAGAACGCAAATTCGATGGAAGGAGATTTCTATGGTTCCTCAGAGTGCTTTGAATGCTCTTAATCCAACTATAAAAGTTAAAGACCACTTCATAGAGACCGCGAAAACACATGGATTTAGTGATAAGGGTGAGGTTTTGGGGAGGGCTAGGGTTATGTTGGAGGCTGTTAAGCTTGATGCTGATAGAGTTCTTAATATGTATCCTATTGAGCTTTCTGGTGGTATGAAGCAGAGAACTTTAATAGCATTAGCTTTATTTTTAAATCCGAAGTTTGTAATTCTTGATGAACCAACAACAGCATTAGATGTATTAACTCAAAGAGAAATAATTATTCTTTTAAAAGATTTAAAAGATAAAATGGGTTTAACTTATATGCTTATTACTCACGATATTGCTCTTGTAGCTGATATTGCTGATAGAGTTGCTGTTATGTACGCAGGTAGATTATGCGAAGTTGGAGATATATATAAAATATTCTACAACCCACAACACCCTTATACACAAATGTT
>JAWAXP010000007.1:23619-76329 GCA_038820005.1 Ignisphaera sp. | reverse complement strand
GAATTAAATCGGCGGTATTATTGCCTATAGTGGTTCTATTCCTATATATACCTACATACATGGTTGAAGCCCTAGGTATAATCCATAGGATAGTTAACTACTTTGTATATGCCTTCATACCTATGGGTATTGATATACCTAAAAATAGTAGAAAAATAAGCACCGCAATTCTTCTAATACTGGTATTAGCAACCATTACATGCAGTTTAGCATCAACTCTTAACCACAACCTTTACACTTTTTACTGGAGGTATGGAGAATACGATAACGTTTTTAAAAACTTTATCGAGGTACATGCTTTAAGCATTAACATCTACGGAGATCCTAAGTACAGCTATATGACCCCAAAGATTGTGGGTATACCAATTACCATAATCAAAGAATTATGTGAAGAACCAGATTTTCTTGTTTTATCTAGGGATAACTTGGTCTACGGAATACCTATAACTCCAGTTGACTTATATAAGTCTCCCTGTGATTTGTTTATGAATAGAAATATAGTATTCAATGTAGGGTATTTGTATGTCTTTGCTTAAGCTCGTAAATATATGGAAAAAATACAGCGGTGAACATATTCTTAAAGGTGTTCACTTAGAGGTTAGTGAAGGTATGGTTATTCTTGTTCGCGGTAGAAGTGGTGTAGGAAAATCAACGTTAGCAAAAATAGCGTGTCTACTTATGAAACCAAACATGGGTTCAGTTATCTATAGAGGCAATGATATTTGGAGGTTAAGCGAATCTCATAGGGCATTAATAAAGCTCAAAGAAATAGGATATGTTGACCAAAATTATACTCTACTTCCAGAGCTTACTGTTCGAGAAAACATAGAATTACCTTTAAAAATCCTAGGTATAGATAAAGAAGAAAGAAGAAAGACAATAGCTGAACTCATCGAAACTTTCGAGATAAATGGCTTAGAAGATCGATATCCTGACCAACTATCAGGAGGACAAAGACAAAGAGTTGCTTTAGCTCGAGCATTAGCTAAGAAACCAAAACTACTCGTAGCCGATGAACCTTACTCAAACCTAGACGATAAAACTATAGAGGTAATTCATAGCTACATAAAAAATGTTACTAAGAAAAACATGGTTGCAACAATAATAACTACTGTAGATCTTCAAACATTCTATGATATTGATGAAGAGTATATTTTAAAGGAGGGAGTATTATACGCCATCCAAAAATAGTGTAATTCCATGCTAAGTCAAGATTATGAACAGATTTTAGCTTTATTTTAAGTTGCTGTATCGGGAAACTATTATTTTATTTAGTTTGCTTTCTCTTTCTGTTACACAGTAATTATTTAAGCTGTTTTATTCCTAGGATTTCATGCAGATTAATGCAATTATGTTAAATTAAAAAAGTAGAGATAAAAGATGTTAATTATTGACGTTTTTTTTCTTTATCTACACCATTCTTCTCGTTTAATAATCTTGAGAAGGTTGATAAATTGTTGTATGAAAGCAGAATAAGTAATAATAATATCTCTAGAGCGAACATCTTTACACCGAGTATGAAAAGCACTGTATTTGAGATGTAGTAATAAGACTCGTTTGAAAATAATTGCCTTATTAGTTCATGAATGTTATATTCGAATGCTCTACCTATTAACGCTAATATAGGGAAACACAGATAAACTCCTCTAGTATTTAATAAAGCAAATATTAAATAACCAAGGCTTAATTTGTGTGCGAATTCACGGATATAAGGTTGCTGTGAATAGGATAGTAAAAGTGTGTAGATTGGAAGCAAATACTGCTCGTTTGTTATTTTGCCAAGCAAGATGCCTATTATGCTTGTGGATATCATTGCTTTCTCTAAATCTATTCTTTGTATAATAATGTAGACAGATAAAAATAATGTTGCAATTAGTGATATAGCTGTTGCAATATTAGATACTTCGATGTTGAAATGCAGATCTTTTATGTTCCATAGCACATTTAAAATATTGATACCGCCTCCCGGTCTTAATCCATGAAATAACAACGTGCTAGATATAAATGCTGTTGGATTCCTGTAAAGAAAATAAAATGTGGGTATCTGGGAAATTATTACTCCTGCAATAAACTTTGCTAGAGATTTTAAATCATTGCTTTTCCAGACATTATATAATAGAGGAAACACCATATATATTGTATAGAATTTTATAAGAGAAATACCGTACATAAAACCCGCTGAAGCAAATTTATTTTTCTTTAGTAGAACTATGGTAAGCAATAACGCTAAAGCTATGATATTATCAAACATTCCCCACATACTAGTTATGAAAATCACGTATGGAGAGAATGCGTATAGCTTCGCTGCATTTTCATTGAAATAGCTGTATAGAATTGTTACTACAAGTACGTCTACTATGATTATAGGGAGTTTTATAATGAATAAGAATATATAGATATCGGGATGGAAATAGAAAGTAATAACATGTATTGGATCTATCACGCCTCTAAGGGGTAAAGGTTCAGCCCCAAGCGCTAAGTAGAGAAAGTAGAATGGAAAGAAAATGAATAAAGCGTGAGGCAAATAAGCAAATCCTTCGTAGTTGATAGGCAACCCACCGATAGATCTAAGTCTTTGGGTCATGTTATATACATACTCATAAGGATTTACTTTATTCATAATCTGGTACATCGAAACTTGAATGGTATTAACATCCCATAAATGCATAAAGAATGGAGCTAATACCAATCTTACTATTAATGTTGTAAGTAATAATTTCGTTTTGTTGTTTAGTTTCTCCCATTTCTTACGGAGGGGTTTATAGAGTACTACTATGAGTATTAAAGAAGTAGCTAGAAGAATATACCTAACTGAACGGTAGGAGAATATATTCGAAATAGATAACGATTTACTATACTCCTTAAGAACCCCCTTTACCACAAAAACAACTTCGCTGGTATTATTGATTAATACCCATATCTTATTGATACCTTTAAGGTCTTTCTCGATGATAACTTCAATTGGTTTGCTAATTTCAATTATCCCTACCCCTGAGGTCGATTCACCTTCGTTTTTAAAGGTAAAGGTGATCACCGAAGTTTCACCAAGAAATTTCATGTCATAATTTTCCATATCAACAAAGGTAATGTTTGCTACTGATTCATAATACCATCTTAGAAGAGATAATCGAAAATTGCAAACCTTCGATGCACTATATTTAACAAAAACTGAGTTATTCAAAACAATTATCTCTTGTACAAGATCCATATCTCGGTAAGTATATGTTACTTTAAGGGTATTTCTATTGTAAGTCTTGATAGATATGTTAATCATATCCTTAATCATATTGTAATCACATATACGACTTTCATAACCATTAAATTCCACGAGATCTACAGGTTTTGCAAAGTAGTACGGAGGGTATAATCTAATCATTGGTTTCTCGTTACCATGGAATATATCAGAATATGTTATCTCGTAAACCCAGTTTGTATAGATATAAGCATCCCATCCATATCCTCTCCAGCTTTCAAGAGCTAATATATCATTTAATATGGGTAGAAAAGACGCTATTAGTATGAAGATCGATATCACTAAATATACGCCAACAAAGGCATCAACCTTAATAAGATACTTCATACGGATCGCCATACTAAGATAGTTGAAAACTAAGCCACGCAATAAAAATGTTGATTAACAGATTAGTTTAATTCCAAAAATAACCCGAGAATGCTAAATGAAACTACTCATTTAACTATTGATAAAATTCTCGACGTTATCAGTATTTTGTTATAGTTCGATATAGTTTCTAAGGTAATATATCTCGATAAAGTCTAGTAAAAATATTTTAAGCTAAAATAAGTGTATCATTAAGCGATACAAGATGGTTCTTTAAATCAAGTATCCAAATGTTGTATTATTAAAAGAAATGAGGTTAGGTAGTAGAATTCTTCTCTACATTAGTTTACAGTATTATTACGTAGAGAACAGATTAAGTTAGAAATATAAAGAGCTTAGAAGAGTTAATAGAAAGAATTCAGCATAGAAATTATTTAAATTAATTGCTGTAGATAACCTCTGCAATTCATTAAAATTTATCTCAATTTCCTCGGAGTTGCTAATTATCTATAAATAAGAATATCACGGTTTTAAATTTTGAATTTAGATATGCATATTCACGAATTGCTTAAATTATCCTAGATACACTAGTGATAATTATGCTAACATTAAGTATAGTTATTCCTGTCGCTAAAGAAGGTGACGATATATACGATAGGGTTCGCCTATTTGACAGAAAACTTAGAGATCTTTCAATGAAATATGGATTTCTATATGAGATTATCGTAGTTACTGATGTATTTCATAAACCAACATTGAAAGCCTTAATTAAATTAGCTATGGAGAGAAAAGTGAAGTGCTTTCTATTAACAACTAGAATTGGAAAAGGAGGTTCAATAAAGAACGCTATATTGTTTGCAAAAGGAGATTTAATTATTATTTTAGACGCTGATTTACCTATTTCTCCTGAGGTTGTCTATAAAGCTTCTTTAATAGCAACTAAAAGAGGAGTTGATCTTTTAATTGCAAATCGAGTATATAGAGAACATAAGTTTTTAAGGCGGGTTCTATCAATTGCATACAATTTGGTTGTAAATGTATTGTTTCGAACAAAGATAAAAGATCATCAAGCAGGATTTAAAATACTTAGTAAAAAAGCTGCAAGAGTTATACTGATAGGGAGAACAAGATCAGAGGGTTATGCTTATGATACTGAAGTTATTGTATGGGCTAAGAAGCATAATTTAATATTTACAACTGTAAACGTTGTTTGGAATGAATGTAGGAGAGAATCGACTCTTCCAATATTTAGAGCTCTCATAATGATGATGCTAGATTTAGTGTTATTGAGGCTCTTATCTATCTCCAGTAAATATGTAGCACTTAAAAGAATATCAATAGGTCATGTAATAGACCTTAGCTGTCAGTGTATTAGAGGTTACGAATACATGACCATAGTTAATGTTTCAGGTTTTAAAAAATACTTATTCGCCTTGCTTCGGTTATTTTACATAGCCTTAATTGCCGGGAACAAGAATGAATATACTTTGGATAAATCATAGGGACCCTAGGCATCCAAATGCAGGTGGAGCTGAAGTCAGGTTTCGAGAAATAGCACGAAGACTTGTAAAAATCGGTCACGAGGTTACCCTTTTATGCGAAAATGTAAATGAGTTACCTCCGGAGGAAGTATTAAACGGTATAAGAATTAAGAGGATAGGAGACAAAGCCTCTATTCATATTCTAGCTCTTAAATACGTTAGCAAGTTTGGGTGTAAATATGATCTTATAATAGATGATATAGCTCATGCAGTTCCATGGTTTTCACCTATAGTAACTCGAACACCTGTAGTAGCGCAGATTCATCATGTGCATCAGGAAGTTCTATACATTGAATTGCCAAAACATATCGCTTTTTTTATAGCTAAGTTAGAGAGAACTATACCAAAGGTATACAGCTATATTATAACTGTATCAAGATCTACTAAAGAAGAACTAATAAGCAAATTTGGTATTAATCGTAAAAACATATTCGTAGTTCCCAATGGTATAGATCTAACAAGATTCAAGCCGGGGCCTAAAGATTCTAAGCCAACTATATTGTGGATTGGTAGAATAAAAAAATATAAAAATCTTGAGGATCTTTTATACGCTTACAAAATGATTGAATATGTGGTAAAAAATACTCAGTTAATTGTTATAGGTACAGGTGATTATGAGCCTAGAATAAGAGAACTTTCTAAGAAGCTTAGGATCAAGAACATTAAGTTCCTAGGGAGAGTATCCGAAGAAGAGAAAATTGTTTGGATGCAGAGAGCGTGGGTAGTTGTATCTACAAGTATTGTTGAAGGATGGGGTATGACTATAACTGAAGCTGCTGCCTGTGGAACCCCCGCCGTGGCTTACAATGTGCCCGGTTTAAGAGATTCCATTATACATATGAAGACCGGTATACTAGTAGAACCAAGAAATTTAAAGGAATTGGTAAACGCAATTACTTCTTTATTAATTGATGAAAACATGAGAACGAAATTATCTGAGAATGCTTATCGATATTCACAAAGGTTAGACTGGGACTTAATAGCATGTACTTTTGCTAGGATTATTGAGAAAATTGCTTATAGATGAAATATATAATGAAATTTATGTTTATTTAAACTTATATGATGTATGATAACATACTTAATTGATATCAACATACTTACAAGGGTACAATTATGAGAATAGGTTTCCTAATAGCTCATGAAGAATCTCCGTATGCTGGGACTGTAAGACCTTTTATAAACTGGGCTAAAAAGCTTCACAGAGAAGGTTATGAAGCGTATGTTTATCTACTTAACTGTGGAGAGAATATTCAAAGATATTTTAAGAACCTTGGTGAGATAAATTATTTCAGCGTTGAAAGCCTCGACAAGTTATTGATGTTAATAAAGAGATCTAAAGTGGACGTAGTTTTATCGGATGATCTCTACGTTAGATTAGGGTATCTTAATAAAATCAAGACGAATCTCGATGTAAGAACAGGTGTTTATGTGCAAATTCTTTTTGGGGTTCACTCTATTGCTGATGTATTCGATATCGGGTATCTCGATTCAACTGAGCAATTAATCTACAGGTTTTCGCGTTGCTTACCTTTTTCGTTGCTGAAAAATTACTATGTGCGCTTACTACGAAGACAAGATATTATCATAGTTAATAGTTTTACTACAGCAACATTTCTTCAGATTCTCTATGGACTAGATAATGATGGTGTTGTATACCCTCCTGTAGATATGACTATTTTTAAACCTTATTCAAATAAAACGAAAAATAGTATCTTAGTGTACCTAGGTTCACGAGCGGGTGATACCAATCTATCCCTAGTCTACAAAATTTTTAGGGTGTTGAAGAGCAAGAACTTCAAGATCTTTACCCTAGGCAATAAGAAGCTATCAAGTATATTTGTAGAGAAATTCGGTAGTAGTCACCTTAATGATATCAGTGACCAAGAACTAGCCAAAGTATACTCTATGGTATCCTTTACTATATGTCCCCAGAAATGGGAAACTTTTGGCTATGTTGCTGCTGAATCCATAGCATGTGGAACTCCAGTAATAGTTTTCAATGTTATGGGATTAGGAGAGATCGTGAGGGAATATGGGTATGGAATACTCGTAAATAATGAGAGGTATCTTATTGAAGTACTACTTGATATAGATAAGTATGAAGAGATATTTCAATTTACACCGTATTCAAAAGAATTAAAGTATAGTCTAGATCAAAGCTATGCAATGTTACTTAAAATATTGTTGAAATCTATATAAAAGACCTAAAGTTATTATATTTAGCGTCTTCAGTACATTAAAGCATTACTGTCTATAAATTAGAATTGATAAAATATACAGGTTTCATAAATTTAACTTAAGGGTTTTAAGCCTGGTCTATAAAGCTTACGAATAGGGTGATATTATTATTACAAGCACTAAGCTAAGAGAGTTGATAATAGAAATTCTAGTTTTAATGATTGTTTTTTCTGTTGTTTTGTACTCTTATAAACATCTACTTTATCCGATTGCAGATAACAAACTTGAATTTGCCTACGGAGATTTTACTACTCTTTTTGGGTTTAATTCTGGTAAGACGAGGAAGAATATTACGTTCTATAGTTGGAATAACAGAAAAGGTATACCTTCTATAGATACAAGTAGAGCTTTTCTATTAGAGGGTATCAGCATTTTATCTGATTACTTTTTAATAACTGATTCTCAGATTCAAAGTCTCATAATCTTGGTATCCCTTACCCTAGGGATTCTAGGCATATATATACTTACCAAGATTTTCTTGAAAAATTTCCTACAGAGAATGCTACTGTTTTACACATTAACATTATTCTATTTCCTTAATCTTTGGTGTACAGAGAGAATAGGCCATCTTTGGATATGGACTTGCTATGCTGTTTTGCCAATGTTCTTATCTCTGGGTATTCTATTTACTGTAAATAGAAGCAGAAGGTGGGCTTTTCTGATATTATATTCCTTAATATTTTCCTTCTATGGAGTGCTCCCTCATTCATTTATATACATGCTTATAATTCATATATTTATCGGTTTATACCATGTTATTCGAGAACGAGGAATAACAACTTTCCTAATTACGTTGATAACGCCTATAATAATTTATATTCTACTTAATTCTCCAATAATTTTGTTGATGTTCGTCGAAAATAATTCGTACCCTGTCGTAATAAGTTATGACATTCTTAAGCTTCTGTCAAGGAATGGAGAAATTCTTAACTTTTTTACTTTTTCTAATAACTGGTGGCCTTGTCTACCTATAGAAACGATTTTTAAGAATACTGTTTTTCGCATTTCATCGTTATTAATATTTATCTACATGTTTGCTCTGATAATAATTTTTTGGAAAAAATTAACTATTGATCATAAGTTTTTTGTGATGTTTTCCCTGATATTCATTGGATTAATAGCATTTATAGCTCAAGGTACTAACAATAGCCTATTGGATCTCATTCTTAATTTCCTTATCACACATCGTATGCTAGAAATAGTAGCTCCTTTAAGAGAATGGGCTAGAATAAGTATTCTAGCCCCTATACTCATGTTAATAATTTTAGTAACGATCTATTCAGTACTTAAACAAAAATTAGATATAACAATATCGGTTATACTTATTACACTAATACATATAAATCTATTCTTTTCACCTAGCCTAGCTTACTTGAATGAAATCTTTACTCCAACATATGTGCCGCCTGAATACTACACGTTAGCTAATGAAGTTTCCGACCTTCACAAAACTCTATGGATCTACCCTTCGGAAGCAAGGTTTGTTAACGGAAGATGGATGTATAAATGGAATCCTACAAAAGCAATTAGCAACATTATAGAGTACACTATTGGAAGTACTTTTCCCGATAACAATGAATTAATACAGCTTATGAAGAGGATTAATGCACCAAACAATATACTTAAAACGATGAATATAGGATATGTTGTTTTTAGAACTGATATCGAAGGAGCAAGAGGGTTTAAAGCTAATTACAGTCAATTATTATGCGAAGAACGTGGTTTTATAACAATATGCAAAGGTGATTATCTGCTTAATACCTTGCATGTAAACTCTTTTCCGATTTTCATGGCTGATTTTGATGCCAAAAGACTATATTCAGTAGCTTTCATAAGTTCGATTCCAGTAGTAACTCTAGGTAAAAACGTCTTTGATATTAAACATGATATATATAAGTATATGATTTTAAGCGAGAGATTTTTAGATAACATTGGTAGCCTCATTATCAATACCCCTCATGCAATTAAAATAAATCCATATTTATACGTTTATAGGTATAACCCTGAAAAATTCTGGTCTAGAGGTTCTACATCGGATCCTCTCCACGGTGAATGGCATCCATATATAGAGACTATTGGTTTGGATAATTGGCAAACAGATTACGGATTTGGACTTGTTTTTACAAATAGTGTTTCTAGTTTACAGGAACATGTAGTTGTAAATAAAGATGATCTAATTCGCATATGGTCTTTCGAATCATCTGAAGAATACATTGAGTGGAAGAATTATACTTCCGAGGAACAGTTTAATGCATTGCATGTTGTTGAACTTGAAAATAGTAGTTTGAAAATAGAGTTATGGAATTCTACGTGGGGATGGAAAATCATTGGAAGCCCATTAATCGAGGTTACGTATGGTAATTGGTATAGATGGAGACTTAAGATAAAAGCTTACAATGGTTACGAGGTTCATTTGAAAATCGCTGGATTTAATAAATTCAGTGAAATAATATCGATAAAGTATGTCTACTACGTAGGTAACGGCACTTTTGATTGGAAAATAATTGAATTTGATTATTCGCCGGAAAATCCTGAGGTAAAGTTTATTCAATTACAAATTTGGCATGGCCACGAAACTCCGCTACCTATACCAAACACAATATGGGTTGATGATATTGAGGTATACGATTTAAGAAAATATGTTCAACCTATAAAGTTTGAGGTAAAATTTTCAGTAAACGAGTCAAATGATTATGTCCTCTTAGTAAGAGTTTTCCATAACAAAAAAGGCGGTAAAATTAATATCGAACTTAACGATAGAAACTACGAATTAATTACAAAAGATGATATAAATAAGTTTAGGTGGAGAGAAATAGATACAATTTTCTTGAATAAAGGGATTCATAAAATCGTTATTACAAACCTAGAAGGGTTTAACGCTATAAATTTACTTGTATTAATCCCTAAATCAGTCTACAAAGAAATACTATCAAACGCTAAGCTATTGTTTTCAAACAAAATCAAAATCTATATATTGGAAGCGGAATCAGATATGTATCAATACAACATTGAAGTAATTGAAAATATTGGTGCTAGTAATGGTAAAGAGGTAACTATTAGCGCAAATAGCTTGGTCGAACAATATATAGAAATAGTTAGCGATGGATATTATGTAGTGGCTCTAAGATTTAAGGGTACTCTAGAAATTACAATAGACAATTCTAAGTATGTTTTGACCTCTTATTCAGAGGATTTTACTCACATAGATCCTATCTATTTATCAGAAGGTTTACATAGAATTGTTATTCGATATAGCGGCGAAGAATATTTGCAATATTCTACCCTAGATGTTGTATGGATATACTCGGTAGAAGATAATAGAGAAGAGCTAAAGAACATATACAACCTGTTTTACTCTATAAACGAAGATATAGAAGTTGTTAAGTATGCACGTATTGATCCTACCCAATGGGTATCTAAAATCTATGCTAAAAAACCTTTCTTTTTAGTTTTTGCTGAAACTTATAGTTTAAACTGGAAAGCTTATGTTTATAGAAATAACAGTCTTATTGATGTAGTTAGCTCTTTACCCGTATATGGGGCAATTAACGGTTTTTGGATAGATACTATAGGCAATCTAACTGTAGTTATTCGATATATTCCTCAAAATTTATTTGAGATAGGTACAAAGATTACAACAACATCTTTAGCAATGTGTTTACTTTGCCTCGCGTTGCCATGGATTAGGAAAACAGCCAAATATTTGTATAAAGTAAAATATAGAAAACCAGATAATCCAGGTATAATTTATGCTTTTGAATGCTAGGTAATTCAGTATGTTAAGTAGAATGATTAAAGATTTTATGTACTATCTTTTTAAAGTTAGAGGATTATCTTTAACTGATGAGATTAGAATAAAGTTAGCCATCGCTAGATGCATAATACAATTCCTCATAGGTATGCGTAGAACATATTTAGGATTCTATATACCAGGTAAAAAAATACTACGAATTAGAACACACGATGGGTATACGTTTATTGTCAGACCTAAAACCACAGATATATCATTAGCAATTCTATATACACATGAGCCCTACGAATTAAAAGAATGGTTTTTAACATACGCAAAAGGTATTGTCATTGATGTAGGAGCTAACATAGGTGGGTATACTGTTAGAGCTTGTAGACAAGCAGACCTTGTTGTAGCAATAGAACCTCAGCTCCAAGCTTTCGAAATATTAAGGGAAAACGTCGAACAGAACTGTCGTAAAAACAATGTGGTCCTTGTAAGAAAAGGGATAAGCGATAAAAAAAGAAAAACTATTCTTAAATTACCTAAAAGAAAAGATATTATTTTTAGCGGTGAAGCATACATAGATAAAAAGGTGAAAAATTTAAACAAAGAAATAGTGTTTATTGATGAAGAGATTGAGTTAGAACCTTTAGATGATATAGTTAAATCCCTCGGAATAGAAAAAGTTGACTTCCTTAAAATAGATATCGAGGGTTATGAAGGTACGGCATTCAAAGGGATTTTGAATACTTTAAGGAATACAAAATACCTTATGATAGAAGTAAAACCAGAAAATGTATGGATTATTGAAGAGCTTTCAAAGACGGGGTTTAAACTTTTGGATAAAAATGAGCATAACTACTTCTTTATTAATACTGTTTTTAGTAAAAGTTTTAATATCGAATAGAGTGTAAATTGAATTATTATAGTTGTAATATAGAGATGCGAAGTTATTGATAATGAAAAAGATTATGCTAAAAATAATTTTGATATGTTTTATATGTTTTATTTAATATGTAGTTATGTTATGTGAATAGCCTCGATAGGTTTATCGGTTTCACCTGTTAGTAATATCCATGTTATCCAATTCCAAGGATTATATGTTCCTCTAATCATCCATATTTCGTTGCTATTATAACCTTTGACGAATACGTATATCGTTGTATTAACAACAATAGCTGTTGGCGTTGTATCTGTTGCTCCGCTTGGTATTCTATGCCATGTACTCCATGTTTTTGTTGTAGCATTGTATATGCTTAGCCATATTCCGTCATCTAATCCTTTAACAGTTAGCACTATAAATCCATTGCCAGAGGCTATTTCTACAGGTACATCGGTTTGCCCTGGTATTCTTTCCCAGGGAGTTAATTGTGTTAATGTTTTTGGATCTAATGTTGTATGGTATAGACCTCCATCTAAACCTCTAACGATTAAGTGTAGCACATTTCCATCGAATCCTATTGTGGGTGAATCACTTGCTTCCCCAGAAACAGTATACCACCCATAGAAGCCCGATTCGTTTAGTAACCCAAGATATATACCGTTATCTATGCCTCTAACAACTACAACAATACCGTAAGGTGTTAAAGTTACTGAAGGTCTTGAAGGTGTTGAACCAGGTAGAGGTACCCAGCCGCTGAACTCAAACGTTGTTAAGTTGATAAACCCAAACCAAACAACGTTATCACCACCCCTCACAAATACAAACACCTTACCGCTGTAGTAGGAAGCAGATGGGGCTTCAGGAGTATAACCGTATAAACTTCTCCAAACAACAGTATCATTCACTAAAGCACCATAGTATATAGAGCCATCTAAACCTTTAACAAACACCATCACACCTCTAAATATGGTAACAGGTGGTATAGGTTTAGGTGGTGCAGGGTACATCCAATGTGGTAAAGCCAGCGGATAATGATCAACATTATCTGGATCCCTAATCACATACGGGTTATCGCATATACCGTCTCCGTTGTTATCGATGCAAAGGTGATCACTCCAGTAGTTTCCACAGCTACCGTCATCCCATGCATTATAACCTACGTTTTCTCCTAATACGACTTGCTGACTGTTATTCACAAAACTATTAAAGTATACTAAAATGTTGCTAGATAACTCTATAGCTATGCCTACATCATTATTATTAACGGTGTTGCGCTTTACTTCAACATCGGTTGAGTTAAATATGTAGATACCTGTGTAAGTGGCGTTTATTATAAGGTTATCTATAAGCTTACTATAATCAGACATGTGGATATGTACACCATAGCCGTCCACAGTATTTACAACAGTATTATTAGCTATGATGTTACCTCTACTAAACCAAACAGCTATTCCACGCCAATAATTGTTTCTAAAAGTATTATCTTCCACTAAATTATTATTGCTATTCCAACCTAGTAGTAAACCTCTACTATTTTCTACAATGTTTTCGGTAATTATATTAAAACACGAGCTAGACATAACTATGCCAAAATCAGTAGTATTTCCTATGATATTACCTGCTATCCTATTCTCACTAGAACTATACATATATATACCGCTATAGTAGTAGTCTTTAATGGTATTATTCTCAATGCGGTTGAACCTACCTTGAATTATTATTCCGACTCCGCCACCGTTTAAGGTGTTGTTAGCTACTACATTATTGAATGAAGAATCTAGCTCCATACCTGCTCCTCTTTGATTTACCATGGTGTTACTTAGTACTGCAGAGTGATTTAAATACCATCCAAATATACCCCAAGATGTGTTTACAAATATATTGTTAGCTATACTGCTATTACTTGAGTAGTCTATCCATACACAATCCCATCTGTGGTTTGCACAGAAGTTCTCATATATATTGCTGTTGGTCGTGTTTCCTAGACGTATTGCGCTAGGACTGTTGTTTGCGATGATATTGCCGTTAATTGTTATCCTTTGAGTATCAATTATATATACTCCAAAGCCTTCATTGAATTCTATAAAGCTGTTTCTTATAGTTATATCAACTGAATTTACAATGCGTATACCGTCGTAGTAATTACCTCGTATAATGTTATTAGATATGGTAATACTGTTGGAATTTTCTCCATAAATTCCGAACATAGTAAAGTTCTCTATAGCAATATTTGCTATTGTTACATTATATACATATTTGAGTTCTATACCGTTGTAATAGCCAGCGACTTCAGCTGGTTGATAGAGTTTATAACCTTTACCGTCTAGAACCATGTTGTTTCTTTGAATAACAATTGATCCAGCGAAATCGCTAACCAGGTAGTAATAATCGCCATCTCTGATAATTGGCGCAGGGATACCGGGTGGAAATGTTTCGATCTTGCCGTCGGGTCTTATGTATACTATAGGTAGGTAGGTGCTTACTCGTTTTCCTACGTATATAGCGTTCTCTATATATGATGTGTATGCAACTCTATCTCCTGTTGTGTTATCCATGTAATTAATGTATATAACTAGATTCATTGATCCTGAGGGTATTTTTTCTAGAATTGATGTTGCGTTTAGAAATACATAGCATATGTAGTACCCAGTATATCGGCTACATGTTTCAACAGGTAGTTCAATTTCATATTCTCCTTTTTCAAGTTTGACCGATAGATTCGCTAAGTACATAGAGGTTTGAGCAGGGCTATTAACGTACATAAGCATATAGGCTAAACCATTATCTGGTAGGTAGTTAGATAGATAGTCGTAGTCACCAACTATGAGAATATCTCTCATACCTATACCGTAGCCGTAGGCGTTTATATATTTAGGTGTTGAGTAATCTACGACATTAAACATTGCTATTGCTCTCGCATAAGCACTTCTTATCGCTGGTAAATCATATCGATATAAATCTAGAAATGCCTCTATAGATACTGTTCCAAGCCATGTGTAGTTCCAGTTAAATCCATATAAATGAGTTGATATTTGCGTATTAGTTGATTCTATCCAGGTTATAGGTACTTCGTTTATGTAGAGTACTGAAAAAGTTGTTGGATAGTATCTTGAGTAAATGGTGTTAGTTCTTGCAATAGTTGCTCTATACATGTGGGCAGATCCTTGGCCTATTGTGAAGTTGTATCCATCTAATCCTTTTAGTAGGTAGGAGTACAACCATAGGGTGTTACCTGCTAGCGGTAATGCTAAAGGTGCATAGAGGTAACCGCTATTTATAGGTATACCTGTTGATTGTCTTGCATATATAGTCAATACGTCAGATCCGTCTACGGATGGGATATCTACTAAGTTTATGGCTGTAGCTGTTATTCCTATTTTAGTATCAACTATATACGTTGTGTATGATATTAAAGGTATGTACCAAGCTAAGGTAGAGTCTATAGTTACAATACTGCTAAAGAACAACATACCTCCAAGGCCTACCATAGGTTTATCGCTTATAGCGCTATGTACATGGTAGAATGTATAATTGTTGAAAATTGGTTCAATGACAAGTGTTGATCCTCTAGGAGCATCGCCGAAAACTCTATAGAATACCCATAAAGGTTGAGATAAATCTGGGTATACGTCTACGTGCTGAACTTCAGCTTTTAAACCGAAGAACATTGGTCTGAGCTGTATAGTGTAACCGTTGAAAGCACTTATAACTTTAACATCAGTATAGTATTTTACTTCATATGGATATCCTGGGTTTAGAGATATAAGTCTACCTCTATTTAACCTAATGGTTGTAGCTACAGTCCCTTGAGGTGTTAATACAACCATTTCTGCGCCATACGATGCGTAGAAGTAGCCTGCTAGATCTTCTGATGTTATGTATACTGATGTTATAGATGCAAAATCTATGGATAAACTATAAGATGTTTGAAATGCATCAGTTTTCATTAGCGTATAGTAGTTTGATAACGTTATTTGGGATATTAGTTCTACTATGTATACAGTTTCAGGGAGTAGCGGGTAGATTGTTATGTTTCCACATCCGCTAGCCGTCCAACCCCAATCATATCCTCTAAGCGATACTGTTCCAAGCCTTGGTGTGTAGCCAATTACGTTTACTATGAAGCACTCTATATTTCCTTGGAATGATGCGGAGACTGTTAGGGTAACAGGTTTCGATACCCCTATAACTGCTTTCCCAACTTCTTCTCCATCTCTTAGTATGTGCAGTAGAACTGCATGGTATCCTGCGGGTATAGCCGAGAAATCTATTACAGCTATAACATGTCTATAGCTGTGGGGTGGTATAGTGAAGCTAGCTGATGGCACTAGGTATACACCATTTGTTATGTTCTGGTCTATTCCAGGCCATGGTATAAACCTAGAGATGATTTCTACGTTAGCGCTATCGTTTGTTGGGTTGTAGATATATAGTTTAACACCTTTAACCTCATCTCCAAGGCCAACTATATCAGCTCTACCTGGATGTATTATGAGTAGCTTACTTTCATTGATTAAACTCGCAATTTTATCTACATTCGCTAAGCCAGCTCCCTGGGTATAGGGATCCAGGTTAAGATCTTTAGCTGTAGATACTATAACATTTTTAACCACCATAGCCTTGTTTAAGCCTAGAGCCGACATTACCTCAGATAGAATTCCGGTTCTATTTAGAAACTGAAGAACTAATGCCGCTAGTCCAGCTACATGCGGTGTAGCCATAGATGTTCCACTTGCATACACATGATATACAGAGGCTGGGCTACCCATATAAGTTCCCCAAGCCCTAGAAGAAGCTATGGATACACCTGGTGCAACTACATCAGGTTTTAACGTGGCATTCGGCGTAGGACCTTTGCTACTAAACGATGCAATACCTAGTACCTTGTTTACTGCTCCAACAGTTATAGCAGTAGAAGCAACACCTGGGCTAGCAACAGTAAAGTAGCTAGGACCTGAGTTACCAGCAGCTATAACCACTACAACACCTTGCTTAGTAGCCCAGTTAACAGTAGCTACAAGAGGATCATACGAGGTGGTAGCAGTTCCACCTAAACTCATCGATATAACGTCTGCTCCACTTGCAACAGCCCATTCAATACCACGTATAATCCAAGATGTATAGCCGTAACCTTCATCACTTAGAACCTTGCCTACTAAAAGTTTTGCTCCTGGTGCAACACCTTTGATAATCTCGAGGTATCCACCTACACCAGAGGCTATTCCTGCACAGTGAGTTCCATGCCCATGTCCATCGATAGGAAGTTCATCTGGAACCCCATCGAAGTCGTAATCAACGAAGCTAGCCATAGAAATTATTTTACTTTCATTTCCTACAATGAAATCAGGGTGACTAGGATCTATACCAGTATCTAGAATCGCTATCTTAAAACCACTTCCATTTATCCCTAGTTCCCAGAGATTAGGTGCACCTATTAATGAAACACTTTCATATAGCTGTGGTAAAGTATCCGAGGATTGCTCAACTCTATATACTTTATCAAGAACTATCTTCTCGATAATGTTGCTTGATGACAGCGTTTTATAAACCTTAGGTAGAATTTCAATAGGAACTCTAAGGGCAACAGATTCAACAACTGTTAGTATTTGGGATGGAATCTTTTCCCCTAGGGTAGAGCCGAAATCGTCAACAAACTTCGATAACACTACCCCTTTTTCTACCTCTGTTAAATTTTCACTTGTTTTCACCTTAACTATTAAAGGCATAACATCTTTTGATATTTTTAAGTACTCATGAAGTATTCGAATATTGAATAGCTCTAGATCGAAAACAGCTAAATTAACATCTTTAGGAATTACGTATAATGCATCCCCCCTAGTGAAAACAGAGAATTCCCTCCCTTTTTCAGCTGGTTCAACCATAACACCTATTCTATCACCTTGAACAGATGCAACAACTTTATCACCTGTGATTAAAGTAGCAACCAGCGTCTCCCCATCACTAATATTGGCAAGATCTTTTTCAATACTACTTGCTTTACTAAGAACCGCTTCCTTACGTAATTTATATTTATCTTCTCTATCTACCCTAGAAATAAGAGGTAATTGAAATTTTTCTACATGTACACCAGTTCTATCCTTATTATATTCTCTTAGATTTTCCCCTTTTACTATAGCTATAGATAGAGGATGCACAGCAACTAATGGAAATATAAACATTACTATTAACCCTGTAACTTGAACCAGCTTAACCTTCTCTTTGATACCCAAAGCATCCACCTCCGATAAGAGATACAACAAGTAATATATAAATATTACGAAACAATAAATCATAGAAGTGGTTATAGATTATCTCAATCCTTATCCAGACTACATTTCTTTAAAACACTTTCTCATCTAATCAAATCAAACATAAACAATCTCGATTTCAATTGTTAACAAAATCTCTTACTTTAAAGAAGATGAAAAACTATAGCTCATCCATAGATCCCTATATTAAACCGTGTGATAGCTATTAACACGGTATCCTTTATTTGATAGTAAACCAAGGAATTAAAAGTTTGGTATGCCTAGGTATGTTGAAGACGATCTGCGCTGCTATAATAATAGAGAATTTATTTAATATCTAATTACTTTAAATAACTATTTAGAGATTGTACTAATCCCTATGACAAGATGAACACGTTTATAAAATAATACTAAAATTTCCGAAAGTATTTCAAAAATAAAAGGTTTACCATATACAAATTTTCAGCAATATTTAAAATACTTCAGCAATAGATTAAGATATAAAATTTTAACTAAAGCCCATCTAAACGATAATCATTATACAGAATGCCATAAACAACTAGAAAGAGGATGGAGAAAGGCTAAAAAGCAATAAGGGCATCAAATTTAAACAACATAATATCGCAATTGGAGTACATATACTTGAGTTTAAATTAATACAAAATTATCGAAAGTACATGCTTATATAAATACTATCCGAATCTAATAAAGGTATTGAGATATATCGGAAACATAACTAGAACAAGATCAACTAAATAACTATGGCTAATAAACAATACTTAAACTATATTAGATTAGAAGTCTTTAAAAGAAAGATAATAAGGTAAGAGAAATCAGTAAAAATTAGGAGAACAAAGCATAGAAATTGAGATATACTTACTAGTTCCTTAAATCACATCTATTCAAAGCATAGGGTAATCTATATCTAATGAATAGAGTAGAAGTCTTAACATTATAGATTTAACCTTGAAAGAACATCCAACTTAATACTACTAATATACCTACTGAAGTAATTAAAAAGAACATGATTTAAGGTCAACTATATAATTATCTTAAGAAACTTTCGTATACACCTAAGTTATTAAATTAAAATCTTAAGACTAAGAATAACCAAGAGAAATACAATACTTATAAACATTATGTAGAAATCACTCTATAATTTATTTATTCTTCACCTTAATACTCATCAAAATAGCGATAGACGTAGTCGCTAAAGCAACCATAATCGCAGGCTCAGGTATCGGAAGAATTGTTTCAACACCTACATCCAAATAATCAACTGTAGTACAAATACCTTGTTGGCAATACGTTATAATTGGAAGAATTCTTATTTCACCTATTTCATAGCCAATAACACCTCTACTTGCAATAACCTTCAATGAATTTTCATTTAATTCGCAATAGACAGAATCAGCGGGGATATTCGCCAGAGTCCAAGACCAGGTAGAACCATCTCCAGTATAATTATAGACACTTACATATGATATAGTATTTGGATTAGTTATCGAAACTTCAATAAGTTTGTCTGCTCCTATGTATCCACCATTAGGAGGAGGATACTTATATCCAGTATCTCCATTAATATCTGTGTCAATAAGTACACCAATATATATTGTTATACCTTCTCCGAGGCTTATGGCTTCATTTACAGTTATATTGACGTTAAAGTGTGTTTCGTTATATCCATAGTCAACTCTTATTAAATCAGTATATCCTGGATATCCAGAATTATCGTTTGTATTATCCGATAGTGTTTTGGTGTAGATCCAAGTTGAGGATTTAACTGTAACTAGTGATAAGCTTAAGAGTAAAACTATTAGTACATATATTAATGTAGTTCTAGGTATTTTCAAGGAGATCTCCTAGATATAGTTAGAGAGGTACTTATATATAAGTTTTAATTCTTTATAGAGTATAGAGCTATAAAAATGTATAGATAATGGGTATTGGTGTACTGCTTAAACAATAAATTAATAATAGTAGTACCTTTAAGAATAACGTATTTTTAATTTAAATATTATTAAATATTACTTATATAATTTGCTGTTAATATAATAGTGAGCTATGTATTATTCATGCTAATTTTCGTTACTACTTGTTATTTACTACTTGTGCAAGGATTTAATACAATAAAAATAGTTTTGCAAATAGCTATCATTGTTAATTAGATGTAATGATGAAGTTATGGATCGTATTGTCTTAATGTATAGCTTAATTCTGTAATTTGTTGTTAATATCTATGGGAGTAAACATTAGATTAATTGTTAATATACGGGGTTGTAACTTACATCTTAGGTACTCTTATATGGGGAAACTTATTTTTATTTTAGATTTTTGTTTATTAAATCGGATATAATAGTGGTTTAAAAGTTATATCTTTTTTGTTTTAGTTTTACATGTTTAATTTTTAGTGGTTTACGTATTTTGAAGGTATTTAATATAACGCTGTTTTTGAAATCTTAGGGTATGGGTTTAGATTAGAATGAGTGTATTATTTTTGGTATTATATGTTTTTTGTGCAGAATAGATATGTGTTGTTTATGCTGGTCGTTATTGATAGCTGTAAGATACTCTATGTTTATATGGCATTCTCTATGGGTATTTTGATTACCTGATGTAAGTTTATTTAACTTTGGTTTCTTGCATAGTTAGGGGTTTACCGTGTTGGCTATGGATTTTGATAAAGTTTATGAAGTTGTTGATAGAGTTAGGCGATCTATATCCGGTGTTGTTGTAGGTAAAAAACATTTACTAGACCTTATTCTGGCTACTTTTATCGCTGGTGGACATGTTCTCTTAGAGGGTCCTCCAGGTACTGCTAAGACTTTGATTGCTAAGGCTATTGCTAGAGCTATTGGTGGTAGTTTTGCTCGCGTTCAAGGTAATCCAGATATTCTTCCTACAGATCTTACAGGTTACTATATCTATGGTCTAGATGGGTCTAGGAGGTTTGTAAGAGGTCCTGTATTTTCTAATATATTAATGTTTGATGAATTGAATAGAACTCCGCCTCGCGTACAATCAGCGCTTCTACAGGCAATGGCTGAGTACAAAGTTTCTATTGACGGTGTTGATCATGATCTTCCAAAACCTTTTCATGTGATTGCCACCGAGATCCCTATAGAGCAAGAGATAGGTATATATCCATTGACTCTTACTCTTAGGGATAGGTTTTGGGTAAGATGCGTTTCTATGTATAACCCTATGGGGGAGGAGATAGAGATTGTTAAAAGAGCGGACAAGCTTTATACCGTAGACGCCTCCGATGTAGAGAAAACAATTGAATTAGATGAATATCTGAGGATACAGGAATTTATATCGAAGGAGATATTCGTAGACGATAGAATTATACACTACATAGCCGAATTAATAAACTATATAAGAAATCATAGGTATGTAAGAATGGGTATGAGCCATCGAGGATCAATATTTCTGTATAGAATAGCCAAGGCCCTAGCTTTAATGAATAGAAGAGACTACGTAATCCCAGACGATATTAAGGAGATCGCAGTTGAGGTTCTTGTCCATAGAATAGTTTTAACAGATGATGCTATAGCCGAAGGCGTAAAACCTGAAGATATTGTTAGAGAAGCTTTAAATAATGTTAAAGTTCCGAAGGAGTAGGTGTACCGCGAAGTGGCTGTAGATGGAGAGTAGATATATTTTAGCAGGGTTAACAATTATAGCATTAGCAGCATCATTTTTAGTTTACGGTTTAGTAGTGGTAAGTGATAGAGTTGTAGGTATAGCGTTATCTGTGGCTGTCGTTGGTGTAGTACTTGCATTTGTTGGAATTGGTTATAGTGAACCTGCTGAAAATATGCTTTCACGGTATGCAGAAGATTTAAACATGTTTTTGACAAGAATTGTAGAGGATATGGGTATTCCCAATAATCACAAGCTAAAGCTATGTTATACCCAAAAGATTTTGTGTTTATCAGAAAACGATGTTACATGCGGTGATGTTGTTACAGGCATAAGTATAGCTGGTAATACCCCCTATGTAGGTATACCAACTGAAAACATATTGAATTTTTTATCTAATATTTCTGCCGGTGAAGATATAATAGATAAGTTTAAGAGAGTATTCATAGAAATAGCTGCAGTATGCAGAGGTATTGCTATTGCTAAACAAGACGACTTAATATCGGTGGAGTTTACGAATTTAACAGATAAAGGATTTAACCATATAAAAACACCTATTAATTTGTTAAGGCTATACACTTTAGCGCTTATAGCTCATCACTATGAACGTGACGTCAAAATTGTAGAGGAATCGATATCGCAAGAAGGTTACAGGGTTAAGCTAAGAATTGAGAGTGCAACACATGGCTGAAACCGATAGAAGCATATTAGTATTAGTACTGTTGATAACGTTCTTCACAATTTTCTTAGCTATTGTAGGTGAATCAAGACCTGATGCCTATCTATCTGTAGCTATCTTACTATACTTTGTTTATACAGCTATAGACCCATCAATAAGGAGGTATACAAATTTAAAACCCTTAGATATAGGTTTGATAATAGTATTCGCAGTTATAGTTGTAATTAGGATTCTACTAGTCCTAGAGGTGATATAAAACGTTTACAGCTATTAACTTAAAAGTATTACCAGCTATCTTGTTGATGGTATTAACCTTATTAGGTTTAGTGCCATATACATCTATTTCTGCACAATCTAGCTTAGATATAGATCCCGCTCCTCTTGCCAAAGTACTTCAAGATGTTGTAGAAGCTATTTTAAGAGAGAATTATAACGAAGCTTTATCTCTTTGTAGGAAAGCTGCAGATATATCGTTGTCAAAGGAATTTAGCTACATTCATGAGAAGGTATATAAATCCATTGAAAGAGTAATCAACTTATTAACTCAAGTCGAGGAACAAACGCTCATAGATGTTGAAGATAATGTAAAGCTCTACGTATTGATTAACGATTTCTACATATCAAAATTAGAATTAATTGAATCTATGAATAACTATGTTAATAAGCTATCATCGTTATTTAAAGACCCTGCAACAAGGTATTTAATTACAAGAACTTTAACTAACTACATCGTAAACCTTAATACTAAACTCGAAATCATTATATCTAACCTTATGCAAATATACTTCGGTGTCTATGGTCAAGAAATACACATAGAATTAAATCATCAACCAATTGTCTATGGAGGTGAAATACTAGATCTAGATATAGGTATTTTATTAACAACTAATTTAAGTATTGACTACGTGAATATAACGGTCTTAATTATCTATGGCGAAAATATGCTATCCGAGACAATTCAATATTCTATTCCTATAGGCAAAAAAATAAGCATAAAAATTGAAACCCCTAAGGCAGAAGATATTTACGCTATCGGAATGAAGCCTTCAACTCGAATGGAGTCCAGGTTATTCGTTATCGCAAGGGTGGTGGTAGATGGGAGGATCTTAATTGGTTACAAGTTTTCTAACTTTACATTGATGTACTTAAATCCGCCAATTAAAGTCTCTATCCCTAGCTATGTAAAGCCTGGTGAAGATATAAAGGTTAGAATATCTGCAAATTTGGACACCCCTTTGAACCTATCAATATATTTGAACAATATATCGAATAAAAGCCTTATAGCTAATTTAACTATTTCGTTTGGCGAATACGTTCTTAATATATCTTCAGCAAACATGTCGATAGGGTACCTAAAACTTATATTCCTTACACAACCTAAAGGTAAATATCTCGCTTATAGCTTTAGCTATACCATAGCTGTAGTGCTGGAAAACATTGTGGCAACTATTAACGTAAAACCGTTTGCGTTTATACCAATTGCAAAACCTCTACTTGAAATCTATGTGGATTCACCTACCCATTACAATGTAACTATATACTTTGATAATAACGTAATAACAAGATTATCATTAGTTAATAACCCAAAAATTTCTGTAGAACTCAGTTTACCGTTAACCATATTCTTCTGGAGGTATAGAATATTGGTTGAGATCCACCCTAACAACCTAATGTATTCGCCTACAGTAATTGAAAGCTCTATATATGTACTCAACATAGTTACATTAATCATTATGACCATCTTCTTAGCAATAACAATTACAACACCTTCTAGAACTAGCTATATTATTGCCGCCCTAAGGCTAGGGAGTAGTACTATGAGGAACGTTATCTATAAAACTAGGGGTATAGCTACTATTCATACTACTATTATGGAGTACTTCTTCAGGAAACCACGTTTATTAAACCTTTATAAGAAGATCATAGAGATAGTTTCAAAGTATGTAGAGCCTCCAAGGGCCTCCGAGACCTTAAGAGAATTTTATCGTAGACTTTATGAATCTTTTAGTGGTTATACATCACTACTCGTGAAAGCTTTTCTTGAGCTCTATGAACAAGATCTTTACTCAAACCACGGTATAGATGTAGATAAGGCGATTCGGATTGTTGAAAGGATTGAGGAAATCGAGAGTAAGTAAAGACATAATTATAATACTGGTATTTGCTATAATCATATCTTTTATATCGATACTAATAAATATGCCATCTACAACACCTTACAGCCCCTTCAACACCGGTGGTAATGGATACTCAAATCTTCTGTCAATTAAATCAATTAACGTTAATTTTGTTAAAGATGCAAGAGAATTAAATCAAAAAACATTAGTCATAATACCATTAAGAAGAAACCCAGGTAACGCTATTAATCAACTAGTTGAAGATATGCTAAAATACGGAACAACTATTGTTATCCTGGACGAGGATGGGTACTCAAATAATTTACTTGAATATTTAAGGATTAAAGCTAGAGTTGAAATATATAAGGTATTAGATGAAGTATCAAAGATACGTTCAAGAGAATTTCCCCTCATAGAACTGGTACTAGGTAACAATACAATGAAAATCGCTACCTATAGACCTTCATATATAATTCTTGATGAAGAAAATACCGTTTCTGTAGCAAAAACATCAAGATATGCTTACGCTGATGTTGATAGAAATGGTTACTACACCGTAGGCGAATCAATGGGTGAATACCTAATTGCATGTTCTTGGAAGATAAACAATGGGGTTCTATGGTTAGTAGCAGATTTAGATTTATTTGCTAATAACTTAATGGATTTAGGGGATAATATTGATTTTCTATATAAGCTCATGAGCTCGGGTAAAGCAAGTATAATTGTTGACTACATAGACTTAGATATAGTAGATTTATTTAAGTATTGGTTTAATAACCTTGTTCCAGGGGTCTCAATACAAGATCGCATATCTTTAGCTTTACTATCCTATTTTGTAGTACTAGTTGTAATAGCGATGATGAAGTATGTTGAGAAGAAATAAAGAAATTATTCAATGGCTGAACTTTATATATACTCTAGCTAGTTTAACTTACATTCTCTATGTACAAAATAGCGTACTAGTAATAATTCCTTTACTGACTCTAGCTATTTTTTCATTAATTAAGGAATTAAGAAGTAAAATACCTCTAATTGTATACGCATCAATGTTCTTTATATCAATAGCTATAAATGAAGGTATATACATATCTATACCTCTATCTATATCTATGCCGTTTATCATAGGTAAAGACAGCTTTGTTGATGATGTAAGAAAACAGTTTATTTTTGGCCCATCAGCACTCCAAATTTTCCGTTATTTTATTATATCGTCTTTATTAGCATTAGTGAATCCTCGTATATTGATACCTATAGCATTTTCGTCTAACACAATCATTGTTTACGCTATATATAGCTATATTAAACTTTCGAAAGTACGTATAGAGATTTCCTTAGTTAGCGATACTGTAACATGGGGGGAAAAAGCTTTTGCATTACTTAGTGTAGAGACCCCATTTGAAGCCAATATTGTGCTATATTATGGTGTTAATAAAAATAGTTATACTGTAAAAGATAAAGCAAAAATTAATGTAGAGCTACCTGCAAATCATGTAGGTAGACATTATATTGAAATCTATGTTTATGCATTTGATGATTTCTTTTTTAGTAGTAGATTTGTGGGCAGATACTTGGTTGAGTATAATGTTGTTCCTTTAAAGCGGAGAATTTTAGAAGTTGTAGGAGGATACCTTACGGAGATCTCTGATATACTATCTCTTCCACCAACTATAGAATTTTCTATTGCACAGCTTAGCGAAGAATTCCCTGCTGCTACAAAAGCTCGAGGTAAAGAAGCTATTAAAAACATCATGGAGTATATACGTAGATTTAGACAAAGAGCTTACTTAGGAGTAATTCTTGAGGAATTAATGAAGGCTTTAGAAGAAATAACCGAAAAAATGGGTAGAGAAGGATACGGATATAGGAAGAGCCGTTATGGTGAATACACAGGGTCTAGACCTTATACCCCAGGGGATTCCCTTAAATCTATACATTGGAAAAAATCTGTTAGTAAAGGTACACTTGTAGTTAAAGAGTTTAGTTCTTCAGCAATAGATGAATCTCTTCTAGGTAGCGGAGGAAGCGAAGGTATAGAACCTCTTATATTAGTCGATCTCTATGCCCCTAATATCCAAGAGCTCGATAAATTAATATATTCGTTTCTTCAGTTATACTTAAAGATCTTTAAACGAAGTCCTACATCAAAAGTATTATTGGTATTAGTCGTAGGGGATATAGTCATTAGTTTGAGAGGTAGATCCGCGGAAATCTTATACCAATTGTATAGAGTATTCGTAAAAACTCCAATACAGACTTTATTCAATTACACCTCTTTACATGTATTAGGAGAAAACAAGGTAGTAGAGTTGTTGAAGAACGTTAAGAAACCTAAACCTTTAGCTATCCTCTTACTAAATAATGAAAAGTTTGCAAATAACTTAACAAAAATAATTATAGGAAACGAATTTATACCACCAAAACCTTTTACGCTTATTTACAGCAGTTCACTTAATCTTAGATATACTATTGTAAAACATATACTAAGCAGGTACGGGTTTATTTATATGGATAACATCGAGTTTATGAATGTTCGTAAGTAGCTAGACGGTGAAGGTATACGAATAACTATAAACTAAATAACTATAAATTATACATACTATCTGTAGCACTCCTTGTGTCTATTGCTATATTGTTAACACTTTATATAACTTACAATGATTTTCTAAATGCCTATATAGAAATACTAAAGATGGAGAACTACAGCTATTTGATAGCCATAATCCCTATATCTGTGGTTGTCCTCTATAAGCTGTTATTGAGTTATTTTGAAATTGAAGGTATTAACATTCTTAGGCTGTTAGGTTCAACAACATTGTTTCTATTCTCAATATTATTCTATTTAATCGGGGATATAATTAACGAATTCTTCCTTGAATTTAAAGCTCTTTCTATAGTATGTTTGCTTTGGTCATCGTTAACTCTATTCTTTAGACCTAAAAGTTTTGCTATAGCGTATTTATCTATAGCTATTCTGCTTACTTTCGTACCGATACCAAGACAAGCTGTAGATTACTTATCATCTATTTTAACTCGTGTAGTAGCATCAGCTGTATCTACTATAACTTCTACGCAAGTTGTAGAACGTGAAGGTATGTTAATGCTTTTAGTAAAAGATGCTACAGGTGCTAGTAGATTATTTGAGGTAGCGCCAATATGTAGCGGGGTTGTATCAATACTTTCTATATTAACTATATCACCCATTATTGCATATTTTGCTATTATTTCTAGCTCTTCTAAAGCAAAGAAATTACTCTACGCTAGTACATCACTTGCAATTGCTGTAATAACTGTTTTTATCGGAAACTTGGTAAGGTTAATCCTAATTATTGAATTAACTAAACGTGTAAGTTCTGAAGTAGCACTCATGTTCTTTCACTACACACCTTCAATTATCTATGTAGCTATTGCTACATTTCTAGCGATACACAGTATATCAAAATTTTTATATATACCAAAAACAAGTATACATAGCTCCTCAATAGCTATAAAATTTATAAAACCTTCTCTCTCCTTCTACTTAGCTATAGCTACATATGCAATCCTCCTTATAACCTACAATTCGGTTGCACCATTAATATCAGCAGCTACGCTTACTCAATTCTCGATATCTGTATCAAGCTTGCCTCAATTACTCGAAAAACCTGCTACAGCAATACTTAATTCCTCTAATATCTTGATTCTCCAAGATATCCCAGAGCCAAAAATTAGCGAATCACTTGGTGTTCCTGCTGTAAGAAGAATTGTACTTGAGTACAATGAAACCCAGTTCGTAGGCTACATAGAGATAGCTGATACGCCGACAAAATTCCATGGGTGGTATGTATGTGTAACAGTACAAGGTTACGATATAGAGAAGTCATGGGTTGAAGTAGGTAATACCACCATATACCATATGGTTATATCGAAGAGTAGATCCAAGTTCTTACTAAGCTACACAATATATAAGCTTTCGCTGCCGGAGGGTATAACATATGTAAGACTATCGATTATAACCCCCATTATTGAAGAAAATATTCAGGAATACATTGATAAAGCAAGGGAGGTACTAGGAAACGTCAAAGTCATAAACGATAATGTGCAGCGTAGTACATACATATTCGATGCATTAATGATAAGCGTAAATATGTTTACAGCTATAAGTATAGCTCTACTTATCCTATATGCAATAGGTAGATTTGCTGAACACAAAGGTATAAAGATACTAATAGGTGACCGTATGTGAAGAATATCCATAATAGGGTAATTTTTGTAGTAATATCAATACTGCTCGTAACTTGCTCCACTATAAGCATTACTGCGATTTGCGTTGACGATCTGTATAGAGAATTCCTTGATCTTTACGTTGAAGTAGCTAAACTAGCTCAACAAGGTATAGATGTTTCAAATCTTGTAGAAAAACTTATGGAGGCTCACGAAGCTTTAACTAACGGTAGAAGCTTCAATTTATCTGTAATTAAAGCTGAAATCGATAACATTAAGCGGGATGCTCCTAAAATAATACTGTATAAGAATATTGTAAAAGGGTTCTCTGTAGGTGGATTAATATCTATTCCTATACTTATCTACTTATTTCTTCCTAGGGTATACCTCTATATATGGTACAAATCTAGAAGAAGATGGGTGGTTAAAGTTGAATCTTCTTGACGAAGAGGTATTCGCAGTTATTATAGCGATATCTATAGTTGGATCAACTATAGCTATAGCTCTAGTTCTTAGACCTGATATAGTAGAACCATTCCAAGCCCTAGGTTTACTAAATGAAAACCTGGTAATAGGCGATTACCCTAAGTTTGTCTACCCTATGCAAAACCTAACTCTAGGAATATTCGTTTATAACCATAGACCCTACCCTATTCTAGTTCAAATAAGGTACAAAATAGGTAATAGTACAAATCTTCCAACAAATACTACCCCAAGCTCTTCGCCAACGATAAAAGTTTTTGAATTCCTCGTAGATGTAAAGAAGAATGTTACCCAGAGGATTGACATACCAATAATTGTCGATAGATCCTCAAGTAAGGTGGCATTGATATTTGAGTTATGGATGTACGACACAGATAAGAGGGAGTGGGTCTATACAGGAATCTGGAATCATCACTACGTTGATGTACTTAGGGTGCCAATGCCATGAACAAAACCAAGGGTAGTACAAGGTTAAGAACTTTAGAGGAGTACGTTAATGAGCTCAGCAAAACTGATAATCAATTCAATATACTTAAGAGGATATACAGTAATAGCATTTCAAGGAAAATAATATTGCTAGATCCTACTCCACCCAGAGACTTCATAGAATACTTAAGTAGAGCAGATTACTCCTTATGGTTATGGACAGTAGTAGCTCTAATAATAACAACAATTCTAACGATTGCGCTAACCCCTCTAGTTCCAGTAACCATCTATGTAAGATACATAGTAGGCTCTATAGCAGTTCTCTTTCTCCCAGGATATGTCACCGTTGAAGCGTTATACCCAAGAGAAGAAGACTTAACACCACTAGAACGTTTAGCACTATCAATAGGCTTATCCCTAGCTATCGTTCCACTCATAGGCTTAGTTTTAAACTACACTCCATGGGGTATAAGATTAACTCCAATATCCATGGCATTGACTTTGTATACCACAGTTATAGCAATGATTGCTAGCTACAGAAAATACCTAGAGCTACAGAAAAAATTGTAAAGCAAAATCAATGTCACGTAATCTATAGCTACTAGATCTATAGCCTTCTCCTAAACACGCTTCTTTAAACCTGTAGAATACCTCTACCCCTTGATACAAGAAAGCTTATTTAATTTCAGTTAAAATTTATATATTACACTCTTTATAGATACAAGAAGGAGAATGTAGAAGATTATTAAAAGCCTAAATCAATGGAGTAGAATAAAATCATATACCAGCTCCTTGAGGCTTAGAATATGGATACAAAAACGGATTTACGAGAATTATCCATTATAATTCCTGTCCATAACGAAGAGAAAGCCATTGGCTTTGTACTCGACGAGATTTTATCCCTAGGTATTCCCCCGAAGAATGTGGTTGTCGTCGATGGGGGTAGTACCGATAAAACTATAGAAATAGCTAGATCACGTGGTGTATTAGTGGTTAAACAGAATGGTAAAGGTAAAGCTGATGCTATAAAAACCGGTTTAAAATATATTTCAACACCTTATGTTCTAGTCATAGATGGTGATGGGACTTACCCTGTTAGCTATGTTCCTAAACTACTTACTACTGCTAAATTAGATGATTGTGATCTAGTTATAGGTGTTAGACTTCAAGGAAAAGAATCGCAGAAATTCATTTTTAAACTAGGTAACAAAGTTCTCACAATGTTTTTCAATACATTATTTGGGGTTAAGCTAAGAGATATCTTAAGCGGTATGTATGTAGCTAAATTAGATAAGCTAAGAAAAGTTGATTTCGAGATGAAAGGTTTTAGCGTAGAATCTGAAATTGTAGCTCATTTTGCTACCCTTAGTTCTATATGCGAAGAAGTTATAGAGTATAAACCTAGGATAGATCCAAACGCTAAAAAATTAAAAGTTTTCCACGGATTTAAGATAGCGATCGACATGATTAGGCTTACATGGAGGTATAACCCAGCATTCCTTATATTTATTCTGGGTTCGCTTATTTTGATCCCAGGATTAGCACTAGGGGTTTGGGTAGGTTATCATTACTTCTTCGTAGGCGTAAATTACTACATGAAAGGGTTAGTAGCGATCATGCTCACTTTAGCCGGGTTTAACTCCTTAATAGCAGCAATAATAACCGTATATGCTAAGAGAAGTGAAATTCGGTTAAACAAGCAGTTAGAGGAAATAAGAAGAGATTTAAATAGAATTAAAAGTAGCATTACCCAGAAATAATTCGCATACAAATTTTATATTGTAGGTGCAACACCTTTATAAAAAAATTGTTTTTAATAAATTATAAATCCTTAACAAACCTCCTCACTATATTATACAACTATTATAATGCCTCGAGTAATTTAATGATATACACATATTTAGGGAGAAATATGAGCTGTATAAAAGGAGGTGTATACCTTTGAAGTCTTGGCATAGACCTAAGATTTCTCTTGAAGGTTTTTGGAGTTTTAGAGTTGATAAATGTGGTGTTGGCGAGAAAGAATCTTGGTATAAAGGGTTCGAGAGCAACGATTTAATTTACGTCCCCTCATCGTGGAATGAACAGAACCCTGATTGGGATCAATATACACATATTGTGTGGTATCAAAAGAGGTTCTATGTCCCTAAGGAGTTTGAGGGTAAAAGAGCTTGGCTTGTTTTTGATGGTGCTGGCTACGTAACCAAGGTTTGGGTGAATGGGCAATTTGTAGGTGAACATGAAGGCTCCTTTACTAGATTTAAGTTTACTGTAGAGGATAAACTTAAGTTAGGGGATCTTAATCTAATTGTTGTAGAAATAGATAATACGCCATCGATTTACCGTCTACCCCCAGCCAAAGAATTAAACGTTACGGCTTTTGACTTCTTCCACTACGGAGGTATACACAGAAAAACGTATGTAGAGTTTACGGATAAGTGTTTCATCAACGATGTTGCAGTAAATATGAAATCTAGTGGAGATTTAAAGCTTAGCGTATTCCTTGATTGCGATGAGCCAGCAGATATAAAGGTTAGGTTGATGGATAAAGAATTCGAAAAGGTACTACACGATTATGTAGTTAAAAGCGTTGAAAAGGCGTTTAGGTATAGCGTAAGAATTCAAGGTATTAGACCGTGGAGCCCTGAAAAACCTAATTTATATAACTTGGTTATAGAGCTCTACATTGATGATAAATTAAAGGATAGCGTCTACGAGCGTATAGGCTTTAGAGATGTAGAGGTTAAAGATGGAAAAATATACCTAAACGGTAGACCTTTGTTTCTTAAGGGTTTTGGTCGCCATGAGGATTTTCCTGTTACTGGTAAGTACCTACCTGGATCTGTTCTTGTGAGAGACTTCTACTTAATGAAGAAGATTGGCGCAAACTCTTTTAGAACATCCCACTACCCATACTCAGAAGAACACCTAGATCTAGCAGATGAGCTAGGATTCCTAGTAATACTAGAACCACCGCTATGCTTCTCAGGTGTTGATAGAATACTACCGCGAACAGATATAGCTAAGCTGTTTAGCGATGAAGGTTATCTCGAGAAAGCTAAGAGGGTTATTGCAGAGATTGTTTCACAACATAAAAACAGACCTTCAGTAATAATGTATAGTGTCACGAATGAGCCTCCAAGCGATATACCTGAGGTAGCAGAATTTATTAAGAAAATCGTTGAGTACATCAAGACCTTAGACTCATCAAGACCTACAACCTTCGCCTCTTTTAGGTATACAAGGGATCTAGCTCTAGAATACGTAGATGTTCTATCATTTAACTACTATAGAGGATGGTACAGCGAATGGGGAGATATAGACAGAGGACTAGAGATTGTCCTCAACGATATAGAAGAGATACACAAAAGATACCCAGGTAAACCAATAATAATTGCGGAGTTCGGTGCAGATGCAGTATTTGGTCTCCATAGCGATCCACCACAAATGTGGTCTGAGGAGTATCAAGCAGAGTTGCTAAGAAAATACATAGAGGTTTTAACCAAGAAGAACTATGTTGTAGGTCTCCACATATGGAATTTCGCGGATTTCAGAACTCCTCAGAGCCCTGCTAGAACTATATTGAATAGAAAAGGAGTATTTACAAGGGATAGACAGCCAAAGTTAGCAGTTCAAGCTGTATCAGAATTGTTTAAGAAGATACCCAATTTCCTAGATCAATAAATAGATCGATAGAAAATTCATAGATTATAGATTTCAAACCTAGAATAACTCCTTCACCACTTTTATATACCTGTTTTAGGCATTTAATCCGTATACTGTCTATCTATAATTAGAGGTGTTCTAAACCATATATCTACTTGGGTAAACGGTATTTCTATACCTTCCTCCGATAAAGCTTTCTTAATTCTCCAAAGAAGATCTTTTACAACATCGTATGCTACTTGCGGTGGTGTCCATACCCTTACCTTTATATTTACGCCGCTTTGCCCAAGCTCTGAAACAAATACATCAGGGAATGGGTTTACAAGTATGTACGGATGTTCGTCTAGTATCCTCTTTACTATGTTATAAGCTTTCTCCGCATTCTCTTTATAAGCTATGCTTATATTGAACTCTACTCTTCTAGCAATAGCTTTGCTATAGTTCTTAATAACGCTACCGATAATCTGTGTATTAGCTATGCTAACGATATGTCCATCCACGGTTCTTATACGTGTAAACATAGGCGATATATTTACGATTTCACCTAAATTATTGTTTATTTCAACGAATTCTCCAACATTGACAGTCTTCTCAATCATTAGGTATATACCTGAGAAGAGATTTGAAAGAATTGGCTGTAACGCTATACCGATAACAATACCAGCAAATCCGCCAGCTATAGCAAGCCCTGTTAAATCAATGCCTATAGCACCTAAAGCAGCTATTAATGATATAAGTAGTAGTGTGTAGTATACAACTCTAGCTATGTTAGCTGCTAAAGCACGAGATATTTTAGTAGATAGGAACTTGGTGATCGACTTCCTAATTAATACGCTTACAATAACCCCTGCTGTGAAAACTATGGCAAATACAGCGATTTTTTGCATTATTCCGCTGCTTTGCAAAATAATATCGCGAATTGCTGAGGGTATATCCATTCTAAAATCCCCAAATCATATCGGTTCTGTAAATAATGAAAGGCATCTTGGTCTCCTCCACATCATCTATAACCTTAAACCCAGGCTCAAGAGGCTCTTTATCGTACTCCACAACAGCTGTTGAAGACCCTGTTATGGTTACCTTTATATGTTGGGTACAGCATCTCCAGCTACCAACTTCGTAAAATATTGTTAGCGGTGAAGAATCTAAGAGTAGCTTAGTTACGTTTACGAACTTCTTTAGCTTATTTCTTACCTCTACATGGGATATGCAGAAACCTACTTCTTGGTTAATAGGATCTTGAGATAGAAACACATCGACGTTTAGGTATCTAGCTATAGTACCTCCTACATCGCCGTACCTAGACAAAGGTCCGTAGAGGGTATACTTGTAGACTTTATGTGGTGGTATTATATCTAGGATGCTGTAGATCTTATCCGTATGTTTTGCATAGCTGTATACTGCTATGTCAACAGGTAAAAGTATGTAGAAGCCTATGTTCTCATCAGGAGGAATATGTATTGGTGTAGAGAGGTTGCACAGCAGGTATTTCGTTAAGAACTTCGGGTAAAAAATAGGGTACATAGGTAGGAGCTTAAGGGTAACCTCTTTAGTTAAAACTTCTTTCTCTATATAGTCACCTCTGTACCTCTTATACCAAATACCATTGCCCTCGCTTATAACATCAATTCTATACATACCTATGTTTAGCGAACCCTTAAGCTCTTTACCGAACACCTAAAACCCCACTAGAATCTTACTTGATCTACCGAGTTAAAGTACTTATCATAATCAGCGCCAACATTAATTAGGTATAACTATGAGTAGTATAACCAAAAATCCGCAATATCTATTTAGTTCGAGTACGTTAAGTATTGGATGTTAAAGAAGTGCTCAGTGGGGTCTCATTGCGATTCAAATAGCGGTTATTTTTTAGGTTTAATCCTAGGTTTCTTATACAGGTTGCTTGGTTAAGAAAAGTTTTGCTAAAGCTATTCTGCATAGCTTTGCATGCGCGGTAATCTTCCCCTTATGCTAGTTTTAGCATTTATGTCGATAGTACTCTTATTCATCTTAATAATCGTGATATTAACATTATTTTTATCATTTTTAGTTATTAAAATATTTTGAATTTAATCATATAACTATCAACGGTAAACATATGGTGTGTTGATTATTTTGATTACCGTGGAGTACTTGAGGCAAATATAATTTATGTCTACCTTGCATATGGTAGCTGTAAGTTGTGGCTTCTTAAAAGCTTGTGGAGGTTTACAAACCTACGGTTCTTAATTATCTTAAAAAATAAAATGTTTATCTCTAAGCCAAACCTTGTAATACCTTTAAGCTAGGGCTATAACGTAGTTTATGCTTTAGAAGGTGTTATAATGTGGATTTGAAGGATGTTGAGAGGAGGGTTTTTAATTTAATTGCTTTGGCTATCCAAAGGTTTTTCCCGCTTCATAGATAGAAATATAATGTAAACTATATCGTTATCTCTTTCATTACAGATACCTCTCCTGATAAACAGCATTCTTTTGAATGCAATATCGAGCTACCTTCAACAGATTTTAGATGGTTTCTAAAATTTGTGGTTAACGGTAATGCTCTGCTAAAAGTTGACAATAGAACTTACGCAGGTATCGATGAATACCACACCTATGTACCTATCGAATCCGGTAACCATAAGCTTGAGCTAATTTATCGTCTCGATCGTTATTCGGTTACCATACGTGGTCTATCTACTTCGGTAAAGCTTATGCTATTGAGGGTTACTGGGATACTGTGGCTTTCTCGATACAGTTACTAGAATTAATAAGGTTTATAGAAAGTCTTCTTAAGGAAAAATCCTCTTAAAAAAGACCTAGAGGATCTGTTAATCAATGTTTTTATGGATTTCGGATTAACGCCAAGTATTAAACAGATAACGTTAGCTATATTATTACTCTATGAGCATAACTTTAATCAATACACAGGTAGAGGGGATCTTAGAGAGCCGTACGGAGATTATGTATGGCTCTCAAGCGTCTATGGCTTGGGTATGTTGAAAGGGTATCTACAGGATATTCCGAGTTCAAACATAGGCGAAGTTCTTAAGATGTATAGAAGTATTAAGGAGGAGATACACAGAGGCTTAAAGGTTCTCGGGGAGAAACATGGAAAACATAGCTTAATGTATGTTGTAGGTCATAGCCACATCGATGCAGTTTAGCTTTGGCCTGGAAGTGAAACAGTTGAAAAAGTTTTGAGAATTATCTCAACAGTGGTTAGACTCGCTGAAGAGTACAACTTCGTCTACCTACAGAGTTCTGCGCAATACTTTAAGTGGTTGGAGGAGAAAGACAGAGAGCTCTTCGAGGTAGTTAAAAATCTTATCAAGTTCAGTAAAGTATTACCCATAGGGGGTATGTGGATAAAAAGCGATACACAGCTAATAGATGGAGAATCTTTAATTAGGCAGTTCCTATATGGTCAAAGGTACTTCTTAAACAAGTTTAACAAGTTGTGCAGAATTGGGTGGATACCAGATTCATTTGGTTTCTTGGGGAATCTACCCCAAATACTTAAGCTTAGCGGCGTAGAGGTTTTCGTTACCCATAAGGTTATGTGGAACGATACTAACGAGTTCCCATACCATTTATTTATATGGAGAGGTATCGATGGAATTGAAATACCTGTACAAATACTTACACTAACCTACAGCGGCATGATGACGCCTCGAGAAGCAGAAATCTATTGGGGTAGCTATAAACAAAGGAATTCAGCTCCATTTACCATATATGTCTACGGGTTCGGTGATGGGGGCGGTGGACCTACTAGGGAAATGCTTGAGTACATTGACCTAGTCATTTCTATGCCTAGGCTTCCGGCTGTTGCCCACGTTAGTGAAGAAGAATATGTAAGGAAGCTGAAGGAGTATGCCCAAGGAGCCCCTAGGTGGAGTGGAGAACTCTACGCGGAAATCCACAGAGGTACCTACACAACAAATATCTTGGTGAAGGAGCTTATGGCTAGAGCCGAAATAGCTTTAAAAGAAGCTGAAGTTTTCTACTGTCCTCCAGATCTTGGGTAAAACTAAGGTAGATAAGCAAAAACTCGATAAATTATGGGAGTCTCTACTCTTTAACCAATTTCACGATATTATACTTGGATCATCAACCAAAGAAATATGCGAAGATGCTGCTAAGGATCTTACATATATAATTCATGAAGCCGAGAACATAGTTAAAGAGAGCTTAACAAACCTAGAAAACTCGATAAACCAAAACCTAGTAATACTCAATGTCCTTCCATGGAAGAGGAAAGAGGTAGTAAAAATAAGGTAAAAACTTAGGTATACCAGTTTTAGACAATAAGCCTATTGAGTGCCAAGAGGTAGAGGACGGTTACTACGTATATATTGAAGCTCCACCTCTCGGGTATAAAGCTTACAGATTGGTTGATGACGTATGTACAAGCCCTCAAAAAATAGAAGTTTACGCTGAAGGCGACGGCTATGCGTTGAAGAATAAATACGTAGAGATCTTAATTGATGCCCACGGGGATATTTCATCCATAAAACTACGAGGAAACAACGTAGAAGTCATTGAAGCGCCATCGAATAAACTTGTAGCGTATATAGATCTACGGAAAATGGGATGCATGGGATATCAAGGATTATTTTACACATCAAGGTATAGAGTTTGACTTAGTTAAATCTCCAGCAATATCAGTTAAAGGTAACCTTGTATCTTGCTTAGATACAGCTAAGCAGTTTAGATCATCAGTTGTTGAGCAAAGGATATGCTTAAGCGGGGATTCACCTGTTATAACGGTTAAGAATAGAATTAGATGGCTAGACAAAGGTGTTTCAACAAAGGATTGGTTCACAATAAACGCGAGCAAAACTAAAGCTTTCTACGATATCCCATATGGGGTTATAGAAAGATCAACTACTAGGGAGAGCACCTGGGATAAAGCGAAATTCGAGGTACCCGCTGTTAGATGGGTTACAATCTTAGGAGAAGGTAAGGGATTGACTATAATAGCTTCTTCAAGGCACGGTTATTCAGCTATAGGAAATAGAATAGGTTTAAGCCTAATAAGATCTCCTATCTATCCAAACCCGAGGAGCGATTTAGGTGAATTCGAAGTAGAGTACTATATTTACCCGCATTTAGAAGATCACCAAGAAGCAGAAGTACCCAAAGTTATTCACCAGGTTCTCCATAAGGTTAAAGCTTTTAGCGCTAAAATTGATGGAGAAGCATCGTTAATGGTTATAGAACCTCAGAAACTAGTTCTAGGATCGCTTAAGGTATCAGAGGATCTAGATGGTTACATAGTTAGGGTATACAATCCCTACAAAGATAAAGTAAAAGCGGTTATCAGATTTAACCATTTATTAAATATTTCAAGAGTTCTAGAGGTAAACGTTATAGAAATTGAAGCACAAGGAGAAATACCTGTCAACGATAACGCTGTAGAGATAAAGTTAGAACCTCAGAAAATAAAGACATTGAAAATAGTTTTGAACGAGAAGCAGTAGGTAAACATATAATTTTTGCTTCATAGGTGTTAACAGCTGTTTAGGTCTTTATGTAGCTAGGCTACTCATGATGATCCCCGTTATTAGAAGCTTCAAAAAGCGCTCTAAAATTACATGTCACGGGATAAGATTACAATCAAGAGCTCCTTCGTTGAACAATACTTTATAGGTATCTCTTCTAGCGGTATATGATAAGTATAAGAGATATTGCGAAAAGCGGAATCCAACCCATTATGTAACCCCGTAGTGCTTTGTAGCCGTCTAGAGGAGGTATTGGAAGTAGGTTGAAGAATGCTAGGATAGAATTTACGTAGGCTACTACATCAATGTATGGCTGTAATGAATTTGAAGGAAAGATAGAGTTCACTAGTATGCATGTCAAGGCCAAAGCTATGTTTGTGGATGGTCCTGCTAAGGATATCAATGCCTCAATTCTTGGCGTGTACCAAACCAGGTAAATTTCAACAGCACCAGGTGCTGCGAAAATTATGCTGCCTCGAGTTGCTATTGCAAGTAATATTGATAGTGCAAGCCCTGGATACCATGCTCTATACCTTGAGATTGCGCCAAACCTTCTAGCAGTATACCTATGTGCAAGTTCGTGAAGTAGGAAACCTAAACCTATAGAGATAAAGGAAGCTAAAGCGTAGCTATACATTTTTGTAATCCAATACCTTAAAGATAACGCTAACCCTAAAACGGCAACAGATATTGTAAAGTCTAACAACTCTTTAAATCCATTACCATAGTACCTGCTGTAAACCCAGCGACCCATTGAGGATCAACACATCGTAGTAGCTAGAGTTCTCCTTAGATTAAGTGTTCCAGATATTAATAGCTAACCTACTCGATGTTAAGTACTGCATCGATATAGCTAACCTCTTAACAGGGTCAACGCATTAATAAAATAATTTATCTGTTTCTATAGTTAATCAGAAACTCTGTAGCCTATAAACCTTGTATCGAATTAAAGGCTAGGAAACTCTACAGCTATTTTCTGCTAAAGCTCTAAGCTTTGTACTCAGGTATTACATAAGGTCCTTCGGGGATAGCGATAATCTTTTCATACTTTATAAGCTTAGATGCAATATCTAGAGCTTCTTCAGGTGATGATGCTGGTATAAGGTTCATTTCTTCTAACACGCTATGCTTAATATTCTTTGTAACAACCACAACATTATTCTTTAGCAGAACCTGGGCTAATTTCTGTACCTCCCACTGATCCCTAAGAGGTTCGTTCCTAGCTATATAATCCAGTATTTTCTTCGGATCTCTATCCATAGATGCAAGATCCCTAAAATGTTCATGGCCAACACCGTCTCTGCATTCAGCCAACATAACTATAACTCCTCCAGGTTTTGCAACCCTAGAAGCTGTGCACATACCCTTAACAGCTTGGTATAGGTCTCGGTCAAGAGGATAACCACCGTTTGTTGTTATAACAAGATCTCCTTGGAATGGAACAGATACCCTAGCAAAGCTATCGTATCTTCTAACCCCATCAATGTGAGCCTTATACGGGTCACCAGCCACAACATCTACAACTTTCTTTTTCTTATCAAGTATAACGTGGAGGATAAAACGATAGTTCTTAACCATAGAGGACGCCTCGACCATATCTTCGTGAACAGGGTTACCATCTAGAACACCGTAATCAGCTTTATCGTGGGATATCATTTTATAGCTGTGGTTCTGGTAAACCGTTTTAGTTGACGAAACACCCGGAAGTATAATTTTTCTTCCACCGCTGTACCCAGCGAAGAAATGAGGCTCTATAAGACCTAAACCGATTACTAAATCGCTTAAATACACGATTTTATTTATATACACTTCTGTACCATAAGATGTTTTCCCTAGATAAATGTGGTTATCCACATCGTCCGAGTTATGGGATAAAACAGTGTAGCTATTTACAATATCATCTCCAAGTAGCTCTACAAGCTCATAGCGGTTATGAGGTTTATGTAGACCTGTTGCAACAATTATCGTTATATCTTCAGCTCTTAGAATCCTAGGTAGAAGAACACGAAGAAGAAGTTTGTTGGGCGTAGCACGGGTTTTATCTGTAACCAAAAGGGTGAGGGTCTTAACCCCATGCTTTGCAATAATATCCTCCACCCTATCGGTTCCTATAGGGTTATCCAAAGCTTTTGCAACTAGCTCGATAGCTTCTTTCTCGTCAACGCCTTCAGGTATACGGGATTCGACTACAAATACCTTATCCTCGGGAACATTCAGGGGCAGGGATTCTATGCCATAAGGAAACCAAATAATCATACTCTGTACCCTAGAGAGTACTTAAAGATACTACTCAGCTTAGTTATCTTAAACGTTTTGGTTAAAACAACAATGTTCCTCCTTAAGGTGTTTACCGATTAATCATACTACAATTATCGATTCCCTTAGCCTCTAGGCAGGTGAATGCATCTTAACTAGGGGGTTGGCGAAGTAAATTCGTTGTAGATGTTAGCTAAATCTTTTAACAGCGTTAAGGAAAATACCATAAATTATTTATACTCGAACCAATTTTTATTGATGGTGGTTGAGATAATGATAAATATTGCTTGGGTGCTTGAAGCTGCAATACTCATCTACATGGTTTCTATGGTCATATTCTTGGTTAGAATACTAAGAGGTCCTACCATATTTGATAGGGTTATAGCTGTAGACGCTTTAAGCTGTGATCTCACGGTATTCATGGCTTTAATTGCTCTTTACACAGAGAACACTTACATAGCTTTTCCCATGATTTTTATAGCTCTTTGGGCATATGTTCTAGACCTATATGTTTCGAAGTACTTAGAGTTCAAGGATATAGGTGGATAGATATGGAGGTGCTTACGGAGATAGCTAAATATTGTGGAGCAACCTTCTTGATATTAGGCGGCTTCTTCGAGATAATTGGGGCTATAGGCTTTATTAGAATGCCCGATTTCTTTACAAGAGCGCACGCTGTTACAGTTGCTTCCGTGGGGGGAGCTGTTCTACCCTTAATAGGTATAGCGCTGATATCTCTAAGTCATACAGAGCTAGGTTTAGGCAGAGTATACCTAGCCTCTCTATGCTTAATTACAGCTTTACTTCTACTCATAGTTGTTTCAACGGGGAGCCATGCCCTTGTAAGAGCTGCTTTGCGCACGAAAACCAGAGCCGTTGACGATCGAAATAGGGGGTCTTAATGTTAATACCCATAGTGGTTATCTTAGTTGCTTCGATGGTCTCAATCATAATATCTTACCTTACAATAGTCGAAAAAGATCTTCTTATAGCCACAATCTATATTGCTTTCATCGGTGTCCTGTATACGCTGATATACTATATCCTCATGGCTCCGGATGTTGTTCTAGCCTACATACCTGTATCCTCAATACTTCTCCCGTTGATGGTGATAATTGTTCTTAAAAAGACTAAGAGGTTTGAGGAATGAACGCAAGAACCAGAATTGGAATGAGGTATAGGAAAAGAGACATAATGGTAGCATTATCTCTAGCTATTTTAATGCTTGCTTTAGCCATGGTTCTTAACATGGGCGGGCTAGGGGTTCTACCTCCTCGGGTTCTCAGGATGTTAGCGAGATCGATAGTATTAAATACATACAATCCCTGGAACACTACGCTAACTTCCTACTCGTTTAACGCTGTATCCGCAGTAATATGGGATTATAGAGGGGTTGACACTATATTCGAGACTTCTGTGCTTATGGCTGCGGTAACAGGGATTGCCGCAGTTCTTCGAGGGACGATTAAAGAGAAAAAGTTGCATGGTCTTGGGATGTCCCTCATAGTTAAGTCTTCGACAAAGATAGTGGCTTTGCTTACGATTATCGGCTCTATAGCTCTTGCAGTCCACGGTCATCTAACGCCTGGTGGAGGATTCCAAGCGGGTTCTGCTATAGCCGCTGTTGTAGCTTTAATGCTTGTAGCTTTTTCGCTCAGCTTCATACATAGAATAGGTATTAATAGGGATAAGCTGTTAAAGGTGAGGTACATAGCACTAGTATTGATATTAGCTGTAGCTTTAATTCCCCTTGCACCACTGGTTCTAGGTTATGGCAACGCTTATATTCTTCAAAACCAGGTGAAGGAAGGCTCTACCTTTTCGATGCCTTCTAAGTTCTATACAACACCTTTAGCGGGATCGGTCTTCATATTCAACATCCTTGAGACTGTGACTGTTGCGGCTGCTGTTGGATATATAGTGCTTACAGCTGTAATACTCGAGGGTGAGGCTAAGGAGTAGTAGGTGATAGCGGTGGAGAACCTAGTTGCTTTAGCTTTCTCAGCGGCTATAACATCGTTTGTTATAAATATGGTTATAGCAGCTTACGGTGTATTTGTTAAGCATAACCTGATAAAAAAGATCCTCGCCCTAATAATATTCTCTGACTCCTTGAATATGTTGTCTATAGCCATAGGGTTCAGGGTTATAGAAGGGTATCCATCGCCCCCCATCCTACCCTCTGAGCCGAGGAGTCCTCAAGATCTAGCTAGGTTTATCGATGTTAGCGTTGATCCTTTGCCGCAAGCCTTCGTTATAACGGCTATAGTTATAGGGTTTTCCGTATTCGCTTTTCTCCTAAGCCTAGCTATTCTCTACTACAAAAACTACAATACCCTGGACATAAGGGCCTCTACCGAGGTGGAGAAAGATGAAGAGGATATTAAATAAAGTAGCTGTTGCCTTGATCTCAATGGTTTTCTACATAGTTTTTGCGGGTACCTTAACAGAATTAACAATAGCTACGGGGTTGGTGGTATCTATTATAGCCGCAGTAGCATTTGAAGGAATGGTTATTCGGAGGACGTTTACGTTAAGGGATGTTACAAGAATGGCTTACGCTGTAAAGTACCTTATTCGCTTCATCGTTGCAGAGATCATAGAGCATATCGAGGTTGCGAAGATAATTATAAGTAGGAGAATTAGCGTAAACCCAGCTGTAGTGGAGGTACCGCTAGATTTAAAATCGGATTACGCAGTAACAGCGGTAGCGTTGACCATAACGAACACCCCCGGGACTATAGCTGTAGACTTCGATAGAGCTAGAGGCGTTCTTTACGTTCATTGGCTTGTAGCTAAGCATAAAAGCATTGAAGAAATCAAGAAGGAGGTGGTTGGGGAATTTGAGGAGCTGGCTAAGAGGATATTCGATTAGAACAACTAGGAGGTGAAGGGATTGGAGGTCCTTATACCGAGTCTCATACCGTTTACATGCCTTACTATAGCAGTGCTAATACCTCTTACATCAATAGTTTTTAGCAGAAGAATCAGCGATTTAATTGCTTTTCTAGGAGCAATTACGGTATTTACTCTAGCAGTAAACTCTTTTATTTTTGTTAACAAGGTAGGTGTTGCTGTTTACAAGTTTGGTGGTTTTCCTCCACCTCTTGGCGTAGTATACGTATTCGACAATGTTAACACTACCTTAGCGTTATCATCTGCGTTTGCTCTTCTGCTATCAGTATTATATGCTTTGTTTTTCGAGGTTAACGAGTACAGGTATCTTCTATATTCCCTTATCTACCTCCTTATGACGGGCGTCTACGGCTGCCTTTTTACAGGTGATATGTTTAACTTCTACGTATCTGTGGAGCTTATGGCTATATCCTCGTATGCTTTAACGGGTTTCTACAGGGGGAAGAAAGCTGTAAGAGCGGCTGTTATCTATGGTGTTGCTGGAACAGCTATAACCTCTTTTCTACTTCTAGCATCGTTTATAATATACGGTTCCTACGGAACGTTAAACATAGCCGATATAGCGCTGAAAAATCGCAATACAGCTACGGAGGTCCTGTTTTCTGGCGGTATTTTTGGTGACATAATTTTGCCATCCAAGGTATCGCTAGCGCTTATAACATGGATTTTTCTATTCAAATCAGGTATAATGCCTAACCACTTCTGGCTCCCAGAAGCTTATTCAGTAGCGCCTACCCCAGCGATAGTCCTCTTCACAGCTTCCGCCGATATCGTTGGCGTTTACGGTTTGGCAAGGCTTTACCATCTTGTATTCTCAGAGGAGAGTGCGATCAAAGACTTTAGGGCTACAATGCTAGGATTACTGTTTTTCTTGGGAACAGCTTCAGCTATCATAGCGTCTATGCTTGTAGCTAGGCAGAAAACAATTAGAAAACTTGTTGCCTATAGCTCTATTTCTCAATTTAGCTTAGCCCTACTCGGCATAGTATCCGGCGCTGGGGAAGGCCTAGCTGGATCTGTTCTACACCTTGTAGCTAACGGTTTAGGCGATACCGCTATTCTCTACAGCGTAGGTATCCTAAGCTACTACACAGCAAACAATGCTAGAAGTTTTAACAACAAACTTGCTACGTTATTAGCGAAAGTTGTGCTCGCTATAGGTCTTCTCAACCTCTTCGGCGTAATACCGATTATACCAGGTTTCTGGAGCAAAGCATTGCTGGTACTAGGCTTCGTGAAATCCGGGATGGCTGTAGCAGCTATAACTGTACTAGTATCAGCCGGTCTTTGCGCTGTAGGCTACTTCAATACGCTGATGAGGGTTCTCCAAAAATATAGGGATGGTAGTAGCGTAGCATCCAACGTTGGCATCAATAACCCTCTAGTGAACATAGTTGCTATAACTATACTATTGCTCATACTTTTAGCATGCATCGGGCTCGGTGTATCTATAACACTATACCTCAATGTTAGAGCTAAGATTATCGAGCTAGGTCGTAATATGATAAATGGTTGGGGGTACATTAACGCGGTAATACCCTACGAGGTTCCTTAAGCTAAAACTGTAGGTTTCTTTAGGTGGAGCTCTCTAGGGTAACGAAGATAAATATAAAGACCCTTATCTAAAGTATTAAGAGTGGATTAAGATGAACAACGTAGTCGGTATCGTGATACCATTAACATTTATTGTTTGCGGAGGTATTATAACCTCTAGGTTTAGAGTTATAGGTACAGCTTTACGTATTCTTGGCTATACGTTGATAGGTTTGAGCATATCGTTCTCTGATTTATTTGGTAGTTTAATACTTTTAACATCAATAGTCATAGGTGTTACCATAGCGGCTTACACCTTGAAGTATTCTATCCTAAAATATGGGAATACATTCTTGGTGCCTTTATCGGATCTATTCCTGATATCGATGATCCTGGTATTTACCTCTCAGTACCTCATAGAATTCGTGACCTTCTGGCTTCTAACAGAACTCCTAGGTTTTTTCCTAATAGCTTACGACTACGTTATAAAAGGTAGTGCAGAAGCTCTATATGCTGCTGTGAAATACCTTCTGTTCTCTATGATCCCCACAGATGTAGCTCTATTCATAATCTTAGCCCTTACAGGGTTCGAAGAAGCTTTCACAGTACCTATTAAAGAGATTGCACCCAACCTCTTAAACCCTGTAATCCTCACCATGGTTATAGTGGGGTTCTTCTCGAAGGCAGCTGTGTTTCCTCTTCATTTCTGGTTACCTGATGCACATAGTATTGCACCTGCACCGGCTTCAGCACTTCTTTCGGGTTTAATGGTTAAAATGGGCATTTACGGTCTTTACCTGCTTAGCTTCTACCCAACCAATAAATTGATAGCTGCATACATAATGCTTTTCTCGAGCTTTATAACTGTTGTCTATGGAGCTCTTCAAGCTTCTCTGCAACACGATGTTAAGAGGTTGTTAGCTTACAGCACAACATCTAATACAGCGTTGATCGCCTCCGCTTTAGCTCTATACATGTTGTCAGCAGATAAGATATTCGTTGAAGCTGCAGTACTCTATACTATTGCTCACGCTTTATACAAAGCCACAATGTTCCTGGATTCGGGGTTCATAGAGCTTGTAGCGCATGAGAGAGATATAAGGAGGCTTGGATTCATAAGTAAGGTGAGCCCTATAGAGACTATAGCAGTCATAACCACTATTCTAACAATTCTCGGCATGCCCCCATCAACGGGATTTATAGCTAAGGTGTTCCTTTTTACAGCTATATCAAAGTACTTAAGCACTTCGTGGATCTACATAGCTACTCTAGCGTTAGCTTCTGTAAAGGTTGCGTTCTCCATAATATATAACGTGGTTTATCTTAGGTCGCACTACAGAGAAGATGCACAATTGAATAGCGTGGAAACCCTAGATAAGTATAGGGGTGTTTTCGGTCTACAGAACTACGTCTTTGCATCTTCTTTATCAGTGTACCTGATAGTCATAGTTATTCTACTCATTAAATATACAGGCTATATAGAGTTAGAGCTTCTGAAGAAAATGGCTGCGCCTCTGTTAATATCAACAATACTTCTTATAATGCTTAGCCTCACAATATATACTATGATTGGAAGCGCTAGAGCTAAGGGTTTAAACAAAAATGGGGTTCCAGGTAGCCGCTAAAGATACCGTACACGCTACGTTAAACCTTTTAAGGGTATTTCTTCTACTATCCATCATAGCTATAACCACATATGGGATTATGCAACGCGATATCATGGCAATTGAAGGAGGATTCAAGGTAGCAGTAGTACTTTTAGCATTGAATGCAGCAACTCAAAACATAAGATCAGCTATAGCAACAGCTTTATCGATATATTTGATGCTCATACTATTCTACTCATCGCATTTATATCATAGTTCAATGGAGTATAACGTAATCTACTCAGTGATCTGTTTACTAATATTTACACTATATAGCTTTAAGAAGTATACCTCAAACGTAGAAGAAGCTTTTATGTATTTTGAGTTAGGCGCACTATACTATGTTATAGCTTCTTCCGCCTGGGTTACATGGGAAGAAGGTAACGGCTGGGTAGCTCTTCTGATAATTATGCTCTTAACAATTCGCGTAACTATCATACCAAGAATTAGGATGTTGACGAAGTTTAGCTTTATGGGCTCATTAATTAACCTTGTACTGCTTCCATACTCTAGGATTAACAGAAGAATTGGTTACAAGTGTGCGAAGATCAGGAACTTTATCGCTGTAAGGATCGCTTCTTGGGGGAAAGCAGATAATAGATTTACCTCAGCGGTTAAAGACGTATCTAAATCGTTGAATGGGTTAGCAACTATATTTAAAAAAATTAGCTTAAGCTTCGGCTACAATGGCAAGGGTTTCTGCAGAGTAACACCATCTATATCGGAAGTAGGGAAGCACATAGACTATTACGTAACATACAAATCTATAGCGTTAATGAAGCTTCTGTCCATGAAGTTTAAAGAGATGGAGAATGCTGTTTTAGATAAACTACATAGATTTTCATCAGTTATAGAAAAATTTCAATATTTTATGGAGCATACCTTCATATTACTTCTATTCCTGGTAAGCACTTTCGTGTTAATTGCTATACTGGTCTACATTTTGGTGATTAGCTAACAGTTCCCCACCGAGGTAAAAGGTTATCGAGTTTTTAACCTAGGTTAATCAACTTACGGCAAAACTTTATCTGGGTTTAGTATGTTGTTGGGATCTAGTACCTGTTTTAGAGCACGTACTGTCTTCACCCACGTATCCCCTAGTAACCTTTCTACGTATTTCTTCCTTATGTAGCCGATACCGTGTTCCCCTGTTATTGTACCACCAAGCTCTATAGCTATATCGTATATCTCGTCCTTTATTTTTTCAAGCATATCTAATGTGAAGTTAGGGTAGTTTAGGATATGGATATGTATATTGCCGTCCCCTACGTGGCCGTAGGCTGGAAGCCATATGCTATGCTTTTTCTCTAGCTCGTTTACCTTCTCTATGAATTTATCTATAGCTCCTACGGGAACAGTTGTGTCTAGGATATCGAATGTTTCGGGTTTTAACGATGTATATATTTCGCTTCTGATGTTAAGAACGTGTTTCTGTTCATCGTCTCTTTGGAATATGTAGGGTTCTTCGCCTCCTTCCTCACGGGAGATCTTGTCTATAAGCTCTAGCTCTGCGAATACTGTTTCCTCCATGGGTTCGGCGAGTATTATCATAGTGTAGTACTGTCCTACAGGTATAGGCCAGGAAACCCCTAGATGCTTAGCTGATGCTTCTATAACTCTTTTATCGAAGTACTCTATAGCTAGAGGTGTGAGCCCGCTGAAAAGAATCTTCTTCGCAACTCTAAACGCTGAAGCTCTATCGCTGTACGGTAGAATAACTGTGGCTGTGTATCTCCATCTAGGGTAGAGCCTTAAGCAAGCTTTAACTATTATACCTAGCAGACCTTCAGATCCTACGAAGAGGTGGGCGAGGTTAAAACCCATGTTATTCTTTATCGTTTTACCCCCTAACTTAATTACATCTCCTGTAGGTAGAACAACCTCTAACCCTAGTACATAGTTCCTCATAACGCCTGTTCTAATAGCTCTAGAGCCTCCTGCATTGCATGCAATCAAACCCCCTATCGATGCTCCTTCATCCCCTGGGTGAGCAGGGAACATCAAATTATGCTTTTCAGCTTCTTCTATAAGCTTACCGAGGGTTGCTCCTGCTTCTACTTCGGCAACCATGTTATCTTTATCTATTTGAACTTTATCCATTCTCTCGAAACAGAGAACTATACCTGGAGCCGTAGGTACCGCGCCTCCTACTAGGCTCGTACCTCCACCTCTAGGGTAGACAGGGATCCTATACTTATTTGCTACCTTAATTACCCCGGATACCTCTTCAACCGAACCGGGTTTAACAACAACTATATCCTTATTTGCTTTTGGTCTTACAGGTAGAGCTGTTTCATCGTAGAGATACCTCTCTATTGCTAGAGGATCTTCTACAACCCATTTATCTCCAACTATACTCTTAAGCTCATCTATAGCTAAACGTGGTATCGTCATACATAACCCCTCTAACTCCTTTCTCAGCACAAATTATTATTTTTTCATCTGGTTAAAAACAAGTTAATTAAGCTTAATAAGAAAACAGTTTATATTGATAGAATGGGTGTAGAAGCTCAGTAAATCTTAAACTTGGTTACTTGTTCTCTAAACCCTGAATCTTCTTAAGCTTATCCAAGATCTTCAATATAATTTCCTGCATATCCCCAACTATAAAAGCATCGCAGTACCTTGATATAGGCGCAGTTTCATCTATATTTATTGCTACCACGTATTCTGAATCCTTCATCCCGGCTATATGCTGTGGAGCACCTGATATCCCACACGCTATGTATATCCTTGGTTTCACAATATTTCCGCTAAAACCAACTTGTCTATCTTTTTCACACCAACCTATATCCACTAAAGGTTTAGAGCAACCTAGTTCTCCACTTAAAGCGTTGGCAAGTTCCTTGAATATCTTCATATCTTCTTTGCTTTTAAGACCCCTACCTACAGTTACAATAACTTGTGCTTCTGAGATTTTAACCTCTTTTACTCTTTTAACTCCGCAAACCTTGATCTTCTTGGTATCCCCTGATAGTCCTACTTCGTCTAGGTTTTTAACTAGTATATCTCCTACTCTGCTACGATCAGGTTTTAGTGTCGAGAAAACTTTAGGGCGTATTGTCGCTATAACGGGGTGGGTAACAGTCTTTATATGGGCTACTATGTTTCCCGTAAAAGCAGGTCTAACCTGAACTATGTCCCCGTGTTCGTCGACATAGACGTCAAGGCAATCAGCTGTAATACCTGTTTTAAGCTTAGCAGCGATTCTTGGACCTAGGCTTCTTCCCCACGGTGTAGCATTTATTAGCACGAGCTTGGGTTTCAACGTATTTATAGCGTTTACAACTGCATCTCTATGTATTAACTGGTTAGCGAGTAATTCTCTGTTAGGGACTTTGTATACGATAACGGTATCTGCGCCGTAGGCTATGAGCTCTTTAGCTACATCGATTTCGCTTCCGTCGACAAGCACTGTAGCTGATATTCTACCTCCTATATTGCTCTTTAACTCGTTGGCTTTCCCTAGCAATTCGAATGTAGCAGGATTTACTCTTCCACTATAGTTCTCAGCGTATACAAGTATTCCTTCTACAGTCATGGTATCACCTTCTTCTCCTTCAGTACCTTGATCAGAAACTCTACAGCTTCTCCACCTCTAAGGATGACAGGGTTCTTCGATGTTGTTAACGCGTAGTACGCTTTTACAACTCTTGTAGGAGACCCACTTAAACCGAATCTACTTACATCCGCTAAATCTGATAGTTGATCAGCTCCCCAAAAATCGATTTTAGCTCGCCTAGCTTTTAATACATCGCTCAACTTTGGAGGTCTAGGTTCGATAAGGCTACCCTTAAATAGTAGAGGTCTTGATACAGAGATAACAGCCGGTAGATCGATCTCTAAGCCGTAGTATGCTTCACCGTAATCGGATTCAACCAAAATTCTCTCCGCAGCAACATCAACTATATGGGTAACAAAAGAAGCGTGGGGAAAACCAAGGTGTTCAGCTACCTCGGGCCCTACGTGAGCGGTATCACCGTCAACGGATTTTTCCCCACATAAGATTAAGTCTACGGATCCTACAAGTTTCTCAAGCTTTTTTATAGCTACCGCTAAGGTGTAGGATGTTGCAAGAGTATCTGCTCCAGCAAATCTTCTATCTGTTAAAAGTATTGCTTTATCAATACCTCTAGCAATAGCATCTCGTAGAGCTTTCTCACCATGGGGTGGAGCCATAGATAAAGCTGTAACAGTACCTTTAACTACATCCCTTATCCTTAGAGCAACTTCAATCGCATATAAATCAAATGGGTTTATCTCTAGTTCAGCTGAAGATCTGTCTACAGTTCCTTTCTCTATATCAAATTTAACCTTCGTTATATCAGGTGTAGGTTTAACTAAAACAACAATATTCATATACTGCACACCCTAGCTTTAGATCGTAGAGTAAAAGGTTTACCAATAATATAAAGCTATTAGGTTTAACTAAACGTAATACCAACGTTGTACACCAGTAACTAATGGATAATTAGCGTTAGCTTCTTATACCCCAAACCAGGTAGAATTTAACGGTGTTTTAAGATGGGTGTACCTATTTTGAATAGACTAGATGAGTTCAAGGGGTTTCTGGAGGGAGAAGCTGTTGATAAATTCCTTGAGGTATTCAACGTAAAATTTGGTAGTGGTACATGGGCTGCTGGCGGCTTTAGCGATAGGTTTATGGCTAGAGGGTACTTCCCTGATCTCCCGTCAGACGTACTCTCTAAAATTGAGAGAATTAAGAAAGCTGGTATAAAGGCGTTTGTCCCTATAAATGTAGAGTTCTTCGACGATAAATTCGAAATTAAGTGGGATTTAGTAGACAAAGTTAAGGAGTATGCAGAGAAAAACGGAATGGTTATAGCCGGGTTAGCTCTTGATTTAGCCGGTATTCCACAGCTAAAGCTAGGCTCTATAACAAACATCAATCCAGATCTACGTAGACTATCTATGGATATACTCGTTAGAAGCTTAGATATAGCTAAAAAGTTAGGTGTTAACACAGTATCTTTCTGGCCTGGTCAAGATGGTTGGGACTATAGTTTTGAGGTTAACTACGGCAAACTACTAACAATATTCATAGAAGAGCTGAAGAAATTTGCAGAAGAAGTTGCTTCAAGAGGTTTTGTACTAGCTATTGAAGCTAAGCTTAAAGAGCCTAAAGAGGGAAACATGGTTCTACCAACAACCCATGTTGCTATAGCTGTAGCTAAGAAGGTTAACGATGAGCTTGGCAAAAAAATTGTAGGTATAACGATTGACTACGGCCACGAGCTTATGTATGCAGTTGAACCTGCTTTCACAGTATACTTAGCTAAGGTACTTGATGTACCTTTGTTATCGATACACATTAACACAGCTAAAACGCATAGCAACGACGAGGATAGAGTTGTTGGAACAGGAGACCTATGGCAATTCATAGACTTCCTCTATGCAACAGTAGACATAGGTTTTGAGGGATGGTATGT
>JAWAXP010000007.1:0-23521 GCA_038820005.1 Ignisphaera sp. | reverse complement strand
TGTTAGATCAATTCACGTACAGAATGAATCCTGTTGATGGGCTTAGGCTTTCGAAAGAATTCTTCGCCAACTGTATGAAGAAAGCCTTAGAGATTTACAGGCATAAGGATAAACTCGAGGAACTTAGGTTAACAGGAGATCAAGCTAAAGTACTAGATATGGTTAAGAAGATAATATACAACTTCTAAGTATAGCAAAAATAAAACTTTTTCATTACAACCTATTTATCAACGTATATACTTTTTAATAGTAAGAAACCTGGTATGTAAAATACATCTCGTTACCTTGGACACTAGTATACAGCATAGATGTTCATGTATAGATTAAGTGGTAGCTCAATACTTTATTATTTTATATAGTTAATAAGTTCCGGTGTGGAACTAAGTTCTGGTGCAGAACCATGGGTTTATTCGATTTAAGGCCTAAGACTAGTAGGGAAGAGCTTTTTGATAGAGAGAAAGAGTTTGAGAAACTCTGTAAAGCTATTGACCGCGGTAATCCGCTAATAGCCGTGCTAGGTATTAGACGTATAGGGAAAACTAGTTTACTAAGAACGTTTCTTAATGAAACCACAGGTCTTTACATCGATATGAGGGGTATATTAAAGGAGTACGAGCTTTGGTCGAGGATAGGAGACTCCTTTAGTTTATCGATAAACAAGCTTAAGAGGTTTATAGAGAGTATACGCGGTATTACTGTAGCAGGTATTAACGTAGAGATTAAGTGGAAAGGAAGGGACTCCGTGAGTTTCATAGGCTTACTCGAGGAAATAAATAAAAGAAAAGAGAAATTCGTCGTTGTACTCGATGAAGTACAAAGTATCAAACCTCCGCTTTCAGCTATGCTGAGAAACGCCATTGCGTACGCATATGACAACTTAGAGAATATAGTGTTCATAGTGGCAGGATCAGAAATAGGCATGCTCCAAAATTTCCTCAAATTAGAAGACCCAACATCGCCTCTCTACGGTAGACACACCTACGATATAATCGTTGAGAGATTTACTAGAGATTTAGCGAAAGAATTCCTCTTAAAAGGGTTCAAGGAAGAAGGCGTAGAATCTTCAGTGGATGTCGTTGAGGATGCGTTAAATTTCTTCGACGGTATAGTGGGATGGCTAGTATTATTCGGTAGGAAATACGTAGAAGGTGTAAGGAATTTCGATAACCTGAAGAATATAGCTATAGAGTTAGCACAAGAAGAATTAAAGAAGCTGAACCCTAGAGAAAAAATAGTTCTAAAAGCTATTGCTAATGGTTGTAAGAGTTGGAGTGAAGTATACAGTTATACAGCAGATCACTATGGAATAATTCTACCAAAGTCCACGCTCTCGAGAATCATAGATAAACTAGAGAAACTAAGCATAATAGAGAATTATAGATTTCTAGACCCAGTATATAGAGAAGCCTCATTAAGAATAGAAAGATAGGAAAAACTCTTTAAATAAACATATACATACCATGTAAAGCCTAAGCATAAAAAGAACAGCTACAGTAGAGGAAATAAATTCTATCGATTTACTTTAACAACCAAGTTTATTCCTCTACACGAATACATAGGAATACAATCATACGTGAACATTAAGCTATTTTTACTATTTACTAAAAAGAAACATAATGCGATAACTACAAGATCCTCAGTATCCAATTCTGCACATATTAATGCAAGATTAGTGTTTAATTAAGGGCAATGTAATAAAAATAGTATAGTTTTTAGCAAAGGGTGTCCTTTGAAATCTATTGTGTTGGAGCAATTCTTTCCTCCGGTTTCCACACAAGTCCTAGTATACCTCCAACTAAGCCTAATACAAATCCTATTATGAATCCACCGCCAATGAAGAGGCTTATTATGGATAGAACTAGCACAACTATAGACCAAGTCCTAACCTTACCAGGTTCCCCTGAATTAATTTGAATAGCCCCAATTATGATCAAGATTCCTAAGACTAATCCTACAGCACCAACAGCTATAACTATACCTCCAATAAACCCTAATCCAGGTATTAAAGATAATGCGGTTCCGCCAACGAACGCGATAAGAGCCATCAATATACCATTGATTAGTATGAATATACCACCGATGAGAGATAGTACGAATGCAGCTGTAGGTTTCTCCGCCATAATTTACCTCCTTCTTATATTATCTTGTTAGAGTATTTAAATTTAACCCTTCTATCCTCTCAATGTTAAAGGTAAGCTCTTTATTGTTTAAAGCAGGTTCAACAATAGTTTGAGAGCTTAAATACAGGTTTAGTCTATTAAGTTGTTTCGATGATCTTAGTTGGCGAAGGAGTTAATAGTTGGTATTGTTCAAGCGTATTTCAATAAATATCCGGAGGAGAATTTAGATAAAGCTAGCTCTATTATTGTGCAGAAGTTTAGGGAAGCTGATATAATTGTTTTACCTGAGTATAGCATGATTAACCCTTTTATTTTTAGGGATTCAGCTGAAGTCTATAGGTTATCAGAGGACGTATCTTCTAGTAGGTACTTAACCTATTTAGAGAAACTAGCTTCAAAGCTTAACACTTCAATAGTCGCACACTTTATAGAGAAAACAAATACCCCACCTTTAACCAAAAACACATCAATTCTCGTATCACCAAATAAAGTAATACCTGTTTACAGCAAAATGCATCTTTTCGATGCGTACAACTACAAAGAATCAACTTTCTTTCTACCAGGTATTTCCCCAGGAAATATAGTGACCGTAAAAAACTTCAAGCTTGGTTTCGCGGTATGTTACGATCTTCGATTCCCAGAATTATTTCGGTTCTACGCAATCAAAGGAGCTGATGTGGTAGTTGTCCAAGCAGGATGGGTTAAAGGACCCCTCAAAGAGGAAACACTAGATATACTAGCTTCAGCTAGAGCACACGAAAACACTATATACATTGTTTTAGCGAACCAAACAGGGGATATGTTCACAGGTAGAAGTGGGGTATTTAGCCCATGGGGCTATAAGGAGCTCGACATGGGCTTCGACGAGAAGTACGCAGAATACACCCTAGATATCGAAGAGGTGGAGAAAACAAGATCCACTATCCCTGTGGTACGCCAAGCTGCTGAGAGGTGGGAGATAAAAACAAGGTATTACCAACTTAGATGAAGAGTTTCGACTACCTAATAGGTGCGAATATAGCTTCCTCTGATGGTTTATACCTATACGCACCCCTAGTCCTTAGGAATTTCTGAAGAGCTATTGCTAGAATAGGTATAGATGCTAACAAACCCCCGATAAAACCGTAGACGCTGTTAGCTATAAGCGCTAACGAAATTAAACCACCTAGGATTAAAGCTAATGCAGTGGCAACAACACCCCCTGCTAACCCCTTAAGCCTCGAAGTAGAGTCCAGCGGATATTCTAGGTATATCACAGTACCGTCAGCTGCATCCACAACCGATGTATACTCCCCACCTCTGTACCTATACTTAACAAGCCAGAAGGGGTAGTGAGCAATACCTATGTATCTCGAGTTATCAACTAAGCTATAGCTATATCCACAAGCTGTTTTAGCCTCAGAAACGGTTTTGCTTACGTACGGCTCCTTAACCTTACCGAATATAGTCTCCGGGTCTAGGGCCGGGGATAGATACATTCCATCCCTGATGACGGAGGGCTTGAAGTAAGCGCGGCTCCTAGCAGGGAAGGAGTAGTTGCTAGGTATAGCTATAGGTAGAGAGCTAGTCGCAGGTACAATTACGTATGCTACCTCTTCGCCTCCGTGAATGTCTATCTCTACACTACTCTCTTCAACCTTCTCGGGCCCCTCTTTGCAAAGAGCTTTAACGTTAACCTCGTAAAGGTAGAGGGGGACGAAGTATAGGTATGCAGACTCGAAATCAGCGTTAACATCAAGGTCCTTAGCTACTCCAACCTGCATTAAAGCGAACTCCTTGATAATCCTGTATCCTGCATTCTTATCGTAAGAAATCGTGAACAGATAGTGATCAACCTTGGCATCAGGTTTATCAACTCTAAAAGTTGTTCCACAGTAAGAGCAGGTAGCGTAGGTGTAGGTCTTCGGAACCTCTATCTCTGCGCCGCAGAAGCTACACCTAAACCTACTCCTATTATCTACCCCGCTCATGGTGTTCACCTCAAGAACTTGTGGAAACTTAGACCGCTACGCTGAGAACCAAACATATCCTTGAAGCTAGGTCCGGCAACGGTTGTCTTAACGGGTGATAACGCTTTTCTGATACAGTACCAAGAGGTAGCCCCACCCACCACTAAAAGCCCTAGACCCGCCAAGGGGTTTGCTGTAAGCATTGCCCCGGATAAACCACCTAGTACCCCGGAGGTCACAGCCGCTAGGGATCCCCAGGCCACCCTCTCCACTACCCCCATCGGCTTCTCAAGTACCACAACCTCCCCATCCCATCCGCATAGGACCACCCTGTAAACACCGTCTCTGTACTTGTACACCGCTATATACATAGGAAGAAGAATAGGCTTCGAGGCAGAGGCTTTAACGTTTATCGGTGTTATCCTCTTCCAAGCAATCGTTGAGCCCACCACGGACTCTCCCCTCATCCTTACCCGGTTTTCGGCTTCTCTCCTGATAACCTCTACGACGATATCCCGTAGCCTATCCAGGTGATCGTCAAGCGCTATATCCATAGCAGTCTTCTTATCCACCTCTATGGATAGTACACTCCTCCATTCGCTCTTATCCAGCTGAACAACCCCTATGGGGGAGGCATCCACCTTGCTGGCAATGTACCTCCTCGCCAAAGCCTTAACGGATAGAACCTCGCTACCTCTCCTACCGACAACTGGGACAACACCTGCGTAAGGCCCGTAAACACCTTTCACAAACACACTTCTGGTTTCGGTCCAGCATTTCTCCTGATCTCTTTCTTTCCGGCACTTCCTAACATTAACAAAAACCTTGGCGCTGTAATCAGCTTCAGCGGATACATCGACAAAGTAGAAAGGCACCAATATAAGCGTAAGCTTCGATAAATTAATCTCCTTAAGGGCTGCCCCTAGTTTCTTCTTAGAGCTAAAATTTCCTACATTCTTAAGCGCTTCTCTTTCGCTCAAAGGCTTTACAACTAGGATCTCCTCCTTTAGGTCCTCTCTAACCCAGTTCAGGTACCCGCAGTAGCTACATACAGTAGCTATAGTCTCCGGTGAAACATCTAGCGGAGCTCCGCAGTTACTGCATCTAAAGCTTTGTGACATAAATATACCTATCCAAGCTTGCTACCGCAAATAGGGCAGAAGTTAGCCTCAGCTGGAGCAATATGCCCGCTTGAACACCATTTAACCTGCTTACCGCAGTAGGGGCAGAACTTAGCTCCAGAGGGTATAGGTGATTGACCGCAGTAAGGGCATCTAGCAACATAAGCTTGCTGAGGAGCCACAGCACCTGCAGCTGCTACACCTGCTGTGGTTGGTTGCTGAGCCTGCGGTGGAGGTGGTTGGAGAGCCCACGGAATAGCCACAACCCCTGCGCCTATAGCGGCTCCACCGGCCTGCGTCTTCTCAATAGCTTCAGCGAACTTCCTAGCGGTTTCCTGCTGAACCAAGTAGGCTGCCGTCGTCCCCTGGGTTAACCAGAACATTCTCTCCCTATACTCTGGCGGTACATCTATACCCTCGAACTGGACGTCCTCAAGCATAAGCCCTATCTCCTCAAAAGCCTTCCTAAGAACCATAGAGGCTCTCTTACTCGCCTCGGAAGCCTTCATGTACAGATCTTTAATGTTGGACTCGCTTATGAAGGCCATGAGCTTGGTTAGGAAGTAGCTCCTTATATATTCGTCCAGTTCTTCTCTTGTGAACCTCGAATCAGGTCCCACAACCTTGTTTACGAATAGAGCTGGATCCGCAACCCTGTAGTAGTAAACTCCGTGAAATGTAACAGGTATAAGCTCTATGGTTTGGCTTCTACCGCCGAATTTACCCTGTATTCTGTTTATATTAACGTATATAACCGTAGCCCTAAATATGCTCTCCCCGTAGACCCCCTCAACCAGTCCCTGGAGGAACGGAACATTCTGGGTATCGAGAACATGCCTACCCGGTCCGAGCACCCCGTAAACCTTTCCATCCCTATAGAATACAGCTCTCTCCCACTCCTTAACTATAACCACAGAGCCCCATGGAATAACCTCCTCCGGGTACCTCCAAACGATATCGCTCGGCGTAGCATCTTTCCACTCAATTAATTTAGGCTGAAAACCACTTATCTTACTACCCGCCTTACCAATGCCTTTCCCTATCTTGTTTAAAACCAAAAGCTTTCACCCGTAAAGCCTATAACTAAGGTATACGTTAGTTCGTTAATTAATTTATGCAAAGGCATCACCTACCACTATACCCAGCCTCTTACAATTTTCTCCCTATCTCCAAGCCTAGCCCTTACATCGTCTATAAGCTTAAGTAGCTCGGGGATCCGATCCCTGACTGGGTTCCTAAGCATGGATTCTCTTTTAATACCGGATGCGAATTCCTTGATTTTGTCGGCGTTCTCTATGATAGATAAATCGATTTCCCTAATCTTCGATAAATCCTCTTCCTGGATCTTAACAACGTTGAAGTGAGGAGCATAACCGTGCTCAGCCCACCTAATCTTATCCGCAATAGTTCTAAGATCTCTAAGAACGTTATCGTAGAGTTCAGCAGACCTAAAATCGTATTCAGCTATATTCACAATAGCCTCCTCTAAATCCCTTATAGCTTCGCTAAGTATCTTCACTATATACTCCCTAACAAGCCTATCGTCTTCCCTTATATGCTCTTTCTTCTTATACCCGCGGAAACCAGGTAAAATATTAAGAAGTTTCTCTAGCAACGCATCACGTTTAACCATTTTCTCGCCTACGAAAAACAGTATCCCCATATATATAAGCGTTGTTAGTAATAAGCTCGCGAGCTCAGACTTAGGCTAAGGATACAAAGAGCATCACAACGCCTAAGCCAATGAGAAATACCGCTAACCCGATAATGTTATTACCTAAGCTGCTTGCCACTATAATTGATGAGGCTATGTTCATGAGGAGGAGAGCCCATGCTAGGTAGAACCTTCTATCGCTTTTATTAGACTCAACAAACCCTCTAAGCAGTACTAAAAATCCTACAACTATTAGGTTCATCGATACTGTAAGCGGTAGCAAGCTTAGGTTGTGGTAGAGAACTATAATATCTAGGCCAAGCATTATAAACACAACAGCACTTAACAATACCCCGAACCGCTTTACAAACAAAGACATCTAGAGCACCAAGCTATTCTCGATAACAGTAGTATAAAAATCGATTCCCAGATCAAAAACGTTATGTTTTAAATGTATCGAAAGCTATTTACTTATTTACCTAGGCGGCAACGCTATGTTTTCCAGCAACTAGCTTTATACCCCATTTATCTCTGTAAACTATATTCTCTAAGGGTTTTCTATCGGTAACAGGTCCTTTTTCTTCAGCGGGGTAGCCTAGAGCAACCATAGCAACTATCCTAGCATCCTCGGGTATACCGAGGATTTTCTTAAGCTCTTCCTCCTCGTGGTGTACACCAATCCAGCAAGTTCCTAGCCCTAAACTGTGAGCTGCTAGAACCAGGTTTTGAAGAGCTATAGTAACATCTATTCTCCAGAATTCTGTCCCCGGGAAACTTTCGCTTGGTACACCGCATCCCACTATAATTATAGGTGCTGTTTCTAGCGGGCTTCTCCTTGGGGGTAGCTTGGACTCTGGTTTCGGTTTAGGTCTATACTTCTCCTTAATATGCTTAATCTCCTCCCTAGTAGAGGGATCTGAAACAACTATAAACCTCCAAGGCTGTCTATTACCAGCTGAAGGAGCAAGTCTTGCGGCTTCTAGAACAAGCCTTAGCTTCTCTTCTTCAACGGGTTTATCAGCAAATAACCTAATGCTCCTCCTTGTTCTAATAGCTTCTAAAACTTCCATAAGCTATTACCCATCATACTTTTACCTAGGAGGAATAAAAAACTGCCGTTTTACTTTATCGAGGAAACAGGTTTGCCAAGCATATCTATGGATGTTCTCTGCTTATTAACTTATTAAAGAATTGTGCTTACTGAAAGAGGTGTGGCAAATTATGGCTAAAAATCAAGATAAATCACGTAAAAACTTAGTACATGGTGTATTCGGAGGGGTATTCTTAATGGGATTAGCCATACTCTTCTACTACGATGCTTTCTGGCCTTGGATTCTAATGCTTGTCGGTGTTGTAATCATAGCAGAGGCTGTTATTAACGCTTTACTCGGTTGAATTCGGTATCGGTTTTAACAATGCCCTCTACGTAATAACGTCCTTGAGCCGGTTTTTCTCTAACGCTAACCTCATCTCTCTAGCAATCCTCCTCCCCATACTCATTGGCTCTCCCCAGTATAGATAGGAATATGGACTACCATCTAGATATAGATTAGTTCCAGCTACAATTCTCCCAGAGAACTCAAAAACCTTGATGTCCATATCATCCTCTACAATACTCTCTAAACAAAAAGGTCCTATGATACCCGGGGGTATGCTTTTCTTGGTTTCCTCGACAAACCTTATACCATATTCTAGAACCTTAGGTAGAAGACTTTCCCTTAATACAAGAGGTATATTCCCAATAACTATGAACGAAGGCTCTACTCCTAGTTCGGTAACAACATTCGGAGGTAATCTCCGTAGCCCATCTATGTTTGATTCATACCTAATATCAGCACCTAAAATCTCAACCCTACCTAGAATTGGGCTATAGAAGTAATGGAAGTACGCTGTTACACCAACTAGGTATTCCTGAATCATAGCCTCTTCTAAAGAATTTATGAGCCCCTCTGCTACTCTCTTACTAAGCTCTTTTAAAACTTCTCTGCGGTTCCTAGCTAAGAAGTACCCCTTACCACCTTTTGCCCCGGGAAGTTTAACGATTACAAGTCTATCTATTTCTTCATCGATTCTATAAAGCCTTGGTATAGGTATACCAGCTCTCTCAAGAAGTCTCATTTTAGCCCATTGATTTGCCTCAACTTTGAATAGACCTCTTAAGCCAAAAATCGGCACATCTATATTTTCAGCGCAATCTAAACCAACATACTCAACGTAGCTTCCGTGGGGAACTACAACAACATTTAACGATTGAAGCTTCTTCACGATATCGTCTCTACATAGTTCTCTCCAGCTATTTAAAACAATAAAGTAGTCGATTAAGTGTTTAAATTTTTCGTAAAACCAAAGCTTATCTCCTATAGTAATAGCTACTGTTTTAAAACCTTCTTGTTTAGCGCCATGAAATATCTGTAGAGATGAATGGCTGGCTAGGGTAGCTATAGATAACTTATCTAAATCATATTCAGATAGAGCTTTTACCACAGTCTATCCCCAAGCTTATTACAGACTGTAGCTAAATTCATAAATATAAGCTAACCCCATCTGGATATAGGAGTTTAACCACGGTATCTACCTTGTCAACGACTTCATCTAAGGTATAGCCAACTATGTTTATATGACCCATTTTTCTTCTCCTTTTAACCTCATTTTTTCCATACCAGTAGAGTTTACCGTACCTTAGAACCTCAAGAGGTATTCTATCCAGTGAAAGACTTAATACGTTAACCATTCCTCCATATGATAGAATCATAGTTTTTGCTAGTTCAAGTCCTACTATAGCTCTAATATGTTGTTCAAATTGAGAAACATTAGCAGCGTCAAGGGTGTAATGCCCTGTATTATGGACGCGTGGAGCCAATTCATTGATCAAAATGTCACCGTTTTTGATAAAGAACTCTACAGCCATAACACCAACATAGTTTAACTTTGTAGCAATAGTAACAGCTATCTCGGTTATCTTGTTACTGAGGGCTTTGTTGTTAAGCGGACCATAGTTATAGATAAGAATGCCTTTTTCATTTCTATTATATGTAGGAGGATAAGCTTCTACAACCCCTTTCGCATCCCTTGCTATTACAATCGAGGCTTCATAATCAAAATCAATAAACTCTTCAACAATTAAAGTATCGCTTAGCTTTGTAATAAAGTTCAGTTGTTTTTCTAGATCTTCTCTACTCTTTATAAAGTACTGTCCTTTGCCATCGTATCCGCCTTTTGATTGCTTAATAACAGCCTCGTAGTTGAACTCATTCTTAACCAAGCTAAGAACTTCAGCAGCATCTGTTGTTATGTAAAATCTTGGCGTAGGTATACCGTGTTTCTTGTAGAACTCTCTTTCTCTCCAACGTTCATGCTTAAGTATAACCGTCTCGAGCCTAGGTATAAGCTTACCTTTATCTTCTGCATACTCTAAGGCTTTCATAGGAAGATATTCAAACTCGTAGGTCACGATATCGGATAAATCTATCATCTCTCTATAGCTATCTACGTCAAAACATTTATCGGCTATTATACAAGCAGGGGCATCAGGATGAGCCATAACGTAGAATTTATATGGGTATCTTCTACACTCTAAGATCATCATCCATCCTAGTTGACCACCACCGAGGATCCCAATCTTTAAGTTACTCAAGTCTTGTAGAGAGAACTTCATTCTTCATATCCTCCGCAAACTTCTTCAGCTTCACAGCTATCTCAGGGTACTTAATACCCAATATCCTTAAGGCAAGGAGAGCAGCATTCTTAGCATTACCTATTGCTACTGTAGCCACCGGTGTACCGTAGGGCATCTGAACTATTGATAGAAGAGAATCTAATCCATTTAAATACTTAGACGGTATAGGGACACCAATAACAGGTAAATGAGTTAAAGATGCAACCATGCCAGGTAAATGAGCTGCTCCACCGGCACCGGCAATAATAACTTCTATTCCTTTTTCTACAGCTGATTTAGTGAATTCAAACATGAATTCTGGGGTTCTATGGGCTGATACAACGTGGGCTTCAACCTCAATACCGAATTGTTTAAGAACTTCAACAGCATCCTTCATATACTCCCAATCACTCTTACTACCCATAATAACAGCTACTTTAGGTATTTTAACCACCTATTATAAAGTTTATGTAGCAGGATTTATAAAGATTATATTTATTTAAAGTATTTAAAATTTAAATAATTATGTAAAACGGTGAGCAGTAATTAACCTTTACCTTAAATGCAATAATATTCTCCCTATTTTACATAATTTATGTATATTATGTTTAGCTATGTAAATGTGTTACTTATATACCTACTTACATACAGTATGAGAATGTGGATAAAATGCACGTTAACAAGCTTGTCTATGAAGGTAAGAGTAAACGTGTTTATGCTTTAGATGGAGATACTCTAGTGATGGAATTCAAAGATGAGGTCACAGCTTTCGACGGTACTGTAAAAGCTATCGCGATGGGGAAAGGTATTATAGGGGCACGTCTCTCTACCTTCTTCTTCAAGTTTCTTGGTAATAATGGTATTCGGTCTCATTTTATTAATTATGATGGCTGTAGAAGGATTACAGTCAAAAAACTAGATGTAATACCTCTAGAGGTTATTGTAAGAAATTACGCATATGGTTCGTTATTAAAGAGAATGCCTTTGTATAAACCGTTACAGAAACTAGATCCACCAATTATAGAATTTCACTATAAAGACGATATTCTCCAAGACCCTCTTGTGCTAGAAGAAGATATTCTTCGCGTAAAGATGTTAGAAAAGCATGAACTTGAGGTAATAAAGGATATGAGTTCAAAGATAAATGAGCTACTGTATAAATTCTTTGAATTTAAGAACCTTAGGTTTGTAGATATAAAGCTAGAGTTTGGTAAATCTAAATCAGGTGAAATTCTTTTAGCTGATGAAATATCAGGTGATACTTTTAGAGTTATCGATCAGAACAATAACCATTTAGATAAAGAGATCTTTAGAAAAGCAAGAGATGTTAGTCTTCTCCTAAAAGCATACATAAAACTAGCTGAGGTGGTGGGCATAAATGTCAACGATATCTATGCATCTTGTGGAGGTTGTGATAACTAATAAGAAAGGTGTTAAAGACCCAGAGGGAGAAACAATACATAAGCATTTAATACTTAGGAAAGGGTATTCAGAGGTAGTAAGTGTTAGGACAGGGAAATACATACTGTTTTCAGTAAATGCCCCAAACCCTGAGGAAGCAACTAAGATCGTTAGAGAGATCTGCGAGAAACTTAGGATTTACAATCCCGTAGTCCACGACATCGAGGTGAGGATACGTGGCTAAAGTAGCGATACTGAAATTCCCTGGGACTAATTGTGATGAAGATGTACACCATGTGTTAGTAAATATTGTTGGCATTTACTCAGAAATTGTTTGGTATAAAAATTTTGTTCTAGATAACTGGGATGCGGTAGTTATTCCTGGAGGTTTTAGCTATGGTGATTGGCTTAGGGCCGGGGCAATAGCGGCAAGAACGTACGCTGTAGAGAGGCTACGAGATGCAAAGGATAAGAATATCCCTGTTTTAGGGATATGCAACGGGTTTCAGATACTTGTTGAAGCTAATCTTCTACCAGGCGCTCTTTTACCAAACGAAAGTAGTAAATTTGTTTGTAAATGGGTAAGAACATATGTAGAAAGACCTAGAGGTCCATGGCTTTCTCTTGCGGTCGAGGGACAAGAGATAGATATGCCTGTAGCCCATGCGGAGGGAAGATACTATGTAGATGAAGAAACATATAGAAGCAGTCTAACGAAATCTCCTCTCATAAGGTATGCCCAAGGCTATAATCCTAACGGTAGTCTATACGATATAGCTGGTGTAGCTTCTGAGGACGGTCTAGTACTAGGTTTAATGCCGCACCCAGAAAGAGCATCTGAAGAAATTCTCTCCCCCAGAGGGTTTAGATCAAATGGTAGAATAATATTTGAGAGCCTAGCCTACTCTCTGAAAAAGGGATGGTAGATGCCGTTAACACCAAAAGAAATAGATGAAATTAGGAAAATTCTTGGCAAAGAACCTACAATTGAAGAACTAGCTATGTTTGAGGCTCAGTGGAGTGAGCACTGCTCCTATAAAAGTAGTAGGCTACTACTTAAACTCTTACCTACTGAAGGTAAACATGTTATTGTAGGTCCAGGTAGAGATGCACCTGCTGTTAAAGTGTTTAATGATTGGGTCGTTGTATTTAAGGTTGAAAGCCATAACCACCCTTCTGCTGTAGATCCTTATAATGGTGCTGCAACAGGTATTGGAGGTATAGTTAGGGATATTCTATCACTTGGAGCAAAACCTATTGCACTACTAGATATGCTCTACATGGGTAATCCGAGAAATCCTCATGCAAATTGGCTTATAAGGGGTATAGTTAAAGGTATTAGCGACTACGGCAACAGAATAGGGGTTCCTACAGCTGCTGGAGATACTTGGTTCGATGATGTATTCAATGCTCAACCACTTGTAAATGTTGCCTGTGTAGGAATTGCAAAACCAAGCGATATCACTTTAACATTTCCTCAGCCAGGCGACATCATAATCATAATGGGTAACGCTACAGGTAGAGATGGTTTGTTGGGAAGTAGTTTCGCATCAAAACCTCTTTCAAAGGATATAGATAAAGATATTGGTGCTGTACAAGTAGGTGATCCGCTCACAGAGAAACTATTGATAGACGCTATACAAGTTTTGGTCTCAAAAAATATTGTTAAATACGTTAAAGATCTTGGTGGTGGAGGTCTTACTACAGCTTTAAGTGAAACAGCTGCAGACCATGGTTTAGGAGCAGTAGTACATCTAGAGAAACTACATACAAGACAAAGCTTAACACCTCTAGAACTACTGGTGTCTGAGAGCCAGGAGAGGATGCTCTTAGTTGTTGAACAGGAAAAGCTAGGGGTGGTTGAGGAGATCTTAAGCAGGTTAGATTTACAGTACAGTGTACTGGGGTACTTCACCGGGGATGGGTTAATAAGGGTGTTCTATAACGGGATCAAGGTAGCTGAAGTACCAGCAAAAGAGTTAGCAAAGCCAAGAGCCGTAAGAAGACCTTCAACACCACCGCTAGAAGCTTTAAAGGGCTTAAAACCCCTCTACAAATTACCCCCTGAGCCAGACTACGGGGAAGTATTAATTAAGCTTATTTCATCCCCCAATATAGCTTCTAAGAAGTGGATATACGAGCAGTATGATCACGAGGTTGGTGTAAGAACTGTTGTTAAACCCGGCTACGGGGATGCAGCGGTTCTAAGATTTTTAGACGGATCCTTCAGGGGTATAGCCGTTAAAGGAGATGCTAACCCGAGGTACACAACCCTAGATCCATTCAATGGCGCTGCAAACTGCGTTGGAGAATGCTTTAGAAACCTTGTTGCAGTAGGCTCTAAGCCTATAGCAATAGTTGACGAGCTTAACGCAGGAAACCCCGAGAAACCAGATCACTTCTGGTTCTTCGAGATGATGCTCAAAGGGGTTGCCTGGATGGCTGGGGAACTAAGAGTGCCAGTTGTTGGTGGGAAGGTAAGCTTCTACAACGAAGACCATACCGGGAAGCAGATAAAGCCCACCACGACCATCGTAGGCGTTGGTAGGATAGAGGATGTAAGGAAGACCATGACAGTAGACCTAAAGGAGAGCGGTTCATGGATCGCTGTTGTAGGTGTTACATACCCTGAGCTCGGGGGAAGCGAATACCTGCATAGGGTGTTCAACTTAGAAGAAGGCGAGATACCCAAGCCCAGACCTTCGACTGAGCTGAGAAACGCGAAATTCATCCACAAAGTTATTCGATTAGGATATGCAAAAGCTGTTCATGATGTTAGTGTGGGTGGTTTAGTTGTTGCCATTGTGGAGATGGCCGTAGCCGGAGGAGTAGGGATTGAGGTAGATATATCGAGGGTTTCCGCTAGGGGGATACAAAGAATAGACGAGATTTTGTTCTCCGAAACCCAAGCAAGATACATCGTGGAAGTTGATAGCAGGTACATAGAGGATTTCAAACGCTTAGCCGAGAAAACAGGGGTTTCCATAAGCATTATCGGTAGGGTTACTGATACACCTCGTATTAAGCTGTTTTCTGGATCAAGGATCTTGGCGGACCTAGACCTATCCACTGTGGTTGATCTACATAGCCGTAGCCTAGAGGAGGAGATAGAGGGTGAGGTATAGGTGTGCGGCATAGCGGGATGCGTAGGACCCAGAGACGCTGTATCGGTAACGTTTTCTCTTCTTATAGAGTTGCAGCATAGAGGACAAGAAGCCAACGGCTTGGCTGTTGTATTCAGCAACGGATCTATAAGCGTAGCCTACGGAAAAGGCCTTATATCTGATATGCTCAACGATAAACCGCACGGAGATATACCCCAAGGCAGCGATCTATTTGGGGGAATAGGCCACGTAAGGTACTCAACGACAGGTGAGTACCTAAATGCTCAACCCCAACCTGTTGTTGTAGGGGGTAACGGGTTTAAGATAGCTGTAGCCTTCAACGGCACTATAGCGAACTACCTAAGTTTATCAAGAGAATTTAATTTAAGGAACGCAGGTGGCGACTCCATCGTTCTTGCGGAAACTATATACAGGCTAGCTAAGGAGATGGGCAACGACGTGGTTGAAGCCCTAAAGGTCTTACCGAACTATGTTGTAGGTGGTTACAGCTTAGCTGTTCTAACCTCGGAGCCTAGGATTATTATTTCACGCGATCCCTATGGATTTAGACCTCTAGCATTTGCTTACACAGGCGATGAATTTGTTTTCTCCTCAGAAACAGCAGCCCTGGATTGCCTTAGCCTCAGCCCGTGGAGGGAGGTTCTTCCAGGCGAGATAATATCCTTTGACGGTTCATCGCTTAGCTCAACACAGACAACGGTATCAACCCCTGTATCGCCGTGCGTATTTGAGTACGTATACTTCTCCCGTCCAGATTCGGTGTTCAACGGTGTAAACGTCTACACCGCTAGAGTTAAGATGGGTGAGGAGCTAGCTTTAAACGCTCCAGCTAACTGCGATGTAGTTATACCTGTACCCGATAGCGGTAGAGTTGCTGGGATAGGTTTTAGCAGAGCCTCAGGTATACCCATGGAAGAGGGGATCTACGCTAACAAGTACGCCGGCAGAGGCTTCATAGCGCCTCCAACAATAAGGGATATGGTTTCTAGGCTTAAGTACGGTTTCGTTAGAAGCGTTATCAACGAAAAAAGAATTGTATTGGTAGACGATTCTATTGTTCGCGGAACAACTATGAGAAGCATAGTAAGGAGGCTTAGAGAGGCAGGGGCGAAGGAAGTCCATGTAAGAGTTGCAAGCCCACCCTTCAGGTACCCATGCTTTATGGGCATAGACATCGCGTCAAGGGAGGAGCTACTAGCTTGGAGAGCAGCAGATTTAACCGATATAGCTAAATCCCTGGAAGCCAACAGCGTTGGCTACAACACCGTTGAAGGTCTTAGAAGAGCTGTAGGCATAACCTCGATATGTTGTGCTTGTTTTACGGGTTTTTACCCCTTCAAGGGGCTTGGCGTTGAGGATCTCGAAAAGATTTTTAGTAGGTGATAAATTTGAGCGGGCTCTTAACAGTTTATGCATTCGATGAGCTGTGGAATTTATCTAATATAGTTAGGTACGGGTTAACATCTTTACAGCATAGGGGATCACAACAATACGTGGTCTGCATCCCCAGAAGCGGCGTTGAATGTGTAGAAGGAGAGAACATAGATGTATCGAGTAACGCTGTAGAGCACATAGCTATTGCGGCTACCTACAGCGATAAAGAAGGTAATGTGTTCTACGTAGGTTCTCGTAACGGTAACGCAATAGCCATAGTTGCCGAAAGAGCTTGGGGTAGGATCCAGGAGTTTGTGGAGGTGTTTTTAGACGAGATGAAAAAGAGTGAAAATAGTTTAGAGGCATTCAAATCAACGTTATCCCTATACCTAAAGGAGTCCGTTCCATCGCTTCAAATGCTCACAAACTCTAGGGAGGTTATTGTTTGGAGGAGCCTCTACGGGCTTACGCCTTTTGTTCTAGGTAGCTACGGCTTCGATATGGCTATAGCGTCCTCGGAATCCACAGCTGTGGATATCCTAGGAGGTGATGTGAGAAGGTTTCTGAGCCCTGGTGAAGGACTATACATATCGAGGTACCTGTTTAAATCTTTTGATTTAAGTGGGTACCCCCTAGCGGGTCTATGCCTATTCGAGTTGCTGTACCTAGCAAGACACGACGCTGTTGTTGATGGTGTTAGCGTATATGAGTTCAGGAAAATGCTAGGCGTAGAGCTTGCTAAGAACCTCAGCGGAGAGGTAGATATAGTTGTAGGTGTACCCGAAACAGCACTACCCTACGCAATAGGTTTCGCTCAAAAAATTGAGAAACCATTCGAGCTGGCTTTCGTAGCCACAGGGGGTAGGAGGAGATCTATGCTTATCGGAGATCCCTTCGAGAAAATAGTGGCTATCCACCTAAAGATGAACCCCGTTAGGTCCGCTCTAGAGGGTAAGAGAATTGCCTTGGTTGATGATAGTATGGTAACAGGGTCCACGATGAAAACTATTTCGCAGATACTAAGGTTTAGAGTTGGAGTTAAAGAGCTACACATATTCATAGCATCACCGCCCCTCGTATCTGCTTGCCCATTCGGTGTGGTTAAACTAGATGTTCAAAACCTCCTAGCCGCTAACCTATCAACGGATCTCGCGAAAAGCTACCTCGAAGCAGATTCCTTGCACTGGTTATCTAGAGAAAATGTGGATTCAGTTGCTAGCAAATATGGGCTAAAGCTTTGCGGTAAATGTTTCGGGATAGATTTCTTCGGTAGGTGAGCTAATTGAAGGTTCTCCTAGTAGGTTCAGGGGGAAGAGAACACGCGTTGGCTAAACTAATAAGGAGAAGCCCCCGAGAACCCAGGCTGTTCGTCGCCGTGGATTACAGAAACCCGGGATTGGAGAGAGAAGCCGTTGAAACCGGTGGGAAAACCTATGTTGTTAGCACAGTAGACTCTAAGGCTATCGCTAAAATTGCTGAAGAAGTTTCACCAGATTTAATCGTGGTAGCACCGGAAGAACCTCAATTCCACGGTGTGGTAGATGCCCTTAAGGGAAGAGGCTTCATAGTGTTCGGTGCTTCTATGAAGTGCGCAGAGGTGGAGAGGAGTAAGGTTTATGCTCGAACCCTTATGTGGAAGTACGGAATAGATGGGAGGCTCTACTTCAGGGCTTTCAAGGACATTGAGGAAGCTAAGAAGTATATAGAGTTTGCAGGTGATGTCGTTATAAAGCCTGCGAGGCAAGCTGGGGGAAAAGGTGTAAAGGTTCTTAGGGATACACAGGCATACCTAGCTAGAGATAGACGTGAGGTTAAGAGGAACTACGTTGAGAAGCTGTTCGCGGAAATGGAGGGGTACATAGATATAGACTACAAGTTACTCGTCGAGCAGAGGGTTGAAGGTGTTGAGTATACAGCTATGATGATAACCGACGGGGATTCCTTTCTACCTCTCCCCCTTGTGCAGGACCACCCGCACGCCTTTGATTTCGACGTAGGTCCAGAGACAGGGGGTATGGGGAGCATCCAGGGTCCCGGTTGGCTACTACCATTTATAACCATGGAAGAGTACAGGCAGACAATATCTATAATCTCAAACGTGTTGAAAGCAATAAGCGCAGAAGTTGGGGAACCATACGTAGGCGCTTTCGCTGGGCAGATGATGCTAACAGGTGTTTGGGGTCCCACAGTAATAGAGTTTTACAGCAGGTTCGGGGATCCAGAGATATCCAACCTCATCCCCATTGTTCTAAGCGATTTCCTTGAGATACTCGATAGAGCTGCTAATAGAAGGCTTGCAGGTGCTAAGCTAGAGATAGACGAAGATTCTGTAACAATAGTTAAAGCTGTTGCCCCAGCGGGTTACCCGGATAACAGGAAACTAGCTTCCGGTCACCCGGTGTACGTAGATGAAGCTAGGATTAGGGAGCTAGGTTGCGAAACCCTGTACGCAAGCGTTGATGTTCTACCAGATGGATATATGTACACTAAGGGTTCGAGGGTGGTAGAGGTTGTTTGCCGTGGTAGTAGCTACGAAGAGGTTTACAAGAAGAGCGAGCTAGCCGTTGAGAATGTGCGATCCTTAGATGGGCACCCCTTGTTCCATAGAAGGGATATAGGGTCCAGGGAGCTCTTAGCGGATAGGATGAGGGTAGCCGAGAAGGTTAGGGTGGTATACAAAGCAAGAGCAGTAAACGGTTTACTCGGTAAAACGCTTGTCTGGATCCCCAGGGAAGGAGTTTTTGAAAACCCTTTGATAAGCTTCGTGAGGTGAAACCTTGACCCAAAGAAGAAGGGAGTACCTATCTACACCTATGTTCGGGGAACCGGTAAAGATCATGCTATTAGGCGGCGGTGAACTAGGTAAAGAAGTAGCTATAGAGGCCCAGAGGCTAGGGGTAGAAGTCGTAGTTGTAGATAGATATGATTGGGCTCCGGCAATGCATGTAGCCCACAGGAGGTACGTTATAGATATGCTTAACCCCAACGCTGTTAAAGCTGTTGCAGAGAAGGAGAAGCCAACAGCCATCATACCAGAGATAGAGGCAATATCGTACGAAGCCCTAGAAGAGCTAGAGTCGAGAGGTTACTTCGTTGTACCTAACGCTAAAGCTGTTAAAATAGCCATGAACAGGATAGAACTTAGAAGATTTGCAGCAGAGCAAGTAGGTTTACCAACAACTAAGTACGCATTTGCTGAAAACCCGGATGAAGCTGTTGATGCATGCGATAAGGTTGGCTACCCATGCTTAATAAAACCAGAGATGAGTAGTAGTGGACACGGACATGTGAAGATCCTAGACCCTACACCAAACCGTATTAGAGAAGCATACGAGCACGCTGTTGCACATGCTAGAGGTAAGAGTAGAAAAGTTATTGTCGAGGAGTTCGTTAACTTAGAAACAGAGTTTACAGTACTTACATATAGATACGTAGGCGATTCCGGGGTTATCACAGATACATGTGAACCTGTTGAACACTGGAGGTATGGTAAATACCACTATGTAGAGTCTTGGCAACCATCGACTAAGCCAAGCATTGTGCTAGAGAGAGCTAGACAAATAGGCGTTAAGATCGCCAACGCATTAGGAGGGCTAGGTATATTTGGTGTAGAGGTGTTCTTAACCAAGGATGAGAGAACGCTTTTCAGCGAAGTTGCTCCTAGACCTCACGACACTGGTATGGTTACCATGGCTAGCCAAGAGTTAAGCGAATTCGCTATACATGTAAGAGCTGTACTAGGGCTTCCGGTACCGAAACCAAGGGTACTTACACCTGCTGCATCGCTAGCTATATACGCTGAGCAGGAGAATGTATGGGCACCTAAGATCATGGGGGTGTACGAGGCTATGAGCATAGAGGGAGTGGATATAAGGATATTCGGTAAACCTTACACGTACAAGGATAGAAGAATGGCGGTAGTACTAGCAAGAGGTAAAACAGTAGAAGAAGCACTAAGCAAAGCTAGGAAAGCAACATCGTACATAGCTATCGAGTGAAGCTAATGAGTAGCTGGACATACGGTAAAGCAGGTGTTGATCTCTCAAAGCATAGATCTATGCATAAATACGCGCTTAAGCTGGTAGAGGATTTAAATAGAGAGCTAGGTTACGATGTAGAAGGATTAGGGGGCTATACCTCATCCATAACCTACGGAGGCAACAAACTAGTTCTCCACGTCGACGGCGTTGGAACAAAAACTATAGTTCTGCAAAAGCTAGGAAAACTAAGAATTGCTGGTTGGGACTGTGTAGCTATGAATGTAAACGATGTTGTTTGCGATAACGCAAAGCCTATTGCTGTTGTCGATTACATAGCTATGCCTTCAGCAGATGAAGAGGTGTTCAAAGAGATTATCGAAGGTATTGTTGAAGCTGCTAAAGAGGCTAGGGTAGCTGTTTTAGGTGGTGAAACAGCTATTCTACCAGACCTCGTGAACGGAGTTGATGTTGTGTGTACCGTGCTAGCTATTAAGGAGGAAACTCTTATTAATAGAATTGAAGTTGGCGACGTAATTGTGGGAGTATCAAGCTGGGGTTTACATGCAAATGGTTACAGCTTAGTTAGAAGAATCCTTGAGGATAGAGGGCTAGGGTATGGATTTCAAGTTGAAGATCTAAATCTCGGAGAAGAACTATCAAAACCAGTAGCAATATATTCAAACCTTGTGTTAGAACTACAAGGAGAAAGAGTAGCTAAAGCAGTTGCCCATATAACGGGGGGAGCTTTTTCGAAAGTGAAAAGATTAATACACCACAACATAGACGTGATGCTAGAAATACCAAAACCGCCAAAAATATTCGATGTAATTATGAGATTAGGAAATGTATCTGTCGAAGAAATGTACAAAGTCTTCAATATGGGAATTGGACTAATAATAGCCGTGAACGGGGAAAATTTAGATACAGTTAAAAAAATTATAGAGAAACACGGTTTCACCTTCTATGAACTAGGTAAAGCTGTTGAAGGTCAAGGCAGAGTTGTTCTAAAAACATGTTACGGTACAACAGTAGTTTTCTAGCATTTACTTGAAGGCCAATAAAATTTAATGCTTTTATTATGTTCAGCATCTTGATAATGAAATCCTTATAGAAAAACCTATATACTCCTTCGAACAATATTTAACACTGGTGATGTTAAAATGAAATTTATGCTTAGAAACAACCTAGGATTAACTTTCTTAGGGATTCCCTCAATAGATCTAAACTTTGAAGCTGATGTGGTCTCCGTACACTTTAACCATGATTACCTTAGCTTTAGCAAAGCATTATACCTATGATATTCTGTTGGGGGTCAAGACATCGATTAAAATAATTAGGGGATAAGGTAGGAATTTATGCATTTAAATTTCAGCCCTATAAAGAATAAAATTCGTGAAGATATAGAGAGATACCTCAATAATATTATCCCAGGTATACACCATGTTCTCAGTTTGTACAGTTCTAGACTCTATGGAGAAAACTACCTAGATCTTCTAATAGAGGAACCCGAAAAATTGAGAGATATCCTTGTATCTGTAACTGGATCGTTGATAACAGCAAAAATTATAGCAAGAATACTGTTAACTCCTTTAGCAAATATGGCTACCAACAAGTCTGCAGAAGAGTTAGCAGAACTACTTATAAACAACCCAGTAGATTTACATAGAATACTTCAAGAAATAATCAGCTTAAGATCCTCGAATAAGTAGCAATTTACTTAATCAAACCTATATCTAAGTGCTTTAATTAATTTATTGTTTATAATCTTTATTTAACTAGAGGTTGATGAACCAAGGATAGGGGTAGTATATTCAGCATAATCAATAGATATCTACGAGCTTTACCATGCAAGTTGATGTTCAGTAATTCTTAGAGTTATAACCAAGATTTATACATAACATATTTAGCGTTACTAAGAATAAACTATAGCTATAGGAGGATACGCTATAGCATGATGAAGTTTGCTAGGGCTGACTTAATATGATGTAGCGGCGGAAAGCTGATAAAACAACTTCTTAAAAATAATTTCGCTAGTAGATTCAATCAAAGAAAATTTCAAGAGAGGAAACCTATAATTACCACATCAAAGAAGCAGACAAGCAAATCTGCAATGGTTTAGGCTATATACATAGAAATTAATCTAGACTCTATGTTAACTACGGATGGGCAAGACAGTATATGGATTGAAAAGTCGTAAAGTAGTATTTTTGCTAAATACTTTATATCAGCTTCTTTACGGTATTGTTTACCTGTTTTATTAATGGATAGAGAATAACTATCGCTAAACCAATTATCGCTAAGAACATTATATACGATCCATAGATAAGCATTTTAAGCAATATTTTCTGTATATCCAAATTACTACCCGATAATTACTCTAACGGTAAAGTAATACTCTAAAAACACTACAAATAAAAAACACCTTAAAATTTAATAGAATTAGAGAGAATTAATTCGCGTTAAACGCTATTCTAAGATACACATTGTATGCTTCGCAATTTTACATCAAATTTACGCTTAAAAGCTGTATAATTTTACCCAGCTAAAAATATTGAAGTTAAGAGTATGAAGGTATAGTGATCATGAGTTGAATATATTTTAATAAGCTAAGCTAGAAACTTAAGGTAGTTATTAGGTCATTATCGGGAAAGATTTAATCCGGTTACACAAATACATCGACGATCTCAGGTCTTAAATACTGGATTAGGTTACTTGTTTTAACCTTGTAGAGCCTATTGATAGCTCCTCCACCGCAGAGCACATAATCATTTTGCAGTATAGCTGGATCTAGTAATACTTTCAGCGATTTAACGCGAGGTGATAATGGTGTTACAGCGCCAACCTCGAGACTAAGAACATCTTTAACCTCTGAAGCCTTAGCAAGGGATACTGAAGAATTTAGTAAGCGAGAAATCTTCTTATAATCAATACGCCTATCACCCCTAGCAACAACTACAATGAATCCTCTACCTACCTTAAGCAAAAGAGTTTTCACTATATGGTTAGAAGGTTCATCACTAAGAATAGATGCTTTTTCAACTGTTTCCACAGTATCGTTGAACTCTAGAACCTCTACTTCTACACCATCAACAACTTCTTTCCATTTTAAAACACGAGGTATAGACATAAAGATGCACACCTA
>JAWAXP010000006.1:0-84281 GCA_038820005.1 Ignisphaera sp. | reverse complement strand
ACATTGTTGCTAGCTCTAATTTCTTCGAGCATCATAACATTCATAATGTACCCTGCTCTAGGAAGTATGTGGGCTTACACAATATTATTCTGGCTTGTAACGCTATTCGGAGTTGTTGGAATGCCTGGAACAAGCTATGTTGCAACTAGAAGTGTAAAACCGGAACTTACATCTGTTGCTGTTACCGCTATATTTATGGCTATATCTGTAGCATCAATAGTTGGTGCATTTGTTGGTGGAGCACTACTTGAAGGATTAGGTCTTGCAACCACGATACTAGTTGCAGCTGTACTAGAGCTTATTGGAGCAATAGGAATGCTAGGATTACCTAAAGTCTAAGCCTAAGAACCTTGAGCTTAATCTATTTTTAAATAATTTTTTATTTTTTATTAATGTATACCGTTTAGCTTCAAAAGCTTCTTGGTTTTCAATAGTAACCAAACCTAAATGATTATATGATTGTATATGAATTGATTCAAGACGTATTCGTATTTGTAAGGCTATTCATCCTCTCACAAGATAACGTAGGCGAAATTAAGAGCAACGTCGCCAATCCCTCGATGTATTGAGATTATAAGCGGGTTTCTTTTAAGTTAGTAACCAGTAAATTTATCTATAGGTAAGATGTTGAAGCTTATAGGGTTTAACCTATGTATTCGTAACTTATTCGCTGTTTTGGTGATTAATGTATGGAATTGAATATAGTGCCTGTTGTAGATATAATGAACAGTGTTGTTGTTCACGCTATAGCTGGTAGAAGAAATGAATATAAACCTCTTAGTGGAAGCGTTATCGCTAAATCCTCTGATCCAGCAGAGGTTCTAAAGGGTTTCAAGAAGCTTGGCTGTATATATACATATATAGCTGACCTCGATGCTATTATGGATCGAGGTAGTAATGAGTTTACAATAGATTTAGCTTTATCCTATGGTTTTACTGTGTTAGCTGATATTGGTAGAAAGGGGTTGGAAAGAAGTGATAGCGCTAATCTCTTCTACGTTATTGGTACAGAATACTTAGAGTACCCAGGCGAAGTTGATCTTCTATTTAATAGAATTGTTAGCTTAGATATAAAGAGAGGGAAGGTTATGTTTAGGAACACATCAGTTGATATAAGCCAAGTAGCTGAAATCATTTGTAGTCGAAGTCCTAGGCTTGTCGTTGTTTTAAACCTTGACCGTGTTGGAACAAGGCTTGGTGTAGATATAGATTCTTTAAGAATTGTTAAAAGTATTTGTAGCGATGTAGCTGTAGGGGGAGGTATCAAAGGCGTTGAAGATCTTATGCTGTTGAAGGAGCTAGGGATAAGGTATGCACTTGTTGCTACAGCTATTCATAAAGGTGTTGTGGATAAATGTGTATACTAATGTTTTAACGACTTTATTTTAATTATAGTTAACAGGAAATTAGGTTATTCGCTAGTTAGGTGGCTCTACGTGTGTAAGATAATAGCTGTAGGTTTTGATATTGGTGGTGCTAACATTAAGGCTGTTAAGGTTGTTAGAAGAAGAGATGGGACTACTGTAGTAGAAGATATTGTTAGGGAGTATATGCCTATATGGATTAAGGGTATCAAGGGGTTGAGGGAGAAGCTTATAGAAATTAAGCGTATATTTAAGTTAGAGGATAAAAGCTACTTCGTTGGTGTTTGTATGACTGCTGAGTTAAGCGATGTATTCTCGACAAAGGAAGAGGGTGTTAAGAAAGTAGTAGATTTAATCGAGGATGTGTTTAGCGACGCTAGCAACAGGTTATACGTTGATTTTAATGCAAACCTTGTTAAAGCAGGCGAAGCAAAAACAAAACCTATAACTATTGCAGCAGCGAATTGGGCTGCAAGTGCTTGGTTGTTAGAGCGTATAGCCTGCAACTCTAATATCAAAAACATTTTATTTGTAGACATCGGTAGCACAACTACAACGATTATACCTATTGTAGACTGTAGAACCATGGTTAGAGGTAGAACAGATCCCGAGAAACTTATCTACGGTGAGCTCGTTTACCTAGGTACGCTAAGAACCGATGTTTCCTCTATAGTCAGCAAAGTTCCGTTCAAAGGTTACTACGCAAACATATGTAGAGAACGTTTTTCGCTTGTAGGAGATGTTCACCTTGTGCTAAACCACATAAAACCCGAGGATTACACCACAGAAACTGCCAATGGACAGGGCAAAACTTTTGATGAAGCTATTGCTAGGCTTAGCAGAGTTATCTGCGCAGATAAAACTATGGTTAGCGTTGCGGAAGTTAAGGAGATAGCTCGATATATATACGAAGCTCAGGTGTTTAAGGTATTCGAAGCCCTTATGCAGATTAGGTCTTGGTTAGCATCACTAGGGTTAAACCTAGATGATTTCAGTATTATTTTAGCTGGTATAGGTAAACATATAGCATTAGAAGCAGCTAAAAGAGCGGGTTTCTCTAAGTTTATCGATGTAGATAAAGTCTTGGAGAAGCCTTTAGCAGGTGTTGTACCTGCTTACGCTACAGCATTACTGGTACTGAATAAAGTGGTGAATTACTATGCTTCTTGTTCTCAAAGTTAGTGGGCACCTCTATAAGTATCCTTTTAAGATTGTGGAGCTGATGTCTGTGTTAGAGTTTCTTACCTCTAATGGCATAGGTATAGCTGTTGTCCCTGGCGGAAGTATTTTTGCGGATAGCGTAAGAGAACTCCAGAGGGTTACCGGATTCAACGACGATGTTGCCCACTGGATGGCTATAAAAGCTATGGAGGTATACGGTCTACTCCTTAAAGGGTTCTCAAAGAACTTTGTCGAAGCTTATAGCCTAGAAGATATAACTGAAGCATTGAATAACAAGCTTATACCTATTATCATGCCATACAAACTCCTAAGGACATACAACGAATTACCGCATAGCTGGGATATAACAAGCGATTCTATATCTGTATACGTAGCACATCTACTAAATGCAAACCTAGTGGCACTCGGTAAAATAGTTGAAGGTATAGTTGGGTTTAACGGGGAAATTATTAAGAGCACTAAAATAGACGTAGTCTTGAAATTCGTTGAAGATGAATTAGATCCCTATACTTTAAAACTTGCTAAAGAATTCAAGATCCCTATAGCTGTATTCAATATATTAAAACCGCAGCTACTCAATAAAATAACTAAGCTTGAATTAGATAATTATACTCTTATCCTTCCTTAAACCTAGGATTAATTGAAAGCATTAGCACAATATGGTGTAGAGCTAGTTTTATACAAGAATCTATTGATACCTTTTCCTAGCTATGATATATAGTAATAAGATGACGTAGTAAAATAATATGTTGATATACTACGTATAAAGATCCGGTAGATGAAGATATAAAGTATACTTAACAATATAATATACATAACTTTGTTTAGGTGTAATATAAAATGTTTCGAAGAGATTTTCGTTATCGAACCCGGGAAGTTATTGAAGTTTTTCTAGAAAAGGATGTTACTAATCCCGGAAAAGCTTTAACTATCCAAGAACTAGGGCTTTGGCACGGTTCTGAGCATGCTCTTCGTTGGCTCATTAAATTAGGAGTAGTTGTTGAAATTAATGGAAGGTATTATTTAGATAAAGAAAGACTAAGGCAGGTTGTGAACGAATTTAAAGAAAGGCATGGTGTAGCTAAGTACAGGTATAATGTTCTTAGAATTCTCCTTATGTTACCTCTTGGGCTTATAATAGCCATGGTTACATACATTATATTGATATTTATAGGAATAAAACCTTTCCCAGGGTTATTCCTTATAGTTTTGGTTATTACTTCAATACTAGTTAATATTATTAGGATCTACTACATAAGATCACGAATAAAATTCCGTTTATAATGCTGAAGACTATTCACTAATAATATCTTGATCTATTAATTATTTTCACTACAATTTACTGTAGAAGACTTAGTTTACGAGAATAAGCTGTTTATCGGCTACCTCAAGTTCAAGAATATAGCTATGTGTTGGTAGGTATCCGGAAAAACTGTTATTTTCTTAGCGAGCACCTTTACATCTTAGCGAAAAGCTCTGCTACAATATTAGCGGAGAGCTTAGGTTGTCTATCTCTTGTGAACACTCCTTTCATATTCATTCCCCCTGGTCTCCTAGGGCCTCTCTTACCCTGTGTTGATCGAAAGTCTGCAAATACCCATATGTGTAGACCCTTAATGTATGGTAGCTTAGACATTTCCTCTATATACCTCTTTAGGAATAAAGCTTGGTATTCCTCTGACCAAGCAACAGGTGGATCTGAGTGCAATCCTTTAACTCCTTCTGCACCGAATTCGGTTAATATTATTGGTTTATTGGGAAACTTACTATGTATTGATTCAACAACTTCTAGAGCCTTTTTTACACCTTCCTCTATATCGCCTACGTGGGTATACCACCCGTAGTATATATTCAACGCTATTATGTCGTCAACCTCTAGAGCAGGATCTTCAGCGTTTCTATGATGTAAATGTGAAGTATGTAGAACCGGTCTTGAGGGATCTAAGCTCCTTATGTACTCTTTAAGTTTTGTAAAGAATTGTTTAGATTCTGGCACCGTGTTATCCGGTTCATTAGCCATACTGTATATAACCACCGAAGGTCTATTCCTATGCTGCTTTATCATCTCGTGCACAACTTTCTTTACCTTATCGAAGAACTCTTCATTTAGAAAATGATGCTGATTTAACCCTACAAGAGGTGTTTCCAGTATTACTAGGAATCCTAGCTCATCAGCTAAATCTAGGTGTTCTTCTGAGTATGGATAATGCGATGTTCTAAAAGAATTTACGTTAACCTTCTTCATCAAGTTGAAATCCCTAATTAGAACAGGGCCAGGTAATCTTCTACCGAATACAGGGAAATCCTCGTGGCGGCTAAAACCTTTCAAAAACACTTCTCTACCGTTTAAGTAGAGCTTGCCATTCTTTACCTCGAACTTCCTAAAACCGATTCTTTCATACACTATATCCGCAGGTTTATTATCTACTAAAAGTTCAACCCAGAGAGTATAAAGGTAAGGTTTCTCAGGGGACCAGGAAATAACCTTCGATACCTGTGCTTCAACCTCTACTTTACCGTTATCTACGGTTGCTTCTGAACTATAAACAGTTTTACCATCTCTATCTGTTAACCTAAGCCTAATCCTACAGTCCTTCCTGCAAACAACATCTACCCTAACTTTTAAGAACCCCTCATGGTCTGTATCAACAATTACATCTTCTACGTGATCCTCAGCAACAAACTCCAGGTACACAGGCCTTATTATCCCTCCATAGGGGAAGAAATCGTAGTAGGTATAGTTAAGTCCTTCGCCAGGCGGTATAGAATCAGGTGTAACCCTATTATCTATCTCTACAGCAATATTATTCACTTCGCCAAAGAGTATATGCCGAGATACATCCAGCGAAAACTTGGTATAGCAACACTCATGATCGCCAACAAACGCTCCATTAACCCAAACCTTAACCCTATAACCAGCCCCCTCAAATACTAGGAAAACTTTTTTGCCAGAAAATTCCCTAGGCACAAAAAATTCCCTCCAATACCACATAAAACCTTCGTACTGATCCCAATCAGGGTTCTGCTCATTAAATGCAGCAGGAACATAAACCAAATCAGCATTCCTTGGAAAAACCTTAAACCATTCTTCGTTCTCGCCAACACCCATGGGATCAAGCTTAAACATCCAAAAACCTTCAAGAGATACCTTAGACCTCAAGCTTTTCAAGGATATCACCAAGGTAATTAATGTACGCCGAAGATATTTAAGCATTCAAAAACAGAGGGTATTTTTAGCAATTCAACAAAAATGCTTCTTTGGCAAAGGTAGGTATATTATGAATAGTTTACTACTTCTTTGTATAAATGTTTCATCAATTAAATAGCAGAAAAATAGCTTATTTGATGATTATACATGACTTAAAAATACTTTGGTTGTTAAGTAAAATCTTAAGAATATTAAATATTATTAAACCCTTAGCAACTGAAGCTTTCTACTAACTATCAAAGGTATTGAATATAGTGAAAGTACCAAAAGTGATAACATAGCTCCAGCTGGTATAAACCACCACCAGGCACGTACAACAAATGCATTCATTACCAGCGCTTGATTTAATACCCATCCTAAGGTTACCACATTTGTAGGTCCTAAACCCAACAAACTTATTCCTGCTTCTGAAAATATAGCAGAGGCATACATAGCTGTGAACTGTAGCAATACATAGGGGGCCATAAGTGGGGTTATCTCTTTAAACGCTATGTCAAATGTATTCTTACCAGAAATCTTAGCTAAGCTTATGAATTCTCTTTCGCTTAAAGTTAGCGCTAATGCCCTTATGGCCCTAGATGGAGCTGGCCACGCAAAAATAGTACCAATAAGGGTGGCAACTAATATCATACTTCTAATTCTTATAATAGCAGATAATAAGAGGAGTAAGGGTAAACCTGGGATCAACAAGAATATGTCTATTAGTGCATTCAATAACATACCGAGCATTGTAGCTTTCAAGAACCCGCTTAGAAGTCCTAGGGTTAGCGCTATTGAGATCCCTATAACAGCAGCTAGTAATCCTACAGCTATGGAATTCTTTATCCCATGTACTATTTGAGCAAAAATATCTCTACCTAGAGAATCCGTCCCCAAGAGATGTTTGCTTGATGGCGGCTCTAGCCTTCCCCCTATTATTCGTAGAGGATTCCGAATCATTGAAGATCCTATAATACCTAGTAATACTAACGAGATAAAGATCGATAAAGCTATTATCAAGTAAATATCCTTTACTATATACATGATCATCCTGCTACGTATATAAACTGGCATGGTATTAAACACCTTCCTCAGCTACGTATGTAGCACCTAATTTCGGATTCAAAAGGCCGTACAATATTTCCATGAAGAGGTAGCCAAAAGTTATTATCAACATAATAATGAAGAACAGGGCTTCCATCAGAGGATAATCTAAGGAGAAGGTGGCTAGTTGAATATAATATCCTATACCTGGATAACCAAACACTATCTCTACCAATAGTGATTGGGATAGTAGTCCTACAAAGGTTAGAGGAAACCATGTAATTTGCGGTAAAATTGCAGCCCTAAGTACGTACTTACTTATTCTTTTTCGTGAAAACCCTAGAAGTATACACCATTCAACGTAGTTAGATTTGGCTTCAGAAGCTATTGCAGCCCTAATTCCTGCGGCATAACCGCCTGTAATAGGTATTACCAGGGAGAGAAAAGGTAATGCGTAATGCCATAGGAAGTCTACTATGAAGTCAAATGATAGTGTTGGTCCCAACCATTTCTCTGAATAAGCCCCTTTTAAGGGAAATACCGGGTAAGCTATAGCTAGCAGGTATATTAGGATCATGGCTAACCAATAGTAAGGCGTCTGCTGTAAAATTATAAACGAATAGAATAATGTGTTTTTAGCCTTTGAAGGATTGAGCGCTACCCAGAGACCCAAGTATGTTCCAGCTACAAAACCCGTAATCAATACCGGTATCACTAGAATTAATGTCCACCTTAATGCTTTCGTCACGATACTAGTAACAGTCTTAGGGTACTCTGCATAAGAGAAGCCAAAGTCAAAGGTAAAAAGCCTCTTCCAATATAGTAAATATTGCTGTAATGGAGGTTTATCTAAACCAAATAACTCCATAAAGCGTTTCCTTACTGCCTCAACTGTTCCAGTTACACCACTAATACTTCCACCGGCACCAAGACCCACACCACCACCTAGCACGCGATATAAGTATACATCAACAGGGTTGATGTTCATTAAACGTGGTATGAAATACAAAAGATTTAAGCCTAAAATAAGCACTATAAGAGAATAAATTAATCTCTTTACCAAGAATCTAACGAAATATTTATAGTGGCTCCTCTTACTCATTAAATCAGCCTCTGTACCTCTCCTTGTAAATATGTAAGGGTAGTGTATTTAAATATAATTTAAATTTAAAAAATATATTAAATTTAGGCTATCTTCGTTTTATTATGAAATAACCTACAGCGAATCCGACTACGAATAATATTAGAGTTAACAACACCGTCATAGTCCAATCAGTCTCTCTAACAGTTGTAGATATCAACATTGTAGATAATGCTATTGATGTCTTCTCCACAACAGATATAGTTGTTATAGTGATTACTGTAACCTCGGTTTCTGTTGGTGTAGGCGAAGGTGTTTCTCTCGCTAGCACTTTAATTCTTCTCTCTAGCGGTTTCCCCGCGTCAAGTTTACTTCCTCTCCAAGGATCTACAATTAATGTGTATTCGCCTGGTTTGAGATTTACGTTGATATTGATTTCAAATGTATGGGTTCCTGGAGGTACTTTGACTATTTTCCATGCTAGTGTTCCAGACATATTCTGTGTAACTCCAAGAATATCAAGATCGTGCCATAGTTCCCAGTTGGCTTTTCTTGGTCCTAATGCTATTACTATTTTGTAACGCTGTTCGTAAGCACCATCGTTACGTAGGGTTACCTTGGCTAAAATGTTGCTGTTTTCACTAATCTCTGTAGTCGATAATGCGAAATCAACTAAGCTTACTTTTACCGGATATACATGCATCATGGCATCATAGTTAACGCTAGGTCCTCCATCAATTGGATTGTATAAGTAGTAATCATCAGCAAAAGCCCAGTTAGTCCATCTATCAACGTAGTTCTTTATTTGTGCTATTGCATCATATTGTAGCGGTATATAAGGTATTTGTGGTACAACCATTTCTACTATCTGCTTTATTGTTGCTTTAAACTCTTCACTATGGGGCTCAAGTTGCCATAATTTATCTACTAGACCTACAACTTCGTCAGTTAGAGCAGGTAATGGTGAGAAACTTCCATTCCACCACACTCGGAACCCAAATGGGCTTTGACTAAACCAGTATACACCTAAACCTTTTTGGGCAAATGCGTATCTGAAAGACCATTGCAACCCTGTTATGGGGTCAGCCATAGCTTCAACCCAGTTATATGCCATATCATAGTCTCCTGTTTGTATTCTAGTCAAATAAGTTGTAGCATCAACAGATTCAGGGTAAACATCTATACCTATAGATTTAAGGTTCTCCATAAATACTTGAACAACTCTAGTCCATTCCGCAAAACCTATAAATAGAATGCCCCATGGTCCTAGTTTAACCTTCTCGCCACTCGATAAGGTACAGGTCCAACCTGCTTCTGGGCTTCCTTCACAATGTTCTCTAAGAATTTGTATGGCTCTTTTAGGATCATAACATGGTCTACTAATACCTGCAATTTTGACTGTACACTCAAATGTTCTATTCATAACTTCGTTAACTATAGACATGTACTCTGGAAATAGTGCTGGATGAACAGGTGCTAAGGTAAATGGAAGCGCTTGACCATTGAGTCCTCGATATATAGCTTCAGTGAAATTGAATGCATATAGAAGAGCTTTTCTAAACCATTGTTCTCTAAAAACTGGATGCCTTCCCATCTGCAGTACTATTGCCTTGCCTCCATCGGTCATCCACCATTCCATAGGTGAACTTGCAAATGGATTCCATACAGAAAGATAATCGGATTTCGATAATAGCCATTCGGGATCTTGCCCTGCACTCATTGAATTAAAATCCCTTTCGTGAGCCTCAAACATCCTGAAAAGCATCTCCGATGTTTGATCTCCATGGAATACAAAGTATTCAGGAGCGAATAATAGCCCTAATTTTTCTCCCCAGTAATCAGGGTTCCTCCTCATGATGACACGTTCTCTTTCGAATTGGATAAGGGTATAGGGTCCTGTCCCATCTATACCGCCATAAGCCGATGGATCACAATTGCTGTACTTGGTTAGGTTACCTTTTCCTCCGATATCAGTTAATATCTGTTCCCAACGAGCTTTTTTAACTATGGGTGTATTTAGAATATTGTATACTAATGGAGTATTGGCTTGCTCTGGTTTTAGAACCACCTTTATAGTTTTATCATCTATTTTAACGATGTCCGCTATTAAGTCCTTCATCCATGCCAAGGGTCCGGGCACAGTTGGATCTGTATATACGCCTATACTGAAGAGGACATCATCGGCGGTAACACGACTTCCATCTCTAAATTGTACCTCACTGCGAATTTTTATCTCAAACTCTGTTGAACTCACAAAACGCCATTCTTTAGCTACTATAGGTATGTAGTACATTTTAGCTTCAAGCCATGCTGTTAGAAATGCCTTCGCCAATGGCTCATACACTAAGGGTATCAATGCTCCACCGGTTCCCGAAACAAGTGGATTACAATGTCCAACGACCGGGCTTGGTCTTGAATAATGGAATGTTACTTCATCAGGTATTTCTACTTGATTATGTACAGGGTTTATACTGTATAAGGAGGCAGCTATAAGTATTATTATAAGAACACTTGCGGAGCTTCTTCTCTTTGTTACTGTTTTTTGCGGAGTATTTCTTCCAATCTGCACTCCTACCCCCTGAATCGTGGGATACATTAGCAAATTAATAAATTTTTCTATAGTAATATTACTTGTGAAAGAAAATAATACAAAATGTAATGTATTGATTTAAAATATATATACCTTGCCACACCAACTAATCTTGTACCTACCCCTCATACTACGTCTTGGTATCAGTCTCTATGAGGATTATTTTATGATAAATATACCACTTAATGATAATACGGAAAATAAGACAAGAAAACCCCTTTTATGCGTAAGGAACCTACGCGGAGGCTATGGAACTCTTTCGGGGTACTTTAGAGCTATAGACAACGTTAACTTAGATCTATACCCAAGGGAGATCCTGGGCATTGTTGGTGAAAGCGGTAGCGGAAAATCAACACTTTTAAAATTGATTGCTGGAGGAAAATGTATTTCACCTTTATTGCTTGAAGGTGGAAATATTGTTATAGAGAACATCGATCTCGCCTCATTGCCTTGCGATGAATTGAGAAGATGCGTAAAGGAAAAGAAAATAATATATGTACCGCAATCAGCTTTTGATGCATTATATCCTTATAAAAGAATTTGGTCTTTTTATGTTGATCTGCTTAAGGAATATTATGGTGAAAAGATTGATAAAAGGTTCGAAGAACAAGAGAAAATAAACTTAGCAGGGTACTTTGAAGTAGTAGGACTTGATTCTACGCTCTTAAATAAATATCCATTTGAATTAAGTGGTGGAATGCGCCAACGTGTTGTAATAACTATAGCTTCAAGTTTAAAACCATCAGTAATTTTATTGGATGAACCTACATCAGCTTTAGACGTTGTTACTCAGAAGAAGGTTTTACAAATGATTGCAGACATATTTGCTAAGGAGCATGTAAAGAGCGTTATCATAAGTTCCCACGATATAGCAACATTAAAGCAGATAGTGCATAGATTATACGTCATGTATTGTGGAAAGATTGTTGAATTTGCAGATAGCAACTCTATCATACAATCACCTTTGCATCCATATACAACGATGTTGATAGAATCCCTTAAAGTTTTTGAAGAATCTAAACAGGAGAAAAGAGGTAAAGTATTATATAGAGATCTTGCTGTTGAATATAGCGCTTACGCAATGAATCGTTGCAGGTTCTATCCTAGATGTCCATATTCTTCACCTATATGTGAGAAAGAAGAACCTCCTCTAATAGAAGTAGGAACCGATCATTGGGTTAGTTGTTGGCTTTATATTAAGAGGTGAATTTCATGAACAATAAGCCCTTGCTAGAATTAGTAAATGTTTCAAAGTACTACGTATCGGGGTATATTAGAACATTTCTAGTACCTGCAGTAATAGATGTAAATCTCAAGGTGGATAAAGGTGAAATCCTCGCATTAGTTGGTGAAAGCGGTAGCGGAAAATCAACATTAGCTAAAATGATCCTTCGACTAATTAAGCCGTCAAGCGGTGACATTCTCTTAAATGGAAAGAATATAAACTCTTACCCAAAGCTATTATATTACGCGAAAGTACAAGGAGTATTCCAAGATCCTTACACCTCTTTTAACCCTATTAAGACCGTACTAAGCCACTTAGTAGATGCAATTACATTAAAGTACAAAGCCTATAATAAGAGGCTGGACAAAAACGAATACATAAAAGATATAACAAACATCATTGGTAAACTAGGTATGAACCCCGCAGAAGTTCTTTACAAGTATCCACATGAGTTAAGTGGAGGACAACTTCAGAGAATCCTACTCGCAAGAGCTTTTATAATAGAACCAGAACTACTAATAGCAGATGAACCTACGAGTATGATCGATGCTTCAACGAGGATGTCCGTGCTAGACCTAATGTTCCGCTTAAATAAGGAGAAAAACACATCAATAATATTCATTACACATGATTTATCACAAGCATTCTACGTGGCAAATAAAGTAGCGATAATGTACAAAGGGCGAATAATAGAATATGGTTACTGTGATGAAATATTATCGAAACCAAAATCAGAGTACACAAAGCAACTCTTATCTAGTGTACCAAAATTAAGCGAGAAATGGTTCAATATATGAACACATATTTTAAAGAGCGTACACCTTCCTTTTAACCCCTAAACCATAAAAGTTTATTAGGTATCCCCATCCTATTTCAACTTTACATAGAGTTGATACTCTATGGATTACATTAAATGTATTAGTATCCAACTTAATAGTGGTAATTCTCTTAATGATTGTCGAAGTACCTTAAAGGGTTGGGAATACCTAAAACTTCGTAGGACCTGGTCTCTCTATAATTGTAGTTACTATTTCATCAACTCACTTTCTTATAGCAATAGAGGTAATGTTGGTTGTAAACAAATATGCTATCCTATGATTATATTAGATTATATGCAAGTGATTAAGAAAGGAATTACTAACTATCTAAAAATGGGAAAGTTACCTAATCCTGTGCTTTAGTATGAGTTAGTGAGAACATTGTTTGGTATGAAGTTATGAGCACTTACGAGCTTATAGCTATTATAACCCTCTTCGTTTTTGGGTATCTAGCTCAACGCACTAATATTAAGGGGATTAGGAGGATTTTTAATATATTAAACAAGTTCTTAATATACTCTATAGCACCTCTAACCATCTTCGTAGGTGTATACGGTCAAGCTTCACATGTTATTCTTGCGTTAGTAGGTTTATGTGTGGTTCACACTATATTGATTATGGTACTGACATTCGGCTTTTCTATATTAGCATCTAGACATAGAAATGAGCTAGGTTTACTCTATGCAATGGTCATCTCTATGGGTATCCCTAATAGCGGATTCCTAGCTATTCCCCTAGCAGTAATAGTTTTTGGAACTTACTTCAATATTATTCCGTATACAGTAGCAGCTAATATAATACTTCCATTCGTACTTCTGTTTATCGCAACATCATTGAAATTCGAAAAGAAATCCCTTATTATTTCCACTACTCCTATACCATCCTTGGCAGCGCTAGTCTTAGCAGTATCATTTAAATTCCTAGAAATAGTTGTTCCACAAAATATCATCAGTATTGCAAATACTATTATTAATAGTGTTTCATTTATATTCTTCTTAATATTAGGGTACACACTTGCATTACTATCTATAAGAGATTTCCGTACTTACATGAAATGGATTGTCCTAGGGTATACTATAAAGTATGTATTCTCGCCTATGCTTATGCATATCCTGCTTATGCTTACAACCAATCTCAATAGTAATGTACTTGATCTACAGTATACTCGAGGATTACTTATGCAGAGTTTCATGCCTTCGGCCCTATTTAATATCGTCATAGGCAATATATTCAAACTTGAAGCAAAACTTATATCAATACTTTTAGTACTACAAACTTTAACATCTATAGTTATTACAATTGTGCTCTTCAGTCTCCTACTATGATTAATAAATGTTCTTTATCACGACTTTATGTAATGGTAAAATATATATTAGATTGCTTTAAAGCGAAAATATGTTAATATGTTAATGCTTTCCTTGTTTTAGTCTTAGTCTAAGGGTAGCCATACGGTCATCTCTGAAGGACCACGGTTGCCCCATGCATAGTACGGTATTAGTCTAGTTTTGATTTCTTGAGGTTTCCTAGATTTATATTCTTTGTAGAGCTTTTTCTCCCAAGAACCTGCCCGATAAATTCTTAGCATACCTTCTAAGGCAACCATGTTTTCGTCTGCGATGCTTATTTTAATAGGCGTTAAGTTCACGTTTTTCGGAATATATACCTCATATATTCTTACATCTTCTGGTAGATCAACAGACTCTAGGCAGTATACTATAGGGCCGTACATTACTGTTACTTGGTTTCTAAGCTCTTCAACAAGTGGGTGTGCTTCTATGAGCTTTGGTCTCAGTGGTATATGTAGCTCTACTGTATCCCCTTTGGACCAAGCTCTCTTTATCGGGTAGTATAGCCCTCCTTCGAATCCCTCTCCCACTTTCTCCCCGTTTACCTCAACTATGTATCGATCCACCCACCAAGGTATTCTAAGAAATAGCGTGAACTCTTTGCTGTCTACATCTTCTAAAACAATCTTAACGTGGCCATCCCAAGGGTATTTCGATTCCTGTTTTAACGTTATCCTTGACCCATCTAAATTTGTGCGGAGTTCGCTATCTCCGTAGAGGTTTACCCAGATACCTTCTTCAGATATACTGTAAGCATACCTAATAGATTGCGCTATCGTTCTCACAATATTAGGTGGGCAACAGAAACACTGTATATAGGGTTCTCTTTGGCGGGACCAGCGGAGTTTATAGGGTAGGGGTAGTTGTCTTAGTGTGTTTGTGTAGAAGAACTTTGTACCATCTATACTTATAGATGCAAGAATAGCATTGTACAACGTTAGTTCTACTATGTCCATAAACCTTGCTTCTCCTAATATTTTGAACATACGCCAACTCCAAAGCACATTACCTACAGCTGCACAACTCTCGTTATGCGCTATAGCGTTAGGGAGTTGATACTCTAAACCGTATGCTTGATGTATAAGCTGTATTTCTTCGTGTACTTCTCCACCGTAAGGGGATGCACCATCGTATAGAGCTCCACAGGCTCCTGTTATGTACATCTTGGTGTACGCCATGTTCTCCCAAACTTTTATCAACATGTTGAGCAGACCCTCATCGCCTATCTCGGCGTAGAGATCCGCGACACCTGCGTATAAGTAGTTTGCTCTAACTGCATGCCCTACAATCTTATCGTGTTTCCGTAGTGGTATCCTATCCTGGTTCTGGTCCGTTCCATCCTTTACCAAATCCCTTGCTTCTATAAGTTTTCTAGATAACTCTAAGTATTTCTTATTGCTTGTTACTCTATAAAGGTCGATTAAGCCCATGTAGTGGGAGGGGCAGATGGCATTCTTAGCGAGCTTAAGAGGGTTCTTCTCAAATATTTCGTAAAGGTAGTTAGCAGCTTTCTCAGCGACATCTAGAAGTGTTCGTTTACCTGTAGCTACGTAATGTATGCTTGCCGCTGTCATTAGGTGACCGAAGTTGTATGTTACGAAGTGGTCTGGATGTGGAAACTCATCTAATTTTTCCCCATACCTTTGCTTTATTATTACAGGTGTATGGATATAGCCATCGCTTCTCTGAGCACGCACTATTACGCTTACGATATAGTCCATAAGCTTGTCAAGCGATTCATCCTTAGTTAAAGCGTAGACGAAGGCCACAGCTTCGAACCATTTGTAGAAATCCCCATCGTGCCAAGGAGGCCCCCTGTGAACACCTTCTTCTATTCCTGCTGCTATAAGGAAGTTGGTGAATGCGTGACCAATATTTGGATCGCTAAGTAAGCTCCACATATTAGGTATCATAACCTTCCAGCATTTCTCGAATTTCTCGCCCCAGAAGCCTCCAGTCCATCTAGCCTCCCCAATACCAACCTCCTTCAGCTTAGCGAAAGGACTGTAACGGTTTTGGGTTTGAGTTGAGTTCTTCAAGTATTTACGCACCTTCTTGATTTTACAAGTGGACAAAAATTAAAGCATTGTGGAGACTACTTCATTCGAAGATATTGCCTGAAACTATTAGGTTGCTTACTGCTAATCTATTTTTATCGGGTAATTTCCATACTTTAACGCTGTTTCATACATTGCTACAACGTTCTCGGCTGGTGTCGGCGGTTGTATGTTATGGACAGGAGCAAATACGAATCCTCCTCCCGGTGCAAACACCTTGATCAACTTTTTAACGTGGTTAACCACTTCTTCGGGTTTAGCAAAAGGTAGAATATGCTGTGTATCAGCTCCACCACCCCAGAAGGTTATCTGCTCACCGTACTCTTTCTTAAGTTTCTCAGGATCCATATCCTTCGCTGAAATCTGCACAGGGTTGATAATATCGAGACCTATATCTATGAACTCTTTTATTAGCGGGAATATAGAGCCATCTGAGTGAAGAAACATGTATACATTGTATTTCTTTACAGCCTTTATTATCTCCTCATATCTATGTTTATAAACTTCTCTGAAGAGTTGAACGGAAATCTGCGGTTTCTCCTCTGTTCCCAGATCATCCGACATTATCCCTATATGTATGTAGCCTCGAAGTTCGCCGAAGAGTTTATGGACATTGAATAGTATCACTTCTAGCGCATGGTCAAGTAACGCTTCTGCTAGTGGTCTTCTAAGCTTGAGATCCGCTAACCACTTAGTAAAACCCCTAAAAACCTGACCAGCCTTATGGTGTAGACCGTTAATCTTCGAGATAATAGGCATTACTAGCACATAGTTTGTATTTCTGTAGAACCACATAGCTCTTCTTAAAGCTATCTCAACTTCTTCATCGGTAAACTTAAATAAATCCCAATTAAAGTTCTTCACATCTTCAATGCTTTTCGCATTTGCAAGAGGTGGGTTCGATAGGTATTCTACAACGGATTTACACCAAAAGTGCTGTCCATTCTTAGGCATTATACAGATATCTCTATTATTCCAGTAAGCTTTGAATTCGTTCTCTTCTTCAACAATTTTTACGCAACTAGGAACCTCGAGGTTTATACCTGATGGTGTTCTCCACACCTGCCAACCATAGCATTTATCGAAAGGCTTCGGAAGCGAAGGACAAGGATCAGCAACTCTATCAATGCTGATAACATCTACTCCAAAGTACTCTAAGGCTTCTTTCTCTATATCTACGGTCATGTTGCCAAAATCGTATATTCTTATAGGTTTATCGGGAAACCTTAGCAGCTTCCTAATACCATGGTAAACAAGTGCATGTAAACTTGTAACCCCTGTACCAGCGAGATCTATAGGAATCCTATCAGGTTCTTCATGGTTTAAAGAGGTTAACACTCTTTCGCGTGGAGTCAAAAGTATATCACCTTGACGAGTAGTTAATTTTGAAGACCGTAAATATAAATTTGTATAATACCGAGCACAACCTAGTTGATGCCTACGAAGTTTAAGCTAATCGTGTACTCATCAAAGTTAGTTCCATGGCTAGTCCATGATGTCGATGACGAGATTTAGCATACATAGTTTTAGTTTAGCGCTGAGAAATATCTTGGAAATGGGATCTTTATGGGTAAAAGAATAAGTGTTTCCAGCGAAAAAGATTACTTTATACGAGATAACAAGAAGTTCTTTTATCTTGCGGATACATGTTGGAGTGCTTTTACCAATATTCCTCTTGATGAATGGTTTTACTACCTTAATTATAGGGCAATGCAGGGCTTTAACGTAATTCAAATCAATATCCTATCACAACATGATAGAAGCGATTCTCCTTACTATATAGATCCCTTCATAGTTAAACCCAATGGTGAATGGAACTTCAATGAAGTTAATGAGAAGTACTTCGATAGAGCTGAAAAGATGATTGAAATAGCGGTAGAAAAAGGTTTTACCCCTGGACTCGTTGTTCTATGGTGTAATTATGTTCCCGGTACATGGGGTTCTAGGCTTGTTAAACCACAGAGAATAATCCCTAGAGATGCTTTAGAAAATTACGTTGAGTACGTTGTTGATAGGTTTAGTAAATATAACCCTATATTTATTATTAGCGGTGATACGAACTTCGAGTCCCCTGAAGCAGAAGAATATTATTTAAGGGCTATGGAGGTTGTAAAGAGAAAAACCCCGTTGTGTTTAACTACTATGCACCTAATGGGGGCATTTTGGCAACTTCCTCAAAAAATAGTTGAATCATCTTACTACGACTTTTATATGTTTCAATCAGGTCATACAGGTAGGATAACCCCATACGAGTTAGCGCAGAAATTCTACGAATTACCGATTAAGAGACCTATAGTCAACGGCGAACCTTGCTACGAGGGTATTGCAGGTAGAAGATACTACAAGCACAGCAGGTTCGATGTTAGGAAAGCTATATGGCAAAGCCTACTCTCAGGAGCAAAAGCAGGGATAGCATATGGTGCCTTAGGTATATGGAATTGGCATAGAAGAAATTCTATATTCTACGGGGAAGATTTCTCTGGTCCATCATACGATTGGAGAACAGCGCTAATGTTTCCTGGAGCTAACGATGCGGCTTTCGCTAAGCATGTATTTGAGTACTACGATTTATTCGATATTAAGCCTGCTAACGACCTTCTTATCAATGAAACTAACGAGATAAGAGTTGCAAAAGGTAAAGAGAAAGTAGTTGTTTATGTACCTTACTCGTGGAGGGTTAAGTTGAATCTGGAATCTAATTCTTATACCTGGATAGGCATAGACCTTGATTCTAGAAAGATGTTTAATCCAGAGGTATTAAACGAGAGAGCGATAACTATTGTAGAGATCCCTGAAATAAATAACGATTACCTGTTGATAGGCTTCGAGGTTTAACTATTACGGTAATCTATTTTTATTTGAATATCCTATTTTGCTATTAGTACACAGTATTTCGTACTGCGTATAACCTAAGAAGCTATACTGTAAGCAGTTTCTTAGCTAAAATTGAATCGGGAAACTCTAGATGTTAAGAGATACCTCTATCGACGAAAAAGCTATCTTGAGTGTGTAGCTCTGACGATAGTGTTATATAAGGGGCTATCCTTACATAAAAGTAGCAGGGGTAGGTCCCAATGATAAGCCTACAGCATAAGAAGAAAGCAATAATTGTTGTAGGCATTCTTGTTCTCGGATTAGCAACACAGATGTTTTTATCATTACGTGAAGCTATAGTACAATCGCAGCAACTTCCTCCTGGTGTAGACGAAAAAGAATTTAATGATAGGCTGAAGCTTTTAAGCGAAGCCTCAGGCTTTGGCGCAAAAGTTATTGGGGGACTCTACGGTAAAACTTACTACGTTACCAGGTTAGATGATGAAAGAGCTTTTGGCACACTAAGGTATGCATTGGAAAACCCGGAGCCTCTGTGGATTAGGTTCAACGTTTCTGGTACTATAACACCTACCTCTGTTATAACTGTGAAATCCTTTAAGACCATTGATGGTAGAGGAGCTGAAGTAATAATATCAGGGTTTGGTCTTAAGATAGCTAGTGCAAAAGATGTTATCATAGCTAACATAAGGTTTGATACAGGCTACGAAGACGCCCTCGCAATAGAAGCTTCATCCAATGTTTGGATCCATCGATGCGATTTCACCAACTGGGGAGATGGAGCTATAGACATTAAGTACAGCTCAACAAATATAACCATATCGTGGAACAGGTTCTGGAACCACAACAAGGTTATGCTTATAGGGCATAGCCCAGATAACGTAGCAGATAAAGCAATGAAGATAACCATACACCACAACTACTTCTTTGCAACAGTACAAAGACACCCAAGAGTTAGGTTTGCAACAGTTGATGTCTTCAACAACTATTACTATAATTGGGAATCGTACGCTATAGGCTCATCACAGGAAGGATTAGTATTAGCTGAGGCAAATATCTTTGAAGCTGGGAACAGGAAAGAAGCCATAGTTTACACCTTTGAGGCCGACCCACTACCTGGGTGCATTAAACTTGTAGGTAATCTTTTACTGAACGGTACTACAATAAAAGAGAACTGCCCAGAGAAAATATTCAGCAGATCGAGCTATTATACTGATGAAGTAGAGCCTGCAACGGAAAAGCTAAAACTCAAGATAATGTGGAGCGCTGGCACCTCAATATCAACGTACCCGAGGATAATGATAAGGAACCCCCTTGTAGCACTAGACGATAAACAACCCCCATATGTTCCGCTACCAGCTCAAACAAACATCCTACGCCAGGTAGATCCCTACAACGTTGTATTCAAAGCCGATATACCGCCTTATAAACATCCATCGGAGTCTGTTATAGCCTGCGAATGGAATTTCGGAGATGGATCGAGAAGAGTAGTTAATGGGAGCTGCTTAAGCCCTATTGAGTATAGATATAAATCCCCTGGATTATACCTAGTTTCGTTAACGCTTTACCTAGCTAACGGCTTAACCTTGACCACCAGCGGTGTTATAGCTGTTGACACCAGCCTACCATCAAATGTAACCCTTGAGCTTTCACAACGTTATCCTTCTCTACTAGTAGTTCCACCTAAAACAATAACTTACCCTATAACGAGAACCACTATTAGAATTGTAACACAAAGCGAGACAGTTTTAGTTAATCACACCATAACGGTGAAAGAAATCGAAAAAGAAATAACAACTCTTGCCTATACAGAGACATATACCAAAGCTATAACCTCTGAGAAAATAATTACGTTTACTACATCAACGGCAATTAAGGAAATTAATTGGTTAGCAACAACATCGATAGCTGTCACTTTACTGGTATTAGGATTTGCAATGGGATGGGTAGTAAAAAGAAGGTAAATATTTGTTCAACAATATTTTTTCTTAAAATAGCTTCATCAGCTCAACTACTAATCAAGCTTAAGTTTTGACAATGATAGATTCTATCCTGATTATATCCTCTTCTACGGGCTCTAGGTGACCTACTTTAATAACCCTCCATGTTTCTTTATGCCTGTTAACGCTACCTGGTTCAATTCTTCTAATTGGTCCAAGAGATTCAAGCTCTAGGAATTTATCGTTGGTGTAGACCTCTACCATTGAGCCGTAGTCCGGGTATACACCCTCTACCCCGTTGAGCTCCTTAACAAATAGGTACCCATCTACGTAGTATGCCGCCCACCGAGGATTTGCGTTAACACCTATTTTTAGAGGATAAGTTGTCTGAGGATCTTGTTTTACAACTACGTAGTTATCCATGAGGATGAGCCTTCTATCGCTAAGCTTTGTGTAAGGCCATAAAGCTAAAACCCTATCAGGGAGTAGACATCTATCTTCGAATACCTGCTCAACACATCTAGGTTTCATCGGTACTACAGCAAAACCTCCGATCTTCATAAGCGAGATAGCCCAGCATGAAAACTCTATAGACCATCTACCTATGTTCTTAATCTCGTGAACAACCTCAACGCCGATATCGCTTTTCCTTATTTTAATGAACTTTTGAACAGAGTTCTGCGGCTCTGGATTCCCAACAACAGTTGCACCTTCATCTTCTAGGGATACCGTAATAGATTTATTGTCTAGAGAGTAAGCCCTAGGCAAAGACTCTGGGGCAACCCATAGCCTATGCCCACCGTATATTCTCCAAACACCTTCAGGTGTCTCCACGGCAAAATCTGGTACAACTCCGAATAGATTTAGCTCTGGGTTATCCTTAGGTGCTAGATAGATAATTCTAGGACCTATCTCGAGAGCAACACCGAGAATCATGTTGTTTATCTCTAGAAACATGGTTTTATAGCCGCTTACGGATCCCTCCCATACATGCATAATATACACCATCTTATTACTATAGGCAAGACCAGTATAAATACGTTATATTTCTTCCATATCTCACCTAAACACCAGAATCTATCAAAGCAGATTACGGAACTAGATAACGTGGTACAACATTATTATCCCAGAGGTTTTATACTGGTCCTAAATGCTACCCTACCCTTAGGTGCAGATATTGCTAATCTATGGTGTAAGTCACTACCCAGAGGTATGGTCTAAAGATAGATTCTACATAGACATCGAGTTGATGAAGAAGGCGAAAGTTAAAGTTGTTAGGCTTGGAGAATTCGCATGGTCTCTGATGGAACCTCGTGAAGGGGTTTACGACTTTAGTTGGCTCCGTGAACTTGTTGAAGATCTAGGTAGAAACAGCATATACGTTATCCTAGGTACACCCACAGCTGCACCACCACCGTGGTTAATTAAAAAATACCCAGAGATAATGCCTGTGGATTACCATGGTCATTCCTCTGGTTACGGTATTAGAAGAGAGTACTGTCCTAACAATCCTGTATATAGAGAATTCGCTAAAAAGATTACAGGTAAACTTGCTGAAGAATTCAAAGATAGTGAGTACGTCATTGGATTCCAGATAGATAACGAAGTTGCACTACCATTTAAATTCTGTTATTGCCGTTATTGCATTGAGAAATTCAGAAGATATTTAGAGGAGAAGTACGGCGATATAGAGAACTTAAATAAAGTTATGGGAGCCCTGATTTGGAGCCATAAGTACAATGATTTCAGCGAAATATATCCTCCGGGTTCTCCGTTCGATTTCTACAATAGGTCTCTCACCATGGAGTGGCTAAGGTTTAGGTCTAGATCAATGGTAGAGTTTGTAAGAACACAGTACGAGATAATTAAGAGTATAGCTCCTAACAAGTTCGTTACAACTAATTTGATAGGTTTAGGTATAGATATAGATTACTACGATCTCTGTAATTTCCTAGATATATCCTCTGTAGATGTTTACCCAAAGATGCGATCGGACGAATATAATCCACCAGATATAGCCTTCGTTTACGATGCTATTAGGGGTATGAGTAGAAACAAGAGTTTTATCGTTATGGAGCTCCAGGCAGGTCCAACAGATGGGTACAACGTTGGTTCTATCTCTAGGATGCTTGGTGTTACACCTGAACCTGGGGAGCTTCGGAAGTGGGCTTACCAAGCTATTGCGCACGGTGCTGAAGGAGTACTGTTTTGGAATTGGAGAACATTACCTGTAGGCAAGGAGCAGTTTTGGTATGGTCTGCTAGATCATGATGGTGTACCGAGAAGAAGATACTATGAAGCTTCTAAGCTGTTCGAAGAACTTAATAATATCTCTAGCTATATAGACGGCACCTTTGTGGATACCAAGATAGCTGTTACATTATCTTATGAATCTATTTGGGCTGCAGACATTATTGAAAAAGGCTACTATCCCTACAAGGTTATCGACGAAACTGTAAAAACCTATAGAGCTCTTTGGATTAATAGAGTTGCAATTGACTTAGTACAACCTAAAGCTAACCTCGGTAAATACAGATTAGTGTTTGCTCCTTCACTTTACCTTGTAGACGATGAAGTATTGAACAACCTTATAGAGTTCGTTAGAAATGGTGGAGTACTTATTGTAACACCTAGAAGTTTTGTTAAAGATGAATTTAATAGGGTACGCGAAAACAAGACTAATATTATTGAATTACTTGGTGTAGAAGTTGAAGAGTTTAGCAGATTACCCCCAAACGATAAAGTTAAGGTGAGTTTCTCATCTTCATCGTTTCTACTACCGGGAGAAACACACCATGGTTCTTCGTGGCTTGAAGTTTACAAACCTATAGACGGCGAGGTGTTAGCTAGCGCTTCGTGGAGATGGATTAATAATAAACCTGTTTTAGTTTGCAAGAGACACGGATCTGGTATGGCTATATCCATTGGCACAATACTATCTCAAGAAACGTTAGAAAAATTAGCTCATTCAATCCTTAGGAAAATGGATGTAAAGCCGATTGTAGAAGAATTAAACTCTGTTCGAAACATAGAGTTCTATGCTAGGAGTAACGGAAACGACGAATACATAATATTCGCTATTAACCATGGATCAGAGAGCAATAAGGTTTCATTTAGGTTAACCAATGGCATCAACGAAGTAGTTGAGTTGATAAGCAGCAAAAGATTAGGATCTAAGGATGGCGTTTTCGAACTCTACCTAGATCCACATGATGTAGCAATACTCTACATCAAAAATTAGTAGCAAGGATTGCGCAACCAAAAGCAAGGCGTTGTTTTATATGAGATGCTATGTATTTATTCGAAGTATATCAGCAGCTTAAGGCGTTATTCCTGTTCAAGTTTTTCTTTTATGAATGCTGAAGCTATTAAGAATATGAACTTCCCTTGTATTCCCCCAATAGTGTGCTCTATACCGTTAACCCGGATAGATATTACAGGTACCCCATAATCGCTTAACCTTTTCGCGTATGCCTCTCCTTGATCTCTTAAAGCATCTTTTTCTGCTGTTATTATTAACGCCGGCGGTAGTCCGCTTAAATCTGATAGTATTGGTGTGAAAAGTGGGTTGAAAGCTTCTTTAAGATTTCCTAGGTACTTTAATGTGAAATCTACTATTGTATCCATGCTGAGTCTACATCCTTTCTCTCCGTAAAGTCTAGCCGATTCCGAAAATGGATCGAAACCTATAACAGGTGTTACGAGTACTTGACACCTTAACTTTATCCCGTTATCCCTTGCAAGTAAACTTACGACGGCGGCTAGGTTTCCTCCTGCGCTAACACCCATTACGCATATAGATTCCTTATCTCCACCAAGCTCTTCAGCGTTTTCGTAAACCCATTTCAATGCATCGAAAGAATCTACTACTGCTGCAGGAAACTTATGCTTAGGGGCAAGCCTGTATCCAACAGATACAACAGTACAACCACAGTTAGTAACAAGAGATCTGCATTCAGCGTCTGACTCATCTATACTTCCTGCAACAAAACCTCCCCAATGGTAGTAGACTACTATACCCTTGGTTTTCCTCTCAAAAGGTTTGTATATTCTAAGCGGTATCTTAGCTTCTCTTCCCTCAATCACTATATCCTGGATGCCTAGCATAATACATCATTTCTACCTATACCGAGGTCTATGTTTATAAGCCCTACTTTTTGGTATTACTGCATGTGATTCAGGTTAAGTACTGTATTGTACATATGACAAAACCCTATTTCGTAAAATAGTTTGAACATAACCTGCTAAACATTAATACGCTGTTTATGGTGAAGAACTTAAAAATACTTCTAATTGCGTATACCTAGGAAGTGAAGGGGTATGCTTAAAGTCAGCTACAGAGAAAACTACCTGCGAGCTGCAAAGTTTGACTACCCTAAATTCGTACCTGTGTACATCAATATTTTTCGTCCACTCTGGAATATTCACGGCAATAAACTTAAGGATGTTCTCCGCAAATACCCTACGTTGTTTCGCAACCAAAACCTCGATGCTGTAAGGTATAGCGATGTAGAGGGTGTGCCCTATATAGATAAGTATACCACCGACGCTTTTGGATGTGTATGGAGAACCCGCGTCGAAGGCTATATAGGTGAGGTTGTTAAGCACCCATTAGATGATTGGAGTAAATTTGATAGCTTTAAGCTACCAGACCCAGAGCTAGGGGTACCAACAGAAAACGGTGAACCTCAGCCTATTATGCCCTGGGACAAGATATTTAGGATGCTTCGAAAAGCAAAAGAAAGAGACCAACCTATAATTGCTTCGCTATGGCAGCACTTCTTCTTCCTAAGGCTTATATACTTACGGGGGTTCAACAACCTTATAATGGATATGTATAGAAAGCACGAAAAACTTTACAGATTAATAGATATGTTAACAGACTACTACATATCGTTGATAAGGATTTACAAGAAAGGCTTCAGCTCAATAGATATATTTGCTTTCGCTGACGATCTAGGAGCAGAAGATAAGCCCTTGATTAGCCCTAGGATGTTCAAGGAATTCATATATCCATCGTATAAGAAGATTTACAGCGAAGCTAAGACCAATGGCTCTCTGGTGTTCCTTCATTCGGATGGCAGAATTGTTGAGTTATGGGATTTACTGCTAGATACAGGAGTAGATATTCAGTATGTACAGGATAAACCTAATGGGTTAGAGAATATACTAAAATTAAAGGGAAGAGCATGTATATTCCTAGATATCAATAGAAGGCTACTAGCTTTTGGTTCACCAGAAGAAGTTAGTAATTACATTAAACAGGTATTCGAATTCTTTAAGGACCCAAGAGGAGGTTTCATAATAAAACTGGAGTTTCATCCACCAGCAAGACTAGAAACAATAGATGAAGCACTAAAAACATTAAATGAACTTATATGGATTGAAAAAACATAGAATTACTATCAATACCGAAAATTACCTAAGCTATACCGCGGTTATTTTCATGGTTAGCGTACAGCTACTCATTTTAGAGTCAGCACAATTAATATCATTGTATTCGTTATCTGGATATAATTCCTCCTACCCTAAACCTATCCTAAGGAGTAGAAGGTTCTAAGAGAATCTAAGCTAGAACTTTGGTTTTCATAGGGATAGTTTCGTAACCGGTCAAGCATATAATTTTTATATCTGACCTGTATAAGCAGTGATATTACGTTTTAGGTTTTGCATTATTTAGGTGAATAATTTGAATGTCGACATTAAGGAATTAGCTCTTGCAATTGGCGACAAGAAAATTTTTCTATTCTGTGGAGAAATACATTACTTCAGAACACCTAAGAAATCGTGGTTCGATGTAATACTGAAGGCTAAAAGAGCAGGTTTGAACTGTATTGCTAGCTATATTCCGTGGAATTGGCATGAACCTCTAGAGAATCTAACTTTGTTTGGCGATGAAGTACCTCCTTCTCCTTATGAGTCTAAAGCCTTTAGCAGAGATGTAGAGAAATACATACGTTTAATCAAAGAACTTGGGTTATACTTTATAGCTAGACCAGGTCCATACATATGTTCCGAGTGGGATAGCGGTGGACATCCTAATTGGCTTTACAAGTACGTAAAGCTCTTTAGATCGTTGGATGAATCCTACATACACTATACTGAAAAATGGTACTCACTTATTCTACCGATAATAAATAAGTACACCTATGCAAAAAATGGACCCACAGTTTTGCTACAGATAGAGAACGAGTATCACTGGGGAGATGTACCGTACTTACTGAGGTTGTATGAAATCGCCCTTAAATATGTCAACGATATCCCTATTGTAACAAACGATGATTGGTACCTAGATGAACCCCCTATAATAAACACCATCGATGACTATCCATCTCCTTGGAATATAAAGAGCTTCGATGAGAAGATAAAGAACTACATGAGGACTCAGTCCGGTATGCTGAAGATGTTTATGGAACTCGAAGGAGGTTGGTTTTCTACATTTGGTGCACCGCTTCCAACGAGTAGAGGTAGTTTTCCGCCTGAGTGGACCGAGATCTTGATTAAAACAGCTATAGGGATGGGTATAAACGGGATAAACATATACATGTTCTACGGTGGAACAAACCCTGGGTACTATACCGGGAAGTTTATGACTACGACCTACGATTATGAGGCAGCAATAAGGGAGTGGGGTGAATTATCCAAAAGGTATTACGCTGTAAAACGTGTTGCCTTATTTATGAAGACGTTCAACGATTTCGTAGTTAATACAAAACCTGCGGAAAACGTTGTAGAAGCAACAAATAAAGGAATAGAAGTTTTTGCTAGAGCTGATGATAAGGGTTCGGTACTAGCTATTCTAAGGAATTTTGATGCAGGGTCTAAACACACCAAGGTTCTGTATAAAGGTAATGTCTATCCTTATCATGGCATTATCAGGGTACCTCCAAGGAATGCTAAGATGATCTTGCTTAACTACAGCATCAATGGAACTCCTTTCACAATTGCCTATACTACATCAGAGCCTTTACTACTAAGCGTATACGATAAAAAAGTTGTTCTCGTGGTCTACGGTGATCCTCTAGAGCAAGGGGAGATGCTTGTACATTCTAGTGATAGAATAGACCCTATATTTAGTTTAGATGTCTCTATCGATAGATTAAGCGATAAGAGTATCATAGTTAGCTACGTTTGCGGATCTAGTGATAGATTAGTTTCACTTAGATCTGGGGGATACGAGCTCTATATAGTAGCTATCTCTAGATCGAGAGCCGATAGAACTTGGTATATAGACGACTTTGAGCCTCCATTGATAATAATATCGAATATCTACTACATTGGCAGAGTTAATAGAGAAGGTAACGGTTCGGTTTCAGTAGAGTTAGAGCTTGATAAAGATAGTTGTGGTCCATCGACCATAGCATCTTTTGAACCTATATCGAGGGTGTCTATAGCCGGTAGAAGCATCGATATTGAAAATCTCAGCGGAATATTGTATAGGGTACAGCTAAGTGTTTGTGAAGATGCTGAAAAACCTTCTATAAGGTTAAGCGATGCATGGAAGATAGCAAAAGAGTTTCAACCATGGGAGGGTGCTATTGTAGAAGCTGGTATACCGCTTGAACAACTGGATATGCTATTCAATGGATATGCTTTGTATACTATTGAGTTTAATCTAAGCCAAGAGGATATAGCGAAACTAGTAAACAATATCCTCTACATAAGCTACTTCAACGATTACGCTACTATTACTTTAAACGGTACTGCCATAGCATCCGATTACCATAGTATAGAGGTTGATGCATCAAAAACCCTGAAGGAAGGCGCTAATAAGCTACGTATAGTGGTTGAGTCTATTGGTCATGCAAACGACGGTTTCCTCTATATGCCTAACGGATTAGTGGGAGGAATATACATAGGTAAGATTGGAGAATACCCTTTAACTCAGTGGATTTACATCGACTATACACCTCCATATGGTAGAAACTTTAGTTTAGCTAAGTTCTTGCATTACCCAGAAGATGTGGAGAAAATAATTAGTGATCCGAAGATGTTAGAAAATGCTGTGGTTGTTGATTCGATAACGCGCGGTATGAAGATATACATAAATAAGGTGAATATAGAGAACAAATCTGGTAGGTATATACTAGATCTTGGAGAGGGAAGGTATAGAAATAACTACGCAAGAGCACTTATATTCATAAACAAGAAGTTTATAGGTATATATGTAGGGCCTACCGATATAACTGACCACATAGTTGAAGGAGAGAACGAAATAATCGTAGTTCCTGAAAGAATACCGCCGACCCTCTATCCATCTATTAAGAGATACCAGGCTGTAATCAAGGGCATGTGGAGGATTAAGTACCATACCTATGGTCTTGAGGAGAAGTGGTTTAATAAAGAATTCAACGATGATGATTGGACATCGACAAGAATACCTCTTACTATAGATGGTCATAAGGGAGAGATTGTGTGGCTTAGGGGAAAAGTCGAAGCAGACATGGGTATGAATACCCATCCCATGAAGCTCGTGTTTAAGGCTAGTGGAGTGCGGGCACTACTATTCTTTAATGGTCAGTTGCTCGGTAGATATGTTGATGAAGGTCCTCAAACAGAATTCTATATCCCAGAGGCCCTTATGGAAAACGGCGTAAACAGTATAGCGATAATGCTTCACATAGTGGATAGCAGAGCATCGGTTGATAGAATATCTATAGAGCCTTACTATACGCATATGAAGACTGTTCTATCTCTTTACTTTGATTATAAGCAGTAGGTAATTGTTTAAGTTAATTAATGTTCTTTTTAGCTAGAGTTTGCAATTAGACATTTGCTTAGCCATTTAAATGCATCTTCCTGCATTTCTTTATCAAATACGTGAGGTTTATCGTAGAATATTCCACTATAGTTTTGCTCATAACCTGCTACTCTATATATTTCGGTAAGTATCTTGTGAGCTTTTAACTGCCCTTCGTAGGGAAAAATAGCATCTTGTTTACCGTATTGAACTAGAAGCGGTTGAGGGACATGTATAGCTAGTATATCCGGGATATCAAAGTACTTAACCATTTCAGGTATATACAGAGGCCACGTATGTTCAATACCTCTCCTAACTATGTCATCAATTGAGGATACTGCGGCAACAATTACACTACACTTAATTCTATCATCTAGTGCTGACAATAGTATACCTCTTGTACCGCCAAAAGATACCCCACAAACACCAATCCTAGTGAAATCAACCTCTGGTCTACTAACTAAGTACTTTAAAGCTACAAGATCCTCATAGGCTACTAAACCTGCTAGGCTAAGCCCTAGTAAATGAAGAGCTTTTGCTGCGAAATTCTCTACCCTATAAGATACCTCGTTGTACTTCTTTATCTTATCATCTAGATCTGTTACTTCAGCTAAATTACTTACCTCAATCCTTCTACTCCCGAAAAGAAGTACATCAACAGCTAGTACAGCGAAACCTCTCTTAGCTAGCTCAGTAGCCCAGCTCCTCCCACTATATAGCTTATCTTTAAAATTCCTTAAAATTTGGGGTTCTCCATCAACTTCAACTATTTTCTCTTTACCAAAGTACTTGAAGCCACCATGACAGTGAAGAGCTAGTATCCCCGGAAGTCTACCGTTATCAATTTTATCACTTGGATACATGAAGTACCCTTCTACCCTCGACCCGTATGGAAGCTCGTACGATATCTTCTCAACCACTAAGTTGTTTTTTCTAAAAACCTCATTTACAGATGGATTCGAAAAACGTATAGGAAATTTAGGTAGTAGAATCTCCTTAAGTTTATCTCTAGCTAAATTTTTCCACTCATAGATATCCCCCCAAACACCACTAAGATAAGAGAGAGTATACCAACCCGACGAATACCTCATAATATAGTTACTCATTAGCCTCAAAAGATCCTCAGCATAAACCCTCATTCAAAAACACCAAATAAAGAAAAAGAAAAACCACAGTATAATAAGTTTTTTATTCTACATATTGCTTACACCTTAACAACATAGCATAACAAATCTATTCATCTTAAATACTTAGCAGAATAATCGATAAAAAAGTAAGATCGGCTGAAACTTATTGATAACGTAACAATGTACTTGATCAATATATGTAAATCTCTTAATCTTACTATACTCAACAAACCTTTTTCCTATAAAAATTACATATTTCATGAATTCAACATCACCTTAAAACATTATATACTACTAACGGTTTTCTTATTAGTCTTCTATTAGAGAATAATTTCATGTAATTTCTAAGATTCATTAACCTTAATTACATTTCATATACTTATGTTTATAAACTTTATATTTATATATAATTCTCCCCCATATTTCTTTGTTACTATCTTTATTAGGGTAATATTCATCTGATAACGAGTACTGTAAGTAATCCTTAGAAAACTATGGCGTTTTACATGGTAAATTCTTTTTAAGTTAAATATAAACGTTTAATTTTAAGACAATTTGTGATATAGAATATTTTGAAACTTTAACTAAATCCTTAGATATGCCGTTGGTAGGTATACATCATTTGTTTTAAATGATACAAGAACTTTCTTCAGTTTATCTACTTCTCCCATAACTGTTTCTACGTCTTCGAATCCAACGTTATCTGTGTATAGAAATCTTATAGTTGATGGTGTTGAGAGGAGTATTTTGACTAAGTGGTTTCTCATTTTAAGATCTTTATAGGTGTTCAGTATGTTATCGATATCTATGTTGCTTAGGGGGTCTACAACTATGAATACTACGCATGGTTCTCTGCATAGGTTTTCGGTAATTTTTCGTGAGAACCAGCGAAGCAGTATATTACTGCTTACGTACTTGTTATCGATTGCTATAGGCCATTCTATATTGGATAACAGCTTATTTATCTCGTGAACTCTAGCTCTATCTACTATTGTAGATGCTTTAACGTCTTTCTCTGTGATTAAGCCTACAGCGACCTTCATACCTTGTGATAGTAGGTTTTCAACTACATCTAAAATCATCTTGGTTAGGAATGTTATTGGTGGTGGTTCTCCTGTGAAGAATCCGTTGTGTATTGATGTTAATACAACTGCGTTTCTATACATTCTATGTTCATACTCTTTAACCATAAGCTTACCAACTTTAGCAGAAGCTTTCCAATGAATTCTCTTAAAATCATCAAAAGGCATAAACTCTCTAACACTAAAAACCTCGGAACCAACACCTTTCCTCCTAGAAGACCTACCCTCGAAGATTTGGATATGAGGGAAAACTGCACCGATATTGAATTTTGGTTTATGCTTGATGGGGATGAACTTCACGTTTATTGGGTTATCGAATTCTACATCTAAGTAAATTCTATATATTGAGAATAAGGAGCTTAACTCGATATTAAAACCGTGTACTTTATGGGTTCCAGGATAACCGGATAGGTATAATTCGACGAATCCCTCTTCATTGAGGCTCCATCTGCTAACTCGTATACCTCTATCGCTTTTTAGCTTAACATTGTTAATTCCGATGATATGGGATATCCTCTTGCTTGAGAATCGAATTCTTATCGGAGTATCTAATCCTTCAACGGATTCTAGGTTATCAGAACACGCTAGGTCTAACTTGATTCCACTAAGAGTTTTCATAGAGATAGTAGAAGCTATTATAGCGAAAACGTTTACGTTCAGCAAATAAATTAGTAAGAAATTCTTCAGATAGCTAGGAATATATTCGCCAAGGAGTAGAACAGCTAAGTATATTGTTAACGTTGTAGCGGTTAACGCAATGAATCCTTTTCCTAGAGTTACACTATTAAATTTGTACTTAACCATTTAGTTATCCTCAAGGTTTAGGAACCTCAACCTTTGTCAGAATTTCTTGAACTACTTTCTCACCTGTATACCCTTCTGCTATGTACTCAGGTTTAAGGAGAATTCTATGCGATAAAGCTGGTATAGCAGCAGCTTTAACATCGTCTGGTATAACGTATGTTCTTTCATCGGCTAAAGCGAATTCTTTAGCTAGTAATAGAAGCATTAGAGCTCCCCGTGGGGTTACACCTAGCCGTAGAGCGCTGTGTTTATAGCTGTACTCAGCTATGTTAGCCACATACTCGTATATAGATTCATCTACGTAGACTGATTCTAGTTCCTTTGCGATGCTGATTATATCGTTTATATCTGCAACAGGTTTTAGAGATTCAAACCCCTGTTCAATCGTTTTTAATCCTTTCCTGAGAAGCTTTATCAAGGGGTCTCTATCAAGCAAATCCATGGTTAACTTTATGTAAAATCTATCAAGCTGTGCCTCAGGTAGAGGAAACGTTCCTTCAAGTTCTATAGGGTTCTGCGTAGCTAAAACAACGAAAGGTCTTGGGAGAAGATTTGTTTCACCATCTATTGTTACTTGTTTCTCTTGCATAGCTTCAAGCAAAGCGCTTTGAGTTCTTGGAGAAGCTCTGTTTATCTCGTCTACAAGCAGTATATTCGTGTATATAGGTCCTAGGCGTACCTCGAAATCCCCTATTTTCTGGTTATAGATTTTAGTCCCAATTATATCCGATGGAAGTGTATCTATTGTGCATTGAACTCTAGAAAACTTTAGGCTTAGAAGCTTAGCGACAACTTTAGCTGTTAAAGTCTTAGCTATACCCGGTACACCCTCTATAAGAACATGTCCCTCTGCAACAACAGCGAAAATAAGCATAGTTATGTGCTTCTCTCTACCCACAAGTACATTAGATGCTTCATCGACAGCCTTGTTTATTATTTTGCTGAGGGTGGTCATCTTCGTATAAGAATATTAGCTTTTTTCACCAATATAAGCTATCATGATTGCCATGGATAAACATACTAAAGCTGCAATTCCATGTCTACTACTAGCCATTGTTATTGTAGCAAATTTTACTTCTTTTCATATATATGCCGAAGATGTTGCTAGACACTCTAGGAATATTCTGGATATAGCTAAGAGAGACCTTTACACTTTTAATAAATTCTTTGAATGGCTTAACAAAACATATCTACTCCATCGTTACAGTATAAATTCATTCAACTATAAAGACATTGAAAATAAATCTCCATACATAATCAGCGATGTTTTCTCTAATCCTTCGCTCTCGCTATTCGTTGGAGGTCTACAGCTTAGGATCTTAAAAAGATTTGCATACGGTTCAGCTAGCATCGATTTAGCTGATGTCTCAAACCTTCTACTAAATATGACTAGAAAACTAGGCTTACATACAAACAAGATTAGGTGTAGTGACCCTTTATCAAAGCTACTGATAAACACCTTCTATGCTAAGGGCTTCTGTAAGTATAGTTTAAGCGATTTAGATGATTTCGTTCTGCTTATCTCTACCTTAGGTATAGATGTATCTAGCGACTACATGGCATTAGTCTTAGGGAAAGTATATATTGTAAGAATGGCATCACAGCGTAGGATAATCCATAAGGAAGTTCTTCAAAATATAGTTTCTAAGCTAATATACGAAGAATCTATTGTAACAGGGTTATTTCTCGTAGACTTTGTCCGTAGCACAAATATCGACGTAGTAGACTTCTCCATAATTGAACCTCTATCTGAGACATATATAGGTAAAGGTAATTTATCGAATGGAATACTAACTTTAGAGGATGTTGAATTAATCTTAAACTCCATTGCACGCTTAATAAGCATGCTTAAGCAAGAAAATATCGATGTCTCGCCTAGGAATATTATAGCTATAATAAACTACGTATTAAGCCTAGATATAGATAAGGTTAAAACAATTCTAGAGAGCATTAATACAGGTGAGTATCCTTCTACCCATAGTATAGATATACCCTTAGGAGAAGAGCAACGCTACGAAGTGATCAACGAGAGTATTACATGGAATATTAGTATTACTTCACCTACTGAGTATTCAGAGAATGAATATGAAGAATTGCAGACACCAAGTACATTGGTAGGCGAGATAAATGCTAGTGATGAAGAAGCAGAGTACGTATATCTCGACCTACATTCATCAAGTGAATTTAGCTCTTTCGATAATGAGCTGGAGAAATATGTCGAAGAAGTAAACAAAGTCAACATCGTTATGGCAACAACTTTGGATTCTTTATTTATATCGAAACCTTCTGAAGAAGCCCAGAACATCGTTATATCATCGGGTAGTTCTTCTAGCATTAGGTTAACTTATTTTCTTTATCTTTACTTAGCATATACATCCCTAGTAATAGCTTTAACCACGATAATCTTCGCAATACTTTGGAGGTTTAGGATGAAAAACCTAGGATTCGAGTTTTCTATTGATAAGAAGATTAAAGGCTTATCTTCAGCGAAAAAGTATTCAGATCCATTCTTCGTTATGTTTTGGGAGCTTATGTACAAAATAGCAAGCATACTACGAATTAAGGTGAGTGGTTCCGAAACCCATAGGGAGGTATTTAAGAGAATTATGGATGAGTTAAGCGATCAAGATGCTCAATCTAGATATAAGGAGCTTGTTGCGATGAAGAGCCAATTAAGGGATATTGTTAAAGGTTATGAGGTTCTCCGCTACAGTAGAGATACATATAATAAGAATCAGTGGTTAGCTTATATACGTAAATTAATACGTTTTGTGGGGAAGAGAGTTGCTTAAATTAATTAAATGGAGTACTATTTCCTGGATACTCTTGCTGATTTTGGGGATGATGTTTACGTTTATACCGTTTATTAGAAATCTTACCTACGTAGATGCCTTATTCACCTTAATTTTATTAGTTCCTTCAACATGCTTACTGCTAGATATGTTTTTCTCTATTTATCTAAGTATACGTTATAGCCCTCCTATAAGGTTCTACATACCGTTCAAAGGGCTGAAGAAGGGCTTAAGCTATTCTATTTCAATATTTCTGCTAGGTACATCTGTAGACTATGTTATAAATTTATTTATTTCACGATCTATTTTATCAACTATGATATCTATCGCAACGCTGCTCTCTATATTATATATGTTCAGGAAAATCCTAACTCGTAGATCCACAATTTGGCTAACAATTGTTTCCATAGCCTTACTTTCATTTCTCTACATACTTGGGTTGGTAAGAGAAGAAGAATTTACACTTATAGACGGTATTTTATCTTTGCTTGAGGGTGGTTAAAATGAGTAAGATTACCCGAGAAGATTACCTGCTATACCTAGCTATAGCTATAGTGGTTACCACTATAGCGTTGGCTGTAGCTCAAAGATATGTAGCTTCTTTTATTTCGCTAGCTTGCGCTCTGGTTATCTTATCCTTCTTGGATGAGAGAAGGTGCCGAGAATGAAGAACATTCAGAGTAGACTACTTTTAGCAACTGTAGTTCTTGGGATACTGTTTTTTGCTGCTCTAGAGAGTAGTCGCGAAGGACTTATGCATGGAGGAGCTTCACCTTACAACTATAGATGGGATGGAACTTCTAACTTAGTTAAGTACTTAGCTAGAAGATACGGAACTGTTATTCTTGTAGAGAATTGGCTAGAGGTTGAAATGTTTGCAAAAGAATTCGAAGATGCCTGCAAGGTTATGATGTTTGTTTCCCCAGAGAAGAAGTATTCTAGGTTAGAGATAAATTCTATTTCAAAACTTGCCAGAGAATATGGTTTCAATATAGCGGTATTCGATGAAGGTTCTTACACAAACGATATATTTGTAGCTTTGGATGCTCCTGTAAGAATAGATGCTTTTAACTATGTAAGCGTTAGAGGTCCCGGTAACAAGGTAGTTAAGGATGTTGTACCAGGTCGTGTAGATCTCAACCGTAGTTACGACGTTGTTTTCTCTTTTGCATCACCTATTGCTGTATTGGATTCCCAAGCTCTTTGTATACCTATAGCTTTTGTGGAGAATCAAATAGTTGGCGCTATATGTGGTTTTGGTATAGGTAGATTGCTTGTATTAGGGGATGGCTCTATAGTTACTAATGTTGCTATCCCTTCAGTAGATAAGGTAAACATATATACTATAGTTGTAGATTTATTTATTGAAAGATTATGTGGGAATAAATATGGCAAAGCTGTATTTTTTATTGAATCCTCTAAGTATAGAATCAGGCCACTAGCATTAAACGAAATGGTTGAGCTCGGCTACAGCGGGCTAGATATTATTAAAATGGTTTTGAACCCTTTTAGGTACTTCTACGCTTACGCTATTGAAGCTGAACCCACGATTTTAACCCTAATGATATTCCTGGTGTTAACCTCGTTAACAGCTACAGCTTTGTACATACGTAGAATACCAGGGTATGCAAAGAAGTTCGAGCTATCCGTAGACACTATTTATGGTGCAGGATACAGTAAAGATGCTGTAGACGTCGTTGTGGATTCATGTAGAGAAGATGAATACTGCAGAAAAGTGGTAACCTGTATTTTTAGAAATATTAATTCAAAGTGCGTTAAAGCTCTTAGGGTATATCTATCAAGGAATACAACGTTTAGGAAACGTGTTGTTGAAAAGCTCCTAAAAAGTGTGTAGCTTATGCTTACGTAGTTTAAGAAACCTAATCGAGTTAGCAAACTTCAATAGAAAGTTTGCAGATGGTGATAGTTTTATTCTGAGCTACTTTAAAACAATTTAACCTTATTAACTTGACGATGATCATCCTTTCTAGGTGAAGGTGTTGGTAAGTATAGTAGATGTATTTAAATCTCCATACGCAAAAATTATCCCAATTCAATTAGGTAACGTTGTTCTAAAAGATAGCTTCTGGAAACCGCGTATAGAAAAATTGATTAGAACTAGTTTACCGCTTCAGTATGAATACTTAGAGAAAACAGGTAGAGTAGATAATCTAAGAGCTGTAGCAGGGAAAGAAGTTAAGGGTTGTCTTGGTCTTGGCTGGTTCAACGACTCAGATGTCTATAAATGGATAGAAGCTGCTGCTTACGCTCTCAACTACGTACAAGACCCTGATCTTCTCAACAAGATAACATCTTTATCGAAGATAGTCGAGGAAGCTCAGGAGGCTGATGGTTACCTGAATACCTACGTTAAGTTAAAGAATAAAAAAAGATGGGAAAACTTAGCATGGTCCCACGAACTTTACTGTGCTGGGCATTTAATTCAAGCGGGGATAGCCGTAAAAAGGGTTTTACAGGATTTAATCTTATACAATGTTGCAAAGAAATTCGCTGACCTTATCGCTAACACGTTTGACTGGGATAAGCTCGAAACATCAGATGGACACCCAGAGGTGGAAATGGCTTTAGTTGAACTTTACAGAGAAAGCGAAGATAGAGCGTATCTTGATGCTGCTAGGTTCTTTATCGATGTTAGAGGATACGGTAAGGTTGCAAGACAAGTACCTGAGAAAAACCGTCCAGTAAACCCTGTTTACCTTGTTGACCATGCCCCGATTAAATATATGGAGGATTTTGCTGGTAGTCATGCTGTTAGAGCTCTATATTTCTTCGGAGGAGCTACAGATCTATACCTTGAGATTGGAGATCAAGAGCTTTGGGATGCCCTTAAAAGGTTGTGGGTTAAAACTACGATGAAGATGTATATTACCGGAGGTCTAGGTTCTAGGTATGAAGGAGAATCCTTCGGTGAAGATTACGAACTACCAAACTACAGAGCTTATTCTGAAACATGTGCTGCTGTTGCTGGGGTTATGTGGGCTTGGAGAATGTTCCTAGCCTCAGGAGATCCAGAGTATATGGATACCCTCGAAACAATATTGTATAATGCAGCACTAGCGGGTATATCGATAGATGGATCAAAGTATTTCTACGTAAATCCATTAGCAGATTACTACGCAAAATACGAGAGACAACCGTGGTTTGAATGCGCATGTTGCCCACCGAATATAGCAAGGTTAATAACATGGGTTCCAAGCATAGCTTACTCGTTCTCTAAGAATGTACCTAAGATATGGGTGAATTTATTCATAGAAAGCGAGGCTAAGTTCAATCTACTTGGCAACACCGTGAAGATCTACGTAGAAACTAAGTATCCTTGGGATGGCTATGTATCGGTAAAAGTATACCCAGCTAATGGGGATGAGGTATCCATAGCTATTAGAATCCCTAAGTGGGCTAGAGGAGCTAAGGTTAAGCTAAACAACGATATAGTTGATGCTACCCCCGGTAAATACTTCGAAGTTAGTAAATCATGGAATTTCGGTGAAACAATCAAAGTACACATACCTATGAAACCCAGATTCATCGAGGCACATCCCTGGATAGAGAGCAACTACGGTAGAACAGCTATTGTACGTGGTCCTATTGTGTACTGCGTTGAGCAGGTAGACAATAAAGACTTCGATATAAATAACCTAGTAGTAGATGTAAATAGCGCCAACTTAAGAGAAGAATATAGAGAAGATATACTAGATGGCGTTACAATAATCAAAGGCGAAGGCTATGATACGAATGCTAGAGAATGGGGTAGCACACTATATAGAGACTTAGACGAAGTTCCCACTAAATACGTTAGAAGAGTATCTTTCACAGCTATACCCTACTATGCATGGAACAATAGAGGTCCGACGAAGATGTCTATATGGTTGAAGAAAAGATTATTGCATTACAGTAACGATGAATAAACCAAATAATAAAGTTAGCCCACATCAATAAGCTTAATGTTAAGAGGGTTTTCTCCTAGGTTTATGGATGGTGTTTCTCTAACCATTCCTTCTTTTTACCTATGTAATACATGTAGTTTTTAAATGAAACCTCCGGTGGAACTCTATGATCTACCGTTGGTATATAACCTCCTTCCTCAAGCAAGGGTGTTAGCCTTTCTAATTCTTTATCTACAGCTTTTCCTCCTTCAACTAAAGCTCTTTTATCTACACCTCCCATAAGCAGGATTCTTTCGCCGAATTCTTTCCTAAGCTTGTATGGGTCTACGTACCTTGCCTCAAGAGGAAACATACAGTTTACCCCTGCTTCAAGCCATCCAGGCACCAATGGCTCTATATCTCCATCGCAATCCACTACAACAATTTTTACACCATAAGCGTTAAGGATTTTAGTGATCTTTTTGTATCTTGGTACTACGTATTTCTCGAAAAGCTTAGGAGATATCATGGGACCTTTACTGTAGGCTATATCCTCCCAAAACCAAGCCAGATCAGGCACTACATCTCTTAACACTTTATCCAGTACATTGACAACCATATCCGCTATAGTGTCTATCATCTCTTCAACCCAGTCAGATTCTCTATAAAATGCTTTAGATAATCTCTCAATACCCATCCAATCCCTTAGCCATCCGCAGAGACTTCCAACGAAAACCCTTAGAGGGTAATCTCTATCCTTATATTTTTCAGCGACATCGCTCCAACTCAATGGTATTCTTCCAGGGGTTTCTGGATCGAGGAACTTCTTTATCTTCTTCCAGTCCTCTCGGTCCTTAATAGGGTATCGAATATAGTGAGGCGTCGCTGAAGCATCTTTTTTCCTAACATATATTCCTCCTAGACCGTCAGCTACGATTTCCTTGCCTTCTTCCTCCTTCAGCACCACCTCTCTTGAAGGAGGCCATATACCTATAACAATAGGTAAACCCTCTAAACTCTCAAGACCTTCTAAACCAAGGTAACGCTCAATATCTCTACTTGTCCTTATATGCAAAGGTAGCCCTTCTCCATGCCATCTCTCAATAGTTTCTCTCCAATAACCAAACTCGTAGTTCGGAACCCTATCAACACCCTTGAACTCGAAAACCCTTAAAAGACGCTCCCTATGTGATAACACCATATATTATCAACCTACCCTACTCTATAGCTATCTTTCATTTTTCTTCTCTTCTACCCATTTTCTACATATAAGGGCCCCTTCATATGCATCTACACCACCAGCATCTGCTCCCACAGCTTCTACGAATTCCTTAGAAACAGCCGCGCCACCAATAATAACCTTGACCTTATCTCTAAACCCATGCTCCACCAATAACTTTATGGTTTTCTCTATAGAGGGTAAGGTTGTTGTTAATAGTGCTGACATTCCTACTATGTCTGGTTTGTATTGTTTTACTGCTTCTATAAATTTTTGTGGAGGTACATCAACACCAAGATCAATAACCTCAAAACCCATTGACCTTAAGAACATTATGAAAAGATTTTTTCCTATATCGTGTAGATCTCCCTCAACTGTTCCTACGACAACTCTCCCTATGAACTTTATTTCTCCTTTTTGAACTTTGTTTTCATATACCTCAAAGCATTCTTTAGCACTTTCACCGGCAACTATTAGTTCCGATAGGAAGTATTCACCTTCCTCGTATTTTTTACCTACAATTTCTAAAGCCTTAGAAACAATGGATGTTATTTCTTGTATGCTGATACCTTTATTCGATGCTTCTTCACAGTACTGCTTAGTAGATTCAAGGTTAACTAAAGCGTTAAAAAGATGGTTCAAAACATCGTTGCTGCGTAAATCCATTTTATTTACCTAGGATTAGTGTATCCAAGACCAGTGTTTAAAAATTGTTAAGTTGTTTATTCTATTATTTTCTCTACGGAATCTTCTGCATTATTGTTGAAATCCTAGCAGCTCCTTGATAATCAAAGCAATAATAGGTTTCTTGTAGTAATTGAAGCATGCATAGATTATGCGATAAGATAGGCTTAAATTTTCTAATTAATTAGATTTTCAAAGGTGTATAATGTGAGGGACACACTAAATAAAATTAGGGATTCGTTGGCAAACCTTGAGCTTGATTCTACTCTTAACCTTGTTGATGAAGCTTTAAAGAGCAACGTTAGTGTTAAGGATATTATTGATTCTCTTGCTGAAGGTATGAAAATCGTTGGTGAAAGATACGAAAACGGGGATTACTTTGTTGCAGATCTTATTGTTGCTGGCGAAATCTTCAAAGAGGTTATGAACATACTGAGACCTAGAATTATAGCTGAAAGAAAATCGCAGCCCATAGGCAGGGTTGTTATAGGTACTGTGTATGGCGATGTACACGATGTAGGTAAGAACCTTGTCGCAATATTTTTAGAAGCTGCAGGTTTTGAGGTTATTGATCTTGGTGTTGATGTACCTCCACAAAAATTTATAGAAGCAGTAAAACAATACAAACCAGACATAGTAGGAATGTCAGCACTACTAACAACAACCATGGTTCATATGAAGGATGTTATAGAGTCCTTGAAGAAGGAGGGGTTAAAGGATAAAGTTAAGGTTATTGTCGGGGGTGCGCCTTTAACGGAGGAGTTCGCTAAATCGATTGGAGCAGATGCATATGGAGAAAATGCTTTTAAAGCTGTTGAAATATGTAGGAAAATGGTAGAGGAATTGAGGAAGAAAACATAGATTCTATTAACGTAGCCCTTAGCTAATAAAGGTTGGCATACCTAGAATCACGAATTTATTTATTGAAGTATTGGTATAGGATAGCCTTTTTACCTTTGAATTGATGGAACTTTTATAATACTTGGGGTAGATTTAAATACCTTACGTTATTGTAGCTATATTCGGTTAGAAGCTATGAACGTTAAAACGCTAGAAACCTTAAGTGTTATTGATCCTAGAGTTGAGTTTTCGAGGAATCCCCTAGGTGTTGATGAGCTGAAGCCTAGATTTTCATGGATTCCTGTACATAGCGATCGTGGTCAGAATCAGAAAGCTTATAGAGTTATAGTCTCTAGCTCGATGGAGAGTGCGGAGAAAGGCATTGGGGATGTTTGGGATAGTGGTGTTGTAGAATCGGATTCCAATATCGTTGAATATAGTGGTCCACAGCTAAAGAGTTTTACGAGGTATTTTTGGAGGGTGAAGTGGTGGGATGGTAATGGTAGGGAGAGTAAATGGAGTGAAGTAGTGTGGTTTGAAACAGCTATCCTTGATTCAAAAGAGTGGAGAGGCGCATGGATTGGAGGTGGACAGCTATTTAGAAAAGAATTCACAATAGAGAAGGATATTGCCGAGGCAAGGATATACATAGCTGGTCTAGGGTACTACGAACTTAGGGTAAATGGCGTGAAAGTAGGCAATAAAGCTTTAGATCCGCCTTGGAGTGAATACGATAAGACAATCTATTACAGTGTATACGATGTAACAGATCTGATTAAGAAAGGTTTAAACGTTATTGCTGTTATGCTTGGTAGAGGTAGATATAGCCAGAAGTTTAGAAAGGTTAAGTACTACGATGAGCCGAAATTGTTGATGATGATTAGAATAGCGTTCAAGGATGGAGGAGTCGAGTACATATATACAGATGAATCTTGGAAATGTCTCGAGAAAGGCCCCATAGTAGACGACGATATATACAGGGGTTTCAAATACGATGAAAGGTTAGAACCTTATAACTGGGATAAACAAGGATTTGATGATTCTAGCTGGAGGAACTGCTTAAAGGTCTCTCCCCCTAGAGGTGCGCTAAGATCTTCAGCTGTTATACCAAGTACAAAAGCTGTAGCTACGATAAAACCGCGGGAAGTGTATAATCCGAAGCCCGGTGTTTATATCTATGATTTTGGGCAGAATATAACGGGATGGGTTAGGCTTAAGGTTAAATGTTTCGGCGAATGTGAAGTTAAGATACGGTATGCAGAGCTTATTAACGCTGATTATACATTGCATACGAAGAATCTTAGGGGAGCTGATGCTACTGATGTATTTGTGTTGAAAGGTTATGGCGAGAAAATAGTTGAGCCCTGTTTTACCTACCATGGGTTTAGGTATGCCGAGGTTAGCGGTATTTCTTACCCGCCGTCGATAGACGATATAGAAGCTGTTGTGATAAGCGCAGATCTAGAGCCTATAGGATCTTTTGTCTGCTCTAGTAAAATGATAAACGATATTCATAGGCTATGTATATGGAGTTTAAGGAACAACCTCAACAACGGTGTTCAAACTGATTGTCCTCAGAGGGCTGAGAGAATGGGTTGGCTGGGGGATGCATGGTTATCGTCTGATTCAGCAATACTTAACTTCAACATGGTTAAGTACTACGAGAAAATAGTTCGCGATATAATGGATTCGCAGAAAGAAGACGGTTCAATACCGGATGTGGTACCACCGTTCTGGGAGTTCTACCCTGCTGATCCAGCTTGGGGAACAGCTTTAATCTATATACCTTGGGTTCTATACGTTTACTACGGAGATAAGAGGATTATAGAGGAAGTATATGAAAGCGCTAAGAAATGGTGGAGCTATCTATACAGTAGATCAAAGGATGGTGTACTCTACTTCGGTAAGTACGGTGATTGGGTGCCACCAGGTAGGGTTAGATCGGTAGAGAATAGTCCATTTGAAATAGTATCCACATGGATTCTGCTTAGGGATGCGAAGATATTGCGTGAAATGGCTAAGGTGTTGAATAGAATTGAAGATGCTGGGTACTTTGATAATATTGTAAGGAGCTTAACTGATTCCTTCAATAAGGCGTTTCTACATGGAGAAGGAAAGAGTAGCGGTTATTGCTCAGAGTACAAGGCAGGTGATGGTTCAACTATTTGTTTAGGTAATTCGCAGACATGCTTAGCTCTACCGCTAGCCGAGGATATTGTGCCAAGCGATAGAGTTGAGCACGTAGTTTCAAGACTTGTTAAAAGTGTTAAGAACGAGTGGGATAAGCATTTCAATGTTGGTATAATTGGGTTAAAATATGTTCCAGAAGTTCTAGCTAAATACGGGTATACCCAACTAGTATACGAAGCTCTAATGCAAGATACTTACCCGAGCTTTGGCTACATGATTAAGGAGAGTGCAACAACTCTTTGGGAAAGGTGGGAAAAGCTAACAGGCTCTGCTATGAACTCTCACGATCACCACATGTTCGGTAGCATAGATGCTTGGCTGTATAGATGGTTAGCAGGGCTACAGGTTGTTGAACCTGGCTTTAAGCGTTTCAGAGTCCTTATACCCGATATACAAGGGCTAAATAGCGTATCTACATCTATTTACACAATTAGAGGGCTTGTAAGCATTTCATGGCATAAAGACGATGAGAAAAGCCTTATTGTAGAACTAAGTATCCCCGTTAACTCGGTAGCTGAGCTAATAATACCTAGAAAAAGCGGTGCAGAAATCTACGAAGGAGAGACCTTAATATGGAAAAACACAGCTGAAGAAGATGACACGCAGGGGGTTATCTCAATAAGAGAGCTCAACGACAAGATAGTGCTAGAAATCGGTTCTGGGAAGTATAGGTTTACAATAAAGTGGTCTGGGTAGTAAAATGAAATATACTGTAGCCCTAATGATACTGGGCTATATAATGGTTTTTTCCGGTTTACTTGTTGCTCTTAGCGGTGTTGAGTATAAGATATGTGTAGCATCAATAGAGGTTCCTGCCGAATTCAGTGGTAGAGTATACCCCATATCAACTCATTTAAAACCTCAGCTAATAGTGAGCAAGGAAGATTTTCAAGTGTCGCTTAATGAACGTTACGAAGAAAAATTTACGGTAGACAATACCTTCTTCTATCCAACAATAAACATAGTAGGTAAAACAAGCGATGAAAACTACCGTGGGTTTATAGTTATAGCTAATGCATCGAACATAGATCAGGTATTCGTATTCTATGAGTTAAAGCCTAGTGAAAAGAATAGTGGAAAAGTTTTGAATATATCTATAGCTCCTCTGTTAAGCATAGACCCAGGAGAATACGTCTTAGCATTACAGTTCAACACAAGCGCCTTCATAGATAGAATATGGATTAAAGGTCTTACTGAAGCTTCAGTACCTATACCGGAGGTAGTATTCATAGCCACAGATCACCAGGTAGAGACCTTTGATTACCTATGTGGTATAAAGTATACTAACGCTCTTATCGGTGTAGGGATATCCGCTTCAGGGTTATCTTTAACAGCTATTTCCATAGCTTTAATAATAATTGAAGTGAGATCTGCAAGGAAGCCTAAATTTAAGAAAAGATAGAAATATTATCTACACTATTTTTCGCTTGACAAAATTATGAGATCTCTATTCTTTAATAGAAAAGCTATTATAAGGCTTAGGAGTATTAAACCTGAGAAAAAAGCCGCAATATTTACGTAATAGGAGCTTGAACCCGGTTCTATGAATAAAAAAGCTATTAAGGAAAATATTATTACTATTAAAGCGATTTTTAGGGACTCCTTAGCCATATCCTCTAATGATATCGCATATCACCTTTTCATGTAGAGCCAACAAGCAACAAAATGATCTTTATCCATCTCCACCAAAGGAGGTTCTTCCCTCCTACAGATATCCATAGTATAAGGACACCTAGGATGAAACCTACAACCAGGAGGCGGATTTTCTGGATTAGGTGGTTCCCAACTCTTTAATGGGATCATCTCCTTGCTCATTTTCTTCAATGATTCTATGCTTAGCGATGGAAAGGCCGAGATCAATGCTTTAGTATAAGGATGGTGTGTATTAGCTACAACGTTTTTAGCAGGACCTTGCTCGACTATTTTACCTAGATACATTACAGCTATTCTGCTATTCTTCGATTTAAATGTAATATATACAGCGAGAGGAAGCTCGTGTGTTATGAGCAAGTACGACGTCTTGAAAGTTTCATGTATTTTTAGTAATAGATCGGCTATATTCACCTTTAGCGTTACATCAACCATGCTTGTAGGCTCATCGGCTATTATTAAGCTTGGATTAGTAGCTAAAGCTCTTGCTACGAGGATTCGTTGTAGTTGACCTCCCGATAAGTTATGCGGGTACTTGCGTAGAAATTCATCGCATGGGAAAAGCCCTACATTTTCTAGTAGTTCACACATTTTTCTTCTTGTTTCTATAGGGTTACGTGTTATCTTCCATCGCCAGAGAGGTAGAGTGAGGCTATATTCAACAGTTTTTGTAGGATTAAGAGCTGAGTAAGGATCTTGGGGTATCCATTGAACATTTTTTCTGTACTCTGCTAATTCATTCTTATTCATATTGTATATGTTCTTTTCCTTAAACATAACAGAACCTTCTATAGGTTTGATTAAACCAGCTAATGATTTACCCAGCGTTGATTTACCGCAACCGCTTTCACCAACTAGCGCAAGTACTTCACCAGGTTCTATCCCTATATTGACTCCGTCAACAGCTTTAACATAGCTTGTTTTAAAGAGACCTACCCTCTTTGGAAAGTATACTTTTAAATTCGATGTACTTATGAGGGATATGGGGCATCACCTTTTCATGTAGAGCCAACAAGCAACAAAATGATCTTTATCCATCTCCACCAAAGGAGGTTCTTCCCTCCTACAGATATCCATAGTATAAGGACACCTAGGATGAAACCTACAACCAGGAGGCGGATTAAGGAGACTTGGCGGTAAACCATATATTGGTTTCACAGATTCAACATCTCTACTTAACATAAGCGTACTTCTGACAAGGGCATCTGTATATGGGTGTGAAGGTGTTGAAGTGAGAACATCTGTCCTGCTGTGTTCCACTATTTTACCTGCATACATTATTGCCATCCTCTCTGTAAGCTCTAGCAAAGCCCCAATATCGTGTGATATTATGATTATAGTTGAAGCTGTTTTGTTTTTAATTTCCTTCAACGTATCTAAGATGTATCTCTGCACGAGGGGGTCTATAGCTGTTGTCGGCTCATCGAGTATTACAACATCTGGGTTGAACATAAGAGCTAAAGCTATTACAGCTCTCTGCCTCATACCTCCGCTTAGCTCATGAGGAAATCTGTTCATAACACTTTGCGGATCGAGCCCCACAAGGCTTAGCAACTCTTGTGCTTTCTTCATTATTTCCGCTTTATCTTCTATACCATGTGATTGAGCTGTGTCAACGAAATGCTGGTATACCGTCATTATAGGATTTAGAGAATTTTGAGATGCTTGCGGTACATAGGATATCTTCTTCCATCTAAGACCTCTAAATTCTTCTTCTGTTAGCCTAAGTATATCTACACCCTCTAGGAATATTCGACCTTCAACTAAGGCGTTGGACGGCAGTAAACGGATTAGCGCTCTTCCTAGCGTTGATTTACCGCAACCACTTTCACCAGCTACTCCTAAGCTCAAACCCTTCTTTACCTGGAAAGAAACATCATCTACTGCTTTAACGTATCCTCGCGAAGTTCTATAGTAAACCTTTAGGTACTCAATGCTTATGATAGTTTTATCTGGGTTTCTACTCATATGAATCACCTACTCCATCTCTTCCCTAAGTCGCGGATTGAATATTGCATCTATAGCGTATGATAGTAAAGCAAAGCCTATCTGTAGCAATGTAATCATTATCATGGGGGCTAATAGGAAGTGTACTGTTCTTATACTGCTTTGCGCTCCTACATACCATGCCATATTCGATATTATACCCCAGTTGAGTCCGTAGAAGGGCACCAAACCAAGGAAGTATATTCCTTGGCTTTGAGCTATTGCAGAAGCTATAGTACCTCTGTAAGCATTCGCTAGATAACTAGCCATATTCGGGAGAACCTCCCTTAGCATTATGAACCAATCAGGTAACCCTAACGATTTAGCTACTTCGATAAATGCTTCTGCTTTAATGGATATCGTTAAAGCTCTGACAGCTCGTGCAAAACCAGCCCAAGCTGTTATCGTTAGTAGAAGAGCTACAACTGCAGGATGCCCCGACCTCATTATAGAGGCTATTATTATCACTATAGGTGTTGCAGGTATGTTTAGGAAGATATTTATGGCTCCGTCTAAGATCCTATCTGCTACACCTCCTTTGTACCCAGCTATAAGCCCAACAAATAACCCTATAAGCATCGATATTGTCCCTGTATAGAAACCTATTATTAGTGTATCCTTAGCCCCCCAGACAATCATCCCAAATATATCAGCTCCTCTATGGTCAGTCCCAAACGGGTGTTCTAACGATGGTGGTAGATAACGTGGGTATATATATGGTTTTGGATAAGGAACAACCAGAGGTCCTATAGCCGCCATAAGTATATAGAACGTGATTATGCATAGTCCTACGAAGCCTAGCTTAACATGCCATATTATCTTAAGGGGCATATAGATGTAATTGTATATGAATCTCTCTATAGATATCCGAATATACAGCCATCTACTTTCAACAACTTCACTCATACAATATCACCTTCTTCTAATCCTAGGATCAAGGAGACCATATACGAAATCAGCTAGTATGTTACCGGTAACAGTCGCTATTGTTAACATATTGAGGACACCGCAGAGGAGGTATATATCTCTACTTCCAGAAGCTCTCGCCAAAAGCAGTCCTACACCTGGGTATCTGAATAAATTCTCTATAAATGTTGAGCCTCCTACGCTACGCGCTAAGCTAATAACAAATGATGTAAATATAGGTAGCATAGCTATTCTACCGATATACGCAGAAGTTATTCTCCTCGGTGTAACACCCCTCGACTTAGCATAAACAACATGATCTGATTCCAGCAATCTTATACATGCTGCTCTCATAGCTAGAGCCCAGCCGCCGAAGGCATTTATAACGAACGTAAATATTGGTAGTATTGAGTGTTTAAGTATATCAAGGTAGTAGCCAAGCAGGTTTCCACTTCTTAATGCTATTTCTCCTTCAGGTCCATAGTTGCCTGCTGGAGGCAGTATTTTAAGCTGATAACCAAAGACTATTATCAGAGCTACAGCAACGAAGTAATCTGGGATTGCCTGCCATATGATTGTGAATATCGTTGTTGCAACTTCAGCTATTCTTCCTCTTCTATAAGCAAGTTCTCTACCTATAATTATACCTAGTGAAAAGCTTATGGTTGTAGATGTGCTTATTATAAAGAGTGTCCAAGGCAAAGCCCTAAATATAAGCGTAGTTACAGACATTCCAAAGACAACGAATGTAGATATACCCCAATTCCCGGTGAAGAATGAACGTAGATACTTAAGTAACTCATCTAATGGATCTCCAGATGGATAAAACATTGCAATCTGTTTAGCAAGTTCGTACGCATCTTCAAAGCTTGGAAGTCCTCGAGATCGCTGTAGCTCAAGAGCTATATCGTATAGAGGATCTCCTGGCATAATTTTATATAGTACAAAAGTTACGCAAACTACAAAAAATACTATTACAAATCCATATAACGCTGTTGTTGCAACTCTTTTTATTAAAGTCTTCATATGGTTCTCCTCATTATTTTATATTTTTAGAGTTAAGTTTAATATCATCGAGCTTAAGTTAATTCATAAAAAATAAAATTAACCTTTATATAAATTTACCTCCTCCTAAACACCAACCCTAACGTTAACCCTACTACGAATAAAACTATAGGTAGTGCCGCCGTCAAAGTCCAATCAGTTTCTCTAACGGTAGTTAATGCTGAAGTCATAGATAAAGCTGTTCTTATAGCAGTTGAAGTTACCGTAACTGTTCGAACCACAGCTCCAGGGGGTATAACTATCGATGTTGTTGGCGATTCTGAAGAAGTTAACGATGATGTAAACGTTTGACTCGGTGATGTTGTGGTTTGCGAAGGCAATGATGGTTGACTACTGCTACCAGTAGTGGGTAGCGAAGTTCTTGGAGTTGTTACAGAGGTAGTAGTGACAGCGGTAGTAGTTGTCGGAGTTGTTGTTGGAGTTAAAGTTTGCATAGCTTCTTTAGGTAACATCCCCAAGCCCCATCCAGGGTACATAGGTATTAGCTGTTGTATGAATGTTACCGGGTCTGGTTTCTTTGGATTTGCTAGTAATCCCATTCTAATTGCATGAGCCACTATACCTCGTGAATCTATGGGTGCGTTTAAGTATATCAGTTTATACCATAGTTCGTTGTTTGGATCAGGCCAATCCCACCTAGAGCTTAAGAATACCCACTGAGCATTTTCTATTAACGGTTGTTCTGGCAAGTAGTAGTTGAATACCACAGCTAACATCTTTACATATGTTGATAGATTATCCCAATTCATTTCGAAGAGAGTCCTATTCATAGCTATATCCGTAATGTTTACAGTTACATCGAAATAGGGTACATACACCATATCCACCGTATCCTTTGGCATATTGATATCGTATCTACCGCCTCTGTTTCTATGATCCATTAATGCTGTTCTAACATATGAAAGCCCGTATATCGATGCTGTTCCCCAGAATACCCCAGCTAAATCCCATCCATCACCTCTTCTAAGCATTGTACCCCATGTTGCACCAGGCGTTGGATAGAATTCGCATTCTATTCCAAATTCTTTTAGATCTTCACAAGCTTGGTACAAGGTCCACTCGATAGCATAACCAGCTTGAGTTCTTGCTACAAGCTTAAATACTTGTCCTTCTGGTGTACGCCACTTACCATCAGAACCTCTAGAGAAACCTACTTTCTTCAGCAGTTGCTCAGCTTCCTTCGGATTGTTCCCAGCTCTCTTAATAACACCTTTCTGTATAAGCTCTGTTATACCCCAGTAATCGTTCTGAGGTGGCGCAAAACCTGTTGGATACCAAGTCTCGTTAATAGTATACGGTCCTTGTATTAGTTTACAACGGGTTAAGTTTATAGCAAGCGCTATTGCCCATCTAACTTCCCTTATAGCTAGCCATTTATTTAGATAGTTGAAAGCTATTGCATGTCCCTGTAGAGGTGCACCATTAGTGAATTGGCCCATGCGCATTGCCCTTACTTCATCCATTACCTCCTGCGTCATTCTACCAACAGCGTAATCGAGAATCCCTGAACGAATATTAAACCACATTATGTCATCGCTTGGAAGATTAACACCTATGACTTTATCTATGAGTACGTTCCGCGCATTATAGTATTTGTTGAATTTTACAAAGTGTACCTCTTGATTCGTAAATACATCAATTGAATAAGGTCCTGTACCTATTATTGCTGGTGGTTGCCAAGTTGAGTAATTCCTTATTATATTGGTTAACATCTGGTTTGCTAAAGTAGCATTTTTAGGCATTATGTTTTTAACTACATTATCTACTTCTTCAGCCCACTTCCCAAACCATTTATAAGGAGTTGTTATAAGACCTTCGCTCCAAAGTATTTGGTAAGGTAGGTCTTGGCTCCAAGCTTTTATCATATATTCTACCGTGTAATCGTCCCTACATACAACATCACTTACATAGTTTCGCCATAAGCTTGGATTCTGAGCCTGTCTAAGCTTTAAGTATGTCCACACATCTTTGCATGTAAACGGAGTCCCATCATGCCATACAACATCTTTCCTTAGATATACAACAAAGGTATTCTTCTCGAAATTGGGTTCCCATCTTTCTGCTAGCTGTGGGAAGAATGCGTTGTAGGCTCTTACATAGTATGCGAGTCTATCGTAGACGAAAGGATACATACTTGAGGACATTGCTGGGTTATAGGATCCAAATGGGTTTAGCGAATAAGTTGTTGAGATATCATAACCTGCAGTTCCAACAAATAGAACCCTTTGAGCGTGAACCTCAGGTGCATTATCTATTGCTAATGGTAGTATGGGTAATATTAATGACAATATTAAAGCCATTGTAATTAATCTTCTATTAAGCTTAGTTGTAGCTGCTTTAAGGTTATACATATTATCTTTACCCCAACTTTTATCAGTAAAAAAACTAGAAGTATATAAAACTTTGCATTATTCTTTTTATACATATATAGAATTGAATTAAGTTTACTACTCAGAACTTAATATTATTAATTATCCTCATAGTACTTCTATTGAAAAGTAAATTAAAAAACTGTTTATTATCGAGAGATTTTAGTTTTATACACCTAATAACGATAAGATTAAAGCTATTATGTAAGGCGATGCGAACACTATTATTCTCCTAGCTACACCTTTTATCTTCCTTAATATATATAGTGAAACGAATAACATCAATATTGGTATTGCTACTAAAGATTGTAGTACTGTTGCTGAGTAGAATAAAGATACTATACCTAATAATATTGCGATGTTCTGAAGGTATTTACTTAGGTTATACAAATTAGGTGTTAGTAGTTTACCAATGTAGCTTAGTCTATTTACTGATGGTTCTAACGCAAACGATAATGCTATAAAGAATGTTATAGTGAATAGAGCTGAAGAAGTCCATTGATCCATGTAGACGAATATTATTCTTCGGCTAATCATTCCAATAGTAACCGCTAGTAATACCGTTATCAGAGGTTTAAGAACTTCGAATATTACCTCAGCGTACCTTAGCGTTCTTCTTACGCTTTCTATTGATATAAAGAGTATGAGGTTGTAGAGAGGTATTGCTAAGGTTACAGCGATTGCATACAACGGTGCACCTAGTGTCAGTAAAAGCACTATACTTACAACACCTACTACTAGAGAATACTCTGATTTTCTGATTATATCTAGTATCAGTACTGCTAAAAATATTAGAAGTATCACCATCTCTATCATTTTCTCACCTTAAAAACTTCAAAACTCTCTTCCGTTATGTTAACTCCGTACCTCGTATACGATGTGTAGTAAGATAAGGCCTTAACCATTTCCGTGACATCCTCGGCGGGGATTATTTTGTCATATTCGTAGTAGGGAATTAAGACCATAAGCCTCTCCCCGTACGTTTTTAGAAGTATCTCGAAGTTCTCGGGAGCTTCTATAGCTAAAGATAAGGGGTTGGTTATGAGCACAACTGTATCATACTGTTCAGGGCTTTTTCCTAAGAAAGCTGTAACGGTTGCAAACACATCTATACTTGATTCACATCCATTACCAGCTTCTACAGCTGATATAATTCTATGTAGTGATGCTATTATGTCTTGCTCGGCATTAGCGACAACCTTTGGCGAAGGACCTACGCACAGAGCTAGATCTACTGATGAATATTTTGCTAACAACTCGACCAACGATCTAAATAGGCGTAGAGTTACCTGTGCTATAGTATTTGGCTCTGGACCTAGATCCCATAGGAACTTCTTTATATCAACCATAACAAGGGCTCTTGCAAAAGCTTCACCGTAATCTTCTCTAACCATCAACTTCATAGTCCTAGCATAGGTTTTCCACAGCACCTTCCTTATATCGTCTCCCGCTTGGTACTCCCTTATCGATGCTAAATCGTAGAGACCACTCGTAGATTTACCCTCTATGTAAGATCCTAAGATACGTTGCAAACTCTTCATCTTTATGGCGCTTCCTATCGATAGTGGAAGAGCTACTATTGTTTCTCTTGTATCAACCTCTAGCTCTTCGTAGAAATACCCAAGTGCACCGCTTATAATAAGCATAGTATTTGTGAAGTCGTGAGATCCTGATGCTGTTATCTCAACACCATAGGAAATATTTACAATACTATGAGGAGGAACGGAGATCATGAATGCGGGTCGCCCCTGTTTGAACTTTATGAATCGGGGTAGTTTATCGAGTATTGTAAGCCTTGATATTGGAAAACCGCTTTTGTTCTCAATGGATAGTGTTATAGCTACCTCGTCTAGCTCATTACATACCTCTTTTTCTAAAGATCTTTTTACAGCTAGGTAGGCTACGGCATTACGGCTCCTGATAAATGAGCTGTACTCGTTGTAAAAAATAAGGATCATAGCAAGCGATGTAGATAATGCGAGAACGTTTTTATAAGCTAAGGCATATACGAGGAGTATTATTGCTATGGATATATGGGCGAGACCTGCGGGAGATATTTTCAAGGAACTTCTACCTTCTCAATAATGTCTACAACAACATCTTTAACAGTTATCCTAGATATCCTAGCTTCACTTCTAAGTATTATTCTGTGGGCAAGCGCGTAGTAAGCTACATCTTTTACGTCGTCAGGAGTTACGTAATCTCTCCCTCTTATGAGGGCAAGAGACTTTGATAAGAGAAGCATAGCGATACTACCCCTAGGCGAAGCACCGAGCTTAACCATTTTGTGGTACCTTGTAGCTTCTGTTATAGCAGCAATGTACTTCATTATGTTCTTGTCTATGTATACCCCTTTCGTTAGATCTATAAGCGTAATAACATCGTCTTTACTAAGCGCAGAAGTTAAATCACTTAGGTCTGAGATCGTATAGAATTTGTCTAGGATCTCAACTGTTTCGTCTATTGATGGGTAACCTATTTCAACTTTTGAAAGGAATCTATCAACTTGGGCTTCAGAGAGCGGAAAAGTACCTTCAACTTCTATGGGGTTCATCGTGGCTATAACTAGAAATGGCTTTGAAAGAGGATAGGTAATACCCTCTACGGTGACCTGCCTCTCCTGCATTGCCTCTAGAAGAGCCGCTTGTGTTTTTGGCGGAGCTCTATTTATCTCGTCTACGAATAACATGTTAGTGAACACAGGTCCCCTTCTAAAAATGAAGGTTCCTTCCCTTGGATTGAATATCTGAGTTCCAACTATATCGGATGGCAAGAGGTCTGGAGTTGCCTGAATCCTCTTGAAGTCTAGCCCAAGTGATAACGCTATGCATTTTGCCAATAGTGTCTTGGCTACTCCCGGAACACCCTCTAGTATGACATGGCCTTCGGCGAAAAGCGTTGCTAGTATTATTTCAAGTTCTCTCCTTTTACCTATAACCTTTTTTTGAACATTCTCTATAATCGTGTTTAACTTACCACTAAAGAACTTCACTTTGTTTTCATCGATTCTACCCATGTTTTAACACCAAGCGAAATATCCTTTAATAGTTTTGATAAATCAAACATTTTTTTCTCGTCTACACCCTTTTGCTCTGATTTAAAAATCTTTCTTAAACTCCTTGGGGTGCCAAATTTAGCCATAACTAGCGCTGTAGATAGTAGAGTTAAAACCAATAGAAATATTGTTCTAGGTACTAGACCTAAGTTCATTATATTCGAGAATACCATACCAATAAAGCTGAAGAGCAATGTGAACCCAGTTGATAAAGCTCTTAGCTCAGCGTATCCGTATATCCTTGAACCTTCGTATACAACTATGCTCTTATCACCTACTAAGCCGTACACGAATGCTGTGTTATTATTGAATGAAGCTGGTGCTTTAACGAATATCTCGTTTATTACTACGCTTGAATCACCCATTAAGTATATTCGACCTCTACCGTATACAATGTTGTATACCATAGGGCCGTACTCGTTTACACATATAGGTTGAAAAGGTACACTAGCATTTACGGGAGCATATATTACGAATACGTTTAGCAGTACTTCGATTATAGAGCCATTAGCTAAATAGCATTGGGATGTGAGCAGGGCTGGGAGTCTATAAGTTTGCTGAAAACCTAGCTTAGACGTTAACAGAAATGTTGTGTTAACCTCATCACCTACTATAGCTGTACCCCCTATTTCCACCCATGAAAGTACGCTATCAACTTCCTTATCGCTTAATGGTATATCTGGGCTTAGGAGTATCAACACATACTTCTGCGGGTTGTAGCTACGAAGTTCGGATAAATCATATATTACGTTGACGTCTCCGGCTCTTATTATAGCGTCTGCATAGAAGTAGGAGACTCCACCAGGTCCGTAGTTGAACACCGATGGGGGGTCTTTTTCTAGGGTACGCCAAACTACTGTAGCCGATTGGGATAGCATTATTAGCGCTACTAGTATTATTAAAATAAATAAAGCGCTACTGGCTTTCGCCACAGACTCTATCCACCTCGTTTAAGGCTTCTTCTACACCAGATCTCTTTTTATCGCCGTAGACTATCTCCTCATATATATCTACGAATTTCGATATCAGCGGTATTCTCTTCAGTATTTCGCGAGGTGTACATGAAGTACATTGGGCTCTATCCCTTACCTTGACAAAGTATTTGCGGAGTATAGACTTTATGCCTTCGTATACGTAGTTTACCTTCGGGATATAGCCGAAGAGATCTTTTTCGCCGAAGATTATCTTAACAGGTGCTACTGTGTATCTCCTTGGACCAATGAGGTAGGCTATTGCGAGTATCAGGAAACCTACAATCATTATTATGTATGGTAGGTAGTTCAGTATTTGGGAAAGTATGTTCTCTTGGTAGTAATAATAATCGCCTCTAACGGAGATATTAAATTCGTAGGGTTCTGGGAGCGTTAGATTAGCTTGAGTAATATTCCTATAACCTCTCAGCAAAGCCTCCCTTATAGGGAGATACCTGCTAAGGATTGTACTCAACTAGTTATTCACCTTCTACAGCGAAATCGTTATCTATATACAAAGTTTTAAACTTTATCCTGTAGATCAACCATCCACGGTCTTAGATAAAGGTATTGGTATTCAAGGTTTATATTAAACTACATAAGCAATATTTAATTTAATGAACATATGCACATAATTACCCAGTCTTTGTAAGATCCATCAGATATACGATCTCTCGATGGCGGAGGTCTTAGGGTAACGGTTTCGCTTATTATGGTCTCTTCTTTGGATACTTTGCCTGTTGTTGGATCTATCCACGAAAACTTGCACGGTGTTTTCACATTCTTTAAGTTTAGTTTAACTTCCTGTTCTTTGGGGTTGTAGATAACCATATATTTAGAGTCTGACGTTTTCGCTATAGCTATGAACGCTTCCTCGTCATCTAGCCCAGGCTGTTCAACAAGTAGCTCCTGTGCAGGCACCAGATCCCACCACGGTATAGACTCGAATATCTTCCTGAGCACAGCCATATCATAACCTCCTTGAAGTTTAAGGGATTCACGCCACGTTAGGAACTGCTGTGTCACCCCCTCGGATTCAAGCACAATTCTTCTCTGGGCCCATACTATTATTCCTCCAGTACCATAAGTTATCCCAGCGGGTGGTGAAGTAAGAAGGCTCCAGTAAGCTGCTCTACGGACCATGTATCGAGTTATCCTAACCTTAAGAACATGATCAATCCAATCCTCGTAGTTTGGCTCCATGTTTATGAAGGGTCTTGGAGGATCTAGTCTCCAGTCTGTGGCAGGCGGGCCTTGGCATATCCATCTCAGCCTCTCCCTTTCATTGTGGTGACTGGATTGGTATCCAACGATATCGTACCACTCTTCGCACCTAAAGTCGGGTAAAGGCCATGTACCTCCTCTAGGGTGCATTGTTGCAAGTATTTTCCGCCCCGTTGGAGGATTCAAGAATATACCTCTCCCTATGCGCCTCCACCGATTTGCCTTAAGCTCCGTGTAGATACCATCGCCATTGAGTATCCATACAGCTATATGTGCACCGTATCTTGCAAGGATATAACGACCAAGTAGTATGGCTTCTTCTTCTCTAAGTATTGCTCCAGGGTTTAGGTACCTACCTCTTAGATTCTCCTCGAGTGATACCCAGAATAACACAGGTGCTGCTACAAACCCGTATTTGTTGAGCAAGGCGAATTTCTCGTCTATACGTTTAAAGAAGCTAACATTGAGGACGTCCACCTTATCGCAGCCGTAGTATGCACGATCGCCGAAGTTATCGGTTGGGGCTGCCCCCCAATTTATTATAACGAATTGAATTACATTGTACCCTTGAGTCCTCCTAAACTCTAGGTACTCCTTAATCTCTTCAACTTCGCCTCGCAACAATAAGTTCCACGCTGTATCAGCTAACCAGAAGAAAGGTGTACCATCGCTGTATACGAGGTACCTTCTATTAGGCGATAGCCTTAAGGGTCCGTGTATATAAAGTTGGTTATCTCCTTCATAGGCTATGCATTCGAAACTACCCTCAACACTATTTAAACCCACATCCTCCTTGTTTGAGCAACCGCACCTGTATCTCCAAACCCCTAACTCATCGGGCATGAACCTAGCCAACCACGTGTTTTCACCATTCCAAAAACCTTCAACCGTATACTCTCTACCGCTTGGCGATACGAATTTACACCAAACACTAACATCCCTTAGGGGATCATTATACAATTGGCTACTCTTTAGCTCTAACTCGAAAACACCCCATTTATGAGTGACCTGGTTCCCCACGGTTTACACCTAAATCTTCGTCTTCATTACTTGGCTTAAGTTTAAATAAATTGATGCCGAAATAAAACTTCGTGTAAATCGTAAGAAAGATTTGCAACTAGCTCCTCAACCAATCTTCGTGAATATAATAAACATATTTTGTGGACCTACCGCACATACACGACCGGGGCTAAGGATTTGAAGAGCTATTTTAGACCACGAATACCGTTAAACGGTTTTTGGAGATTCAGAGTAGATCCAAACGATATAGGGGAAAATAATGGATGGCATAAAGGGTTTGAGAGCGAACACCTAGTATACGTACCTTCGTCTTGGAATGAGCAGAACCCCGATTGGGATAAGTACGTGGGTATTGCATGGTATCAAACGAAATTCTACATAGGGGTTGAACACATAGGTAAAATACCTTGGACTGTGTTTAAAGGTTGTGGGTACTACGCAAAAATTTGGGTTAATGGCTTATTCCTAGGGGATCACGAAGGAAGCTTCATAGAATTTAGGTTGAATGCTCTGAAAGCTGTTACCTTCGGTAAAATGAATACTCTAGTTGTTAAAATTGATAACAAGCTTGCTATGAATAGAATCCCCCCAGGTAAATCAGTTAACGAAACCGCTTTTGATTTCTATCCCTACGGTGGTATCCATAGAGATGTCTATGTAGAGCTAACGAATAAGAACTACATTAAGGATTTAAGAGTTTCTACAGACTATAGAGGTTTGCTGAAAACAGAGTTAACCGTAGAGTGTTGTACCACTTTAGCTGAATGCGAACTATTGATTAAGTTGTACGATAAGTTCTTCGAGAAAGAGTATTACGCATGTAGGAAAAACGTAGTTGGTGGAGTTATCGTAGTAGAGGATAGGCTACAGAATATCAAACCTTGGTCTCCAGAAGACCCCCAATTATACAATCTAGAGGTAAATCTTATCTGCGGCAACGAAGTCGTTGATTCAGTCTTTGAGAGAATAGGATTTAGAAGCATCGAAGTTCGAAACAACGAAATACTGTTGAATGGAAAGCCCGTGTTTCTTAAGGGTTTTGGTCGCCATGAGGATTTTCCTGTTACTGGTAAGTACCTACCTGGATCTGTTCTTGTGAGAGACTTCTACTTAATGAAGAAGATTGGCGCAAACTCTTTTAGAACATCCCACTACCCATACTCAGAAGAACACCTAGATCTAGCAGATGAGCTAGGATTCCTAGTAATACTAGAGTCCCCCTTCTGCCTTTCAGGCGTAGGCAACCTTATACCTAAGCAAGAGATAGATAAATGGTGTCTAGACCCAGAGGTACGCAGTAAAGCGAAGAAGATGGTGGAGGAGATGATATATCAGTACAAGAATAGGCCTTCGGTGATAATGTACAGCGTAGCAAATGAGGCTCCTATAGGCTACGAAAATTGTCGATCCCTAGTACGAGAGCTTTCTGAATTCGTAAAAAGCTTGAATCCGCAGACACTAGTTACTTTTGCATCTCATAGGCTTGACATAGGAGATCTAAGTAACGTTGTGGACGTTATATCTCTTAATGTGTACTTTGGGTGGTACACAGAAGGTGGCGATCTTGATAAAGCTATAGCACGGTTAGAGAAAGAGCTTGAGGTAGTCCATCAAAGGTATCCTGGGAAGCCGATAATAATTACGGAATTCGGGGCGGACGCTATAACGGGTTTACATAGTGATCCACCTGTAATGTGGAGCGAGGAGTATCAGGGTGAGTTCATTAGAAGGTATATAGAGGTTTTAATTAAGAAGCCGTTCATAAAGGGTGTACATGTATGGAATTTCGCAGACTTCAGAACCCCTGAATCCCCCTTAAGGGTAATACTTAACCGTAAAGGCGTTGTTACTAGGGATCGTCAGCCTAAAGCATCTTATTGGATTCTTCAGAAACTTTTCGCTGAACGATGAAGAAGGATTAAATGATATTAAAAAGGTCTTTTTATAAGTTAACAACTACCTCGTCTCCCTTATATTCTACTTCGGCATCCGGCTTAGCTACATCTAGGCCTACTCCTTTCTCCTTATCAACAACTACTATCCTAAAGACAAGAGGTTCTAACTCCATTATCCCTCGCAATTTACCTAATATCACCCGTTTATCGCCTTCCACCCATTTAATGGGCACTAGAGCATATCTTCCCTTCTCGTAATCGTATGTTTCGCCATCGTCTATATAGAGCTGGAATTCTCCGTCGTTTCCTCTGTAAACCCTTAGCTCTATTTCGTTAAACTTCTCTTTGGTGTGGCTAAGGTCTTTAGCAACCATAGGTATTAGCGCCCCGGCTTTAATGTGAAGTGGTATTATATCTAGTGGTGCACCTACCTTAATTCTTCTACTGCCTACCATTCGTTCACCTGTCCAGAAATCGTACCAAATTCCGTGAGGTAAGTATACCTCTCTCTCAAATGTCGACGGCGTTGTTATAGGGGAGACCATTATGAAGGGGCCGAACATGTATTGGTCATCTATGTTATGTGTTTTCTCGTCGTCTTTAAAGTCCATAACAAGGGGCCTCATTATTGTGTAATCCTTTTCATGCACCATCCACGCTAACGTGTATATGTATGGTATTAGCCTATACCTTAACCTTATGTACTTAACGAGTATATCCTCAACCTCTTTGCCGAATCTCCACGGCTCTTTCGGATAGTACGTTCCGTGAACTCTAAAAATAGGGCAAAAGGCTCCCCACTCAAACCATCTAACGAATATCTCTCTACAGCTCTCTAGCTCTGGGTTACAGCTAAAGAACCCGCCTATATCGGTTGTCCAGTACGGTAAACCTGATAAACTGTAGTTTAGCCCAGCCCATATTTGTGTTCTAAACGTTGTCCAATCGCATGTTACATCGCCGCTCCAGTTTATAACGCCATTCCTTTGAATTCCTGCGAAGCCAGACCTCGTTAGTATAACAACTCTTTTGTTTGATACCTTCCTCTGGCCTTTGTAAACGGCTTCAGTTTCAAGCAATGGGTATATATTTAGATACTTAAACATCCTTACGCCTGGCATAACTTCAAGTTCTCGTTGCCATATGCCGTACATCCACCTTAGCACTATATCTGGTTCAGATGCGTCAAGCCACCAACCATCTATTCCTATGCTATAGAATGCCTCCTCTATCTTCTTCCAATACCACTCCCTGCACTTTTCTTCAAATACGTTCAACAGAGTTGTACCTGCTATTATACACCCAATCGATTGGGCTTCCCTAAATACCTCTGTATTATCTCCAAAGAAAGGCCATACTGATATCAGTATTCGCATGTTCAACTTATGGAGTTCTTCAACCATATGCTTAGGGTTCGGATAGAAATCTACATCAAATTTAAATGCATTAAAACCGTGCTTCCCCCAGTATTTATGATCTTGCACTATCACATCTATAGGTATGTTCTTTTCCCTAAAGGCTCTAGCTACCGCGAGTATTTCGTCTTGGCTTGCATACCTTTCCTTTGACTGCCAATAACCTAATACATACAGAGGTAATAGAGGTACCTTACCTGTTAACCACCTATAACCCGCTATAACCCTATCTATAGATGGACCATATATGAGGTAATAATCAGCAAAATCGCATGCCTCAAACCATACACCAACAATACCATCGTAATCTACGGATACTGCCCCCATTGAGTATATATCCCATAAAATACCGTAACCTTTGCTAGAGACCATGAATGGTACAGCTATATCTGTATTCCTCTGCATCAAATATACCGTTCTACCACGATAGTTAAACCCTGTGTGCGCTGAGAAACCAGCATGCTGACCTAAGCCGTAAACTGATTCACTAGGATCTATAGAGAACTTCTGCTTAAAGCTATAGGTGTCTATACCTAATATCTTTCTACTAGTTAATTCTCTCTCTATTTCTTCGACGATTTTAATACCACGCGAATAGAAGGCAACTTTGTTATCCCTTCTATTAACTACAACAACAATTTCATCTGTAGATATAGAGACCGCATCGTCTTTAACTTCTAAATTGAATGGACATCCCTGAGGTCTCTTGACTACTACAAAGCTCGCTTTATCTAGGGCTTCACCGACACTAAGCTTATCCAAAGGTAAATAGGATACCCTAACTATGTTAGATGCATATACTGATATAACTACTTTGAATTCATTTAGATTTACTATTACGAGGTTACCCCTTATCTCAACTAAATCTTGCAATACATGTACACCTCATCTCAGATACCTCTAAAGCCATTAAAAGAACATAAAACCATGTCTACTCTAAACCTCCTTAGGCTGAGCCTCAAGCTTTAAGACTGTTACGAGGCGGTTTATCGGCGAATATGGAAGACCTTCTATCACTAAATCATTGCCACTCTTTTTCATATTCAGCGCTTGCATTGTTTCCAATACATAGGCTTCACCTACATCGAATTTCTGTAAGATGTTGTATATCCTTAGTTGTCCATTCCACGGCCACCCTATTAAGTGAACGTATATCTCGTCCTCTTTCGACTTACAAGGCCTGTATGTTAGCTTGTATATAGTACTAGAGGGTGTATCAATGGGGGCTGCATAGGTTCCATAGATGCTTTCACCGTTTTTCTTCAGCCAGCTCCCGATCTCCAAGAACATTGTGAGTGATTCATGAGGTATTTTTCCTGTTGGCGTAGGACCTGTGTTGATGAGCAGATTGCCATTTCTACTTACGACGGTTATAAGTGTTTGTAGTAGTTTACCTGTAGACCTCCATTCATGGTCCCAGCTCCTCCAACCCCATGTGCCGTTGTGCGTTATTGGTACCTCCCAATCGCATTCAAGGGTATACGGCGGTATAGTGTTATCGTGTAGCTCGAGGTAGTCACCAAACATAATACCTCTTCTGCATAGGTACCTAAAGTCCTTAGATATTAGGAAATCATACCTTATAGTCCATGGATCTATCCTGCCGTTCACTATTATGTTTGGGTTAGCCTTGTGTATTTCTATCCTAAGATCTCTTGCGTAGTCATGCGTAGGGCATCCTATATCGAACCACATTATATCTGGGTCGTACTTCTTTATCAACTCTATAACTTGCGGTATGGAGTATTCGTAGAAGTACCTCCTAAAGTTTTTACTCCATGGATCATAATCCCATTCATTGCCAAGGGCATCCTTATGGAACCAATCAAGTGTTTGTGAATAATAGAAGCCTACTTTAATACCTTCAGATTTAAACGCCTGGGTAACCTCCTTAATTACATCTCTGCCGAAAGGTGTTGAAGAAACAACATTGTAGTTTGTTAGAGATGAATCAAAGAGGCAGAAGCCATCGTGGTGTTTAGCCGTTATAACTAGGTATTTGAAGCCGCTTTCTTTTGCTATTCTTGCCCACTCCTTTGGGTCGAATTCCACGGGGTTAAAGAGCTTCGCCAACTCTCTGTACGTTTTCACGGGTATTTTCTCCATAAACATAATCCATTCTCCGACTCCGGGAATCATAGAGTTATTCCAAACTCCTCCAGCAACCGCGTATAACCCCCAGTGGATGAATAAACCGTACCTTGCTTCTCTCCACCACTGCAATCTACTTTTTCGCGAAGACAGTATCTCGTTGATGATCCCCGTATTATCCAAGAGTAGCACCTAAAGTAATGTGATAACGTATTTGTGGTAAAAATGGCTTTAGTGTTCTTTAACTAATACCCTAAGTGATATAGGGTACCTTACATCAGTTGTAGGTAGCTTAACAACTAGGGCTTCGTTAGTCCATTCCCAAGCTATTTTCTCTTTGTTAGAAAGAAGCGCTACATCTATTATTTCTCCTCTAACTAACCTCATGTTTCTACCTAAAGCTCTAAGCTTTACTGTATCCTGGGGTTTACCTAGGATTGATGCATATATTGCTTTCCCTAAAGGATATAGATCTCTTACGGTGTATCTAACGTCTTCGGATGTTAAATTGAATTCTTTCTCTTTCACTTTATAGATATCCGTGGGTCCTTCGCCATACACAGACCACGGTTTTGTACCATATACCGCTTCACTATAGAGCTTCATCCATTCGCCAACGTTGTTAAGAATTTTCATCTGTTCTTCTGCTAGTGTTCCATCTGGTTTAGGGCCTATGTTGAGGATGAATACCCCGTTTTTGCTTACCACGTCAAGCATGTGACTAATTATTTGCTCCGGGGGCTTATACTCCCCATCTTTGACATATCCCCAGCCACGGTACGTTACAGAGGTATCAGCTGACCAAGGCATTGGCTGTATATCCCTCCTAGTCCCTCTTTCTGAATCAGATACGGCTGTTCCCTCTGGGTATGCACCCCACTTGTATATGAGGACAGGCTCTATACCCCATCTATAGCATCTATTGTAGTAGTACGCAGCAAACGCTTTTAGGTATGGCTCGAAGACTGGATTAGCTATCCACCAATCGAAGTATACAAGCCAAGGTCTGTATTTTTCGACTAGCTCTACTAGTCTTAGAATCCAATCATTTAGGAATTGTCGATCTGGGGGTATGTTATCAGGCCCTGGGGGTGCTCTAGGTTCTTGCGAAGCTGGTTTCGCGGGGCCGTATAGATCGTAGTACTTAGGGTCTTTAACATCTGATTCTATCCTCATCCCTGGCTCAAAGTAGAACCAGTGTTCTGCTCTATGATAGGATACCCCAAATATTAAGCCCCTATTCTCTACAGCTATCTTAAGCTCTTTAACTATATCCCTCTTAGGCCCTATCCTAGCAGCGCACCACCTAGTATAGCTAGAATCCCATAGAGCATACCCGTCGTGATGTTCAGCTACAAAGAGAACAAACTTTGCTCCTGCTTTCTCGAAAATTTTAGCCCATTCATCAGGATCCCAGTTCTCGGCTGTAAACATGGGTATAAAGTCCTTGTATCCGAACTCTGTTAAAGGTCCGTATGTCTTGATATGGTACTCGTGCTCTGGTCTAGTAGTATCGTACATGTGTCTTGGGTACCACTCGTTGCTGTACGCAGGAACAGAGTAGGGTCCCCAATGGATGAATATACCTAGCTTTGAATCTGAAAACCACTTTGGTACTCTGTAGTTTTTCAGAGAATCCCACGTAGGTTTATAGGGTCCATCTGTTGGTGCAGGAAGGCTCTTCAGAATATCGTTTGGATCTGTCCTAAGGTTCTCCCAGTATATCTTCATTATAGCTGGTATAATGTCTGCCACATTTATCACCGACGAACTAAAGTCGGCGATGTAATGTGGATGCACTAAATTTTAAAGTTTGCGTTAGGGTATACCCGTTAATATTCGTTATTGGTCCGTAAGCCTATAGAAGGAAGCCTTATAAATAGGGGGTGCGGAAAACCCTACGATATCGTTAGCTAGGTGATTAAACTGGTTAGCAGTATACATGTAGTTGATGTGCGAAATAGCACCTACGCTCGTTTAACTCCTATCCCGTTAAACAAAGTCCGTGTTATAGACAGCTTCTGGGGTCCTCGGTTAAGGCAGCTTGTTTCAACAACTCTTAAATCTCAGCTGAATTACATTAGGTTGTCTGGGAGGATCGATAACTTTGTAGCTGTTGCTAAAGGAACGAAGTGTTGTTTTAAGGGTAAGCATGTTTACGATGAATCCGAAGTCTATAAATGGATTGAAGGAGCCTCCTACGCTTTAGTACACAACTTCGATGAAGAGCTATACAAAGAAGTTGTACAGCTCGTGGATATCATTGTAGATGCACAACAACCCGATGGATACTTAAACACCTACGTCATACTTAATAATAAGGAGCGTTGGAAAGATCTTAAGCATTCCCACGAACTTTATACCGCAGGACATTTAATTCAAGCTGCCCTAGCTACTAAAAGGTGCTTTAAAGACAATAAACTGTTTAAAGTAGCGTTGAAGTACGCTGATTTACTCGTTAACGAGTTCGGTTACGGAAAACTAGAGACAGCCGATGGACACCCAAATGCCGAAATGGCTCTCGTAGAGTTATTCAGAGAAACCAGGGATACTAAGTACCTAGATTTAGCTAAGTTCTACATCGATGTAAGAGGGTACGGATACGTATCTAAGTTCACGGAAAGCGTCTCCCCTATATCCGCCGGGGGAGATGTAAAGATACTCGACCATAAACCTCTTAGAGAGTTAGACGATGTTGTAGGCGTACATGCTGTTAGAGCTTTATACTTATTCTGCGGAGCAACCGATGTATATATGGAGAACGGAGATAAAACCTTGATCGATGCGCTAACGAGATTATGGAGTAGGATAACCTCTAGGAAGATGTATATAACTGGGGGATTAGGGTCTAGAACCAAAGGAGAAGCCTTTGGAGGAGACTACGAACTCCCAAATGATACAGCTTACTGCGAAACTTGCGCCGCTGTTGCTGGGGTTATGTGGGCCTGGAGAATGTTCCTAGCCTCAGGAGACCCCGAATACATGGACACCCTAGAAACAATACTATACAACGCAGCATTAGCCAGTATATCTATTGATGGTTTGAAGTATTTTAGAGCAAATCCTTTAGAAGATTTGCTAGCATACCACGAGAGGCAACCCTGGCTTGAAAGTGCTTGTTGCCCTCCAAATATAGCTAGGTTGTTAGCATACATACCGAACATGGTTTACGCTATATCTAAGAATGAACGAAAAATCTATGTAAACTTATTCATTGGGAGCACAGCTGAAATCGATCTAAGCGGTAGCAACGTGAAGATTTTCCTAGAAACAAGCTATCCGTGGTATGGAGAAGTAAAGCTTAAGATAATGCCAGATAAAGTCGATGAGTTTGCAATTGCTTTACGAGTGCCTTCTTGGGGTAATGGCGCCGAGGTAAGGATAAACAAAGATGAGCCGTTGAAGACACAACCTGGGAGATATCTAGAGGTAATCAGGAAGTGGGATTACGGCGATGAAGTAGAGCTTAGAATACCCATACGCTCAACCTTCGTCGTATCTCATCCAAAGGTTAAGGTAAACCATGGAAGAATTGCTATAAAGAGGGGTCCCCTCATCTACTGCGTAGAGAACATAGACTTAGATTACGACCTAGAGTACTTGGTAGTAGACCCAGATTCATCATTGAAAGAGTACACTGTGAAGAACCAGGGATTGCTCAAGGACATAGTTGTAGTAGAGGGTGAAGGTCTCCTAATGGATGAGGGTAACTGGCGTAACAACTTGTACAAGGGTATCGAAGAACATAGATCGCCGCAATACAGAAGAGTAACCTTCAAGGCTATCCCCTACTTCTATTGGAACAATAGAGGTAAAACAAAGATGATGGTGTGGTTGAAATCAAGGAAGTGGTTATAAGCATTGAGCCAACGGCGAACCCAAGTTTTCTTAGCGCTTAGAATATTTATCCTACGTACCCTAGAATTATTTAATCGATGCAAAACTTAAATGAAATAATATTATCGACATCTATAGCTATAACCATAGTGGCTCTCCGTAACCTAGCCCTTAAACAACGTTTTTCAGATCGATGAAAGTAGACCTCATAGTGCCTCGTACACTAAGAATAGTTAGGCGTGGACGTACTCTTAAGCTATTTCACAATCTACCTACTAAGATAATCATTATGATGCATCATGCAGATTTTTATACTTCTTACACCTACACCAATCAACTAAGGTGGCTATGTAATGGAGCCTGTATTCATTAAACAGTTTGTGCACAAGTACTCTCCAAACATGCCTATGGTTCATGCACCTACAATTGTAGAGCTACCGGATAGAGATCTTTTAACCGCTTGGTTTGCTGGTACAGCCGAAGGTAAAGCTGATGTAAATATATGGTGTTCTAGGTTACCTAAGGGTTCTAATCAGTGGAGTGAACCGCAGCTTTTAGCTGATATCCCCGGTAACTCCGATCAGAACCCCGTACTCTTCGTAGATAGAGATGGTGTAACATGGTTGATCTGGACTTCGTTCCCAGAGAAAGAAGGATCCAAGGCTAGTATTATAATGTGTATGAAATCTTATGACTCTGGGAGAACATGGACAGAACCGAGGCCTTTGGTAAGGAGGAGAGGCTACTGGACTAAGCATCCCCCGGTTATACGCAGAGATGGATCCATAGTGCTACCGGTATACGATAAACTCTACCACCCCCATAGGGTATACGCCTTGGTATCCGAAGATGGTGGACAGACATGGGATTCATACGGACCTGTAACTTATTCGTGCGGATGTGTTCAAGGAGCTGTAGTAGAGCTATCAGATGGAACGTTGCTAATGTTCATGAGACCTCGGACACATCCAAAATTCTCATCTTTAAAGGGTTGCAAGAGAGAGTTCACTATAGAGGTTGAGCCTGGGATCACTATAAAGAAGACCGTTAAGGGATCTATAGGTGCTTTCACGATAATGAGTACCTCTAAAGATGGCGGAAGAACCTGGACAGAACCCGTGGAGACAATGTTTAAGAACCCTAATAGCGCGATATCGCTGATAAAATTGCTTGACGGTAGCCTTGTTGTTGCTTTCAACGATAGCCACGTTGGTAGAGCACCGTTAAACGTAGCGCTTAGCGAAGACGATGGCAAGACATGGCCCTTCGTAAAGATGATAGAGCCTCCTGAAGGTATGTTTGCATACCCATTCTTAACCCAAAGTAGAGATGGAATGATACACCTAGTTTACTCGTGGTTTAGGTTAAAGATAGCCCACGTTATGTTCAATAAAGAGTGGCTGAAGCTTGTAGAAAAGCCTGCTGGATAAGTAGAGAAGAAGCAGTAATCAATGATTTGCTTTATGTGCTGCGTTCGGTGTAAAGAGTGACATGCCGGGAGCTAGACCCTGCAGAAGAATGGCTAAATAAATTTATCTCTAGCTTAAATTTAGAGAAGAAGCTTACGCAGGTAAGATCAAGCTCAAACCCTGAGCTACTTGTAGGCAACCTTACTAGAGTTCTAAGGAGGTTATCACCGTCAGAGGGAGCTCAGAAGGCTAACGAGATCCAGAAGATGTACTTAGAGAAACTCGGTATACCCGTTATAATTCACGAAGAGTGTCTGCATGGATGTATTGCTTTGAATTCAACTGTTTTTCCTCAGGCAATTGCTTTAGCAGCGACATGGGATCGAGACCTCTTATACAGGGTAGCTAAAGCAATAGCGAAAGAGTGTAGAGCTAGAGGTATTAGGCAATGTTTATCACCTGTGGTTAACCTAGCTATAGATGTTAGGAATGGTAGGACGGAGGAGACATTCGGCGAAGATCCTACGTTAGCGTCGAGAATTGCTTATGTTTATTGTAAGGCTCTCAGTGAAGAAGGTATTGTAGCTACTCCGAAGCATTACATAATGAACTTCGTAGGTGAAGGTGGTAGGGATAGCCATGATATACATCTATCGGAGAAATTCATTAGGGAAACAGAGCTCGAGGTATTTAGGGCGTGCATAGAGGCGGGAGCCCTCTCGGTCATGTCTGCGTACAATTCCATCGATGATGTGCCATGCTCTACTAGTAGGTACTGGCTAACGGAGGTTCTTAGGTGGGAGCTGGGGTTCAACGGTTTCGTGGTATCTGATTACACAGCTCTACCCTTAGTACTATGGCTTCACAGAGCATTCGAGAAACCAGAGCAGGTAGCTAAAGCAGCTCTTGAGGCAGGCCTAGATGTTGAGCTCTCGAGCACCAATATATATGGTTTACCTTTGGAGAACGCATTGAAAGAAGGCCTGGTAGAGGAACGCATACTTGATGAAGCTGTTAAGAGAGTTCTCTACGCTAAAAAGATCATAGGGCTGTTCGACCAACCATTCGTTGACCCTAGCGAAGCAGAGAAGATATGTGGATGCGATGAACATAGAAAACTTGCTTTAGAAGCCGCTAGAAAATCCATAGTTCTCCTTAAAAACAATGGAGTTCTCCCCATAAAGAATATTAAGAGATTAGCTGTTATAGGCTCTATAGCGGAGGAACCTAGGTTTGGAGGTTATAGTGGTACTCCTAAACAGTACACTTGGATATTAGATGGAGTAAAAGAGAAAGCATTAGAGAGAAAGGTAGAGGTTGTGTATTCGAGAGGATACGTAAGCGATCTAGATGAAGATATGCCTATTCCACCAAAATACTTAAAGCCATCCGAAGATGTGGCTGAAAACGGTCTTAAAGCTGAGTACTTCAAGAACCCGAATTTATCTGGTGAACCAGCTCTTGTTAGGGTTGAGCGTAGGTGGAGAGTCTGTAGATTCGATATGGGGCTCGAACCTCCTTCAAGCGATTTCCCGAAAACTGGTTGGTCTGCTAGGTGGAGTGGGATCCTAACGCCGCCGGCATCTGCTACGTATGTGTTCAAGGTTCTTGTCAGAGGAGGAGAAGTTAAGCTATGGATAAACGATAAGCTTGTAATCAACGTAGATAAAGACGATGGTATTCCGAGAACATCTTTAGTTGATCTCGAAGGTGGAAAGAAGTACATCATTAGGATCGAGTTCTCTAGAAGGGGGTATGGATATGCGTACCTAAGGGTAGGGATGGGAATCCATGGAAACTACAAGGAATTCGATGAAGCAGTTGAAGTCGCTAAAAATGCTGATGTTGCGGTTGTTGTTGTTGGTGTAACCGAAGGTGAGCAACAGGATAGAGCTTCTCTTAGGCTTCCAAAAGTACAGGAGAAGCTCATCAACGAAGTCCTGAAGGTTAACAGGAATGTTATTGTAGTTGTTGTAGCAGGTTCCCCAGTAGTAGGGGAGTGGATATACGAAGTACCTGCGTTATTAATGGCATGGTACCCTGGGCAAGAAGGAGGTAAGGCTTTAGCTGAGATCTTGTTCGGTGAAATAAGCCCTAGCGGAAAACTACCTATAACATGGCCTTACATTGAGGGTCAGTTACCCCTATACCACTTCATAAAGCGGTCTGGACGTGTTTACGACTACGTTAATGCTCCTTCAACACCTCTCTTCCCGTTTGGCCACGGACTTAGCTACGCTGAATTCAGATATTCCAACCCCATACTAGAGTTCGACGAGAATAACATGGTGGTTAAAGTTCAAGTGGATGTAGAGAACATTGGGTCGATTGAGGGCGAAGAAGTTGTCCAACTCTACCTAAGGAGTAAATTTGCTGGGATGAACGGATACCTTGTAAAATTGAAGGGATTTGAGAGAATACATCTAGATGTAGGAGGTAAAAAGACCGTGGAATTCGTTTTAGGAGCCGATGATCTCGCAGTCTACGACGAGAACATGAAGAGGGTGGTAAAGCCAGGGGAATACGAAATCATGATTGGCTCTTCGTCGCAGGATATAAGGGTTTCGCTAGGGTTTAGAATTGTCAATGAAGTGCGAAGCAGTATAGACCTTAAGGTTTTATGCTCATCTGTTAGAGAAGAAGGTGTAAAGCGAATTGTGGAATTAGTTATGGAGTTTACAAACAACAGTAATGTGTCTGACCTAGCTACAATAGTGTTCAAGTTTAATGGGGAAGAAAAAGAGATGCATAGGGTTTGGATAAAAGCTGGTAGCAAGAGGTCTATTAAGCACATAGTTGAAGTGCCTAAAGCAAGAGGGTCGCTGTTGATAGAAGTTGACGGTAAAGCTATTGCATTGGTAGACATAGTTTAGATGCTTAGGGATTAGAACCCCTTAGAGTAGCTGTGCGTAAACTATTTAGTTGATTCAACTAATGTAACAGTTTTTATTCATAGGATAACTTGGGCTGTACTAAATCTTTAAGCATTAAGAGCATTAATGATTACATAGCAAGAAGTATTTCGGTGATAAAGGTGGTAGATAGAGTTTACACAAATAGCCTAGAGTATAAAGAGGATTGGATGCGCGTTAAAGAGAGATTTAAGGCGTGGTGGGAGGGTGAGCTTAAAGAACCGTTGATACAAGTGTATACGCCTAGGAAAGGTATGGAGGATAACTACTCAAGGCTTCAGAATACGTGGATCTGGGGTTTTGCTAGGAATCCTTCTAATCCTCAGCAGACGATCAATACCTTTCTCGAGTGGTGCAAAAGGACTATATTCTTCGGCGATATGTTTCCAAATTTGTGGGTAAACCTAGGAGCAGGTATTGTGGCTGGGTACCTTGGCGCTAAAGTTGTGTTCAAGAATAATACTGTCTGGATAGGAGCTTTAGGCGACCCTAGCGAAGTCAGGGATTGGGAGACTATAGACAGACTTCTAGTATTAGATGAGGGTAGTTATTGGTGGAGAACAACCGTAGAAATAACTAGGCTAAGTTTAATCAATGGAGTTAACAAGTATATAACTGCGGTTACAGACCTTGGAGGAATACACGATGTTTTAGCTTCGTTGAGGGGGACTACGCAGCTGATTAAGGATATGTACTTTAATGCGAAGAAAGTAGATGAAGCTGCATGGAAACTCCTAGATATATGGCATTCGTACTACGATAAGCTTTACGATATCATCAGCCAGTACCAGGTGGGGACATCATCGATACTAAGCCTCTGGAGCCCCCGTAGGTGGTACCCAATACAGTGCGATCTTGCTGTATTTATTTCACCGAAACTTTTCGAGAAATTCATAGCACCTATACTTAGCGCTCAATGTGATAGACTAGACCACGTAGTGTACCATCTAGATGGCCCTGAGCAGATTAATCACCTTGACCATTTGTTGAAGATTGAGAAGCTACATGGATTTCAATGGGTTCCAGGAGCACGTATGGAGAAATCAGGTAAAGACTGTGGCTCAGATTACTGGCTTCAACTCTACAACAAAATACTTAATAGCGATAAAAGGCTTGTTATATCTGTTCCCTACGATAAAATCCTCGGGCTACTCGATAAACTACCGAAAAGAAAAGGTATAGCGATACACTCTAAGTGTAGACATGCAGGTTGCGAAGATCTTGTGAAGAAGCTTATGGAAAAACTTGTTGAAAAAAAGTATTACATTTATTGATAAGTCAAAGTTACTTGCTTAACCTTAGAATGCAGATCGTTAAACACTTATGCTATCCTTACTTAATGGACTAAGCATTAGCAAAGATGAATCATCAATGTCAGCGTAAACTTGTTGGTTATTGAAGTACTATTTAGTTGTTTATCTTAAGAATCTGGGAAACTTATAGCCCCAGGTCAAGCGATAATATTTTTATTTTCACAAAATAGTTACCTAACTACCTAGCGTGAAATAACATGAGCAAAAATTTAGGGGTTACAAGGATAACCACAATAATCTTATTGGTATCCTCAATACTATTTTTAGTTCTATCGTCTTGGTTTATCTGGCAAGAAAGGTACATACAAGCTCTATTAACTTTTGTGATAGGGTTGATACTCTTAAGTAGCTACTTAGCAATAATAAGAGAAGAAATGACTTTAAAAGCGGCAACCACATCGAGTTAAAACGTGAAATTGACTCTATTGAGGTTAACAGCTTGAATAGCCTACGCACAGCCAAGAACTACTATAGAAGTATATGCTTAGCTTCCACTAATATGAATGTGTTTTGTTTACACAAGAAAAATATATTTCGCAAAATATATTTTTGCGAATCTAGTTGTTCAACTAGGGGTCTTTATGGCTAGGTTAAGGGTAAAAATATATACTGATACTACTGGATACGTTGAAGCAGAGTTATTCGATGATTTAAGCCCTAATACTTTTAAGAGGGTTGTTGAAGCACTACCAATTGAAGGTGTGGGGTATAGGTGGGGAGACGAGGTATACTTCTCTACAAACGTAAAAGTAGGAGAGGAGAACGCTAAGGAGGTTGTCGAGAAAGGAACAATAGCCTACTGGCCTCCCGGAAAAGCAATATGTATTTTCTGGGGTCCTACACCAGCTAGTAGAACAAAGAACGAAATTAGACCTGCTAGCCCTGTAAACATAATCGGTAAGGTGATGGGAGATCCTACTGTGTTCTCTAGGTTTAAGAGTGGTAGCATTGTACGGATAGAAAAAGCGTAAACATAATTAGCCCTGTAATCAGAATTTCGTTAACAGCTTCAATTAATGCGCTATACACCGTTGTTCCCATGAAGTATAGAACCAGAGGTTAAAAATGTATTAAACTTTTATTTCTTAATTAAGCCTACTACTATTCCAACAACGAAACCTACGCTAACAGGTCCTACGGATAGTAACCCCATTACAACTGCGAGTCTTTTAATTGTTTCAGCTGCTATTCCAAATGTCGAGAGTACTTCTGTTGGCGTTAACCCTAAGCTCCATATTGATAGGAATGTCCCTAGAATAATTATGGCTAGGAACGCTACTATGTATTTCAATATCTTTATCGATATATAGCCTAGGGCAAGCCCTAGGAAGAACTGTATGGCTATAACGGCTAGCGTCGAAGGTTGCGATAGTAGTGAACTTAGTAGTTCCCCAATAGTTGGTTCTGCCATATTACCCCCAGAAGTATAGAAGATGTGGAAATATATAAGTAAATCTAGGTTTTGTTCTTTTGCTAACAATACAAAATCCTTGGCAAAGAGTGTTACTTTAGCGTTGATATGAACCCTATCTACTTGGTTTAGATGTATAGATGTAGAAAACCTAGGGTATTTTATTTTTTAAGCTCTCTAGCTATAGCAAGTACCTTGTAGACGGTGTCAAGGGCTGTTTCACCGAAGATGTTAACCATGGGTTCTTTACCCCAGTCACCTCTATGGTATACAACGTCGGGTACCCTGCTTCCTACAGCTTTAATTGCTTGCTCTATCCCCCAAGGGATTGAAGCACCCTCTACAGCTTTGATTTCAGGTGGTTCTTGAGATCTATCGTAGGAGGATATCGTAAAGCCAAGCTTCTTAGCTGTTTCAACAACTTCTTTGCTGAACTTAATGTTGGCTGCTGCTCTAATCCTATCATCGAATTTCATTACTGTTAAAATCGCCTTGGCCATATGCTTTGAAGCCCCAAAATCTGGTGGAGCAACAGCTTTAACCTTATTTCCAACTCTAACAATTCTCCCTGGTATAGCAGCGACATCGTTTACGGTTTTAGCGTAGGGTTTTGGCAAAGCCATAGCTATGTTCATGCCCACCTCGGGTACCAGGGGGGATATGTAATCCGAGTTCTCCTCAATTAACTCAACAGCTTTCCTAAGATTCTCTAGAACTTGGTATTTCTCAGCAGGTATGTAAATCCAAGCCGTTGGGTTAACAGGACCGTATCCCTTACCTATGTTTAAGCTGTATTCAACAGCTTTAGTGATAAACTCTTTAGCTATCTTTACAGCTTCTATAATAGGTTTACCTTTTGCAAGCTCAGCCGCTATTGCTGCTGAAAAACTACAGCCTGTTCCATGGGTATTCTTCGTAGGTATCCTTCTACTTCTAAATTCTCGGAAGACCCCATCTACGAAGAGGATGTCTACCGATTCATCTCCTTCTAGGTGCCCACCTTTAACAACAGCTGCTTTAGCCCCTAATTCCTCGACTATCGCTTTAGCAGCTCTTTTAGCATCATCTACGGATTTAATGTTTATACCTGTAATCTTCTCGGCTTCGAATTTATTCGGTGTAACAACAATTGCAACAGGTATCAGGTACTTGATTAAGCTTTCAACAGCATCTTCCTTTAGTAGAGGTGCTCCACTTTTAGCCACCATAACGGGGTCTACCACCGTTGGGATGCCGTAGTTTTTCACTAGGTTTGCTACAAGCTCGACAACTTCTCTCCTATTAAGCATACCTGTTTTAGCTGCATCGACCCCCATATCCTCTACAACAGCTTCGAATTGAGCTTTTATCATTTCAAGCGGTAAATCGAAGACTGCTTTAACCTCGTAGGTATTCTGAGCTGTTATCGAGGTTATAACGCTTAACCCGTGAACTCCTAAAGCCGTGAAAGTCTTTAAATCCGCCTGTATACCTGCTCCACCACTTGAATCGCTACCAGCTATGGTTAAAGCTTTTTTAATCAAGCGAACCACCTAATTACATAGTTAGAGTAGCTATCTAGGCAACAAATAAGTCTTGCAATTAAGACAGGACTTCGATTAACTCAATAATTTGCTTCAACCCTCTAGAAGAGTAATTTAAGTTCAGACAGTAGATTAAGGTTGCGTGAAACTATCTATGTACGCGTTTAACTTAAACGATTTGATAGAGGGTGTTTCCATATTATATGAAGATGGGGTAAGAGAAGAATGCTCCGAGGTAGAGGAACAGAACAGCAATAAACAGGTTTACATATGCGAAAATGCTAAGGTATTTTTAACCTTAAATAAAGGTGCTCTAGGGATATCCGTAGAAAGTTCAAAACCTTTAAGCCCACTGTTTTTCGCAGATATAAGCTTAAAGGTTAACCCTAACAAAGAAGTTCTATCCCTAACCATTAACCCAGCTGTAGCGGAATTCTATGGACTTGCTTTCCGTTATTACAACGCATTAGCGGTAGATAGAGAACCTTCAGCTCCTATGCCATCGGATAAACCTAGCTACCCAGCTAAAGTTGATGACCTAGAACACGGTGAGCTCATTAGGAGAATCCCTTGCTGGATGTATCCCGTAATAGGTTTTATACCGCCTTATACTGTTTTCACGCTATTCAAATTAAGCGGAAACTACGTGGCTATTCTTTCGTTAAGCGATGGGGATGCCACCGGGTATATATGGCCTAAACCAAGGTTGAGAATATTCCTTGGTACAAGTAAAACCGGTGTTGATAATAGCTACCTCTACTCTATAGCTGTTGATGACGATCCCTACGAAGCCATCAGGAAATGTGTTTATACTGCATCAAGGGTCAGTATTCTTAAGCTTAGGGATTGGAAAAAGAAACCGGCTTTTCTTAATAAACTAGGTTGGTGTTCTTGGAATGCACTTCTAACTGAGGATTTATCTCATTACAACGTTGTTAAGATAGTTAAAGGTCTTCTAAAGAAAGGTATACCAATTAAATGGGTTATTATCGATGATGGTTGGCAAAACGAAGTCAGTAAAGGTAGGGAGTGGTTTGCTAGAGTGCTAAAGTCTTTGAATGCAGATGGGAAAAAGTTTCCGTATGGTTTAAGCGGTGTTGTTCAGGAGCTTAAAAGTTTTGGTATAGAGCTTATAGGGCTTTGGCATACTATAAATATTCATTGGAGCGGTTTCGAAAAGGTTATCTCCGATACATTTGGTGTAGAAGCTTTTAAGAACCCATACATAGATGCATATGTACCTCATCCGGAGATCGATAAAGCTGTAGATTTCTACTTGAAGTTCTTCTCATGGGTTAAAAGTCAAGGATTCGACTTCGTTAAAGTAGATAATCAGTGGGTTATACATGCTTTATACCAAGGGATATACCCTGTAGGTAGAGCTGCAAGAAATATTCAGTTAGCGTTACAGCTTAGCTCATATATAAAAGAACTCGATATACTTAACTGTATGTCTATGGTACCGGAGGACTATAGCAATTACTTCTTAAGCAACGTCATGAGGGTGTCTATAGATTACATACCTTTCTGGAAAGCTGATGCAAAACTACATACAATATTTAGTATCTACAACGCTCTTCTACTTAACTTAATTACGTACCCTGACTACGATATGTGGATGACCTACGATCCCTATGCGAAGGTACATGCTGTTGCAAGAGTGTTTAGCGGTGGACCAATTTATATAACGGATAGGCATCCAGAGAAAACAGATGTAAACTTGGTTAAGATGCTCACGTTAGATGATGGCGAGCTAGTTAAAGTTGATGAACCAGGTATTGTAACGAGGGATGCCCTGTTTAGAGATCCATACAACGAGGCTGTGCTACTGAAGATTGCTGGAAGAGTAGGGGATTGTATTGCGTTAGCTTTGTTTAACGTGAATAGAGAAGGTATTGAAATAGCAGAGGATGTAAGCCTAGATGTTATACCCTATAAGCTTACGCATAAGAAGTACGTTTTCTACAAGGTTTTCTCTAAGGAGAAAGGAGTTATCACGGAAAACAACAGGGTTAAGGTAAAGCTAAGAGAGCTAGATGCAGAGGTTATTGTTTTAGCCCCTATAGAGAATGAAAGAGCAGTTATAGGATTGAAAGAATTTATGCTACCACCATACCCAATAAAGGTTTTGCGCGGATTAGATGAATTTTATGTTATACCTAAAGCTAGCGGTACCTTGCTATACTATAGCGATGGAATATTCAACGAAGAATACATTGAGAAGAATAGTGTAAAAATTGTATAATCCACTACACTTTAGGTTTACTACATTAACTACGTACTCTAAGAGCTCCATAGTTGATAATGCAAGCTCATTTATTCTAACTTAACATAAATAATGTAAACGTTTAAACGTTATTTCGTTGGATAGGTATGTTATTATGTAGGTTTTGCCGTATAAGGGGGTTTTACAGCGAAAAGCTTTCATTTGCACGTATTTTTAGGTGAAAGGCTTAATAACCCCTTGCTATCACTTACGTTTATCTAGATTTATAAGATGTGAACCTAGATGTAAACCGTAAGGTGTAGATAGACATGGAGTACGTATATGCAACTCTCCTACTGCATTCGGCTGGGAAAGATGTTTCAGAAGATAGTCTTAGGAGAATACTAGAAGCTGCAGGTATAGCTGTAGATGATATAAGGTTGAAATCGTTTGTAGCAGCTCTCAAAGAGATTAACATAGATGAAGTGATAAAGGCTGCTGTTGCTATGCCTTTAGCTCCGGTACCTGCTACTCCTTCTACTGCATCAGCTGGTACATCTGCTCAGCAAGCTCAGGCTAAGGAGGAGAAGAAAGAAGAGGAAGAGAAGAAAGAGGCTGTATCAGAGGAACAGCTTGCAGAAGGGTTATCAGCGTTATTTGGTTAATACATGGAATCTAAATTAAGCACTACAAAACTGAAGCTAAGTCTCTTTTACTTTACGTATTTTTGTACAGCATAGAGGTTAGAAGGTAATATAATGTCTGTTGTAGATCCGTCAATTTTTAGGGTAAATATATTCGTAGGTAGAGGGTATAGAAGGCAACAGTGCACTCAATGTAACGCTTTTTTCTGGAGTATTGTTGATAGAGATAACTGTGGAGATGTTCCCTGCACCGACTATACATTTCTTAAGATACCAGCTAAAAGAAAGCTTAGCTATAGAGAGGTTAGGGATCTATTCCTAGATTTCTTTAGAAGAAATGGGCATGAAGTTGTAGAGCCTAGACCTGTTGTAGCTAGGTGGAGAGAAGATCTGTACCTAACCATAGCAAGTATAGTTGTATTTCAGCCTCATGTAACATCAGGTTTAGTGCCGCCTCCAGCGAATCCCTTGGTTATCGCCCAACCATGTGTAAGGCTTGAGGATATAGATTCTGTTGGTTTAACGTTGGGGAGGCATCTAACGAATTTCATTATGGGGGGACATCACGCATTTAACTATAGAGATAAGAATGTATATTGGACAAATGAAACTGTTGAATACGCTTACAAGTTCTTCGTGGAAGAACTAGGTGTGCCAGAGGAGGAAATAACCTTTAAGGAGTCCTGGTGGGAGGGAGGAGGAAACGCCGGTCCTTGCTTCGAGGTAGCTGTCGGAGGGCTTGAGCTGGCCACCCTTGTTTTCATGATGTATAGAAGCTTTGACGGTAAATACGAAGAGCTTCCTATAAAGATTGTCGACACAGGGTACGGTATAGAGAGGATAGCTTGGTTTACACAGAAAACGCCAACAGCTTTCCACGCTGTTTATGGTTCTCTTTTAAGCGAATTCCATAAGTTAATAGGTGTTTTAGAGCCTAGAGAAGAACTTTTATTAACAGCTCTACAGGGTATGCCTAGGATCAAAACTGGTGGTAGAACCTCTCTGTTCAGCTATGTAGCTAATTCTCTTGGGGTAAACATCAAAGAAGTTGAAGAAGAGCTCTCAAAGGTATTCGACCTCTACGCAATATTAGATCACACAAAAACAGCTATGATGATGCTGGCCGACGGGGTTGTTCCATCTAATAGCGGTGAAGGGTATCTTGCGAGGCTTGTGATTAGAAGAACCATTAGGAGGTTACATAGGTTAAATAGAGAAGTTAAGCTAGTTGATTTAATTGCTAGACAGATTAATTTCTGGGGTGATATGTATCCTCAAGCTTATAGGGGTAGAGATAGAATTCTAGAGATGATCGAGTTAGAGGATGAGAGGTATAGAACCCTTTTATCTAGGGTATCAGCTATTGCCAGCAGGTTCTCATCTAAGCAACCCTCTGTCGAAGATCTTGTAGAGGTCTATGATGCCCATGGAATACCCCCGGAGATATTAGCTGAAGAGATTGAAAAGAGGTACAGCAAAAAAGTTGAGGTTCCTGAGTACTTCTACTCAGTTGTTGCCTCAAAGCATAGTAGGCCAAAGGCTCTGAAGACCGTTGAAGAGGTTGAACTACCTAGGGAGGTGGTTGAATGGGCTTCTAGGTCTCCGTCAACACAGCAGTTGTTCCACTTAGATCAATATGTACGGAGGTTTGAAGCTAAGGTTCTTGGAATCCACGGTAACTATATTATCTTGGATAGAACCGCTTTCTACCCCCAGGGGGGTGGTCAGCTAGGGGATAGAGGGTACTTACACATAGATGGTAGGAGCATAAGGGTTGTTGACACCAAGAAGGTAGGGGATGTAGTTGTTCACGTAGCTGAAAGCAGCGAAGGGCTTGAGGTAGGAGATATAGTTGAAGGGGAGATAGACTGGCGCACAAGGTATAAGAAGATGAGACACCATACAGCTACGCATATACTTCTAGGAGCTCTTAGAAGGATTCTAGGCGAACATGTATGGCAAGCAGGTGCAGAAAAAACAGAATACAAAGCTAGGCTAGATATAACGCACTACAAAATGCCTTCAGAGGAAGAGATTAGAAAAATCGAGGAGCTGGCGAACTCGATAATCGATAACGCCATAAACGTAGAGGTGCATCTCCTTCCAAGAAACGAAGCTGAAAAGAAATACGGGTTCACCCTGTACCAAGGAGGAGTACCTATGACACCAACGATAAGGGTTGTTGAGATACCTGGATGGGATGCACAAGCATGTTTTGGTACTCATGTTAGGAACACTAGCGAAGTAGGCGCTATCAAGATTGTGAATGTAGAGAAGATAGCCGACGGGATTGTAAGGTTCGAATTTGTTGTAGCAACCGCTCTACCCCAGCATATATATCAACTCGAAGGTAAGCTTAAGGTAGTAGCAGAATCTATTTCTTCAACGCCTGCTGAGGTAGATAAGAGAATAACAAGCTTCGTCAAAGACTTAAACAGTATAAGAAATACTGTGAAAGCCTATAGATCTATGTACGTAAATGAAGTAATTAGAAACCTAGGCCACAAAATAGAGAGAATAGATAGCACCTTCTTATACATACACAAAATGGAAGTAGACGATAAGGAAACACTCAAAGACATAATACTTAAAGCGATAGAGCAGTACCCCAACCTCGTATTCGTAGGCCTTATACCAATACAGGATAAAACATACGTAGAGATATCGCTTGGAAGAGAACTATCCCAAAGAATAGACGCTAGAAAAATAGTTGAAGAACTATCAAAAACACTACCAATAAAAGCAGGAGGCAAAAAAGACCACGTAACAGGTATAGCGCATACAAACATAAAAGACATCGAAACAGAGCTGCCAAACAAAATAAGGTTCATCCTAGAAAAAGTAGAGCAAAACTAAAAAACTTAGACATAAAACTACTTTCCTGGGCCGCCAACCAAGAGGGCCCGTAGCTCAGCTAGGAGAGAGCGCCGGCCTTCTAAGCCGGTGGTCAGGGGTTCAAATCCCCTCGGGCCCGCCACATAATTTAATATAGATAGCTTTTTCTCACCTTAAGGACTGGGATTTGTATGGTAAGAAGAATCAATAAAAAGCTATCTATATTAAATTATTACAGCTGGCCGTCATTCTTTGTGTATAGGTTTTGAGATAACTTCTTCTTGAGCTGTGGTGTTGTTTTAAGGGATATTTCAATATATCTATAGCTTGAGGATTTCGGTAAACTAGGTGTATAATACATGTCGTTTTCTTCATCACTTTTCTCCATAATTCATGGAAGTTTCGACGGATAGAATTCTATTGGAATATTTTCGAGTTTCTTAAATGAAGTTATTTTCTCTAAACTTATTTCTCTTGATAAAATAGGTAACATATCGGCAAAAACTAGTAAAGAAATTATGAAAAATATTGAAACAAAAACTATTTTCCGTTTAATGATTCATCATTCAAGCTCCTTGATATAATATCTCTATTTCTGTATAAGTTTTTGACGAAATTGTTAACTGAAGAACCGCGCCCTCTTTAGTGTATGAGAAGGATTTTCCTTCATCTACAGACTGCTCTATCAATATTTGCCAATTGTTTGCCGTTAGGTAATCTCTATACCATGATGCTACATTGTCTACACTATCGTAAGTACCGTAAGTTATTGTTATCATCTTTATTCCGCTAATTACCATCGAGTAGTATTTAAGCATTACAGAACCTGGATACCTTTGGATAGGTTCTATTCCTGATGCAATATCTTTAGAAGGAAGCCTATATGAACCGTAGTGAATAGATATCAAGGTGTATCTTCTTTCGCTTGTAGGAGCGTTAATTATAACCCCAACTTCCTCCTGGGCTTTTAAAAGATGTAGGCTTACCTCTTCCGAAGTTTTTCTCTCATCTTTTACCGTCCATCCCCTGAGTTGAAGCTCGTTTTTATACCATTCTGCTACTATATTAATATCGGCTGTTGTTCCATATTCTATCAATATAATTGTTGGAAAACCTTCTTCTCTACGGTATGAAAGCATTACAGAACCTGGATACCTTTGGATAGGTTCTTCTCCACTAACTTGATCTGAATATGGTAATCCTTCAGAAGTTGGAGTAGTTATGGTTTTCTCGCTAATTAATTTCTCGATATCACCTACGACTACACAATAGACTGCACCTTGTTTACCGTCAACTTTTGTTGGAGTTCCACTCAAAGCCCAAATCCCGACCCCCTCTCTATCTTTCTTAAACAGTATTGCCCCCCACTCAAGGGAACCTTCAGGTGTTGATATAGTGGTAATTCCGTATTCTGCAACAACTTCATAACCAGCTAAACTACTTTTGTACCAATCCAGGATCTCTTTTGCAGTAACATCTCCAACGAAATAAACTTTGGAGATAACTCCTTCACTTGGTATATACAATGCTTGATAATAATAGTTGGCCAGAGAATGTTCTCTAGACCCGCTGTAAACTGGGATGCCTGCCATCGGAGTACTTGTTGATGTAATTGTAGGACTTGAGGAATATCTAGAGGATCCGACAATGAACAAAACCGCAACAATTATGCAGACTATGGCTATCACTATGTATAAGTACTTTAGTGAAAACATAAATAATAACCATAGTAGTTGGATTAGGACATATAACATACTATTCTGGCCTGAGAGATTTATAAGTTTTTGGAATCCATATGAGAGATATAGACATGGATTCTGTGCTCATTGATATGATCAATAACATATAAATCCGCTTGATACCCTTAGTGTATTGCAAAATTACTACTAGAAATAACTCTTAGTAGATGTTTGGGTGTCTACTGAAAGATATTAAATAAGTCTAATATTGAGTTTTGGAGTTATTCAATAAATCTATAGGATCTAAATCTTGACATAACCTTTTCCAGTTCCTTCAGAATTTGTGTGATAGTCCATAACTATTGATAATGTCTAGGTCTCAATATCTATATATTATTTACTTTAGTTTTACAAAAATGTTGATAACTCGCCCAAGCAATCTCTTCGATACAGACATCACTACGGTACTAAATTCTTCTAGTAACAAGTATCTTACTTCTAGAAAACTTGTGATGTCCTCTAACCTTTTGTTATGCTCTTGTAGTATTTTACTATGCTCTTTGACTCTCTTTGAAAGCTCCTCTAATCTCTTGCTATGCTCTTCAAGTATTCTTGAATGCTCCTCAATTCTTCTTTCTATTGCATCTAGTCTCTTAAATATGTCTAATACTTTAACATACCTGCGATAGCGTATCTGAACTCTATATCTTCCTCCATTGTCTTGAGGATCTTTATCCTCTCCTCTTTACTAAGGATGCTGTTCCTCCCCATTCACTGCATACGATCTGTGTTAAAGGTAATATGAATGTTTCACCACAAATTTTTACCTATCTCCTT
>JAWAXP010000005.1:81123-89854 GCA_038820005.1 Ignisphaera sp. | reverse complement strand
AAGGAATAACGGTAAATACAAAATATTCTGAGGACTAAAGGAGCCAGAGTACTCATTCCATCTAATAGTTGTTCTACCTCTAGCAAACATCAACGTCTCTTCACGCGGCATTTGAGCTACGGCTATAAGCGTTGTATGTAATAAAATTGCTGTTAACATCAATATCAAAAGGATAATGTTTGCCAATTTACCCCACATGTTCCTCCCGTTGTGCATAATCTATTAGCATATTTTAAATTTTTATGGTTAAAGTCATGGATTAACTTGCCGTAGAGCTAAGGTGATCTAGCGTTGATTAGAGGATGAGGCTATTGAAACAGATAAATGCTCTTATTGATGAATACAAGTTGTGGTTTAAATTTTATATCTATATCAATATCCTGGTACATCTCTGCATATAGTGGGTACATCATTCTGTATTAGAATTCTTTTAGTGTTAAGATTATTGTATCGAAGATTATGGTATTAATAATTGTTCTTACAAACTCTCGAAACAGTTGCAGATAACAACTATATCGATATCACTTTCAAAGGTGTGGTCTCGTCTAGAACGCCTTTAGCTATGAATACAGCTTCTTCGGTGTATTTCCTCAACATCTTCTACGACGGTTCATTATTCCATCGTTGGATACTTAACCAAGGTATAGTAAGCCAATAACCTAGCTCTTTTTAGTTAAAATCTAGATAAACAAACTTTTGTATAGAGTCTATTAAGCTGTACTGTAGAGATGATTTAGTTTTTAGCTTATACTTAGGTACGGTTTCTATGAAAATAGTTTTTATCGATGTCTTGGTTAAGATCTAGAAGTTGCTGTTTTCTATGGTGTGATCAAGTATGTTTTGAGTGTTTGCTTTAAGCTAGTATCTAGGTTTTGTATAAGTCTACGGTTTAGCTTAGCTTTATATTAGCTGAAAGATTTATACTAGGTATTCCCGTAAATCTTTTTAAGGTGTAGGGAATGGTGTTCGATAAAGATGTTTTTCTTAAAGAATTAAAGGAAGCGACGATTAGAGGCGATCCTGATGAGGTTATAAAGATGATTAAGAAAGTTCTTGAAGTTGGTATTGACCCTCTTGAAGTTCTTGAAAAAGCTTTAGTTGTAGCTGTTATGGAGCTTGGAGATAGATGGGTTAATGGCGAAGCATTTATATCCGATCTTATTGTAGCTGCAGATGCTATGAAGGTGGGGATATCTATACTTAAAAATAAGATCACTAGGACAGCTCGAGGCATAGGTTACCGAGGAAGAATTGTTATAGGAACAGTTGAAGGCGATATACACGATATAGGTAAAAGCATTGTTGCAGCGCTATGGGAGGCGTTAGGTTTTGAGGTTATAGATTTAGGCGTTGATGTACCTCCATCGAGGTTTGTAGAAGCAGTAAAACAGTACAACCCAGATATAGTTGGCATGAGTGCATTGCTGACAACAACGATGCTTAAGCAGAGAGAAACCATAGAAGCGATTAAAAAGGCTGGTTTAAGAGATAAGGTGAAAATTGTTATCGGAGGCGCTCCAACAACAGAAGAGTGGGCTAAAGAGATAGGAGCTGATGGATGGGCTCCTGATGCTATTAGCGCTGTTGAACTTGTTAAAAAGCTAATGAACATAGACTGAGGGGATGTTAGTGGCAAAGCCTAGAATAGAGGTTCTAAGTAATGAAGAAGTTATAGAAGTACATGTAAGAAGCCTAAACATACTCAACAGAGTAGGTGTAAAGGTTGACCATGGAGAAGCCCTTAAAATACTCCACAGTATTGGTGCTGATGTAGATTTCAGTAGAGGTATAGTTAGGATTCCAGAGTATATTGTTAAAGAAGCTCTGAAGAAAACACCTAGCTGTGTAAGGCTATACCATAGAGATGGTAAGCAGTATACCGAGCTATACGGGTGGAACACATACTTTGTAGTAGGTTCTGCTGCTTACTACTACATAGATTTAAGGACAAGTGAAATTAGAAGACCTTTATCAAAGGATTTAGCTGATATAGCGAAAGTCGCAGATTATCTATCGAATACACATATAATGTCAACCTCGGTGGTCCCAGCTGATGTACCTGAGATCTTCGCCGATAGATGGAGAATGTACGTTGTTATAAAAAGTTGTTCTAAGCCTATAGATACAGGTGCTTTCACAATTGAAGGAGTACCAGATGCAGCAAAGCTTATGGCTGCTGTAATAGGTGAAGAGAACATCGCTAGAAAACCTTTCATGATATTTGCTGTATGCCCTTCACCACCACTTAGGTGGAGTACGTTAGCTATACAAAACCTTATAGATTGTGTAAAATATGGTATTCCAGTCCATATTATACCGATGCCCCAAACCGGTGGAACAGCTCCTGCAACACTAGCTGGGGCTATAGTACAGGCAAACGTAGAATTTTTAGCTGGACTTGTAATAGCTCAGTTCACAAAACCAGGAGCACCTTTGGTTTATAGTGGATCTCCTACGGTATTCGATCAAAGGTTTGCAACATCTTGTACAGGCTATGTAGAGGTAAACCTTATATCTGCTGCTACTTCGCAGCTTGCAAAATTCTATGGAATTCCTAGTGGATCCTATACTGTTGTAAGCGATGCTAAGGCTGTTGATGCACAATCGTCTTTAGAAGCATCGTTCGGTGCATTAATATCCGTGTTAGCGGGTATAAATATGGCTATAGGATTAGGTATGCTGATGGAAGAGAATTGCATAAGCTTAGTAAAGCTAGCTATAGACGATGATATAGCTGGTTCAGCTTTAAGATTTGCTAAAGGCATAGATGTAGATGTAGAGACAATCGCAGAGAAAGTGATCGAAGAAGTAGGACCAGGTGGCTTATTTCTAAAGCATAGGCATACACGTGAATGGTGGAAGAAACAACACTTTATACCAAAGCTACTAGATAAACGAACTACAGATATGTGGAGAAAAAGTGGTTCTAAGGATCTAAATACTATTGCTAAAGAGTACGTTGAAAAGATATTGAAGGAGCATAAACCAGAGCCTCTGCCACCAGATATCGAGAAGAGCTTAGGAGAAGCTATGCTAGGTATAGCGAAAAAATACGGTGTAGAGAAGTTACCTGAAGTATAGAAGATAGTGGTAAACTCTCTGAAGAAGATCTCAGCTTTACGCTAATCACCTATTGGTGTTAACACTACAATAGGATTCAACGTGTAAATTTTCCACGGTCTGTTGCATCCATCCTAATCTCCCCCGATAATCGGTATCGCGCTTATGCGCGTAGTAACCCTTCTACTAAACGCATACACTTACAAAGATCAACACAATGTATAAAACTAAAGATCTCTTCACTAAAGAAACTCTAGAGATACAAGCTTATGATCAAGCTTTGGATATACACCCAATATGAAACCCCTTAACATCAACCTCTTCGTAATCTTATTTATTGCGTTCTTAAACACCTAGCACTTATACAATCTTAGCCTTAGAAACATAGCTCCTATACATCAACAATCTACTGTTTTCTAAATCGTTAGCAACATTTAGCAGGTGTTCTCTACGTTATTACCTAGTTGAACGCTTATAACTTAATATTTATAGACTTGTATACCTTTCTCAATGGCGTATTCCTCTACTTCTCTACCTATCATTGTTGTTGCTAGAATTCCTACAACGTTTTTTCCAGGATACTTTGCTTTAACTAAATCTACTTTAGCTATAAGTAAACCTACATCTTCATGTCTAGGTTTTACTTTGACTTCAACTATGTATATAGATTTATCCGTTTCGATAAATAAATCGATATCTGTTTCATTAAATCTATAATTTCTAACCCTCCTTAATATTTTCTCGCCTTTAGATGAAGCCTCTACATATAGATCATCATAAACATAACGAGCAAATGATGCCTCTGTTAAAGCACCAACAGCAAGCTCTAACCTACTAACCCTTTTAACCAACTCCTTAATTACGTTACTATGCTCCATAAGAATCTTAGTATGCTCCTTCAAAATAGCAGCATGCTCTTCTAAAACTTTGGAGTGATGTTCTAACCTAGCCTCTATAACCTCAAGCCTCTTATCTATAGCTTCAAATCTCTTATAAGCCTCCTCCCATCTTTTTGCATTCTCTTCCCATCTTCTATTATTCTCTTCCCAACGTTTGTTGTTTTCCTCCCATCTTCTGAAGTTCTCTTCCCACAACCTCCTATTTTCCTCCCATTTCTTTTCTTGCTCTTTAACAAAAACAAGAAAATCTTCTCTAAACTTCTTCAACTCCTCCTCATGCTTATCAAGCTTCTTAAGAATCTCATCTAAACCAATTAAACCAGCAACAGCATATCTAAACTCTTCATCTTCTTTCAGAAGACGGAGAAAATTCTTCTTAAGTACTACTACATCAATAGATTCGCTAACCACGTTTTCTTCGTAAATCAATCTCAACCCCGTATACTCTACATATATTTAAAACACTAAGTATATCTTTGTAGATATACTTATAAACATTACGTAGTGGTACTCAATCCTTATTTTTTAGATTTTCAACCGTAAAATCGATTAAAAGAATAAGCTTAATAAAAATAAAACCGTTATAGAAAACATTATCTCATTAGAGTAGATAATAACGTAAATAGTGGGCAGTTAACAAGTTTAACTTAGTTTATTTTCTACAACTTTTCTTTTACTTTCAAAAGTAGATTTTAGCTAAAAATACTTCCAAGTACCTACTAATAACATCTAACATCAACAATAATAAGTTACTACATCAACTAGAACATTAACAAAAAATTGCAAAACATACTCTACAAAAAGAAGTCTAGAAACTACGTTAATGCTTACACAATCTATTGAACAACCAACATAATGACGTAAGCTTAGCTAAGGTAAACCCAAAACTACATCATAATACATTAACATACTTTCTAAAGAGTACACAACATCAACGAATTCTACAGCTAAGCTTTTATCTCTAAACCAAGAACCCTAAACATAAAACTAAACTTCTTAGCGATTCTTATCTGTAACACTTAAACAATATTTAAAATAAGAGGCCTACCTTTTAAAATGAGTTAAACTTTAAAAACCTAGGTAAAAAGATAACAATTGGTGAGACTCTTGCCAACCAACAACAGTAAGAATATTAGAATAATATTAAATGCTATAGTGTTGTTTATACTAATAACCCCAGTAACAATCTATGCTCTTACCATAAATATAGACGGTAACGAAAGCGATTGGATGCCCAGCAACTGGATATGTCCAGGTGGAACCGGGTGCAGTATAACAGGGATGAGTGATAATAGTGTTTGGCTATGTTGTGATCAATACCCAAATCCAACAAAATGCCAACTAATGTGGAAAGATAGATCAGGTGATACACCCGCCGTCATCGACATAATATATGTAAGGTTTTACGCAAATAGTTCTGGTTTATACATATACATGGTAGCCCGCAACCCGTTTCAGCATCAGAACAATATAGTAGTGCAATTCTGTGGTACAACAATAACCATCAATATAGGAAATCCTCCAGCTACTGTTACATTTATAACTATTAGAAGAAGTAAGGACGATTATGCTTTAGAGATGAAGATACCGCTAGCAGTTGCTCAATCAGGTTCCTGTGTATTTGGAATAGGTTTAAGCCAATCTGGAAATACAGAGAATCCAAGAATTATTACTGAAGCTCGTACTATAACTACTGTGAATTTGTATGTTAGCGGTGGTTATGTTGTTGGCGGATTCTATGATTCTATTCCTATTCCTGTTCCAGAGCCTTGGTATATATCTATGGTTGTACTAATTAGTATTTCAATTACTTTGTTAGTAGCATTGAAGAAATTTAATATTTAATCATTTTATATATTTATTAGGTTATTTTCTTGGCGGAGTTTTTGAAAGAGTATATCCTAAGCGTAGGTCGAGCATTAATTATTTCGCTATATATCTTTGGTGGGAATAGCCTATACAGTTATATCAGCAATCCTATGTATCTAGGCTTAAGAAAGAAACTCTATAGTGGTGGTTATCTGGATAAAACTACATAATCTAACTAAAAATTAAAACTTTTCTAAAGTAAATAGTTAATGATTAAAGCTATTGTGAATAGGTATATATCTATTTTGATGGAAATTCTATACTTGTTGTTATAGTGTATCTCTTAGGTGCTCCAATAACATCTATATAAATATCTATGGTTTTTGTTTTTCCTTTAAATTCTTCTCTAAAACTGCTTAGTATATCTATAGACCCTCTTATGACTTTGAATTCGCCAGGCATTACGATGATCTCTGAGGGTTGGTTCCACCATCCTATCACGGTATCGGTACCGCTTAACACAAAACCTCCACCACTTATTATTAGAGGTATATCCCCTGTGTTATTCACCTCAATCTCTATGGTTTCATTCCAAGTGCTCCATTTAGTAGGTTTAAAGATAGCGTTGAAGGAGAATATATGTGTGAAGTTTTTGCTGAATAGAATTGTGTAGTTATTGTATGGACCTTTTAGCCAAACAACAACGCTGTATATTCCTTCTAAACATATTTTTTCCCACCATTTAGTCGGTATATAGATATCTAAGGTCATCTCCTTCGATAGGTATGTGAATTGGGATACAATATCTACGTAGTTGCCTACTATATGGATTCTATCCTGAGTATCTCCATTAGGTAAAGTTACGTTTAAGCGTCCAAACCAATGGCTGTACACGCCATTGATCTCGATTTTATTCCTTAGATCAGCTTCCCCTAGGATTTTAATCCTCCAGTATAGATCTTCGTCTACGAATACAAATCCCTCTGAGATGATATCTGTTATTATTGGCTGGGTAGGAGATAGTGGAGAAGATGGTGATACAGTTGTTGTTTGGGTTTGGTTTATTGGAGTGGTTACCGTGGTATACGTTGTTTGCGGTGTTATAGATGGTGTTAGGTAGTAGATAACAACGGCTATTACCATGAGTATAGCTAAGGTAGCTACGATTAGGGTTAGGATCTTCAATGTTGCCATTTTTATCCCCTAAACCTAGAATTTAAAAACAGTATAAATCCGCGGGTTTCGTATAGCTTCGCTGATGGTAGAACATAGCTTGCGTTGAAGTTTATACCTCTATACTCTAGAATATTCGCCTGGAATACGTTATCCCTAGTAATGAAAAGCATAGATGCATATAATATTTTAATTAGAGGTGTAACTAGCTTGGTCTTAACGTTGTTGATAGCCATATTCTATACCATAGGTACAGCTATATGTTAATTTTTCGTTAAGAAGCACATCCTTTAAAGCCAGTAGCTGGACTTACATCAAGATATGCTTCTCTCATCAACAGTTACCTGCTTCTCTTAATTTAAAAGTGTTCATGCTTTGAAGCTTATATCCTACTCCGTATTTAAGGATATAAAACCAAAATTTACTACTATGTATAGCCCTAAACTACTATAAGGGTTGGATCCTTGCACATAGTTGATGAAGCTGAATTCAGCAGATGGATTAAAAGCGCTGAACTAACGCTTAGATCTGCTAAAAGAGACTGTGATGCTGGGGATTATAACTGGGCTTGCTTCAAAGCTCATCAAGTAGCTGAAAAAGCTCTTAAAGCTCTTCTATGGGGTTTAGGTAACCCGAAAACTGGGCATTCGCTTATCGAGCTTGGGAACTCCTTGAGGAGTATAGGGGTAGAGATTCCAAGGGATATATACGAGGTTCTCGCAAGGTTAAGCAAGTTCTACGTCCCTACAAGATACCCAGATGCATGGAGTGAAGGTATACCAGAAGACTACTACACCGAGGGAGAAGCTAGAGAAGCAATAGAGTTTGCAGAGAAAGTGTTAACCTGGGTGATAACTTTATGGAGAAAGCTATTGAAAAAAGATTAAGCAGAGCAGAATGGGCTTTAAGTAAAGCAAAAGAGTTTGCACAATGCGTTAAAAAAATCTTCGATGTTACTACGTCAGTTATTCTCTTCGGCTCGTATGCGAGGGGGGATTTCAACGAGTGGAGCGATATAGATATACTTATTGTAGTTAGGGGGGATCTACCGAAGAAACCCATGGATAGAATAGACATGGTGATGCCATGTATAATCTCCGTTGGAGCACCAATAGAACCACTAATAATAACTAGAGAAGAATTTGAGAAACTAAAAAAGAAAAGAAATCCAGCGATAGAAGATGCAATAAGAAACGGGGTACCTATACCATAACAATAAAAAGAAGTACATCAGCTACTAACCATACTCATAGCTATAAAACCTAACGTACGGTGATAAAATATTGTACATATTGATTAGAATGTGTATAAGTATGTTAGGTGTAGTAGTACGCTTTCTTAAAATTATGCTTAATCAATAATTACATTTAATAATTATGCTAAATCCCATTCATTTATTCTAGTAACCTGGATATAACATGAACTATATTTGTATTTGAAGCCATTTGAATTCAAATATGAATATGTTCCAATACCTAAACTATTAAAATTTAATTAGCTAGAAATTAGAGATTAGGGGTATCATTGAATGAAAGCTTATGTACATTATAGAGAAGGATTTAGAACACGATTTTCTCTATGAAGATCTCGATCCTCGAACTAAATACAGATGTATAAGTGTATATGCTTTAATTCAACGGCATGAATTAGCTTTATTCTAATGCTCTTAGTTAGAAAATTAAAGCTATTTCCACATAATTTTTAATAACAAGTATCAAACCTTTATGTCGAATACATATCCTGTAATATCTTTTAAACACAATTCAGATTCTAAGTAGGCTAATGATATC
>JAWAXP010000005.1:79208-81025 GCA_038820005.1 Ignisphaera sp. | reverse complement strand
TCGAAAAGCTAAATTAACAACTATAGGCTGATAACGAAGGTCCTCAAGCTTGTTTTTCGATTAAGAATAGGTTGAGGAGGTATACGTTGAGAAAATCATAGCCTAATTAAGGAAAAGAGGTACGATGATTATAAACTTCGGTGATGTTTTAGATATCAAGAAAGATACGTAAATACGGATCTCATCAAAGTCGATGACGAGAAGAAGGAGTTTACCCATCTTTAAACGATATATTGGGGAAATAAATCAAGGATATATCTCCTTCGATGTCGTAGAGAGAAGTTGATTATGTGATTGCGCAGAGATGCGATGAGATTGTGTTCAAGTTAAACCACGTTTTCCAATGTAAGTATTCCTCAACATTTAAATAGCTTGGGCAAGCTAGATTATTTATATATGAAATCTTTATGGGTTGATTCGAAAAGCCTTAGAGCTAAAACCTTTATCAACTATAGGTGCTACTCTTTACACTTAGCTAGTTTTGCTCTTCTACCTAAATAGGTTTTAAATTTAGACCATACCTAGGTAGAAATTTCGGTAGATCTTGATATGGTCTTAAAAACACATGTATACGTAGATACCTCAGCTGTTGTAGCACCTCTAGATAAAAAAGTATACGGTCAGTTTATCGAGCATCTTGGGAGATGTATCTATGGGGGTATTTGGGTAGGAGAGAAATCTTCTATACCTAATGTAAAAGGCTATAGGCTCGATGTTCTTGAAGCTGTTAAAGCTATTAAGCCTCCTATTGTTAGATGGCCTGGGGGGAACTTTGTTTCCCAGTATCATTGGATTGATGGAATTGGCCCTAGGGAGAATAGGCCTAGGAAATTTGATTTGGCTTGGGGTCTTGTTGAGCCTAACGAGTTTGGTACAGATGAATATATGGAATGGATTAAGCTAATTGGTGCAGAACCATTTATAGTTGTTAATGCTGGAAACGGTACACCTGAGGAAGCTGCTGCATGGGTTGAGTACTGTAATTCCTCTAGAGATACTTACTACGCTAACCTAAGAAGGAAATACGGTCATCCTGAACCTTATAACGTTAAGCTTTGGGGTGTTGGCAATGAGCTTTGGGGTAGATTTCAAGTAGGTTTCTGTAAAGATGCTGAGGAATGTGGGTGGAGAACAGTTCAATTTGTAGACCATATGAGGAGAGTTGACCCAACTATAAAGGTGGTGGCTGTAGGTCTTGATAGTGATACTGAGTGGAATATGGATATGGTTAGAATAGCGGGTAACTACATAGACTACCTCTCGATACATACCTACATTTTTACAGAAAGACAAGGTAAAACATATGAAGATCTAGTTGCATGGCCTATATACATAGAGGAAAACCTTAAACACATATACTACACTATTGAGCAAACGAGACGTAAGTATAGAATACATAGGGAGATTAAGATAGCATTCGATGAATGGAACGTTTGGTACCCCGAAGCCCAATCACCCTATCTAGAGCAAATAACAAGCATAAAAGATGCTGTATTCACAGGCTTAATCCTAAACGCTCTACAAAGGTTATCCAATATAGTGCCTATCGCCTGTTTTGCGCAAACAGTAAACGTACTACCATTAATACTAACACAAGAAGATAAGATATTACTTACACCACAATACCTAGTATTCAAGTTATACTCTGAAGCATTAGAAGGAAACGTAGTTGCAACCAAAGCTATATCATTACACTATGCATCTAAAGAACTTAACAGGATAGTACCGTACATAGATGCTTCCGCTGTTTACTCACAAAATAAACTCTACCTATTCATAATAAACCGACATCCAGAAGAAAACACAGAGGTAATACT
>JAWAXP010000005.1:71911-79109 GCA_038820005.1 Ignisphaera sp. | reverse complement strand
TTACACTATGCATCTAAAGAACTTAACAGGATAGTACCGTACATAGATGCTTCCGCTGTTTACTCACAAAATAAACTCTACCTATTCATAATAAACCGACATCCAGAAGAAAACACAGAGGTAATACTTCACCTAAAAGATTTCACACCATCAGTTATACACCATAGACACGTAGCAGGTCAATCAATAGATGAAAAGAATACATTCAATGAACCTAATAGAGTTAAAATCGAGGAAAAGAAGTACACCTTCAACGAAATTATAACACTACCTCCACATTCAGTAAACCTATTAATATTAAGCTAAACTAGACCTCCTCCAATTTAGAGGCATCAATTTTTAACAACATAATGTAAATATAGTAGACAAAGCTAGCATCTAATTTTATACAACTTTTTAAGCTATGTTATCTATTCGTCTACAATTGCTCTGATTAAATTAATCTAATTAAATCTATGTTCTAAGGTTGAACAAGTTAATCATAGCTTAATATCTAGCTGGAGATAAATCAGTAAACAATAACTAAACCTATAATTGATGTTAATTAAAACAACGCAATTAATGAACACTTATTGAAGATTTCTCTTATATATGTATAATAAAGTTGTTAAAGATCCAAGTCTATAGACGATGTAGTTAAATAGAACAAAACTTAGTCTTAGTTACTGTGTTGAAAATTAAATCAATGATTTACCACGAGGTATTAAGCCTCTTTCACTATTTTCTTGTTACATCTATACTTATAGCAATGTTTGGCGCTCCGAAATAGAGATATAAGCAGTTATAGAGATTTTCATACATGAAGAAGGTAGTGTACCGACAATTAGAATGTTAATCGAGTAATGATTTAGTTGATAAAGAGTAAGCAGAAAGCTATACCGATAATTATTAGTTTGATTATAGTTAATGTAACTATGTATGCATAATATTCAACTGTATTATATATACAGCAAGTTAGCTATGTTGGTAACAAATAAATCAAAGAAATCATCGAAATAGGAAAAGTTTAGCTTTAATTCTTCACAAAACCTTCACAACCAAGGTTTAAATCTAAGCAAAAATTCTTCTCTCATCACTTACGATCTTTACTTAACTACTTCACCCCGATTACAACCTTTGGCAACACGATAGGGTTAATATAAGCATCTTATTAGAAGATACTCCTATAGCCTCTTGCAACAAGTTCTATAGGATGCTATCTCAAGGGCAAACAGAATACGGTTAACTTAAAACCATACTTTGTTGGTATTGGTAATAAAAGAGAAAAATTTAAGATATCACTAAGGTAGAGGAAGTTTGCAGTAAATAGCTGAATAAAATCTAAGTATCTAAAACAGATTAAGGTGTTTATTTTGTCTTTCGAGGAAGCTGAAGTTCTACGGGAGAGGGCTTATATGTTTTTAGAGAATAGCAAGTCTCTGCTAGAAAGAGGTTTTTTCGATTTAGCTGCATTTAACTTAGAGCAATACTGTCAGCTTCTTCTCAAATATAAGCTCTTAGTTAAAACCGGCACTTACCCTAGGTTGCACTCCTTGACTAAGCTTATTGATATTCTATCTAAATTAGAACCAAGCGTTAGGGTTTTGCTTGAAAGAGAAGACTATTTAATAATGGTGACTAAGCTAGAGGATGCATATATAGGCGCTAGATACTTACCACGTAGGTACACCGAGATAGAGGTTCGAGCACTTTATAGATTTGTGGTAGAGGTGTTCCAAAAAGTTGTCGAAGGAGTTTGAAGCATATATCATATATGCTAAAGAATTAGAAAGGTTCTTTAGAAATCTACAGAGTATTCTGTCATCCGTTAAGAGAGATATTGAGAAAGTTGAGCCAAGATCCAAGGTATATCTCTTCGGCTCAGTAGCTAGAGGTTGGTACACATATGCAAGCGATGTAGATATACTAGTAGTTCTTGAAAACCTAGGTTGTGTAGATGTAGATGCTCTGAAAATATATATTAAAAGTAAGTATAGAGGATACCCAATAGAGTTACACATAGTAGATAAACAAACCTTCGAGAAATGGTATAAAAGGTTCATTAAACCAGAGGAGCTTATAGAAATAACTTAGAACATAATATTGGTAATCAACAAATTTCCTATAATTTTATCTCCTTGAATTCTTTAATTTATTTTGACAATGTTTAAGTTGCAATCGTCATCTACGTAATCAACTTTACATCCTTTCAAAGATTTGTTTCTATTCTCTACACACAATAAATTTATATACTATTCTGTTCTCAGATTTCGAACTTAACACCGTATTCATGCTTATTAATTCCCTTGATGGGGCATCAAAGGCATTAATTGAGATGCTCTATCGGTATATGAACCTCATTTTCTCTTGCAATGAGATTTCTTCACCATCCATCAAAATCCTAATACACCTCTTTCAATAATAAGTATTTGTCGTATATCTATAACTTTCTATAAATCTGAGGTACAATTGCCGAGAAGGAAAAATTGGTGCATATACATAAGAAATAATATTTTATAAGGGATTGATTCTAGAGCGTAATCTTCAGCGTATACAATGAAGTATCGAGAATTTTCTTAAATTCTGGTGTATAGTAGATTAAGGTAGGTGAGCGTAGTGGTTGTATCGTTGCTTAAGATATTTGTTCTCCTAATAATAATTTTGATGGTAGTGAATATAATCTTCTTGGCTAGGTTCAGTCAATACTTATACAATGCTACAGCTGAGCCTATAGGAAGATATAGCTCAGGTTTTGTTGAATACTTTAAATCGCCTTACGATAACAGGGTTTACATAGAAGCTTTCGCAGAGAATATATCTCTTAACCCTATCTCTAGGTACTTATTCGGTATATTCCTTGAACATCACGGTGATAAGATTAAGGCAGGGTCTATTTACCACGGTATTTGGGCTGAGATACTAGATAATCCTAGTTTTGAGAGTGCTAAGTATTTCGGTGTTAGTGTTTGGGATGGGGAGAGTATAGCGTATGCGTGGTTGGAATACGGTTCTGGTAACGTTAGTTATCACTTAGTAAAAGGTTATTGTATTGGAACATCTCAGAGAATTGAGGTAAAAGCTCTGAACTCCGAGAAAATAGGGGTTAAACAGGGTATCTATCTACCAATACATAGGATCAACGTATACGTTGTTGAGCTTTGGCTACGTGGAAACGTAAGTAAGGTTATAGTATCTTTAGAGAAGAAAGATGGAGGCGTAATAGCGGCTCACGTCGTAGAGAACGTCAGCGAATCCTGGGCGAAACATAGATTCAATATAACGGTACCAAAAGGTATGGTGCTACCAGGTGAAGAAATACTTCTTGTTATAGCCACAGATAGCATTGGATGGCTTGAAGTTGATCATGTTTCGCTTATGCCCATAGATAATGTATTCGGTTTTGACCCTGATGTAATTAAATACCTCCGTGAAGCAGGTATTACCTTGATTAGGTGGCCTGGAGGTAATTTTGCTTCTCAATACCATTGGAAAGACGGTATTGGTTCTAGGGAGTGTAGACCTATTAAACTCAATAGAGCTTGGAATATCCCTGAGTATAACTATGTAGGGATAGATGAATTCATTATTTTTACAAAACTCGTTGGTGCAGAACCCCTGATAGTTGTTAACGCTGGTTGGGATGGCACAGTTGAAGAAGCATTGGAATGGGTTGAATACACAAACGGGGATATCAATACTAAATGGGGTAGGGTAAGAGCGGGAAACGGTTATCCGGAGCCCTACAACGTTATATGGTGGGAGCTTGGTAATGAACTCTACGGTCATTGGCAGATAGGGTTTATGAGTAACTTCGAGTATGCTCAAAGGTATAAAGAGCTTTACGAAGCAATGAAGGCTAAGGACCATAGGCTAAAGCTGATAGCCAATGGGGGGCTGGATAACGTTGGTCAACCTCATTCGATTTCCTGGATGTTATGGGATCAACCTTTGCTTGAATCTAATAGCGGGAGGGTTGAGTATCTATCTAGGCATTACCTTATATGGGTTGATCAAAACGAAGTTGACTACTACAAGGCAATTGGCTGGACTTTTGCTGTAAGAGAGAGATGGAAAGAAATGAAGGAGATTTTGAAGAAGCTTCAAGACCCTCTTCCTAAGATAGCTATAACCGAAGCACAAGGAGCTAAAGACCTAGATGTTTCAACAACAATGATAGAAGCTCTTTGGGTTGCAGGTCTCTATAACTCAGCTATATATAGCGACGGCTTTGTTGAGGTTATAACCAGAAGTTCGTTGATGTGGTTCGGTGGAGGTCTTAGAAAAACATTCGAAATCGTATACCCAACACCAGCACTTTACGTACACAAAATATATGCAACACAACCAGGTAAATACCCAGTAGCATTAAAGGTCTCTACACCTGTCTTTAACTCAAGTTCAAGACCTCCAGAGATACCAGCTGCAAATGATGTTCCATATGTAGATGCTGTAGCTTTATTTAACGAAGATAGATCAAAACTTTCAATTATTGTAGTTAACTACCATACACAAAAAAGCATGTTAACAACTATAACATTATCTAACTATATTATTCAAGGAGAGATCATTGCGACACAACTAAAAGGTAAAAACATTGGGGGTAGGAATACCTGGAGAAACCCAGAAAACATTAAACCAATAAACTTCACTATATCGCCAAAATCTCGTTACAGCATAGAGTTAGAACTTCCACCACTCTCAGTTACACTCCTAATAATACCTGGCTCTATTACCGAAGAACCAACAACGCATGTATATACAACAACAGAAACACCTTCGTTAACAAATTCACAAACCTACCAACCTCTACCTATATCTACATCAATAACTACGCAAACTACTCTTAGCCTAGAGCCAACAACATCTTCTACCCAAATTAGTAGAAATCTAGGCATAGAACTTGCTATAATCGCATCGATCATAGTTATGTTTACAACTACTTATACGATAATTAAGAGGAAAAGAAAATCAAAGCTATAGCATAAATCTAATTGTTCTCTACTTCTAATTAATTTAGTGATAATCTATTAGAAGCTTTATAGTTACATATCTTGATCTCTTGGATAGAGGTAATCATAAGCACATATGTAATTGTTTATATACCACGATTTTTGGTAACTATGTAATTAACGGTGTAAGCATATACGATACTATAGGAATTCCACCTGTTGTTGTAGCTGTCCGGGTTTATGCCTAAGTTTATTTGATTGCCAACAACCTTGCAGAAGCAATAAAAATCGTTGTTTTAACTAGACATCTAGCAGACTTAATTAACTTAGCATAAGAAACATTTCTCCGAACTAGTATTGTCAAGAGTTATAATAAGACTATAAGACTTCATCTGATTAAGTTAATGTATAGAAATAGAGATAGTATTGTCAAGGGAAAGGCTATTTCAACGAGATTTCTTGGAGAATTAATATAGGTGGATTTAAAGACATAGATAGGCATGTTAGCGTTATCTACAACATATCTTGAAAACTTGGGAAAGGTCTTAGAGGTATGCTTTAATAAAGGGAATACATTCGTAATTAAGTATGAAGAAGGAATTACATAGAGTTTACAAAAGTTATCTCGAAATTGTACGGAGTAAGTTTACTAACTTCCTTATATTGCATGAAGGTATGTAAACATTTACATCGTTTTTAGATAACCCGTTTGAAGGACAGAAAGCTATAGATGTATCGCAACACTTAAACATATCTATATCGTTTACATTATCCCCTATACATAAAAGTTTATCAAATTCTATTCCCCGTACATAAAGGTAATCGAGGAGAGCTGTACCTTTACCATGAAAATCTGGGTAGCTAATAGGAGAACCCGTCAATATATTGTCTTTAACCTCTAGCTCTACACCAATATAGTCGTCGAAACCTAGCTCATCAACAGCTCTTTTACCTAGAAAACCAAAACCCCCTGTAACAGCTATAAAGAAATCCATTGGTTTACTATGCCTAAAATCAATAAGCTCCTCTATACCATACCTCCACGGAATAGCCTTCATAATATGCTTGAAGGTGCTTACGTTCAATCCCTTGAATAGCTGAAGTTCTAGAAAAACCCATTCTTCGTAGCTTATCAATCCATTGAAAAAATAAGAAGCGTAGCTCCTAGATCTATCATCAAGACCTAGAGCTACTTTTGCAAACCACCAACTACTTTTAATAGGCGTTAACGTACCATCAACATCGAATGCATATATATTCATTTTGTTTACGCCTAAAGAAATTACTTCAGCAAAAATCTTTTATATAAAAATAGTTGGGCTTTTATCTACAATAATGTAGTTTAAGCATCGACATATGCAGGAAAAATAATACTCTTTTAATGATAATTTAAGGTGAAAAATATATAAGATTATACTAGTTTTGAAGCCCCTTGTCTAGCTTCTCGAAGGCTTAAATATATATTCGTATATTACTGCCCCTACGATCCCCCAATTATCGGTCCTACTAGGTATATCCATAACTTTGACATCGGAAGAGCATCGCCAACTAAAGCAGCAGCAACAGCTGGTGCAAGAGATCTTGTAAAATTCATACTAGCACCTGTAAGCGGGCCTCCAATCCATATATCGCATGCAACTATCATTCCTATAGTGAATCCGGCCCATCCCGGTGGAGCTCTTTTATCTACTGCAACGCCCATTATTGTGAATAGAAGCCATAGAGTCAAGATAATCTCTATAGCAACTGCTGCACCATCTGATATCCCAGCCCCAGGTAGAGAGTAGATCCATAATGAACATTTGAAGCTGTTGCAGGGTCGTAGAATCCTCTAAGGCATAGCCCAGCTATGATTGCCCCAATAATTTGTGCCACTATGTATGGACCTACGTCTCTCCATGGAAATCTCTTGGTAACAGCAAGAGCTATAGTTACCGAGGGGTTTATGTGTGTACCAGATATATGTCCGAGGGTGTATATCATTATCATTACTATGAATCCGAAGGTGGCTCCAATACCGAATAGAGCTGCAGGACCTCCTCCAAGCATAGCCGCTAATGTTATAACAGCTCCTGGTCCGAAGAGTGTTAGAGCCCAGGTTCCGAAGATTTCAGCTACTAATCTTTGTAGTAGAGGAGGTTGTTGGGGGCTCATGGGTTCTACTCCCTCTAAAAATAATTAGGGGGAGGGAGTATATAAACCCAAGAACGTAGCTGATTACCACGGTAAAGTTTACATTCTTAATTTAAAAATAAATTGATTTTAGGCTA
>JAWAXP010000005.1:18776-71815 GCA_038820005.1 Ignisphaera sp. | reverse complement strand
CTATACCCTGTGTAAATCAATGCTATCCAAAGGCTTTAACCCCTTTTAATAGCCATGTCTCTGGAACAGCTGTTAGAGGCTCTTCCTTAGCTATACCTCTTCTGTAGTAGCAGTGAGTACATCTACCTGTTAGCAGGAAGCTTGGTGCACATGCTTTGCATATCCTTGGCGGAGCTATTGGTGCTTCTGGATGTAAAGCCGCTATATACGTCATTATTGTTGCTGTTACCGGTTCGCTTGTTATTAGACATGGGAAGTCTGCTAACCTCATCAAAGCTGAGAATCTAACAGTTATTGCACATCCTGGATAAGTATACCTTTGCGGATTCATTAGCACTTCATTCTTTGTTACAGGTGTTAAATCTACCTTAACACCGCTTACAATACCTCCTCCACCCCATGGCTTCGGCGTTATGAGTTTCCAGCCTCTTAGCAATGTATCCATGAAGTCTACGTTGTGTAGCTCAGCAGCCATACCTCTTAACGGTGATTTGATTACCAGGTTGAAGAACCTCTTCACAAGTAGATCCACAATCATCGGCGCGCTAAATCCATCAAGTTCTGCTATACATGCAACTGTTGCTGCTAGAGATCCTGTTGCAACTCTAAGTATGTGGTACTCATCCTTTAGCTTACCATCTTTAAGGGCTGTTGTAAGAGTTGATTCTAGAACATCTGTAGCAGCCTCCATTACCGCCATAACTACGTCGTCTTTAGCCATATTGTACATCGACTGAGCTATATGATGACCTACATCGCCTACGCCAAACGCTGGTACAACCGTTAAATTAGCTGGATGTACCCCTGCATCAAAAGCTGCCTTTACATAGGGTCTTATTTTGCTTTCGTATCTCTTCATGTATTCTTCTGGATCAAAGCTAACCATACCAATTTCTCTCATTAGCGATGCTTGTGTACCTACTGGGTCGAGCCAAATCTTCTTCAGAGCTTCGACTTCAGCTGTTACAGCTTCTTCAACAGTCTTACCTGCCTCTATAGCGTTTGTAAAAGCAGCTCCAAAACCGTAGCTTGTGTTCATACCCCAGCTTTTAGCGGCAAGAATAATCTCCTTGTACTTAAGATCGATATTCGTTTTATCAAGTATATAGGCAAAGTAGCCAGGCATTCCTCCAACACTAAACGCGAAATCAACGACTGTTACAGGTCCATAGTACCCGGCGTACTTTTTCATAGCTTCTCTTCCAATTAAATCTCTTCTCTTCTCAATTTCTTTAACGAATACTTCTACAGCTTCTCTAAACTTTGGATCAAGCTCGTAGAGAATTTTCAGAATCACAGGTGTTTGATAATGCTCTACGAACGGGTCATCCTAAGGTCTTATGGTGCAACCGCGAGCAATATCTCTTAAAATCTCATAGTGAGCTACAACAGAATTCACGAATAGATCTATAACCTCTTTCTTCATGGGGCCTACAGGCGCCATCTTTTTAGTTGCTTCAACATAAGGAGCAGCATCTGTTATTAAGAATATTCCTCCTCGCTTAACCCTAATAACCGAGACATCAGCTTTTTGAGCAGCAATAGCATCTTCAACAATCTTCTTCAATACTTCAAGAGGAGTTACAGAGGTACCCACAACAATACCCGAGATTATTTACATGCTCTACGTATATATATGACTCATCTATACATAGATGTATAGAAATAAGATTATGTAGATCTAGATTTGGAGAAAATAATGAATCTCAAATATTAACTTAAAATATTTAAAGCCCCTAGCAAAAATTTATAAATTAGGTTTTTAAATATTTGATATCTATTACTGATGTAGAAAAAGAAAATGAAACAAAAATCTAAAATATTGAATTTAGCACAACCTCTATATATGCTTTATTATACAAATGTTATGCAATACATTCTAATAAGGTCTACACGGTAGAATAGTTATTGCACCCGTGATAATGTATATATAAAAAGGCATTTAGGTTATATGCAATTAAGCAATAGGTCTTACTACGTTATCTTAAGTTAACCAAAATTATTTGATTTGCTAATAAATTTTAATTTGCATTTATGGGATAAAGTCATCTAACTTGAATAACTAAGTAAGGTAATACTTAAAATGAGTGAGAAAGCTGTTGAAATTGTGAATTTTGTTAAAAAGTTTGGGGATTTTGTAGCTGTAGACAATATATCGCTTACCATATATACAAGTGAGATATTTGGTTTATTAGGACCCAATGGTAGTGGTAAAACAACAACATTGCTTACTATAGCAACTGTGTATAAACCTACTTCAGGGGATATAAGGGTTTACGGGTACAGCGTTTTATCTGATGGTAATAAAGTTAGGAATCTAGTTGGTATCGCTTTTCAGGAGCCTAAGGCTCTCGGCATCGATAAGCCGTACGATCTTCTTTTGTGGCACGCTAAAGTTGTTGGCTACTCTTCTACTGAGGCTAAGAGCGTGGTTAAGGAGGTTATGGATGATCTTGGTCTTTGGGAGCATAGGAATAAGTATTTCTATCAGTTAAGCGGTGGAACAAGGAAGAAGATAGAAATAGCTAAGATACTTATTCAGAAGCCTAAGGTAGCTATATTTGACGAACCAACAGCCCAAGTAGATGTTATTTCAAAACATTACCTATGGGATAAAATTAGGGAGTTAAAAAATGAAGGCTCTACAATAATTGTTGCTACAAACGATATGTTTGAAGCTGAGAGAATATGCGAAAGACTTGCTATAATCTATAAGGGGAAGCTGAAGGCTGTAGGAACTGTTAAAGAGTTGAAGGACTCGGTCCCCCTTGGAGACGTTGTTGAGCTGGATCTTACAGCTCATGTAGATTCGAAGATTCTAGACATCTTAAATCAATTTGGTAGGGTATCTGCTTCAGGCAATAAGGTTTTGATTTACGTTAATAGAGGGGAGGAAGTCGCTGTTAACATAATAGACTCTCTTAGGAGAGTAGGAGTTAAGGTTGTTAGGATTATGGTTAAAGAGCCTACCTTAGACGATGTATTCTTTTATCTTACAGGAGCAAAGCTCAAAGAAGAGGTGTAAGGTAATGCAGAAGATATCCGATGATTTAAGAGCTATAGTTCTCTTAGTTCAGTGGGATTTAACGAAGATTGTGAGAAGAGTTATATTTGTTGCTATGAGGGCTGTATGGTTTGCTGTACAAGTTGTAGTTTTTGGACAAGTTTTAGCGCAGATGGTTAACGCTAAGGTTATAGGGTTGGATGCTTCTACATATTATAACTTCTACATCTTCGGAATATACACATCTATTTTATTTACAATAACAGCTTCAAGAGCATACGATATTGCTGAGGAATTCGAAGAAGGTATTATAGAGTACCAGCTATCGCTACCTATAAAGAGAAAAGTCTTGGCGTTCGGCAGAGCTATAGGTAGCGGTATAGCTTCAACCCTCTTCACCCTGCCTATGTTCGTAACAGTCCTCATACTCGCTAAAGAGGCCGACCCCCTTGCTATAGCTATTTCAATAATATCTGCGTTAGTGTTCTCTATAGCTATCTCAGGATTAGTTCTATCGATAACACTATCAATAAAATCTAGCGATGCAACGGATATTCTAATGGGGGTGCTAGACGCTATACTAGTAAGGCTCTCAACGGTATTCTACCCCGCTGTAGTGCTAAAGAATATTGCTCCATACTACTACGGAGCTTTAATGAACCCTCTATCCCATGTAGCCGATATACTAAGGATTCTATACTCATTTGAAGACTTTAAAGCTATCGTTATATCTCATCCCCTGGCTATGGCTAGCTACGTACTAGGTCTTTTCATGGGCTTCACATTCCTAGCTATGTACATAATAGAGAAGAAGATAGAAGGAGGTGGTTGGAAATAACCGAAACCAAGAAGCTATTATTTATAGCTTTAAGAGATCTCGAGAGATTCATCAATTCAAAGTATTGGTTGGCAGGTCAAATAGCAATGAACCTAGCGGACATATTCATTTTCGCCTTAGTGCTTAGGGGATTTATTCGAAGAGAATTCGTACCTGATTACCTTCAATACATGGCTCCAGGAGCAGTAGCTCTTGCAACATTTGTAGCATCGTTTTCTATAGGGAGAGAAGTAGGTATGGAGGTGAGAAGAGAGATCGTGGACTACCTACTAACACTTCCGGTTAAAAGAACTACGCTTGTTTTTGGTAGGATATTTAGCGGTATGCTGAGGGGATTAATATACCAGCTACCTTTCATAGTAATAGTAATGTTGTTGGTATCACCGCCAACAATACATAAAGTTCCTCTACTAATACTAACATCAGTAATCCTGACGATAACTATGTCAAGCTTAGCTATAGCTGTTTCAACTATTAGCAGAGACTTCAATATTCAAGCAACTTTTAGAGCTGTAACGTACTACCTCTTATTCTTCTTCTCAAACGTATTCTACACAAAGAAAGTACTAGAACTAAGATTCCCACAACCGCTACCAGATATAATCACCTTAACACCGATATCTCTTTCAGCTGATATCTATAGGTGGTGCTTTAACTACTACGCAAAGCTAGAAATAGAGAAGCTACTTCTTCTAATAGTATGGGGATTAACGCTAACAACGTTAGCCGCTACAATTTATCTTAGGAATTTAACTAAGAGGTAGCAACATAATAACCTTGAAGAAAGGCGGCAGTCTAGATGAAGTTACTTCAGCTTTTCATCTAATTGCAGTACATAGTATATAAATGCAAGTATATCTGCTTTCTCCTTTCCCGATATCATTGGATCAGCACCTATGTGCCCACTAGCTGTTTCTACCCTCAAATAATTTTCTACGCCATGCTCATCTAATTTAGCTGAGAACTTCAAAGCATGCCCTGGATGTACACGGTCATCGCTCAATCCTGTGTAGATAAGGCATTTAGGGTATCTAGCGTCCTCCCTGAGGTTATGGTATGGCGAAATTCTTGAGAGGTAATCCCGGTCGCTGGGTTTATCTGGGTCTCCGTATTCTGGTATCCATAAGCTACCTATGTATAGCTTATGGTATCTCAGCATATCAAGTAAAGGATAGCCTATGACAGCTCCATCTATTAAGTCAGGGTAACGCACATATATTACCCCGCATAGTAAACCCCCATTGCTACGGCCGTGAATAACAACGCGATAGCCTTGGCTTTTAAGCCACTTTATAACGGATAGAAAATCTCCGTAGACGTTTTCCCGTTTTTCTCTTCTACCTGCTTTATGCCATTTCCTACCATGTTCTCCTCCACCCCTAATGTTTGCGATGAAGTATTCTCCTCCATCATCTATCAACAGCAGCATATAATCTAGATATCTAGGGGTTAAGGAGATTCCAAACCCTCCGTATCCTATTAAAACAGCTTTGTTGGATCTTCTCCTACAGTTGTAAACATGGAAAACATGTATAGGTGTTTTATCGAATGACTCTATATAATGTTCCTCGCTACAAACGTTGATAGCAGATACTCCATCAACTTCAATAAGATCCTCTTTTTTAATCATGTACACTTTATAGGGTACATCGAAGGAGGTGTAAATGAATGTACAGCAATCTATACAGTTTTGAAGCTGAGAAACAGTACCAGGTTTATCGAAGGTTATCTCCTTAATAAATTCCCCGCTTAATTTATATAACCTCAACTTAGAAGAAGCGTTAACTAAATATGTAGCCACAATCTTATCGAGGTATACCACCGCTTCCTGAAGCGGATACCTGGGATCCTCCCCAATAATCTCTTCGATATATCCATCTTCTCGGGTTGCAACTACTCTTCCAAGACCGTTACCATCGTATACCGTAACAAAGTACCTACCATCTACGTAGTCTATCGGGTAAGCTAATGCTTCCCCAGGGTTGTATACTAACCTCCAAGTTGAAGGATCCTCGAGTAAACCAGCGTAAATCCAGCTTCGGATCCAACCATACGTAACAGTAGTAAACACTCTATTACTTATTTTACTCTCTTCAAGGCTTATCATATGCTTTGAGGGTAGCATAGAGCCAAAAACTACTTCCTCGCAACCGCTAGTTTCCCTTAAGAGTACTCTCTCTGCTGGTGCTTCAACGCCATCTGGGGTTCTGCCGTCTTTATAGAATCTTACATAGTAGTACCTATAACGATCAATCCAATTTATATTGCTAACAACACCTTTGAGCTCGTCTACTTCCTCCCCCGATTCAACGTCTATTATCTTCGTTATAGCTGCATCTGATCCACTAGAGTAAGCGAAAGCTATTAGATCACCACTTGGGCTTGGGTTAATCCACTGAATAATAACATTATCTCCTAAACTCTTCGAATCTAAAACAATGTTTTTATCGGATCCCCAAACCCTGTATACAGTAAATCGATCAACAGTTCTAGCAAGAATATATAAACCATTCCTGCTACACTTAAGCTGAACTGCAGTAGGTATATTATAGAGTTGAAGTATCCTAGGTAGAAGCTTATCAGAGATTGCGCCGAATTTCTCTCTAAAGAATCTATTCTTAGCATTAATAAAATCAAGAGCTTTTGTACTATTTATATTCTCTAAAAAGATGTACGGATCCTCCATGAATCCATACACCTAAGCCTAATATAGCTGCGTTTTGTAAGACCAATAGCAAGTATATGAATACTAATGATGGTGATTACTCCACAAACACTGCATAAAACAATTAATTAAATAATGAAACTGTTGCTCTTTAAATAATATGTTTACCTTTAATTATAACGTGCAGCGCCTTTATATGCTTGGCAATCTCTTTTTCATGTAAAAATATACGGCAAGCCTTCCAAGCCAAGATACTACGAATACTGATTGCATAGCTATTAATCCTAGGGAAGCTATAGCTGACCCCACTCTTGACGCTATAGAGGCTCCTAAATTGTTTAGTATGCCAAGCATAGATACTAGGTATATTCTATTTTCTCCTACAAGGTATAAGTTGTAGATGTTTGTCATAAGGTTGAAGCCAGCCCAGCTTAAACCGGAGTATATCTCCATTAGCACCTGCCTCTCCAATGTAGGCGATAATATGAATAGAATAGGAACAAGCGATATAAATACAGCGGAGTACTCGATTGTTTTCTTAGGGTTAAGCTTATGAGATACATTGTTGAGGACGTAATTACCTAAAGCAACCGCGAAGGTACTTGCTATAGCTTTTATCGATATCCACAGCTCATTTCCGTTGAACACCTTAATTATGTAGTAATTCCATAGGGCCCCCGGAAGATTAACATAAAATGTAAAGGATACTATTGAGATAATATAGTCTCTACATTTACCATCTTGAGTAACATCTTCGTAGGTATTAAATAAGGTTTTCAGCGAAATAACTTGATTTGGCTTTGTAGTTAAATCCTTCATCATCCATAAGAGGATAGAGGATACCAAGGCTGATATCAGTGATACCGTGTAGCATACTCTATAGCTATTGAGTGTTGAACCTAAACTTGTGAATATAGCTAGAGTTGTGATAAGCGATAGTAGTGAAGCTGTTACAGTATATACGTTTACTCTACTAAAAACAGCAATTGATTTCTCCTTAGGGATTAAATCGGCTATAGTATCTGAATAAGCTAATCCGCCGATAGCACCAGCGAATTGAGCAATAGCTAAGAATATGGGTAGAGTGTACCGTGGAAGTAAATCTGAGAAACCTATCAAAGCCCAGGAGATTATATTAATAGTTGTAAAGATTTTCCATATGTTTACTCTTTTACGTCTATATCTGTATAGAAGAGGAACAGCTACAAAATTTCCTAAAGCTATGGCAGCGAGACTAATGAATACAGTATTCCCTAAATCGCTTACATCGAAGCCTAAAACCCTTATTGCATATGCTTGATATAGAGTTGACGTAAGCGTAAACGTAAAACTGTAAAAAATCGAGTGTTTAGCCCATATATCTACATACCTATACCACTCTGAACTCAATTAATGTATCCCCAGCATTAAACACTAAAATTCTATGGCTATGCTCTTACAATAGCCTCAGGTATCTTGTTCTTGATCTCTCTATCTATTGCTGCAAGGATCTTTGTTGACTTCCTGTAGTTTATGATGTGGAACTCAATAACAAAATTAAGCTTATCTTCTTTACTACCAAGGTAAGTTACATCAGGTTCTGATGCTAGGTCCTCTTTTACTGTTTCTAATGATTCTAACAATATATTTCTAGCACCATCTATACCGTAGCTCTGCGGTAAATCTACGTAGATCCTTACTAGCATACCGAAGGGTGTTACCTTGTTTACGACTATACTGCTTAAAAGCTTTGTGTAAGGTACGAACACTTTTTCAAGTTTAGCCGTTTCACCTATTAACCCAACAGCATCAAAATCCACAACTTTTACGCTTACACCATCAACTTCTATCCAATCTCCTCTCCTAACAATATCCTTAGCTCTTACGTACAGCTCTGCACCCATATTCCTCAGCAAATCTATAAACATGAATATAGTAGCTAAACCAATCAATAAAACTAGGAAGGAAAACACCAAAACTTCCGGAGCAATAATATTAGCAATAACTATAGCTGCTATTAGGTAAAGCAACATTCTTGTTATATCAACGATTCTCACAATATACCTTACTTCGGCTCCTCTAAGTATTGCTCCAATAATTTTAGATAACAGCTTGTTCAATCCATAGGTTACGACTGCTATAACAGCAACAGCTATAGTCTTCATTATATAGGGGTGTAAGGCTATCCAGAGGTTCTCTATTTCCATTTATTTTCACCCATAACCTCCAAATCTTTGAATATCTGTATACTTTAATGTATAGAGCTGTTCATACTTTCTAAAGATCTTTTCAAACTCTGCAACAGCTTTAAGAATCTTGTCCTCTGTGCCGATAGCAATTATGATGTTGTCTCTTTCGAGAGGTTTGTTCTCGTTTACAAAGTTACCTACTCCGTCGATAGCGAAAACCTTTATCTTTTCGTTTTCTATAATTTCATCGAATACCTTTACGTTTACCCCCAGCACGCTTCTCTTAACCACCCTGTAGATCGCTATAATGAGTTTTATCACGGGTATAAGCTCTATTATTATCCATGTATCAGGTAGAAGAACAAACTTAAGGTTACTAGATATAAAGTTTTCTATGTTAATTATATAGGTTACCCCCTCTTTCAACATCTCATCTCTATTCATACTATTATGCATAAACGCTACAACCATAGGAATGCCCATAGACTTGGCAACCCTGGCTACAGCAATATTGAGAACATCATCATCTAGCCCGGCTATAGCTATATCGAATTCCTCTAATTTTTCAATGGTGTACAGCTTCTCTATATCTTTAATCTTAATGAATTCGCATCCTTGGAGTTTAGCTAGAACCTCTACTTCATCGTCGTAGCTGGCAACAAGTATATAAGGCTTAGGCGTTAAAGATATTAGAACATCTACAATCTGTTTCGCATGTTTCTTGTTAACAGCTAGAAATATCTTCAACTACTCTTCACCATTTCTAGATACTCTTTAGCTTGTTCCTCATCGATAATTTTTCTACTTATAAGCATATTTATAAAGTCTATAGCAAGCCTTTCTGCGTAGATACTTTCAACACCTTGCATAGCTGATGGTATAACGTCAACGCAACCTATATCCTCTACCTTAACCCTATTTCTACCTACGGTAAGCTCTATAAGAGTAGCAGCAAGGATTTCAGTACTCCATATGGTGGAGGGAGAATCCTTAAATACACGACTCTTGCCAACAACTAGCGTATATGATGGGTGTAGAAGCTCTAGTCCTACACCCAGGTTCTTAAATAGCCTATATATCCTATTCCTATACAGCTGAGAAAAAGAATCGTTGGTAAAAGGTATAGCTAAATAAAGAGAACAAGCTCCTTCACTCATAAGCTCAATAGCATTCTCGATAATGTTTCTCCTAATACATTTAGAGTCAAGGTTTAAGAATAAGGTTATGGGTGTTTGAGTTAATGTAGCTCCATATAGGTACACATAGCCACGTCCATAAGGTACATTAAGGTATATGGTTCTAAGCGCTGTATACGTTCTGCTCCTAGAAAAACCATAGATCATAGCGTAAGTATCGTAGAAAATATCTCTATCCGAAACAATATCCTTAACATGTTTGCTAAATTTTCCACTCAAGGTATAACCTATGGCGGTAGATTTAGGAATAGCTTTATGCAGGAGTCTTCTAAAAGGGACCAGCATCTTAAGCAACCTAGTTGTTTATAGCAAACCAAATAATATAAGCTTTAACTTATTATTAACTGAGGTATAATCAGTACATATCATCTACCTAGCCTATGTATATTGTGATAAAATTGAATAGAATGCTTATATATTCGAGCTATTAAGAATTATTGTTGCACCAGGAATCAATAAAATGAGCTGTTTTGCTACTTAAAGTCATAGCCCAATTGCATTATTATTTAAAGTATTATTATATTAATAGATATGTGGAGCTCAGCAGTATAAAATTATTTAACTGTTTAGATATAACCATATTAAAGATACCACGAGCTGCATTGTTGCTGCAGACAAAGCAATTTTAAGCCATTCTACCCAATTAATTTTAATCTTCTTCTTCTCAGCTAAGGAAATGGCTATAATATTCGCTGTTGACCCTATTGGTGTGTAGTTACCGCCAAATATTCCCCCGAAGAGTAACGCAAAGTATAGTAACGGTGATCCTATCTTCATCGACACCATAGATATAGCTATAGGTGTATAAGTTACTATAACAGATAGATTGTCCAGTACAGAGCTTAGAAATGCGGAGCCCAGGAACATTAATGGGTATAGCACATAGGTTTTAGTTGTGCTAATCTTTATGAAAGTGTAGGCTAGCTTAGTCATAACGCCTGTAAATGTAAGCGTATAAGCTAGTATGAACAGCGATATGAAGAATATGATCGAGGACCACTCAACAGATTTTTCAAGGAATTGCGGTATTTCTTCTGCTCGTATGCTGATTAAGCTTAAGACTATGTACATATATGGTATGAAGGATAGAAGCGCATGGGGGTCTACATAGACTCCCGCTATACTTGTTAACGAAGAGGATATAATATCGTTGAGAGATACCGTAGCTACAAACGCTAATAGAATTAGCAAACCGAGCACGAGGTTGCTCTGTTTTCTCTCCAACGTTGTATAGTAGTGAGTTATAAGCACATCTATCTTACTACTATACCTTTTGAGGGTCTCCCCTAGACTTTTAATATACTTCCTCAGCAGTATGAAGCTTATGAATAGCACTACAACTAGGTTCGCTAACGCTAATGGGAAAGAGTAGCGCAAGAACATCCCAATAGGTAAATTAGCTGTGAAGAAGAGGTAAACGCCGATGGGGTTCCCTATAGGTAAAGCCGAACTACCTGTGTTAGTTGCAAGAACTGATAGTATTATCAGTGGTTTTACATCTACTCGAAGAACTTTAGCTAGCTCAAGTACTATCATAACCACATAAACTATACTTGTAACTTCATCTAGTACAGCTGCTGTAGCAAATGATAGTATTGCTATAAGCGCTACAAATATATATGGATTTCTTTTACCTAGTTTAATTATCTGTACAGCTAAATACCTAAAGATACCCATAGTTCTTAGAATACCCGCTAAAGTCATGCTACCAATAAGGAAAAGAATTAAATTCCATTCAACAGCTTTTTCGACCAGCATGGAGGGAGCTACTAAAGCGCTAAAAACAACTATAGATAAAGCTATAAGCGCTACGCTAACCCTCCACTCCATCTTTATAACTGTAGCTATAACTACGAAAAGAAACAAGGTTAAAGCTAACGCTTGTTCAAAGGCTAACGTATTGCTGTTCAGCTGGTTAATGCATAGGGTAATACTTATATTATTTGAATTTAAATTACGCTCCTTACACCAATTCTCAGCTAAGGTTAAACCAAATAAATCGTCACCTACTTTAATCGCTGTCATTAGCACATAAGATACAATAATTAACGTTAATAATATTACTACTAATTTTAGTTTAGTTAATTTCATAGCGAAGCTCCTTAACATGATTTTGAATTCTCGGATATAATCAAAAGAATATTTATATATTTAGTTCTCCATCCCGTTATAACTCTATTAATAGATTACACTCAAGTATTCATGGTTATCCTTAAACATCTCTGCAAAGTTCGTCATTTAACATTAAGGTTAAAGTTAAGCAAAGGAAACGTTAAAATAATTTATCTAAGGGGAGAAGTAGTAATATTTGTGCTAAGAATTCCTAAGCTATGCAGTATACACTTTCTTTCCTCCAATGTACGTCTCTAATATCCTTACATCTTTAAGTTCTTTCTCTTCTACGGTAAAGGGATCTCTATCTACTACAACGAAGTCGGCAAGTTTCCCTACATCCAATGTTCCAAGGCTATGTTCTTCGAACATTATGTAAGCTGAACCATAAGTATAAGAGTTAAGTGCTTCTTGGAGATCTAAGCGTTCATTCTTTGTATCTTCGTAGTGCGCTACGTTCTCAAATTTACCTCTTGTTACAGCTGCATAGACTGTTTGCCAAGGATTAATAGGTTCTACAGGGGTATCTGTTCCAAACCCTACAGCTATCCCTTTTTCTAGCATCGTTTTAAACGGATATAACCATCTAATCCTCTTCTTGCCGAGTCTGCCCAAAGCCCACCAATCAGATACAACGAAGTTAGGCTGAACAGCTACTACAACTCCTAATCTTGACATTCTATCTATCTGGTCTTCGCGGACTACAGAAGCATGTTCTATCCTATGCCTAGCTCTATCAACGTTCTTGAGCTCGCTGTACGCATCAAGGATAACATCTATAGCTTTATCGCCTATACCGTGGATAGATAGCTGAAGACCTAGGTCGTGCGTTCTCCTAGCAAGTTTCCTCAAATCCTCTGGAGGAATACTTGGTACACCAGAGGTAGATGGATTGTCAGTGTAGGGTTCTGAAAGCCAAGCGGTTCTAGCTCCTAAGCTTCCATCAGCTAAGATCTTAATACCCATTATCTTGAGGTATTCATCGCCGAAGCTCCTCTTAAAGCCTATGTTCTCAAGGAGATGCACAACCTCCCAACTCTTACCAGGATTTAGATAAACTCTAACCCTTGTGATAAGAAGTCCCTTAGACCATAGGTTGATCAAAGCCTTCAAAACCTTAACGTTACATCCGGTGAATCCTATTGTTGTAACACCATGGGAAGCAGCGAAACGCATAGCATTCAAAATAAGCTTCTCGTATTCTTCAACAGATATAGAGTCCCTGATTCTCTCCCAAGCTATCTCTAAAGCTTCCTCCTTAATTACACCTGTGGGAACACCTTTTTCATCTCTTTCAACGTTAAGCGAATTTAGCGCTTCAAGCCCTGTTACCTTAAGGGCTAAAGTATTGAGTACAGCGGCATGAAGACATATTCTTGTTAGTAGAGCTGGTCTATGGCTAACAACTTCATCTATATCCCATCTAGTGGGCCACTTCTTTTCCTCGAATAGCTCTTGATCCCATCCATGCCCTAGAACCCACAGAGTTTCAACACTATCTAAGGCTTTTCTTAGCCTCTCCTTTAGCTCTCTTAAGCTTTTAGTACCTCGAAGATCTATAGCGCTTAAGAAAATACCAAGCTCATCTATATGGACATGCGAATCTATAAACCCAGGTAAAACAGTTCTACCACCAAGATCAACAACAGTACCACCGGAAATCCTAACGATATTCTCAACATCGCTATTCCCCCCAATAAACACAATTCTACCGTTTGCAACAGCAAAAGCTTCAACTTTTTTAAGAGGCTTAAACGATACGTAGACATTTCCATTTACAAAACCTATAACCATTAAGACACCAACACTTTTACTGTTAAAGGTCAAACTAATATGTGTTTCCCTAAACATATAACTTATTTTAGCAATATATACAATCCATACCTTACGAAAACCATCAATACAAAAGATCCCAACCTCTAGCCAGAAGACTTTACAGCAACATAAAGATGCTGAAAACAAGATAATCTAAGAATTAAGGCTTACCTACTACCCGCCCTAAAGTGCTAGGCTTTCAGATTGAGGTAACTTTATATATCTACAAAAATATGTGTTTCTAACCAGGGTTTCTCTTTATGAGGCTTGAGTTTGCAGCTCATATACTTGGGATTATCTTGACAATAGCTGTAATAGTCTATGTATCTATGGTATATATTTTTACTGTTCCTCGCCGACCACCATCTGCTATTGAGGTTACCCCTGTAACAGAAGTCATAGGTACACCTACCGAGGTAGTTGTTGGGAATATAGTTTATCTTCCTCTCCCAAGAAAAATAACTAATGTAGTTGTTGAAGAAGCAATTCTCTGGAGGAGGAGCATACGTGAATATACATCAGATCCTATAAGTATTGAGAATTTAGCAATGCTTCTTTGGGCTGCTTACGGTGTTACAGACACTATTTGGGGTTTAAGGGCGTGTCCTAGTGCTGGTGCAACGTATCCTCTAGAGGTGTACGTAGTTGTTGGAGAAAAAAGTGTTGTTATAGAAGGTGATAGATATCTAGAGGCAGGGGTATATAAATACGATATCTACACCCACACTCTTAGGCTTATAAGGAAAGGAGATTTCAGAGGTGATCTAGCTAGAGCTGCGTTAGATCAACCTTGGGTTAAAGAAGCTCCTATAAACATAGTTGTTACCGCTGTCTACGAGAGAACTACTAGGATATATGGTGAAAGAGGTGCTAGTAGATACGTACCTATGGAGGTAGGTCATCTAGGTCAAAACGTATACCTAATGGCAACAGCTCTTGGATTAGGAACAGTTGTTGTAGGGGCTTTCTTCGATCACCAAGTTTCTGAGGTTATACGTGCTTCGGCTGAAGAAGTACCTCTGTATATAATTCCTGTTGGGGTTCCCAAGGATATGAGAAGAACAGCTTTTGAAGATATACAAAGCTATATCCTTAGAAATAGGTGAATAAGATGAGTAGATCTTTGAGAATTGCTCTTGCTATTGTTGAAGCATCTTCTTTACCACTACTTATACTAATTGTATTGTATACGCTTACAGGTTACCAAATGCTATACCCAAGTGCGTACTTCTTCCCATCTTCGCGAGCTATACATGTAGACCCTCTACTAAGGGTAATCTTCGTAGTCTTAGTATACCTACACTCATTAGCAGGGCTAATAATAGTTGTAGAGAGGAGGGTTAGGCATAGATTAATTAAGGAAACCCTAGAGTACATAGTCATTGCATGTTTGTCGGCTTTCTTAGCACTAGCTATTACCCTGGATATACTGTTTAAATAACTTTAGCTGTTCATATAGGGTATACTTATATCCTCCAATAACATATTTTTACGTATTGGAAGCGGTGACGCTATTGAGTATACTATTGCTTGATAGAGTTAGCATAGCTGTAGGCGAAAAAATAGTATTAAGGGATATAGACCTTCGTATAGATAAAAACGAGGTATTATTTCTCCTAGGGCCTAATGGAGCAGGTAAATCCACTTTACTAAGAGCCTTAATAGGGTATCCAGGGCACTTAATTGTTTCCGGCAAAATATATTTTGAAGGAGAAGATGTAACAGAACTACCTATGGAAGCAAGGGTTGCTAAAGGCCTTGCGTTTGCCCACCAAATACCCCCTAAGCTCCTAGGTGTTAGAGTTAAACAACTTCTTGAGGCTTTATGCCGTAAAAATATATGCGATGTTTATGAAATTGCAAACGAGATAGGAGTACTACATTTACTTGATAGAGAGTTTGGTAAAGGGTTCTCAGGAGGAGAACTAAAGAGAATAGAAGTAGCTACACTTATGGCCCAGAAACCAAAGCTACCCCTTATAGATGAACCTGATAGTGGTGTCGATGTAGATTCTATAGAGGTTATAGCTAGAGCTATAAAGAAGTTAATCGATTTATCCCCATATAGATCAGCTATCCTAGTAACGCACTCAGCTTTAATTTCAAGGTATATAGAGCCTACAAAAGTCTGCATACTTATGTCAGGTACGATTAAGGTTTGCGACGGTAAAGACCTTATAGACGAGGTGTTTAGGCATGGGTTTAGAGAGTTGGCTTAAAGAAGTTGAGGTTAGAGCTCGGGAAGGGTTGAGTAGACCATCGCCCTTCGGGGTAGATGTAGATATATCTAGTTTTCTTGAGGTTAAGGAGGGAAGTCCTAGGTTAGATGAAGCTAAGGTCAAGGAGGTTGGGGTAGATTTATCGGCTAAGACTCTCTACATGCAGATAGACCAGATGTACTACAGGTACATTAGCAGAATTCCAGGTGTAGAGATTATGAGGATAGAGGATTTTGCGGAAACCTACCCAGAGGAAGCTAAGGAATACCTATGGAAGCTCGTAGACCCCGGCAAAGATAAGTACACAGCTCTTGCAGCCCTTAAAGGTAGAGGTGGTTACTTCATAAGAGTTAAGAAAGGTGTTAAAGTCGAAGAGCCTATAATGGCGTGTTTATTCATGAGCATAGGGGGTTTACAAGCACCTCACAACGTTGTTATAGTCGAGAAAGGTGCTGAAGCAACAGTTTATACAGGTTGTACCATAGCTCCCGAGGCTTTAGGTCTTCACGTAGGTATATCAGAGTTCTACGTCGAAGAAAACGCTGTGCTTAGGTTTGTAATGGTCCACTCATGGAATAGGGTTTCGCATGTAAGACCCCGAACAGGTGTCTACGTTAAACAAAGCGGTAAGTATATCTCCTACTACGTCAACTTAGCTAAGGTGAAAACCCTTCAAACTTATCCTATAGTACATTTAAGTGATAACGCCTATGCATACCTAGCATCAATAGTACTAAGCTTCGAAGATGCTTATATCGATGTAGGTAGCGCAGCTAATCTAGATGGAGAAAACGCCTCCGTGGAGATAGTATCGAGATCACTTGCAAGAGATACTTCAAACATAGTTGCAAGAGCATCAATAACAGCAAAACAAGGTAGAGGTCATATAGATTGCAGAGGACTCATGCTATCAAATAGAGCATCTATTAAAACAATACCAGAGCTACAAGCCCTAACACCAAACGCTATACTTACACACGAAGCATCTATAGGAAGATTAGCTGAAGATGAAATAAACTACCTTATAAGCAAAGGGTTTGAGAAAGAAGAAGCAGTAGCAATTCTGTTAAGAGGGTTCGTAAACGTTGAAATTAAAGGGCTTCCCCAGAAAGTTAAAGAATATATTGAAACCATTGAGAGATTAACCGTTGAAAAAAGCATGTAGATTCAAACTTTAAACGCATACCAAGAAGATCATTAGGCTTCTACAAAACAGAAGATAAAACCAATACCGAATACATTCTAGATCAAAATCTATACATTAAACCATAACATTATTTGCAACTGCAGCAATACAACCATGAAATAATACGCTTACGTGAAACAAACATCAATAAGTACACATATTCATTTAAATAACGTACGAATAAGATAAGAAGTAAAGAACCTTTATTTAATTCCTATTTTCTACCTCCAACATAAAGTTACAAAAACATGATGTTGATTTTACAAGAATACAATATTAGAGCTATACTTTCGGCTTTAGTTGATAAAGCAGCTAATAAACGTTTCGCTAATACAGGAAAATCCTTAGGTTGACTATGCCTATTTATTAATAATTTATTAAATAATTAAATAAGCAAATATGTTTATTAGCTAGTATAGAACACCTATATTACTTAAGCTTTAATCTAGATAGAAATAGCGATAAAGGTTCTAAGTATGGACGAACTGTATACTACGGGTAATCGCGAACTAGATGAATTTATAGGAGGTTTACAACCATACACTATGCTTCTCATTGTTGGTCATCCAGGTGCAGGTAAAACAACCTTGGCTTCTCAGATATGCTATGCTAATGCATTAAAAGGTAGGAGGTGTCTTTATCTATCATTTTATGAGGATAAAGAGAAGCTATTCAGAAATATGAGCAAACTCGGTATAAATCTCTCGGAGGTAGAAGCTAAGGATTTTATGGAGTTCGTTAGGTTACCAGTTGCATCAACAGATGAAATACTGAGGATCTTATCTACGATTGTATCAAGGAAATCTTACGAGGTAATGGTTATAGATTCTATAAACCCAACACTTGATTTAATAGTTAAGAAGGAAGAGCAAAGGGCTATACTTTTAAACTTCTTCTACCAGCTATTGAACATCGTAAACGGGGTTCTGGTTGTTGTAGCCGAGATACCTCTTGGAAAAGAATCGCTAGAGCTAGGCTCTATAGAGTTTGTCGCAGATGCTATTATTTATTTAAAGCATAGAATAGAGTTTGGGATGCTCTCGAGAATAATGGAGGTACGAAAAGTAAGAGGAGCACCTCTAACAATAGCAGAAATACCATTCTCTTTAAATGAGGGCGAAGGTCTTAAGGTTTACATACCCCCGAAAATAGAAAGAGTTCTTCCATCAGGGCAAAAACCGTTGAATATAAATATAAGCTTCATCATAGAGAGTATAGAGTCTATTCAGTACGGAGATGTAGTCGTTATTAGCTACCCCTCTATCGGTAGACCTTCATTTATCTACCTACCATTAATAGACCTAGCTGTTGCGAACAATGAGAAGGTATTGCTTATCTCGTATAAGTATTCACCAGATGAATTAAAAGATGTACTACTTCAGAGTATGCAAAGCTTAGGTGTAAGTAGAGACTTAGTTCTAAAGGTTATTAACAAATACTTCCACCTCGAATCAATCAACCCTGCAAGCCACTCACTACAGCTTTTACGTTCTTATCAAATAGAGCTAATAGATGAGACCAAAGCAGGTATAGTAGTTTTCCATGCTGTTGACGTATTTCGAGAAACAGTATTTAAACCTGGCGAGTACTGGGCATCGTTTATTAATGAGCTGAACTGGGTTAAGAATAAAGGTAAGCTACTAACACTTTACTACGCTAGGATAGATCCGCGTTGGACTAAAAGGTATGAGTCTCTTTCGGATATAGCGATCCGTTTACACTATAAACGAAGAGATACGAAGTTGATACCTGTACTATACATATGGAAACGCGAAACCTTGCCTAAGATAATTGAGTTAGGAGAAAAAGAAATAGAGAGATTAAAGGATGATGCGAATAGGATAGCAGAGATAATTAAGGCAAGGCTAGAGGATGACAACGGAGGGATAAAGTAGATACGTTTAGAAGCTAAATAGAGTATACCCTACTCGGATTTATCTACTCCTTTAATATATACCTTAGAAGGTTCTCAGATAAAAAAGACTGTGTAGATCTTTTCTTAACAAGCCATGGTCGTTAAGGAATATTTTGGTTCGATTGCGTAGCTCATTAAAAGTTGTTAAGGAATTATCAGAGGTACTTGTACTCTATTAAGTAGGAGATGAAATTAGTAAACATTAGATGGACTAGCTATTCTATTTATGTATAACCCAAACGAATTATAGAAGGTAATACGGAAAATAATTTAGCTAAATTGATGGTTAAGGGTGTTTTTCTATACAGGGTTAATTTATTAACATAATGCGTAGAGTTCATAACTAAATAAAACAGTATGAACCAGTTAATTATTTAATAAGGTTGGCATTGTAGTTGCTTAATTTTACAGCTATGCTTATTTAGTGAGTATCGTTAGAAATGTTTTACTAGATAAAAGGTATTTATAGTAGGTAAAAAACTATCGATGTTTATGGGGAGATCTTAGTGATAGCTTCTAGAACTATTTTAGCAGCTCTATCGACGTAGTTCTTAAGTTCTTCAGCTGTTGCAAACCCTAGTTCTTCAACTAATGAATCGCTTACCAATAGTAGTGCACCTGTTTTTATGTTTCTCATAGCTCCTAGCATGAAGAGTCCTGCACACTCCATTTCAACTGCTATAATTCCTCTACTAGTCCATTTTTTAACAAACTCAGGATCTTCTGCGTAGAAGGCATCACTACTAACAATAGGTCCTAAAGCGTAGTTTACACCAATTTTCTGGGTTTCTTCAACAAGGGTTTTCAGAACCTCGAAATGTGGTGCACATGCCATACAGATGTTATCTCTTAGGTACTGGTAGAATGCTCCACCTGGGTAGTAAGCAGCTCCTGTGGGTATAATTATATCCCCTATCCTCAGCCCTTTAACCATAGCACCGCACGTACCGAACCTCACAATAACTTTTGCCCCTAGCATTATTAGCTCTTCTACTACGAGCGTAGAGGATGGGTGCCCAACACCATGAACGGCTACAGATACCGGCGTTCCTTTATATTTACCTGTGTACACCAAGAGTCCTCTATTCTCGTTCACTAAAACAGGGTTTTCGAGCATTGAAGCAACTTGTTTTACTCTAGCTGGGTCGCCTGCCACCACAACCCTATCAGCAACCTCCCCTTTCTTGGCCTTTATGTGTATAGGTCCGATCATGGTTTGAATCCCCGATCTATATAAGCTAAAGATGCGAAATATATGCTCTGCGGATACAGAGTTAATATACTTGTGTATAATCTTTTTATACAGTAAGAAGATTAAGGAGGAAAACCTTATTTTTATGTGAATAGTTTCAACGTAGTATGTGGGATAATGGGGGATAGAGCTTTAGAAAAAACAATATGGTTTTTGATAACGCTGAGTATTGTTGGCGGAGCTCTCAAGGTATACGGGGGGATTGTTGGTGGATCTAAATCTGTTTTCGTAGACGCTATGACATCTATAGCCAATACCCTAGCTATAGTACTTATACTGAAGTTCTTTAGAGCCGGTATGGAGCCCCCTGATGCAGATCACCACTACGGGCATCATAGGTTAGTGCTGGGGGGACCTATATCGATGTTAATGCTCTACTCTTTTGTTGCAGGGATAATCATACTAGATATAGTAAATTCTATTGGAAGATCATACGAAGTTTCATACGAATCACCGCTTTACGCATCTATAGCTATGATTCCATACGGGTTATCCGTCATAATAGCTAGGAAATCCCATTCAATAGTTTCTAGCTACGGGGGTTTTACAGCGATTGAGCTTATAGAGAGCATAGTGTCTATAGCTTCATCTCTGGGGGGTATTATGATTAGCTACGTAATCGATTTTGTAGGTGCCTTGGTTTTAACAGGATATCTACTGTTTGAGCTTTCAGAAAACTTCAGAGAATTAGTTAATGCTGTAAGCGATGTAGCACCTAAAGAGGTTATAAGCAGGATCCAGGAGATAGTGAAGAACCATGAAGTAGAAATTAGCAGAGTTAGAGTTAGAAGAGTTATAGAAAGGGTATACCACGGAGATGTAATTGTTGAAGTTAATCCGAGTACACCGCTAGATAAAGCCCATGATATAGCAGATAGTATTGAGAAAGAACTTAAGAAACAAGGTATGGATATTATAGTCCACGTGGAACCTTCAAATAAACAAGAGAAGAAGAGGTAACCTTTAATGTTTTCTCAGTTTTGCCCAAGGACCATAGCATACTTTTCTCCACGTATCCTCTATAACATTTATTGAACCGGGATGTGCGATAATTCTGAAGAACTCATTTAGATTCATACTGTTCAACTTTACGTAGAGTACATCGTCTTCGTATCCGCAGGTCATCATAGTAATAAGATCTTCAACTTCGTTAGCAAGATTGCTCAGCATAACCTCTATATAACCTAAGTCTCTAAGCATATTCCTGGATGCTAAGTTACTACTCCTAGTTGTTGCCATAAAAACATCTACACCTTCATAGCTAAGTAGCTCTTCTATCGTTACTACAATAGCTTTTCCGGTACCTCTACCCCGAAACTTAGAAAGAACAGCAACATAGTATATAACACCTATACTTAGCCTCGGTATAGTGTAGAAAACACCTACCCCTGAAACCCCATCTTCGTAAGCTATAACAGCTCTACATAAGCCTGAGTCTATACACGATAATGCATAGTACGAGTGAAACCATGACATAGTATCCTCTAATATTTTCCTTATGTGCTTAGAGCAGTTTCGGCTACATTCAGCGATTTTCATACTTATGCATTCACCTAACGAGAAATCCACTAATATTTTCACCTAACTCTCTCTTTTATATTCTTCTAGAGCTAGGTAATATCTAGGTATTCCCAGGAGCCGGGTGGGTATATAGGTATGCTGACGCAAATATTAGATCTAGCACTTGATCGCTTCGGGCTTCTAAGAAGTAAAGTTGATGAATTGATTTCAATGGATGTTCTAAAGTTCTTAAAATCTATTTGGGTTAAATACAAGGGATCCTATAATCCCTACATAAAGAAGCCTAGTTTAGCTGGCATAGATAGCGGCTACAACTACATAGAGTACAGAGGATACGCTCTATACGTTGTAAGCACCGTCTCTGTTTTGCTCAACGAGAATAGAGAAGAAAATCTAGATGGATGGGTTAACGTAGACATAGTTAGTAGCCCTAATCTTGAGTACGAGTTATCCATACTATCGACATGCGCAGAGGTGAAGTTCATGGAGAAGCTCGTCAGCAAAGTCGACCTTGTTCTTGTTGATGGAAGCTTAGTTGCAATTCTATATAAACTGCATAAAGCATCTTTAGATGCAGGGCTAGAGGTCCTTGAAAACAACGGTATTAATGTTGCACAGTTACTAAAGGATTTAATAATTATGTTAAGCATTAACCCGAAGAAATTCATTTTTATATCAAAGAATTCTAACTCAAGGGATCTACTTGGTCTTGTTAAAGGGGATATATACTACCTTGAGCGGTATACAGACTTTGAGGTAGGTTACTCAAAACCTATAGACTTGGTATACTCAAAAAACTTAGGGGTAGCAACTGTTGCTAAGCTCTTTAACAAGTACTCAAAGAGGGCTACAGGGTTAGATCTAACCATAGGTCTCACGTATACTAGATTCGATAAATTTTCTAGAGTTTACAGAATTGAGATAGTCGTAGAACCTAACGAAGACATAGATGCAAGGATTAAGCATCTTATAGACGTTTTATCGGATGTTATTATCTCCGGATACCCGTACCCGCTTGCTAGAGCTCATAACCTAGCTAAGGTTAGTAGTAAAGATGTTGAACGGGTGGCTATTCTCCTGGGTATAGCTAAGGATCCTAGGGATAGAGAAGCTTTCTTGATGTGATTATAATGAGTTTTCTTAGTATACTTAAAAGCAATTCAGCATCTACAGCAGAACATGTAGAGCTTGAGAATATTGGCTATGTTGTAGGAGAGAGTAAACCATACAAAGCTGAGGTGTTAGCCTCAAGACCTCTTATGGTTGGGGAGTACCTATACATGGAGTACTACGGTTTTGACGTACTAGCAATGGTTAGCTCAACGATCACCGGAAGCTCTGTTATTACAGAGGATATGCATGATCCGAGGGATATAGAGAGAATTGTTAAGAATATTAGGGGAGGTGAGAAAATGTACTACCATAAAGGCGTTATTAATATACTCGGTTACTTAGACGATAGCTGTTCTAAGCTTAGAATACCACCTGTACCACCACCTCCGGGCACCGAGGTGGTTAAAGCTCCTAGAAGTATCCTATCTAAGATATTCAGCCCAGCCAAGGATAGCTACGCAAAGGTAGGGGTTCTTCTCAGAGAACCTTCCGTAGAAGTCAAAGTTGATATAAATAAGGTAGTTTCAAGACACTTAGGCATTTTAGCTATGACCGGTATGGGTAAAAGCAACCTAGTTGCATTGCTAGCAAAAAGAGTTGCCGAGAAACATGGAACGATAATTATATTCGATTATCATGGGGAATACATTTCTATGACGACACCAGGGCTAAACGTCATCAAGCCCAAGCTTAACCCTAGGATGATGAGTTTTGATGAAATAGCCAGGCTCCTCAATATACCTAAGAATGCTACAAGACAACGAGCAGCATTATTTGAATCGCTAGATCATATGCCTAGGAACAGCGATTTCTTTCACGATTTGAGGAGGTGCTTACAGACAAAAATTCCTAAGTTCGGAACATCTGCGCAGAAAATCTTAGACATGGTAATCGCTTACGAGAAATACCTTAGGAAAATTCTAAGCGAAGAAGTTGAAGATGTCGTAGAGCAAATAGCTTTAGGTGGAATAAATATTGTTGATTTAAGCGAGCTCCAAATAAATCAAGCAGATGCTGTTATTGCTCACTGGCTAAATAGAGTTCTAAACGCTAGAAAAGAAGTAGCTCTAGGTGGTAGAAGAGGGTTGCAGGTACCAATAATAGTTGTAGTCGAAGAAGCTCACATATTTATTCCAAACGATCAAGAGACTGCTACGAAGAGAGAGGCAACAGCTATTGTTAGAGAAGGCAGGAAGTTCGGTGTTGGGTTAGTAATAGTTTCGCAGAGACCAAGAGGTCTAGATGCTACTATCTTAAGCCAGCTCGGTAACTTAGCTATTCTAAGGATTGTGCACCCCGAAGATCAAAACCATATAGCTAGGTATTGCGAGCCAATGTTCCACGATGTTATTGAGGAGCTCCCTGGTTTAAATATTGGGGAAGCTATACTACTAGGTGAATGGGTTAGAATTCCCACTATTGCAAAAATAGACTACGTTGAAGAAAAAATCGCGGGATTTGATGTAGATGCAGTCTCCATATGGGGTAGCTATTTTAATGGCTAGAATAAGAAGTCCTTATATGTAAGTTTCTTCTTAGATGTTCCGGACTCCATGAATCCCAGTTCTTCGCTGAGTATTTCCTCTTCTGGTTTAGTCTCTCTTACACAGCCTAACTCTTTTAGCTTTAGGTATATGTTTCTAACAGCTTGGAAAACCTCATCTTCGCTTTTAGCTCCTGTAACAACCATTTTCCCACTACTGAATATCAGTAAAACCACGTGGGGGTCCTCCATCCTGTATATAAGCCCTGGAAACTGCTCTGGCTCGTACATAGTGTTCTCTAGTAGGAATGCAACTTTCTCTAAAAGTACTTCAGCGCCAAGATTGACAGATGCCACTATGTTTTGGATCTGTATCCTCGGTCTAGACGTTATCTGCATATTATATCTCATTAATACCCGTACAATCTTTTTAACAGACCTAATTAAGTCTGCTGTGCTCTTAGCTCCTGTAACAACCATTCTACCTGATCGAAAGATTAAAGCTGTGACCTTCGGTGTATCTAACCTAAATACCAGCCCTGGGAACTGATCGGGATCGTAGTCAACGTTAGGTAGTACTTTATCTAGGTACTCTAGGTCTATTGATTGCTCTATCGATACTGTTGCTACTATATTCTCGATTTTCACATTTATGTTCGGGTTCCCAAGATCTGCGAGGTATTTTTGGTGCAACTCTTTATGAGAATGTACTGTTTCCGATGAAATAGTCTCACGCTCATGTTAAGAGAAGTAGCTTTTAAGCGATTTAAAAGCTTTCATCCTCTGCATCAATTATACGTATTTAAGCAAACCTATAAACTACATGAATGCCATTAGGTCTTCGACTAGTTTTAAGCGAGGTAGCTCTACAATTCCCTCGCCTTCAACTATGATGAATGGCCTAGCGTTCTCTAAATCGGCTTCACCCCTCATTATAGGCGATAAATAGCTTTCGCTATGTGTTGATATAGCTGTACCACTCTGGTATACACCCAAAGCTGGTAAAACGAGCGCATATCCACCTTTCTTTAAAGGTGCTAGTAAGAAGCAGGGAAACTTAGTACTATGACCTGTTACAGGATCTTTCAACGCTATGCTTGGATGCTCGTGACCCATCAAGACCAAGCTGAACCCCTTCTTACCTCTTATATCCTTATGCCCATGAACAACTAGGATATCATCAAGCCAGAGAGCATCGTATATATCTATCCCTAGTTTCTTACATACAGTAAGTAAGTATGTATCGTGATTTCCTCTAACTATTACAATCTTCCTAAACCTCTTGATGGATACCTCCAAGAATTCTCTAAGATCTCTAGCTTCTTTCCTTCCTAGTTTCTCAAAACGGTGCTTAATATCGCCTGCTATAACAAGTATAGAGGCGTCTACATAGCTTAATGATTTCTCTATAACGTCAACAGTTTTTGACAATTGTATTCTTGGAAGAAAAACCCCTTTTGAAGCCATATCCTCTTCGAAACCTAGGTGAACATCCGCTATAACAACAGCTTTAAACTTAGGTATGTAGATCGCTGGAAGATCAGCTAAAGCATAGACATCACCATATATTCTGTACAGCACAGCCATTTAACACCTTAGATAAAACCAAACTAGTAAGTATTAAATCGTTAACACCTTGTACAGTATAGCGGAGGAGACTTACGTATGCGGTACTTTTGTTCGATTAAGTAAATCTTAATGGCATTCGTTTAATGCTTAAAGATTTAAAGAGTATATTTATGCTAATGGTTAACTAGGCTAATACCCAATAAATCTTAACCACCCCAATAGATTAAATAAATATATGGACAAACAATATATTGTGCTTCCTTAAAGATGGTAAAACCATGGCATTCTAAAATATAAATCAGGAGCTTAGGACCTTGTTAGTCCTTATAAAGTTATTAGCAGTAGATATAAGTTAATACAGTCTGTGGTTGCGCTGGAAGTGAGAAGAAAATTAATCGTATTAGTAGCATTAGCTTCATTATTAGGTTTCTTACTAAACCCTATTTTTCACGTAGAAGCAAGCGGAGAACTTCTTTGGAGTAGACAAAGTAATCTCTCAATTCTAGACGATAAACCTTTCGCTATATGCTTAATAGAAGATTACATATACGTTATAGGATACGATAGGAATATGATAAATGCTCAGTTCCGTATAGAGAAGAGGTATAAATATGATGGTTCTTTAGTTAAAGTATGGAATAGAAATCCGTCTAGCACGCTAGATGATATTCTATACGATTGCACGGTTGTCAACAACATGTTGTACGTTGTTGGAGTAGTAAACATGTTCTCTACATATGGAGGATTCGAATCGGGAAAACTATTCATAGCTATCCTAGATAAAGAATTAAATCTACTGAAAACAGCTGAGGGTCCTGATGCCACCTACGGTATATCGATAGAAAGTGATGGCTCTTACATATATATAGGAGGTGTTCAGCGTACAGGAATACACTATATGTGGTATCTAGAGAAAAGAGATCTTAATCTAAATTTAGTTGATAACAAGGTATATTCATTTGATCGATACGATAATTCTGATTACCTATACAGTATTAGCTTTAACCCGGTGACCGGTAGGCTTTGGGCTGTAGGATCTATAGACGCTGTTTGGTGGGGTGTTGTAATCCTAGATAAAAACCTGTCGATATTACGAATCGTTAAATCAGATCTCGGTGGAACGGCTACCTCTATAACCTTTGATGATGCTGGTAACGCATTCGTTGTAGGTATTGGTGTTAGAAGCGATAAATCTGTTATTGGCATAGTTAAGTATAATTCTAGCGGTTCTGAGGTGAAGAGGATCCTTAGCTACTACGGTTCTAAAACTCTATATGTTAATGGAGATATATACGTATTCTATGCTAACCCAAGCAAACATGTCATCTATATATACGATAGAGAACTAATACTACGTAAAACCGCTACGTTAAACAATAACACAGGGTGCAGTAGCTCAGACTCCATGGGGAGGGTATCCACCGACGGCATAACCATATACTTTGCCACAAATGTTTGCTACAAAGGAATATTCGAAAATACGGAATGGGTTATATACGCTTTTACACCGATTATCCAAAGAATGTATTTCACGGTAACGCTTACATTAACAAAAACCACTACGGTACAGATACCTACGACTATAACATCCACAAGACTATCAACTGTTTACACAACAGCTACATCAACTAAAACTTTAACCACAACGTTAACAGCTCCGGTAACAACCACGGTGCATCTACCTACAACGTTAACTACTATTGTAACGATCACCTCATACACAGCTACACCGATGATATCAACGTATCCAATTACATCAACTGTTACGGAAACAATTAGCACAACCATAACATTATCATCAACACATACCTTAGTATCAGCTACACCAATAATTATTACAAGCTACGAGAAACAACGTACGCTGTACTCAGTTACAACAAGTTATATAGTTCAGCAACAAACAGTAACGCATACTATTACCACAACTATAGTGATTGAGAATACACAAAATAAGGAAATAGTAGCTGCTTCGAGAGGTACAAACGATTACCACACTATAGCTGTAACTATTGCATCGCTGTTAGTTGCAGGTGTACTGCTATTCGTGTTCCTCGGATCTTATAGACAAAGGTAGTTTTCCACAAACAAATATATAGCTATTAACCCTGCTTTATAACCATAAAGTTCAAATATTGCTTCAGCATTATATAGCTACTGCTGTTAAGTTAGATAGATTACACATTTAAGTATGTATGGGGTATGTAATGTCGAAAGACCTTGAAAACTATGACCAGTACGTACCAGAGGATATTGTTAAGGAAATAGATGATTACGAGCGGAGGTTTAAGGTCTCTAAGCCTAGGGAAAAAGGTAGGTATCCGAGTAATGAAGATATAGTGAACGCTATTTTGAGGGTTACTAGCGGCAAGCTAACCAGGTATAATGTCGAGAACCTGTACAACGATGTTGTGGAATTTTTAAAAAGAGAAGGCTTCAATACGATAGCTGTTACTCCCTCCAGAATAGAGAGGCTTGTATCATCCCTTATAAGAAAAGGGGTAATGTCAAGCGAACTCAAATGAAGATTTTATAAACATCTTTTGAGCTAGCCTTATCTTAGCGCTAAGCAGTATCTTCGCGTAGTGTTTCAAAGATAAGGTAGAGAAGATACATAAGTTTAGTTCGAGCCTCTAAGTACCTCCCTAATGCATTTTTAAGGATCTGAGGTAACTCCTTAAGCGACTCCTCCCTAGATACATCAACGTAAACCCTATGGAGATTAGCCATATCAAGCGCATTAACATCTATATCAAGACCTTTTACCGATAGCTCGTACCCTATTATGCTAGGCGATATAGTTTCAATATCAAGCTTTTTCGCTATAGATTCTCTAATACCATAGCTGTACTCTTTAACTGTTCTAGCTAACCTCTTTAACCCTATTTTTTCGAGTTCCTTAGCTGTCACTTCTTTATCTAACACTATCAGCTTCATGTTGTTATACATAACCATATCCTCTACGTATACCTCAAAATCCTTTAACGATTTAGGAGGTGGTGTGAATGGAAGCATGGTGTATAACTCAACAGTTTTTTCAACGGATTCGCCGTCGAAGACCCCAAGCCCTACTATACCCCTCCTTATAACCTCTTCTTCGTCAACTACATGCGTTATAGTTTCAAGTGACAGAATTTTAAGAGCTCTACTAGGCTTTGGAATAACTATCTCTAAACCGCGGAAAACAGCTGAAATTCTCTCCCTTAATATTATATAATCTACAATTTTTATTGCAAGCTCCTTAAGTGTACCTAGGTCTAATTCAAGCGATAGAAGATCCGAGTAAGCTATATCGTCTAACTGAAGCAAAAGCACAAGATCTAATTCCTCAGGATTATACACCTCTAAATCCTTCCTAACTTTAGCCCATTCGAGGGTCTCTAAAATACCTGCAGCTTCAGGTTCATGAATTTCAATGAATTTCTTTTCCCCTATTTTACCAACGCTATACATTATGGTTTCAAACGGTATTCCGTAGACCTTTCTTAGGAAGATCATTAAGTAGGCTAGCCCAAGCCTAAGAAGAGTTGCATTGTCTCTTTCGTCGGCTTCTACGTAGAAACCGTACGTATAGTCGCGGTACATCCCAGCTGTTTCAACAGGAACATATATAGTCTTCCTATCGTATGTAACTACATGTTTATCTCCTATCCTTACAACCCTAGGTTTATTCGCAATAAGGTACCATATAACCCTATTAGGTATTTTTAGGTAATCTCCAAAGCCTTGCTTCGGGGGGTAAACAACGGCGAGCACGTAGCTTGTAAGTTTTCCTCTAGCAATATCTCTTAGTAGGTATGATTCTTCACCCCAATTCATTTTAGTAAATTTGTACTCTTCAACGGCTTCAGCTATAGAGTCATCGCTAAAAAAGTTAAACTTACTAAGCTTTACTTCAACAACAGCTCTAGCTAACCCTTTACTTCTCCCGGTCTCAACGTATTTAACAATAGCGTCTTGAGATAAATCGAGGCAACCTTTCTGGAAGCGCTCAACGAGATCGCAGTGACCTATAGGTTCTAGAGGTACAAGTTTACCGTTATCCTCAAGATATCTCTTGATTCCGTATGGTGGAGCAAATTCGTAGAAATTAAGTCTCTCCCATATCCACTTAGCTTTGTCTAAATCGAAGGACCCATCCTTTTTCACAACCTTTACCTTCTTTAGGACTTCGTATTCTTCTTCTGCTAGTTTTTCTCTATACCAAGGAGATAGAATCTTGGCTAAACCAGTAAACAGGAAAATGTACTTATTTCTTGGGTTTATAGCGGTTCTCTCCAAAGGTAGTGAAAGCCATTTCTTGAAAACATCCAGACCTTTTGTTAAGAGTTCCCAATCCCACCTAGTAGATGGGATTATTATGGATTCAGCGAAGGCTATCTCTCTTCTTCTACCTTTTCTACCTTCTCTCTGGAGAAATTCTCTAACGTTTTCAGGAAGACCTATATGAATAACCCTAACTACAGTCCCTATATCTACACCCTGGGTTAACGTCCTTGGGCTAACTACGAGCTTAACCTCACCTTTCCTGGCTCTCTCCTCAATAACCTCTCTATCCCTCTTAGAAACTAGGTGATGATGCGTTGCAATAGCGTTTCCTATAACCTCTCTAAGCATTCTAGCTATTTCATCTGCTCTCGCTATACTTTTTGTAAACACGAGCGATACTCCGCTATCCTCAGCGTACTTAGCTAGTATCTCCCGTAGATCAATCGATATCGAGGGTACCTCTAGACCAAGAGCTTCTAGGTATTGTAGAACCCTATAGGGGTTTCTCTTAAACAGCTCGAGGTTGTCGATTGCCTCTACAATATCCCTATCCACATCCTCCCTATAGATGATGGAATCCCTGTACTTACGGGCTATCTGCCAAACATCCTTGATGTTCTTACCTAAAACAATGTAAACCCTATTCTCAACCTTAAATGGTTCCCCATCGACGACGACGCATTTCCTACTTGTTACTTCTTCTAAGTATCTACACATATCCTCAGGGTTAGCAAGGGTAGCTGTAAGAACAACAATCTGAGGTTTAGTATCGCTGTACCCAGCTAATATTTTAATCATTCCAAGCATAATTGCGATACTCCTTGGGGTATAGAAATCGAATTCGTCTATAATCAGCAGATCTATTTTTCTAAAGTCTAACAAGCACGTTGATGGAGTTAAGAGGAGTTTCTTAACTTCGTGGAAGAGAAAAGCAGGGTTTGTAACAACAATTTTAGCGTTAGCTATTTCTCTCCTAAGCCCGGTCTTGCCGATTTTTCGGGAAAGTTCATCCCTTAGAAGAGCATCTATCTTCATTACAGGTATCCCTGCGGATGATGCGTATAGCGATATCCTCTTTATCTGATCGTTAGCTAAGGCGAGGGTTGGGTATACTGCTATAGCCTTGAAGTTCCCCTGCTTAGCTTTTTCGTGGAAGTAGAAGTACCAGCTCTCAGTTTTCCCAGAACCTGTTCCTGCTTTGAGTACCACGTTGTAGCCTTCTTTAAGCAGGTTCAATGTTTTTAGCTGGTGATTATATAGCTTTTCATCTGCAATCTCTATCTTCAGCTTCTCAAGCTCAGGTACGATGTCCTTGAACTTTACCTCTGTTCTGCTAGGCTCTACAGCAGGTTCAACAATTTTTACATAGTCATAGCCTAAACTCTTAAGCAGTTCTTCGCTATTCAATACATTCAAGGCTTTAAACACCTCGTAGAACACCTTCAGCAAGGATTCATGACATCATCTATCAGTGCCCACCACAGTCATCATGTTCAGCTTTTTACTGTAAACCTATGTGAATACCATCTTTAACTGCTTTAAAAACTACGCTGGTTACACTACCCTTTATATAGGGGTGCCTAAGTATCCTCTTAATGAATTTATCCAGCTCCTCCACATCTTTAAACATAGCGAGAACAGCTATATCGTATTGCCCGGTGATATCATAAACACCTCTGATATTAGGTTCTGTAGCCAACATCTTCTCCACTTCCTCTATATGCGCTCCAGAGACGTTGAAGAGTATTAAAGCCATTAAGTTGTAGCCTATACCTCTATAATTAACAACAGCTGTGCACCTCTCAATTATCCCAATATCTTTAAGCTTCTGAATCCTCTTTGAGATAAGCGTAGGGGATTTACCTAGAACCCTAGCTATTTTTCTTATACTTACACTACAATCTTCTACAAGTATACCTAAGATCTTCATGTCAAGCTCGTCAAGAGTTTGATCAACCATATCTAACACCTAAAAAACGAGCCTACGCTATATACTCAAGATAGTAAAACTTTCTCTAAGATTTTTCGCCGAAAATCTCTATCCCTCGACATATAACTGCTAATCTGCTTTACACACTTATCGTTGATTTTCTTCAGGATACAGGGAACTTCTTTAACACACTTATCATGCGATCTACATAGATTCACTAGAACCTCTACAGCAGTACGGCTGTAACCTGGGAATACTATGAAGATTTTACTGCTAATTTCTTCAGAGATTTCCAACCTTCTCTTTCTAGAAATGTGTGCAGTAGCTGCTGCGAAGAATATAATTATGGTTATGCTAAAGCTAGGTAATAGGTAGAGCTCTTTACCTTGTAAATAAGGGTAGAGGTGCCGAAACGGATTTAAGGTTAGCATAAGCGATTCGATACCGCTATAACCTTCTTCAATAAGTTCGCTGAAGGTTAAAACCCTAAGGTTGTACTTAGATGCATCTATCAAGGATAAAACGCTTCTGTTACCTCTGCATACCAAGCTAACTACCCCCTCTATGACCTCCGAGTATACATTCTTAGTAGGAGGCGAAGGTACCAAGGCGTTTATAGCTATAGAGCCATCCCCTATAACTAAGACGAAGCTTTTTTGGATTTCGCATAGAGCCCCAACAGTATCGCCTTCAATAGTGTATGCAATTTTTTTACAATTTGATGTATTTCCAATGCTTACCGGTGATACGAAAGAGAACAATACATAGTATGCTTGTCCAAGCTCTATAAATCCAGGTGTAGCACCTGCAATCCCTTGTCGTTGTCTAAATACATCGACGTACCTAAAAGCATCTATCCAAACAGGTAAACCTAAGGTCTTCATTAAGTCGTTTGAGTAAGGACCTTCATCCATGATAACAAGGTTGAAGGCCTTCTCCTTAACTAAGGTGATTATTGTGCTTATCTCTGATTGACTATAGCTTTGCTCAGGGGAAATCAAGAATATAATTCTACATCCATAGCTCACGTAATTCTTTAAATTCATGTTAACCCAATCATCAACTATCTCTACGCTACCAAAAGAAGATAAATGCTTAGCGAAATTTGACGAACCATCCCAGCGAGAATTATAAGGTGATGCACCATGATGCATTAATCCTTCTCTTTGGGTTTCCAAAGCTAAAAATACAACTACAGCTAAAGCTAATATTAACGCAAGGTGCTTGAGTTTCAATCTTTGCACCTTTTCTCGCTAATAAAAGAAAAGATAGTTAGAGCAGAAGCAAGAGATACAATAGATGCTACATACTTCTGTGATATTGCTAAAAATATAGCGAGTACAGCAACAGCAACAGCTAAATATGTTATTACTATGGTATGCACATCGTTTTTCTCCATAGATTACACCTTGTTTCATCTGTGTTTTTCTATGTTGGAGCTAGCCCTATTTCCTTAATATATCCAAGTACGTATAGGACACCGGTGATTAGAACGGATAAAGTTAGGACTACTTTTAAACCTTTCAATCCAAGGATTTTGTTTATTATATGAAGAACAGCTAGCGTTATAACTGCAGAGAGAACCATTGATTGAACCGTTCTTGTGTATACCATAGATAGAATTGCATCTAAGGTTATGCCTAGCATAGTGACTACTACACCGTTAAAAACCGCTGAGTTTAGATACTTAAAATCTATGTATAGTACCGGCTTCATCTCAATCCCGAAGTATATCGATAAAATAAACCTTAGAGTAACATAAGTAGAAACAAGCAAGAGTAAAGCTGTAGCAATAAAGTCTAACACGCTATACCTCAAAGCAATAACCGAAAACGACGTAACAACAGATATTATCACGGCAATTACCCAGAACTTTAACCTCATCACAGTCACCCCGTTAATCGTATTCACTAAGTATTGATACCACGGACTTTACCCAAAGATCTTTATCTAAATAGTGCTTATCGCTGAAACGTAGAACTTCATAATCCTTGGTAATATCCTTTAGCTTCTGCTTAAGATCTCCATCAATGACCTTAGACACAATCTTAGCGTATGCTTCCCTATGCGTATCGCTACCAGCAATTTGAATACCTAAAACCTTGGCAAGCTTATACATTAGAACCCAGAACAACTCGAATACGCTATTGCTACGCGCTTTGTACACACCTTCTACGCTACTTCTAAACAACTTAGACATCCTCATTAAAACCATTAAAACTATATGGGGTTTGAATACAAGGGCAACTCCTACTGATGTAGAGAGCAATAAAATTACGTACAACCATAATGAATAGCTAGAAGGTCCTCTACCAATCTGCATTTCTTTAGTAGATCTTCTGGGATACGTTGGAGTATTCCACGAAGAATCTATACTACTTAGAGAAGGAATAAATATAATAGGGGTATTTACTTTTTCTAGAACAGTACTTAGTAATCCAGAGGCTATTACCTGAACAATATAAGCGTCTACATCAATTGTTTTCGGCCCTTCACCTACATTTCCACCTAAACCCCCTCTATCAACGTCGCGGGTCTCCGTAGATTCACGTAAATACTCTTCAAATTCCCGATAATAATCGTGGAACTCATCAGGTGGAACCATAGGCATAATATACGAAGCATTTTCCTCTTCTTCGTTTACCTCCGAAGGTATAGTTGCTGCACTATTTTTACTGTTATGCGCTTGGGATTGCCCTAGGTATCTCAGATGGCTCTCGTCAATGGATTTTAAAAGAGCTACAGCTTCCTCTATATCTAGGCTCAGTATGTAGTTTACAATATTTAGAATATCCTCAGAGGTTAAAGAAATACTGTATTTCTCCGATAACCTTAGAATCTCGGTGACTATGCTCAAAGCTTTCTCTAAATCCTCAAAGGTTAACACTTTATCCGAAGACTTATTATAGGTAACCAACCCCTTGGTTGTCGTTGCTCCAGATGTTTCTTGGCTTGAAGTTACCACTACTATCCTATTTGTTACTACTACATCGTTGAGAATTAGGTATACGACTATAGATTCTCTATATAGGAGATCGTCTAGTAATCTATTTAGCATATCTCTACTTATAGCTTTAACCCTCATAGCCATCTTCATGGTGTAGACCTTGCCAAGGATTGACGTAAGGCGATCTACAGGTATTACACTGCTTAACTTCATTATATACCAAGTAAGGTGATCTAGATCCGTTAACGTATAATTACAGAACCCAGGTTGAACTATATTTATTAAAAGTTTAGAGAAGAGATCTCTACACCTAAAATCTACTCTAGATATATTTAGCCCTAAGGTTACCATCTTCAATAAGTTAACTATATCACGATGACCAATGTAGTTGGTTAACTGTGAAAACATCTTCAGCTGCTTTAACTGTATAGCACCTATAAACATAGACAAAGAAGCGTTGTTGTACACTTCATCTAAAACTGCTTGAGATTTCAAAACAACATCCTTAACATCGGATAAATTTATGTTCAGCTTAGAAGCAATACCTGTATACCTTAGCCACTCAGTAAGCTCTCTATAGCTGCGGAAGCCAGCATCAACTAAATCCCCAATGTTTTTAGGGTGCCTTACTTCCTCAGCTACTACTGTAGAAAACAAGGCTAACGTAATTAGAAAAACCGTTGATGCAACGCAGATCATTGAAGTAGTTTTTCTCATTTTAGCCACATTAGATTTATATTCTTAAACTAGGTTAATATTTTTCTAGCTGTAACAAGTATGAAGAGTCTAAGTAAAATAACAACGGAATATACTGTGAAGAAAATAAAGGTCATCGAAAAAGTAATTGAGAACAAAAATTCTATCGTAGAAGTTTCTACAAATAAAGCTAAGGAAACACTCGCCTTTGTCTTGAGGCACAAACACGTAATTAAATCAATTGTTAAGCTAGGAAATAGATTTAGGAGAACTAAAGTAAACCCCCTATATGTATTGAAAACTAAACACGTTATCGGTATTCATGTACACGTAAAGAGTTTTAGAGGTTATAGTTCGCATTGGAGCTCCTAAACCTTTGGGTAAACGAAAACTACTACAGCTATACTACACTTCATAGCTTAAGACCGTCCAAGGGTATCTACACCCTCTTTCTACTAGGTGTCTTCGCTATTATATGTATTTACTACAGCGAATACGTAGGGTATTTTCCTACTAAAGTTATGTTATCTACAATTCTCTACGTTGTATCTATAACTATAGCAGCAGATTTAGCTGTTACGGAGTTGATGAAGTATATCAATATAGAGATTAAGTCTAACAGTATCTACGAAGTTATCGAAGATCTAAGTGTTACCCTTGAGCTACAGTTAAAGCCTTTGGGTATAGCTAAGCTCATTAACATCAAGAAGGTTAACCTTAACACAGATACCGGTTTAAGAACATTGATGTGGAAATTTAACAAGCTTAACCATTGTTTAGAGGTAGAGGTATCTGGTTATCCAGGTAAGCATAGCGTCTACGGTTTAACCGTAGACCTTGAACCCCCCTTATCTATACTTAGAATAAGCTTTAAAATTACCTTTGTTAACCCTATAGAAATTAGGGTTATTCCTATCAAGTCTAGGCATATATTTAACGTTGAAGCTGTTGTACCACATTTACCGCTTATCGAGGGTAGGTCTTCTAGGAGGAAAGGTGTTGGTTCCGAGGTTTTTAGTGTTAGAGAGTTTATGCCTTTTGATGATTTTAAGAGAATTCATTGGAAAGCTTCTGCTAAAGTTGGTAAGCTTATGGTTAAAGAGTATGAACATAGAATGTATAGAAACGCAGTTGTAGTAACATCAATACACAACGGATTCTTCACAGGAGAACCACCACCAATAATATTTTTATTTAAAATGGTTATCGATGTATTTGAATCTTTATCCTCTATGGGTTTGAAGGTAGCCTTGGGGGTCGTAACGGAGGAGGATATAAAGATAGTAAACCTAATTGATAGGTATAAGCTTCACGAAGTGTATAGAATTCTATCGGAGGTTAAGTGGCCTAAAGATATATCGTTTGCAGCTCTAAGGTATACAAGCAGTAATAGGATTCTTAGATGGTTTACGCAAACTGTTGTAGAAGAAGTTTGTAGAGATCCATGTTTAGTTGTACTTGTTGTTGATCCTCTAGACGAGGTCGATATAAGTGCTATCTCGTATGTTACTAACATCTTAGAAAATCGTAATCATTCAGTAAAAATACTTCTTACAACGCCTTTAACCTTGAGGTTCGTGTACTCATCGATTGTAAATTCAGATGATGTAGCTGGTGTATTAAGCGAAACTATGAGGGTGAAGAAGGTTTTGGCGAAGCTTAAGAGTGGAACAGTATATCTACCTACAGCGTACATAAAGAGCTAAGTTAGCGTAGCTATTAAAAGACTATAGCGTTTAACATTCTGCGGTTAAACAATTTAATTAGCTTTGACTATAGCCTACCCTTCATATGGGTTGATCTAAGCATTAATTATTTCCGTGTTAATATACTGAGCATAACTCTAGCGTTTTCAAGCATCCAATGATTATTGTTAAAAAATATGTATACCTTGATTGGGTTAAGAGCTAGCACAGCTTCAGCTAACTCCATAAGCTCTTCATATGCGTATTCGTAGGCATACCAAGTATCTACTCCGTGGACCCTTAGGTACACCGTGTTATTCGATGTTGCTATGTATCTACCTATTGGTGCATCTATAGATACGAACGTTATACCAAGTTTTCTACAAATATCTACTGCTTCTTCGTTAAACCAACTCTTATGCCTAAATTCAATAGCGAATTTTCTACTAAGGTTTACAGTTTTTGCGAATTTCACTATTTTCTCGACGTTGTCTTCGTTCATGGCAAAGTTCGGGGGTAACTGAAAAAGGTAGAAATCAACGTAATTATCAAGGGGTTTAAACAAATCGTGGAATTTTCCCCAAGTACTTAAAGCTTCGCGGCTTAGCTTCTTAAAATGTGTTATACCTCTATAGACTTTAACAGCCCATTTAATTCTATAAATAGATGTTTTCCTAGCCCAGCTAATAACCTGGTTTCTGTAAGGAAATCTGTAGAAAGATGCGTTGAGTTCTACAGCATTTAATTTCGAGAACTTTAAATACCAATCAAATGTACCTTCTTCATTCCAATCGTACATCCAGCCAGAGGTACCTACATATACCTCCATAAACTTAACCTGTATTCCTACTTAACATAATAAAATTACAATGTATAAGAGTTATCTTCTTACCATGAGGGTAAAGCTGATGTATGTTAAAGCAAACGTTTTTTATAGTAAAAATTCAAGGGTTTAACGTAGCTGAAATAATCAAGGATTTAGCAGTTGTTAAGTTTTTGTGTAGAGCCAGCAAGCTACATAGTGTTCTCTTTCAATCTCTGTAAGAGGAGGCTCTACGAATTTACATCGTGATCCAAGGTCGGGGTTCTTATCCAGCATTGGGCATCTTGGGTGGAATCTACACCCAGAAGGTATATCTACAGCGCTTGGGACTTCTCCTTTAATGTCTAGGATCTTAATATCTTTTCTTTTGTCGGGCTCTGGTTCTGGGATAGCCTTAATTAACGCCCTTGTGTAGGGGTGAAGAGAATTTGAAAGTATCTTCTCTGTTGATCCAAGCTCAACTATTTTACCTAAGTACATAACCGCTATCCTATTAGTGATATATCTTGTAAGCGCTAGTTCGTGGGTTATGAACAGGTATGAAAGGTTCAACTGCTCCTTAAGCTCCATAAGAAGCTTAAGTATTTCAGCTCTAATAGATACATCAAGCATTGATACAGGCTCGTCTGCTACAACAAACCTAGGCTTAAGTATTATAGCTCTTGCTATAACTACTCTCTGCCTCTGTCCGCCTGAGAGCTGATGAGGGTACCTATACATGAAGTCCTCAGGTGGGGTTAGTTTAACCATTTCTAGAGCTTTTGCCACCATTTCTATCCTTTCCTCCCTGGTGTCCCCGACTTCGTGGATCTCTAGGGGTTCAGAGAGTATACTTAAGATTGTTTGTCTAGGGTTCAAGCTCGCGTACGGATCTTGGAATACTATTTGCATTTCTCTACGAAGAGGCTTCATGTTCTTAGGCTTAACCATTGCCACGTTTACGTGGACTTTAGTATCTAGGACGACTTGATCACCTTCTCTAGTCAAAACCTCTTTAAGCGTTTGTTCGGAGGGTTTAAACCCTATAACGCCGTAGGTAGGATCAATAAGCCTGATTATAGCTCGACCGGTTGTAGTTTTACCGCAACCAGATTCTCCAACTAAGGCAAAAACCTCTCCTTCATTTATAGCGAAGCTGACACCGTCAACAGCTTTAACGTACCTAGGAGGGGCAACGGTGATTAACTCCTTGAATCCTTTTCTAAGAGAAAACCAAACCTTTAGATCTTTCAGGTATACTATGGTGTTAGAGTTTAAGGTTGGAGTATAATCACTTTTTAAACTCATTTGCATCACCTTTTCGCTACAAGCCAACAAGCTACATAGTGACCAGGTCTCAGTTCCACCATAGGTGGATCTTCCCTTCTACATATATCCATGGCAAAGGGGCATCTTGGGTGGAATCTACACCCAGGAGGCGGATTAATGAGATCCGGCGGTTCACCGGGGATGCCTTTAAGCTCAGAAGATCCTCCGCTGAGCCTAGGAATACTATCGAGAAGACCTAAGGTATATGGATGTTGTGGACTCTTGTAAATAATATCTGAGAACCCATATTCAACAATTTTCCCTGCATACATAACAGCTAGTTTATCTACTATCTCTGCTAAGAGGCTTAAATCGTGGGATATCATTATCATTGATAAGTTCTTCTCTCTTTGCAAAGATTTCAGCAGATTAAGTATTTGTGCTTGTACAACAACATCTAAAGCTGTTGTAGGCTCATCGGCTATCACCAGAGGCGGGTTCAACGCTAACGCCATAGCTATAACAACCCTCTGCTTCATGCCCCCACTTAGTTCGTGCGGGTAGGAGTTAACTCTTTCTGGATCTATTCCCACCATCTTTAGGAGCTCCCTAGCGTTCTTATACCCTTCACTCTTCGGTAAACCCATATGGATTCTGTATACCTCGGCTATCTGGTCCCCTATCTTCATAACAGGGTTCAGCGCGTTCATAGCACCTTGGAATATCATTGATATCCCTCTCCACCTAATCTTCTTCCTGAACTCTTCTTCGCTCATAGATAGGATATCGTTACCTATGAACTTTACAGAACCGCCAACAATTTTACCAGGCGGCGGAATAAGCCTAACCAACGCATATGCTAGTGTACTTTTACCGCAACCGGATTCCCCGGCAAGTCCAAGGACTTCTCCTCGATTTAGCGAGAAGCTGACATTGTCAACTGCTTTAACAACCCCGCGTCCGGTGAAGTAACTAACCTTAAGATCTTTAACGTCTAAGATTTGTTCCACAGTATTTTCCTTAGGCATCAGCATCATCTCAATACTACGGATTAGGGTTTGCTTTTATAACTTTTATAGATTAAAACATGTTAGATATATAAGTTCATGTATAGACATCTTCTCATAAAAGTTTATATAGGAGACAACAAAAGGAAATTGAATCAAGAACAATAGGTGGTTTTAGTGGTAAACTTGAATTTAGTAAAACCTTTGGCTATAACCTTCATAGCCGCCATGCTGATTGTTAGCCTAAGCCTGGGGTTTACACAAGTTCAAGCACAAGAACCAAAGATTGTAAAATTCGAAGTAGATAAAACTAGTGTATACATGGGTTACCAAGGAGTAGAAATAAAAGTATACATATATGCCCCAAGCAGACCAACTATAACAACCGCTAAAGCAACGCTTACCGCAGGTCTACAAATAACCGTCGATTTATCTTTAGTAGAGCTACAGGAAGCAACAACTGTAACAGTTGGTAACGTTACCTATAGTGTTAAATACATAGTTCTAGGCAGAGTAATGATCCCCAACGCTGTTTATCCCGGTACAGCAACCTTAGCGATAGAGGTTAGCGGACGTGTTGGCACAACCACATTCAGCAATTCTACAACCTATAGAATTACAATTCTGGGTAGTAGATTTGTAGAAGAAGAGAGGATGAGCGCATTTAGAGCTTTAGAACGCGTAAGCACCATTGTATCAATAGCAACAGCTATAGGTGTTGATACATCCAACCTTATCAAAGCTTTAGACGAAATCGAGTCAATGATTAAAGAAGCAGACGATAAACTGTTAACACTAGGTGCAGTTGAAGAAGCTAACGAAATGTACAAGAAGGCTAAGCTAAAGACTGAAGAAGTTTACTCTACTGTAATGATAGGATTAATGGAAACTTCAAGTGAATACACAAATAAGTTGAACGGTTTATTAGATTATACCAATAAGTTGAGCTTAGCGCTCGTCCAGTATTCGAATATAACAAACGATGCAATTGAATCATTAGTAAATAACATCAATAAACTTGCGAAACAGCAGGAGGATTCGAGCAAGAATATCAATAACGCGCTTAACTCTATTAGCAATTCCCTTCAATCACTTAACAACAAGGTTGATAGTGTGGCTAAAAACCAGAACGATGTCGTCAATGCATTCAATGGTCTTCAGATAGCTGTAACTGTGATGGGTGTAGCAGTAATAGTAGCTGTAGCTTTAATGGGTTTAAGGTTTAGGAAATAATTTCTATAGATAAATAATTTTTAATTTGAATTCCTTCACTTCCTTATTTTATATTCCTCATCCCTCGGATTTATTCAAATAGCTTAATTGCTTTTTAAACACAATAAAAATTTTTAAACCTTTAGCGAAAATATAAAGTTAACAAACTAAAACATGGGTATGTGCATGTCTATAAGAAAATTCATTGTATTGTTAGCTATAATATTACTAACGTTATTACCTTTACCAAATATACTAAGTCAAGCTGCTGAAATTCCGCCTTACGTATACGGACCTTACATTGATAAAGTAACCTACCCCGTTATGAAGGACTACACCATGAGGATAATGGCATTCGAGGCAAAAGAAATAGACCTAGTAGGTGTTTTACCAAGGGATCTCGATAGAGTTAGAAATAATAGACCTGATGCAAATATAATAATGGTTGTAGGTATAAACAGCTTAGGCGGATTACACTTCAATACACAGCTATGGCCTGTTAAATACGTTGAGCTTAGGAAAGCTCTTGCCCATCTATGGAACAGAGATAAAATCATAGCTGAATCTCCTTTAGCTGGTATAGCTGTTAAATGTACAACTCAGGTGCCTCCAACACATGGAGCATGGGCAAACCCAGAAGCTGATTACGAGAAACTATACCCCTATAACCCTGATAAAGCAAAAGAATTTCTATCAAAAGTATTTGTACCTTGTACAGGACCCGATGGTAAACCCGCTTGGTGTGATCCTAGAGAAGATAATAAAGTTGTAGAGATAGAGGTACTAACGTTACCAGAAGCAACTTCACCAACTTACTGGTGGATAGCCAAGTACCTCAAAGATGAAGCAGAGAAAATAGGTCTTAGAATAAAACTTGTACCTGTAAGTACAACAGAGCTTATTTCTAGAACTGGTGCAAGAACAGCACAAGCATGGATAATAGGTTGGACCTTTGGCAGATTCCCAACATTCCTATATTACTTCTTTAATAGCAGTGAAATGAGACCCGGTGGATGGAATGAATGGTCTGTAAACGATCCCAGAGTTGATGAATTATTAACAAAGTTTTACTATGCAAAAAGCATTCAAGAAGCTATGAAGTATGCTCATGATGTACAGAAAATATTAGTAGAGGATTGGCTTCCATGGATACCAACGTATACAAGCGTTGGTATAACAGCTTGGAGTGGAGATCTAGATAGAGATTCAATTATATTAGCATATGCGCCTCCATTAAGAGACCCTGTTGGTTATAGCTGGTTCTGGTGGAACAACATTAGATTTAAGGATAGGAAATTCGGCGGTACCCTAAGGTATTACTTTACAGGGGATGTAACAACTCTACATCCAGCAATATACCAATGGGCTCACGAGGCAGACCTCATATTCAGAGTAATTGCAGGTTTTATGGTTACAAGACCTGAGGATATATACAAAGAACCTAGGGTCCCACTACTATTAAAGGACTGGAAATTTGAAGAAGTAACACTATCTGATGGAACTAAAGGGTATAAGTTTACATTAAATCTCTACGATGGATTACTGTGGCACGACGGAGTACCTGTAACAGCCGAGGACTTTGTCTACACAGTTCAGAAATTTGGTATTGAACTCAAGACTAGAAGGTACTACGATCCATGGTTGCTCAAGATAGTAGATTTAAAAGCCATCAATAAAACAGCTGTAGAAGTAGTGCTTAAAGACTATGGCTGGCCTGACATATATATTCTAACAGAATATGTTATTCTACCAAGGCATATATTTGAGCGATTATCGAACCCGCTAGACGATCCAACTTTACAACCCCATCCGCTTAACCCAAGACTAACCGCTATGATAGGTAACGGTCCCTTTGTACTAGTTAAAAGAGAAGTAGCATATGCAGAATTAATCTGGTATCCAAACTATAAGTGGAGACACCCAGAGAGAACTGTGCTATTCAGTAAAGTTGATGTACCTAAAAGTATAGATGAAGGAACTTCCTTCAAAGTAGTTGTAGAGCTAAAGAACTACGATGGATCAAAAGCTGTTAACGGAACAGTAAAGGTAACTCTATCGGGACCGAGAATAATTGGACCTTTAACAGCATCCCATGTAGGTGGTGGAGTTTATGAGGTTACAGTACCAGGATTAGAAACAGGAAACTACAAAGTGGTAATAGAAGCTTCAATGCCCCTAATGATGTGGACCCTATCAAATGTTTACGAACAACAGTTATCCGTAGGTAAAGTACCTATATCGCCTACGCCTACTACAACTATCATTGGACCATTTGTTGTGGAACCAGTTATACCAGGGCTAAGAACTGTAACAGTATCGATGCCTGCTCCTGTTACCGTAACAACACCAACAGTAGAAGTTGCAAGACCTACCGTAGAAGTTAAACCAGTAGAAGTAACAGGGGCTATGAACTTAAGTACTGCAACTATAGGGCTTGCTATAGCAATTATAGGAGTAAGCGTAGGTTTAACATTTATAAAGAAACCTGGTTGATAAAGTTGAATATATTTTTACATAACTTTAATTTTCTATATTTTAATTCTCTATATGTAAAAACATGATGCTTACTGGTGTATTTGGCTATGAAGTTAGGCGCATTTGTAGCTAAATCAACCATAAGGTTGATAATCACATACGTAGTTGTTATAGCATTGTATTTTATAGTTGTAAGAGTTTTACCTACCCTTATACTAGGTCCTGAAGCAGATCCTCTACTCATATCTTTGAAGAGATCTGCTGAAGACCCAAGGTTTAGTAATTGGGTTGAAGAAATTAAGAAAATGTACGGATACGATAAATCTCTTTTCTCACAATTTTTAATATACATGAAAAACGCTATGATATTTGACTTTGGTTCGTCACTGTATTCTCAGAGATTAGTTGTAGAGGAGATAGCTCAAAGATTACCTTATACTCTATCTCTATATACTGGTGCAACTATTCTACCAATAGTTATAGGGTACTATCTTGGTATTGTAAGCGCTAAACACAGAGGAGGTAAACTAGATAGCACACTTGTTCAACTAGGTATTGTATCGTATATAATCCCATCGTGGCTTGTCTTACTATTGCTATACTACTTCTTTGCATACTTACCCAAGAGGCTATGGGATTACTATATATTCCCGTTACCTGTAAGAGCTCCCCAGGTCACGGTATTCGATTTAGAGGCTTTGAAGTACCTGCTATGGTATATATCGCCTATGCTAATAGCAGCTATAGTGGCTTGGACTGGTAGCTGGATATACTTCATAAGACAGCTAGTTGTTTCGGAGTTAGCGCAAGACTATGTAACAACAGCGTTAGCAAAAGGACTCTCCCAATCAGACACTCTTAAAAAGCACGTTATACCAAACACAAGGCCACCGCTAATAATGAGGCTTGCATACACTTTACCAGGTATTTTTGGTGGTGCATTGATATTCGAGATAGTTGGTAATTGGCCTGGTATAGCTTACCAAGCTTATAACGCTGTTCTTAGCTGGGATTTCCCGGTTATGATGGCTTTCTTCACCATATCAACATTTCTGTTGATAGTTTCGCTCCTTATAGCTGAAATAGTAATAGCTGTAGTTGATCCTAGGATAAGGCTCCGCTGAGGTGGAAGTATGGGTGCTAGAAATAGTTTTAAAAACAATGTTGGGAGAGTAACTAAAAGCAAACTCGTATCAGATTTGTTAATGGTTATGAGAAAGAGATCGGCTATAGCTGGGATCACCATAATAATATTTTTTGCCTTAATCGGCGGTTTAGCCAACGTTATAACTAAGTATAGCTATAGTGCATCTAGACTTGCTGACAGTTACGCCATACCATCATGGTTAGCATCACCGGAAACCCCAAGGAATATAGAGGAAGTTTTCAAATCATTTCAACTAGTTAAAAAATATGTAGATCAAAGCGTAAGTATCGAGGTATTAACGCTCTCAAACGGTATTGCAATTAAAATTCAAGGTCCTGGAAGCGCAAATATATCATTAATGTCTAGCGAATATGTGTTATATCCTTATGATCCTGCTGGCATGCTAATCCTCTCATCAAGTTTAGTTGTAAACAACATATCTCCTACAATGCCTTGGTACAATGTGCAAATAGTTGTAGAGAATCTAGATCTTAGATCAAGAAACGCTACGTATCGTCTTCAGATACGAGATGAAATAGTTAGATATATCCCTCGAGGGATATACGTAGCTTTTGATCTAGCTAAAGAAAGATTAATCCAGGTCTACGACTTAGTAAATACAAGGGTTGTTCCAAAGAAAACTATTAGTATAGTGCTTCCGAACCCGATGATAAATCGTATTCAACCGTACTCTGATAGATCATTGATAGGCGTTATAGAGGGTGTTAATGCGGTTAGAGAGCTTATTTTAGAGAAAAACACAAGAATAGCATTAAATGTAAACATAGTTTACTACTGCAACCCAGCAGATTTCATTATGATGTGCTCTCCAGATAGCGGTATAGAGGTAATCTTGGAACCTATATCGTTTAGAATATTAGGTAAAGCATTTAGTGTGTTAGGTACAAACCATATGGGTGCAGATGTATGGTCTCAATTCGTTTGGGGAGCTAGATCAGCTATAGTTCTCGGAATCGGTGTAGCATCAGCTATAGTTTTCCTAGGTTTAGTAGTAGGGCTTATTGCAGGTTACAACTATGGAACAATAGTTGATTCAATAATAACATTCACAATAGACATCATATACTTCATACCATTACTACCTCTAATAATGGTCCTCGGAATGATATATGGAAGAAGCATGTTCCTCATATACACACTACTAATACTGTTCTCATGGCCTGGTACAGCCCGTATTATAAGGAATTGGGCTGCAGTTCAAAAAGAAGCACCTTTTGTTGAAGCCGCTAAAGCTATCGGTGCAAGTACTCTAAGAATACTATTTGTACATATAGCACCTCAGCTAGTACCCTACCTAGTCTACAGCATTGTTATGAGCGTGCCAGGTGTAATAATGTTTGAAGCAGGTGTTCAGCTCATAGGTTTCGGAGATCCTGAAGCCGCTACATGGGGTAGAATGATAAGCGAAGCTTATAGAGAAGGTGGTTTCCTCCACAATGCTTGGTGGTGGTTCGGGCCCCCAATACTAGGCATTATAGCGATATCGATAGGCTTCGTATTAATAGGTTTAGCGCTAGATGAAATTGCTAATCCGAGGTTAAGGCGAAGGTAGGTTTAACACCTTGAAGTGAGAAAATAAAATGAAAAAAACAAAATCAAAGAAAAGCTTGAAGAAAAAAGGTAGGGTAAGATATAGAACTAAGCTCGATTACCTATTTTTTCTACTAATAATCGCATCGATAACCCTTATTCTAACCTACGTAGCAAACTTAGAAATCCCCTTCCCCTTTAGGCAAAAAAGCATAACAATGAGCTTTTTAAACATAAATACAACATTCAATATATATAAGGTACATCTACCACGTAATTCATTACAAAGCGATATCAACCTCGATATAGGTTTAGTAATTAAAGAGGTAGGAACATATAATAGCAAAGAAACAACTATATACCTAGATTTAGGAACACATAGAATATTAGCCGACCAAGAGATAACATTCATCAACAAAAGTTCTAATTTAATCCTTAACGCTAGCAAAAAATATATTGCATATCTAAGGGTTAATAGAACCGATGTAGGTATACCAGTAGCTTATATAGATGATAAGTATTCTAAGAGCTTCGACGCTATAGCCAGCTACTACCCATACGAACTACATTTCGTTATAAGACCCCAAAAATGTGGAATAAAACTTAGCTTAAATAACTCATTCAATAGAATTTTAGTAAAGAGCTTCAACGAAGATGGATCATCGATAACCGTAGTTATAAAGCCAAACGAACCCATCAATAACTACCTAGATTTATGCGGAGACCGCATAGAAGTTGAAGGATACTCATCCCCGGTACCACTCTTAACTATTCGGTACAACGGTGGAGAATCCTATATAATTACGAAGGAAAGCCCTTTAATACTACTAATAGGGTTTTTACTGCTAGCTAACGCAATTATTTTAAGATTTAAGAAGTTGAGAAGAAGATGAGGAGATGGTTTTGATAGGTATCTTAATCTTCATAATAGTTATAACGTTGGTTACTATAATATTATGCGCTTTATTACCTGATTACAGACCTCTAATAGCGGGAATATATATGGTCTATACCTCGTTACCGCTATACCTATTAATCGCTTCACTACCTATAGATTATAGGCTAAGAATAGCGTTGCAATTAGTTGCTTTCTCCTTAATGTTATTCCTTGTTCTATACATGGTACTTTCACATCATAGAAGATTAACGCTAAGAACTAGGGAAATACCTTAGGTAGTTCCATATGAATGTGATATCAATTGTTTTATTTAATTCTCTTTTTCTTAGCAAAAAGAATTGATGATAAGCCGTAGGTTGAAAGAATCAACCCTATTAAAGATAAGATATAGCTTAATATAGATATAGGTACGCTATAGTAAGTTTCATATATAACCATTAGAAACGCTGTGATCCATCCTAGGAAAAGAAGAATTAAACCTATAACTAGTTCTTGTAATCCTATAGTAGTTCTAGGCATAGAGCCAACACTTAACTTGTGTATTTATTTCTAGCTGGACCATAGGTGGATCTTGGTTTCTACACTTATCCATTGCATATGGACATCTTGGGTAAAACCTACACCCAGAAGGTGGATTAATTAAACTTGGTGGTTCACCTGGAAGAGTTTTACGCATTACTGATCTATTCCGAGGGTCTGGATCTGGTAACACACTTAGTAAAGCTTTTGTATATGGATGCTTCGGGTTGTGTATAACATCCATGGCGGGTCCTTTCTCCACGAATTGACCTGCATACATAACGATTATGTTGTCCGAGAAGTACTTTGCTGTTGCAAAATCGTGCGTTATGTATATCACGGAGAGGTTGTACTTCTCCTTAAGCTCTTTAAATAGGGTTAGGATCTCAATACGTACAGAGGCATCAAGCATAGACACAGGTTCGTCAGCTACCACAAGCTTAGGTCTAAGAATCAGCGCTCTAGCTATAGCAACACGCTGTAGTTGTCCACCGCTAAGCATATGAGGATATTTATTTACGAAGTCTTCTGGAGGTGTTAACCCGACCTCCGATAACATACTATATACTCTTTCTATCCGTTCCTTCTTAGGTACATTATGTATTTTCATAGGCTCTTCGAGAATCGCTTTTATGCTCATGAAAGGAGGCATAGCTCCGTAGGGATCCTGCTGAACATAGCCAATTTGGCTTGAGTACCATTTTCTTATCTGAGCTCTCGGGAGCTTTACTATATCAACCCCATCAAATACTATTCTACCACTTGTTATAGGCACAAGTCCTACAATTGTTCTAGCAAGCGTTGATTTTCCGCAACCGCTTTCACCTACAATAGCTGTTATTTCTCCTCTTTTTACGTTAAATGATACACCATCTACTGCGTGAACATACCCTATTATCGATAGTAGCTTTCTTATTGGGTACCAAACCTTTATATCTTCTGCTATAATTATGTTCTCTTTATTTTCTAGAACACTACTATTATTTCTCTGCATACAACCAGCACCTTACGTACTCTTCAGAGCTTATTTCAACTAGTGGAGGTTGGTTTTTCTCACATACAGACATCGCATATGGACATCTTGGGTAAAACCTACACCCAGAAGGTGGATTAATTAAACTTGGTGGTGTTCCGGGAATAAAAACCACTTGTTTATCTGAGTGTATTCTGGGGACGCTGTTGAGTAGTCCTTTACTGTATGGATGTAGAGGTTCTATGTACATTTTTTCTGCAGATCCTAGTTCAACGATTTGACCAGCATACATAACAGCAACTTTATCGCTTAATTCGCTTGATACAGCTATATCATGGGTTATGAATATGAATGATAGGTTTTCGCTTTGTTTAAGCTCTTTCAAGAGATTAATTATATTTGCTTGAGTCATAACATCTAGAGCTGATGTTGGTTCATCTAAGATTACTATCCTCGGATTAGTTATGATAGATAAGGCAATAACAATTCTTTGCCTCATACCACCGCTAAGCTCAAAGGGGTACCTCCATAGAAAATCTTCTACAATACCAACTTTCTTAATAGCCTCTTTAGCTCGTTCTACAGCATCATTCTTCGACATATCTAGGTGTAGAATCAACGGTTCTATTAAATGGTCTACAACTTTTATAACAGGGTTCAGCGAATTAATTGCAGCTTGGGTTACGTAAGCTATTTTCTTCCACCTTACCTGTTTATCAAATTCTGCATCGCTTAGCTTCATAACCTCAACGCCATCTAGAATAATGCTACCCGAGAATTCATTGATGTTCCTAGGTAGAAATCTCACTAAAGCTCTAGCAAGACTTGTTTTACCGCATCCGGATTCCCCTATAACAGCTAAGGTTTCTCTTTCTCTCAAAGTAAAGCTAACTCCATCAACTGCTCTAACAATACCAGCTAAGGTTCTATAGTAAAGTTTTAGATCTTTAACATTTAGTACTTCACTCATAGCGTTCACCGCGAAACCTACATCTCTTTTAGTCTAGGATTGAATATCCTGTCCAGCGTAAAGCCTATTGAAGCAAAAGCTATTGATATTAGGACTAGCATTACAGAGGGGAATAAGATCCAGTGGTAGTAGCCTCTATACATAGCTGCACCAGCGTAAGCTTCTTCAAGAACTTTACCCCAAGTTATAGATGTAGGGTCAGAAAGACCTAGAAGAGCTAACGCAGCTTCTAAAAACACGTACGAAGGAGTTGCTATAACTATTGTCGGTATAATAACGGGTAGAACTCTTGGAATCATGTACCGAATTATTATCCTCATACTCCCTGCTCCATAAGCTCTAGAAGCTTCTATATATGGCATCTCCTTAATCTGTAGAAACATAGCCCTAAAAGTCTTTAGACCACCACCCCATATACCGAGCGCTACTACCACAGCTAGCAGAGACCATATCGTAAGCCTATAGAAAAGCGCTATCATTGCAACTATAGGTAGAAACGGTAACACCATAAATATCTCGTTGACCCTCTGTATAACTGTATCAACTCCCCCTCCATACCAAGCACTTAAAGCAGAAACAAACATCTGTATAAATGTTGTAAGTACTGAAGCTACAAAACCAAAACCCAAGGCTAGCGGTGCCCCCCAGGTAATAGCGATAAATAAGTCTCTTCTACGATCATCTGTTCCAGCAATACCGTAGAGAGTTCCATATATATTTATTTTTATATCTACGTTAGCGTTAACATCGTTGGATTCAGCTCTTACAATAACCCTGTACGTACCCTTAGAAGGGGCCACGGTGTTTCTATAGAGGATACTTTTATCCTCTCTCCCCATTAACACCGTAATCCCATCTAAAAGATACTTTGGAGATTCACCTAGTTTCGTGCTTATGTATTTAGAATACTCTAGCGTAAAATCAAGACCTTCCCCTGATAAATCAGCGTAGTATTCTCCTTGGTTAAGCATTAACTTTGATACGTTTATAGCTGTACCATCAGGTTTAATCCACTCAATAACAATATACACTGGTTTTGTTGAGTTTATGTATAGCCATCTAACTATTTGGCTTGGCAGAACATCGTAGTTATACCTAAAGGAAGACTCTAAGATTATGTAAGTACCCTTAACTTCACCTCCATAAACTATAGGTGTATGCGTTTTAACGAAACCTCCTCTAGCTAACCTGCTATCCAGTATTATTGTTCCTTCGAGTTCGTTTAACCCTGTAAAAAGTTTAATCCATGCAGGTCTAGCTAACCGTGGATAGTCCTCCCATGCTCTAAAATCGTACCAAATCTTGATGGTTCTATCGTAAGGGTAAGCTATTGTTGCATATATAGATAAACCTGCCATGAACGCTAAAATAACTAAACCAATGAGGAACGATTTATACCGTATCAATGATCTTAGCATCTGTATAGCTCTTCTGTTTGATGGCATTCTATCCACCTAGCCCTTCTACTCTTATACGTGGATCTATTAATGCGTAGGCAATATCAAGAGCTATAACGCTTACACCAAGAAGGTAGGCATATATGGTTACAACTCCTATAACCACAGGGGGATCTGGATTAGCAGGGTTTATTGCGGTATAGAGAAGTTTCCCTAGACCAGGCCAATTAAATATACTCTCTGTAACAATTGCCCCCATCCATGAGGATATGAGGACTAGGACAAAGTTCGTTACTATTGGGGGAAGTGTTGGTCTTAATATATACCTCCTCTCTATAATTCTACCAGGAACACCTCTTACTCTAGCGTACTCAACATACTCCTCCGTAGAGAATATAAGGAAAAAGGTCCTCATGTTGTATATGCCTATGGGGACGTACGCTATAAGCCAAGAGATTATAGGAAGCACCATGTGTTTAAGGACGCTTAAAGCGTACATAAGCGGGTCTTGGGGAGGTGGAGCATCGACCATTCCTCCCCATGGGAGTATGCGTAGCCATGCAGCGAAAATTAGTATCATGAATATTCCATAGAACCAGCCAGGCATAGATGATAGAGGTGCTAAGGCTATAGTGAATTTATCTAGTAGAGAACCGTATTTTCGGGAGAGGTAAAGTCCTCCGAATAGCTCTATGAAGAATATTAAGAGGTTTGCGGTTGTAAAGAGAAGAACTGTAGGTGGGATCCTCTCCCCGATTATTATTCTAACTTGCCTAGAACCAGAGTTACTCGTTATATGCATCGATCTACCTAGGTTGAGCGATAAAGCATCTTTTAAGTATATGAAGATTCTTACAGCGAAAGGTTTATCTAGCCCTCTAGCTCTAAGCTCGTTCTCGATGAATTGTTTAGCAAGGTTAGCTCTCTCTTCTTCGCTTAAACTTTTTAGTGCAGGATTCCTATTTATTGCATCCCAGACGTAGAATTCTACCTCAGCTTTAACAATTTCATCTACTTTCCCCCCAAGGTTCGCAATTATTATTGTAAGGAGAATAGCTATAACAACAGAAAAAGCTACAGAAGCTACCCTAATACCTACAAATTTAAGTAGCCTTCTACTTTTAACCATATCGGATCACACTTTTTGCACTATATAGCATTAGCTTATTAAGTACATTGTTTACTTTATTAATATAATGCAGGTAAATAAATTTTAATAAATTTCTTAAACGTTTATAC
>JAWAXP010000005.1:0-18677 GCA_038820005.1 Ignisphaera sp. | reverse complement strand
TTAAATTACTTGAAATAATTGTGTAGACTTAAAAAATAAATGTTTATTAATTAAAGATTATCTTATACACGTTTAGCGGCCTGCTGCAGTACCCTTCCTTAGTACTAAGCCTAGCGCTATGCTTACAACTATAGCAACTACTGCTACACCAATTGATATATACAGCATTGTTCTTAAGCTCTGTATCTCCGACTCTAAAGTATTTACAGCTTCTTCTTGCGCTGATAGCTTATCTGTTAACGTACTCTCTAACCTTGACATTTTCGCACTTAGATCAGCTTCTGTTTTTGCAAGCTGAAGCGCTACATAGTCAACAACTGTTGAAACTCTTAGTACACTACTTGCTATTGTTGGTATACCTACAAGCTTCGAAACGCCAATGACAGTTACTTTAGCAGGACCTGGCGCTATTAAAGCTGTTTGTGTTCCATCCAACTCAATAACGCATTTACCATCAGCAACACATCTAGCGTAACCTGTTAGAGATCCACCTGCATGCGATATTACGTATTTAACGTAGTCTACGTATGCAACCTCGTATGGTTTTCCATCAACTGTTACTTCAATTGGTATCTCAGCTTTAGCGCCTGGGTAGATAGCATCTGGAACTTTTATGCTAATGGCCGCTATTGGTGGTTTTGAGAATATAGCCCATCTATCAGCAGTATCTATGTATTCTCTATAAGCACCTACTGTTATTATCTTCGCAGTTACATCAACAGACTTTAGGAAGAATGGTCCATTGCCAACCCAGAAGTGTTTGTAGTTCTGGTACCACGTCTTTAGGTTCTGGTACCTGGTAATAGCTTCATCCCTGGTTAAGTATCTACCTAGCACCGGCTGATACGGTATGTATCCATCCTGTATACATTTATCTAGTGTTTCCGCTACTATTGCAAGAGATGGACCTGCTATAAGGTTCATCCACTCAACATTAAGCTTCCCAGATTTATCAGCTGTAAACGCAAGCCTCCCTTCTGCTTCAGCGCGAGCAGCTACAGCTACTACATGCCAAGGACCAGGTCCTTGGCTATAGTATGGCCAGAAAGCATTTGCAGCTGTTGCAGCTATCCATTCAGCGTCCATGTACCATGTATCTGTGTAGTACTCTATTACAAGAGGATCTTCTTTAACAATTCTAAATCCTTTGAATACCTGCATAAATGCTTGGAATGAAGGTATATATGCTTCATCGTATAGCGGGCTAGCTGGGTTAGCTCTATCGAATGTTAATAGGAACATGTACACTATGTCAGCTAAATCGAATGTACTTCCATCGTGCCATCTATAGTTCTTGAATAGATCATCCTGGTATTGAACAACTACCTTAACCTTTGCTTTTGTACCTGGAGGTACAGTCTCTATAGTGTTTGTCGTGCTGTTGAATTTCCACCAAGCATCTGTTGGAACTGTTACCTCGTCAACGTATTCTAGGCTTACCCACGGTAGCGATGCTCTAATCTGTCCCTCGAGATCTTTAGATACGTAAACCTCTGCTTTCTTAACTCTAAGTGGATGGTATAGCCCTGTGTAGGGATCTGGGAGTACCGCTTGTTCACCAGTAGCCCTTATAATAGTTTGATCAAATATCCAGTTGCTACCACCTATCGGGTTCCACGGTTGGGTCATTATGCTAGGTATACCTACCTTTACTGTACCCCCAACCTTGTTAGAGAACCTTATGGTGTAGGGCCATAACCACGAACCTGAGTATCCACCAGAGAGATCAGCTGCTAGCTCAAGCTCAGGTCTTCTTACCCATACAGATGTTAGGTGGACTACCCATACTCTCTGGGATTCCTTCATGGATAACCAAAGAGCTTTCTTCATAAGTTCGTCTCTCTCTACCATAGATTTGTAGTCTCTATTCCATAGTCTTTCTGCTACAACGTAGAACTCTGGATCATTTACGTATGCTTGCCATAATGGTTCTGGTCTACCTAGCTTGGTGTAGAAGTAGCCAAAGTTATCTGCATCATCTCTGGAAATAACCGTTGTTATCCACCCACCTGTATATAGGTGCCACCTACCTTCAGCAGGGTCACCTCTTAGCCATAGTGGGGCTAGATCTGCGCTTTTACCGTATACCCTTTCAACGGTGAAACCTATTTTCTCTAGCTGAGACGCTACGTAGTCTCCTATAGCTCTTCTAGCATCTTCTACTCTTATCAAGAATATCGCCTTCACAGGTTTATCCTTATAGTACCATTTACCTTCGCGCATCTCTGCACCCATCTTAACCATTTCTTCGTATATAATGCTCCTACCTTTCTCGAAGTTGTACCTATACTCGTTTTCAATCTCCATAGCTACATCAGCGTACCTAGCGTAATCGGGGAAGCTAGGTGTTATAGCTGTGAACCTTGGTATAGCTAATCCTCCTAAGATCTCGCTTGCTACATACTCCCTATCTATTATATAGTTAAGGGCCTCCCTAATCCTCGGATTAGAGAACGGATTGAATATCACGTCCTCTCTCTGCGCCTTAGGGAACTCAGGACCCACAGGGTTAAGCGTTATCTCGTAGTATAAACCGTACGATATGTCATAGGCTAATCCTCTCTCCCTTATAGTCTTAAAGAGCTCTGGATCACCTATATCGTCGAAGTATACATGTATATCGCCTGCTAAAAGTCTTTCAACGGCTTTAGCTGCTTCAGCTTCTTCAAGGAATACAACCTCGTCTACCCATGGTCCACGTGATACTGCTTGAGCAGTTAATGGTGCTACTACACCAAAAACCACATTTAATAGCAATAACGATATAGCAAGTATAGGTATTAAACCTTCTTTATTCATTTAACCCACCCATTATATAACCATACCTATATACAGTCATAATTTGACTTAATAAATATTAATGATAGACAGAGTAAAAATACATACTAAGCATTGCAAAAAGGTAGAGAGACCTATTAGGGGTAGAAAATTGCTTAAAACAAGTTTAAACACATGAGGGAATTGTACAACGTATATTCGTACTCAATCGAAGTTATAAACTAACTTATACCTTCAGTTATCGTCTGCATACGGTATTTCTCAAGATTAGAGTATGAGTAAGAGGTTCTTACTCTAAGTGGGTAAAAGAAGAACTAAGCATAGAACGCTTAGTTGGAAGCTAAAATAGGCTATCTTAGTTTACTTTGTTAGAGAAAGAAGGTATTTAATTAATACGTTTAGCTGTTTTTGATCTTTTTCGAGATTGTTGTGCTATGTTTTTCTTGTTCTTGTGTGTTTTTAATCATAGGCAAGGTTGCTAAACCTATTAATGATAGTAGGAATATTATTTCAGGTGCATGGATTATATCGGCTAGAGCTCCTCCTACATTCATGGCTATTGCAGGTATAAAGCTCTGTATTATGTATATGGTTGAGCTATGCTGTATTCTATGCTCTGGGTTGGTATCTCTGATTATATGGCCGAATATAGATATCCATATACCTATACCCCCAGCTCCGGCTATGAAGGCTCTGATGATTTGGAGTTCTAGGGATTTTAGATATGGGAGTGTAGCGCTAGAGGCTATGGCTATTACTATGGCTACCCTGGCTAGGGTGAGGGATGGTAGTTTTCTGAGTATCTCCCCCCATATTAAGGGTGTTGCAAGGCTTGCTATAAGGCTTGCACCATTCATCATGGTTATCCATATTTCATCTCCTCCAATTCTACGTATAATGTAAGGGGCTATTAATGAATAAGGTAGATTAATTGCTGTGTAAAGCAGTACTATAGATACATAGAATATGCTTGACCTCTTCAAGAAGCTGTACTTAGCTGGCTTAAGAACATCTTTTTTCGTGTCTTTGAACTCTTTTATTAGCATAATCATTGGTGTATCGATCAAGAATACCGCTGATATTATTAGAAACAACTTTCCGTAGGTAAGTATATGAGAATCCTTAACAAAGAGTGTTCCAGCAATAACTGTACCTATTAGTGCTCCTACCGTGCTTAAAGTGCTATCTAAAGCTATATACCTAGGTTTCCAGGTATCAGGTACGTTATCGGCTACGTAATCAGTCCAAGCAATACCCGCTATGGTTCCAATAGAGTAGGCTATCGATATCCCAACCGAGAATATGTAGAGAAGCTCTAAACCGCTGAAAATATCTAGGTACACCGCTATAGACGATAAAAGGTATATAACCCTAGATAAAAGAATAGATAATTTAAAAAGCTTAACCCTATTCACTCTAAAAAATGTAGGTTTATACATAGCAGATAAATACGTTATAGATGATAAAGCTAAAGGCATTGCAGTAGACATAGATATATGTAGGTAGCTATCCGTTAACCTAGAAGCAAAAGCAGATCTATAACTCCATAAACCCCCAAACCAGATACCCCATAAAATAGTATCTATAAGTAAAATCGCCATAACTGTCGATGGTGTAATCCTCATAGATATTACCTTAAGTTAAGCTCTTTAGATGTAGTTGTAATTTATTACACCACCAATTAGCTATGTTGCTTATAAAAATACCCTTTCTCATATGAATTTCCCTAATCAATGCATATTGTTAAGTGCTCTAGTTTTTCAACTAAGCTAGGTATCTTTACACAAGCATAAGTATAAGTCTACAGGTAGAGTAGCATTATTATTATTGAGACCAGCTTTTCAGTATTTCAACTAGTTAGTTTAGATATACAGTACTTTTGCAATCCTTAAATATAGTGTACAGCTCAAGTTTTTCAATTGGATGCATTTGTAGGTAGCGATATCATTTGCAGTAAATCTCTATATAGTATTGGGAGCTATTCCTCATAATACTACTTAGTTGTCGTCAATACTAAGCATATATTTGCTTAAAATTTACATAGAGAACTCGCTTACTTAATGATAATGAATAAACTAAAGCTAATGAATTATAGAAACAGTTACCAAGCTAATTTAAGCAAGTACCGTTCTCTTTAAGTATCCTCTCTAACTAAAACCACGGTATTTAGAAAACAAAGCTATACACTACATAGCAAATTAATTACCTTAGCTTAGACATTGGTGTTTAGCAAAGAGGATTAGATAATTTTATTTGTAGGGATATGCTTAATGGCAGGAAAAATCTGTGGTAAGAGAGATAAGATGTATACAAGCAACAGTAAAAGGTATTACAAAAAATTTATGGTTGTGGTTTGCTATATCTGGTCCTTAGGTTTATTAACTAGACATGGTTAGCTCGTTAAGTTAACTTTCTTAAACCTCCAAAAACCAATAACGAATAACGTTAAATTCCATGCTAAGGGGATGATCATGCATAGTGGTGAGTTGATAGTAGGTATATCGTGTATTGCTCCGTAGGATAAGAGTATGTGGTATCTAGCTAAGTTGACGAAGTTTAGCGGATTTAAATAGGATAGCATGTATGTTAACTCTTCGTATCCTTGGCTCATTATACTTATTCCTAACCACATCGCTGTGAATACTGTAATTACGCTCCACATCATTGAGAACAGTATGTATAAAGCAATTGATATAGCTAGGTAGAGCCCTGATCTCGCTATAGATGCAATAGTGTAGCAAAGCGTATAGAAAGTTATCAAAGATGCTGATACACCTAGGTATAACAGTATATAGCTCCATAGATCGAACTCAATCCTAAGGACAAGAGGTTGAAATATAGCAATTACTGTTAAGAGTATAAAGGAGGAAATAGCTATCAAAATTACCCCAGCTAAATACCTAGATAAGTATAGATCGAACCTAGTTATAGGTCTAGCTAGTACGAATTCTAAAGCCCCATTACTCCTTGGCTTTGAAACAAGAATATTCGATATGTATATAACAGCTATTGGAAAGAACGAGAGATACAATCCAATACCTAGTGAACCTGTTATAAAGTTTATATACGATCTCTCCACATAAATTTGATAACTATAGCTAATGCTAGTTACACTTGACTTAGAATCTTTTATAGGGTAGAACTGGATAAAGTTTTTATCTAGGTCAAGCGTTAAATCGAATTTCTCTAATGGATCTTTTATCGCTATAGACCCTTGGGATTTATTATTCCGGGTTCCAGCAATTGCGGAAAATGTGTAGTTTAACACAATAGGTTTCTCTAACCCTGTATTCATAGAGGAGATATTTACAGAAAAAACGTACAATCTTGCTCTTGCAGACCTCAGATTATTTATAAGCATCTTGAAAACCACTAGCGCAGAATCTATGTAGAGATAACCATCTACACGCCCACATAGAGAAACAGCGACATGGGAAGTAGAATTAGCGATAGCTTGAGATGAATATGGAATGCTTACGCTAGTGGGTTCAAGCAAAATAGGGTATCTATTCAGCGGTACTGTATTACAAGTTATGTTGAATTTTAATAGCTGAGTTGATACTTCAATCTTTTCTATATTGTACCTACATATATTTGGGTTCTCCACAGTAAATGTAGAGGCTCCTTCAAAGCCGTATACCTTAGAGTTATTAACTATGAACGCTACACTACCTTCAACTAAATCTCCTCTTCTATCAAATATACCTCCTATTAGGATACAGCTAGTACTGTTTCTATCAATGGCTCTAATATGCATTGCGGCTCCTTCTATAGGTGTATACGTATTTGCTATGAAAGTATACATAGAGTACGTTGTAGCAATTCCTAGAACTGCGAAAAGTATTAACATGAAGAGTACTACAGGTTTAAGAAGAGATCTCTTGATATCGTATAGTAAAGCTGTCTTCATTTTGTTTCACCTATAATTCTAAAGAATACTTCCTCAAGGCTTGCTTCTTCTTTTTTAACTTCTTCAACTTTGTATCCACTTCTAACGAATGCCTCTATTATATTTGCTGGCTCTACTCTAGGGTTAATTATGTATATAGAGTTTTTCTCAACTCTTACACTTTCTCCGTAGTCTCTAGCTATATCTATAGCTTTATCGTCAAGGGTTCTCAGCTTAACTATTAGAACCGGTTTCAAGCTCGTCTTAACCTCGTCTATCGTCATAACCTTAGCTACCCTCCCTTTATTTATGAATACGACTCTATCAACTATATCCTCTACCTCTTTAAGGATATGCGATGAAAATAGAACTGCCTTATTATCTTTTTTGAATTTTTTAACTAAATCTCTAAAGAACGCCATGCCTACAGGGTCTAACCCATTAAGAACTTCATCGAATAGAAAATTATCTGGGTTGTTAATCATAGAAACAGCTAACGCAAACCTCTTCTTCATACCAAGAGAGAAATTCTTAAGTTTAACCTTCATAGCATCCCCAAGACCTACTTCTTCGAGGAGTTTCCTACCCAATTCCCGTGCTTCAGACATCCCTATCCCGTAGTACCCAGCTAGGTAAATAAAGTAGTTCAACGCTTTCTCGTCAGGCTCAAATATGGGGATCTCTGGAACCCAGCCAATATACCTAGAAGCAACCCTCTTGTTCTCCTTGATAGAGTAACCGTTAATAAAAACATCTCCAGAATCAAGAGGTAGAACCCCAACGCACACCCTTATAGTAGTTGTCTTACCAGCTCCATTAGGACCTACAAAACCTATAATCTCGCCATTCTTAACATCAAAGGATACACTATCTAGCACCCTAAACGATCCAAACCACTTAGAGATACTATCAATGATAATCATTTAAACACCTACACAATCTTACTGGTAGTAGTTAACAGAAAGTAGATAAATCTAACCCTACACGTTGACACACATTAAAAATAGTTCACCATCACTATTAACTTACTCTTTATAAAACTCAAAACCAATACATAGTAAAGATTGTAGAGCTTTCAACGTTAATAGCAAAATCTTCAGCTAAGATGCCCATCGCCAATAACAAGCTAAACTATATGCTATTAAATATATGTATTGTGGTATGCGGTATAAGTTGCCATGATGGTTTTACATAGGCTATCCCCTTAAATTGTATTGTTTATAGGTATAGGAAGAACAAATATATTGTATTCATTAAATTAATGTTCTATGGGTGTGGGTTAAGGGTATTACTAGATTGTTTGGTTCGGGTTTATTTCGTTGAGAAACCTCATATCATCGTCTGTAAGGTTAACGTTTACAGCTTCTATTATTTCCTCAAGTTGTTGAGTACTGGATACGCTTACTATTGGTATTATTGGTAGCTCTAGTTCTTCGCTTTTCTTGAAGATCCACGCTATAGCTAGTTGCGTAGGTGTTATCCCTTTTGTTTTCGCTAAATCTAGGAAGCTCAACAGTATCTTTAAGTTCTCTTCTGTGAACGTATTCCTTAGTTTTTCATCTATTTCTCCTCTACTCCCTGGGGGTATAATCCATTTCCTAGTTGAAGAATCGATGTATTTTCCTGTTAGAATACCTCTAGCTAGAGGAGAGTACACCGTTAAACCTATTCCGAACCTCTTTGCAACAGGTATTATATCCTCCTCTATATCTCTTTCAAGCCAGTTGTACTTGTATTGAAGGATAGATACCGGCTCAAAACCGTATTTCTCTGCAATCATCTGGTACTCGACTAAGATGTGCGCAGGGATATTGCTCATACCTATGTAGAGAACAAGCCCTCTCCTAACAAGATCGTTAAATACTGACATAACCTCAAACGGAGGAGTACCTGGATCGTATCTATGAGCGTAATACACATCGATGTAATCCATATCAAGCCTCTTTAAACTCTCCTTCACCTGCCACATAACATGCTTCCTACTTAACCCTTCCCCATTAGGTCTCTCAGCCATCTTGTTACCAACTTTTGTAGCAATAACAAGAGCTTCTCTATCCATGCCAAGCTCTTTAACAAGCTTACCAAGCAACATCTCAGAATAGCCAACGTGAGTTAAAGGTATAGGCGATGCAGCTCCATGATACCTATTAGCTGTATCTATAAAGTTTAAACCGCTATCGTAAGCCTTCTTTAAAACACGCTTAGTTTCATCGATATCAACTAGGTATACTCCATATTCATCTTTCTCTGTTCTTCTAGGTAAAAACCATGTACCTAAACATATGGCTGAAACCTTCAACCCCGTGTTATTCGAAAGCTTAACATACTTCATACCTATACCCATGTTTTAATCGGTTGAACAGAATTAAATACTAATATCCTAGTGAAGTACTTTGCATTTTATCTACATCCACCGCTATTTTGTTTTCTCATCAGTATTACGCATTAAAAGGTTATACGTCATCTATATCGAGAACTTTACATATAAGTTAATACCTGGTTCTCTCTATAGCTACACATATGCTACTAGAGGTACAGCGATTTGCCTATGAGCATCACCTACGTTAAGCACTTTACTCTAGGTGAAGTACCTAAAGTCTTCGTAGATAAAGTTTTGCAGATAGTTAGCGATTTCCTTGAAATTGCTAACAGTATTGATTATCTCGAGGTGTACTTCTACAGCTCAACAGAAGATAAAATTTTGTTCCTCGAAGAAGAAGCTCTTGAGTTAGGTGTAATAGCTGTAGGAGATTTTGTAGCTATGCACGAAGCTTGGAGGGGATGGCCTAGGATTCACATAGATTTCAGTAGATGTTTATCTTTAAGCGATAAACATTTAAGAGCTGTTGTTATCCATGAGGTATCTCACGCTGTTCTCCATGGATCGCCTACTTATTACTATATATCTATACCTTTCATCCACCTACCCCAGCTAAGCTTTGAGCAAACAGCAGAGTTAATTTACTTAGTAACAACAGCTGTAAAAGATCTCGATGTCCATGATTTCATAACTCGACTAGGTATGGTAAACGTATTAGAGGATTTCGTAGATTTCTTTATTGCTCAATACAAAAATTTAAGCTGCAATAACCTAGAGGATGTAATCCAACTAGCTAAGGTTTTAACACCTTGCTTATTCTTAAACCGATGTAGAGTATACGAGATAATATCTAAGGAATGTTTAGGGTTATCTAGTAAAATCCTTGAAGCGTTAAAAAATTTCGTAGAGAATAGAGTAGGAGATATATCTATGGATACTCAGCAATTGCTAGGGAAACTGCTCAACATACTGAGCAACTTCATCAATTCTACTTAAATCAACAATAGATACTTTAAAACCACCTACAATCTTTCTATACTTTTGGAAAAGCCGCGAAACATCTTAGCAAGAATAGCTGAAGAACAGATAAGTTCTTCAAATATTATAAGAAGCGTAGAGCTGTTATCCAACCTCTGCGGCGGATTCAAACACCTCTTAAGCATATCAAAATTATTCATAAAGGATGTGGGTACAGCTTATCGCTAGCTTTATAAACTCTGAGAGGTTGTGGGTGCTTGGGTGCAGTATATATGGTAAAAGTAGGTAAAACCATATTGGTTAAAGATGAGACAGCTTTCCTAACTAAAGGTATTAAAGCGCTTAGATACTCCAACGTAGAGAAGATGCTAAGGGTATTCAAGAATCCACAGCTAGGCGCTGAAGTAGGAGGATGCTGCGTAGGTAAAGGACCTGTCTACGTTGTTAAACATGGTAAATTCACAGTTGTGCTACTACCAGACCACGCCCACGTCGTTGAAGCTAAAGATGAAGCAGAAGCACTAAAAGTTGTAGAAGAGCTAAGCAAAGCTGTAGGAGTATAGCCACTTTTTACTTTTACACCCTTAAGTAGCTATGCATGCACCTATATAGCCAACAATAATTTTATATAAACTCAGCAAACTATTTTTATAGAGAAAACAGCTATTAATTACTTTAAACAAGGCTATCGCTGCTCTATACTTATAGAATATAACTGTGTTAGCAGAAAAATGTATTAGCTTGAAAACGGATTTATATTGGGATCGATATTTCTGCTACCCTCCTACGTAGGAGATTTCGCTACTCTTTCGAGCCATCTCCTTACTTCAGCTACTTCATCAGCTGGTACTTTACCTTCTTCGCAGCAGAACCACCAATCAAGACATTTATACATCTTTAACCTTTCTTGAGCATCTTGAATACTTGTTGCCGGTGGCACTATAACAGCATCTTTAACTAACTCGTTGTTAGGCCAATTAGCTGGGAATGCTCTTTTGTATTGAGTGTTTAGCTGAAGTATTTTTAGTAATCTTAGTATTTCATCCATATTTCTACCAGCTTCTTGTGGGTAGTACAGTATAGCTCTTATAACTCCCTCTGGATCTACTATGAATACAGCTCTAACTGTATGAGTAGCACTTTGTGCGTGGAGGAACCCAAGTTTTTGAGCTACATAGCCATTGGGGTCTGCAATTATTGGAAACGGTATCTCAACTCCTAGTTTCTCTTTTATCCATTCTACCCACTTAATATGAGAGTACACACTATCAACGCTATGACCTAGTAGCTCTGCGTTAAGCTTCTTAAAATCTTCATATCTTTTAGCAAAAGCAACAAACTCTGTTGTACATACAGGGGTGAAATCAGCTGGATGGCTGAATAACACTAGCCATTTACCTTTGTAGTCATCTGGAAGCTTTTTTACACCATGGGTTGTTTGAACAACTATCTCCGGAAATTTTTCCCCTATTAACGGTACTGTACCAGGCATATCGATACCCAAAAAATTAGGTAAACTTAATAGAAATATAAATTTTTTCCTAATGAAACAATAAGCTTTTCCATAGAACCCTGTGAAAAACCCAATTCATTAAAAAAGGATTTTTAAGTAATCCAACAAAAAAAAGCTATTTCTATGCAAAAACTTATTACCTTCCACCGATACTAACCACCTAGGATATACCTAAAGAAATCAAAACACAAATAAATAACGAAAAACTACACAAAAACTTAATAGAATTAACTAGGTGCACAACTTGAACACCACCATAGACGAAAAAGACATTAAGATCCTCGAAAAATTAGCAGAAAACGCTAGAATAACATACACAGACCTAGCTAAAATAGTTGAATTAAGCGATGTAGCAGTTATAAAAAGAGTTAAAAAACTAGAGGAAAAAATAATCAAAAGATACACAATAATTATAGACCCACGCGAACTAGGCTACAAAGTTGTTTCATTTACAGGTATAGACGTTGACCCAGAAAAAATATTCGAAGTACTCGAAACCCTAAAAAACAAAGAATACCTAAAAGGGCTATGGCTAACAACAGGAGACCACCAACTACTCACACTAATACTAGCAAAAAACGAAGAAGAAGCAGCTAAAATACACAAAGAAATAGCAGAAATAAACGGAGTAAAAAGAGTATGCCCAGCAATAATCCTAAAAACAATAAAAGACATAGAAAAAGGCTACTACATAGAATAACACCTAAAAATATTAGAACAACCAAAAACAATTCTAAAAATACTAAGTAGACCAGTAATCGAAACTTATATAAATTTAAAAACCCTTACCACTTAAAAAAAGTAACCGAAAACAAAGACTAGACCAGGTGCACAAAAATGATCAAATACGCTATACCCCCTATCGTAACTCTAGCAATAACAGCAATAGTACTAGCAAGCGTTTTCGCCTACTACCCACTAACCATTACCGTATCCCCAACTGCACCAGGAGTAGTATTCGAAACTGGTAGTAACGCTGGTAATCCAGACATTGGAACAGGAAAAACGATCACGGTCAACATAGGAGCCAACAAGACATCGGCGTCTATCACTATCCACCCAACCTACCAAGAGAACTACTACAGGGACGTGCTGAGGATCACAAACGGCGACGACAACGCGATGAACGTCTACATAGTCTTTACCTCCCTTTCCAACACATTACCAGCAGGTAGCGTAGTAAAGCTCTTCGTCTACGAAGGAACCAATAAGGTCATCAAAGAGCTCGATATAACTAATCCAGCCATCAACCAGCCGATCTCTATCGGCTCGATGGCGGCTGGAAAAACCTGGCAGATAGACTTCTACGTCTACATACCTGAGGATAAGAGCATAAGAGAAGCATCGTACAAAGCTGAAGCTAAGCTGGTGTACACGCCATCAGCGGAGACTCCGCCAACGAACCTGAGTGGCGGTGGGTAGTAGTAGCCGAGCTTGGAGGTATCTATATGGGAGTAAACGTTGAACTTAAAACGTTTTTTCTCTAGGCTTACGCCTCTTGTCTCTAAGGCTTTACCTTTTGTATTTGTTGTTTTTTCTCTTGTTCTATCTCTTTTGGTTGTGTTTACAGTTCTCTCTAGGTTTGGCTACATGAATTTACTGGGTGTTTCGGTTGTTTTAACTGATAGTATGGTTCCTAGCATTAGGCCGAGGGATATGGTTTTCTATTTCAACGCTGGTTTCGGTGTTGGTGATGTTGTTGTTTACTGTGTTACACCTTCTCATTGTGTTGTTCATAGAGTTGTAGATTTTATTGTACTTGATACTGTGAACGGTTATAGGACTATGGTTGTTACTAAGGGGGATAGTGTAGATGTTGTTGATAGCCCTGTGGAGATTGGGCGTGTTAGGGGTAGGGTTGTGTTCTCTATCCCTAGGGAGATCTGGATACCTATTGCTGTAGCTTTTCTAGTTTATACGCTCTACAGCTTGATTAAAACACCTATTGTGGGCTACTCTTATGCAGTAATGTTCTCTGTAGCTCTAGTTTTGGTGGTAGCTGTGTACGCCGCTATACCTAGACCTATAGAGCTAGAAACCGTTAAACCCCCTGTGGTGAACCTAGCCGGGGTGTACTTCGGGCCATCTACCTGCTCCATAAGGGTGAGGTACACAGGCGAGCTATCTCTAACAAACGCTAAGGTAGAGGTCAACTCGGTAGAGGTTGACTACGTAGTTCTCTACGCTAAAGAGGTTGTCATCAAGCCTAGCCCTAGCTTGCTTAGGGAATCGTTTGAGTATAGAAAGCCTCTGCTGATAACAGTTAGAGCTTCTCTAAACAACGTCGGTAGCTTATTCGGTGAGTACGATCTCTACTTAGGAGGGGTGGACCTAGATATAAGTGTTGCAAACAGTACCCTAGTAATTAAGAACCTCAACTGTTTCCCTATAACTGTAAACGTCTCGATAAGGTACCTAGATAACGGGGATTGGGTTTGGAGCAACAAGAGCTACATTATCCAAGGATTCTCAACTCTATCGCTAGAGCCTCCGAGAGGTGCTCTCCACCCCTATGCCTACGTTTACTGGTACAACCAAGGTGATAAGAGGTGGGCTGGTTTACCTTTTGGGAAAAGCTAGACACATGGGCTCAGCTGTTACTGGTTATCTCGTGTGTAGCTTCTGTAGCTATTGCTGTTCTCTACGTACTCCTATCGATTACCCCTATTCTACGTTTTAGCGGATACGTAGAAGGGTACTACTCACTCTACAACTACAGGTTGAGCTACACACACAACGGTCAACTCATCCACATGCCCCACACAGACTACGTTAGACACGTTGTAGGGGTGTTCTCTACAGCTTCCTATACCCTAGCGGGTGTAGCAGTACTAGCGATAGCTATAGCTAGACGGAAACCATTTACAGCACCAGGAATTGCCTACGGAGCCTCCACAGCTTTGATAGTGCTGTACGGTCTCCTCAAAGGCTACATATGGAGAGCTATAGAGCTAGATATAGCTAGATTCAACCACCTAATAGGGGGTACACTCACCTACAGAACTCTAGCAGGTACAATAACCTTCGAAGGCATCAAAGTAGAGCAGACAATAATCTATAGAGTAGCACTCCTATCACCTATCCCCATAATCCTCCTAACAGTAGCAATAATACCATCGGCTATAGCAACAGGTATAGCAATCTACACTTTCTATAAAAACAACACACAAACAGAAAAACCAAGTAGAAAAACACCGGTGAACAAGCTCAAGAAGGTTACAGCCTACACAACCATAGGCTTAACAACCTTCGCACTACTAGCATCAGTCTTCACCTACTACCCATCATCTATAGCAGTAAACCCACAACCACCACCCGCAACACTCGAACAACCACCATACACCTACACCTGCACAGGGCTATTGAGAACAAGCAGAAGAGCACTCACCTACACAGACTTCGAAGCATACCCCGTACCCGGGTGGACAAGCTACGGGGGTGTATGGGAGTTATCGGCTGGTGGAGGCTTCAAGGGGAATGCGCTCAGAGGAAGAGATAACAACGGTGGCGTGGCTAGGCAAACATCACAGTACTACTGGAACACGAGGATAGATGGTTACACCTCTCTCTGGGTCTCCGTCAAGGTTAGAGCAGAAGCAGGAGATGGCTACAAGGGAATAGGGTTATTGAACGCTGATAGGAGCAGACTCTACGAGATATCGGTTCAGAGCACAGCTACCATTTACAAGTGGGATGGAGCATGGAGACTATTAGGCAGTACGAGTGTTCCAGGCTATAGTGCTACCAGGTGGTACACGCTTGTACTGTACTATACTGTAACAGCCACAGCGGTCAGCTTTACACTATGGATATACGACGATACTGGAGCACTAGTAGCCACTCTGACAGCTAGTGATACTGGGGCAACAAGGTTCACTCCGACTTACGCAGGTGTAACAATAGACGCCGCTACAGACCGATGGTTCAGGTTCGATGACTTCATAGTATCCACGGTGGACCCGCGGTTCCTGTACTTCACCGGTTTCTACACGGGTATGAGGGTTGAGGTTTGGGATAACCTTGGATACCTGGTGAACTCGACAGCGGCTCCAGCACCGTCCTTTACGTTGGGTGTTGTAAGCGACGTGGTGGTGGGTACGGGTAGCGATGGGAGAATAGTGGTTAGATACCCTGATGCCTATCTATGCGGAGTTCTCACCGTGCCAAGTACCGACGCTATACTGGGAGGAGACGCCTATACTCTCTCTACTGCTCCAATCACGGTGGTCCTCGGTGTTAACAAGACTAGTGCTAGCCTTGCACTACGCATCTCTGGAGACCCTCGGTTTACCACGGAAGCTCGAGTACTTTGGGTGAACGTTTTCCAGCTTCTCTACGCTAGGCTACTTCTTGACTCTTTCTCAGCCCCCTCTACGCTGAACCTCGACTTATGGATTGAAGGGGCGGCGACTTCCACAAGAATAGGGATAAGGAATGGTAATCCGATCTCAACCTCTACGAGCATAGTACAGCTCAATCTTGGGCTAGGGAACACTATATATCTTAGGGGGAATTTTACCTCAGCTAATCAAGTTGCTAGGCTAAATCTAAAGCTAGAGATTTGCACAATGCCTGGAAGCATGGGTGTATGCGTATACTACCCCATTGCGCTTGAACTAACCTCCTCCTCAACCTAAAGAACAAAGCTCTCGGGTTGTAATTGTGATAATAAGTAGAGGTTATCCTAGAAATCTCTTCCACCGATGAGCTTTTCATCGAAATCGAAAAAGTTTTCCTCTCTAATGCGCTTTAAGTTTAATAGCATACTTTTGCATCAGAATAAACAGCTACACCTAAACTCCGCTTTGTTAAACAGTTAATGCAGGAACTTAAAAAGGTTAAGCTGTTTATGTCTGGATAACTCTATTTAACTATGCTTTTCACAAATCGGCTGCTGATAAATGTGCTTATCAATAGTATTGTAAGCCATATCGGTAGCGCGATTTTAAAGTCTATATCTGGAGCTCTTCCTAGCAAGATCTTTGATAGAGTAAAGTATAGTGTTCCAATGATATAGTATGCTGATACTGAAGTATATATCCTACTCCTCAATCCAAGTCCTGTGTATTTAGATAGTAGAAACCCGAGCACCTGGGAAATCGAGATAGGTGTAATTGTTAATAGGAATAAAGCTAAAGCTAGGTCTACTGATGGGAATACTTCGAGAAACCAGAAGAGCCACCCCCACCACCCAATGAAAATAACACAGAACCCGAGGCTCACAAGTAGGTCGCGTGTTAAAGTAAACATCAATAGCATAAAAAGTAATACCGCAAAAAGATATGATATTAGGATGCCTATAAAAGTCTGTAAAACCTTGCTAATAGTGTACCCTAAACTAGATTTAATTAAATTAAGGTTAATATTTGTTCATGATTATAGAATGCAGAACACTTAAGAAACTTTAAGCACTTGATTTGCTAATACCATCTCGAACACAGAATCTACATGTAGATCGAATACAGTATGTATAACAGTATTAACGAATTCGATAAACAATAGAAGGAGGCTGTTGAATATTCCCACATAGATATAGTATTCAATCATACGATAAAACTTCTAAAATTTCACAGTATTCCAAAGAAACATGAGGTTATTAAATAGTTAAGTTATACTATGTTAACGGAAATCTACGTTAGTAAAATAGATATCAATTCATGGGGAGAAGAAATACTAAAAACTATGGAGAGACCTTCGCATTGCACAACGCCTTTAATTGAAGATGTTGATATAAAACTAATTCAGAGAGTTTTCACTAAAGCTATAAACAAAGAGTTTCTATTTACTGTTAGTTACAGTTACCAAGTTTGTTATGTATTACTAGATCTTTTTGTGGTAAGCTCTAAAGCTATCTATTAATAGATAAATCGCGATTATAATCCCTATTACAGTTGTTATAATAACTAGTTTACTTATTTACCGTCATAGCTATAACTATGAGTATCAACCTATAAATAAACCTAAGAAAATGTGTAGAGAATCTTCGTAAAAGTATTCATCATAGGTTTTACGTATAGGTAGACCTCAACTAAAATTATTTCCAATAGGGAAACCTCGACATCTTCAACATCTATTTTCGGGTTATACTTCTTAATAACCTAACAAATTTTCAGAACTTCGAGAAACTACTAAACTAATTATTTTTACAACTCCTCTCTGGGTATCTAAAGTAATTTCTTCACCTCTTTGATCAATATTTTCACAGGTATACTTCCGTAGTTTTTGCCATGCACATTAACTAAGTTATTTTAGTTGTTTTGGTTTCTTTGGGTACAAGTTCATTCCACTTGGTTATACCTAGTCCCCCTCCCCCAGCTTACGGCTTCAGGGGGTTGCTGGGTTTCCTAGAACCATCAGCGAAGAGAGGTTTGTAGAACCTAGCCCTTCATCAAGGGCTTGCAGGATTACTAACTTTAAAAGATTTCGATTGAGGTTTTGTTTAAAGTTTCTATATTTGATGCATTGAATTAATTTATTGGGTGGTTGTGGTACTAAAATAGTTGTAGCAATTAAGACATATTCAGGAGGTGATGAGATGGTATTTCTTCGTAGGGATAGGCTCTGTAGAGGTGCTGGTTGCATCAATTATAGGTATTTTCTTGTTGATGTTTGGAATAATTGCTATAATCTTTATACTTGGCTTTATGTGGAGCCTTCGGAAGGTGAATAGCAACTTTAACCTTGTTAAATGATTAAGGTTTTTACATATACGTATTGATGTGGGTGTTATCTAGCTTGGTTTATGTGGAGTAAGTTCTACTCTATAACTTTATTTAATCTATTAGTTCTCCATAGATAATATCTATTTCGTATTTCTTTGCTTGAGCTAACGCTTCTTTAACAGAGTGTATCGATACCATGATTTTTCTCTTCGGCTCTTTTCCAATTATTCTCGATGCTGCATCGCATTTATGGTTAAACCACATAATGTCTTCTACATCGATAAAGCTTTTAACCTCGATAAAGAATATCTTCTCATTATGGGTGTAGATATCTATCTCTAAGGTATCCCCTTTACTCATATACCTACCCTCTGCGTCTACGTAAATAAATTTCTCAACTTTATCAACATCCTCTACACCAAACCAAACAAGAACATCTCTATACAGACTAAGAGTAGTTTTCTCTAAATCAACTCCAACTCTACGTGTTACAGAACCAACAACAACCTCAAACCTTGCTACACGCTTAGATAATTC
>JAWAXP010000004.1:7638-105083 GCA_038820005.1 Ignisphaera sp. | reverse complement strand
CATATTATCACCTTAACCCTTGGTTTCCTCTTCTTCGCCTCGGGGGCTCTGGAGCTCCAGAGCTCCCTTCTCAGTAGTTCCCTCAAGGCTATTTCATAACTCAACCTTAGATCGAGTACTATGGTGTAGCAAGGTTTATATATGAGTATTGCATCTATTTCATGAGGCGATAGTACATATGAAGGGTTTAATCGTTTGTGTTTGTCAAGGCACGTGTCCATCGTTTCATAAGATGAATGTGTTTGAAGTAGTTAACCATTTCAGAAGGAATAAGAAAGTTGACTTCGTAGTGATTCACCCGCAACTCTGCGCAACCGACGGCGATAACTTCTGGAGGGCGTTGTTGAGTGGTAAATGGGATGGAGGGATTGTGGTGGCTGGCTGCGATCCAACAATGCAGCGGAAGATGTTTGGATGGGTTTTCCGAGAGTTGGGTTTCGATGAGTCTAAGTTTAGAGGTGTTGAAATAAGGAATATGAGTACTGAGGAAGCCATCAAGGCTATTGAGGAGGCTCTGAGTGTGTGAGGTGTTTAGGTTTGACTAGGAACTGGTATCCAGTAATAAACTACGAGAAGTGCAGTGGGTGCCTAGCATGCTATAACTTCTGCCCACACGGGGTGTACGGCCTAGGCGCTGACGGGAAGCCGGTGGTGGTTAAACCGGATAACTGCGTTGAGCTATGCAGGGGTTGCCAGAAAATCTGCCCCTCATCAGCGATCAAGTATTATGGAGACGAGCAGTAAGGAATTCCAACTCTTTAATTCTTTCGTAGCCTCTTTAAGCCTGGTTAGGTGTGGTAGGTGGATAGATATCCCTCAGATTGCCGAATATGTTCAGGGAGCTCCTTCCTGGATGTGTAGAGCTCTCCTGAGCATGAACCCTGCCTTAAATCCATCACCTCTACTAAGATGATATAGGGATAGGTTGAAGTAGTACTCTATGAAGGTTTTAGAGGGGCTGTGATGCTTTGCATAACCAGTATAAACTCTGACACAGCCTCTCGCTGTTACCCGATACCTTAACCCTAGTATTGCTCTATATGCTGTGTAGTATGTTTTGTGGTTTTCCTTTAGGTAGCTTATGGTCTTCCTAACGTTCTTCAGGGAGATTTGGTATGGTCTGACATCTAGTTTATATCTTCTTGAGGGAGTTACCTTCATTATTTAGCTAAATGTCTCAGGTGAGGTTCTCATTCCATGGCATAGGTACTGTATATAGTGTCTAAGCATATTCCTAAGTCACTCGTTCTTATGCTTAGCTACGTATTCTACTAGTTCTTCTGATAGTTCTTTTTCCTCTAGGTATTTCTTGAATAGACTTCTATAGTAGCTTATTGTTTCTGGGTCTCTTATCTTTTTACGTTTTTCTCTTTGATAGAAAGTTTTCAAAATCTTCACTCAAACTTTATGCTTATGAAGCTTATCCCAAGCATTTTCTTAATATCTTCTTTAAACTCTTGAATAACAAACCTCAGTATAGCGTTCTTAAGATATTCATCATTTCTAGCTATGGATAGTATTTCCAAGACTAAACTGTAGTCTATAGTTCCATTGTTTCTCATTATGCCGAGGGATCTGAGTATGTTCTTCGCTGATACTAGACTCTCAAACTCTGTCTGTTTGAGGAGTGGGGCTATGTACTCTGGGTCCACCGGGGATACACGGTTTAGTAATCTCCACAGAGTTACACGACTAATACCTGCTTCCTCCATAACCTTCTTCTTCCCGCATTTCTCGACTAAATAGGAGAGAACCTTGTAGCGTGAATCTTCATCGATCTTTGAGACATCTATCCTATTCCATCATTCAGAACTATCATCACTCAAAGCCATCACATCTGATGTTTCAGTCTGCACCATAAAACTGAAACATCGAGAAAGTTAACACGCTTTCTCACTTGAGTGATTGAAAACTGACGGGCCCGCCGGGATTTGAACCCGGGACCTCCGGCTCCGGAGGCCGGCGCCCTATCCTAGCTGGGCTACGGGCCCCTTGTTATTTTTGTTAAGCTAGGTTTTATTTCTGTTATTTTTGTTTAGCTCCTTTGTTTTTTGTTTTGCTGGTATTTGTGTTGGTGTTTAGGTGTGTTGTTTTAATGGTGTTTTTCAATTTTAATACTTTTTAGTGTTGCATCTATGTAGAATGGTGCTACAGCGAATATTGATATTAATTCAGGTATTGCTGCTCCTCGTGGTATTTTGTAGAATAGGTGTAGGATCCATGAGGTTATGGTGATTGTTAGTAGTATAAGGGGTACTATTTTCTTGATTTTGTTTGGTGTAATTATGCTGTAGACTATTAGTGAGATAGCTAAGGATATAAAAAATGCTACTGATACCCAGAAGTGGAGTCTTCCATATTTATTATATACCTCATCGAAAACAGCTACAAGAATTAATGTGTAACCATTTAACGTTAAAGAGATTGTAAGTGCTTTGCTATACCTTAGTATAATTGTTGTAGCTACGATGATTATCAATGATCCTCCTAAACTCAACCCAAAATTGAATATTGGAGAAACGTTGCTATTGATAGCGTGACCGAGATCGCTTAAAGCATTATTAACAATATTAAACCATGGCGATAGAGTTGCTGATATAGCTATACATATTAAGGGAATAACAATGCTAGCTAATGGTACAGCTAATAGGTATTTCTTCATGGTTAACACCACCAAATATTTAATCAATTGAACTTCTATAAAAATTTACACCTACATAAACTATATAATGGTATATGCATAGCTAATATATAGGGTAGCACTTTGAAGGATAGGTTATGTAAAAAGAGTAGAAATATAGATTAGTATAACTGTGGAAGTAATAGCAATCATTTCAAGGTTTAGAAGCCAAGTTGCAAAGTAGAGATAAGTATAACCTATATTATTGTATTACAAGTTAGCTAGAATCAAGTTGTGTTTTCGAATACTTAAAAGTTAACTATTTTGACAATAATCGGCCTTATCTACAACTTAATCGTTAATTATTTTTTTATCTTTGTCCTACAAGGTTTTACTTCCTGCATATGCCTTCTTCTGAGGTATTTTGCTTGCATGTACAAGGTAAGGAAGTTTACTGGATCCGTATAAAGGTGCTTGATCTCTTTAATTGAATAGCTTTTTTTGGTTTGTATAGAATTTAAAGTGTTTTTGCAGCTTCTTCTACTAATGGATCTAGAAATTTATTTTCGTTATTTATTATGGAGTGGTTTCTCAAGGTATGCAGGATTTCGTGTAGAACTCTATCGCTTACTGGTTTACCTTCTGCTTCTTCTAGCTTAACCTTTAACCTCCCCCATTCTCTTACACCGGATGAAAGTAGCTTTAGAATCTTCCTGTATCTTTCTCTACTTACTCTATATTCGAGGAAGTTTTCAAGTTCTCTCTTAGCTAATTCTATAGCTTCTCTCCATATATCCCCTACACTTCTGCCCTTGAACACAGTAGAATAGCCATAGTATGTAAGCCACCCAATTATACCATCCAGCTTGTCTACAGCTTCATCGATTTTATCTCTGCTAATACTGTAATTTACTTCGTTAAAGCCTTCCTCTAGAAATTTAACAGCTTCTTCTCTTCTAAGTCTTCTAGTTCTAACCTCTAGGTAAGCTCTTCCGTAGAGAGGTGCCCCAGAATCCTTTAGGTAGCGATATAGAACACCCATCTCTGAGCCGCTAATAACAAAAGAGAGGTTCCTTAAATGATCGTAGGAGTATGCTAAAGCATTTTGAACAGCTACCCCTATACCCCCAACAGCTCTCTGAAGTTCATCGAAAACCACCACTACTTTAACCCCATGTTCTTCGGCAACATTATCTAAGGCTGTAAACAGCTGTGTAAGAAGTGGTCTATCTCGACCCCAACTGAATTCAATGCTTAACCTAGAAACAGAAACCCCTTTTATAATACCTAAGATCTTCACCAACGAGTCGAGGAAACCTCTAAACCTAGATATTCTAGACATAAACTCTGATACACTTATCGATAAAACTTCGTATAGATCCCTCCAAGATCTTATAAAACCTCTTAGGTCTACAAATATGTAAGGATTGTTAGATTCCTCAAGAGCAGTAAGTATTAAAGATGTTTTACCTGTTCTTCTAAGACCTGTAACAACTATTAGTGGTTCCCCAAGAAATTTCTTCAGCGTATCGAATTCTTCATCGAAGTTGAAGAGATCTTCTTTTCTCCTCTTAGGCTTTGGGTCAAATAGCATACTTTCGCACCGGAATAAACTTCCGCACCGGAAGCTATAAACCTACTTCGTAAAATAACCTCCGCCAGCTCCACGCAGCTAAACCATAGCTTTAAACACTATAACCGGCTAAGTTGTAGGTGTACTTATTCTTCATTCTTGCTTTTTCGTTGATTCCTCAAGCCCTACGTATATAAGCACCCAAGCTACAACGTTTAGTAAGCTACCTATGAGTAGTGTTCTAGAGAAAAGGAGTAGAATTAACCTAGCTATTAGCAGTATACAAGATACCAAAAGAAGTGTATAACCAAATTCACTATATAAATTAATAAGCAGAAAAAGCAGTCCTAGGAATCCCAAGACCATCAGTACAACACCTAATAGGTAGATTATTAGTGAACCTACTACCAAGCCCCTGCTTACCGCCAGAACACCTATAACTAGGATTACAGAGGCTATGACCAATAAGGGTAATCCTCCTAGGTACCCGATCTCCATAAGCGTAACCGAAGAAGAAAACCTAGGCTTCCAACTAGCTAAACGCGAAGCTCCAGGTATAAAGTACCCAAATATAGCTATAAACGATAATACCGCTGTTGCAATGAGGATCCCCAAAGCAATAACCATGAACCTAGTAATATGCTGAACAAGTGAAAGAACAGTCCTCAGAACACCTCTGCCTAAAAGCCAAGGAATACCAAACCCTGGTGTAAAACCAAGAACACGGCTAACAATAATCGAAACAAAGATCGCTAAAGATAACCCTATAAACCCTGCAATCAGTTGAATTAATGCTCCAACCCTTAGCTTATTAAGCCCGTCAATGGCTATATCTTTCTCGCTAAGTTTATCGCTTGCCATAGAATTTACCGTTATTAAACAGCGGTAAACCCCAGGTTAAATATTTTTCTAGAGTTATTAGAAAACCATAAATAATTTGTTGTATAAAGTATAAGTTGTTCTGTATTTAGTTAACCGAAACAAGAACGTATAGCGAGCCTTAGGCGTTAATGTTTGTAAGCTCTTTATAATAAAATTTCGGTGTTTGTCTTTCCAACCTACCCTTATGCTCCGAAGAGGAGCTAAATCAACTATAAATTATATAACCTGCGAAAGATAAATACGTTCCTCAACCGGGGTTTTAATCTATTGTACAGTAATTTTTATGTTGATAACCCCGTAGATTTAGTTAAAAGCTACGTACTTTCCTTCATCTTCTTAGCCCAGCCAATTCTAAGGCCAAGCACAACTATATCTCTATTGAATATAGATGCAGCAATAAATATAAACGTAGTGCACATCATTAAAGATATTGATACCGATAATACTAGCGGCATTAAATTCCCTGATAAAGTTGATGCCACAGAAAGGTAAGTTATCGGTACTACTGTTAAACCTGCAATAATTGCTGAGATTATATCTGGTGTAAGCCCTAGGTACATTGTCACGAAGCCGAACCCCATGAATATAAGCATTATGGGGGCTGTTAAAACTCCTGCTATTCTTTCATCGCTAACTAAAGATCCTACTACTACACCTATGGCTCCTGATAGTACTAGGCTTATGATAAGGGTTAGAGCTGTTGTAATCAATGTTTCAAATCCTAACGTTTTTAGCATTACGGTTTGGACAGAGGTTTGCGTAGAAGTACTAGGCCCCGAAGGCGTTGATTGCGAGAAGCTCATGAAAAGTCCACCCATGTATATAGCCCCAAATATTATCGAAGCTACAGAGGCGCTTAATATCTTAGCCAACACTATATCTCTTCTCTTGATAGGTTGAGCCAACAGCATTTCAAAAGCTTTCTCCACCTTCTCCATGGCTACTAACTGCGATGCATAGCTAGCGTTTATAGCTAGTATAATCCCTATGAGGAGAGGTATTATTGAAGCGAAGAACGTTATAGACATGAACTCTTCTTGGCTTATCCTCTTACTGAAGAGCATTATTGTGCTACCTTTTACCCCAACTGTTTTCTGAGGCTCAATGCTAACGTTGTAAACAATTCCAACAGCTATTGGCAGTAACCTCTCTACGGTGCGCGAAACCATTTCCAGCATACTAAGCCTAGCTGACGCAATAATCATGGAGAGAGTCTCCACTTTTACACCTCCTACCAACGCTACAGGTGCTCTTAAGGAGGTAACGTTAGATGTAAAACCAGCCGGGATAACAATGCCAATCCCTGCGCAGGAAATAGCTTCTTCTAGGGATGGATAAATCCTAGCTCTACCACCAATAGTTATATTTAGTAGTTTAACAAGCTCTTGGACTAACGCTGTTTTTTCTTCGACGACCAACCCTATGTCTATTACCTCCACCTCCTTGGCGGCGGTCTCTGTAGCTCTACTTGTTATACTGCCTATTACGTTGAACATAACAACCATTATTACCAGCCCTACTAAGAACCCCGGGTTCTTGATAAAAGCCTTGACTTCTCTTTTAACAAGCTGCAAAAACGTCATCTAGCGCCACCTTGCTCTACCTTAACTTTCACAAATACTTCCTCAAGGTTTAAAGCATTCAGAGATTTCTTTAGTTGATCAGGTGTACCCTCTGCTATAAGCTTACCTTTGTAAAGTATTCCAACTCTTTGACTAAGGTACTCAACTTCTAACATGTTGTGACTACTAAGGAGAACTGTAACTTTATTCTGCCTATTATACCTCTTAATTAGATCTCTTATGTATAGGCTTCTCTCGACATCGAGACCGCTTGTAGGTTCATCCAGTATTAGTAGCCTTGGCTTAGAAGCTAGAACAGTGCTTAGCGCAAGGATTCTCTTCATGCCTTTGCTATATGTTCTCACAGGTTTTCTAAGGTAGTTACCTAGATCAGCTATTCGAATAGCTTCCTCAACAGCGTCTTCAAGGTCTTTTCCTCTAAACCTTAGAGAAAGCATAAACTTTATGAAATCTAAACCGGTTAAATCTCTGTAGGCGCCGGCTTCTTCTGGCAAATAGTTAAGCATAGATCTAGCACGAAGAGGATCTTTTACAACGTCGACTCCGTAAACGTGTACCTCTCCTTCGGTAGGCTTAATCAGCGTAGCTATAATCCTTAAGGTAGTTGTTTTACCGCTACCGTTAGGTCCAACTAATGCATAGATCTCTCCCTCGTTAACAGAGAAAGTAAGGCCATCAACACCTATAGAATGCTTCCCGTATACTTTGACCAAGTTTCTCACATTAACAACGGAAGGAGTAGCCAAATTCCCACTCTTAGCTATTAACATCCTGAGGTATAATAAATCTTTCTACTTTTTATATAAAAACGTTTATGGAGTTGATCACCAAATGTTCAAGGAGGATGCTTTAATCTCGAAGGAGAAGAATTATATATGAATGAATGTTCTCCTCGAAATCCGTATGGTAGCTGATAAGGTGTAGGTACGAACTAAGTAGAGATCTCCAAGAACAACAAGTTGTCTACGCATAATCACTAAAAATATTTATTCATGTATTTAATAGGTAATCGAAACAAGTTGAAATTATCTTTGAATTGTTCTTATACTTTCAAATACTATCCAAGGAGCTACTAGATGCCCTTTCTGCTCAACGTTATTACATATTACATATACTTTCTTAAGCAATTCATATGCATTTCCAGCAAGCATCACACCTCTAACAGGTTTAACTTCTCCTTTTTGTATAAGCCACGCAGGAGTTGCGACAACGCTGAATTCTCCACTTTCTGGGTTACTACTGTGAGCTCCTTGAAGTCCATCGACTAACAAACCGTAGCTTAAATCATTGATTACTTCTTCCGGCTTTGTTGTCCCTAGTTCTACAATTAGATTTGTAAACCCTATCCTTACAGACTGAGAGTAGCTAGTTCTTACAGCATTACCTGTAGATTTCAAGCCCATTCTTCGCCCCCAGTATGTATCTGCTATAAAGTTCTTCAGAATACCTTTCTCGATTATAGTTGTACTCCTTCTAGGAACTCCTTCATCGTCGTAGCTCTCCGTGTAGAGACCTAGGGGTAGAATACCGTTATCGATAAGCGTTAAGTTAGTTGATGCAATTTCCTGGTTTAACAGATTATGGAATGGGCTACGCTTAGTAGCTACAGCATCAGCTCTAAGCGAAAGCATTAATGTAAAATTCCACAATTCTTCGAGTGCTATCTGCGTAAATACTACTGGGATCTCTTGTTTCTCAAGTTTAACAGGGTGAAGTGATTTCAGGGCTTTCTCCAACGCTTTACTAACTACAATGCTATAATCGGGGACTTCCACCCTGGAAAACAATAAATCGAAGACTACAGGTGTTGTATCTCCGGCTTCGTTTGCAACTAGCTCTAGCGTAACCCCCGCTACTGTACTACGAGTAGCAGCTTCAATACCTTCGCTATTAACCACAACCTTAGAGTTTACCGAAGTTGAAGAGCCTCCGTAGACAACGGTAATCCTCTTATCCTCAACTGCACTACTCAACATGGTCTTCGATACCTCTACTAACTTCGATATATCTGTGTAGGCTATCTTCGGAGAATAGATATCGCCTCCAACTGTAGCCTCCTTAGCGGGTAAGCCCATCCAGTAGATATCTTCAGGGATAGACTTAGCACTTGATATAGCGTTTTCAATGGCTTTAACTATGAAGTTTTCGTCAAGTATATTTGTGTAAGAAAAACCAACTTTTCTACCTATAGCAACTCTTACCCCAAGACCGGCATCTGTTGCTGTGTATATGCGGTTAACTTTGTTGTTATGAAGCTCTACTCCTTTTTTCTCCGAATAGACTATGTAAACTTCTGCAGTTTCTACTCCTCTACTCTTAGCTTTTTCGAGAGCTAGGTAAGCATTTGAGAGAAGGTCTTCTAAAGTCATGTACTCCAACCCCCTATAACAACCTTCTTAACCCTTATATGCGGACCTCCATCAGATACAAAAGCTGTTTGACCTTTTCCACACCTACCATACTCAAGTTTAAAGTCTTTACCTACAGCATCTACCATAGACAAGGTCTCGAGGGTGTTACCGCTTATAGACACGTTCCTCACAGGACCCCTAACTTCTCCATTAACAATCTCGTAAGCTTCCTGGATACCCACTTGAAATGTTCCATCAAGGTTTGCCTGTCCACCTCTAAACGATACCAGGTAGTAGCCGTAGTCTACACCCTCAAACAGTTCTTCAACACTGTAATCTCTTGGTATCATAAAAGTATTTCTCATCCTAATCAGCGGCGGTACTCGATAGTTTTCAGCACGAGCATTTCCTGTAGGTTTTTCTCCAAGCTTCTTTGCGTATTCGCGATCAACCATAAGTTCGCGGACTACTCCGCGATCTAGGAGTGTGGTTTTCCTAGCTTCAACCCCTTCATCGTCGTACTTATACGTGCCAAAACCACCATCAATACCAGGGTCATCAACTATCGTAACATTTTCATTAGCTATTGAAAACCCGAGTTTATCTTTTACAGCGCTACCGCTCATAGTTAAATCTGCTTCAGCTAAATGACCGAAAGCTTCGTGGACGAAAACCCCTACAACGTTTGGCGCTATAACAGCTGGAAATACACCGCCTTTCGGAGGTTTTGCTTTTAGCTGGTTCTCTGCCCGTTCAATTAGTTTAAAAGCTAGTTGGCTCTGGGGATTCTTATCCCATATCGTGTACCCATCTCTAGTGCCCATCTCCTCTCTAACAGAAGCTATAACATCTCCTTCTCTAGCTGTAGCCCATACATAACCCCATGTATAAACAAGTTGTTGAAGGATATCCCTTCCATCGCTACTAACGTAGATTTTGTAGATATAACTATCTAGATACCTAAGCCCTACATACTTCATAAATTGCTTATTCGTTATCTCTCTGTGAAGTTCTAGTAGATCTTTCACCTTCTTCTCTAACTCTACAGAGCTAGGATCAACCTTAACAACATCTAGATAAGTATCTCTAATACTAGGCAGTTCAACAGCATCAGCATCGCCAATACCTTCACCGGAAGCTACACGAGCACCTACAAAGGCGTTCTCTACAGCTCTCCTAAGGTTATCAAGATCAAGTTTGCTACACGATGAAAAACCCCAGAACCCCCTATATAGAACCCTTACAGCAGCACCGAGTTCAGAGCCTTGCCGAGCTATTTGAACAACACCGTTCTCAACCTCTATGTACGTTGCATTAACAAGCTCAAATCTTATATCTACAAATTTAGCTCCAAGGCTATTTCCATAGTTAATAGCCTTCAAGGCTATGTCTTTAAACCAATCGATATTGGTTTTAGACACGAGTACACCCAGTTACTCTTGATTTTGCAGAAAATAAAGCTACAAATGTTAGAAATACCGCTGTTCTAATTTGGACTCTAACTTTCTGCTACTTAAGGGGTATCTTCTAGATTAGAATACTTTCCTTATATGTTGGTACTTTTTAAACAGGTTTTATCTCCATAAACAGATTTATTCTAGTGCCGCTAAGTCTTTGTGGAAGTAATATGATTGACTATAGAGCATTTAGATCTGGTGATGGAGATTATGTTGCCGCAGTTGTGAATAGGTATACTCTTCAATTCCTTGAAGATAAATCTGTGATTAGTTTTGCAGGAGGTCTTCCAGATCCATCTACTTTTCCTATAGAGGAGCTGAAAAACATTACCGTAGAAGTTCTAGAGAACTATGGTTTTGAAGCTCTTCAGTACATGCCTACCAAAGGGGTATCGATGTACATGAGAGAATTACTAAATTACCTCTACAGAAACCGAGGTATTAAGGTATCACAGGATAACGTATTAATTACTACAGGATCTCAGCAAGCTGTTGATATTATTGCTAGAGCCTTCGTTGATGAAGGGGATATTGTGGTTGTTGAAGAACCTACTTATATAGCTGCTTTAAACGCGTTTAGAGCTAGAAAACCTAGGTTCATAGGGGTACCAATAGATGACTACGGTATGAAGGTTAATGAACTCGAGGATAAGCTTAAGATGCTTAAATCTAAGGGGGAGAAGGTTAAGGTTCTCTACACAGTATCGACAGCTCAAAATCCTGCAGGTGTAACTCTATCGATAGATAGGAGAAAATATCTACTAGAACTTGCTGAAGAATACGATTTCCTCTTAATAGAAGACGATGCCTACGGGCTTATGATATTCGACGAAAGTACACCTACAACACCTATATATAATCTAGATAAAAACGGTAGGGTTATCTACATAGGATCTTTAAGTAAAATACTTGCACCAGGTCTTCGACTAGGCCACGTAATTGCACCAAAAGAGGTTATAGATAGCTTAGAGCCCATGAAACAAATCGCAGACCTCCATACATCAAGCTTTAACCAATATATAGCCGCTTTAGCACTTAAGAAAAAAATCATAGAGAAAAACATAAACAAAACAAAAACCTTATATAAACAAAAAAGAAATACAATGATTGAAACCATAGAGAACAGCTTCCCAAGAACAACTTGGTACACAAAACCAATAGGAGGTATGTTTATTTGGGTAAAACTCAACCAAGAAATAGACACAGAACTACTTTTAACTAAAGCATATAGCAAAGGAGTACTCTACGTACCAGGCAAAGGATTCTACCACAACGAAAACGGTAAAGACACTATGAGGCTAAACTTCACATACCCAACAATAAACCAAATCAAGCAAGGAATAGAAATACTGGCCAAAGTAATTAAAGAAGAACTAAACACATAATAACAAAACACAATCTCTCAAAATAAGAACACCTTGCACTAATACAGCTTAAAATTCTACATTTATTATGTGTATAATATTGTTAAGAAATAACAACAAAATTAACCAACTGTATCTCAAAATTATAAAAATAAAAATAAATTAAATTAATATCTCTAAATACCTACATTATTTCTTCTTTATAAACCAGCTTATGGCAAACCCTACAACAAATAACACAACAGCTAATAACACAGTCATAGTCCAGTCAGTTTCCCTGATAGTTGTAGACACTAATACCGTTGACAAAGTTGTAGTTGTTCTTTCTACAATAGATATAGTTGTTATAGTAATTGTTGTAACACCTGTTACAGTAGGTGTTTCTACTGGTGTAGTTGTAGGAGTAGGTGATGGAGAAGGTGTAGGAGTTCTTGTTTCTGTTGGTAGTAACCAGTATGGAATTGGTTTTTGGACTACAGTAACTCTTGGATCTTTACCAACCCATTCAGGTATTAGCTGATCAGGTCCTATAACAATAGTATTTGTTGTTACTATATCTATCTGCACTTTTCTTGGAACCATATAGGTTATTATTAACTTTATTGTTTGTTTACCCCAGAAGTCTTGCCCCCAATAGAAATTGTAAGCAGTAGGCCAGTTAGTCCAATATTCAAGTAATAGCGGTTGAAGCTTCTTACAGTTCCCCATCCATATTACAGGTTGATCCTTCATAAACGTTATTACTGCGTTTAATACTGCATCAATCATTTGCTGGCTACCAGGTGGTGAGGCTAAAGCTTTTAATACATATTCATCATAAGTTGAATTACAATACCTAGCAGCATTCGCTGAATAATTCCCAATAGGTCTAACGAAAGCGCATCTCCATCCATCTAAGAATACTGGTATGGAGTAGGGGTCGTTACCGCTTATACCCCAGTATGACCCTACAGAGAATCTTCCGTAATTGAATTGATCTGTCCAGAACGTTGCTGATTCGTAAGGAACTACTTCTACATCTATACCAAATCTTCTCCATTCCTCTGCAACAAATTGGCCAAGCTGAACAGCATCCATCTCAAACCCAGATGGAATGTTAAGCTGCATCTTCCATGGAGTTCCATCAGGTAAAAGCCATTTACCATCAGATCCTCTTCTAAAGCCAAGCGCTTTAAGAATTGCTTCAGCTACATCAGGCATGTACTTCCACCAACCAGAACCCCATATATCCTTAGCTATCTCTGGAGGTAGATCTATCTCTAGATAGCCGTTTGCTTTACCCCAGGCTAGAACCCTTATGGCTACATCAGGATCCCATATATCTTTCTCAGCGATATCTGGGGATAATGTAACTCCGGTTACCACGTCTTTAACTTTCCATTTTGTTATTATAGGTAGGAATTTAGGTTCCCAGAACTCCTTGAGAGGCCACGTAATTATTATGGGTATTGCTACAGCTCTTTGTGTTCCTTTATAACCATCTGTTAATACTCTTGTCATATTTATAGCGAAGGCTAGAGCCCACCTCACAGCTGATATATTGTATGGGTATCTCATATTATTGAAGTATATGCCTCTATTTGATGTAGGATATCCCCAGAAGTAAGGCCAATGAGGATACCAAGCTCCAACTTTATCCCCTAGAGCATTTTTAACGGCTTCAAATGCTTGAGGTGTTGCATCGAATATCCAGTCGAGCTCCATCCTGGTCATAGCTATAATTTTCTCTGTTTCTGATGGAAATACCCTGAACATAACGTATTTGGGTCCTGGCCATGGAACCTTACCCGCTTTGATAAACCATCCAAGAGAAGAGTTCACCCAATCATCTCTTCTCTTCCACAGATACCATGTTCCACCAGGATCATAGGAATGTAGAACATACTGGCCAATACATAGGGGTGGATTGTATTTATCTGTATGTACATCTGTTGGGGCTAGTTTTTTAGCTTCGAAGTAGTGCTTAGGCATGACGTAGTTATATATTGCAGGACCAACTATAGCTAGTGTATTGAAATGCCAATAAGGATTAGACCTCTTAAGCTTTACAACAAAGGTATAATCATCAACAACAACAGCATATTCTATCCAAGCATTAGCTGCTGAATACGCTGCTAAATTAGAATTAGCTTTTGTTGTATTTATACCATAGACAAAATCCCAAGCAGTTAGAGGGTGTCCATCACTCCACGTTATACCTTTCTTTATTTTAACTGTAAGATCAGTATAATCTTCATTATATTTAGGCATGCCATCAGCTATAATAGGTACAAGTTCACCTGATGTAAAGTTTACATACCATAGAATATCAAGGCAAAGCTGATGGAAGCCTGTTACAGTATTTCCTCCTATACGCCATCCCATAAGGTCATCAGGTGTTGCCACTCTAGATGTTTGCGTATCCAGAACTAGTACCTCTTCTCTACTTACACCGGGTGGTAAAGGTAGTTGAGAGACTGCTTTTGGTATTGTTATTAGCTGTATTAGTGCTAGTAGAATCAGGAAGATGGGTAGAGATCTCCTTATCAGGTACATACTGTGCAACACCACCACTTTCTCTTATACTTTGAGGTTGACTTAAATTTTTTTAATATCAATACAAAATAAGATATCGTGATTAAGCTTTTTATATAACCACATGAAATTAATATTCAAAGTTAGTAAAATACGTTAGTAAAATCTCTGAGTCTTGTGTCTTATTTAATTCTTGAATTGATTTATTTCTTAGTACTTTCTTATTCATGGAGCATAAAGCCAGCATTTAACAACTCTGTTAGAGTTAATGCTGACCGATGGTGGTTGTTGAGAGATACATATGTTCTTCATGTAAGGACACCTAGATGTGTATTTACATCCTGTTGCTAGGAATTCTTTTAGTTCAAGTGATGTTAATTTTGGAGGGGTTATCCTCGTTTCTACTTCTGGGTCCGGCTCAAGCAATGAATTTAACAATTGCTTTGTATAAGGGTGTAACGGTTCGTTATATACCTTATCTATGGGCCCTAACTCGATCATAACCCCTCTAAACATAATCCCAATTGTATCTCCGATATAGTATGCTGTTGAGAGATCGTGGGTAACGTATATTATTGAGGCTCTGAAATCTTCCTTTACTTCTCTTAATAAGTTGAGGATGCCAACTCTTAATGATACATCGATCATGGATACAGGTTCATCTGCTAGAAGAAGACTTGGTTTCACTAGGAGAGCCCTAGCTATAGATATCCTCTGTAATTCACCACCTGAAAACTCATGTGGATATTTACCTTTAACTCTTTCTAAGTTCAGCCCCACATAATTAAGCATTTTATCTACTTCTTCAGTTACTAGATCTCTATCGCGTATTCCTTTAAATTTAATAACAACGTCATAAAGATATGAATCGACTCTCCTTAGTGGGTTGAAAGCTTCGTAGGGATCTTGAAATACAGGTTGAACTTCCCTTCTATACCATTTAACTAAATCTCCACGTAGTCTATGTATGTTATATCCCTTGTACTGAATATCACCTTCGTCAGGTCTTACCATTGCTAATATCATTCTAAGTAGCGTGGTTTTCCCACTACCTGTTTCTCCTGCTAACACAAATATACTTGGGGTAGTAAGGTCTAGCGAAAAAGAGATATTGTCAACAGCTTTGAACTTTTTCAATCCAAGTAATCCATAGCCATAATATTTAGATACTCTATTTATAAGCAACGACTTACTTTCTTGCATATAACCAACACCTAACAAATCCACTATTAATCAATAAAGTAGGTGGAGTTTCATGTCTACATATGTCCATTGCGTAGGGGCATCTAGGATGAAACCTACAACCCGGAGGTGGATTAATTAGGTCTGGAGGTTGTCCCGGGAGCCCTATTTTCATCTCTTTTTCTCCTTTTCTAATAATGGACTTTATTAATCCAGCAGTGTATGGATGTTTTGGACTCTTATAAACATCCTCCTTATGTCCACCTTCTATAACTTGGCCGGCATACATTATAAATATCGTATTGGCCATGTATGCGTGAACCCCCATATCATGAGAAACAATGATAAGAGTTGTCTTATTTTCTTTTTGCCATTTCTTGAGTAGACTTAGTATAGCAAGTTGTGTAACAACATCTACAGCTGTTGTAGGTTCATCGGCTAATACAATCCTCGGTTTTAATGCTAGTGAAAGAGCTATTACTATTCTCTGCTTCATACCTCCGCTAAGTTGATGAGGGTAAGAATTTATAACATCGATGGGGAGCCCCAATTCATTTAAATATCCTGTTATAAAATTCGTCATCTCTTTTGAATCTATGTTAACATCATGATATTTGAAAAGCTCCTTAAACTGGTCCTTTATCCTTTTAGTAGGATCTAGAACGTTCATGGAGTTCTGTGGAATATATGATATCTCTTTCCACCAGATTTTCTTTCTTAGGTATTCACGATCCACAGTTAAAATATCAACTATATCGTTATTCTGTAATTTAAGTAAAATCTTACCCCCTTTTATGGTAAGTGGAGGCTGATTAAAGCCATATATCAACTTAATTAATGTACTCTTACCGCAGCCTGATTCACCAGCAATTCCTATAATTTCGTTACTATTTACGGTGAAAGTAGCATCGTCAACGGCTCTAACATAGATTTTTCTTCCACCAAAGTTAACTTCATAACCGCCAGAGAGGTTAAGCACATCCAAAACTTTGGTATTCATAACACTACTAAACATATCTCATCACCCTCTGATTACACCATGGTTCTTCTTACAAAAACATATGTGTCTATCCACATTACAACCTTGTATAAGGATACAATAAATATAACAAGGAAGATTATAGGAAACACTATCCACCACCAACAGCCTAAAAATAAAGCTTGATACTGCAAAGCCCAGTATATCGTGGTTCCTATGGTCACCATCTCAATCTTCATTGCGCCAAACAGAGACAAAAATGTCTCTTGACCTACAGACCATAGCATAATGTTTATGAATCCCACCATTAAGTAGCGCAGAATGTATGGTACTATATCTTTTACTAGTACATCTAAAATAGAAGCTCCTGAAAAGTAGGACAATTGAATAAATAGTCTGGTCTTCAGTGATTCCAACAATCCTCTTATGCTTCTAGCGGTAAAAGTCCATCCTATTAAGCCGAAGATCACTCCTATAAGTGGTAAAGTTAGCACAGCTCTCCACGCATATAGTACTATCATGAGTATTGGGAAACCGGGGATCATACACATCACATCTATAAAGTATGCGAAGGAATTCCTGATGATATTACTCTTTGGGAGCGTTGCTGCTGTAGCTAATATTAAAGCAATCAATATACCAACACAGCCTCCAATTGCGCTTATGGTTATGGTGTTTTTTAGCGCCTCTGGTACTATGTATACCATGTTTTGCCCTAACATTGTTGTTCCAAGCGGATATTCTTTAGATGGAGGTAGCCGTGAAGGTGTGTAGTACCATCTTCCAGGATTTATTGGTAGAGTTCTCGTATAGACAAAAGAAAATAGAAGTAAAAATATTAAAATTCCGAGCCATATGGGGAAAGTAGTTTTAGTTAGAAGTATTTTAAAGTTATACTTGTAGGTCATATGCTATCCCGCCCCTGGATACCTTATTCTTGGGTCAATTAACGGGTATGTTAAATCTAGAATAAATGTTGCTATACCTACAGCAACTACTGTTAAGGATATAATTCCGAGCATCAAGTTGTAGTCGGCGTTTGCGATAGCTGATTGTAGTATCAATCCTATGCCTGGATAGTTAAAGAGATATTCAACAGTTACAGATCCTAGAAAAACCCTGGATAGCCCTAACAGTAAACTCGTATATTGTGGGATTAAGGCATTTCTAAACACAGCTGTATTTATTTTCTTCTGGGGGGCTCCTTGCAGAACTTTGTACAATATAAAGTCCTCTTGTTTTAACCTAATTGCAAGGTTTTTCATAGCCAAAAAGTCTCCAATCCATCCAAAAATCATTAAGCTGATAGCAGGCAACATCATTCTTTGAAATAAAGAAATTATGAAGTCTATGCTTAACTGTGGTGGAACCGGACGACCGTACATCGTTAACGGGAGTCTTAATATAAGTGCATAGATAATTAAGAAAGATAGCCCCAAGATAACATACGGTATAGGGGTTATGGTTAGAGCAAAATTTTCTAATGCGTTGGCAATTCGTCTTCTCTTAGTAATAGCAGAGAGGGTGCCGATTATGTTACCTATTATCCAGTTCATCACACTTACAGTCATAAGCAAGGCTAAACTCCAGGGCAAAGCCCAAGCAATTATCTCGCTCACAGAAGTTGGGAAAAACGCAAACGAAGGACCCATATTTCCGGTTATATAGTTTTTAAGGAAATCTATGTATTGTAAGATTACAGATCTATTAAGACCGTATAGCTGTATAAGAGTATTTCTTAGTGCTTCAATTTCGTCGCCTCTCAAACCAGCTCCGGCAGAAAGAACTCTTGCTACAAAGTAATCAGCTGCATTAAAGGGTAATAACCTAGAAATTGCGAAAGTGATAGTTAAGCCAATCCATATAGCGATTATCATGGCAATAAAGCGTTTCCCAATATACATGAGTAAAGGTTTATACATAGTATGCACCTGAGCAATCTCAACCTATTTAATTAACAATATAGAGTGGTTTAAAACGTTTTGAGGTTCCCATTATTTAATAGTTTTAATTCTTTCAAGTAAAAAGACTTAATGTAAAATTATGCTGTATTATATAATTGTTTGCACTGTGATACTGCTACAGTCCTTTACTTAACGATCTCCTATTAATATTTACCATTCGAATAAATAACGGTAAACACATCATAAAATTTTTTTAGGCATCTTTGAACCAACGCAAATATGAACATTGTCGAGGATTATGAAGTATTTAATTAATTAACTAGTTTCAAATACATTACAATATAGTTAGTTGTTAATAAATCATATTGATTATAAATTGTGTATTGATTAAATAACCTTAGTCTGTGCTGAATATTAGATTAATTACTTGTGCTCTTATATATGTTAATCATTAGCAAAATTAGGTATATAATATATTTCTTAAATATCAAATAGATTGGTGAACTTATAAATGTCAATATTGTTTCAATATTGTGTTATTAATGTGGTAAAGGTACGTTGAGTTCATAAAATAAGATTTGTATGAAACATGTATATAGGGTTTTGACACCATAGTAATTATAGAATATAATAGAATATAGGAGATGTATAGGGTCTTTATACATTAGTGGAGTTTGGGGAGAGTTTGCCTTATGTACTGTTTTGCTATAGTAAAGGTATGGGTTATACTTTGTTTTAAATCTCTTGATGATACCTTTTGAATTGTTTAAATGATTTTATCTTTTGTTAACATAGAATTTAGAGAATACATTGTTTTTATACAAATCAATAGTGTTAATTTTTTGTATTCTAAAGATTTCTTTATTGAGTTATTTGAAGGGTTTATTCTTTATATATTGCACCTGTATGAGCTGAGGTTGTGTTTTTTGAGTATCTTGCTAGGTATCCTTTTAATTGTTTGTCTGGGTATTTCCAATGCTTTAATCTTTCTTTTAAGAGGTTTTCGTCTAGGAGTATATCTACTCTTTTTTTCTTGAGATCTATTTTGATGATGTCTCCATTTTCTACAACGGCTATAGGGCCTCCTTCTGCTGCTTCTGGAGATACGTGCCCTATGGCTATACCTCTTGTGGCTCCAGAGAATCTCCCATCTGTGATAAGGGCTACGTATCTATCTAGGCCTATGCCTACTAGAAGCGAGGTTGCTGTAAGCATCTCCCTCATGCCTGGTCCACCTTTGGGCCCCTCATACCTTATTATAACAACGTCTCCTTTTTCGATCTTGTTATCCATTATTGTTTTTACAGCTTCTTCTTCTGAGTTAAATACTTTAGCAACTCCTTCAAAGAGATGCAGGTCTTCGGGTACAGCTGAGATCTTTATAACTGCACCTAGTGGGGCTAGTGAACCTTTTAATATCATTATACCTCCTCTTGGGAGAACAGGGTTGTCTATGGGCTTTATAACATCTCTTCGTGTAACTTCAGCGTTATCTATTATTTCTCTAACTGTTTTTAAGGATACCGTAAGCCTATCTTTATGAATAAGCCCTTTTCTATCGAGCTCCTTCATAACAGCAGGTACACCACCAGCTTCGTGTAGATCCTGTATATGATATGGCCCTGCAGGGCTAAGTTTTGCTAGAGTTGGTGTTTTTTCGCTTATTTCATCGAAATCATCTAGAGTTAAATCTACTTCGCATTCTTTAGCTATAGCCATTAGATGTAGAACTGTGTTTGTAGACCCCCCTAAAGCTAAGTCAACTGCTATAGCGTCTAAGAAAGCTTCCCTAATCATTATATCCCTTGGCTTTATATCCCTCTTAACTAATTCAACAATCCTCTTACCAGCTTCTTTAGCTAACCTTATCCTAGCTGCATCAACTGCAGGGATTGTCCCATTACCCGGCAACGATACTCCCAAAGCTTCGGTTAATATGTTAAGGGTATTTGCAGTAAACATACCTGCACAAGAACCTACACCTGGGCAAGCAACATCTTCTAGAGCTTTAGCCTCTTCTAAACTCATTTTACCGCTTTTCACAGCCCCTACAGCTTCGAATAGATCGTGTACATCTACTTCTTTCCCTCCGTACCTACCAGCAAGCATAGGTCCACCAGATACAAATAAAGCCGGTATATTTAGCCTCGCCATAGCCATGAGCATACCCGGCACAATCTTATCGCAGGAACCTATGAGGACAAGCCCATCAAATTGATAAGCTCTAACCATAACCTCTACGCTATCTGCTATAAGCTCTCTAGAAGGTAGCGAATACTTCATCCCTTCGTGACCCATGGCAATGCCATCGCATATACCTATAGTGTTGAACTCGAGAGGCGTTCCTCCTGCAAGCCTAACACCTGCTTTAACAGCTTCAGCTATTTGATCTAGATGCTTATGCCCAGGTATAACTTCATTCCACGAATTCGCTACGCCTATCAAAGGTCTTCCTAGCTCTTCATCTGTAAACCCTAGAGCCTTAAACAAAGCCCTATGGGGGGCTCTCTCAAGTTCTTTCTTCACCACATCGCTTCTCATTTATGAACCACCATACCTTCTAAACCTGTTGAGCGAATAAAAATTCGTTGTATAAGGTTCCCCCTATGTAAAGCTAGCAATAGTTCGTAGGCATCAACGAGGCTTCTCATGTAGGCATCAAGCATATTATTGGAAACGCCTTGCACAAATAATCTTCTAAAGCTAGTCTCAACTTCAACAGTAACCCTAAAAATTCCTTGGCTTAGCATAACTGAGTAACATCTTGAAACCCTTATGCTTGGTAGAAATGGGTATAACTCTGATACAACTATAGACAAGGCTTTAGAAAGAGCTTCTAAAACGTTTACATCCATGGAGCTAGCACTAATACTCTTTACGCCTACCTCTGCAACAGCAAGACCACTAGGCTCAACATGTAATCGCCAACTATAAGGTTTAAGTTCTTCGCCTAGATATCCAAGCTCCTTCAAAGTAACAAGTAATGCGGAATCCGGAGCTTGATCGAAGCTATAGCCTTGATTCTCAAGATCTTTAATCTTAGTTAAAGCGCTTCTAACCCTTGGATCCCTCTTATCAACTTGTAGACCTAGGTCTTTAAGATTAGCAACTATATTAGCACCTCCTGATTGATCCGATAGCAGAATTTTCCTACTATTTCCAACAAGCTCTGGATCTATGTGTTCGTATGTGCTGGGATTCTTCAAAATAGCGTCTACATGAACCCCAGCTTTATGAGCAAAAGCAAAATTGCCTACGTAGGGTTGATACGGATTAGGATCTATCGATAAGATCTCGTAAACAAGCCTTGAAATCCCCCTAAGCTTTTTAATGGATTCTCCCCCCTTTAGAACGTGGATCCCCATCTTGTAAAACAATGTTGGTACAACTTGAGTAAGATCTGCATTACCCGTTCTCTCTCCAACACCGTTTATAGTCACTTGAATATGTTTAGCACCCCCTGCGACCCCCATCAGGGTATTCGCAGTCGCACAACCTATATCGTTATGCATATGAACACCTACATCGGCTTTGACCTTCGAAACAACATTCTTGGTTATATCGTATACCTCCCAAGGGAGTGTATCACCTTTCGTATCACACAAAACAACAACGTTTGCACCTGCTTCAATAGCTGTTTGAACTACATTTAAGGTGTACTCTGGATCTTCTTTGAATCCCTGATAAAAATGCTCAGCATCAAATATAACCTCTAGGCCATGGCTTCTAAGGTAGGCTACGGTGTCGTAGATCATCTCCAAATTCTCTTCTGTAGATGTACGGAGAACATCATGTACATGAGATTTACAGCTTTTTCCAAAAATCACAGCTACTTCTACATCGGATTCAAGTATATAATCTATATTCTTATCCTCGTAAACCTTAACCTTTTTCCTCCGTGTACTACCAAATGCCGCAATCTTAGCATATGATAATCCATAGTTCTTTATAGCTTTAAAGAACTCGAAATCTTTAGGATTAGACCCAGGCCACCCAGCTTCTATGTAATCTACGCCTAGTTCATCCAACGCTAACGTTATTTTTATCTTATCCTCTAATGAGAAGGATATTCGCCCTGCTTGAGCTCCGTCCCTAAGTGTTGTATCAAGCACCTTAACTAATTTTTGGACCACCTACCACCAGCTTCACCGCACTAGTATTTAACTATGGGCTGGTTTAAAAATGTTTATGAGGATAATATACATTTATACAGTATAAGCAAATATTCTGACGACGAGAAGGATTTCATTGGCTTAGCTTGTGTATGAATTCTTTTCTAAGCCAATCCCCTACCTTCTCTAGAACACTGCTATTCAACTCCTCAAGTTCTTTCATCACCTTAGGCATCCCACTCCTATATTCCTCCAGCCACTCTTTAGCGAATTCGCCATTTCGTACTCTTTCCAGAACCTTCTTCATTTTTTCTCTAACGTTTTGATCGACGATATACTTGCCAACGGTTATACCGCCGTACTTAGCCGTATCAGAAACAGCTCTTAGCATACCCACAAGACCTCTCTCATATATCAAATCAACAATTAGCTTTAACTCGTTAACAACTTCAAAATATGCTACCTCAGGTTGGTAACCCTCCTCGACTAGGGTGTTAAAAGACGCTTTGATTAACTCCATTACTCCTCCTACTAATATAACCTGTTCGCCGAAGAGATCTGTCTCTGTTTCCTCCCTAAATGTAGTCACAATAACACCTGAACGTGTACAGCCTAAACCTTTTGCTATAGCTAGAGCCTTTTGAAGAGCATAACCAGAGACATTTTGGTGTACAGCTACAAGCGCTGGTACACCACCTCCTTTCTCAAACATTCTCCTAACCATAGCGCCAGGCGATTTAGGGGCAATCATGTATACGTCGGATGCTGGTGGTGGAACTATTAAACCGTAATGTACGTTGAATCCGTGGGCGAACACTATATCTGCGCCGCTATTCATGTTGAGCTTTACGCTTTTCCTCCATATCTCTGGCTGGACCATATCTGGAAGCAAGAAAACTATTACATCTGCTTCTCTTACACACTCGTTGATAAACTTAGGCTTGAACCCATCTTCTTCAGCTATTTTCCAGCTCTTTCCTCGGTACTCAAGGCAAACCACCACGTTCAGACCTGAATCACGTAGGTTTAAAGCCCAAGCTCTTCCTTGACTACCGTAACCCAGGATCGTTATAACCTTATTCTTGAGTACATCAAGTGAAATATCCTGATCCCTATAAATCTTCGCCAATTTTTTCTCCCCGGATGTAGCTTATGATGCGGAAATAAATAGGTATGTGAAGTACAAACAAATTTAAGCACTCTGCACCGGCTCGCTCAGCGCAAACACCCTCTCCACCAGCATCCATTGTTTCAACTCTATAATTTTCGAATACATCAACCCGCTCAATACCCACAGATTTACTAAGATCTAGTATAGCTATCTTAAGGTTTGGATGGTCTTTAACAAGAAGGTGTAACTCGTAGAGACCTTCATCCGAGAGCCTCCTACCGTAGACCCAATCAACATCTATTAACAGCTTTCTGAATGTTGCTACAACTCTTTCAATAAAGCTCGCATCGATGTAGTAGCCTAAAACTCTAACTAGTTTTCCCGGCTGCACGAATTATCATCTCTCTGAGACTTCCTCCAGGGGGTAGCGTAGGTAAAGCGTTTTCGTTTTCAGGTATTGGTATTCTTATGACCGCTGTTGCATCTTCTTTCAATGCCTTTCTAAAGGCTACACCTACATCTTCGTAGCTCTGAGCATCGAATCCTAGAGCTCCAAAAGCCTCTGCTAGCTTCACGAAATCAGTTTTATAGCCTAGCTCTACGGATATAGTCCTACCACCAAAGAACATATCCTGTACTTGTCTAACTAACCCTAGGCATCTGTTATCGAATACAGCTACGATTACAGGGAGATTTTCTTCTACAGCTACAGGGAGATTGTTTACCGTCATGAGAAAGGATCCATCGCCATCTAGATCTACAACAGTACTGCTAGGTTTAGCAACTTTTGCGCCAAGAGCCGCAGGGAATCCGAAGCCCATGGTACCCATGCCCCCCGAGGTTATATAAGTTCTAGGTTTAAGAACATCCCAGAACAATGCTGTCCACATCTGATGCTGACCAACGCCTGTTGTGACTATAGCATCACGTGGAAGAACATCCCTAATACTCTTGAGCACTCTCCAAGGCTTTAATCCTTTACCGTCGTCTTCATAGTATACTCTTTCGTAGTAATCTTTAAGCTCTTTAATTCTCTTAATCCACTCAGACCTATTACATCTCACACCTACGCTCACCAAAGTCGATATCATCTCCTTTAAAACAGTTTTTGCATCCCCTACCAACCCAACACTTACATCAAATTGCTGTCTTTCTATATCCGTAGGATCTATGTTAACCATGATGATCTTCTTCTTCATATCTACAATATCTTTATATGACGGTAACGTTCTATCGCTTACCCTAGCCCCTATAATAAGGATAGTGTCCGATTCAAGGAAAGCTTGATTTGCTTCAGCACGTCCGTAGTAACCCATCATACCTAAGTATAGGGGGTAATCATGCGGTATAGCCGATTTACCTAAAAGTGTTGACACTATAGGTGCTACTAAGAGATCAGATAAAGTTAGCACCTCATATACAGCGTTACTCCATAGAACACCTGCACCAACTAAGATCAAAGGCTTCTCAGCATCTATAAGAAGTTTTACAGCTTTCTTAATAGTAATTGAATCGGCTCTTAGACGAAATTCCTCGTAGCCTTTAACGAGAGGTTTCTCAAGTAATTTAAAACCGTTCATAGGTTTAACCCATAGATCCCTAGGAACATCGATTATTACAGGACCTGGTCGACCGCTTAAGGCTATATAGAAGGCGTTTTTAACCCACATCGGTATTTCGTTAACGTCGTTTAACCTTATAACGAACTTAGATATATTCTGCATAACGCCAACCATATCAGCTTCTTGGAAAGCCATTTTACCCATAGAAGACATAGGTACTTGACCTGTTACTGCTATAACGGGAGAGCTATCCCAGTAAGCAGTAGCTATACCTGTTACAAGGTTAAGAGCCCCAGGACCCGATGTGGCAGTGCAAACGCCTGGAAAACCAACTGTCCTAGCATAACCATCGGCTGCATGTGCAGCTGCTTGTTCATGTCTTACTAGTATTGTTCTTATATATCCTCCTTTAACGTAGTCGTATAGAACATCATAGAATTTCATGTTAGATAACCCAGGTATACCGAATATTACTTTAACTCCTTCCCTGATTAGACTCTCTACCAAAGCTTCAGCTCCTGTCATTGCATCCTACCTCTTGTTAGCAGCAATAGTTAAATTAACAGGTTTAGCTATTGGTATGGCTCTTTTAACAATGTCCTTATGTGTAGTTAACGAACTTGGAGTTCCATCAACCTCACCATCTAGATTTGCTCGAGTTACAGATACCATTTTTCCAAATCCAAGCTTTAAAAATTTTTCGTTTTGTATCAAACTGTAATTACAATTTAAACATATTATGATTTAATCAAGCTATGCATAAGTAGGTATTAAGTGTTTAAGTAGGATAAACGCTTATATACCTCTACAATGGGTGCTTATAGAGGGACCCTTATTGCTTATCCAGTTGATGTATTTAGAAAAAGGGAAAGAATAGATAAATACGTAAGGCTATTTGATACTACGTTACGCGATGGAGAGCAAATGCCAGAAGTTGATTTAGCGGTTAATCAGAAGTTAGAGATTGCTATGCTATTGGATGGGTTAGGTGTTGACGCTATAGAAGCTGGTTTTCCTATAACAAGTCAAGGAGAATTTGAAGCTGTTAAACTTATAGCACAAAATACTGCTAAAGCTGAGGTTGTTGCATTAGCTAGAGCGCATAAAGATGATATAGATAGAGCGCTGGATGCTGACGTTGACGCTATACACACGTTTATAGCTACATCGGATCTTCACATGAGATATAAGCTTAAGTTATCGCGTGAACAAGTACTTGAGAAAGCTGTTAAAGCTGTTGAGTATGCTAAATTGCATGGAGTTGTAGTAGAGTTTAGCGCTGAAGATGCTACAAGATCTGATTGGAGGTTCTTGGTCCAGGTTTTCCAGGCTGTTGTAGATGCCGGCGCTGATAGAATTGATATAGCTGATACCGTGGGGGTTGCATATCCCAGATTAATAGCCAATCTTGTAGCTTACGTTAAAAATAATGTTGGAGGAGATTATATCATAAGCGTTCACTGTCACAATGATTTCGGCATGGCTGTGGCTAACAGCGTATCAGCTATTGAAGCAGGTGCGGATCAAGCTCATGTTACGATCTTAGGGGTTGGTGAAAGAGCGGGTAATGCAGCCCTAGAGGAGGTTGCATCGGCAATTAAGTTTCTACTAGGGTACGAAGTAGGGGTGAAGTTCAGCGAAATACGTAAAGTTGTTGAAAGAGTATCGCAGTACTTCGGGATCACAATACCTGTTAACAAAGCTATTGTAGGTAGAAACGCTTTCGCGCATGAATCTGGTATACATGTTCATGGCGTTCTAAGTCATCCTCTAACGTACGAGCCAATAGATCCTTCTATAGTTGGAGCTGAGAGGCTTATAGTCCTGGGTAAGCATAGTGGTAGACACGCTATTGAGTACGTATTGAAGCAGATGGGCGTTGAACCAAGGGAAGAAGTCGTGATGAAGGTTCTAAGCATAGTTAAGGATCTAGGCGATAAAGGTATAAAAATCGATAGACGTACTATCGAAAACATAATTTTAGATGTAGTTAGAGAGGTGAACCTAAATATTTAGGGTAGCCGTTGTAGAAGGAGATGGTATAGGTCCCGAGATAACGTTATCAGCTCTTAGGGTGCTAGAAAAAATAGTTAAGCTTTACGGACTTGAACTAGAGCTTATAAAAACCCCTGCGGGAGACAATGCAGTTAAAGCCTACGGTAACCCGCTCCCAGAGTCGTCGTGGAATACAATAAAGAATTGCAATGCTATATTGAAAGGACCTGTAGGCGAAACAGCAGGTGATGTCGTTGTTAAGATTAGGAGAGGGTTAGATCTCTACGCAAACATTAGGCCTGCAAAAGCTTTGCCTGGGATTAATGCTTTAAGGAGAGATATAGATTTAGTTATTGTTCGAGAGAACACAGAAGACGTATACTTAAGGGCAGAGTACATGGTATCAGATGATGCAGCTGTAGCGCTTAGGGTGATAACTCGGAAAGCCAGTGAAAGAATAGCTAGAGTTGCATTCGAGTTAGCCTCTAAAAGGAGGAAAAAAGTCACTATTGTCCATAAAGCTAATGTTTTAACAACTACCGATGGACTCTTTAGATCCTGTATCTACAAAATTGCTCAATCATACAAAGATATAGTAATCGATGAAATGTACATAGATGCAGCTGTTATGGATTTAGTTAGGAAACCTGATAAAATTGACGTGATTGTTACAACAAATTTATTTGGTGATATACTCAGCGATCTAGCGGCTTACGTATCGGGTAGCATTGGTTTAGCGGCTTCTGCCAATATAGGCGATGATAAAGCCATGTTTGAGCCAATACATGGAGCGGCCTTCGATATAGCTGGTAAAGGTATTGCCAATCCAACGGCCATGATACTGTGTGTATCGTGGATGCTTAGGTGGTTAGGCGAAAAACACCGTGTTGGTAGGTATACAGTAGCCGGAGAAGCTATTGAGAGGGCTATTCTAGATGTTCTAAGAGAGGGAAAGAAGCTTACACCAGATCTAGGTGGGGGTAGTGGAACGAACGAGTTTACAGAAGCTGTTCTACAGAGATTAAGCTAGATCTATTTGCATCTCCTTTACCAAACTGCTGTAGAAACAAGTTCTATTACCTGTATGGCATATCGGGCCCATCGATTTGACCGTAACTAGAAGGGAATCGTTATCACAATCAACTTTGATTCCTACAACAAGTTGATAATTACCGCTTGTTTCACCTTTAAGCCACAGTTTTTTTCTTGAGATAGACCATAGATGGAGATAACCTGTTGTTAAGGTCTTTATAAGGGCTTCTTTATTCATGTGGCCAACCATAAGAACATCTTTTGTCTCAACGTCTTGAACCACTACGATAACAGTTTCTTGTTCGTATCTAAACCTCAGCTTATCCGCTATTTTCTCTGCTTCCTCTAACGAAATTTTCATTTTTTCAACCACTCTGCTAAAGCTTTTATAAATCTCAATCCTACAGAGCTACTTTTCTCTGGGTGAAATTGTGTTCCAAAAATATTGTTGTAGGCTATGGCAGCAGGATATAACATATCGTATAAGCTAATCATACATAGATAGTCAATATCTTTGGGGTACACAACGTAGCTATGAGCGAAGTATACGTATTTTCCATCTAGCTCTTTAAATACTTCGCAAGAGCTGTTCTTATCAATGTAGTAAACTTTACTCCAACCTATATGCGGAACCTTGTTTTTAGTTGAAATTCTATCAACATAACCTCTTAGTACACCTATACCTTTACTAAACCCGTATTCCGTACTATACTCGAATAGCGCTTGCATACCTAAGCATATCCCAAGAACTGCTACGCCATTTTCAACTATAGTTTTAATTGTTTCGCTTTTTTGTTCTACAAAAGGTTTCAAAGCCTTAAACGAGCCTACTCCAGGTAAAACAATAAGGTTGTAATGAGAGTTAATATCGTTAGCTATATCAACATCGAAGCCTGTTTTCCTTAAAGCTGATACTATGCTGAATATATTTCCTACACCGTAGTTGAGTACCAAGGCCTTCATTTTCTTCGCCTAAGCAGCTCATTAGCTACCTCTTCTGGTGAAACACCTTTAACAGCCATTAAGACTAGAAGATGGTAGAGCAGATCAGCTATTTCGCTAACGAGTCTTTCCTTAGATTCTCTTGATGCTGCGATAATAACCTCTATAGATTCTTCGCCAAACTTCCTAGCAACATAATCGATGCCTTTACTAGCTAGCTGAACTGTGTAGCTGTTAGGAGGCTTCTTCTCCAATCTATCGACTATCAACTTATACAGATCATCTAGTACTGCGCTTAAATCTAAGTCCCACGCTTCTCCCATGAACACTAAACCCCTCATATTCAGCGATTAATATAACCGATTTTAGTAAATCGCTATCTATTGAGGAGCTGTCTAAAATAACCGACACAGGTTTGAGGAAGTCGAAAACGCTTAAAGCACCTCTTGATGTTGCCCATCTATTCGTTGGAAGTATATGGTTAGGCCCTATGTAGTCGATTAAAGCCGGGGGTTCTCGGCTAATAGATACAGCGCCAGCGTTAACTATGTACGGAATATATTTATGTGCGTCGCGAATATGTAGTGAGAGGTGTTCAGGAGCTAACGAGTTGGCAATATCTATAGCTTTCATTACATCATCTACCACCGCTACGTAATAGTCGTGGTCTGTATCTTGCTCTAGAATCTTACTAACTTCTAACGTTACTTCTTCAGATACCGATATCAGGGCAACCATAGAGCCATAACCGTGCTCAGCTTGAGCCATCATGTCTACGGCGATAGTCTTTGGATCGGCATTATCATCTGCTATAACCACTAACTCTGTTGGGCCTTCAATACCATCTATAGCAACTACTTGTTGAACAAGGTATTTAGCTGCTTGAACGTATATATTTCCTGGGCCAACGATTTTCTGAACTTTCTTAACAGATTCTGTTCCATAAGCTAACGCCGCTATTGCGTGAGCACCTCCAATTCTGTAGACTTCTTCTACCTCTAGTAGTATAGATAGGTAGGCTACAGCTGGGTTTAAACATCCATTTGGCGTAGGGGGTGATGTAACGTACAACTTGTTTACCTTAGCTACTTTAGCTGGTACGCCAGCCATGAGTAAAGTCGATGGATAGGCTTTTCTTCCTCCGGGGACGTATATCCCTACACTTTCAATGCTTCTCCATACGTAGCCTAGCTTTACACCATTGATTTCTACAATTATATCCCTTGGTTTACACAATTCGTGTACTTTGACAAGGAAATCGTATACCTTGTTCAAAGCGTTCTTAATACTTGTATCGAGATCTCGACAGCACTTATTCAGTTGGTCTCTATCCAGGGTAACGCTATCTATTTCAACTCCATCGAATCGCTTAGTGAATTCTATTAAAGCTTTATCGCCGAAGCTCTTAACATAATCAACAATACCCTTAACTACGTCTAAAACTTTCTCTATCTCTAGCGGCCGCGAACTTGGGAGCCCTCGGTATACCGTCATATTCTAACCTCAATACCTTTGGATTTTAGGTATAACTTAAGCATCTTTATATCGATTAGACGATCGTGAAATACTCCAGCGGCTAAAGCTGCGTCAGCATAACCTTGGGTGAAGACCTCGTAGAAATGCTCTATATTTCCTGCACCACCGCTAGCTATTACGGGTATATTTACTGCTTGGGATACGCTTTTAGTCAACTCTATATCGTAGCCTAACCTAGTTCCATCCCTATCTATGCTCGTCAACAATATTTCGCCAGCACCTTGATATTCAACTGTTCTAGCCCACTCAACAGCATCTAAACCGGTATTGTATGTACCCGAGTATGTGAATACAACAAATCTACTTCCAACCTTTTTAGCATCTATAGCAACTACAATACATTGGGAACCAAATTCTTCAGCTGCTATAGAAACTATACCTGGGTTATTTACTGCCGCCGTATTTATGCTAACCTTGTCCGCCCCGTACGCTAGTACAGAGGATATATCTTCTACATCCTTTATGCCTCCGCCAACAATCAGAGGTATAGATAGTACGCTAGCAGTATCTTTAACAACGTTTAGAAGGGTTCTTCTATTCTCTACACTAGCAGTTATATCTAGGAACACTATTTCATCTGCTCCTTCCTCTTCGTACCTAGCTGCTAACTCCACAGGGTCACCTTTATCCCTTAAGTTCTGGAATTTTACTCCTTTAACAACCCTTCCATCCTTAATATCTAGGCAAGGTATAATCCTCTTAGCCGTCATATTACCCCCTTCGTGCTTATAACCTTGTTACCTATAATCCTTGTCGCATCGTAGAAAGCTAGTCCTAAACCTTTGAAAACAGCTTCAACAATGTGGTGGGTATTGTACCCCCGGAGTTTTACAACATGTATCGTAGTTTTTGATCTACTTGCTAGAGTTTCTAGGAAGTGGTCTACGTTCTCTATGTTCATACCCCCTATAACGATTTTATCTAAGCCTAGATCAATATAGCCTCTGCCTCTCCCAGATATATCGATGGCTACAAGGATTAAGGCGTCGTCCATTGGCATAATTATGTGTGAATACCTCTTAATCCCTGATTTATCCTCCAAACATCTACACAAAGCTTCACCTATAGCTATAGCAGCATCTTCAACAACATGGTGATCATCGTAAGGCTTCTTATCAACTGCTCTAACTGTTGCGGTAGCATTCATATACGTAAATAGAGTTATCAACATATGGTTGAAGAAGGGTATAGGTGTCTCAATTAAGATATTTCCAGCGGAATCAATATCTATTTCAACTTCAACTAATGTCTCTAAGGTTTCTCTCGAGTATTTACATCTCCTAGTCAAATCTACCTCCCAAGGATATTTTGTACAAAGCCATTCCGATTATAGCGTAATCAAATCCTATAGAGTCTAGAAATAGAATATCGTTATAAGACGAAATTCCACCAGCATACTCTTTAACACCCTTGATCTTTGAGGTATATTTAGAGATTTCTTTATCGATGCCGCTCATAGTGCCTTCAGCATCTACGTAGGTAAATAGAATACTTAGCCTAGGATACAACAAGATTTCCTCTAATACTTCTTCTAACTTCTTTGCTTTTTCTTTCCATCCAGATACGTATGTGTATCCATCAGATCTATAGTCAAGAGCAACTATAACTTTGTCGTTTCCCAGGAAGTTAACTATGTTGTTAAACTCCCTCCTGTTCTTAAAGAATAGGGTTGATATAACCACAGCTGTAACCCCGTAATCGACTAACTTTTGAGCTTTGGATAGATCCCTTACACCACCTCCGACTTGAATCCAGCGAAAACCTATGGAGGTTATATCTCTGATTATATGGCTATTGTCTCCTGATCCCTCAGCTGCATCTAGGTCAACAATATGTATGTACTCATAACCTTCGCTGAACAATTTTTCGGCGACCTGCGTAGGGTTGCCCAAAACTAGACCTGTACCTTTAACCCCTTTAATGCGCTTCACAGCTCTACCGTTACTTATGTCTATGCTAGGCATAATCTTTATCATTGGATCACCTTCTCTATTCCGACAATAACTATATCCTTAGCGCCTCTCGAGATAGCGTTCATAACTACAGTAGGTACATCGTCTTCATCTACAACAGTTATAACCTCCCATGCATCAGCTCGGCTTAGCTTAGTTACAGCAGGAGCTAGCATTGCTGGAACAATACTAAGTACTTCATCTAATTTATCGCTAGGCACATTCATGAGCACCATCTTCTTTCTCTTAGCGTTTATAACCCCCTGCATCAACACTGTAACCAAGTTAACAAGGTTAGAATGCTCACTACTTCTCCAATTCTTATTAGCTATGAGTACAGCATAAGTGCGCATAATTGTGTCTATAGGTTCAAGCCCGTGGATGTTTAGGGTTGTGCCGCTATTAATAACATCTATAACAGCATCGGCTGCGCCAAGGTATGGCATTACTTCCGCTGCACCACTTATCTTTACTATCTTTGCCTTTAAGTTCTTCTCTTTTATGTAATTATAGGCTATATTGTAGTACTTAGTAGCAATCCTTATCTCTCTACCTCTGAGCTGCGAAATATCTTCGATTTTCCAGTTCTTAGGTATAGCGAACACTATTCTACCGGTCCCGAAGTCTAGCTTTAGAATCTCTTCAACATCTGCTTCAGATTCGACTACGTAATCGTGCCCAGTTATTCCTAAATCTGCGCCTCCGCTCTCAACAATATACGGGATATCTTCTGTTCTAACAGAAATAAGCTCTACACTACCCCAGTTCGTTGGTATAACAAGAGCTCTTTCATCAAAGGTGTTTGGTTTAATACCGATTGCTTGTAGTAATTGGATGGTAGGTTGCTGAAGTCTTCCTTTATTTGGTATAGCTATCCTCACAGCTCTTACCCAAGTATTTTATGACATAATCATAAATATTCATGGGGGGAACAGTTATCCTGTAAAGGTCTTCACCTATTTTCTTAATGTATATATAGTGTCTGCTAAGCACCTCTTGTAAATCCCGCTTGTCTTTAATTAGTAAGAAGTTAGCTAACGATCTATAGACCTTAAACCCCATGGACTTTAGCTTCTCATACATTAGTTCACGTACTGTTTTCACCTCGTTAACCATATCCTTCATGTACTTTATATTCTCTAAAGCTGTTATACCTGCAGCAATCGAGGGAGTAGGTATATCAAAAGGTGTATGTACTGATGAAATTTTAGCGATAATATCTTTACTAGCTATAACGTAGCCAAGCCTAAACCCTGCTAAACAGAAAGCCTTACTTAAACTCCTTACAACCACAATATTTGGATAATCACTAATATAGTTAGCTACAGTATACCCGGCAAACTCATGGTAAGCTTCATCAAATACAATGTACTTTCTTACGCTTTTCGAGAGAAGATCCACTATATCCTTCTTAGCTTTAACTATCGGGCTCCCAGTAGGGTTATTGGGGTCTATGATTATCGCTGTATCTACGTTCTTGGATTTTTCTAATAGCGTATCCAAGGGTGTTATCCACCACTCATCTCCTTCCCTGCTTTCGACCACCAGCTCTTTGACTTTTCTATTTTTTGCATATACTTTTACCATGACGAAGGTGGGCTCTACGTACATAACCTTATCTCCGGAGTTAATCAACGTATAGAATATAGTTCTAAGAGCTGAGTCACCTCCAGCAAAAGGGTATACGTTATCTACATCCACTTTTACATATTCAGCTATAAGTTCTCTAAACCTAGTAAACATTACTTCGCTTGGATAAAGGTTACAATTCCTGAGAACCTTCGATATATTTTCTACTATTATATCTGGTAGTGGATACAAACATTCATTTAGGTGTAATCTTATTGCTTGCTGAGGTGGTTCTTTATATCTATAGCTATAGAGAGATGCAATACACAGCACCTCTTCATTATGCTTACAAAACCCCTATTTAAACCTTTTAGCTGTTTACATAGTTTAGCTCGTTAGCTAATCTTAGCAAAAACAAAATCATGTGATCAATAATTATTATTGATAGAGTGAAGAAAAATTCTTTCACGATATGGCAAGCTTTTTAAGGTACTCGATTAGCCCTCCAGTTTCAAGTATTTCCAAAGCTATTCCTGTGATACCTTTGCATTTAATAGATTTGGCATTGTTAACAAAGACCTCACCTGTTTCTAAGTTCACTGCTACTTCATCGCCTTCGTTTACTTCTTTGGTTATATCAGGGCATATTATAGCTGGTAGTCCATTATTTATAGCGTTTCTATAGAATATTCTTGCAAATGATTCTGCTATAATAGCTTTGACTCCGGCTGCTTTTATTGCTATAGCTGCCTGTTCTCTAGATGAACCCATTCCAAAGGCTTTTCCAGCAACTATAACTGTGTCCTTTGCTTTCTTATGGAATTCGGGGTCTATAGGTTCGAAAACATGTTGAGCCAGATACTGTGGATCTGTGTATCTAAGGTGTTTAGCCGGTATTATAACGTCTGTATCTATTTTATCTCCTAACTTTATAGCTTTACCTCTTACGATCAAAACACTTCACCTGGTTCAGCTATTCTACCTAGTACGGCCGTTGCTGCAGCTACAGCTGGTCCTGCTAGATATATTTTTGCTTGAGGGCTACCCATTCTACCAACGAAATTCCTATTCGATGTAGATACAACAACCTCGTTGGGCGCCGCAATACCGAAGTGACCACCTATACAAGGTCCGCATGTCCCGTAGGTTACTATGCAACCAGCTTCAACCAACGTTTGTATGTACCCTAACTCCATAGCTTTCTTAAATACAGACCACGAAGCTGGTATAGCTATACACCTAGTCTTGACCTTCTTACCCTTCATAATCTTAGCCGCTATCTCGAAATCGCTTAACCTTCCATTTGTACACGAACCTATAAACACCATATCGACTTCTGTACCTGAAACTTCGTTAACGTTTTTAACATTGTCAACGCTATGAGGTGCAGCTACAAGGAAACCTAGTTTGTTTAGTTCAACAACGTATTCATCAATATATTTAGCGCCTTTATCTGGCTCAATGGGTTTTACTCTTAACCCTCTGGTGTTCTCTATATAGTTTATAGTTACATTGTCTGGTACAAACATAAGGGTATCAGCGTTCATCTCTATACCCATGTTAGCGACAGTTAACCTATAGTCCATTGGAAAAGCTTGGGGTTCCTCCACGAAAACCTCTATAGACATACCCATAAAGTAGTCAGCTTTAAACACCCTTAGAATTTCAAGCGCAACTTCTTTACCTGTTATCCAATCTCTTGGTTTACCGCTAAGAACAATCTTGAATGGATTAGGAACTGCTACCCAAGTTTTTCCAGTCATTACTACAGCAGCTACATCGCTTGCACCCATGCCTTGTGCAAAAGCACCTAATGCACCAGAGGTAGTAGTATGGCTATCAGCTGCTACAACAACTTGTCCAGGTAGAACATATTTCTCTACAAGAACTTGATGCATTATACCGTAGCCAACATCGTTGAAGTTCCTTAAGCCAACTTCTTTAGCAAATCTCCTTATTATTTGCTGAATCTCAGCACTCCTTACATCAGGTGGTGGCACTAGATGATCAAAAGCTATGACGAGGCTATCTACGTTATGAACTATCTTTTTACCTATTTTCTCCATAACCTCAATAACATGGTATCCAGTTAGATCGTGAAAAGCCACTAAGTCTACGGTTACCTCCGTAACCTCCCCTGGAGAAATCCTTCGACCTGAAGCTCTACTAAGTATTTTCTCTGTCAAGGTGTGCAAAATCTACACCTAGGTCTCATGCAACATAAGGGGACTAAAATATAAATCTTTGATCCAGATATACCGGATTCTTATTTAGCTATTTATTAATTCTATAGTTCTATATTTATTGTATCAGAATATCTAATTAGAGAAAACAAAGTATGCAATGGGTTAAGCTCTTAGTAGATCGATATTCTATGGCTTAGCAACTCAATCATATTTATATTTATTCTTTAGGATTCTTTAGGTAACCTGCCTTTAGTTTAACATCACCATTTATAACATTCAATAATGATATGTATTATGCATATATATGAAACACTACCATTACATTACAACCCTTAAGTAATTGCATGATTCTGCATCTGTAGGTATTCTTTAACTTCATTTAGATGGTAACCACGGTAGTTTTATTCTCCTGAATTCCCCAAATATTTTAAATCTATTATAAATTCTACATCAAAGACAGAGGCGAGTAATGCAAATCACGGTTTCAAATGAACTTTTTAATAAAATTACTAATAAGTTAAGTAGGCTTGTGAAATCTGTGAACAGATTTATTAAGCTTAATAAAGATAAACTGGTGTAGAGAAAAAAATAACTGAAAATAAAGAGAGAAAGTTGATTGAGGAGATAAAGAACCATGTTAATTCGTTTGCTCCTGGTTTATTTTATATGTTCGATTTATTTTGCCGTAGACTTTCTGGAAATAGTTGTTTAGAGCTTTTACTAGACAATCCTGAAGCACTTAGAAACCTTATGATAGAAATATACAATTCATCATCAGCAGTTGAAACGATTGCAAAGGCATTTCTACAACCTATAACTAAAATAAGCTCGAGTACATCTGTGGAGAGGCTTATTGAGTTATTTATGAATAATCCAATGGAATTGCGTAGAGTTCTACGAGAAATATTACAAGGTGTAAAATAGGGATTACTGCATTATGTGATGAGCTTAGGTATAGTTCATAGTTTTCTTTAAATGGATTCGAATGCTGATTATTGTGATTACTATTATGATGATTATCGTGGGCTACTTTTAAAAAGAGTTAGATATTTGTGTGAATTTTCTTAGTCTAACCCAGAAACTCTTAAGTTCTTATTAATTTTAATCATTAAACTTAGCTATACTTGGTTATACTAAAGATGTTAAAGGTATACCTGTTTTAAGGTGAAAATGCTGCGAAATTAGGAATACATAAGACCATGACGATGTCCTTTAAAGATATGTTTAACAAAGCTATAGATAGTTATAAGGGTAAACGTGCTAATAAAGGTACTGAAGATGGTGAAATCATAGTCTTGATTAGGGATATACGAAAGATTAAAGAAATAAAATGTTTGCCAACAATATCGGGAGCACTATGTTTAGAAGTTTATAAGATGTAAAGGTAGAAATTATAACATAACGTGAAAACATAAATCTGTTATTCATTAATTTATCGTAATATAATTATGATTCCATCATAGTTAATAGCATATAGGTTGGCTATGATTCAAGCTCTTGCATGTTCTAATGATGTTGAAATAGATGATATGTTATTGTCATCTATTATTTTTATACGTTTTAATGTGATGATGTAAAATGTAATAAAGAAGTTTTGATGTGGTCTACATCTATGGATACTAATATTTATTCAATTCAATATAGAGTTCAACGCAAAAGTTCCAGTATATTTCTCAATTTCTTTTTTGCTTCATCTTTATTTGGATAATTTTTTATTTTTTCAATAATCTCCCTAAAGAGATTGCCTATATCTTCATCTTGATATAAGGCTGATAAACCCCACTCAATAACGTTCTCGTCTAAGTAAACCATCTTGGTTGAAACGCCGCCATCGATAATTATGTTGGTACCTGTTATCCACAATGCTTCATCAGATGCTAGGAATGCTACTATAGCTGCAATATCCTCTGGTTTTCCAACCCTACCCGTGGGATGCCATGAATGGTCTAGAGGGGTTAGTCTTTGAGTTGCTGAAGGTACTTGCCAAGCTGAGGTATCTATCCATCCAGGTGATATTGATAAAACTCTTATACCGAATTTAGCTAGGGAAATAGCAAGTGAGTGTGTAAGTGCGATTAAACCTCCTTTAGAAGCTGAATAGGGTTCCGTATTGGGTTCTGATTGGAATGCCCTAGTAGAGGCTATATTTATTATTACACCCCCTGTTTTCTTCATATACTTAACAGCGTATTTAGAGCATAACCATGCACCTGTGAGGTTTACATCTATAATTCTTCTCCATTCTTCAAATGTTTGCTCCTCTAAATATTTTCCAGAATAACCTATTCCAGCGTTGTTTACTAGTATATTTAATGAACTATATTTCCCATAGATTAAATCCATGGATTTGCTAACTTGGTCTTCGTTAGATACATCAGTGTATATATAGATGGCTTCTATACCTTTAGACTTAAACTCATCTATTCTATATTCACCTGCAGCTTTATCGATATCAAGTATAGCAACTCTGCATCCTTCTAAACCAAGTCTATAAGCTATAGCAGCCCCTATACCTCTAGCTCCACCTGTCACAACACAAACTTTATCCTTAAACCTATCCATAGGTATCTAACCGTAGTGAATTACAGACTATAACTATAAATATTCTTATTAAATAAGCTAACAAAAAGACATGCAGTATACTGCTAGATAGGCTCAGCAGAATTTTTATGTCGATTTCTTAGCTTATTTCACCATGCCTAAGGGGGTTTAAAGGAGATGGTATCGCCTAGTATTGAGAAATACAGGGAGGAAATAGTCTCAGGACCTATTCTCTCTACTATGTTAAAACTAGGGCTACCCCTCATGCTTACAGATATCATAATGTTAGCGTATAATTTAACAGATGCTTATTGGCTTAGTAGGTATAGCACCTATGCCTTAGCAGTACCTAGACAAACTTGGCCAATTTTTCTAGTGTTTGTCTCTATATTGATAGGTATTACAAATGCTAATTTAGCAATACTATCACAATATGTTGGAGCTAAACTCTATAACAAAGTTAGCGAAACAACATCAAAACTCTTTACTCTATGTTTATCGATTTCTTTTGTATTGTTTATTGTCTACGAAATCGTGAAATACCATATATTCGCATACTTAATCAAGGTTCCAACAGAGATACTACATGATGTACTGGAGTACGCTAAGATCATAGCTTTAGATGTTATAGGCTTCGGTATAGGTGCATCTCTATCAACCATAATGCAATCCTTTGGAGATACCCGTACCCCAGCTACAGTAATGGGAATAGGCGCACTTTTAAACGCTATACTTGATCCAATATTCATTGTAGGTATAGGCCCCATCTCATCAATGGGTGCCAAAGGAGCCGCAATAGCTACAGTTATAACAAGGCTTTTTAGCGGAACAATTTTGTTTTCTCTTATAAAAATGCGATATCCGGAAGTTAAGATAAGATTTGTGTATAGCATAGACAAGGAGTGGGTTCTCACTAGCCTGAAAGTAGGGGTACCTGTTATTATTATGACTATTGCTGATGGATTTGCATTCACGTTTCAACAAGCTTTGGTTAATACTTTTGGGGTTATAGCTACAACGACCTTCACGATAGGGTTTATGGTTATGGATATCGCTAATGCCGTACTTAGAGGATTCACAATGTCCATAAGCATCATGATTGGGCAATGCCTAGGAGCAGGAGATGCAGGAAGAGCTCGAAAAATAGCTTTAACAGCTGCTCACACAATAATGGCAGTGGTTTTCACGGGAGCTACCCTGGTATTCATTGGTAGAAGCTACTTAATCTCAATTTTCACAGCAGATCCAGCTGTGTTAATTGAAGCAGAAAAGCTTATAGCAACAATATCCTGGATACTCCCCTTAATGATGCTCTCTTTTCTAGGCATGTCAGTAGGAAGAGGCTCAGGGCACACAATCGTTCCTACAATTGTGAATATAACGAGATTCTGGATAATTAGGATAGGTATTGGGTGGCTACTAGCTGTAGCCTCAGGGATGGGGATAACCGGAATTTGGACAGCTATAGCTTTATCCGAAATACTAGGAGGAACAGTTTCTCATACATGGATTAAAAAAGGTAAATGGACAAAGCCTATTATAAAACATCAGCAATTAGCACCATTAACGAAACAAAACTAACATGTATAGAAAGGTAAACTCAGTTTAATTCTATTCATTTCTTAAATAACATTGAAAGATATATTGTTAAACTCACTAGAAACAATAATGCACATGTTATATACAAATTAGATGAGATCCTTGGATTGTATAAAGGATTTATTTGTAGTGGATAGAAGGGCTTAATATCGCTGTATAAAGGAGAATCAATTAGTACATGGATTGCTGTGCCAGAAATCCCTGCTAAAGCATAAGCATTGAACTTTTGTTCTTGATCAACAAGTCTCAAAATCTTCAATATATTGTTAAAGCAACTTCTTAGAATATAGGCAGTATATGAAATGATAAAACCCATAAGTATTGCACCCATAAATGTATGCGCAAAGCCGTGGAGAGGGTAATTACTAATATCAAGTAATAGAACCAGGAATGGCTCTATATCAAGAAGTATATTAGCTACGACAAAAGTTGGGGTATGGATATACTTCCTCAAAGGCAAACCTATGGCTAAAGCAGGGCCTAAGTGGAAAAATGTAAAAACCATAATCTATCACAGTACATTTTTATTTATTGCTATACCTCGAAATATCTCTAAATAAATACGATCATTCTTAAACTAAAACTAATAAAATTAGCTTAATAACCTTCATTAAGGTTCTCACAATAAATAACCAAACAAAATAATCTTTAAAATTAATAAGAATAAAAAGAAATTCCATTAATGCATCTCCTATAATGTGAGGTTCCTAACCACAAAAAGAAGCTATGATAAAGGAAATAGCAATATTTCGTATAACCACGATTGATGTACCTCCATATTTTTTATAAAATGGTTGCTTCATATTAAAATTAATACAATATGAGGGCCGTGATAGGAAAAGCAATGATTCAAAGGAATACAATATTTTTGTTGTTAACTATAAGAGTAGGAATTCAATAGAATTAAAAATGATTTCAAAGATTTAATCTTTTATGCGTTAGCGATTTGTCGGCAAAAATTGCTTTGAGGTTTACCTTAAGGTTGTTCTTATCCATTCAGCGATATCTTTAATACAATCCCTCCATCCAATTTCATGCACAATCGAATGTCCTTTACCGGTGTATATCTTCAGTACTTTAACACTTGTTCTTAGTTTGTTATACGTTTGTTTACTAGCTTCGATAGGTATTACATTATCTTCGTCACCATGGATGAGTAGAACTGGTTTGTGTATTCTATCAACGTATTTCCAGAATTCTCTAGATGCCTTCCAGATTTCGCTCAAAAGTCTAACCGTTGTGTCTCTAAGCGCTAGCTCATCTTTAGCCATGGCTTCGACAAGATCTTTATCGAATTTCTTAGAGAGTTCTGATACTTGTTCAGGGGTAAAAGGCAGTTTAATTCTTTTCCTAGGTGCGAAAATAGACATAAGAGCTACAATAATTCTTGCACCTAGTTTTACTGGAATTAGAACAGCCGGAGCTATACCTACAACAGCATCACCTACTCTTCCATACTTCCCCGAATATAATAACACTACTAAGCCCCCCATGCTATGCCCGATCAAAACAATTTTCTCACTACCAAACTTATCTTTAGCGAAGAGAGTGAATTGCTCTAAATCTATGAGAAAATCTTCGAAGGATTCTACATAACCTCTTTCATAACCTTGCGCTGTTCTTCCATGACCTCTCTGATCATACATACAGACGCTATATCCATGTTTAGTAAGCTCTTTAGCTACATTTAAATACAAATCGCTATGCGCTGTATAACCATGAAGCCAGATTATGAGAATATTGCTTAGTTTCTCTGGTGGAGTTATACAACGATAAAACACCTTAAACTTATAGCCTAGATTTACATAATCTTCGATGTAATTCAAACCAATCACCCGTGAATTAATCCCTTAAGAAACATATATTTTGTTGAAATAATCAAACATAAGAAAAATGCTGTTGAATACCGTTATATTATCCCTTCATCTACATTCTAAGAAGAGATGTTTTATCTGATCTTCTAACACCTATAACATCAGTCATTAGGTTCATTTCTATATTCTTAATTAATTCGCGAAGCTCTTTTATCTAAATCACAGAGCTCATCCTTACTTGTTTTAGAATTAAATTGAATAACATACTTGTGCTACCTCAAGCATACTTGGAGTACCACAAGTGGATAAAGTTTTTTGCTGAGTGCATTCGGGGATCCTTATATTTCTAATACAAATAATCAATTAAATTACCTAGTGCTTTCTATCTCTACGTTTTTAGAAACGTGTATGTTTGTATCTTAATACATAGAATTTACAATTAATTACACGTTATGGTTAACTTTATCTTAGTTCGTGCATTTTATAAGTTGCTTAATATCATTCTATAAAGACGTACTAATCTATTCTAGTATACGGATTTGATATAGCATTATAGCATCTTCAACTATGAGTAGGTAGAGCGATTGTATCTTTTACCTTGTTAACGCTTTTATAATGAATGAAAAGTATTATCGTACTCTTGGAATCTAAACTCTTCAACTTTTCTATATTTCTTCTTATATCTCCATAAGTAGTTCCTATCCCTTCAATCTAGTCTTAGAAAATTACTCAAAATCATAAAATATCTATTCTATACTACATTCTTTACTGGTTTCACAATTAGCTATAGAGCTATGTAATATACGAACGAAATAAATTTATCGCTAAAAATTTATAGCTACAGTAAGAAGTATTCGAGGTAAAGAGATGTAATGGTTCTCAAAGTTCTTTGGATAAGTTAACAACTCTCGTTAAAAGTATTCTTCGAAGAATGCAAAGCTCGAGTACATGATTTATTTTGTTGCGGTTACCTCATCTATACTGTGTATCACAGCCCCCATGCTATCGATGATGTTTTTGATCTTGGTATAGTCTATTCTTTCTCCTTCTATTATTATGGTTAAAGTTAAGGTCTCTACATCTATTTCATTAACCTTTACGTTTACTGTTCGAATTCCGGGGACTTCGACAATTTTTTCAGCTAGTTCAACAATTGATGAACCCTTTATAGTTTTTAATACATCAAGTACAAGCTTGGTTATAGGCATTTCTACTTCACTATACAGGTTAGTTTTTAAAGCTATTACATAAAGCGTTACTTCAAATTTATAGCTTTTTCATTTTATTAAAATTAATGATAAAGGTACTCATTCTTTACCAGCTTTATGAAATATGCTTTCGAAGCTTAATATATGGTAGAGATACGTAATGGATTAGTATAGAAAGGTATATTTAAGAATAGTTTTTGTGGCTGTTTGTTAAGTTATAAAGAAGTGGGGTTAAAATTGTTGTACTAATCGATATAATTAATATTGTTGAGTATTCATTCATACTTATCATGTTCCTATCAAGAAGTAGCTTTAATAGTGCTGTTTCTAAGGCTCCTCTACCAATCATGGCAATACCTATGGATAAAGCTGAACGTTTATCATTGATAACTATATACGATGTTAAACCACAACCTAGCACTTTACCTACTATAATTGTTGGAAGTAAGCATACGTACAGTAGTAGATCTATGTATTGAGGTACCATAAGGAGCCCTACATACGTAAAGAATAAGGGTAAGGCTAGGGATTCTAAGAATATTTTTAACTGGTCAATGAACTCAGCTATAGCCGTATTTGTAATCAGGAGTGGATCAGAGTGTTCTCTACCTCTACTAACTATTAAACCAGCTATGTATATCCCGATAAGCTCGTTTAAACCTACTAACCGAGTTATTAAAGCAAGTAAGCAAGCTAAAGTGATAGTTGTAGAAGCAAAGGTCACTCTATTCATTGCTATACGCTGGTAGAATAAATAAGGGTATTTAATAAGAAAACTACTTAACAAAATAACTATGAAGAAAAAAGATATAGATGTCATAGCAGAGTACATTACATTAAGAACGCCATCACCCAAAAATGTACTTGTAACTATCCCAAGAATTAGAGCCGCTAGAACATCATCTACGATACTCGCACCAATAACTATAGTTCTAATTAAATTATTAGAACTTTTAGATACAACAGTAGCAACCACCTCTGTAGCCGTATTCGATAATAATACTGATACCAATAGAGCCTTAATTATATTAAAACAAAAGAATCTTAGAATTACGAAGGTCAAGGTAATAGTAGTAACAATACCACTAATACCTACAAGAACTATCCATAGGCTAACCCTTCTTACCTCACTAAAATTCGTTGTAATACCACTATAAAGCATCAGTAAAAGAAGACCAAAGTATGAAATGCTTTCAAGAGCCTCGGATGGATTAACAATTCTAAGAACATGTGGACCAAGAATAATACCTGTAAGTACATGGGCTACAAGAGGGTTTATACGTCCATAGCTAAACAATTTCTCAACAATCTTAGCTAATGCTAAGAGTAGAACTATATGCAATAAAAAACTTTGATCCATTTCATCTATCGACCATTTAACTTTACATATCGCTAAAGATATAAGTGTTCATGATCTGCAATTCAACTATATTTAAATAATTACTAATACAATAACTTAAGGACAAATCTATACAATACCTAGTAATAAGGTTTTCTTTTCGATGCAACTAGTCTTTGTACTGCTTTATGATATTACTATATATAGACAGAATAGAGAACCTATGTACTTATAAGCTCTGGTAAGCAATAATAAAACCATCAAAACCTTGGTTCGATTTGAATGTCGGAGAAAACAAAAGTTATAGATCTTAAGCCTGGTATGGAGAATATAAATGTGGATGTACGTGTTGTGGAGAGTCTTGGTGTAAGAACAATAACAACAAAAGCTGGTGTAAGAACTTTAGGAGAATACATTGTTGGAGATGAAAGCGGAAGAGTAAAACTAGTAGTCTGGGGTTCTAAAGCAGGATCACTAAACGTAGGAGACACCATATCCATTAAAAATGCTTGGGTAACACAATTCAAAGGAGAAGTACAACTAAATGCTGGCAGTAAAAGTTCCGTAGAAGGATTACCGAGCGAAAACCTCCCTGAAGCAGAAAATATACCTACTGAAACACCTAAAGCTGAACCTACATCAGAAGCCTCTAGACCTCCTCGAAGAAGTTTCCAGAGAAGAGGAGGAGGTCGAGGGCGTAGAAGAGATTCGTGGTGATATCATGTCTGAAGATTATGGAGTTAGATTAAATGAAACATATAGAAGGAAAGGATCAGAACTAGGAGTAGAAGAAGGTCATTACATAGTAGCACTAGATGAAGAGAAGGTCTACGCATTATCACCCATAGTTTACTATATCTGGACTAAATGTGACGGAGAAACAAGTATTAAGACCATAGCAGACGAAATTATAGGGAGTATAGAATCTGAAGAAGAGATAGATGCAAACACCGTTTACGTAGCAGTTGTTGATGTAATAGACAATCTTATAGAAGCAGGTTTACTTGAAAAAGTATAACAGAATACACCATAGTAATTCACATCAAATTGTTTACTTTTTAAAATTATTACACCTTTAATTGAAGGATGTAAGTTAGTTAATACATTATCTCATAGACTATAGCAGCATAAAATTTAATTACCGATTAAGTTGATTACTTATATTCTTACCTTAAAAGTCAAAGACGATTATCTAGAACTTAGGAAGATTCGCAAAGAACATTCTTTATTTTTTTCGCAACATCATCCCAGTATATTTTTGTTAAGAAGCTGCCAGGCTCAACAACTACTTCTAAATTTTTATCTTTGCTAACTATCTTTAGAGGGTATTCTGATTCTAGGATACAGCCCCCGAGGGTCTTAATCAATTCTTTTATATTATCAAAGCGAATAACAGAGGCTAGTTTAATTTTTTCGCAAACCTCGTCAAGTAAAGTTGAAATCACAACTTTTACTGCTACACCTCTAAACATAGTTATTCTATCTAAGCATATCAAACTGTATCCCCAGGTAATAAAACATCAGCTTGGTATTTAAGTCTAAAAAGTTCACATAAATAGCCTCTTAAGCGCTTTACTTATAGATTATTAAACCCTAGGAATATATTAACATTATGATAGATGCATCTATCGCAATGTATTTTATAATCGAAGTTTCTTATTCGATAATGGCTTTGAGCTTAACTATAAACGTCTTCTCTTGATATAAATAAATCCTATTACAATAATTGATACACATACCATTAAACCTATTAATGTTGAATGTAGTCCTAAGAATAGATCTTTAGTATTTGTTTTCTCTACGATTTTAATAATTGTCAAATAAATTGACTCTCTATAGGTATGTGTATATGTTTTCGTAGCTATTTCTTTTACCGTAACTGTACATATACTGGTTGTGGTCTGGATTTCTTTTGAGGTTATTATTTCTATTGCTACATGCGTTGTTATATATGTAGTTATATAGGATGTCGTCAGTGTTGATGTTCTATATACTGTTGTCTCTATTGTTTTAGTAGCTGTAAATGCTATTGGTATTATCTCGGTTGTGGTTATAGTCGTTAGCGTTGTTGTTAGAGTTGTTGTTGGAATAGCTATTGAGAGAGTATGTGTAACCGTTAAAGTTATTGTGGGGGTTTCTTGAATTGTCGATAAAACCTTTACCGTGATATTATTCGTAAAATCTTTTACCTCTGGAGCTAAATCTCCTACTCTATAGCGTGAATTAGATACATTAATGAAAAAATTCGCTATGTTTATTGCATCTAGGTTGTGAATAGTTATATAAAGGTCTTCAGTAATGTCTATAACTCTTGGAATTGTTGTGTTTTCCTGCAATTTTACTATTAAAATATCTTCAAATTTATATACATCTTGAGTTACTTGAGAAATTATTGAGCTTACAACGTAAACATTATTATTATCAACGTATAGCGTTATTGGTAGCTCAATTTTTGGGTTATATATTATTTTTACCCAAACAAGGTTCAAATCGTAATCAAGCTTCATTAAGAAGGTGTCCGAAAGTATTACACCAGCTAAATATGTAATACCGTTATAGGTGGTATACGCCACTCCTGCGTAGGGAATAATTTTACCTTTGATAAAATCTCCTTTTGTATTCAGTTTTATAATTATGAAATACATTGATTCGTTGATGTAGGTAATACCATGTAAATGTAATTGTTGAGCGGAGTCCATATACATAGATCTTGCGTATTCGAATCCCCCTACGTCTATTGTTTTTACCCAAACAATATCACCGCTAGGATTAAGTTTTACTACTAAGTACATCCATTCTCCTCTTATGTTTGTAGTACCGCCTAAGTATATGTATCCTAAGGAGTCGACAATAATCGAGTTAACTACATCGTATCCACCGCTATCTAGAGATTTAATCCATACAATATTACCTTCAGGGTCGATTTTAACGATAAATATATTGATATAGCTAAAATCTATATAGCATGGAGCATACCCAACTAAGCACGCTATATCGTAGCGTGTAGCCCCAACAATATAGATGAACCCACTAGCATCAATGTACATACCTTCTACGCATTCAGGTTCTTGTAAATCTATTACCTTAGCCCAAAGAACTTCACCTACTTGGTTAAGTTTAGCTACGAATATGTCTGGCGAAGATATGTTGAAGGGGGATGGCGATACTCTTCCGGCTATATATATGTAGCCCTTAGGGTCTACACGTATAAAAGGTACAATAGCTAATACGTCGACGTTTTTTATATCTATGGTTTTAGCCCAACGAAGATCCCCTTCAGGGTTAAGCTTTATAATCAAGATTTGCGGTGTACTACCGTCAAGAGGAACTTCTCCAATGATGTGTATAGAACTATTTATATCAAAGAAAGCATCTACGTTATAATCCTCATATCTACTACCAACAACTTTAACCCAGCTTAAGGTCTTCGAATAATCATTAATATTAGTACTTAATGCGGAGGTACTTACTGATAAGAGCACAAATAGAGCCATAAAGAGAATGGCTAAGAAGTTACGGAGATTAATCATGGCGAACACCGTGCATTACTACGTAGCACTCTAAAACATATTATAAATTTAGTTAGTTCCAATGTTTTATTGATGGTCTTTAAAAGTGTATAGCGTAAGTTTTCTTAGTAGGTGAAGAACATTTAATAATTTGATTAAAGTAATTACATCGGGTAGTACTGTGTCAACATATAAACCTTCTTTAAGTAAAAAGAAAGCTATTGAAGAGGTTATTAGAGATCTTAGCCCTGGTATTCGTGAGTTAGCAAAAGAGATTATCGAAGGAGATTTAAGGGAAAAACTTAGGCTAAGGATTACGAAGAAGCATAACAATGATTAAACTAAATTTCTTTGTTTTAGCTAAATGTATACAACGTTCTTCAAAATTATTTAAGTTTATGGAGTTAAGCTAATTAGTTTCCCTTAATAGATACCATAGGTAATGCTATGAAGTCTTTTAGAATCCATGAAAATACTGCAACACCGTTTGAAGATATTGTACCCCACTCAGTACCTATTTCCCACCCTAACAAATAATGCTCAGATATATCGAGTGTAGCAAATGATGCAGCGGTTTTAACAAAATCTAATGTATTGTATGCTATGTAGCCGCATCTATGTCTCCAATTCTTTGGCTTAAAGGCTATGTACTGCCATCCACCCCATTCAACGCTATCATGTCTCCAAACCTCGAAAGTTATTTCTACAATAGAACCGTTGACCACAATAGGTATAACTGTTTCCCCAGTTTTCTTACCAGCAGGGTTGAGATTCTGGTTGAAGAGCCATACCATTATCTCTAGATCGCCATTGCTAGGCGGAGTACCTGGGTTTTTAGCTATGTCTTCTCTAACGATCCAAGCATCAGCAGCTATGTTGAAGTTCATAGATGGGAGTAGATTTAGTATACATATGTAGAAAGATACAATAAAAGGTGTAGCATTGCTGATTTTCATAGGAAAATTAACATTGAATCCATTAACATATTTGGTACTCCAAGGTTTTCTACCAATATATACTTCAGGATAACCATTTGCCCATTCACGGGGTTGAACATTCGATAAATTGAATTCCGTTTTAATAATTCTCTTAGCCAAATCGATAACAATCTTTTGTACTCCTTCAAAGCTCCTCGTATTCCATGGATTAATTTCTACAACTATATCATCTACGCCATCATCGTTGAAGTCTACAAAAGCCCACGGATTAAAGGGGTACATTAAAACATACTGTATCGAGGGCACCACGGTAGTTATAGTGGTAGTTCTCAAAACCGTTTGAACAAAAGTTTCCGTATAAGTAATTAATGGAGTAGATTCTATATATATGTACCTAGTTACTTCTACAATAGATTGAGATGGTAATGTGATGGTTTTATACATGGTTGAAGTAACAGTACTTGTCGAGATAGATGTTGTTTTAATACCATAAAAATACCCGCTTATAAATCCCACTAAGAGAATAAACAAAGTTAGTACTAGATATACAATATTTTTATGATACAAGTTTCCACCAATAATAGTTAAATCATATGATACAGAATATTAAATCTTAGCAGCTATGTGCATTGAGAATTAATACCGTAAATTAATACAAAACCTAGAACATTAACAGAATTACCTTAAGACCATTGATATACACCCTCTATTGCTACAATTAATAATCATAGATTTACTGAGAAAACCTTTATTTTTACTAGGTACACAGTTCTTGAAAACAACTTATCAACGTTATAGCTACTTGTAATTAATCTCCTTTGTATTAATTTCGAAGTAGTTACATACATTGCTCATAGATTGTAACAATATCTACGAATACATAGCAGACTATAAATTATCGATAAAAATGAATCTTTTAGCATAAGTTATTATGGTTAATTCTTATATATTATTTACTATATTCCTTATTTCCTTATCATGGATTTAGGTATTTATTTCCTTGTTTTTAAGTTTTTGAAGAGAGGTAAGTTCAATAAAAAGATTATTAAAGAGGTTATAGTTTTAGGAGACGGAGACATAAATTCATATGTTTAAGAGATTTAGACGATTAGTGGAAAAGCTCTTGTGAAACTTTTATAGCTCTTTATCTACTGTTTATAAACACATGGTTAGTTGAAGTAATACCTATATAAAAAGCTTAAAATATCTCTTAATGGATAAACAGTCTGCTTAGGGTGAAATCATTAGGTTATAGAGCTTCTTAAGATCAAGAAGAAAATTTTTCTTAGCGATTATTGCAATAGCTACAATCGCAATTGCGTTAACGGTGGTTTTACTTCAATATCCTGAGTACATTTTAGCTTTACAAACCGTAATATCTAGTAATAGAGCTTTGATTATTTCATTGCCTAAGAAATTTGACGCACTAAACATTACTAATGTAGATAACTACTATCTAGAGGTATGGGGTGTAGTACTGAAGGTGTTATAGAAATAGTTAAAATGAATATAAATCCAAGAGAACAGGTCATCAAGTTATCAGCTAAAGATTTAAATAATGTGGTGAAGAAGTGGTTAGAACACTATAGAAACTACGGAAAACTGGAAACCATACCTAATGTTCCAAATATCTGCATATAATGGTGAACAGAACGTTGTTGTTTATCTTTTCGGAGCATCAATTATATATGATCCTGAGATATTCGTAAATAAACTACTTAGGTAGAAATCCATAAAATAGAACTTGGTGATTTCCTCATAAAGAATATAATATCTACAAACAATAGATCTAGACAAGCAACATCGTTAGCACAGCGCGTAAACACGTTGATACAAAATAAAACAGAGTTTACGGTAAATCCGCATATATCACCTCAATCAGGACTTCCCCCAATATGTAGACCTGGAAACTGCTATTGCCGCGATCCTAATGTAGGTTTTTACGTAAGGTATGCTATTATAAGGAAAATATTTGGTTCAAGCTATTCTAGTACCTGAGTACTTAAGGGATAGAATACCTATAGTAATTGCGTATAGAGATTCTTTCTCAACCCCTGGTGGAACCTCTATTTAGTATGAAATTCGATCCGTTGATAAAATTAGATTTAGGATTACCTTCTTTGATATAAATCTCCAGGCAACCTTGTTTGCTAATCTATTGAGCTTATCCTTGGTCAACTCGGGTATGCTGTTCCCACATATCCTGGTAAAGTTGTGTTTGGTTATTGGTATGGTTCGTACAAACCATATGAGGTCATAGGTTATACGTGCTGCCTTGTAAGAGGGTGTGGTGATAATTATTATCAGTATTGTGAACCAAAATAGAGCCCACAGCTTAATGATGGTTGTTACCTACATACAACCAGATGCAATGGCTTTAGAACTCCTTTTGCTATCAGATTTCCCTACAAATATCTATTACTTTAAACAGAAAAACCTTACATCTACTTGGTTAAATCCGAACAGTATTATATCTTTAGATAGAGACCCATACGATATTAGGCTGAACATTGTTAACATAGCTATGGCTGTTGCTCTCGCTAAAGCTGGTATACCTTGGTATACCGATGTACTGCTATCAATAGCTGTAGATAACATGCCTATAGCTGCTGAATTCATTATCGGCGGAGGTATCCAAGAAACACTTAGAATATCTAACAGCGCTAACAGTAGGTATATAGATATCTTCTACCAAGAAGCAATCTATACACAAACAACGATTTAAGAAACATTTAAATGTATATTCATCTACGTTAAATAGCTATACAAACTTTTGTATAGTTATTTCACTATTCATCGGATAACCTATTACTAAAGGATTTGTAAACAACATCACTATCTATAACTAGGTGAAATTGTGCCTACAAACGGTATAGTATTAAAAACTATAAAATTTGTGGAGCATGTTTGTAGTGATGAATATGTTAGAAACTTGTTTAACAGTATTGAAATTTATATAGAGATATTTCATGACTACAAAGAAGGTTTAAAGGGTTTAAAGATTCTTCCATATAATCATCTTAGCATACTTACATAAAGTAAGAAGAACGGAGAAGAACCTTGATTATCAAATAACGTTGACTTAAGCAGAAAATTCGGTATATCTTTTAACCAGTTACTTGAGATTAGGGTATTTGCAACAGATTCATCTCATAAATCTAACCCCATAGCTTTAACAATAGCTAAGTTGATTAAGATATATAGATGATGATATTCTTTATATAACCAACATAGACTTATTCAATAGTACATCTGTTTTTGATATAAAACCCTATACCTCTGTTAAGACAAGTAGAATATGCGTAAATCTCACAATAATACAAAAACATAGTCTTGCATAAACTCTACGAAAATCATTATAATAAATAGAGAATCAAGTTAGCAACTCCTTCATTTTTAACAGTTAATCAAATCACCGTTATAAAAATTAGTGTAATTTCCGAACATAGACATAAATTACTTTATATATTGTAAAAATTATTATAGTGATTAAATGTCAATAAATCAGATTTCTTGGATTACATTAACTATAGTTAGAGCCCTCCTTATATAGTGAAAGGATTACAAGTGAGGCTATGAAAACCATAAGCAATAATGCAAACCACTCAAAACTCATTATGGATAACATTATTCTAACCCAAATATAATATTAGTGCTTAATTAAGTAAGAAATTTCGTAATCATGTGTAACACTTATTTATAAATAAATGTTGCAGCATTATGACCTAAGTTTATTAACTTCGGAAGAGAAAAGGTGCTTATTCCGAGGATAAATTATATGAGGTTATATTTATAGTAGTACTTAATGAGGATGAATATGAAGTTTATGAAGCTATTAAGACATTATGTAAGAGTATTGGCATTCTATGTTATGAGCTTGGTGATAGAGAAACTTCATTGTTATCTCTTACATGGATTGAAACAATTCAGTATACTGATAATAATTGTTTAGATGATTTTGAATGTATAGAAAATGTTTTGAGATCTTTTGGGCAAACCCTTGATATTGTCATTAACTATACATACGAATTTTTATTAGATCTAAATTCTATTGCTAAGAAAATACCTAAATTATTAGATAATGATGCGTAAGCTTTTTAATAGTTCAAATATCAAAGACCTAATTTGTGTAAACTATGGAGGAAACAGAGATAATTCAGTATATTAATAACTATATTGTTTCTAGGGCTCCAGAGTTTCTAAACACATTAAATAAAATTTGTAATAAGCAATATAATAAAGATTGTGTAACCTTATTTGTTAACGAACCTGATAAACTAAGGAATATACTGATGAGATACAATGACGAGAATACAACACGGTTCGTTATAAAAAATCTCTTTCTAAAACCTTTGCTCAAGAAACTGGGAAAAGAAGAATTCTTAGATGAATTAGCGAACTATTTTATTAATAATGTAGAGAAATTTAAAGAGAAACTAAAACTACTAGATTGAATTAAACCATAACTACCTTGTCCCCCTAATCTGGGTTAAATTCTATGCTCAGCTTGAAGGTTTTAAAGTTATACTAAGAAGTTCTCTTACGCCACGACCATTATAAATTAAATGTTATCGAGATATACAGTTTATTTTTGGGTATTAATGTTTATGAGATGGGTCCTCTTTATACACGGTGATAGCGATGGTGTTGCATCAGGTGCGCTTGCTAAAGCTTTTCTCGTAAGTCAAGGATATGGCGTGGATATAGTGTTCACTCATCCTGTTGGCTTGTTAGGGGATTTAAAGATGTTTATAGATGATGCTGAAGGTATATTGATAGCTGATATCGCTTTAAACGAGCTTCAAAGAGATGAGATACTATCTGTATTAAACAATTTAGGTGAAAACTGTAAAGTAATATACATAGATCATCACCCAATTCCAGAGGATATAGATAAACAAATAAAAATAACGTGGATACACGACACCTGTTGCTCAGCATCAGAATTAACTTTCAGATACTTAAATAAGTTAGGACTTGATGCTGAATACTCACGCATAGCTTTATATGGTGCTATAGGTGATTACCTAGATGAAACTCCTTGGGTTAAGCAAGAGCTGTACAAATGGGATAAAAGAGCCATATACCTAGAAGCAGGGATACTAATACAAGGTCTTGAAGGTTCAAGAAGAGACTATGATTTTAAGAGAAGAGTTGTCGATCATCTTGCCCAAAACAAGTTGCCAAGTATTATGAGCGAACTCGTGGAGAAAAGCTTAAAACAAGCTATAGAAGATGAGAACCTAAGAGTATGGATAAAGCAAAACATTATAAAATATAATCATATAGCCTACACAGTTAACCCTCCGGGAAGTATCGGCAAAGCGGCAAATTACTCAAGAATATACGGTGGAGCAGAGGTAGGTATAGCGATAGAAGATCGGGGTAATCTCTACGTAATGAGCTTACGAGCAGAACCAGGAATAGACTTAAACAAGATCTTGAGAAAAATAAGCAAAGAACTAGGAATAAATGCAGGTGGTCATCCCCAAGCTGCTGGAGCAAGAGTAAACAAAACCATGTTTAAGGTATTCCTAAATAAATTAAATGAAATGCTATCTACATAGATATTAAAGTAATTTGCCGTAGCCTGTTTAGGTTTTCCTGTATTTAAGTTCTCTATAATCCTGAAGCAGTTGTCTGAACAAATTACATCAAGATTGTATAAAAAGTATTCTCTACAATAATTTTATCTCGTAGCCTAAACTAAGTATGAACAATAAGATACAATTATGATATTATTAAACCTAGCTTAGTGTTAATAATTTAATAACTGTCTTCGTCAACTATATCCAAAGTTAAGAATTATCTAAATATGGTAAAGCCTTATATACTTCGGTAAGGATAAAAGTTTATTGAGGAATTTTTATGGTGAATAAAAATAAGAAGCCAGTTTTTTTATTGATTTTAACATTTATAGCTTTAATCATACTGTCTATTAGTACTTTCCTTGTTGTATTTACTTATATCAGAGAACCCTACACAACTTTGGAGAAGACCTTATATAGCTATACTAAGGATTCTAGATTCTTAATACGATTTATTCTAAAACCGAACCAAGTATATGATTCACCAATGTTATCTGCTGAAGATAATATACCTATATATTTAAACCTTGTTAACTCTATAGTCCTAGATTATAGGTACCTAATCAACAATTTAAAAACCTCAGGGAATCTACACGTTGTGGTATTCTTACAGCATCCAGATGGTTGGTCAAAAAAATATCTAGAGAATAGAATTAATTTCAGCGATATTGCTTTGCACAAAGTTGAACTAAGTATTCATGATATTATAGACTATATGGAGAATATATGTAAGCAGATTGGTGTAAAGCTTTCGGTATTTAATATATCTATAACCTCTTATGTAATGAGTAAAGTATATCTAGGATCTAATGAATATCCAGATAGCCTAACTCATACTGTAACATTAATACTCGATTTAATAAGAAATAGAGTAAGTGTTACAGGTCCCTTAACACAGTCTTTGGTAGTAGAAGAGAAAACAAAATTATACATAGCTCAAACATTATTTGGACTAAGTATTGAGAATCTTAGAATAACCTCAGCTTTTTTATTAGCGATAGGGGGAATACTTATAGGTGTATCAGCTTTTGTTTGGTTCAGATTTCCAGACAAAGATCCTGTGAAAGAGTTTGAGTCTAAATACCAAAGCATAATAGTTTCTGCATCTAGAATACCTTCACTAAGTGGAAAGAATGTTATATATTTAACGAAACTTGAAGAAATTATTAAGATATCAAGGTTACTAGAGAAACCTATAATTAAGTACATTGAGAGGGATAACAACCAAAATAGGATCTTGTATACGGTATTGGATAAGGAATCCGTTTACTTTTTTGCAGTACCTACTACCATAGAGTAGAACTAGTCTCTTTGAGGGTATCCAGGTTGGATGAACATGAAAATAACTTAATGAAAGAGTTGCTTCGAAAGATATTTAAGATTCTTGAAAACGAACTTGTTTTTAGAGTAATTGTATGCCTACTTCACAATGGTCCTGTAAGCTTTCGTTCACTCGGAAGAAAACTCCATGTAAATTACAAGAGACTTGATAAAGCTCTTAAAGCTCTTGTAAATGTAGGAATCGTTGAAGTTTATGTTGTTAATGTATCACTAACTAAAAAGTACAAGTTTTATTCAGTAAGCGAAAAGTATGCCAAGATACTTAGGGATGTTATTTAATTTCCGATATAAAATAATTTAAGTTTTAAACATTTTATTTCTACATAATTAGATTTGGAATTGGGTCGATCTTTATTACATATGCTGGCGATGGATATAGGTAACGTGGTATTTCAACCTCTATTCCATATGATGTATTAACCCAATTTATGTATTCTTCTCCTATCATATCTATATATGTGTTGTTTTTTGCTTCTAATTTTCCTTGAAAAGTTTTTAGAATTAATTTTCTATCCCTAGGTTTACCTAGTAGAAATACATATAGTACATCCTCTTTTACAGTAAACCTTAATGGAATGGCGTCGTTAAACCCTATAGCTATGCCTTCAGCTTCTATCCAAGGTTGTGTGCCATAGATAGATTCACCATATCTTTGGAGCCATAAACCCATCTCTAGTAATGTACTATATTGATGTTTCGGTATTGTGCCATTGGCTTTAGGTGTTATACCGATTAATAGATTGCCATTTTTACTTACAACATCTATTAAAAGGTGAACGGCTTTTTTAATGGATAGAGTATGCTCTTTTCTTTCTGCCCTATTATAGCCGAAGGAATAGCCTAAGCCTCGCACCGTTTCCCATTTCTCCTCCGAAATTCTGTGGATGAGCTTATACTCAGGGGTGATGAAATCGTGATGCTTCTTTGTAAACCTATCGTTAATAAGCCCTTCTTCTATAGTGTTATAGTAGTATGCAAAGAGTTTTGGTAAGTCTTCTTCAAATGGATAACCCATATCGTTCCAAAGAATAAAAGGTTTATATCTTTCTATTAGTTCAAGCCAGTGCTTTAATATGTATTCCCTGTAATCTTCGCCAAACTTAGATGCAATAGCAATATCGCTTTTGTCGGCTATAACTAAGTCATTAAATGTCCAGTCAATACCGCTTGAATAATACGTAGCAAACCGTAAACCCTTAGCTTTACATTCTTTAGCAAGCTCACCAACTAAGTCTCTAGAGGAATACCAATTTTGTTTACGAGGATTTTTTACATCGCTTGGCCAAAGAAGATAACCGTCGTGATGCTTTGTTACAAGTATTACATATTTTATACCGCTTTTAATGAACAAGTTTACCCAATCAGAGGCTCTCCACTTATTAGATTCTTCTTCAAAGATTTTAGCGAAATCCTCGTATTTCCTATTCCTATGCACGTACGTATGGTATATAGCTGTAGGACTGCCCGAAATTTTCATCGTATTATGGTACCATTCTGCATAAGGATTATACGCAAACCATGTTTTCCATCCATAGATTTCGGGAATATAGCTAAACTCGCCGAGAGGTGTAGCCCACCCAGGTACCGAGTAAGGTCCCCAGTGAACTATTACACCTAATTTTACGTTGTGAAACCAAGAAGGTTCTCGATATTTGTTAAAAACTTCGTAGTGTTTTCTAAGGGAATCCCATGTAGGGCTATACATTGTGCACCCCTCTTCATATATAAAGAATAAGGCTTAGCATTATATATGGCTACGGCTTCTCGATTTATATGAAAGTAAGGAGCTATATAATGATGTATTAAGTGTCTTATCCCCCTCTGCATGCTGCATTTTATAAATAATTTTTCTTATAAGGGGTTAAGCGATGATATCTTTTGTAAGCTTTGAATGGTATACCTTACTGCTTGTAGTATTTCTGTTATCTTTGATTACGACTTATTTGTATGTAAAGTTGGATGATGGATCGCCTAGGTGCAGATGTTAATATAATGTTAGGTTGTATACGCAGCATGTTTTCAGTCATTTCTTTATATTATTGAATAATTTCTTGGCGTTTTTAAGGATTAGTAGCTAGATACTTTAGATAATTAAGTTCTTCAGTAATTCATCAATACTATGATTAGCTTATTTGCAAACATTTTAGGCTTACATTTAAATCTTTTTGAATTCTTTCGAAAGATGCAATGATTAGCTTATTTCTTGAGCTATGTACTCAACGCTTCTTTTGTTAAAAGAGGTTCTCTACAGCGTTCTGTATAACATCTATGAACTGCGAATATCCATTAAAATTTCTTGATTTATAAAAGTTCTATTCAAAATTTTTATAACTTCTCATTCAGCCTTCCACATACCATGAACAATTAAAAACAATGAGAAAATAGTTTTCATATACCGCGTTAGTACTGTTGTATTCTATGAAGTCTTTAGTTAAAAATAAGCGATTTCAACCCTTAGCTATTCCAAGTCTATAGGCTTCACCTATATATTTCTGCGCTATAGCAAACAGTACAACTATTGGTATAGCGTACACAATCGATGCAGCAGCGAATGTCGCAGGTCTCATGATACCTGCTTGCCCTGCTACAGCTGATTCATAGATATACTTCCCGAGGGTCATTATATCTAGGATGCTTGCTATTATGAATTCACTCCATGCACCCATGAACGCAAAGAGAGCTATTATTACAAATGCTGCCTTTGACGCAGGTAGTACTACACGGAAGATTATGTTGAACCAGCTAGCACCATCGATAAACGCTGCATCATCTAATACCCTCGGTAGTTGATCGAAGTAGCTCTTCATAAGCCAGGTCTGGAAAGGTACCATACCTGAAACATATATGAATGGTAACGCTAAAAGATGAAAGAGGCTGATGCCATGGGCAGCAAGCCTTAACATGAATATATATAGCGCTAACACAGCTATGATGCCGAGACCACCTCCTGCTTGACTAACAATTAGGTATAGGTATAGCAATGCATCCCGTCCGCGGAAATTGAATCTAGAGAATACATAGGCGGCTGGGATTATTATTGTTATTGCAACTACTATTGTCGTTGCTGCTACCATAATGGTATTAAGGAGCGCTTGCCAAAAAATAGGGTCTTTTACGATATCTATGAAATTCTTATATGAAATACCATACCTGATTAATTGATCGAAACTTGTTAAGATAATTGTTGGTTTATCTAACAGTGCTTGAGCAACTATGTATGCTATTGGATACATAAGCGTAGCTGCTATGGATACCCCAAACATCGTAACAATTAACTTAAGTATAGTTATAGTTGTGCTCACCATAATACGTTATCACCTTGAGAACCTCCTTGAAATCGTAAACCATAGAGTTACATAAGCTACTATTATGAGTACAACTACTAAGTACATTGATGCAGCGTAGCCGTACTCATTATCTATCATTATCCTGTTGTAGCCAAAAAGTATTAGAACCTCATTTTTATAACCTACTGCTGACCCAATGTAAGGTACCCTTATTTCACCGATAGGGTAGCCACCGTTTATTACTAGAGGGATCATAAATGCTTGTAGTGAAGCACCTGTTGTAAGTATTGTTGCTATGGTAACCGGCTTAGATATTAATGGAAATACAATTTTTCGCATTCTTGACCATAAACCTGCACCATCTATGTAAGCTGCTTCAATAACTTCTTTAGATAACCCGCTTAAAGCACCTTGCGTTATGGTCATTATGAATGGATAAGCAAGCCATGTCTCAAATAAACAGTAGACTATGAATGCATCCCACTCATCTGTATTAACATTAAGATTGAATGCCATACCGAGAGGTCCGTTTGGGAGATACATAAATTTCCACGTAATAGCCGATAAAAGGAACGGTGTTGCCCAAGGAACCAGTAAGAAAGCCCTCATAACTCTTTTACCGTATATCATTGGAGATGAATAAAAGAGGGCTAGTAGAACGCCTAATAGAACTTTCATTGGAACGCTTACGACTGTGAATAGAAGTGTTTTATATAGGGAGTTATAGAATCTTGGGTCGCTGAAGAGTCTTGCAAAGTTATCTAGTACAACAATTTTTAGTTGTAATCTATCGAGGTCTTTATTAGCGCTGAAAATAAATTTTTCAAGGTAATCTTCATAATCTTCTTCAAGCTTTAAGAAATACACTTCTAGAGAGTTAGTTATATTTAAGCCTACCTCGGTATAGAACTTAAAAACGTTAGCATCTAAGGCTTGGTAGTTAGCTAGTAAGCCTACAAGGTTTATCAGTCTATCTATCTTATCTATAGCATCTCTAGGTAAAAGTTCTACAGAGGTTTCGTATCCAAGGGCACTACAATTAAATACCCTTGCTATATCAGGTCGAACTCTAGTTAATCTTCTTACAAAGCTACTTAGCTTAGCTACTTGCTGTCCTAGCTCTATGTACACCTCTGAATTGTTTGCTTCTATGACTTTGAGCATAGATATGAGCGTACTTTTAATAGATTCCATGTAATCCATAACGTTAGCTAGTAATATTCTTGCAATTTCTTTGTATTCTTCAGATGTTTTTAAATAATTCGCGCAGGCTATAGCATTTTTAAGACCTTTTATTCTTTCAGGGTTTGGAAGAATATTTTCTCTAGTAGCATTTGTGAACGCTATGCCTATAGAGAAAACTATAGGCCATATGTTAAAGAACATGTAGAGAATTATGCTTGGAAGAACTAACGCTAAAGCAACTTTCGTAGGAAAAAGATAATTTTTATTAGGGTTAGACCTCCTTCTATTCATCTATTATCCCTAGTCGGTAATCTGTTTTGATATCTCTGCTTGTGCTTGATCAAGATTTGAATCAACAACATCTAGAGCTCTACTGACCGCAGCATCAGATGAGGCCCCTTCTGAAAGTGCTTTACTGTATTCTTGTAGTATTGCTTGTATGTAAGTGTCAGCACCCCATACTTTCTGCATATTTCTATCCTTTGGCATAGGCGTTGATGCTTCTAATTGTCTGTAAAAGCCCATTACTATCTTAAATACCTGATGTTCTTCTAGGTGGGTATTTATATAGTGAGCTACACTTAACTTTAGGGGTACGTAGCCATTCTCCTTAACTAGTGTTAGAATAGAATTATCGTTTAATGATACATGTAGTACAAAGAGCACCGATGCATATGTTCTATCTTTACCTCCCGCCTCCGCCATAACCGAGAGATACAGGTTTCTAAATCCGCTCCAAGGCTTAGGAGTTCTACCATCAATTTTAGGGAAGGGAGCTACCGCGAAATTCTCTATACCCAGCGAGTTAATAGCAAAAGATACATCCCATGGACCTGATACGTATAATGGTGTTTTGCCTTCTCCAAATAACCTCCTCTGGTAGTCATGTCCAAGGTCTGTTACATCCATATATCGGAGGACGTTCTCGATGAAGAATTTAACACCTTGTTTAGTAGCTGAACTATTTATACCTAAGCTCTTGGTTATCTCATCGTACCAATAACCGCCAAAGGCTGTTACCCAAGCATTTATATGGTACATGCCCCCTATTTGTCCAGCAATACCGTACCTACCTTCGTTTGGGCTACAAAACCGTTGCATTACCTGTTTAAGTTCATCAAAAGTCTCAGGTATTTTAGCTACCAGCTTAGTATTTATGAAGAGAGCTAAAGCTTCTCCTGCATATGGTAGCCCATAGGTTTTACCACCGTATGTTACAGCGGCCATAGCTGATGGAAGTATGTAATCACTTATATCTTCTATCGCATCGTAGCCTATGTAGTCCTCTAAAGCTAAAAGGTAACCCGAATCAGCCATCCACCCAATCCAATCGTGCGCCCATGTAAAGACATCGGGTGCATTACCTATAAGAGCTTCCCTTTGTTCTCTCGGAAGTGCACCAGCTGCTGAAACAGCTGACTGTAATTCTCCCATACCACCGTAAGCTAACACCTTAACTTCTACTCCTGGGAACTCACTCTTAAACATATTGATGGCTTTCTCAAAAGCAGGTCTTTCTTCTGGTGCTAATGCATGACCAAAGTATATGGTGATGCTGATATCTTTCTGCTTTACTTTTTTAACAAATTCGGCGAAATCCTTTGGTACCCTTATTTTAACTCCGCTTATCTCTACTTCGCTTATCTCAATTGGTGTTGGTGAAGGTGTATATGTAGGTGTAGTGGTTGGAGTAGGAGACAGAGTTGGTGTAGTAGTTGGTGTCAAGGTCGGTGTTGGGGAAGATACTGGGGGTCGGCTAAAGGTAAAGTATACCGCTACACCGGCTACTATCACTAAAACGATAACAATTAAAGTAATAGCGAGTTTCGAGATTCCACGTAAAAGTTTCATATAATATATCACCCTCATTTTATACAAATACTCTGAGAACATATAAGTTAATGTATTGCTTAAGTTAAAAGAAGGAAAGGTTAAGATAAAAACGTTTAACATTTATTTTTTTCTACTTATGAGGTAACCTGCGATAATTCCTACGGCTATAGAAACTACAGCTACTAATACAGTTGTTGCTACATCTAGTTCTTTTACATACACAGAGGTTGGGGTGAACTTGGTTTCCGTGATATAGCTAATATAAGTAAGGGTCATAGCCTTGGTGATTGTCTGGGTAATGGTAACCGTAGGTACCTTGGGGGGTGGTATTACAGCTAATGAACCTGCTGATGGATCAAAACGCTTACTCCACGAATACTGTTGATCTACTAAGATACCTTCTGGAAATTCATCAGAGTATACAGCCATGTCATAGAATTTAGGTAAAACTCCTACAAGTACTGCTGCTGCGATTTTAGGTATTTCAGCGGATTCAGCATATTTGGTAGTATCGCAGATCCATTCACCGCCACCAGGAGCAAAACTTCTTATTCTATCGGGGTTCTCCCCAGCCCAGCTGGTAACAAATACAATGACACGCCAATACCTAATATTCTCCCAATCGGGCATAAGTTGTCTAGGTACTATAACTTCAACGTAATTCTCATCCAAGTTAGCTGTTACCTTAAAGTCTTTATCCTCAACAAAGACCACCCCATTGGAGTAGTATAGGGCTGAGAGCTCACCTTCAACTAAGGGCTTCTCACCCCATCCCGGGGATATCAGGAGGGCATATTGCCATTGATAATCTTCGCGGAACTCTATATTTAGACCGAAGGTGTCCTTCCTAAATATTCTATTGGTAGTAACAGGATTCGTAGTCCTTACATATATGTGTATATATTGAAGGCTGAAGCCGTTCGGGCCATTCCATGGGTTACCTCCTAGATCTCTAAAGTATACTCTTATCCGTAAATCTTCTCCAAGGACTTCAAATGTAGTTTTAACTATATCGAATACCCCTGGTTTATAAACACCAGCCGTTGGATACCCGTAGGTCCCAATACCTCTATCATCTTCCTCGGGATCTCTAATCTCAATGTAGAGCATTTCTAGAACATTTATTTGAGCTAAAACCTCTATCGATGTATTCACCACAACCCCTTTATGTGTATAATTTCCAGGTTTACTGTAAACAGGTATCGCACCCCAGTCTACAGGCATAGGCTTTATGGAGTGGTCCGTAAATACTACAAGGACTGTGCTAGGTAACCAAGGCTTTGCACCTGCATAAGTAGTAGCAACTATAGGTCTAGGATCATATAGCTCTAGTGGTTTAATTTCAATAGGTTGAGCTTCGTATACCAACTTGAAAACCTTAAGTGATGGAAGTGCACGACCTTTGAAATCAAAGAGTGCTTGATTTTCCCAGGGGTTGCCTTCGTTTGTTTTCCAGCCAGCTCCTGGATATGATATCCACGTAGCACCCCAGTAAAAGATGCCTAAACCATTACCTCTTCCTTCAACAAATAACACCTCCATTAGATCTCTTATGAAGGTCGTCTGTCCTTGAACAGAGGCTTTGTAACCTCCTTGCAGTTCTTGATCCTTTGACCCGAATAGGTTAGGATGACCATCTGCATCATCGAGCGTCCATGCATAAGCTGTTTCAGCGACTATTATACCTTTGTTAAACTTTTCAGCTAAGGTTTTTACAAGCTCCCTAAACTGAGCCATTGTTCCATGCCAGTAAGGATAGAATGAGATCGCAATAACATCGAAATCAACATCACTTCGTAAAAGTCTGTTTACGAATATCTCATAGAAATCAGCTTTAACGCCAGCTAAATGTACTACAATTTTTATTTTTGAGTCAACTTCTCTTACGGCTCTTATAGCTGATTTCAACAACGTGGTAAATTGATCCCAATTTTCTATTCTACCCTCAGGCCATAAGAAGCCGTTGTTGATTTCATTACCGACTTGAACCATATCGGGTAAGGCATTTCTATCCTTCATAAACAGAAGAACCTCTTTAGTCCAACTGTAGACAACTTCCACTAGCTGCGTAAATGGTAGATTTGTCCATGCCTTAGGCTTGTTCTGCTTACTTGGATCAGCCCACCAATCGCTGTAGTGGAAATTTAACAAGATCTTGAGTCCTTTGGATTTCGCTTTTGCGGCAAAATCTGTTATTCTTCTTAGATCACAGTTGCCACCTCCAAGAGGATTGCCTTTATCGTCGTACGGGTCATTCCATAACCTAAGTCTAACCCAGTTAACACCGTTTTCCACAAGTATATCAAGGAGATCTTTCTCAGCCCCGTTCTCGTCGTAGTATTTCCCGCCAAGCTCTAAGATCCACGGAGCTTCAGAAGCATCAACACCTCTAATGAAATCTTTTGGCAGACCAGGGATGGGATTAACAACTAAGTAGCTGTTTACGGCAAAAGCCTTTTCATTGTTTATCATGGGCACCCCCATAGATAGTATTAATAAAGTTATTAAAAGTAAGGACCTTACCATAAGCTCGAACCTTTAAAAATAATTTACTTGCTACTACTTATATACTTTTAATTTTTTAAATATTTTAATTCATCAACTCTAACATAACGGCTTAAACATCTATTCTTTTCTACTTAATAGTACCTAGCAATAATAGCGCACTTCTTCAGTAAATGATGAATTTTATATGTAGAGACTATAAAAATAGGTTTGCTTAACAGTTTCCATTATTTCCTCTTTATTATATAGCCTATGGCTACCCCCACAACCAGCATAACTACCACTAAAGCTATAGTGGTAGTCCAATCTATTTCTCTAACTGTCGTAGTTGTTGTAGTAACAAATGTGCTTATAGATATAGTTGTGTATATTGTTGTATATGTTTGTGTTACTGTTAGAGTAATAGTTTGAGGTACTACCAAGATAGCTGGTACCTGCGCTGGCATTGGTATTTCTACATCGAAGCTATTAAGCCATGTATATTGCTGATCAGCTGTAATTCCATTGGGGTATTCGGGAGAATACACAATTAGGTCCATCACCCTTGGGGCAACACCTTTTAATATTGCCAGAGATATCCTTGAGATATCCTCTGGTTTAGCATAAGCTGTTGCAGGTATCTGCCATTCACCTGTTGATGCAGCTATAAGAGGTCTTATTCTTGCAGGTCCAAAGCCGTCGTAGCTAGTCACAGCTACTACTATTTTCCACTTGACGATATTCTCCACATCGCTTAGCAGGTCTTTCTTGATGCTAGCTTCAATTAAATTGTCATCAGGCAGACCTTTACATGCGAAAAGTTCTTCGGTTTGCATTAATACACTACCATTAGCAAAGTACAGTGCGCATTTTTCTCCAGCTGGAACAGGAGCTCCAGGTTCACCCCATCCAGGTGCAAGGATTACAGCGTAATGCCATGAATAGTCAGGTCTTAGGGTAAAGCCAAGACCGAAGGTATCAGATCTTTCAAACACCATAGGGGTTGAGGTTCTTACGAAAATTCCAACATACTGTAAGCTCCAACCGTTTGGTCCACCCCATGGGTTACCGCCTAAGTTCTTGAAGTGAACCTTAAATACTATGTAATTATCTTCTACTGATATCTCGAATTTAGTTAAATCGAATACACCTTCTACGAACACACCTCCACCTGTTGGATACCCACAGAGTCCAGGTCCTTTATCATCTCCTTCAGGGTCAGGTACTTTGATGGTTGCTTGAGCTAAAGCTAATGGAGTTATAAGCATTAGTGTTGTCAACAAAATTAACACAAATACCGTTACACCCTTAAGGGCACAACGCATACGAATCCCTCTGTATTCACTAAAATAATTAGTAGAGTGTATAAGCTTTACTCAATTTATGCGAGCAAACTCTTATTAATTAAGAGTATTTACTTACATAGGTAATGCTATAGTTATGTTAAGTTAATAGTCAGCCACGTTTATTGATTACTAGGTTTATCATTTAAACTTCATTATTATGCTATTGCTTTCAATGTTGTATAATCGAATAAGTATATCTTTGGCCAGTCAATCCTTATATATATTTGTTGCCCCACGTCGACTTTTAAGTCATTTGGAGCAATAACTCTTACAAGTTTTTCTTCGGATTTCCCTATGTTAACATGTACAACGTTGATGTTTCCAAGTCTTTCAACAACAACTACGTTAGCTAGTATAGAATCTTCGTATTCTTTAATTGTTGAAATTTTTATGTGCTCTGGTCTAAAACCTAGGTAAACCTTCTTAGTATTTTGTTTTCTTAGTTCGTTAACTATAGTTTGATCTGCGATTATATGGCTGAAGTCTTTACAATCTAAAGCGACTTTATCGTATTTATCCTCTACATCGCATTCTAATAGATTCATTGGTGGAACACCTATAAATGTAGCAACAAAGGTATCGGTGGGTTTTAGGTATAGGTCGTCAGGTGTTCCTATTTGTAATACTTTACCTTTATTCATAATAGCTATTCTGTCAGCCATAGACATAGCCTCTGTTTGGTCGTGGGTAACATATATTGTTGTTATGCCAAGCTCTCGCTGAAGTCTCTTAAGTTCGTGTCTCATTACTACTCTGAGCTTTGCATCAAGGTTGCTCAGCGGTTCATCGAGGAGCCAGACCTTAGGTTTTCGAACAAGAGCTCTTGCAAGTGCTACTCTCTGTTGCTGACCTCCAGATAATTGGCTTGGTTTTCGATCAAGAAGATCTTCTATTTGGAGAAGCTTCGAAATCTCTGCTACTCTCTTCTTAATTTCATCGTCTGAGAGCTTGAGTTCACGTTTACGGGTTATAAGGGGGAACGCTATATTTTCATAGATCGTCATATGAGGGTAGAGAGCGTAGTTCTGAAAAACCATAGCTATGTCTCTATCCTTTGGATGAATATAGTTCACAAGTTTATTGTCTATCCATATTTCTCCTTCATCGGGGATCTCAAGACCTGCAATAAGCCTCAATGTAGTTGTTTTCCCACATCCGGAGGGACCTAAAAGAGCGAAGAATTCTCCATCATTGACTTCGATATTCACACGATCAACTGCAATAACCCTACCAAATCTTTTTACAACCTCAATTAGTTTCACTCGAGCCACTAATACCAGCCATACAATATTATGATTTAAAGAGAGTTAAAAACAATGATGACTATGGAATATAGTCCCTTCTTTTAGAGTGATTACCTAGTTCTTCTTATTATTATTACAAACAAGATTGCAACTATCATCGTAATTATTACTATTGATACCCCTAAGATTGCTTCTAGCGGCATTTCTTGCCATGGTGATGGTGTTGGAGATGGGGATTGGCTGGGCAAAGAACTTGATGTGGAAGGCGAAGTTGGTGATGGTATTGTGGATACTGTTATAGTTGACGTAGAGCTCATTGTTGGCGTTATCATCAGAGAGGTAGTTGATAATACGGCTCCCGTTGTTATGAATATACCTCTGATTTTAGCTAGCTCTCCTTTATCAGCATCAAAGGTGTTAAGCATTGAGTACTGGTCTTCTTTTGTTGGAGTTAGTATATCTAAGATGTAGGGTATAACATTCCTTAGCATAGCTAATGCATATTGTTGTGGTACTCCAACAGCCCATTCACCTCCTCCTACGACGAAGGGTCTTATCTTATTGGTTCCGTATCCATCATGGCTAGTTACAGCAACAACTAAGGTCCACTGGTCGATGGACTCTATATCGTATAGATTGTTTTTAGATATTTCAACAACTATGGATTTGGTAGTAGGATCTGCGTAAGCTTTGAGAATGCCGTTCTGAACTACAACTTCTTCTCTATCATAATAGTATATAGCTGCTCTCTCACCTTTTGGTAGTGGATCTGTTCCCCATCCTGGGGCAATGAGGATTGCCATATGCCATCCATGTTCGATAACTACATTCAATCCTATTGAGTCCCTCTTACCTTCTTCTGCTCGGCTTGTCTTAATATAGACATGTATTTGCTGAAAACTCCAACCGTTTGGTCCACCCCATGGGTTACCCCCTAACTCTCTAAATGTAAACCTAAATACGATTTTTTCATTAACATCTATTAAAGTAAATCTCGTTAAATCAAATACACCCGGTACGAAAACTGGGTTTGTCGGGTACTTTAATCCGCCTAGACCATCGTCATCTCCTTCTGGGTCATACAGATCAATAATGATCTTTCCTACTACTTCTACCGGTTGTGTTGGTATAAATAGTTGATGAGCTAAACCTAGTCTAGAGGACCATTCAATGAGTATTGAATTCTTATACACTACTACAACGAAGAAAACTAGGCAATTTCTTGCTAAACCAATTTCATCTATTTCAAATGCAAGTTCTACAACGTAGCTTGTTTGTTGTTGAGCAACAGCTAATTTACCTAAACTCTTCGCATAATCCCAACCGCCTCTGCCATCAGCTAAGCTAACTGATACCTCGCGTTTCCCTAAGTAAATAGCCACTTCTTTAGCTAGGTGGATTCCCAAATCAACTTTTGAATATCTTGGGTATACATTGTACCTAGGAGAATATGGAGACATATCTATATTAGGTGTAGCAAAGTATATGGCGATGGTCAAATCTTCGATATCCTTCATAGATACGTTGAATGCAAAGAGTATTGTCGTTGTATTTATTATTGCGTACGCCTTAGGAATAGAGTATCCTACAACAAATTGGAGCGCCTTACCTTCATCTACAAGTTTTCTCCATAGGTCCTCGATTAACCCATCTACGCTGGGAACTCTATCAGCTAACGATGGTGGAATACTGTTTATAGTTCCAATAGGCGATCCATCAGGGTATGCTACGACATAGAGGTAGTGAGGAGGTTCAAGACCTGATAACTCGTATGCGCGTCTAAGGTATGCTTTGAACAGAGGATCGAAAGTTGCTGGACTACCACCACCATCGCCTCCATACCACCACCACCAATCGCTTGCTTGAGCTTTTAGCAAGTATAGAGCTATTTCGCGATACCTTGCGTAGAGGTCGACAAAACCTGCTACCCCTAGTTTTTTCATAATATCTTCTCTAGCTTTAACCATCCACATCCAGGCTACATTTTCTTGTCTATGGCCTATCCATGTTGCTAATTCTCCGCTTGACCAGGATCCTTCGGGTATTTTCGCTGTAACCGTTTTCATAGGAAGTTCTGTGTAGGCATCTCCATAGCTATTCTTTGGAAAGTTTGAAATATCTTTATCGATTAGGTCAAGGTACTGATACTGTTTCGCTGGAAGTTCTTTGGCTTCAGAGCTGAACTTCTCTATAAATTCCCTTGGTGTAATAGTTTCTAGAAAACCTTGTTTCTGAAGTTCTGTTAACCTCGAGTAAAGCTTGTTCAAAAATATATCTCCAAACTCTAGGTAGTTTTCCCACGGATTCTCGCCATCAAGAGCTATAACTATAGCTCTAGGCCCTTTAGCTTCATCTCTATACCTAAGAATTCTGCTGATTAAGTCATTAACAGCTTGATCTGGGTCCCAAGAGCTGTACTGAAAGCTTATCAAATTGCTTAGCTCTGTATCTCTAAAGAAAACGTATATCCTACCTTCAGCGAAGCTTATATACCATGGAACACCTAGGTTCTCTACCGATACCCGTAAACCGGCTTTAGCCAGTAATGTACTATCTGTTACAGTCCACAGAACCCCAGCTTTTCTAAAAACATGTAGAGTATCTTCGTTTACCGCTTGCTCGGCAGGCCATATACCGATGGATTCTATTCCTAAATATTTTCTGACTAGCTCTATACCCTTCATTACATGAACTTCTAGATCTTCTGTTAATCCTGCGTCAACTAGTAACGGAGCTATAGGATGACTATAGGGAACAGGTATAATTTCTGCTTGATTTCTTAATACAAGGTCTCGGTAAGCCGTTAGTAAGCGACTCATTATATCTCTGTGCACACTAAGTACCTTGGCTAGATCCCTCCTCGTGAAATTAGGTCTAACTTCTCTGTATGCTTCTTCCATAAGCATGTAAATTTCAGGATATAGGTCTCTAGCTACCTCAGGGTCTATCCATAGTAGATTGAACATAACAGCTAAATCAACTACGTTTTGACCCTGTAAATCACCTTGAGTAAATCCGTCGACAACACAGTTCGAATATTCTTCACTAGTCTTTGCTTTTACCTGACATTCGCTGTAAAGTTTTTGAACTAAATTTCTTAGCTCTTTATACCTAGGTGATCTCTCAATAACTCTACCCCAGTTTATATCAAAGAAACCGCCAGGGATTCTCAGCATATTAAATATGTCATCTTTTGCTGCTGAACCATTGACTATCCTCCACGATATAATTTCGCGCAGATCCATCTTACCGTTCTCTACGTAGTCTACAATCTGCTCCACTAAAGAACCAGAGAATGTGAAAGCGACCTTTATATCTAAGTACTTTGAGAGAATATATGCCATTTTTAAGTAATTGCCAACGCTATGCATTCTAACCCACGGAAGAATAAAGTAATCTTCTCCAATGCTATAATACCAAGGTTGATGATAATGCCATATAAATAACACGAAAATCCTTTCATAACCAGCATGAACATTAAGTACAAATACCGGAGTAACTATAGACACCATAATCAACATTATCAAGATAAGGGTATAAACCTTGACAATGAATTTCATAGATCTAAAACACCCCAAATATTAGATGTGTTTTATTAACTATATGAGTGTTCTTGAAGAAGAATAAATCTACGATGTCGACTTATGAAAATGATTTTTAGTAATTCTTCTTTTAAAATAATTTTTAGGTTTATAAAAGATCTTTTAATTAATTAATCTGTGATCTTTTTAATTTGATTCAAGTTCTTTGAGGCTTCAATTGTTTTAGTTTTATAACAATACATAGTATGTTGTGGATCACTATTCTTATTGCTATTAATTGGGATGAACATGCTGTAGTCAATATTAGGTTGGTAATCAGGTACATATCTATAGAGGCACAATAAGTTAAGTCTGGGTAATGTACAAAAATGGTTTTAATAGAAGGTGTTACTATGGGTATGCGCTATACATGGTTTTATCAAGAAATTCTTTAGCTATATATTGCTTCTATAAAAGTATTGGTTAAGATCGTTTCCAAGACATATCGCTTATATCAAGTACTTCTACGTCAGCTACTGGTTGTATTGGCTTCTCTTTAGTGATAATGTATAAATGGTGGTTGTAGCCTTTTAGCCCTGTCTTATTTATTCTTTCAATCATTTTATTTATTATACGTTCCACATCTGCTTCGGATAGGCTACTCCACTTGAATTCAAACACGTAGAACTCTTTACTTTTCTTTACTTTTATTGTCTACAGCTATGAAGTCTATTTCGACGTTCTTGTAGATATATTTTCCTGCAATCTCATAATTTATTCTGCGGCTATAAAGCATGTGAAGGGCAAACTTAGCCGCAATATCCTCAAATATTTGTGAAACATATTTGTAAAACTTCCTAGATATTTCATTGTATGCCTAGTCTTCGTCTGGTACCCTAGTTATAACAGGTTCTATCAAGTGTAGCCATAGCCTAAGGATATGGCCTTTAATTCTATAAAAACCCTTCTTACTATACAGAGGGGTTACTTTTTCTATAAATCCTAATTGTTCTAATATCAAGAGATATTTTGAGACGTACTGTCTATCTATTCCTGTAGCTTCAGCTATTTTATTAGGAGTTTGATACTCCTGAGAAATAGCTTTTAGGATACTGTAGTACGTTGACGGTTCTCTGAACTCTTCCCTTAGAATAAATAGAGGTTCATCTTGTAAAGGAGATGTTTTTGACAAGAATAACCTCCTTAAAGTCTCTAAAGGCTTTTCTCCGTAGGGTACAATGCTGTGGTAGTAAGGGATTCCCCAAACATAGAGTAGTATTCAACCCATTCTTTAGGCGACAGCCAAGGATAGAACTGTGGAATATACCATGGCTCTAACTCGGATACCTTAACCTTAGATTAGCCCTACCATATAGAGGGGTTCCACCACCGAGAACGGATCTAATCATAACACCCACGAGGCTCCCAATAATTATGATACCCAGTCTTCCTCTGTCAATGTAGCGATCAACAAACCTCTGAAGCTCGCCTAATACACAAGGTTCTGCTCTACACCAATATGTAAACTCGTCAATGATAAGAACTGTATCTTCTTTAACGTTACCCCCAACAAAGTATAAAAGAGAATCTATTGAGTCAAATCTCACCTTCGAAACTATGTCCAGCTCAAAGCATTTCTCAATCGTTGTAGCAAGACCTTTTTACTAAATTTAAAAACTCGATAAGAAGACATTAAAATAAGGTTCTTTCAACTAAAAATAGGAAGGACAAAGGAATAATATTCTAGCTGAAGGACTGCATATGTAAAGTTGGTCAAAACTTTCAATTTTTGTAATAGTTAGGTCAGTAAATGCTAAAATTATCCAAGTAAATGAATTAAATAGAACCACGTTGTAGAAAATATAGGAGACCTGGTCATAATTTCCATCATATCTTAGCTATCCCACTTAAGGAGAACATATATATCATTATTATTCATGGGAGATCTTCAATTGTACGTTCTATTTTAAAAATTAAGAAAATAATGTTGTTTCGATACACAAACTAGTAGAAGATAATGACGTGCAGTATTTTAGATAATTCTCGGGAATTCAGGCAAAGTTATTCTTTTCGAAGAAATACCATCTATAGTTAGAAGAGCTAGAGAACTTACGAGTTTTTTTATTTAACCAGATGGTAGACAGAAAATTGATGATGTTATTAGACTTGGTGAAATTGCTAAAGTGTGCATAAAGAAGCACCTTGTTATAATCGAGTAGCGGATTTTGCCAAATCTTTGAGTATTAGGCTACGAGGAATAGATGATGATCAGTGTAGACGAGATAGTTAAGTAAATTTATAGATTCTTAGCTAGCACGATTCTACTCAAGATTTTAGATATAGCAGATGGAGATAAAATGAATGTATTTCTACCTTATTACATGGTTAAATACAGAACTCGAGAACAAGGTTTAGGTGGAATCATTATAACGGGGAACTTCGCTACAGAAGTTTGTACTAGAAGGATATGCTGAACAATTGACTTAGACTTAATAGTCAAACGCATAGCTAAGAATTTTATTGAGTTTTTGAACATATTGAAGGGCTAGAGAGAATACTTATCTCATATACGAGGCATACAACTCAAATCAATAAAGATAGTATCATCCGTATATAGTAAACCTATTAACCTAGCAAAGATCATGATAAACATAAACTTAAAGAAAACCGAGACTTTAAAATTAAGTAGAGGACTCAACAGTAAGTTTACTTATAAATTAAATTTACTTATAAATTAAAATATAAATGTAAGCAGTTTGTTTAAGGCTAGATTTAGTTAAGGCTTCAAATTTCGTAGCCTACTCTGTTACTACTAATGATCTTAACATTAAATTGCTGTAGTAAGAGGATACCTATTTATTTAATCAAAGTTTTGGTAAAGTTATCCGATTCAACTGATACTTTGTTTTCTTAATTGGTTTTGTACCACCAAAGTAAACTTGTAAGTATATAAGGAGGTTGATGTATATTAAATTACTTGGTGTATATCTATGCCCGAGATGAAGAAGACCTATCGTGTTGCATTTGTTAAAGAGTTCGGTAAACCCCTGGTTGTTGAAGAAGTTCCTATGCCTGAGCCAAAGGATAGGGAAGTACTTATTAAGATTTATGGAGCAGGTATATGTCATACTGACGTCCATATCTGGAAAGGTGATTGGGCATTAGGGGGACTTCCTCCAAGACTACCTTTCATTATCTCTCACGAGCTTGTTGGGGAAATTATTGCTAAAGGAGATAAAGTACCTGACGATGTTAAGGTTGGGCAGAAAGTTCTTGTATATGCATGGGGCTGGACTAAAGACGATGAATGGGTTATTAAGGGGTTGGGGCACTTAAACGATCATCCTCTACACCTCGGTGTAACAACTGAAGGTGGTTTACGTGAGTATTTCCTGGTACCAGACTATAGGTTCTTAGTTGATGTAGAAGGCCTAGATGATCTCCCCGCTGTGGCACCTCTCGGCTGTGCAGGGTTAACAACCTATAGAGCTACCAAGAAAGTATTGCCATTTCTAGGAGTAGATGATTATGTGGTTGTTGTCGGGTTAGGAGGTTTAGGGGCTTACCAAATCCAATGGTTGAAAGCCTTAGCTCCATACATAAACATTGTAGGCGTAGACGTTAAAGACGAAGCAATAGATTTTGTGACAAGAATAGTTAAACTAGATGCAACAGTTAACGCAGCGAAGGTAGACCCCATTAAAACAATTATGGAGATAACTAGGGGTAAAGGAGCTAAGGTCGTTATAGATTTAGTGGCTAATGCAAAAACCATTGGCACATATCTTAACGTGTCATCTAAGACTGGAGTATACCTTCTAGTTGGCATGATGGGTGTAGAAGCTACCATAGGGCCTCTAGTGCCATTTATAGCATCCGAAAAATCTATTCTATCAACAGTTGTAGGAACACTACAAGAACAAATAGAAGTCGTTAAAGCTGCTAAAAGAGGTATGGTTAACTATAAAGCTGTTATAACAAAGAGACTAAAACTTGAAGAAGCTACTGAAGCCCTTGAAGCTTTAGAGAAAGGGAAAGTCGTAGGTAGACAGGTGGTAGTATTATAAAAACTAAGATAGCAGTTAATTGAATAGTTTTTTAAAGGAGGTTTCCACTTTCTGTTTTCTAAAAGCGAGAATATTTAAGCAAGGTTATATAGGGGTTCCCATATATAGTTATAGGGTGCTCGAAATTGGCTACCTCCACATACGGATACGCAGGTAATATTCTATGGGTGAACTTATCAACAAAAACATATAAAGTCATTGAAACGCCTAAGGACTTAATTAAGAATTTCATCGGTGGGAGAGGCTTTGGAGTAAAAATACTATGGGATAACCTAAAGCCTGGCGTAAACCCATTTTCACCCGAGAACCTCTTAATCTTCGCAGTAGGTCCCTTGGCTGCCACAGGCGCCCATAGCGCTAGCAGATTCTTTGTGATGTTTAAATCGCCTTTGACTACCACCTACTTTAGATGCGTTTGTGGAGGAGGATTTGGCGCAGAAATGAAATTCGCCGGCTACGATGCTATTGTTATTGAGGGTAAAGCCGATAAACCAACCTACCTATGGGTACACAATGAATCAGTAGAATTTAGAGATGCCACTCACGTTTGGGGTGCATTAACAACACATGCAACTGAAGTACTACTTAAGGAAACGGATAGAGATGCAAAACTCTCTGTTATAGGTCCTGCCGGTGAAAAACTTGTAAAGTACGCATCAATTCAAACCGGTGAAACGAGAAGCGCCGGTAGAGGTGGTGGAGGAGCTGTAATGGGTTCCAAGAACCTTAAGGCAATAGTTATTAGAGGTACCAAGAGACCTAAACTATTAAACGAAGAAGAATTTAGAAAACTTGTGAAAGAACAGCTAGATTTATACTTTAAGAACCCTGCATTCCAAGCGTTTAGAAGCCTTGGTACAGACGGTATTGTGTACTTGTTTTACACGCTAGGTCATTTCCCAACGTACAACTTTAAGCAAATTGAGCTTGAAAACATTGAAAGATTTGCTCCAGAGATATTATCAACATATGTTGTTAAAACAAGCGGTTGTTATGGTTGCGCAATGGCGTGTTGGCAATACTTTAAAACAACCAAAGGGCCTTTTGCTGGAATCATATGGGATAAACCAGAATACGAAACACAATGGGCTTTTGGTGGAGCACTTGGCGTAACTAACTTAGAAGCTATAATGTATGCAAACATGCTATGCGATCTCTATGGGCTGGATACCATATCCACGGGCTCGGTAATAGCCTTTGTTTATGAATTATATGAAAAAGGAATTATAACTAGACGGGAGCTTGACGGTCTTGAAGCTAGATGGGGTGATCCAGAGCCTGCGATTGAGTTAATTAGGAAGATAGCTCTAAGGGAAGGTATAGGAAACATACTAGCCGAAGGTTCGAAGAGAGCTGCAGAAATCATAGGGCGCGGTGCAGAGAGATACGCTATACATGTAAAAGGGCTTGAACTACCTGCTTACGACCCTAGATCGGCTAAGGCTCACGGACTCAACTTTGCAACTTCTAATATCGGGGCTAGCCATATGTATGGATGGGTTGGATATGAAATACTTGGGTTCCCTGAGAAGGTAGACCCCTTTGCTATAGAAGGTAAAGGAGCTCTATGCAAAAAAGTTCAAGATGAGTTCGCCACATATGAAGCCCTAGGGTTCTGTCAATTCCCAGTATCCAACGGCATGATTCCCTTCGATTTAGTTTCAAAAATGCTCTACGCTGCTACTGGTATAGAAGAGTTTAAGGACATTCATTATCTATTACTAGTAGGCGAAAGAATTGTCAATTTAGAGAGAGCATTTAACGTTAGAGAAGGCTTCTCAAGGAAAGACGATGTACTTCCAGAGAGATTTCTCAAGGAACCATTCCCGAGAACCCCGTCAAAAGGTCAGATATTCGAGCTTGACAAACTGCTGGACGATTACTACACAGCAAGAGGATGGGATATCAAGACAGGTACACCAACTAGGAAGAAGCTAGAAGAACTAGGATTAAAGGATGTTGCAGATGAGCTAGAGAACCTAGGTAGGTTACCTAGGTGAAAAAAGTTTATGAGGGTGTTTATAGAGTTTGCGTGGTCTGTAGCTGAGAAAGTTGGGAGGAAATATCTTTGGCTTAACTTAGATTATGAAGAACTTAGTCTGGACGATGTTTTTAAGAAAATACTTCCCTCTATTTTGGGAGAAAGTCTAGGAGTTGTTATCTATAGGCTTATCCAAGAAAGAGAGCTGTTAGTAATAGTGAACGGTGTTATAGGAGATCTAACGATAAAGTTAAAAGATGGTGATAAAATACTTATTCAACCACTTGCCTCTGGAGGCTAGGTGAAAAAATTGGCTACACAAAATTGCATAAAATATGTAATTAAAAATGTATGGTACGATACTGTAGATCAACCCGTAATACCCATAGATTTCGCAAACGAATGCGCAGAAGGTATTTATGTAACAGTCGAGGTTAAAGCGCTTGACGGAAGAATACTCCATCATGAGAAAATTAGGTTAAAATCTTCGGAGAAAAAATCTATTGAGTTAACCCTTTCATACTATGGCGATGTAATTATAACAGCTTCAGCGAAACTTGAAAAATCTAGTGTGTTTATTGCTTTAGGAGAACATAAGCTTAAACTCTAAGTAGATTACCACTTTATGCCCTAAGTAACAAACTATTTATTTAACTAAACCTATTAACAATTTTAATTGACGAATTCCTTACAGCTAGTTTCACTTACACTCTACTCTTTTACTCTTTGGGTAAACCTCCAATATAAAATCGTTGAAACAATAATTATGTTGTAAGGCTTAAATAGTAGTCCATGTATAATATTCACTGGGTCGTGGTCCTGTTGAGCTCGATCAATATGTTCCTAAAGAGGCTCGAGGAGTCCCTAAATAAAGATGAAACCCTTAGACGACGATTAAAACCTATTACAACATTTAGTGGTGGACCAACGCCATACCCGGGTCCAGGACCATATCCCCCACCGAATTTAGCTATGGATCCTACTGGCTGGAGTAGAGCAAGAGGTTACCCTACATCAAAGCTTCTTAACCGCGATATTGTTGAGCTTGAAATCCATAATTACTTTGTATTTACTGTTCATGTAAATGAAGATAAAACTTTCACTGTTGAGCCTCGGAGAGCTATAAACCCATGTTTAAAAGTTTCTATGCCTTTTGATGTGTTTAAGGATATGGCGTTAGGTAAGGAGAGGGTGATATATGCTCTTGCTGATAAAAGGAATGAAGTTCATTACGATCCTACGGTGGCACTTAGTGATTGGATAACAATATTTGGTGTTATTGGAAAAATTCAGGAGTTAGCTGAGAGCGACCCTGAGGTATGGGATTTATTGGAAAAACTTTGAATGGTGTTAAATATGCCCCTCCTTGAACCCCCTAAATGGTACTACGGTAAATTAAAGGCGTTTATAAACGGTAAGTGGATAGAGCCTGAAGCAAAATCATATCTGGCGGTCTACGATCCAGGGTCTGGTAAAGTTATAGGTGAAGTTCCGCAGGTAACCAAGGAAGTTGTTGATGAAGCTGTTGAAGCAGCCTATGAAGCGTTTAAGTCTTGGAGTAGAATATCTGTACCAGAGAGAGCTCAATACATCTTCAAGATTAAGTATATCCTTGAAGAAAACAGGGAGATTCTCGCTAGAGTTAATACTCTAAACCACGGTAAAACAATTAAGGAATCTAGAGGAGACATAAGAAGGACTATAGAGAATGTTGAAGCAGCTATATCCCTGATATACACGTTATCTAAGGGTGAATTTCAAAGAGATATTGCTAGAGGTATAGATGAAATATTGATTAGGGAGCCGCTTGGGGTCTTCGCTGTTGTGGGCCCCTATAACTTCCCAATAATGATACCCTTCTGGTTCATACCATATGCGCTAGCTTTAGGGAATACACTTGTAGTTAAAGCCAGTAGCGTTACCCCTGTTCCAATGATGCAAACCCTGGAAGTTTTAGCTGACACTCTACCGCCTGGTGTTCTAAATCTCATTTACACAGATCACGAAATTGGTGAATACCTAGTAACACATCCGCTTGTAGAGGGAACAGCATTCGTAGGTACGAGCACAGCTGCACTAAGACTATATGAGCTTTCTGCTAAATACGGTAAGAGATTTCTAGCAGGTGGAAGCGCCTCAAACTATGCCGTTGTAATGCCTGATTGTGATTTAGAGAGAACTGTTGCAACACTTAGGGATTCTAAATTTGGTAACGCAGGGCAGAGATGCTTAGCTATACAGAATATAGCTGTTGTGGGGGACGATCAATTCTACAATAAGTTTAAGAACGCTTTCGTAGAAACTACAAAAGCTTTAAAGATTGGCCATGGACTAGATGAGACAACAGATATGGGTCCCATGGCGAGCAAAAGGTACAAAGACCATGTTGTTAAAATGATTGAGAAAGGCATTGAGGAAGGCGCTAAACTGATTCTAGACGGTAGAAGTGTTAAAGTTGAGGAATTTCCACAAGGATTCTACCTAGGCCCAACGATATTCGAAGGAGTAACACCCGATATGGTTATAGCCAAGGAGGAGGTATTCGGGCCTGTAGCCAATATCCTAAGGGCTGAGAATCTCGACGAAGTTACTGAATGGATAAATAACAATAAGTATCACCACAGCGCAGCTATATTTACGAGTAATGGAAAAGCCGCTAGAGAGTTCATGCATAGAGCATACGTAGGAAACGTTGGAATAAACATAGGCATAGCTGCACCCGTAGGGTGGTTCCCATTCGGAGGCAAAAGATTAGCAGGTCTAGGGAGCCATCACCCGCAAATGGATGTATTAGACTTCTTCAGCGATAGGAAGGTTGTAATTGTTAGATGGTGGTAAGAGGCACGATAATGCTAGTAGATAAGTTCATAGACTTAGCCTCCAAGGCTATTGGAGACACAAACGTTATTACGTATCCAAAGGAATTAGAGAAGTACTCTAGAGATCATAGCTTAGTCAAACCTGGTATACCATCCTGCATAGTTAGACCTGGTAGCGTTGAGGAGGTTCAAGAAATTATAGAATATGCTAACAAACTCCTGGTACCGATAACACCTTTATCTGGTGGGACAAACAACCTTGGAGGTACTATCCCAGTTCCCAACGGCGTAATCCTTGATCTTAAGAGAATGAACAGGGTTTTGGACATAGATGTTAGAGCAGGTATGGCATCAATACAGCCCGGTGTAACCTTTGAACAACTACAGGAATACGCCTCAAAACATGGTCTAAGGGCTTTAACGCCAGTAGAGCTACCTAAAACCAGCTCAGCTTTATCAACATACCTAGACCTAGCTCCTCTCTACGGCTGGGTATACTACGGCGAAGAGATTCTCACAACAATGACCGTACTACTACCCGATGGCACTCTCTTAAAAACAGGTCAACAAGCGTTTCCACAAATTAAATGGCCTTATGTCCATTCTCATGCATCTCCATTCGCTGGTTTAATGAATTACATATGGTACCAGTCCCAAGGAACGTTAGGGGTTGTCGCCCAAGGATGGGTAAAGCTTAAACCTATTCACGAAGTAGTAGAAGCCTTCTTTGTCACGGTAAACGATGACAACGATCTTTACAAGATAGCTAGAGAAATTATGTGGATGAGATACCCAAGAGATATGGTTATATTCAACAATGTAGATGCTGCGTTATTCTTCGAAGACGAGACTCCAAACTACGGTAAAAAAACTGCTGAACTAATACCAAGTTTACCTAAGTGGGTAGTAGCCTTCACCTTAAGAGGAAGAAAGGAAGGTGTAGACATTATGGTATCAGATATCGCTGAAAAACTACAAGGCATTGGATATAAACTCCTGGATGAAGTTCCAGGGATGCCTAAAGCTAAGGAGATATTCTTGTCAGAAGTAAATTATCCAAGTGGTTGGCCTAAGTACTCTAAGTATAGAGGTGCTAGAACAATTTTACCCTTCATATGCTCATTAAAGGATGTGCCCATTATTCACCAAGCACTTAAGAAGTTTATTGAAAAGCATGGGTTCTCCACGAATTACGTAGGTGTAACTATAACGCCTACTGATAGAGTAGGTGTAGTTGCATGTAACGTAGCCTTTAATAGGGAAATTCAAGAAGTTGATAAAATTAGAAATCTGTACTATGAAGTTGCTGAAGAAATGCTTAGGTTGGGAGCTTTCTATAGCAGACCTTACGGAATATTAGCGAAGCTAATGTATAGTAGAGCCCAGAACTACTATGAGGTTCTGATGAAAATTAAACGAACTTTAGACCCTAATAACATTATGAACCCAAGAAGATTAACCTTAACCGAAGATCTATGATGAGCTTCTTTAGGTGGTAGCCTTATGTCCTCTGCTCCCAAAGGGAAAGAATCCGGCGAGAAATTTGTATGGAGATACCCTGTTATTAGGCGTAGAAAACTAAGAGAAATGTACGACCTTGCAATTCTATGTAATAAATGTAAGTACTGCAGGTTCGTATTCGCTCCAGATGCTAGAGACCATAGGTTTGTTAACCAATGTCCTAGAGGTGAAACATTTAGATTTGCCCCATACTACGCTGAAGGAACAGTTGAAGTAGCTAGAGGTCTTATAGAAGGAAGACTTCAATGGAGTAAAACAATAGAGCACATCCTAAACACCTGCACAGATTGCGGTCACTGCGAGTTCTGGTGTGAAAATGCTATGAGGGTGTACCCGCTAACCATTATGGAGGTGATGAAGGAGCATTACGTAAAGGAATTCGGTTTACCAGAGTACTGGAAACCCATAGTTGAAAACCTAAGGAAAACCAAAAATCCATTTGGGGAACCTCCCGAGAAGAGATGTTCCTGGATACCTCCAGGAATATCACTACCTAAGTCGCTAAGCGTCATGCTGTTTGTAGGAGATACCTACAGCTATAAAGCCCCACATGTGGTCCAAGCTGCATTTAGAATTCTGCATAAGCTGGGTGTTGACGCAGGGTATCTATATGAAGAAGAATGGCATAGCGGTTACCTGCTGTTTAGAGCTGGTCTCTACGATGAAGGAATCGAACTTCTTGAGCACAACATAAGAGCTCTAGAGAAAGCAGGTGCAAAAACTGTTGTATTCCTAGATCCACATGATTACAGAACTTTCGTAAAGGAGGTTAGGGATGCAAATATAGAGCTTCCCTTTGAGGTTAAGTTCTTCACGGACTACGTAAATCCGTTGCTAGAGAAGGAGAACTTCAAACTGAGGAAACTCAACGCTAAGGTGGTATACCACGATCCTTGCAATTTAACTAGGAATATAATGCCCTCCCCCGTATGGGAGTCCCCCAGGGAGATACTCAAACTTATAGGTGTAGAAGTTATGGAGATGCACAGGAATAGACTTAATACCTACTGCTGCGGCGCTGGAGGAGGAGTTATATTCACGTTTCCAGAGCTAAGTATGCTAACCGCTAGAAGAAGATTGGAAGAAGCAGTAGCTGTTAGGGGGCAAACAATAGCTACATCATGCCCAAGTTGCATAAGTTCATTCAAAAGCGTTGCCAAGGAGTTCAAGATGGATGTTTACGATATAATTGAGTTGATAGATGAGGCCTTTACTTAGGTGGTACCATGGATTCCACTCAGTTGGTTGAAACCCGTGTAGATGCGCTTGAGGAAATTAAACGAATACTGGTAGATATCCTAGGTCCTCAGTGGGTTTCAGATCTACCAGAGATAGCTATAGCTTACTCGAAAGATTATGCAGCTTACCTTAAGTTTAACTGGAGATCCCGATCCCCATTCATAGTAGTTCTACCTAGGACTGTTGAAGAGGTTCAAGCTATAGTTAAGGTTGGTCGCCGGTTCAAAATACCCGTTGTACCTATGGGTTCTGGGGCTAGTCAGTTTAGCTGGCATATACCTAGGATAGGGGGGATAATAGTTGATGTTAGTAGGATGGATAGCATAATCCAGATAGACGAGGACAATATGGTTGCCATTGTTGAGGCTGGTTGCCCGATATTTAAGCTTCAAGCAGAATTACTGAAGAAGAGAATGTTTATACACCAACCTGGGGCATGCTCGACCTTCTACATAGGTTCCCACTTCACCCACGGTATAACCAATAAAGCTAATGCAAGGCTAGGATTCGTAAATAGGCAGATAGTAGGTTACGAGATGGTTCTAGGGGATGGTACAATACTTAGAACAGGTAGCTTAGCTAACTATGAGAATCCAAGAGCGCTCTGGCCCCATGGCCCAGGACCTGATCTAGGTCACCTTCCTAGGATGGCCCAGGGTATGCTTGGGATAGTAACTAAGGTTGCTGTAAGATGTCATCCTCTAGATGAAGAAGTCAAGGTATTTCAGCCAGCTTTCAATAATGTCGAAGCTGCTACACTAGCATTAGAAGAAGTAGCTAAGAATGAGCTATGCACAGGTACAGCAATGTACACGGGGTTTAAGTATACACAGTATTTCGCTGATTCACCTGATGCCGTAGATATTGTTGATAGAGTTAACCCTGAGTGGATGCTTATGCTAACACTTCAAGGCACGAAGAGATGGGTTGAATATGAGGAGAAAAGAGTTAGAGAAATAACAGAGAAATACGGTGGTAGAATAATAACGGATAAACTACCGTTTTACCAAATGTTTGAAGATGCTCAGCTGAATATGTCTGCATCGTTGTACTCAGAGTACACAATTAAGTACTGGTCCTATCCAGGAACCGTGGGTGCCCCAGCAGGAATGATATTAGCACCTCTCTACGTATACCCAAAGTACTACAAAATGTTATCGTTACTCTATGCAGTTGACCCAGTACTTGGAGACCCAGATGAAGCAGATGTTAAATATAGGAAAGGAGCCATTGTATACCCAGAGCAGAACTCGCACTACGCAATGTTTGAGCTTATGATAGCAGGGCATCCGACTGATCCTAGATTAATTAAAGAGATAGGTCCGAGGTTTGGACCAAAATTGTATAGAGCTTTAGTTAAGCTTGGTCTAAGGTTTGACGCTAAATACGGTGTTGCTAGATCTGGTGAAGTAGGTGTTATACCTACCTACATGGAAATTACTAAGAAGATTAAAAGCTTGCTCGACCCAGATAACATTATGCATCCAATGGCATGGGAAGGCGTAATGTAGATGGTGATGAACATGAGCCTCCCTGGGTGTATAGATAAAGACCCCCTAGAGCTAACAGATGAAGAACTAGATAAGCTAAACATAGAAGAATGTATATGGAAGTACTATAGAGAGGTATTACGCAAGAAACCTAGGAGAAAATCTTACTGGCAAAAAGAGATTGAATATAGAGATCGCGTTATGAAGACACTAGAAGAGATAGAGCTATACAAGAAGATGATGAAATAATTTAAGAATAAAATCACTAAATAATTTAAGTAATATTTATTAACTTATTAATTTTTTATTGCCCTTGAATAAACTGTGAAATAATTTTCCTTAACTTACGTATTTGCTTCTCAATAGAGACCCCATATTAAGAAGCCGAAAACATTTTTAGATCTTAAACATCTAGTTAATCGATAAACTTAGTATGTTGTTTAAAAGACCAAATCTGTACGACAAACTTTTAACTTTGTTTAGACTAGAAAACGGTATAGCTCTACATTTTATTTATACAGTCTAAGTCTTCTAATAGCGCCGAGATATTTACTGCAAAAGGCTCTAAAAAATAATAATACCATTGAAATGATCTGCAAAGTTCCAGAACCTTAAAGTGGAAGAAAAAAGACATCATATATGTTCCCAAAGGAATAGAATATCTCAATATCTTGTTCGAGAAAGGCTCGGTTATATACGTAGTTGAGGCGCCCTCTGATATAGAGTCTAGAGCTTACGTCAAGAAGTTCAGTAACGCAAAATACATAGTTGTTGGGGAAGGGTGCTTCCGAAGAAGGAGGTATATATTAGTTGATGTTGAAGATAAGTCGTCGAGATTTTTGGCTGGATGTACCATGTGTTGCCCTGGATGTTGGGGTTCGTATCCTCCCCATAGACATAACGATAAGCATGAGATTTTCGTCTACTTCGGTGTTGACCCTGGATTCGGTGTTCAGCTATTAATTGATGATGGTAGAGAAGGAGCATATGTTGTTAGGGATTACGATGTATTCTTAGTTACGAAAGGATGTCACCCAAACGTATCAATACCATTAAAAGGTCTTAACTACCTATGGGTGATGATAGCTGTTTCAGGTTCAAGAGACTTCTCTGCGGAAGAGTGTTTACCTAGGTCCTAGATAGATCTTAGCGTTGCTAAGCTGTAATATCCTTAGCTTTTTCGATTAAGTCGAGGATATACTTAGCTACGTTAGGATAATCTTTGTCGCTGTAACCGTGAAGAGCGGCTTCGAGGTATCTGTGCATAGCTGCTGCTGTTATTGGCGTGTTTAACCTACGTAATCTAGAGGATTCTATGAAACAATGAAGGTCTTTAGCTGCAAGCTCAACTCTAAATCTTGGGGGATGTTCTTCTATAGCTCTTTTAAGAAAACGAGATACTATAGGCTCTATCCAGCTTCCTTTAACAAGATCTTCGAAATAGCTGAAATCTATGCCGTATATCTTAAGGAAGGACAGGGTTTCAGCTAGTGCTGCTACAACAACCATATTTAGCTGGTTAAGAGCTAGCTTAAGGGCCATAGCCTTAGGGACTTCGCCTAAATGTATAATTCTCTTAGTAATACTGGATAGAAATTTTTGTACATTTTCGCTTAACTCCTTATTACTAGCAACCATAGCTATAAGCTTCCCCTCTAAAACCTCCGATACACTACCCCATACAGGGGCCTCTACATATCTTCCACCATGTTCCTCGACAATACGACATACTCTCAGCGAAGCGTTTGTGGATACAGTAGACATGTTAATAATATCCTTATCTTTACTTACTTCAACGAAACCGTTAGGCATTAGAGCTACATCTGTAAGAGCATTGTCATCTGCAACCAATAACACAGAGATATCTCCTTCTCTACAACATCTAGCAGGCGATTCAACAGCAAACGCATTTAATTCTCTTGCTAACTTAAACGCTTTATCAAGCGATCTATTATAGAGAATAACTCCAAAACCATTATTTTTTAGTTTTTTAGCTAACGCTGAACCCATTAAACCTAATCCTAAAACACATACCTTCATGGATACCACCAAAACTAAAATGTTAGGTTAAGTAAGATTAAAATAGCTTAGATTACTTAATACAAAACTTCAAAATAATAGCTCAACGTTTACCGATAATTTAGAATACATTTAATATTAATATTTAATTATACTTGATAACAATACCTTAAACGATAAATCCCTTAAGGGTATAATTATGGTTACTTTAACCATACTATTTGATGACAGAACCCTTGACAAGAAATTAATACCGGGACATGGATTTTCGTGTCTTATAGAAGTAGGTAGAACCAAAGTGTTATTTGATACTGGTGGAGATGCGGCTAAACTAATGTATAATATGGGTGCTTTAGGAATTAATCCTAAATCCATAGATTTAGTTGTTATATCCCATAACCACTGGGATCATACATCAGGTTTATCATCTCTTCTATCAATTAATCCACGTATTACCGTATACCCACCCAACTATGCACAAAAACCTTTAGAGATAAGCCCAAATTTATGGATTACTGGATACGTAGAAACTATGTACAAAGACCAAAGAATTATAGAACAAGCTCTTGTTATCAATAAAGGGAATAATATAGTTATTGTATCGGGTTGCTCTCATCCTGGTATAGAGGTATTCGTTGAAATAGCAAAGAGTATGTTTAAGGATGAGAAAGTTAAGGCATTAATAGGTGGTTGGCATATGGTTGATAAAAAGGTTAAAGAAGTGGTCGATAAATTAAATAAACTCAAGGAATTAAACGTAGAAAGCTATATTCCTTGTCATTGTATTGGTGATAAAAATCTAGAGGTAGCCCGAAAAATACTCGGTGATAAGATAATAAAATGCGGTACTGGGTTGAGAATAACCCTCTGAATACACTCACTAACTGGAATACTACTGAAGGTTAAAACCATAACATTTAAATGACCTCTGTATACAAGATTACCTGGGTCTAGGTTATGAAGTTTAAGGATAAAGTGGTCTTAGTTACTGGAGCTGCGAGAGGTATAGGTAAAGAAATTGCTCTTAGTTTTGCTAAAGAAGGTGCATATGTGATACTATTCGATATACTTGATGAAGTGTTTAACATAGCTAAAGAAATTGAGGATTTTGGTGTTAAGGCTATAGCTTGTAGAGGTGATGCCTCTAATAAGAAAGATGTTGAAACTTGTGTCGCTAAAGCTCTTGAGATCTTCAGTAAAGTGGATATATTGGTAAACAATGTAGGTATATACCCAATTAAGCCATTTCTTGAGATGGGAGAAGATGAATGGGATAAAGTATTTAATGTTAATGTTAAAAGTGCATTCTACTTCACTAAAGCAGTTCTACCCATAATGATAAGGAATAGGTTTGGGCGTATAGTAAATATATCGTCTATAGCAGGTGCTGTAGTAGGATTTCCTGGGCTAACGCATTACTCAGCATCGAAAGCAGCTTTAGTAGGATTTACAAAAGCTTTAGCATTAGAAGTAGCTCAATTCAATATAACCGTAAATGCTGTTGCACCTGGACCAATAGAAACTCCAGGGGCACTCATAGGTGCAACACCGGAACAATTAGAGATATACAAAAAACTTATTCCTGTGGGAAGAATTGGTAAACCACTTGATGTAGCTAATATCGTGCTATTCTTAACAACAGAAGAAGCAAGTTTTATAACAGGTCAACTCATAGTTGTAGACGGTGGATACACTATTCATTAGCTAAAAATTAAGAATGTCAAGAATATTATACTCCATAAGATATTTTCTATTACTTAAAATAGATGTTACATTAGTGATATTTAAACTATTACGGAACTTAGAGAGTTGGCTAATTGCTTAAGATGCTTAACCCCATCTATTCTATATAAACTTAGTTTAGGAATATCTTAGCTATACTCTACAACAACTCTCTAAATCTTTTCCTATTAACAACATATACTATGTAATTTAATTCTATTGACATATTTTATCTTGCGGAGGTTTGCTGTATATTTGCACTAAGTTGATTTTCAATTTAAAACATATCTAGTTTATCATGATAACAATACTACCTCAGCTAATTATGTTTAACACGTCATACTTAAATAGACTTGGTGTAAACGAAATAATAATATATTATAACACAAGTTATTTCTGTAGGTGGTTAAAAGTAAGTGAACCCAACATTAAGTACACTTCTGTATTTTGTTAGGATCTGAACAATGGTTCCTGGAAACTTTATTTCAAAGACCAAGATATATAGTTTTCCCTAACATTAGTTTAAGTTTGCCTAACGATTTAAAGAAATCCTCTGAAGATATTAGTAGAGCTCTATGTCTAGTCTACGATAAAGATATCAAGAAATTTGTTGGAATTATATATTCCTTTGGTATTTTAGTTAATATTCAGCTTGACGAATTCTATAAGATGAGTACATATGATGTTACCGTAGGTAGCAAATGGTTTTGGAATAAATGTAATGGAGAAGGATTGATAGTTATACTTACTCACCCCTTATACATAATTAGACCCCTTAAGTATTTTGCTTTAGATGAACTACGTAGTATAGGTGTTAGCATTGGTGAAGGTGGTTTAGTTAATGTAGGTGAATTAATAGATGAAGTTCTCTTAGACGGATTTACCTTGGTTAAAGTAGGCAACGTATGTAGATTGGCTAAAGCTTTAGCACATCATCAAGGCGTTTCAAATAGTAAAGTAATTGTACCACAGCAAAGAGAGTTAGCTAGAATATTATCTAATATAGGTTTATCGCTAGGATGCAACATTGATATAAGTAATTCCTTTGAATCTCTTAAGAAGCCTAAGCATACATTAGACGTTGTATGGATTGATAAAAAAATCTGGTAAAATTTTACATACATTCAAAGTGTGTTCAGCCTCGAAAGCAATTTCAATTCTTAAAGGTAAATTTATTGAAGAGGTTAAGTACGATAATTATTGGATAGCATTATACGATGTTGACTATAGCGAAAGATTCCTAAAGCATATATCAACTTCGTTAAACATTTTCTTCGTCAGTAAAGCCGAAATAAATGTAATTGGATGTAAAGATGTGTTAGAGATATATAGGTTATCGAACAAAAGGTTCTTCTACAAACTAATTAACTAAGTATATTACGAATAGAAAACACTTATACTCACAATATGATTCTCTTTAGTAATACCCTAAGGCTAAGACTATAGATAATATTACTACAAGTCTCAAATATATCTTAAGAAGTTACATTAATAAAAATAAATAGGAATAGCTTTATTTATCAACGTAATCCCCATGTATTAAAGAAATGCATTGTTTCAGATTACCTATTTCGAGCAGAATTAACAATAAAGTATCTTGGTTAACCTTTCTAAATAAGACTATAAATTTTTAAATGGATACTTTAGGTTATGTAAGAGGATTAGAGAGGTGTTAAGACGTGGAGGGGCAAGCTCAAGAGGTATTGGGTACTAAAGAGATAGCTAAAAACGCTTCCTTAGCTATAACAAAGACAATAGTGTTTGTAGTACTTTATGTAGTAGTTTCAGCAGTAGTAAGATTTGTTATAAGCGATTTATTGCTAAATAAGCTAAGAATAGATGTTACAGGATACGAAGTTTATGTTCAGATACTGCTTGCGCTTGCATTCGGTTACCTCATAGTTAATAGCGTTGCATGGTTCTTCTACTGGTCGACGAGACCTAAGTATGGTCATCCAACAGCTGCTGCTGTTAGGAATGTTGTTAGAATTGTGGGTGTAGGAGCTATGGTAGCAGCTATAGCTGGAGGTGTTGCTGGAGGAGCAGCTGGGGTTGCTTTAGGCGGCTTTTTGGGCATGGTAATAGGTTTTGCATCGCAACAGGTATTAGGACAAGCAATCTCAGGGCTCTTTCTATTAATAGCAAGACCATTCAAAATAGGTGATGCAGTTGTAATAGCAGGGGAAGACGGTGTTGTAGACGATGTAACAACTATGTTTACAATAGTTAAGAAAGCTGATGGAGTAACAGTGCTAATACCTAATAGCTCAATTATTGGAGGAAAAATATATTTAAAACCAAAGAAGTAGTAACAAGCTTTATTTTTCAAGATTAAACTAGGCAACATACCTTTTATCTTTAACTAGTAACTATTTTATTTATTAACTTAACTGTTTATTAATTGACTTACTTGATTATTAAAGGAGTGCAATGCTTTGAACAGCATTAATCATTAAAACAGGTTATACTCAGTAGAGTAGTGAGTGTTATAAGTTAACTTAGAGTATAATTAATCTAAGGTGAGTAAGAAATGGTGAGATTTAATATGATAAGAGCTATAACAACACCAATTAAATCAGTACTTGGCAAAGGCTTTGCAACAGGTATAAAAAATCATAAAAAAGAAGAAAAAGATGCAATAGAGCTACTAACAACAAAGCCGAAAATTAAAGGAATTGACTGTATATTCATGATGCATGAAATGCTGTGCCTAGAAGTATACGAAGATGGTTACATAAAACGCATATAAAGGCTTTTTCAAAGAAATTAATCCGTATGTTTTAAGGTAGAGATACTTTATTGCATCTAAGTTAATAATTATAAAGTTGATAATTTAAGAATACAGGGTTCTAGGTTTTATACTAGCCTAGTAGTGTGAGATAAATATTAGTGCATAGATATTCTAATGTTAAACCTTTTTAGGTAAGAACGCGTAATTCTATTAATTATTTAGATGTCCTTTGCTTTGTTGCGTACCTCTTTAACCTCTAAACTCTCTATTCTAACCAATATATCTAGTTAATATAGAGGCGGAGATAAGGAAATGTATTAACCATAGATCTAAACGTCATAAACAGTATCTATACAAAAATTTATTAGTTACACTAACTTACTATACTTATTGGTGGTACCATGTTGGGCGAAAAAGAGGATCATTTTATCGAAGAGTTTCCGAGGCATTGGGGACCACCACCGTGGCATCATAGACATTGGAGAAGACTTCCAGTTAGAGGACCTTTGCATCTACTGATTTTGAAACTGTTAAGCGAAAAGTCTATGTCTGGAGGCGAAATACGTGAGATGCTGAAGAGTAGATTTGAGCTTGAAATACCTAGTCCAGCCATATATACTATACTTAATGCATTAGAGGAAAAAGGGTTTGTTATCTCTAGTTGGGAAACAAGTGAGAAAGGAGCGCCGAGAAAAGTTTATAGGGTAACAGAGGACGGGTTAATGTACTTAAAAGAAAGAGTTGAAGATCTAAGAAAGTTCAAAAAAATAATTGAATATATTTTATCATAAGCAGAATACAAATATTTTTGATCCACAATCAAAATCTACCTAATATCAATAGTTTAGATAGATACATAGATGATTTTTAGTATAGAGTTGAATACTTAGTAAAGGCGTTGATATCTGGGCTATGGCTTCCTTAGGTTCTCTTACAGTAGGTTTATTCGGCGTAGAAGTCGTTTATAATTGAATTCAATTATAATCATTAAACAAGTTAGACATTGATTTAGGAGTTCCAAGGCTAATAGGTTTTATGCTAAAATTATGAATGTTAAGTTAGAATTTATTTATCTTCTTAATTCGAAGATATATCTAAGATCTTTGTCTGTGACCACATAATACATTAAATTATTTTTGTATGTTTTTATTATAGGTTTTTCTAAAAGTCTAGCGATTTTGACTAGTTCTTCTAAAGATGATACATATACGTTGTTTATATTGTCTTCAGTTAATTCTATTATATCTTTAGATTCAGCTATTAGTTCACGGTATTTAAATTCAAAACCTTTAATTACATCAACATTCTTAGTTTTAATACGCATTAATATGTATGCTATAAATTCTATGGATCCTGTCGATGCGATAACCAAGGAGAATGTCCTCATGAATGTTATTGGGAAATCTAGAAAGTAATTTATTTCTTGAATATTACTTTTTTCATCGGTTCTAGCATTTTGAATCAGGTCACCTCGTACAAAAATTCTATTTATCAATAAGTCTATACGCACTTCAACTCTATGTAATAGCTGATCGCTTATACTATGATTACTCGTTTTTACGTAGCCTCTAATGCTTACCTCTATTACTATGTCAAATTGTGTAATTTTTTCGGATATTTGTTTACATATATTCTCCATATACATGATAATTTCGCTGATGTTTATTGATATAGATCGTCTGTATATACTACTGTTGATTTTATCCGTTATAGAGAAGTAATTCTTGCTCCATCCATCTGGGTGGGATAAGCTAATAATCAGGCTATAATCTTCTATGAGTACTCCTTCAGCTACTTTAAACATGTAATTAATATTTATCCCTTCTACAAGATTTAAGTATGTGCTATTGGTAGGTGTTAGGATTACAGTTGTTTTCTCGTATATATTGTTAGGCTTTAATAAAAGTGCGATAGTTATCTCGGAATTCTTAGTGTAAGAGTAGAGAGTTAGCTCCTTAGTATAGTATGGCTCGGTAGCAAATGCTATAAAACCTAGGGCACCTCCTAAAGCAAGAAACATAACTGAGGTAATAAATAAGATCTTAGGGATTATCAAATTGACTGAAACCATTATTAAAACCTTTTGTATATCTTTCTATGCTCTGAAGACCTCCTTCTAATAATAATTAAACCCGCTATTAAAGTTAGGCCTGTAAGTAATACCGAGGTAGCTACAGGGTTACTAATATGCTTAAACCCTTCCCTTAATACTATTGCTATCCACCCAATTCTCGGTATAGCCCCAATAATCTTACCTATAATCTGCTCTTTTTTTACTATGTATGGATCTGGATCTGGATTTGCATCACCTTTAAGTATATACCCTTGATACCTAACCTCTATAATCCTATGAACAACAACAAGGCCATTAGATAACTTGTAGGCAACTACATCATTTAACTTAACCTGTTCTCCTACTTTAACAAACACTATATCGCCTACATCGTATAAAGGCCTCATACTACCGCTTATGATAACCAACGGTAGTACTCCGTTCAAGATCATAGCTAATAATCCTACAGATATAGTTATTGTTATTGTTGTTGGCAGTACATTGGCGATCTTCCTCGCAGTAGTTTTTGGCTTAAATATTTCTTTAGAAATTCCTTTCAAGGAAGGAATACTTTGTAACACATACACTAGTAAACCGTAGTATATAACCATAGAGAGACCACGCCATGCAATTCCTATCTCCTGAGTATGCAGAGTTAAGGGAAAGAATTCCCAATACCCATCGATAATCACCCTAAATATAAGCGCAGGTGTAAATCCTCCGTAAAGATGAAATAACGTAATTAGTAGGTTATACATTATACTTGGCATAAACATCATAGGTTTTGAGTAAACCCCTTGTAGATCAGATATAAACACTAAATATGTTTTTCCATAGAATAAACCTACCAAAACACCGATTAATATCTTCAATATTTTTTGCTTAATTAAACCCATGGACAGAGATCTAGAGATTTCTGCACTAACTATCTTGATTAAAAATAAAGCAATACCAATAAGTAGAAAAGAAGGTTTAGGGTATACTCTATAGGAAAAACCCCAGAAAAACCCCATAATTGTATAGATAGTTATAAGAATACCTGCAAAGAATACCCCCGAATAATTATTTAGATAATTTAGACCCCTACGATCTAGTATAACAGCCAAAGAAGTAAGTATAGCTATACTCCACGCAAAGTAGGTTACGTATGTTCCAAGAATTCCGCCTATTAGGATAGCTATATTAGGTACAAAAAATAGTATAATAAGCATAGCTAAAGAAAACAAGGTCGTAAGGTTATTTGTAGCTCTACGTATTATCATAAGTATCACGGTAATTATGTTAAAAAAGTTAATAAATTACATAATTTAGGTTTTCCTCAATATATTTCTACGATAGCTCTACATTAATAGTTAGTGGACCTGAGGATCCCTCGATATATATCCAGAGAATAGCTTTTTGATTAGCCTCTAAGTTGATGATATTGTAGTGTTCTATTCCTGGAAACGGGTTACCATAGCTATTCAAGTTCTGGGTCATCTTACATATATCTACGTTCCTCCAAACACCTGAGTTTCCAGGGTTTTGGAAAGGTCCGTATAGGAATATCTCTATTTGATTTACAACTCTGTTGGTGGTTACAGTTATTTGGTTCTTGTATATAGTGGTACTGCTATCGCCTACATTTGATATCACTAAACCTATCCAACCCCAACCTCCGCTAAATTTATCGAATATTATCTTAGCCATTCTACCATTGCTCTCTACAGAGACTCTACCTTCTTCTTTATTACAGCCTCTGATACCTAGATATGCATGAGCTTTATAGCTAGTGAAACTTGTGTACCCTGGTGTAAACGGAGGACCAAACAATAATGTAATATTGAATATATAGCTAGTGTTTTCATCTGCATTCTGCTTAACAGCTAAACTTAATGTATATATTGTTCTATCCCCTGGATTTATGTACGTTGTCTGAGGTGGTATAAGCTCTACATCGAGGGGGAGGTTACTTGGCTCTATGGAGTAGTCTAGAAATTGAATAGGTATTGTACCGGTATTCTCTACAACAGTATTTACTTCTATACCGTAACCTGGGTAAACATTATTCAAAACGAGCGATAAAACGATGTTATTTTCATACTTATCGGTTTTTAATACTCTAAGAGAACAAGAACCTACGTTCTTACCTTCAATATTACTATAACCTTCTATTTGCGGATCAGAACCAATATCGCTACAACTCCATTCTACAAAAGAAACACAGTCTTTAGCTATGTTTATAGGTACATGAATTTTTAGTTTATCAAACCACGAAGAGGAGGCAAAAGCTGTTAGAAGGAGTATAGGAAGTACAAATATTAAAAAAATTATTTTAACTTTAGTCATTTTTACCAACTACTTTTCTCAATTAATCATTTACTCGTTATATTGTCTAGCCTTCAAGTATATCTGTATAGTGAACGAGGAGTTCTCTTCAGCACCTTGCTTAACGTGGAGTTCTACGGTGAAGGATTTTTCTTCTCCTGGATGTAGCTGAATATCCCTAAGGAAGCTTGTGAAGCATCCCCATAGATTTATATCAGCATCGCCATCATTATCAACATCGCATTCGAAGTAGGGACCGCGATTTGGATCAAACTTTTGTTCACATATCCCAGCTGTTGGGCTACCTGCTACTGAGGCAATAATTCTATCAATTTTAACGTGTACTGGTATACTCCCTACATTTTTAACATAGACTGTGTTTACTTTACAGATATAGCATGGGTAAGCGTTATCTACAGTGATACTTAATTCTAAATCATTGTTTCCAAATGGGTTATTTGCATCCTCATTTTCTATCTCTGCATATCTAGCTGAACATCTAGCAACATCTTTATTTTCAAAATCTTCAACATATAATCTTCCGCTAAATTCAACGTCAACGCTACCAGTTTCCACTATTGCTCTAATTTTTAACACATCGTACCACATTGCTAAAGCAGATCCCAAGATCGTTAACAAGATCAACGGTATTACAGCAAACATAGTCTTATTCATATGCATCCCTTAAGATCTAAGGTTAATCAACTGGCATAGTCTGTGTTATTGTTATTGGTGCTTCGTTCCACTGTATGAAGTATAGGTATAGCTGGAAGCTGTATTCGGCATCTTCACTTGCATCTTGGAGTACTTCAATCTCTATACGGAAGTACTCTGAGCCATTAGGATGTATTTGGGCTGGGCTAAGCCCATACGTCACCTTAATATCGGCATTTCCATCTTCGTCAAGGTCCATTAATTCAAAGGCTGGGAATAAGCTAAGGTCTGTACCTCTGAATGGTCCGTGGACAGGTATTGTTCCTACATTTGTTACATCGAAGGTTACTTTGCATTTATAGCCTGGATACCCATTACTTATTTCTATGATCAGGTCTAGGTCATTGTCGTCGGGTCCTTCCTCCTCTACATTCTCTAGCATTGCAGTACATGTTGCAACATCTTTACTCTCAAATTCTTCAACTGTTGGAGGGCTAAATTCTACATCAACTTCACCGGTGTTTACAGTAACAGCTATCTTTAGCATATCGTACCACATAGCGAGTGCCGATGCTACTACTGCTAATACAACTACTATCGCTAGTATAGGTGTTATAGATTTGGTTTGCACTTAAATTCACCTAAGAAATATTTTACCGTTCATTGATATTCAGTGTTTGGATCCAGATGAAACACTTATTTATAAGCTAGTGTATCACAATGCTAGAAATATTTGAGTAATTTGAGTACTATCCTATTACTGCGATTGCATAAGGTAGATGCCTCGAATAGATAGAGGATTATTAGAGATTTATGTAGCAATTCCTTATAAAGCTCATAGTGGTTTATAGAGATACGCAGAAAACTAAACATAGGCATGCTGATAAATAATAAGGTTGTTAATAAGATTAATATTAGATGATGTTACCTTCTACAATCTAATTTCTATGAAACATACTGAGATAAGCACAATTTATATTACCTTAGTCTTACCATGTTAAACAACTTTTTCTAAGTTTGCTGAAAACAATATCCATGATTATCATAGTAATGCATGAATTCTATTTAATTAACCGAAACTAATTTAAAGACAACTCGATTAAAATTAAATTATTATCTAGAATTTCAATAGCTATTTATTGTATATGTAAATATTATGTGTTCTGTCTAGTTGGAAATTCTATGTTAGAGTTGAAATAGCTTATAATCTATGGTGTTATCGACGAAGTTTTAGATTTAGCTAAGAAATCTTTTGGTGTTGTAACCGATGAGCGGGCTTCCGACGTTGTTTCGTCTATTGGTGTTGGTCTTAAATTGATTGAAGGAGATCAAGAATAAGAGCAAACCTTTGATCAAACCTAGATTGGATCCTAGTTAAAGAAGTTGAAAAACACGTAGAAGAATTCTAAACATTCTTAATAGTGTAAGGATAAGCATATTTGATATTGTTAGGTTTCTCCAAGATTCAAGTACAGAAGTTAATCTTTTGGGGAAAATACACAAGTATAGAAGAAAATAGGTTCAAGAGGTCTTAAAGATGTCGCTAGAGGTTCGTTAAAAAATGCCAAGAAAATAGTCTCTTGAACTTCTCCCCTTAGATATAGAGAAAGAGCTTAATAAAAGCATAAAGGAAATATCACAGTAATGAGAAATTTGGGA
>JAWAXP010000004.1:0-7539 GCA_038820005.1 Ignisphaera sp. | reverse complement strand
TTAAAGATGTCGCTAGAGGTTCGTTAAAAAATGCCAAGAAAATAGTCTCTTGAACTTCTCCCCTTAGATATAGAGAAAGAGCTTAATAAAAGCATAAAGGAAATATCACAGTAATGAGAAATTTGGGGAATATAGTATAAGTTTTTCGGTTTTGATTGCCTATTTGCGGATATTCAGTAGAGTTCTTTTACTTGGTAATTACGTGGTTTACATAGTGATTAAATTGCCTGGGAAAATATCGCCACAACTATTGTCAAGATTAATCTTGGGTCGTGTTGGGGTTATAGATCCAGATGTAATTGTTGGACCCTCTATTGGCGAAGATGCTGCTATAATCGATCTTGGAGATGAAAAGGTTCTAGTTGTTCATGTAGATCCTATAACAGGGGCAATTGAGCATTTAGGTTGGTTAGCTGTACATATTGCTTGCAATGATGTTGCTGTAAGAGGTGTTAAACCAAGGTGGCTTCTCTCAGTTTTATATTTCCCCGAAGACGCTGATGAAGAGCTTATTGACAAAATTGCCCATCAAATCCATGAAGCTGCAAGAGAAGTTGAGGTAATGGTTGTAGGTGGTCATTCCGAGTATACGCCAGGTCTTAATAGGCCTCTAATCTCTATGACTGCTATAGGTTTAGGTGAAAAAAATAAGTATGTAACAACCTCAGGTGCTAGAGTTGGCGATGCTGTTATCATGACTAAGACTGTTGGACTTGAGGGTACCTCTATACTTGCAACAGACTTTACAGAAATTCTTTTAAACAAAGGTGTTTCAGAGAACATTATTAGAAGTGCCGCTGAGTTCATTAAGAAGGTGAGCGTTGTTAAAGAAGCTTTAGCGCTAGCTAATGCAGGTCTTGCGACATCGATGCACGACCCAACTGAAGGAGGTCTCCTAGGAGGTCTTGCCGAAATAGCCTACGCATCCCATAAAACTCTATACATATACGAAGATAGAGTTAGAGTTGCTGAAGAGACTAAGATTATAGCCCATGCTCTTAATTTAGACCCTCTTAAACTCATTAGCTCTGGGGTTCTAGTGGCTACCGTACCTAAGGATAGAGTAGAAGAGGCCCTATATGTTCTTGGTAGAATAGGAGTTGAAGCAAGCATCATAGGTTTTGTTGGAGCGAAAAGCGATAGCTACGTTGTAGTTCATAGAGGAAACGATAGAATTGAGAAAATAGTTGATATATATATTAAAGATGAGCTTGCAAGAGCTTGGGAGCTATGGGGTAAGACCTAGATTATTAGTTTTATCTAAGTATTAAAACTTAGAATATACTTAATTTTTGGGTGAATTCCATGAGCACCCAAGAAACCGAGCTTTTGTATCAAATTGATAGTTATTTAAGGGAGTTTGAAGCAGAAGTTGTTGATATAGTTGATAACGGCATTGTTTTGAATAAAACTGCTTTCCTCCCAAGATCTGGTGGTTTAGTTAATGATATTGGTTACATAGTTGTAAACGATAAACAGTTAAACATTTTAAATGTTTACATAGATAAGGAGAAAAATGTCGTTGTACACGTAGTAGAAGACCTCATAGAGGATGTTAGAGTGGGTTCTACTGTTAAAGGCGTTATAAATTGGGATAGAAGATATAAGCTGATGAGACTTCATACAGCTGCCCACATGATCTCAGCAATTATGTACAGAGATTATAACGCACTTATAACTGGAGGAAATATCGAGCCTGACTACGCATATGACGATTATGGTTTAGAGGTATTTGATAAAAAAATATTTGAAGATGCTATAGCTAAAGCAAATGAAATTGTAAAACAAGGATTAGGGGTTAAAATTTATTGGCTTAAAAGAGATGAAGCACTAAAAATACCAGGTATAGTAAAACTCGCTGAAAGAATGCCTCCTGAAGTTAACATGCTGAGAGTTGTTGAGATACCGGGTATAGATATACAAGCTGATGGGGGTCCTCATGTGAGAAACACCAAAGAGATAGGGGAAATAGTATTCATCAAAGCTGAGAATAAAGGCAAGAAACGAAAAAGATTGTATTACACAGTAAAACCTTAGGTCTTTATATAGAGTTTGCTACATTAAGTGGATTTCCAGAACTCTCTAGTAAAATATAATAAAGTAATATCAATTAACCGTTGTGGTTATTTTCTATCCTAGAAGTAAAACAGTGTAATCATATCATGAATTCCCAATAATAAATGTAATAACAAAGTATTGTTTAAGGTAAATTTACAGAAATTTATATCGACAATCTTTATAAAAGTAGAAATTAATCTAACAGTATATTAGATTAGAAGAAATAGAAGCGGGTTTGTCGAAGATTGTAACAAAAACGCCGATCATAAAAAGTCAATAGTATAAGATTTGATGATAAGGCTTTAGGGTTCAAATAAAGAAAGAAATTAAAATAAATAACCTCATATTAAATACGCTAACAAAACTAAAGAATTTATAATACATCAAATATTGAATATATGTTTATAAGCTTGAATGCAATAATAGCTACATAGAGTTGGCAACACAATGTGTTTTCTAACCGTACTTAAGTTTACAAAAATTATAAACTAAGAAGTTTTGCTAAAATTCTAAGAGAACTTGACCACAATGTCGAGATTAGGGACGCTGAGGGGAGGTGTATTATAGAAGCACTGAAGAGTAACGCTACGATTGTAAGCTTTATTAGCAACTATAAAATTAAGATCGTGACTAACAATTATGGTCTGCAATGCCTAAGGGACTTCGATGAAATACGTAGAGTTCTTTATGAATCAGATTTAGAGCCTGAGGTTATTAGGGTTGCAAACCCTTATATATGTTTATGAGGGAAAAAGAAAAATCTAAAAGATTTCTTAATGAATTGGGAGTAGAAGCAGAAGAAGTTTATAGTGGGTATTGTGGTTAGAAGTACGAGGGGTTGAAGCAAAATTACACCTTATACAAATTTGTTTTTGGGCTCTAAGCTTCCTCACATACCAAGGCGCAAAACATTAGGTTGTCGTAAAGCAAATATTATCCAATGCTTTATAATGATTTAAGTAAAATTTTATTGAAATCGAGGAGCGATTAAATCCTTATGTAGAGGGTTCTAGATTTTAGAGATGTATTATAATATATTTTCTTCCTTAACGATACCTATGCCATAAATATATCAAAAACTTTTTTGCGGTTGAGTAACCTACTTTGTAACCTATTACCGTGGGCTCTATATAGGTCTTAAGGAAGTCTCTAAGTATGTTTAGGTATACGAGCGCTTAGTAAATCTTTATAAGGGAATATAAGGTTTTCTTTTAATTTAAATGGAAATACTTTTTATAGATATATTTGTTTATTTGCTTTAACCAAGGTAATAGATTTCTTATTTAATACTGGGAATAGAAGCAATCCTCTATCATAAAACTTATAGCCTTAGGTTTAACTTTATATTCTTCAACTATTATAAACTCCACGTTTTTCATTGTATATTATTTTCTTTTGGGAAGTGACGTTAAAATTCCATCTGAGATATGGCTCAATGTTTCCTCGACAAATCTTAATCTTACCTTGAATGTTTTCCGCCATATCGTCTATGCTTATTTCAACTAATTTTTCAAATATATTCAATGTATCTAATCATAACATTACATATCTTTAAATTTCCTAGACTTTACTATAAGTCTTTGTGCTTCAAGCAACATATTATTGTTTTTATCTACATAGTATATATAGATAGGCTATTACATATATTCTTTAACTCAACAATTCACAGAAATTGTAACTGGGTTCAGAACATCTACGTTATTAACATAATTATTGCTCTTCCCTGAATTACTCCAAAACCCTCTATACCTAGAACATATATCAGTATATATTTCTTCTGGTAAAATATAGTTTATTATCATTAATATCAATACTGTTTAAACAGTCCAAGTATATGTTCTTCTGGATTTCTGTAGGCTTAGCTTAAAAAGTATAACGGCGGTTAATATTAAGAGAAAGACTAGTTTAAATTTGTTTCCTAGTAATAGATAATAATGATTTTTCTTGAGGTTGCTACAAGGTATTAACCTTAATAATTCTACTTAATTTACTACTTAAGAAGTCAACCCAGTTAGATACCTATTAAATGTGGTAGGCTCGAATCTAAATACACATTTAAAATCCCTATAGGGTTAATTTAATCTTAATTTACTATTTAGAGAATTTTAGGAATTGTATATGCTAGGACCAGAAGCTGATTAATATGTATTATGAATTGAATTAAATTATAAAAAATTATTGAAATAAGTTCCAGTAATTATCTTTTCTTTAAAAACCAACCCACTGCAAATCCAACAACAAACAATACAACAGTTAGTAACATCGTTATAGTCCAATCAGTTTCCCTAACGGTTGTAGATATTAACGCTGTAGATACTGATGATATAGTTCTTTCCACAACAGATATAGTTGTTATAGTAATTGTTGTAACACTAATTTCCGTTGGTGACGGTGTAGGTGAAGGCGTTGGTGTAGGTGTAGTAGTCGTTGGCGGTACTGTAGTTGGCGTTGTTGTTGGCATTGTTGGAGTAGTTGTTGGTGTAGGTGAAGGCGTTGGTGTAGGTGTAGTAGTCGTTGGCGGTGCAATTAGTTTAAGTAGTTGATCAACTACTTCTCGTAATGTTCTTACTTTATATTCTGATGGTATTAAGTTGCGTATATCTGTTGGCTTTGGTAATGTCTCGGGCGGCCATAGTCTTTTTGTTGTTGGTTTTAGTATACCGTAGTCTTGGAATAGATATGGGGCTATGAACCCTGTAGGCGATGATCCGAACCACCATATCCTCATTCCTTCATAGTATGGTAGTTTATATCCTAGCCCTGTATCTATTGATCCGTCTGGTGGACCTATTAGCTCCATTATGTTTGTTCTATCGACATTTACAGCGAAGGTTCTTATAACTTTCCATCCAACTCCTGTGAAGATATAATAGTTCCAGAACCATACTAGTTTTGATAATGAATCCCACCACTCCGGTGTAAATGGCAAGCTTGCTTGTAATTTTTGTGTTTCTACATAGGGTGATACATATATTGTTGATCCATTCCTTAGAGGTACAGGCCACGCCATATCCACTTTGGTTAACTTTAGATTATCGGGCCCTGCAAACATGGCCCATCTTAGGTTTAAGAACCCACCTCCAGCTTCTGCAAGGGCTGTTGATACCATAGGTCCCGTCTCGATAAGAACATCATAGTTTAGCTTATCTTGTACTTGAGCTCTCAATGATACATCAAATGACCTTGTTGTTACTACCACTCCATGTTGTTCCCACTGCCACTTAAGGTTATCTGCAAAAGCAATCCAATCAGTATACGAACCGCAGGCTACCTCTAAACTAAGTGGTTGCCCTGTTTTTGTATCATACCACTTGCCGTCGGATCCCTTCTTAAACCCTGCTTTCTCGAGTAGCTGATACGCTTTCTGCGGATTATAACTCCAATCATAGAGGTTGTTCTTAATCCAATCAGGAAGCCAGTTTGAATCACCAAGCCCTGTTATGTAATCGTTTATTGGTAACCTAAGTGGGTATGCTTCAGCAAGTCTTGTTCTATTTATAAGCATAGTTAAAGCTTGCCTTACTTCAGTAATATTTAATGGATATTTCCATGCATTAAACCATAGCCCATGTATAACCCAAACCCAAGAGGCAAAATACTTAGTTGGTATACCTGCATCTGCTTGTATTGTACCCATGAGATCCAGAGGCGCTGCACTATATTGAAATGTAACACGACCATCCCTTTCAAGCGCTATATCTTGGTCTGTAGCCCTAGTGTAATGCACTTGAACTTCCTCGAATACGATATTACGAGCTAGCGGATAATATGGGTTCTTTTTGAGTAATACCCCAGTATCGGTTAGAGTTGTTGGATCAACCCAGTAAGGACCATAGCACCATACCTCGTCTAGCTGAAAAGTCTGGAGTTCTTCTCTAAGTTGAGCATGAGGAACTTCACCAAGCTTCATTAAAGCTACTTGTTCAGCCCATTTACCGAATATATCGTAAGGCGTCGTAATATATTGCGTTAACAACACTCTTATACCTATGTAATTGAACGGCGCTACAAACTCATAAGTATATACTTCTTCAGGTTTATCTAATCTCGCCGAAGTAAATGACATAGCTGATTTATTAAAGTAAAATCTTATAGTGTAATCGTCTAAGACCCTGATTTCGTCTAACCATGGTATATAGTTTCTCTGTATCTTCCACTGAATCATGAAGAAGGTCCAAACATCTCTTGATGTGAAAGGCTTTAAGTCTCTGCCATTAAACCATCTAAGATCATTCCTGATAACAAGCTCCAGATACCCTCTTCCATCTGTATCGATACCAAGCTTAAAGTCCCTTGCGGACCACGGCAGAAATGTTTCAGCCACAATACTGTATAGGTATAGTGGAGGTCTACATGCAGCTTGAAGATATGATGAAGCACCAACAGGATTTCCAGGAGCAAAGGGGTTATGATTAACTACAGCAGGTTTAGTCCACCTGACTATGAATTCAAGTCTAGGTGCTTGTGCGTGAATAGTTGTAGCAATCAATGACAATATATTTATCGTTAATAACAATAGAATCAGACTTATTAGCAAACTTCTTACTCCTGTTTTCATTGTATGAATTCACCTCATGCATTCCTAGAACAACCAGAGACTAATAAACTTATTCGTTGATTCTTAGACTTTAAGGAACCAATGTTTAAGCGATTAAATTTATTTTATTCACGGTTATTTAATAAAATAAAATGAGATGACTAGTATAAATGACATGCAACAAAATGATCTTTTTCTACATTCTTTAGTGGTGGTTTTTCATCTCTACATATAGGTTTTACATAAAGACATCTTGGGTGAAGTGGACAACCCGAAGGCTTGTTGATTGGGGATGGAATCTGCCCTGTTATAGAAACTTTTCTGCTTTCCCTCATCGTAGGATCTGGTAGAGGTATAGCGTCTAATAATGCCTTTGTGTAAGGATGTAAAGGATTTGTTACTAAATCGCTTAACCTACAATGTTCAAGGATTTCACCTAAGTACATAACGTAAACTCTTGTTTGAGACCCAAAGAATTGTAGCAACGATATTTCGTGTGTTATAAAGAGTAGAGAAGCTCCAATATCTCTTACATTATTCTTCAAAGTTTTCATAACACCAGCTTTTAGAGATGCATCAAGCATAGTAACAGGTTCATCAGCCACAATATACCTTGGTTTTAAGACTACTGCCCTAGCTATTGATAGCCTCTGTCTCTCACCACCACTTAACTGAAATGGATACCTCTTAAGGTATTTCTCTGGAGGAGTAAGACCTACTCTCACCATAACATCTCTTACTACTTCTAAAGCTTCTTCATCTGTAGACGCTAATTTATGGTATTTAACGACGTCTATCAGTAAATCTATAACTCTTCTATATGGGTTTAGGCTTGCGTATGGGTCTTGTGGTATGTATTGTGTGTTTATTCTGTATTTTTTGTATTCTTGTTTGTTCATTTTTCTTATGTTTGTTCCTTGGAAATATATTTCTCCTTTTGTTGG
>JAWAXP010000003.1:0-112378 GCA_038820005.1 Ignisphaera sp. | reverse complement strand
AGAGATAATATAGTTAAATTCATTTCTAGGCTTAGGAGGATTATTAGACAAACATCACCGGAAAGACTTAGGGTTATAGTCGAGAAGATATCGTCAGGGGGTGTAGTTGATGATCCTATAGCCTTAACCATTATTGAGTCTAAGAATCTTATTTCATCGCTTCTATCTAATAGAGACGTTATTGAAGCTCTTAAGAGATACCCAAAAACGTCTATTGCGGAAGAAGATGGAGTTTTGTATATATATGTACCAGATGCTCCTACGTATATTCAAGCTAGTGGTAGAACATCAAGGCTATTCATTGGTGGTGTAACTACAGGGTTATCTATTATCCTAGTTGATGATGAGAGGCTTGTTAATGGCTTAATTGATAGAGCTAAGTTCTTTATAGAAGATTTCCATCTAAAACAGTTCAATTCTATAAATCTTAATGAAGTTCTAAAGCGTATAGATGAAGATAGGGAATTAGTTAAACAAATAAGGGAAGGAAAGGTTTTAGGGGATCATATAGCCAAGGAATTAAAAGTGAGAACTGTACTATTTATTGTGGAATCGCCAAACAAAGCTAGAACTATAGCCTCATTCTTTGGAAGACCAGCATATAGGGAATTCAATGGGCTAAGGGTCTACGAAACAAACGTAGGAGAAATGCACTTAATTATCGCTTCAACAGGCGGTCACGTATTTGAAGTTGTTGAAGAAGAGCTTCAAGAAGACAACATATATGGTATTGCTGTAACAAGAGCTTATAATAGGATCTTGTTTTTACCAAAATACGATTACATAAAGAAATGTCTTGAATGTAGTACGCAATTTATTAAAGATGATAAATGTTCATTGTGTGGATCATCGAAGTACAAGTCTTCAAAGAATATCGTTGAAGCGTTGCAGAAATTGGCTTTAGAAGTCGAAGAAGTTATTATAGCTACGGACCCCGATGCTGAAGGGGAGAAAATAGGTTATGATATAGCTATTGCTTTAGCTCCCTTTGCCAAATTAATAGTTAGAGCAGAATTCCACGAAGTTACAAGAAAAGCTGTATTAAATGCTCTTAGAAACCCGCGTGAGATAGATCTTCTTCTTGTTGAAGCCCAGATAACTAGGAGAATAGAGGATCGATGGCTGGGCTTTGCTTTATCGGAGTACGTAACCAATAAGCTTAAGTCTATGAACTTAATTACCCGAGCTAAAGAAGGAAGGTTAAGTGCAGGTAGAGTTCAAACTCCAGTTCTAGGGAGAATAATAGAGATGTACCTGAATAGAGTTAGAACAGCACGTAAGAGTAAACTTCTCTTCCTTGAAGGTTTAATAATTGAAGTACCTCAGCATGTTCTTGAAGAAACATTGAAGGAGGGCGTCAAGAGATTATCGTCATCAAGGGTTGAGATAACTTTTATCCCACTAACCAAAAGAACTGAATGTATATATCCACTACCTCCATTTACAACTGATGAAATGTTGGCTGAAGCTCAAAGGCTATTAAGGCTAGAAGCTGTAGAGGTTATGAATATTGCACAAGAATTATTTGAGTTAGGTTTAATAACATACCATAGAACGGATTCTACTAGAATATCGTCGACTGGTATAAATATTGCAAGGGAATATCTGGTTAGTATTTTTGGTAATAAATATGCAGAGTTTTTCGAGCCTAAAACCTGGGGTGTAGGAGGTGCCCATGAGGGTATAAGACCTACAAGACCTATAGATGCATTAAAGCTGAAGGAGTTAATAGCTGAAGGGATTATAGAGGTACCCACAAGACTTACAAGCAATCACTATAAATTGTATGACTTAATATTCAGAAGATTTATTGCAAGTCAAATGAAATCAGCTTTCATAGAGAAAACACAGTACATTGTTATAGTTAAGGTTGATGGTAAAGAAGTCATCAAGCAATTCATAGATGTTGCAACAAAAGTCTTGAATCCAGGTTATACTCTAGTTTATTCACCAATAAAGGTTATACCATTACCAAGTATAGAGTTTACAGTAAGACCCTTGAAGATAGTTACAGCTACATTAAGTGATTATCCGTTGCCTACTCAAGGAGATATAATTAAATGGATGAAGGAAACAGGTATTGGAAGACCTAGTACTTATGCAAAAATAGTTGATACTGTTATGAAGCGGGGATACATAATAGGAACTAAAGGTGGGGCCCTTCTACCTAGTTCGGAAGGTTTCTATGTTTATACATTGCTCGCTGGAACAAACTTCCCCGAAGGAATTTATGGTTTAGAGGATCTTCTAGTAGTACTAAAGAATATTTATAAGAAGAACGAACAATTTGTAGATAATATGAAAAAAATCATAAATTTAGCTCATGATAACATAAGTAAGATGGTCAACGTTAAAAGAACCAAGGAGTTATATGAAAGAATACAAGCTATAGAAGAAGGTAAGGCAAATTACATGGAGTTGATTTATGAATTATTCAAAGAGATTTGCACACACATAATTAATGAACTAGAGAGAGGTTTAGATGTATGCAGAAAGATTCAGGCATCACTATAGCGGTTGCTCACGGAGTAATAGAATTAGGGAAATTTGAGCAGAATATTCGTAAATTTGAAGAAGTGTTTAAGAGAGCCCATGACGAGGGAGTAGAGGTCTTATTGTTACCAGCTATGATAAACGGTATACCTGTATTTGATCTAAGGAGGAGTCTACGAGTTAAAAAAACAGCTGAAACAATACCGGGCAAAACATCAGAGCAACTAGCAATGCTATCGAATAAGTATGGTTTATATTTAGTTGTAGGACCTATACTTGAAAGGCGGGGCTCTAAATTATATAGATCAGCATTTATTGTAGAGCCGACAACAAATTTAAAGGCTGTTATGAGCCAAATACTTCCACCGCTAGGTTATGGTCAGGGTTCTTCAATTTCTATTGCAACGGTTAAGAATACAAATATAGGGGTGTTCATAGCTGAGGATATACATTTACCTGAGCTTTCTCTATTAATGAGGATTATAGGGGTAAATGTAGTTGCATTCTATCCTTATCCATATATATCAGCTGATAAAGTAATGTCCATACTTAAGACAAGAGCACTAGAGCTTAGAACTATTGTTATATGTGTAGGATGTATGATTAAAAGAAAAGATGAAGAAATTGTATTTATGCCAACAGCTATAGTTGATGAAAACGGTGTAGTAATTCACGAGGTATTAGATAAAACTATTAAAATGATAAAAATAGTTATACCTACTAATCACAAACGCGATACATTAACTTTAAATGGTGCTAACAGAAAAATACTCAAGATCTTGAATAAAACTTTGTCGTACTATATAAGAGGTTGATGTGCTTTAATAATTAAAAGAGATACATACAATAGTATTAATTAGATTTTACTTGACTACTTTGTAGTACTCTTTACAGGAACAGCAACTGTAACTCTTCTGCCCTTAAGGCTTATATTAACAATATTTTGCGATGATAAGGCTCTTAAAATTTTTCTAGCTGTGCTGTACTTAATACCATACTTTTGAACTAGTGTAAATGTAGTAACAAAGGGGATGCCCTTAATATCTTCAGCTACTTTCCTAACAAGCGATGGATCAACAATATTAAGTCTTGTTTCCTTCTTCTCCTCTCTGATAAGCTTCTTCTCCTCTTTTTTCTCAACCCTAGTCTGTTTTTTCTCAATAGAACTGAGAGGTTTCCCACCCTTTGTACCCATCTATGATCACCTGATTATTACAGCTTCATTATCTTACTTCTACTATGTAATTAAGCGTATATAAGTTTTTATTTATATATGTTGCTCGAAATCGTCTTCTCATATCCCCCCTAGCTTATAAATTATTGTTCTTGGTATAACCTTTTTATGGTGGTTAGTAATATGCGTATAATAACTGTTAAGATGCCGGAATCATATATTGAGGCAATAGATGAATTAGTAAGATTAGGTAGATATGCGTCAAGATCAGAAGTTATAAGAGCAGCTATTAGGGAATTACTAAAGAGAGAATTATGGTCAGCCAATAGTAGCGCGGTTGGGGAAAGAAGTATAAGAAGTAGATATATTGAGGTAATAGATGACTTTAAGTAGCAGTTTAAGGGGTTTGTTACTGTATTTTTATAGAAAAGATCTCTAAAATATTAATGATTATTTGCTTTACTAACCGAAAACCGATTATCATGAAAAGTTATGAGCTTTATTACTATGTTAGATTACGATGATGAAGGCTGGTATTACCGATGTGATGAGGAATGACATCAGGTCTGATTTACGACGACGATAATATTAATTTTGGTGATAAAGTTCTCATATATTTTGACCATAAACGTAGGTGGATTACAAGGATTGAAAAAAGCAGGACTTTTTCTTGTGATAGAGGTAAAATAAGCCTAGAGAATATTGTCGGTTTAAGTTATGGAGCTAAAGTTAAAACAAGTACTAATTTTGATGCCTATATATTGAAACCTTTGCTTATAGATCATATTGAAAAGGGATTGAAAAGAGTTACACAAGTTATATATCCGAAAGATCAAGGATTCATAGTTTTGCTGCTAAGTTTATCGCCGGGATTAAGGGTCTTAGAGATAGGTGTTGGTACCGGATCTACAACTGTAGTTTTAGCTAATTTTGTCAGGCCTACAGGACATGTTTATGGCTATGAGGTACGAGAAGAGTTCCTCAATGTTGCTAAGAAAAACATTGAGGAACTCGGATTACAAGAGTATGTTACATTTAAGCATAGAAATGCATGCGAAGGCATTGATGAAAGAGATATAGATGCAGCACTTATAGATGTAGGTGATCCATGGAATATACTAGATAATCTTCATATATCGTTAAAACCTTCAGCACCTGTAGTCTTCTTCATACCATCTATGAATCAGATTGAAAAACTTTACAAGGCATTGATTGATCACGGCGGCTTTATAGATATTAGATGTTATGAAGTACTAGTTAGAGAAATTAAGTTAAGTCGAGAATCTATAAGACCTGCAAACCTAATGGTAGGTCACACAGGTTACATCATGTTTGCTAGAAAAATAGTTAAAGAAATAGGTCAAACAGTTTGATTTTTAACCCGAAAATAGCGTGGTTATTTAGGTTTGAAGCAGTATGTCAGCCATAAAAATGCCAAATAAGTATGAAAATTTTAGCGAATGGTTTGATTGGATAATAACCAACGCAGAAATCTACGATTACGGTAGGTATCCAGTAAAAGGGATGGGTATATGGCTTCCATACGGATTCAAGATAAGATATCATGTAGTGGAATTGATACGTAAGCTTCTTGATAGTACAAACCACGAAGAGATCCTCATGCCTATACTTATACCTGATATAGTATTCAAAAAGGAGAGTGAGCATGTTAGAGGATTCGAGGATGAGGTTCTTTGGGTAACGCATGGAGGTAAAGAAGAACTAGATGTAAAACTAGCGTTAAGACCTACCAGCGAAACATCAATTAGTTATATGGAGAGCTTTTGGGTTAAAAGTTACCGTCAATTACCCAAAAAGTATTATCAAGTAGTTAGCATTTTTAGGTATGAAACTAAAATGACTAAACCTATGATTAGGGTTAGAGAAGTAACCACGTTTAAGGAAGCTCATACTGTTCATGAAGATTTTGAGGATGCTGAAAGACAAGTCATAGAAGCCATAGATGTTTACAGGAAATTCTTCGATACCCTAGGTATTCCATACATAATATCTAGGAGACCCCAATGGGATAAATTTGCAGGAGCTATATACACAATAGCCTTTGACACGTTATACCCAGATGGAAAAACAGTTCAAATAGGCACAGTACATAACTTAGGGCAAACGTTTACCACAGTCTTCGACGTCAAGATCCAAAAGAAAGACGAATCTATAGATTATGCTTGGCAAACAAGCTACGGCATATCAGAAAGAGTTATAGCATCTATTATAGCGCTGCATAGTGATGATAAAGGTCTTATGCTACCTCCTATTGTTGCTCCGTACCAGGTGGTTATAGTTCCTATTCAGCACCAAGAGCAAGACAAATATCAAAGGGTTTTAGAGTATAGTAAGAACGTTGCCAATATAATAATTAGGAAAGGATTGAGAATACATGTAGATGCAAGAGATCATCTAAGGCCTTCAGAGAAATACTTTGAATGGGAATTAAAAGGTGTACCAATAAGAATTGAGATTGGATATCGAGAATACCTAAATGGTTCAGCAACTATATTTAGAAGAGATACATTGACTAAGAAAACTATACCGCTGAACTCATTAGTTGAAGAAATTGATAGAATCCTCGGTGAAATTCAAAAGAACTTAGCTGAAAGAGCTTGGAAATCGTTTAAGGATAATATAAGAATAGCCAAAGACTTTAACGAAGCTTTAGACTTAGTAAGAAAAGGCTATATAGTCTTTTCACCTTGGTGTGGTTATGAAAACTGTGTACGGAGTAAACTTGATGGTGTAGAGGGCATAGATCCTCTTGGCGAATTACTCCCTATATCTCTTAATATGCTTGAACTTCAACAGCTTGTTGGTATAAATTGCTGTTTTTGTGGAGTACAAGCAGCAAAATATATGGTATTAGCAAAAAGATACTAAATTATATAAGCTAGCAAAGCTTTTAAAAGTTACATATACTTAGCTATACGGTTGTGAGTTATGCCTAAGAAGAGGGAGAACAGAGGACGTAGGAAAGGAGACAAAGGATCTGTATCGAGAACGCATTGCGATAACTGTGGAGCATTAGTACCTGAAGATAAGATAGTATGTGTAACTAGGATGTATTCCCCGGTAGATCCTCAGCTTGCCCAAGAGCTAGAGAAGAAAGGTGCTATAATAATGAGGTATCCTGTCACCAAATGCTACTGTATTAACTGTGCAATATTCTATGGTATAATAAAGGTTAGATCCGAAGAAGAGAGGAAGAAAAGAGTATCTCTTCAGAAGTTATCCTAAACGTTTTTATAGATATGGAATAACCTTTGCATGATAGTTACACACCCTAGAATTATTAAAGCAATCAGAGCTATGTGCACCAAAGCGCTATTCCCCAGCCATAGACCTACAATAGCTATAGCGATAAGTATCAATCTTTCGCCACGCTCTAGAATTCCAATACCTTCAAGTCTAACACCATTATTTTCTCCTAAAGCTCTGAGATAACTTATGAGATAGGATACAATTAATGAGAGCAGTACCAGTGTTATTGGGGCTCCCAGAATAAGAATAGAATAGAAGAATATGCCTTCTTCAACCTTATCGCTAAAAGAATCTAATATAGATCCCAGCCTAGTTACCCTACTTGATACCCTAGCTAACGCACCATCTAGAACATCCATTAGTGATGAGATCAAGAATATTAAGAGAACAGCAACTATATTACTTAAATAGGCTGCTATAAGACCTACCACGGATATAGCTAGACCAAGGAGGGTAATACTGTTAGGGGTTAAACCAAGCTTATACAGATTAATAGCAACAATCTCTAAGTATCTTGATACTATACGCCTTAGCCTTGTAATTATTGCAATCACCATTATCTAAACATTGTCAGTAACTTAAAAATATTTATTCGTGTATAGTGTTAATTTCAGCACGATGAAGAGGAATCCGGGAACTGAAAATATGATGATAGACTTTTGCTGTGGGGCTGATTTGGGGAATATAATATCGTGTAGAACCTAGTGGTTACAGGAACTTAGGTGTAGAAGTTATTGTACTTAAATATATGTAGAATTCGTAGGTGATCGGGATAAGGGTAGGTAAGCAAATAAGAGAACTATACCTGATTATAGATGACCCTCGCAAACTTATTAAAACCTTAAACATTCTATCACGATTTAAAGTCAGAGCACGAGGCGTTGATATAGATGTCAAACATGTTCATGGCGTTGTTCTTCTCGATACGAGAGGATACAAGTACTTAATAGAAAATGATGTGGACATCAATGGATACGTTATAGATATTGATGTTTACGGTCTTGAAAAAAGTATAGCTAAAGCGATAATATACACAAAGGCTTTACTAATTAATCCTATAAAAAAAATAATTATAGGGATTGATTATGGTAAAAGCATTGGTGTAGCGGTTATCGTTAATGACGATATAATCTATACGCGTAGTTACAGGATATTAAATGAGGCTCTTGAAGATATTAAATTTTTTATATACAACGTAGACTCTGAGCTTAAAATTATAAGATTGGGTATAGCTAACGATATTGACGAAAGATTCATTAACAAAATCGTCGAGATGTTTAAAGATACAGCTAATATCGAATTTGTACCAGAATACAAAAGCTCAAAGCATAAATACCTTCTAGAGGATACAAAACTAACTACAGACGAATTAGCTGCAATCAATATAGCCCTCCATAGAAGTAAAGAAGTTGAATATAAATAAGCATAAGTTAAAGCAGTATCCAGTCATTAAAGAAATAGAGATGTAAGATTAGCAAAAGAGATCGAGGTTAATAATAGATGTCATCGCCTTCGCAACCCTTACAAACTAGGTTGGACTTAGAGAAAGGAGGATTAATAAGAATAATGGGTCCGGCTAAGCTAATTGTTATAGAAGGTTGCATAAGGGTTATTGGCGTAAATATTTGTAAAGGGGGATCGTTCGTCATCAATAGGTATAGAAGTTATTGTATAAAAGTACTAGAAAACTCTATTATAAATATTGCCCTCGGAGAAGGAGGCAGCATAGAGAAGCCCAATCCCGGCGAAGAAATAATAGATGTATGGGAGCCCACAGCTAGAGCTACTGCTGAAAAAGGAGGTACTGTGGTAGTTTTAGGTGCTATAGAAAGCGGTAAAACTTCATTTTCTACTTTGTTATCAAATATAGCAATAGAATTAAATAAAAAACCTTGTATTGTAGATACGGATGTGGGTCAAGGCGATTTAGCTCCACCTACATTTATAGGTATGAAATGCTTTGATAAAAAAGTCTTCTGGTTAAGAGAGGAGAAAGCCGATTACATAAAGTTTATTGGGTCTCTTACTCCTTCTTTTGCTACATCTATGTCTAAGGTAATTAGTAGCACATTGGACCTAGTCTTAAAGGCGAAATCCTTAGGCGGAGACCCTATCGTAGTTAATACTGATGGATGGTTTGGTGATAGTTCCTCCATAGAGTACAAATACATATTAATTAAAACGCTATCTCCTTCGACTGTAGTTATACTTGGATCAGAACTATGTTCAGCGTTTAAGGCTATGCTTAGGAATACAGATATAGATGTTAACTGTCTGCCTAAGCCAAGGATTGTAAAAGAAAGGAGTAGAGAAGACAGAAGAGATCTTAGAAAAATTAATTACCAGAAATGGTTTAATAACATGAAGAAGGTATGTATTGATATTAACAACCTAGCTATAGCTGGTGCTTGTATTTTTAATGGTGCTCTTGTACCAGCTGAGGAACTTGAAAATATCGAGAAAATACTAGGTACAAGGATTTTGTACTCGGCTAGGTATACAGATTTTGATGTAATAGCAGTACCTGATGATATTATAGTACCCAGGGAACGTCTAGAACGTCTAGAACGTAAAATTATCGTGGTAAAGCCTTCGAATGCCAAAGGTGTTATAAGCTCTATTCTAGATAAAAACCTCAATGATGTTGGCGTAGCAATAATTGATGAAATAGACTTAAATAATGGAAAAATTTGCGTACAAACATCTTATGCTGACGAAATAAATGGGCTGATAATAGGTAAAGTTAAATTAGATGAACAGTGGAACGATAGTATTAGATACCCGAAGTGCGTTGTATAGTGGTGGAAATGAGCTTAAAATCGTTTATCAATAACCTACAGGGTGAGGTAGAAAATTTAAGTGATAGAATACTTAAAAGCGATTTAGAGCCAACTAAGTACTTAACTAAAGCTGACGAAGAACAGAAGATTGTTCTGTTTAAAGTTGAAGGCACCTCCTATACATGCGCAGGTAATGTGTTGAATTCAAGGAATAGGTTCTATAAGCACATCTTAGGTGTTGATAACGACAGCTGCGCATACGAGAAAGTCCTTACATTAAAGCCATTGAAACCCAAGGAGGTTGAGTTTGAAGATAAGTACAAAGTTTTACCTGAAGTTAATATCGAGAACGTTCCATTTATAAAATTCTATCCCAATGATGGAGGAAGATATCTTTCGTCGTCTATCTATGTAGCATGTATAGATGGTATATGCAATGCATCAATCCATAGAACCATGATGGTCTCCAGAGACTCTGTGGTAGCCAGAATAGTTCCCCGCCATCTTAGGTACATATACGATAGTTATATAAGAAGAGGCGTTAGAGAGATCCCGGTAGCCATAATTGTAGGTGCTCATCCTGCGGCAGTCTTTGCTGCATCAATTTCCCCACCTTTCGGTGTTTTCGAGCTCGAGCTTGTCCCAAACATGGTTAGCGATTTCACTATAACCTATACTCCTAGGTATAATCTACCTGTTCCCTCAAATGCTGCATTGGTTCTTGAGGGTAGAATAACAGATACGTTAGTAACTGAAGGGCCTTTTGTGGATCTTCTTCATCTCTATGATGTTGCAAGAAAAGAACCCTTGATAAAAATAGATGGCATTTATGTGAACTACGAAGAGTACTTTCATGTAATTTTACCTGCAGGAAGGGAACATAAGTTTCTACAAAGTTTCTATAAGGAAGCGCTCATATGGAATTATGTATCTCATGCTGTCCCAAAAGTCCATAAAGTAAGATTACTAAGGGCATCAGGTTCTTGGCTAATAGCCGCTATATCGATAGATAAAGCCCATGATGCCGATGCAAAAAATGCATCACTAGCGGCTTTCGCTGCGCATCCAAGCCTTAAAATGGTTGCTGTAGTCGATAGCGATATAGATGTTGATTCAGATTATATGCTGTTGTGGGCTTTAGCAACACGATTTAGAGGTAAAGATAGCATAATACTGGTAGAAAGAGCTAGGTGTTCAACATTAGATCCTAGCTCACCTTTAGGTTTTTGCGATAAGTTAGGATTAGATCTAACGGCACCTCTTTCAGAAGATAAGCTCAGGTATAAGTATGTTGAGGTAGAATAGCGTAATGTACTTGACAAAGTGGGAGGAAAAAGCACTTCAAGGTGAATTCGGAGAACCTCTTCGTATGGCTATGAACGTGCTAGTCAAAGTATGTAAAGCGCTTAAAGGAGAAAAACTTATAGAAATAACCCATGCTCATGTTTCAGGAATCTCCTACTTTAATATTGGAGATGAGGGTCTTGAGTTACTGCAAGACTTAGCTAAAAAAAAGACTAGAGTTCTTGTTTATACTACAGCAAACCCTTCCTCTATAGCCCTTATAGATGAATTTGCTTCGGTCTACGGCGTTGATGTAGTTGTTAAACAGAGGAAAATAGTTGAGTTGTTAATCGCTATTGGTATAGATAATAAGAGCTTCACGTGCGTTCCATATAAGTTAAGAGTGCCAGGATATGGAGAGCACTTAGCATGGGCAGAATCAAGTGCCGTCATCTATGCAAATTCTATAGCTGGAGCTAAAACTAATAGAGAAGGAGGTATAACAGCTCTTATGGCCGCTATAGCGGGTAGAACATGTTTTTGTGGTATGCATATCGATGAAAATAGGTGTCCAACGGAGCTTATAGAAGTAAGTTTTCCTGTTAATTCTATAGCTTTAGCGTCTGCACTAGGACTTTTTATAGGTAAGGTTGTACGGGGAATTCCATATATAAAAGCGGTTTTCAGACTCCATGGAGATATAAGAGATATAGCTATAAGGTCTATGCTATCATCTATTGCCTCTACATCTAGTACAGCGCTAGCACTAGTTGAAGGTATTACACCAGGTTATGCTAATATTAACTTGAAGGGCTTAGAGAAAATATCGGTTGATATCGATGATGTTAAGGACTTTATTGGTGGAAGGTGTTCTGATGCGATGTTTTTAGGGTGCCCTCATATTGATATAAAGGAGGCAGAAGAACTTTTAGCTGACATTGTTGGGCAACTTAAGGGGTATGGTATAAAGAAAGTATACATAGCTATTCCTTCGCTAGATCTGCATAAGTTATCTGAATTAAATAGGGTAATTGATGGTATAGACATCGTTTACTTGCCTGGGGTATGTCCCGTTGTTTCTAATCTTAAATTAGCTAAAGTTTATTCGTTATCAACAATACATGGTAAAGCGTATCACTATTTACCCAAGCTAGCGGGGGCCTCATCATGTCTGCTGAATATTGCCTAAATATTGATGTTGATATAGAAAAGACCGTCGAGGGAAATACTGTCAAGGTATCTGTGCTATCTTTCTTAGGGGATGTAAATAAGGAAACAGGCACCATTGAATCAAATGAAAGTGGTTGTCCCGGTTGTAGCATTACTAACAAAATACTTGTAATAGAAAGGTTTAGAGGAAGTACTGTAGGTACATATGTTCTGTATTCTTTGTGTAAAAAGGGTTTAGGTCCTAAAGCTATTTTGTGCTTCGAACCAGATCCAGTAGTTGTTGCAGGGGCAGCTATCTGTGAAATACCTATGATATACGGTTTACCTATGGATGTCTTACAATCTATAACTACAGGCGATAAAATAATAATTTCGATGAAGGGCGATAAACTTTGTATTTTGATAAAGAAGGTATTTTAGTGGCTATAGAAGGTATAGATGGTGCAGGTAAAACAACTGTAGCTAAGAAATTAGTTGAGAAACTCAAGGAGTTAGGATACAACGCTGTTTACACATACGAGCCTTTTTCATCTCCTTTCTCTGAAGCTCTTAAGAAATACATAGAAGAAGCAGGAGAAGTAGAGGCTGAGATAGAGACTTTAGCCATGGCTTTGGATAGGCTATTTCATGTAAAAAAAGTAATAGAACCTCTGCTTAAGAATGGATACATAGTTATTACGGATAGGTATATTCACTCTTCACTAGCGTATCAAGGTGCTAGAGGTATAGACATAGAATGGATAAAGACGGTAAACAAATATGCCATCGAACCCGATTTAGTTATATACTTAAAAGTTCCACTCGAGGTAGCACTAGAAAGAATAAAAAAGAAAGAGTCTAAGTGGAAGTACTTTGAGGATGTTAACAGGCTTAAAAAAGTACAAGAAATATACGAGTTATTTGCATCACGAGGCGCTTTAATAGCTATTGATGCTACACAAAACATAGACAAAGTTGTTAATCAATGCTTACGTGTAATCCTATCAAAACTTGGTAATTTTGAACCATAGAGACTTAATACCTAGCATTACTAGCAGTTTTTCTTAGATGATTTAGATCTCCGATACTGATATATGATGAGGCCCCGCAGTGATGATAAACCAAATTGTTATTACTGTTTTATAGAATAGACAACAAAGCTTATATTACTTCCATAAGATATATCTCCTAGTGCATAACACTCTAAATGGGCCGGTAGCTCAGCTGGAAGAGCGCTCGGTTGGCATCCGAGAGGTCCCGGGTTCAAATCCCGGCCGGTCCACCAATACACCAATATTTGAAGCATTCAAGAACAACGCAGTTTGGTTTGATCTTCCTCATACTATTAAATAGATGCTTTTTCTTTGAACTATCTTTGAAATTACACTACTATTACTCAAGTTACAAGCATTATGAGGTATTAAATGATACGATGAACGTTATGGGGATGCACTTGTAAACATATACGGTATATTACATTAATGTTAATTTAAATATGCTTAATTGGATATTAATTTAATTTAATAATTAATATTTAGAACAAGAAGCTTAATTGAAAATTACTTAGTATAAAACAACATCTTCCTTGATTTCCGCGTACTTTGCTAACTCATGATCTTTTTATATTACAGAGTAAACAAATTAACAGTCTCACTTGCCACAGTTTTAATATACTCTGATTATGATAATTGTTAGTATGGCTGAAATGGTATGCATAATAAACAGCTAGCTAGAGTAATAGCGAAGGTTATAATAGCTACAGGTCTTGATAATGTTAATATGGAGAGCTTTGATTTTAGAGTTATTACACAGAAGGTTGGGTACATACTTCAGAAAATTGGTTGTAACTTAGATCTAAAATTTGGTTGGTATACGTTAGGTCCTTATGCAAGAAATCTCCAGAACTACTATAATACGATAGCCAATATTTTGAATAGCGTAAAACGTGGTAATATAATAGATTTAGAGATAGATGAAGAATTCAAAGCATGTAGTGAAAAAGCTATAGAGTTCTTAAATGAGTTTAAGCAGTATATGGAAGAGCTAAACGTAAGATCGCTAGAGATTTTGGCTAGTTTATTGATGTTGTGTACAGATATATATCCTCGACCTGAGGATTCGGTGGAGGAGCTTATTAAACGTAAAGGAAGTGTGCCTAAGGATTTCGTTGAAAAGGTTTGGGTTTTCCTTGTAAATAAAAATATATGTACTCTAAGATAAGTAAGAACCCTAAGGAAGTAGATATTTTGTAATAGCTTGGGGTAGTTTTTGTGGTGGCAACCGAAGGGGGTATACGTGGTATAGCTAAGCGCATCTATGATGAGGTTCATGGCTATGTAGAGCTCTCAAATACTGAGTTAGAGATAATAAATACCGCAATTTTCCAAAGGCTTAGATACATAAAGCAACTTGCAACAGCATGGTATGTTTATCCTGGAGCCACTCACACGAGGTTTAGTCATAGTATTGGAACCATGCATATTGCGGGTCTTGTTTCATCTAAACTCTACAAACTTGGATACATACACGATCCGGATGATATACAGCTTTTACGTTTAGCAGCTCTGCTTCACGATATAGGCCATACCCCGTTTAGCCATGCGATTGAGCCCTTTTACAAACATAAGTTGAGTATAAATCATGAAGACATATCTAGGGTTATAATAGAAGAAAGCACCGAGATAAAGGAAGTATTAAATAAGTATGGGTTTGATCATAAAGAAATAATAGCCGTTCTTGAAAGTAGGTATAGAGAACCTCTATATAATCAGCTTCTTTCTAGTGATGTAGATATAGATAGAATGGATTATCTAATAAGAGACGCTTTACATACAGGTGTAGCCTATGGAACAATAGATCTACAAAGACTTATAGCTACACTCGTTGTAGACGGCGATGGAAATATAGCGATACTCGATAAAGGTATTGATGCTGTAGATAACTTCTACTTAGCTAGAATGCATATGTATAAAACTGTTTACTACCATAAAACACTTGTAGGCTATGAACTCATCTTAAGAAGAATATATGAAAATCTATGTGAATATTACCCAGAAGAAGTACGAATATTTAAATCGCTTCAAGATATAGTTAAAGCCATAAGAAGTGAGGATATAATTTACTGGAATGATGACTGGCTCATAGGATTAATGATCAATGTTTTACGACAGAGAAGAACACCTAAAGAACTTAAAGAGCTTATCGAGGCTTTTTTCAAGAGAAAAGGATACAAGGTGTTATTAGATATATCAAATTTCAGTAATCAACCTCTTAACGTGGAGATAGACAAGGATGTAGAGATAATACAAACCATTGAGACAATTGTAAAAAATATCGTTGAGGATCACCAAGTAACAATATTCGTCGACGATATCAAGATATTGGATGAAGATCCTCATGTTGTTCCAAGGGTTGTATTTGGGGGGAAGAAATCCCTGCCAATTACGGATTGTACTGCATGCATTGTCAAGTATATACCTCGGAGATATCACGTAAAAAGACTATACGTTTTAAGCGGTAAATGGGATAGAGTTTTAGAAGAATTGAAGTATAGAGGATTAATACCTTGATTAAGTTAATAGGTCTAGGATTGTCAATAGACCTATTACCTATAGGAGTACTTCTCCGTCTACTATCTTGTGAAAGGATATATATGGATACATATACAAGTAATTGGTTTCCATCGATTTATGATTTAGCAAATATTCTAAAACAATTTGGCATTGAAGTTATTATGGCTAAGAGGAAAGATTTAGAAGGGGGATCAATTAATAAAATAGTTGAAGAAGCTAAACTTAGCAATATATGTATAGCAGTAATAGGCGACCCCCTAATAGCTACAACACATAGTGCTATAACTGTCGAAGCATTAAGTAAAAATGTAGAAGTCGAAGTACTCCCTGCATCATCAATATTAAATACTGCTATATCTTTGAGCTGCTTACAAGTATACCGCTTCGGTAAAACAGTAACAATAGTTAAGCCGAAGAATGGGGTACTCTATGAGTATCCACTACAAGTAATAAAAATGAATAGAGATAGAGATCTCCATACGTTAACACTTTTAGAAATAGACCTCGAACAAGAATACTATATGACTCCTAAAGAAGCCATCGAGTTGTTACTCATAATACAGAAGAATACAAATAACAATGTGCTTAACGAAAAAGATAAAATCATAGTACTAAAAGCTATAGGTTTTGAAAATGGATCTATAGAGGTTATGAGCGTTGAAGAAATATTAGGGAAAGAATTCGAAAAAACATTATACACACTAATAATACCAGCTAAAACCCTTCATCCAATAGAAGAAGAATGCCTCCGAAATATCGGCAAAATTCTAATTAAACCTCAATTGAACATTAATATGCTTGAATCAATAATTAAAATCATAGCTGATAATATGAAGCAAAAACTATATAATATTTAAACATTAATATACGTACACAGATAACCAGGGCCGCGGTAGCTCAGCTTGGTGGAGCGCCGCCCTGGTAAGGCGGAGGTCCCGGGTTCAAATCCCGGCCGCGGCTCTATTAACATACTTCGTTAAGGTATTTACTGGCTTCTCAGGTGAGGAATGTTTTACAGTCTATTGTTTCCCTACATTAATAGGGTTATGGGCTTGGACTGCACCCTTTTCAAATACATACATAAATAAATTCTCTAGGTTACCTTATAATTTCCCGACGCATCAAAGATAAACTATTTGAACATCTATTTAATATATTGTTTATAACAGCTCTTTATCATCTATGGAATTTAATCAAAATACTTTAATAAATAGACATTATGTTTGAATCATATCTTGCAATATTTGCTTTTTGATAGTTAATAGCTAAAACGAGGGCTTAACCTTAGTTAAGCTCTAATTAAAGTTTAGCTTATTTTGATGATGAATATAGAAAAGTATGTGTATTAGCAGGTTATGTATCCCACGTTGTTAAAGAAAATATAGTTTTATCAAAATATAATTAAAGTATTTGGGATTTACATGGTTGTCGGAGGTCTTGATTTAGCTGCTTATGAACATAGATGTAGTGGTTTTGCAGTTGTAGATGAAGAGGACAAAACTCTAAAAGAGCTCTTGTGTCTATATAGTGATGCAGATATCGTAAACAAAGTTAAGTTATTATCTATAGAGGTATTGGCTGTTGATGCACCTATAGCTGAACATCCAAGGTTTAGAGAGGTTGATAGAGAAGCTATCAGAAGAGGTTTTAGGGTTCTACCCCCCACGTTTAAATATATGAAGATGTTAACTGTAAGAGCTTGGCGACTTTATAATGAGTTTAAATCTATGGGGATAATGGTAATCGAAACTCATCCGAGGAGTGCTCTTATAAATTCAGGTTCGAATAATGTAATAGAGTTGTGTAATAGCCTAGGTATATCAATCGGACATCATATCGATAAGAATAAAATTAGCCACAAAGATCTACGTGATGCATTAATTTCGTCATTGGTGGCATTCTGTTATAAAAAGAAGACATATATAGAATCCATAGAAGCTGAAGATGGAACTATATACATTATAGCACCATTAAAATAGTAGGAAAATTAAAATTATAAGCATACTGCTTATGAAATTAAGGAACCTGCATTAGCATGCAAAGGCCATGTAATTATATGAATTTCTAGTCATAGTTACACAATTATATCAACCTTTAATTTCCTATCCTTAATTTTGGATCGCAACTAAGGGTGCCAATGTTAATGGATTATAACAATGAATACCTTTTACCTCAAAATTAGCAGGTATTATTAATTACACAACTCTAATACGGAATTGTACCCTTTAGTGATATATACTATGAGCTTCAGCTTGTTTATAACTGGGGGTGAAATTTCATAGCATACGCATCCCTACCTAGTCCTGCAATATCTATCCATGCATATGCAGGGATGAGAACCAAGACTACTTGCAGGCTTATTGAGGAATCTATAGCTATCGGGGCAAAGATTATTAGGTTTGATATTTGGTGGAAAGATGTAGAGCCTTTTCAAGATAAAATATTGTGGACAAGTCTAAACTGGTACAAAAATTTAATAGAATATATTGTACAAAGAAATTTAAAGCCGTTGTTGATAATTGGAACGGGTTTACCCAGATGGTTTAATTCTTTGATTGGAAAGAATAAAAATTACAATTATTTAATAGATTATGTTTACAGCTATGCATACAATGTCTCAAGAGCTTTTAAACCGTATGTAGAGATATATCAACTAGGTAACGAGCTTAACCTTACGTTTAATGTATCGCCTCAAAGTATTATAGGAATAGATTTTATCGAAGCTTTATGTAGAGGTATAGTTGATGGTGCTGGGGATAAGGTTAAGATCGTAAACATAGCTATAGATTATATGGGGTGGAGGAAATTCCTACACAAAATACTAACTGATTTAAGAAAATGCGTAGACATTATAGGCATAGATCATTACCCTAGAACTTGGAGTTTTGCTGGTCACCATGATTGGCGTATACTTAAGAGTGTTTACGGAGATGTTGAAAAGTATGGTAAATCTCTAGCAATAACCGAAATAGGATTCTCTACAGAGTTAAGGATTCTAAATAAGGTTGTTATAAAAAGAGAGATAGAACAAGCTAGGTTTGTAAACACGGCATTCAGTTCCATAATCAACATGGTTCGCGAAATACCTATAAAGTTTATTGTATGGTATATGCTTTGGGATGAAAATCCTATATCATGTGAACCCTCAAGTGGACTTGGTTGGTGTGGATGGGGAGTTTTAAGAACAGATTTCTCCAAAAAACCTGGATGGTTTGCACTAAAGAGAGTATTTGAATTACTTAATAGCTAACTTTCTCTTTGTAAAACATCTGTACTAGCTATTTATTTATTCTATAGTAGCCAAATATTTAACTTAACAACTTGGGATATTAGTTATAAGTAAACAATGAATACAATAGAGTTAAAATTAATTAAAGGGTCAAGGCATAGGGTATAATGCATTATAGATTTATGTAGTTAAAGAATTGCTATGAATACTTAAAAAGAATTTATTTTGGGGTAAGTTTTATTAAGCGAATTACTTTGTTACGATTTTCAGCTACTTACTACTTCGCCGGGTTTGAGCACTATATAGGCTTTTATCCTTGAATTGTATCCAATAATTGCACCAAGTTTTACGTATTCTCTACCTCTTCTCTCTGTTTTTATTGCTCTAGCTATCCTTACGTTATCTGGAACAATATTTAGTGTCACAACTCCAGGCTCTATTGTACATCTTTCTCCAATAACTGAAAACCCTATGTAGGATCTGCTACCTATTGTTGCATTTCTCTGTATAGAGCTCCATACTATTTCGGTATAGGAACCAACAACATTTCCACCTTCCAATGCAACATAGCTTCTTATTAGAGAATTACACCCTATATAGCTTCTCTTACCTATGTAGGCAGGTCCTTTGATTATAGCATAATGATCTATTTCAACATCGTCCTCGATGATCACAGGTCCTTCAACAACAGCTGTAGAAGCAATCTTAGCGTTACTACTTATTATAGATCTATCTAGTTGATGTAGAACATATAATACTGCTCTTAGTAAATCCCAGGGATATTCGACGTCAATCCACCACCCACTCCATATACAAGGCCTTAACTTATACTTTATGTTCACGTAGTTCAAAGCCTCAATCATGTTATTAAGTGATTCAACAGCGTATATGAACTCCTTAGGTAATACGTAAGCTCCTCCAACAACATATAGACCTGCAGACTCAGTTGCACTTATACCGTAGGTAAATTTCTCAATGGTTGGTGCAGCCCCTAACTTTGCAACAGTATAAGACTCAACTTCTTCTTCAGGTATAAGGATTACACCGTAATTGCCGGCTAAGTACAATGATTGCAACTCTATATACATGTCAACAGGAGCTATGACATCGCCGTATATGAGAATAAAGTCATTGTTTATATAGTCTTTAACGGAGGTTACAGCACCTTCAATCCCAGGATTTTTTTGTTGCACAAGCTCAAGCTTTAATTTTTTACCGTACTTAACTGCTATATCCTCAAAATCTCTTGGATCATTGACTACTACATATATATCTTTACCGCCAATTTTTATGAGATTCTCTAGGGTGTACTCAACAAGGTGTTTACCTGCGAGATATAGTAACGCCTTTGGTTTACCTCCAGTTAAAACCTTTATTCTTTCGCCAGTACCACCTGCAAGAACTACTACAGGCGTATTCATTAGATCATCACCTACTCAACAGTTACAGTTTTGGCTAAGTTTCTAGGTTTATCTGGGTCTAAACCTTTAGATACAGAGGTGTAATAGGCTATGAGTTGATATGGAACAGCATAAACTATAGCAGCAGTATAAGGAGTTAATCTAGGTATTTCAAATATTATATCTAACCTCTTTATAGCTTCGTTAAAGTTTTTAGGTATAAGTCCTATAGTGAATGCTCTACGAGCTTTCATTTCCTCTATGTTGCTTATTAATAGCTCTTTGTATTCGTCTTCAAATAAGGCAAAGAATACAGGGAAGTCCTCTTCAACTAAAGCTATAGGTCCATGTTTACTTTCGCCTGCAGGGTATGCTTCCGCATGTACATAGGCTATTTCTTTGAGCTTCAAAGCTCCCTCCATAGATATCGGGACCCCTATGCCTCTTCCAAGGAAAAACGCGTTTGTCTTATTCTTCAACTTCTCGGCTAACCTCCTTATACGGGCTTCGTGTAAATGTATAACATTTTCAATTATATCTGGTATTTCTCTAACTTCTTTACGTATATACTCTAGGTTTTGTCGGTTCTCAGCACCTAGAAAACCTGCTACTTCGATGGAAATAAGTAATAATACTAATAGTTGAGTTGTAAATGTTTTTGTTGCCGCTACACCTATTTCTGGCCCGGCTCTCGTATATACGACAGCATCGGATTCCCTTGGTATAGCGCTGTAGAGAATGTTCGATATAGCTACAACCTTAGCTCCGCATTTTTTTGCCTCTCTAACAGCCATAAGAGTGTCTATTGTTTCTCCTGATTGACTAATAGCAACTACAACATCACCTTCTCTGAAAACTTTTCTGTACCTTAAATACTCAGAGGCTATGAATGTTGTTGCATTCAATCCGCACAAAGTATTAAAAATGTATTCACCAACCAAAGCAGCATGAAACGAGGTTCCACATGCAGTAAGAAAAATCCTATTAGAGTCAGCTAATACCTTGATTACATCAGTTATTTCAACACCGACGCTCGCTAATGTATTTCTCAATGCTATAGGCTGTTCGTGTATCTCCTTAAGCATGAAGTGGGGAAATCCTTCTTTAGCTATCATTTCGGGAGTCCAGTCTACTATTCTCATCCTCTTTCTCCAATCAATAACGCCTTTATTAACGTTCTCTATGTATATCTCGGAAGATGATACATAACCGAAATCTCCATCGTCTAAGACTATAACTTTGTTTGTAAATCTAAGGAATGCAGGGATATCGCTTGCTATAAACGAAACATTACTACCTACACCTATAACTAAGGGAGATACGTTTCTAATGAAGTATATTTTTTGAGGTTCGCTGGAAACGATTATGGCTAAAGCGTATGCGCCTTTCAACACTTTTGCTAATGTTCTCACAGCATCTAAGACATTATAGCCTTTGGCCAATAAATCCTCTAAAAAATGTGGAATAACCTCTGTATCAGTTTCACTTTTAAAAACATGGCCTTTCTCAATAAGCATTTCTTTAAGCTCTAAGTAATTGTGTATAATTCCATTATGTACTATAACTATATTACTTCTGCAATCCGTATGAGGATGGGCATTTCTATCGCTAGGCTCGCCATGTGTAGCCCACCTAGTATGTCCAATACCCACAGACCCATCGTATTCATCGAAACTTAGTTTCTTCTCTACATCTAATATTTTACCTTTGCTCTTCCTGATAACGATGTTGCTCTCGTCAATAATAGCGAAGCCTACAGAATCATAACCTCTATACTCGAGATTTAAGAGGCATTCTTTAATTACAAGTCCTAGAAATTTACCTAAAACTTTACTACAAGTAGCGCTGCATGCAATACCTATGATTCCGCACATAATACGCACCTAATTTAATCCAATAAAATAGTACTAAAATCTTGGATATATGTTTATTTAAGCTCTAAGACCTATTCATAATTATCTTATAGTTATTGTACCTTATGCCCCTAACAGGTTTTTAATATTATATAATTGATAGTAACAACCAGCAAAGAAACTAAATAAATTGAATATAGAGTAGAGCTAGATTGTGCAGGAAGAAGATCAAATGTTTCATAGCAACGAAAAGAGCTATAACTTCTTTAGTTCTTATAAACTATTTTTATTTTCATACTTATCGGATGATGTCAAGTGGCTCGCACTGACCACGTGATGTTGTCGGCACCCACTGATAAATGAAAAGATGTTATCTAGATTATGTATTGCATAGAATATTTGCTAGATCCAATCTAAACTTACGCGTAAAAATATTCAATAATGCTTTTATCCTTAGATTTTGTCTTAAGTATGGGGGATACATTATCGGAACGCCAAGGATTATAGGATAGTATTCTTTGCAATTAGGGCAGCAAAGGATCCCCCATACTATATCATGTGTTAAACATTCTTCGCAATCGATATGAGTAAGCTCTATTACGTATTTGTTGTGAAGAGCGCAGAAGATTTCGCAGAAAGGTTTACGGGTAACGCTGGGAGCCCTTACCTTTGTTTCTCTAAAAACTTTGAGATTCAGAGGATAATACTTGCAGGTTGGGCATGCAATTATGTCTACTGTTGGATACTTCATCTAATATAACCTAATGCCATACTCAATACCTTAATATATTGCTATTCTACTGGGGATTAAATGAATTTCTGAATAATATTATGAATGTATTTCAGGATATACTTTGTTGATATGATGTTATCAGCTAGATCACTGAATTCGCATACATTTTCCATATTTGTTTTCTGAAATAGTTCTTCATGGTCTACTAAAGTATTTTTACCGAGATTATGTATGTTTATTTGAGTATAATGTGGGACAATGATTTAAATAAATTACTTCAAGATTTGATCGATGTAGCACATCTATGGGAGAAACTAGGGGTTACTTACGGATATGTTGAAGCGCCGTGGGCTCCTACACCTAATGAAGTAATTGAATTTGTGTTAGATTTAGGATCCATTAATTCCAAAGATATTGTTTTTGATCTTGGATGCGGCGACGGTAGAATAGTTATAGGGGCCGCAAAGAGAGGTGCCAAAGCTATTTGTATCGAGATCGATGATAAGCTTATCGAGATTGCACGAACAAAAGCACGCGAACAAGATGTTGAGGATAGAATTACCTTTATAAATAGCGACATAATTAACGTAGACTTATCTTCAGCGTCTATTGTTTACATATATTTAACTACAAATGTAATTAATAGATTAAAAAATAAAATAATTAGCGAACTAAGACCCGGGACCATGATTATATCTTTGGACTATAGTATGGATTGGTTACAACCTTTAGACGTTGAAGAACTCTATGTAGGTACGAAACGTTATAGAGTTTATCTTTATATAATATAGGTTTAGCGCAAAATTTCGAATTTGTTCGTAAGCTATATATACAGGCTTTGGTTATGATGAAATAGCTGAGCACTGAGGTATGATGTACCCAGCGCTTCTGAACTTTCTATCTATTCTAATACTCTGCAACATGTATTAAATACAAGGCATTGGGTGCATAGAGGGTTTCTAGCTTTACAAGTTTTTCTACCATGCATAATAAGCAGTAAATGAAACTCAATAAGTTTTTCAACATCATACCCTAGGTAATCAAGAATTCTAGCTCTTATAACTTCATAAGTATCTTTTAATGATGCTATACCTAACCTTCTAACAACTCTATTGATATGAGTGTCTATAGGGAAAGTGGGTTTTCTTAAAACCATTAGTAGAAATACATCAGCTGTTTTATGTCCTACACCAGGGAGCTCTAGCATCTTCTTTCTAGCCTCCTCAACATCTAAATGCATAAGCTTATCGAAGAACTCAGGTTTTTCGATGATAATTGTTGCCAGTTCCTTCAGCGCTTTGGTTTTTCTATTTATTAATCCTGCAACCCTAATCAATACTTTAAGTTCCTCGTCATCTATATTAATAATTTTTTGAGGGGGTATAACACCCATAGCTGTTTTGAGGTTATTAAAGGCGTTAACAGCATTTTTATCATTGGTATTTTGACTTAGAATTATCGCTACAAGTATTTCGAAGAAATTGGTTTTTGCATGGTTAGCTATAGATATGGCAAATTCGTTAATATCTATACTGTACATTTGTGCTAAGATGCTAAAAAGTTTTAAAACTTTATCTTTATTCCAAGTGCAAAGACTACCCTGGTCTTTCATTAGCTTACCTACCCACTATAATCTCTTATAGTATCTTAAGAGATATGTTGAGCTTTATTAAACTATTGTAGTTGGAATGATAACTTATTTATCGTTGTTAACTAGGCTTGAGTTACTTAGAAGTATTGACATTCTTTACCTTATATTAATCTTCTTAAATTGAAGGGATACTAATGGTAATAAAAGCAAGTAGTAGACCCTATTCTAGGCGGGAGTTCTTAATATGTTTTATTGTTACATTACTTGTAGTTATATGCGAAACTGCAGTATTAACATTAAACGTAGATAAGGTTCGTGTAACATCAATTAAAGATATTATTTATACTCCTTTAAATTTTGTGATATATATGGCATATGTATTAAGTGTTATTTTAATACCTATTGTATCGATATATGTTGCAGACTTCATGATAAAATTACGTGAGATATACAGATTTTATATCATTAAGAGCCTAGAATTAGAATCCATGGAATTTGCAAGGAAATGGTCTAAAATAATTCCTACTTTAATACCTATAGCATTCTTACTAATAATTGTAAGTGTTTTAAACGGGATCTACCTGCTAGTTCTTTTGGCTTTAATACCTTTTAGCATTTACATGGTATTGATATTGAAGCCCGTTTATGATGTGTATAATCATAGTAGGAAAATCGATGTAGAGCTACCTTGGTTTCTTGTACTATTGATTACTCTAGAAAGTGTGAGAGCTAATATTAAGTTATTGATAGATAGACTTAGGAATGTACGTATTCTCCCTGCAATTGCTAAGGAACTCATAATTGTGGATAGAGATTCCAGACTGTACGGTTTATCGCATATATCGTCTATTATAGGTAGAGCTAGTACTACACCTAATGCTAAGCTGTCAAGCGTGCTATCAGGTTATGCAAGTCATCTAAGAAGTGGCGGGGATGTTGTATCTTGGTTAAAATCTAAATTGAATGAATTACTGATTATAAATGAATTCTCATTAAAGTTGTACAGTGAGCGAATGTCATCGGTCTTTGGGCAGCTTATGATAGCTACATATGCTATTTTACCACTCATAACAATGACAATGTTTGTAATTAATGCCTACCTTACAGTAGCCTTAATTATTTCTATAACACCGTTGCTAGTAATTCTTGTTTATATCTCACAGCCTAGATCATTAAATTCCATACATGCACTTAAATTAATTTCTGTCCCGTTAATCGTACTGGTTTCAGTTTCTGTTATCCTCTATAGAATTGTAGGAGCACATTCAATGGCAATAGCATGGATTTTAGCATTAGCTGTATCGTACAGGTATAGTGAAATACTTAAAGAGATAGAAATACTAGATAAAGATAGTATTGAAATTACAAAGACTATGGTTGAACTTAAAGAAAACGGATACGATGTAGCTAGCGCTTTCGAATACATAATAGCAACAGGAGCCATTCATAAAATAACTAAGGAGAAACTTAGAACAGCTTTAATAATGCTCTGTCAAGGGATTCCTTTAACATTTGTAGCTATTAGAATACCTTCACCTAGTTTCCTATTTAGATTCATGTTATTTACTCTTGGGTTAACACAGGAATGTGGAAATAATGATCCAGAAGTTTTCCAGACATTACATGAGTATATTACAAAGATTAAAGCTCTTCGTAGTGGAGTAGAAAAGACATCGAGATTCTTTGATGTATTTGCATTTATAAATGTATTTATAGTTATATGGATTTGGAAATCGCTGAAACCTTTGTATGAATCGATTACAGTATGGGGTCTACCTTCAAGTATCTCACCCAGCTTTGACGTCTTATACAGTATTTTATACATATCTTTATTGGGATACACACTTGTGTCTAGTACTCTTCGTAGAGGTCTACCGTTTCTAGAACTTAGAAGTATATTATTCCTCTTAGTGGTGTTAATCATTACACCTCTTGCAATGCTATGATGTAGTTTCATAAAAGCAATACATTTTATAAATATTTCAATAGTGTGGGATTAAATGATGGATAAGTCAAAATTATTTAGATATGGATTAAGTGAATTACTTGCCATAACAATTGGCATAGCTATAACAATAGCTATAGGTGTAATGCTATATATGTTTATACCAAACTTTATGAGCTCAACAACACAACAACAAAAAATTAGTTTAATGATACTATCAGCAAACGCTATAGATAATAGAAATGCATCGATATCCATAGCAATTCGAAATCTTGGGACTAAAGCTATAGACAAAATTAATATATCAATTATAGGTACAAATTTAAATACAATAAAACTATTAGTACCTTCAAACTATGGAGCTCTAAGTAACAATGTTATAACATTAGATTTGTCGAGCTTACCCTTAATCCCTGGGCAAGAGATACCTGTAGTTTTCATAATATCTGGTAACCCTATTATTAGTGGTACAAAGGTAAGCATCCTAGTAACGGCTAAATTCGTAGATGGAAGTTTAACAGCAGTTTCATCATCAACTATAATCATGTGAAAACAAAATTAATAAACCTAACATTAAACATCTTCATTATGAACTCCAAACATAACGTTAATTAATTAGGAGATATATAATTCTACAAAGAACATAGATTAAATTATTGAACTAGTAATCTCAGCTATATTGGGGATCGATTATAACTTATATATTGTCAAAATATAAGTTATGTTATAGTGTAGTGTTTTTATGAAGCACATATATGGTGATGATGTCGGCAGGAACTGAAAAATGATGTTACTTTCATGGTCTGATTAGTCTTAAATTTTTTGTTAAATACTTCTATGAATAATTCAAAAATCTCGTTAGGTATCATGCATGGAAAAGTTAAACAATTATTGTCAGCTGGTTGATCACCAGTCATAGATCCTCGTTCACCTCCTTCATCATCCATTTAAAACAACACCTATCATAATTTTCTTGGTTTTAGTAGTTTAAACGTTTAAAACACTATTCGTATAGCATCATATAATTCAAAATGATTCGGCTAAGTGATAGAGTATAACAAAGTACTCGACGTTTAGAGCAATGAATACATATAATGTATCTATGTCAGTTATAATTGAGATCTAGAATATTTAAGTACGATAAGGTCCCGCCGGGGGGAATTGAACCCCCGACCACCCGGTATCCACACCCACCCCACTACAGCCGGGCGCTCTGCCGCTGAGCTACGGCGGGAACCTACAATTTTCGGTAATAATCGCCAGGCTATATACTTTTTGTTTCATAACCCATATAAATATGCTAGCTAATAGTACACCTGGATTAATTACTAAGGTCATGTTTTACTCTATTGATATCCTGTTAACTACTTGAAGACTGCTTATATTATGTAACACTATAGAAGGTTAGATAAAGTTTGTAGGATTGTTTTTGGTTCATAATAAGTGAGGTGACCAAGGTTGTTTTTGGGTTTGATCTTGGTGAAGTTATTGAATCAATTAGGTATAGGTTTTCAAGATAAAGACAAAGGTCCATATTACTGGGGTTTCTTAAAATAACAAGTATTATTGTGATTATCGAATTGTATTCTTAAAATGTATTAATCGAACAAGTAACCAACTAATGGGCTATAAACGTTATGACATTGATTTTAATGAGTTAAAGTATTTTTACCTAATAATAACTTTATGTTAGTTTTATCTAGTATAGCCAAACAAAATATATATCTTCTGTAATTTCTGTACGTATATCGATTAAGTATTCAACGTTTTAGGTGTCGATATGAGCGAGGATATTGATAAGGAGGCTAGAGAGATAGCATTAAAGAAAGCAGTCGAATTAATGCGAAGTGGTGCAACTTTACTTTCAGAAGTATGTCCTATATGTAAATCACCATTGCTTAAACTTAGAAGTGGAGAGGTAGTATGCCCTCTGCATGGTAAGGTAATGATTGTAAAAACCGAGGAAGAAATCGCAGAGGCAGGTGTATTAAGCACATTAGTTGAGTTAGAGAAAAGAGTGTCAAGGGTTTTAGTGATGCATATTAAGAAGATCGACAAAGGTGAAATATCGTATGAAGATGCTCGAGATATTGTCTATTGGTTGGATGCTTTAGAGCGTGTTGAAAGAATAAAGCAAATGCTTAGGCATCAACCTATGTATATTGCAGAAGGAAAAGCAGAAAAGAAGTCTAAGAGAGAGGAAGAGTAAGATAAATCTTGAGGTACTCATGGATTAATGAAAAAGTGAAATACATATGAGAAAAAGTATCTTGATTGGACTGATAATAGGTTTGCTAGTTGGGTTCATAGATAGCTATAGCTATGCTATATCAGGATATACAACAGCTGAAATCTCACTAATAATAATACCTTTCCTTATTGTTATGATCTTTAAATTCCTGAGAATAAAATATAGTAGCGAAGACATCGCAATTTCAACATCACTTGCGTACGGTATTTGCGTAACTACAACACTTACCTCAGGTATGTATATAACTTTTGGATTTCTTAATTATACATCCAAGAAGCTCAGAGCTTATGGATTAACAGTTTCTGTTCCTAATTATTTTTTCTCAGGGGATTTCCCAGATTATACAGCTATACCTATATACGTGTCTTTAGCTCTTATATCTTTTGGTGGTGCGCTAATAGCTTTTTCGTTTAGGAGTCATTTTATAGAAAGAGAGAGGCTTAAATTTCCAATAGGTTTTGCTTCTGCAATGCTCACTAAGTTATTTGATAAAACAGTGATATCATATAAATCTATATTGTTGATGTTGTTTGCTGGATTTATTCTTCAACTGTTAACCATGTATAACGAGGTATTTTTGGATTTAACACCCGCACTATCAAGTGTCTTACCAGGTATGGTGTTAGCTTTATCTTTTTGGCCCATAATGGTTGGGCTTTTATTCATAATACCGCTTGAACCGTTAAAAATGATATCGCTAGGATCTATATCAACGTATCTGCTTTTTGTGCCTTTAGCTATCGCGCTATTTAACATAAAGGTTATACCAGCCTTAAACTTTAGTGATGCTCTCTTCAGCTACTCGACAATTGTTGTTGGTATACTCGTTGGCGTTGTATTAATGACGTTGGTGTTTTACTTAGTTACGTACGCTAAGATGTTAACCACAAGCATAACCATGATATTTAGGCTTAAAATGGAAAGAACAGCGTTCGCGCTAGGTACATCCTTATTAGTTATGTTAGGCTATATCGTGGTTTTGGTTTCAGGTTTTCACAGTATAGTATTTCACTTAATACCAATAATAATTCTGCATGTAATTCTAACAATAGTTAACCTAAGAACCGTAGGAGAAGCAGGTGTTGGTTCCCAAGCTCTTTTACCTCTTGTAACATTATATTTGTACTTGATGGGCGTTAAAGATATTTCAACATATGCTGTTCTAGATCCATATACAGGTATACCGATGCCCCAAGTTGTGGGGGGTTCTGTTATGAATTTACTTAGATTTTCGAGATTCTTTAAGTATAACATAGTGAAGATTGTATTATATTTTGGCTTAGGGATATTTATTGGCAGTTTCGCAACTTATATGTGCGGTAACATACTTGTCCATACCTATGGGTTTAATTCACCGCATATGCCGTTAACTAGATGGATTCCCACAGTTATTTGGATGGCCACTATCTACAGCGGTAAGCTAGAACTAACACCATTTATAACCATTCTTCTAGGGCTAGCTATAGGTTTATTATTGGTTATACTCAACTTACGAAGAGCTTTACCTTTGTTTCCTTTTGTTGTAGGAATGACGTTGCCTCCAGATATAGGCATAGTATCTCTTGTAGTATTTTTAATAAAGAGAATGTTAGTTCAACTCGGTGTTGAAACTCATGAAAAATGCATAGTATTTTCAACACTATTCATAGTTGGTTGTGGTTTAGCTATAGTGCTTAACACTCTCATAAAATTAATCACAATGTGAGGTAGAAAAATGCCTATAGAAACAATATTAATATTACTACCAACATCTGCTGTTTTTATATGTATCATAATATTAGTTGCAACAAAATACAGGGGATTCGTTGAAGAAGATCATTTAAGTGAAATAAAGCTTGTTTCACCGGCTTTTAAATTAATCAAAAACGTTGTCAAAAAGTCATTCTTGTCATCTGAAGTGTTGTTAATTCTCTTAACAATCTACATTCTCTCACTAACTGTTGCATATACATCGTCTTTTGCATTTACTTCACAAATTATATCTACAGAAACTCACTATAATGCATTAATTGTTGGAAAACACTTAGTACCGCCTGAGGTTGTAGACAGTATAACCCAGAGATACATCTTGGTTTATCAAATTTTTAAAGGAATAGAAATAAATGAAAGTACATACTATGCCCTTATTATTAAATGTAATTTCAACTATATAAATGAAAATAATGTGGATATAAGGTCAGAGTTTTATAGGTATTGCGATTACTTATCACAGAACTATGTCATAGCTGATGATGATAGTTATGTAGACAATGCAATACTTTCAAATTTCTTGGGTATGGATATTCAGTTAGTTAAGGTTGATTTATCTAAGCTAATGAGTTTAGAGCTTTTACCGGGGGTCTACTTTGTTCATAGTATAGGCACGATAGGGGGACTAAGTTTAAGAATAGAAGATGAAAGCAAGATTTTGTTAATTCCAATATCGATTAATATTGAGAAGAAACTATGCTCTGAGGGATGTGAAGTACAAACAATGGTTGTAGGCTTTGATTTTATTGAGAAATACAAAAACGAGGTAAACAATGTGTTAGACATATTCGATTACATTGCGATCAGCACAGACGGTGGATTACAGATCTTAAGTCGAAGCCTTACTCCAACGCCGAAAACATTGATGAGTATTTTTCTATCATTTATTATATCAATGATAATGATATATGCCATTGGGGGCGGCTTTATAGAAAAAATGTTAAGCATGGGTAGAGATCTTTTCATACTTGGTGCTACTAGGAAATTCTTTAAATCTGCTGTTCTACTAGGTACAACAATAACTTTGTTTTTAATGTCACTACCTTTAGTAAGTATTGCATGGATGGGGTTGATAAATAGTGTAGCCGTATTGAATTACGTCATATCAGTTATAGGCTTCGTAGTTATGACATCATATAGGCTTCGTAGTGTTGCTGGCGAAGTTTTACATCCGGAGCTTATTGGTAGCTATAGCTATGTAGTAAGCGTCTTTACTTCCTTGGATAAACTTACTTCATGTTTGAGAGGTATACTAAGCAAGGATGATTTCTTTGCAATCAGCGAGGTTGAGGGAATAAAAGAGGAAAAAGTTCAAATAATTAGAATAGAACTTATATATAAGAAAGCCTTATCTACATTAGCTTCGGTTGAGATATACGTTGATAGAATTAACAACAACTTTAGGTATACAGTCTTTGTAGATGTATGGAGTATGGAAGATTCAACACGGGAGTTCCTATCATCAATTCAAAGATTAGCTCTATCAAAGACTGTTGGAGGGGTTATTAGTTGTATAGAGAGTTAGTACTTCAATCAGCTAAACTTTCAATTACTGGAAAAGGTATGATTTACATAATACTTTTCGTTGCATCATCAACTATATATCTCTTTATGTTTGATATACAGTTAGTATTTGTGAATATGATGTTACTTTCATTCGTAGCTGTTCTAACCTCTATTCTATCTGATAAGAAGACCTTAGTGCAGTATATATTAGTATTAATTCTTTCTGGTGCAAGGAAGAAATTGATATTGATTTGCATAAGGGTTTACCTTATTTTAAGACTCTTGCCTATTATAATAGCGTATGTTATGTACCTTCTTCGTTTTAGTCTATACATAATTATGACAGTTACATTGATCGCGTACGTAGTGTACATGTTTTCCCTATCTTATGTACTGTATAAGGTGTTAAGAAGATGAAGAGAATAGTAGCAATTGTGAGGAATTTATGGAAATACTATACCATGTGTGGTAGAACCGTACCTGTGCTAAAGAATGTAAATCTATATATCTATAGAGGTGAAATCTTATGTATTCATGGACCTAGCGGTGCAGGGAAAACAACTTTACTAAAGATTTTAGCAGGTCTCGAAAGACCTGATCAAGGAGAAGTAATAGTTGAGGGCTATAACCTTATGTTACTAGATGAAGATGGTTTAGCGGCGCTTAGAGCCAATGTTATTAGTTATATACCTCAGGATTATGGACTTATAGAGGATTTAACTGTTTATGATAATATAGAGATACCGTTAATGATAATAGGTCTTGACGAAGAAGAGAGGAAGAGCAGGATATACAGTATTCTAGAATATATGGGTTTGATAGGAAAAGAGAACATCAAGGTAAAAGTGCTTAGCGGGGGCGAGAAACAAAGAGTAGCCATAGCAAGAGCTCTTGCTGTCACTCCATCGCTTTTACTAGCGGATGAGCCAACCGCTAACCTTGATTGGGAAAACGCTAAAAAAGTCCTTGAACTTATTACCAAAATCAGTAAAGATTTTGAAACAGCAATAGTGATAGTATCCCACGATCCTCGGGTTCTAGAGTACGCTCATAGAAAATATGTTCTATACGATGGTATTATAAGCGAGGTAAAGTAATTCTATCCTATGTTTTCCTTGCCTTCTAACAAGGTTAAGTAAGATCTGAGCCTACCAATGATATCGTTTCTTTGTTCGTTATTAAGTGTATCAACATAAACTGAAACAACAGCGTCAAACCAATCAAGGGCAGCCATCAATGCATCGTAAGGGCATAAACTGTTCTCTTCAGCATCTAGTAAAGCTTCATCATAAGCACAAGATCTATGCATTAATACCCCACATATAGCGCACTTAATGGTATCCGCATTATCCATAGGCTTACCGCATATTATACATGTTTCTTTCATAGAATATCACCTGGTCCGTGAAGTCATCATCTATTCAGGCAACCCGACGAGTGCTCATCTATTGAACACTTATATTTAACCTTGTTAATAGGTTTATTTGGTGAAACCTCTTGAAGGCAGTCGTTCTTGCCGGTGGTTATGGCAAGAGACTTAGGCCCTTAACCGAGGATAGGCCTAAATCAATGGTAGAGGTATGTGGTAAACCCCTAGCTGAATGGCAGATCGTATGGCTTAAAAGCTTTGGGATAACTGATTTTGTCTTTCTGCTTGGTTACGCCAAGGAAAAAGTGATAGAATATTTTGGTAGTGGGAAAAAGTTTGGGGTTAAAATAAGCTACGTTATCGAGGATGAACCCTTAGGTACTGGTGGAGCTATAAAGAATGCTGAACACATTCTTAGAAAAGAAGATATGTTTGTAATTGTGAATGGCGATATAATTTCTAATCTTAATCCGCTAGAGATGGCGGAACTCATTAAGAAGGATGATAGTATAGCGGTTATCGCGCTAGTGTATATGAGGAGCCCATATGGAATAGTCAAGCTAAATGGTGAATATATTACAGAATTTGTGGAAAAACCCACAATCGAATATACAATTAATGCTGGGGTTTACGTTATGAAGCCTACAATATTCGAGTATCTACCACAAAAAGGAGATGTAGAGCGAACAGCTTTTCCTCTTCTTGCAAATAAAAAACTTCTTAAAGGCTATATATACAAAGATGTTTACTGGAAATCTGTTGATACAATTAAAGACCTTGAAGAAGTTACAGAGAAGCTAAGATCATCATATCCTAACCTATGTTATGAAAAACCGAACACTTAATAACTATTTTGCATGATATTAAGCGATTAAGTCTCTGATGCTCTGTATGTTTTCCATACACCTAACTCGCTAACGATATAGTTTACTGGAAATCCTACTATTATACCTACAAGCTGAGCTATAAAGGGATTAAAAGAAAGCCCATATCTAACCGATATTGCTGATATGTATTGTGCTAACGCCCCCGGTGAAGTAGCTATATGGAAAATTGTTAATCGTTTTACTAAAGAATCAGCTCTTCTATCTCTGAAGGTCCATACTTCATGAACGATAAAATTCCATAGAATACTTACCTCTATAGCTATTGCACTACCAAGTGCAAAGAATGATCTTACTAACAATGGATAAATTGCACCTATAAACCATAGCATAAATAAATTAACTAGAACCCCCGTCAAGCCAACAGCGCTGAATTTTAGTGGTCTCCAACCAGAGAGCTTAAGTACATGGATAATGAAGTCAATAATTGTCTTGGTTCCTAGTTTACTTTTGCCGTAGTATCTAGATCTAAAGACATATGGGACTTCAGCTACTTTATTAGGTCTACATTTTTCTAAAATCTCTAGTAGTATTTTGAATCCCATTGGATCAAGTTTGTCCTTGTTCTTTTCAATCAACTCTTTTTTTACCATAAAGAAACCCGACATGGGATCTGATATTTTTCGGGCATAAGGGAGAAGTATTTTAGCTATAAGAGTAGCGCCTTTAGATGTTAAAAGCCTTATCTTAGACCAACCTATAACACCTCCTCCATGCATATACCTAGAACCAACGATGATTTCATAACAATCATTTTTAATTTTTTCAAACATATTGTTAACAACTTCGGGGGGATGTTGTAGATCAGCATCCATAACAACAACATATCCCCCTAAAGAAAAAAGAACACCGTCTATAACAGCCGATGATAGCCCTTTCATGTTAATTCTTTTAACAACAACATCGTATTCTCCTATATTGTTTAAAGCTTCTGCCCAAGTTTTATCTGGGCTATTATCGTCAACAACTAAGACCTCATAGCCTCTTAGATTAATCTTATTCCTTATCTCATTGAATAGAATGTTTATGTTTTCTTTTTCTTTGAATGTTGGTAAAACGATAGATACTTGCTGCATAACTACTCCAATTATAAGCAAATAAGTACCTTGATATATATGTTTTACTAAAGACATATTATTAAATCGATTTTAATACACTAATTGCAAGTATGCTATTGTTTAGAAACATGGAAACCTTGTTGTTGTCTATAGTACTTATGTGAGCAATACTTATAAACTCCTAATTTAACATCGGCGTTTTGAAGGTGCTCTATTATTGAATATGTTTACCATTGTATTAAGAAATATCACCAAGAGGAAGCTAAGAGCAATCCTAACAGTTCTTGGCGTAGCCGTTGGTATAGGATTAATGTTTTCACTTCTATCCATATCTGCAACTGGCACTCAAAGGTCTTTAGAACTTATTAGAAGAATATCAGGAGTTGATATAGTTGTTTACAATGGTACTAGAAGTTTCCTATCAAATGTTATACCTAGAGCTCAACAGGGCTTAAGATTACTCCAGCCCTCAGTTCAACAATATATTGATATGCAGGTTCTGGATCAAATCTATACTATTCCAGGTGTTTATACATTATCTCCGGTTTTAACGTTTCGAGCCAGCATAACATTGGCTGGAAATACAATTAATGTAGGTGTTTACGGTGTTGATCCTTCGAGTTATTCAGAGGTATCGTCGCTAGAAATAGATGAGGGGAGGTTCCTAAGCGGATTAGGTGTTTATGAAATCGTACTAGGTAGAGCTATAGCTGATGAGCTCGGGATTCCTATAGGAAGCAACGTGGTTCTAGAATATGGTAATAATAGTATAACTTTTACATTCGTAGGAATATATAGAGCTATTAATAGATTCGCTGAAAACTCCGTTTATATTCCAATAGATATTGCACAAAACATTACTGGACTTAACAACAAGGTCACTCAAATACTCATAAAATGTGTAGATCCTTCACAAGCTCAAAATATAGCGCATCAAATAACAACCTTACTACCAGGTGTAGCTGTATTTGTGCCTACGATTTCAGTTCAAAGTGCAACTCAAGCGATCAACACTATCACATACTTCTTTACAACCATAGGTCTTGTAGCTATTACCGCGGGAGTTTTTGGCGTTATGAACACTATGACTATGGCTGTAGCTGAAAGAACGAGAGAGATAGGGATTTTTAAAGCTGTTGGAGCAAGCAATACATTTGTCTTAAAATTATTTCTGTTAGAATCAACAATTTTAGGCCTTATTGGAGGCGGTATAGGGGTCTTTATTGGTATAATATTATCTTACATCATAGCACCTATGCTTGCACAAGTTGGTACGCAAAGATTTTTCGGTTTGCCTGGGAGAGGATCCAATCAGCCATCCATACAGCAAATCCAGTTTAACCCATCAATAACTCCTTTAGGTATAGCTATATCCTTAGTTTTAGGCATAATTGTGGGAGTTATAGCAGGTATCTACCCCGCTTACAGAGCTTATAGATTAAAACCTGTTGAGGCTTTGAGGCATGTCTAAGAGCATCATTGTTCAACTAAGAAATGTCGTAAAAACTTACAGATACGGCAGACAATATGTGCAAGCACTTAGAGGAATAGACTTAGATATTCAAAGAGGTGAGATAGTGTGCATAGTTGGGCCTTCGGGTTCCGGCAAAACAACACTGCTTAATATCATTGGAGGGCTCGATAGAGCTGATACAGGTAAAGTAATCGTAGATAGTGTTGATATACGTAGCCTCAGAGACCGTGAACTAGTTGAATTTAGGCTTAGGAAAATAGGGTATGTATTTCAATTTTATAACTTAGTACCCATGTTATCGGTCCTTGAGAATGTAGAGCTACCTCTGTACCTTCTAGGTGTTAAAGAGAAAGAAAGGAAGGAAAAGGCGTTAAAGCTACTTCAACTCGTAGGCATTGAACATTTAGCAGATAGAACACCTGATATAATTAGTGGAGGAGAACAACAACGTGTTGCAATAGCTCGTTCTCTAGCTACGGATCCGGTGGTAATACTTATGGATGAACCTACAGGTGCTCTAGATACAGAAAATACCAAAAAACTCATGGATCTGGTTAAGAAGCTCAACAGAGAGCTTAGCCAGACATTTATTATTGCTACACATGATATCTTAGTATCTAAAGAGTGCACCAAAATATACGCATTAAGGGATGGAAAAATAATCAGCATTTACAGACCTTCAGAAATAAGCAAACTATTTCAATTCTAGAAGCATTAATCGGCTAAACACAACACGTGAGTGCTCCTTATATACTTTATAAACCTTCATTGCATTTTGGGAGTCAATATGGCGAATAAAACAATAACTCTGATAATCATAGCAATAGCTTTAGCAGTAACTGTCGCTGGTATAGCAACAGTTGTTATAGCTATGAAAGGCAACGATGTAGGGGTTAGGGTCAGGGAGCATCTAAGCTACACACTAGGCAACTTTGTAAACAACAAAACGTTGTTTAATATATCGCAATCCATGATTCTACCTATGAAGCGATTTGGTCGCGGTTTTGCAAGACCGGGTATTATTGTGGAGGTTAGTGAGGAATTCAAACAGAAAGTTATAGAAATATTAGAATTGGATTCAAACACTTCATCTCTGCTTGTTAATGGCTATAATATCACGCGTATTGAGCCTATAATAAGATTTGTTATACAGGGAGATGGGAACGTGATAATGAGAGCTACAAAAGCTGTTGTACTAATGGTTAAACCCGGCGAAGGTAGAGCTATAGCATACGTTAACCTAGAGACTAATACTGTGGAGAAATTAGTTAAATGTGAAATTGTGGCTAAGAGTTCTGGAACAAGTGTTAGCCCTACAAGTTCAGCCAAAATTCCTTTAAGATCTATGTAAATCTGAAGTAGGTAATCTGTAAATCATAAATTTTTTACATTTTTGATTATTTTTATATTAATGGCTGAAAACATGTTAAAGAAATCGCTAATTATGGTCTTATGCTCAGTTACTTTAGTAGCGATAGCTACCCCTATTATGTTATACTTAACATATCCTGTTGAAGAGGAGGAGGTTATTGAGCACATCATAGAGAAAGTATATGGTAATCCCCCTAGGGAACTACCTAGGTTTATTCCAGGTGTAGTTGGATATGCATCACCTATTGACAGAAGATTTAGATATAGAGGAACCTTAATTTTAAGAGATAAAGAATCAAAGTTCATAGTAACGGATAAAGGTGATTACTTGCATGTAACGTTTTTACTCGAATATAGATGCATTAATGATAGTACATCTACGGTATTATCTAGTGAAACTATCGTGAAGAACTCCTGCAATAAATCGGTTTCATTGGTAGGGTATTTCTTCAGAACTCCTAGAGGCCCTGTAATTGTACCTATCGAAGTTAGTTTCAATGGTATTAGGTGTATTTACCTAAGGCGGTAGGGAATCATCATGGATATTCCTGTATTAGTAGCAGAATTCATAGGTTTCATAGCCTTTCTTTATATAGCACTACGTCTTTTACATATATATCGAAGACTTAATACCTCTGAAATATTCTTATCAACAATATCATTTTTCTTTTTATCTATTAGTCAGTTATGTGCTTCGTTGTCCATCATCTATAGCGATATAAAAGCATCTACAGCATTCTATGTAGCAACTGCTACAACAGCTATTGTAGCATTCTCTATAATGATTGTGCAAAGGTACAGTAGTAGAAAATATCTCTATGTTTTTATGTTCTTTCCAACTCTTCTACTAATGACCCCGGATGTAATTGCAGGAATACTCTCAACTTATGTAGCTTTACACGCTACTGGATATACAAAAATATTGCTTACTATATTATCAAGCAGCTATTATCTAAGAGCCATATCTGTGATAGTAGGAATCGAATTAATCCCGATGGTGCTTCTTATAGCTGAACTCATTAGATGTGCATCAGCAGTCCTATTAGCTCTCTACAGTTCTCTCAAGGTCTTCAAACCATGAATAAGAAGAGAAGTAAACTCTTAATAGTTCTCGATATACTTGAAACCTTGATGCAGGGAGAGATAAATCCAACAAGACTTGCAACTATTGTTAACATGCCCTATGATAGGCTTAGCGGTCTTCTTAAAGAATTAAATGAAAAAGGTTTAGTGAAAATTACTATAATAGGAAAGAATAAGAACGTCAGCATTACTCCCAAGGGGGTTGAAGTATACGAGGAATTAAAGAGGATAAGAGAATTACTAGAAGATTATGGTTTAATTTAATTACCCGAACTAAATTACCTTAGTATACTATAGTTTTCTCCGTAATCTGTTACATACGGGGCATACTTCTTATAGAGAGATGTAAAGTATTAATCTTTTTTGCGTAGAACCTTCTATAGGTGTGAACTATGAGCAATCCTACGGAGATCAGCGTATTTATTCTAGATATATCGTACGAAATCGTTGCTTCTGAACCACACATACTTATATGGGGTATAGATGAAGAAGGTCGACGGGTAATCTTACGGGATAAAAGGTTTAGGCCATATTTTTATGTTATTCTCGATAACGAATATTCTACAAGTAGTAAAATAGAGATAATGCGCAAACATATAGAGTCTCTATCTCAACCTAAATCACCTATTATATCTATAGATCATGAAAAGAAGAAGTTCATGGGAAAATCAACTGAAGTATTAAAGATTACCACACTTATTCCAGAGTATGTACGCGAATATCGAAAAGATATAATGAAGATACCAGGGATTAAAGATGTTGTTGAAGCAGATATAAGGTTCTCTATGAGATATCTAATAGATAATGATATATACCCTTGTACGTGGCATAAATTTAAGGTTGCTAGGAAGGGGTTATCATCGGGTTTCAGAGTTCAAGCAGAGTACGAAATAGTCGAGATTTTGAACCGAATCGATAAACTAGAACTACCGAAATTGAGGACTTTGGCCTTTGATATAGAGGTTTATAACCCACGCGGAACACCAAGACCCGATAGAGACCCTATAATAATAATCTCCATGGTGAATTCGGAAAAAGAAGTAATGTATTTAACGGCTAGGGATAAAGATGATAAAGTAATACTTAGAGAATTTGTGAATTACGTTCAAAAGTATGACCCAGACATAATTGTGGGCTACAACTCTAACAACTTTGATTGGCCTTACCTCATTGACAGATCTAAGCGCCTAGGCTTAAAACTTGACCTATCTAGGCGTATGGGTATAGAACCTACTAAAAGTGTTCACGGACATGTGTCTATTCCTGGAAGAATTAATATTGACTTGTATGATTTAGCCGAAGAATTAACGGAGATTAAAACGAAAAGCTTAGATGAAGTCGCGGATTACCTGGGAGTTATGAAGAAGAAGGAAAGAGTTAGTATTGCATGGTATGAAATATTTAAGTATTGGGATGATGAGGAGAAAAGAAAGGTTTTGCTAGCTTACGCCCGCGATGATGTTGTTTCAACATATGGTATAGCCGAGAAGTTTCTGCCATTCATAATACAGTTATCGAGTATAACCGGTATACCACCGGATCAAGTTGGTGCTGCAAGCGTCGGTTTTAGGCTTGAGTGGTATCTAATGAGGATTGCCTACAAAGTAAACGAATTGATTCCTAATAGAGTTGAACATCCTTACGAACCTTATAGAGGCGCTATAGTATTAGAGCCAAAGAGAGGAGTTCACGAAAACATAGCTGTTATAGATTTCTCGTCTATGTACCCAAGTATAATGATAAAATACAATATAGGCCCTGACACATATGTTTTGAACGAATCTCTATGTAGATCAGATGGATGTTATGAAACAGTTGAAGCCGGATATAAGTTCCTTAAACAACCAAGTTCGTTCTTTAAGGTAGCCCTTGAGAATTTGATTAGAACCCGAAAAGAAGTTAGAGATCAAATGAAGAAATACAGTATAGATTCTTACGAATATAGGCTTCTTGATGCAAGACAAAGAGCTCTAAAAGTATTGGCAAATGCCTGCTATGGATACATGGGCTGGACAGGTGCTCGATGGTACTGTAGGGAATGTGCAGAAGCTGTTGCTGCCTTTGGGCGCGAGTTAATTAAGAAAACTATTGATATAGCGAAGAAACTTGGTCTAGAGATGATTTACGGTGATACAGATTCCGTATTCATTAAATACGATGCAGAAGGAGTTAAGAAATTTATTGATGAGATTGAGTTAAATTTAGGCTTCGAGGTTAAAGTAGATAAAATATATCAAAGAATATTCTTTACAGAAGCTAAGAAAAGATACATAGGGCTTACAATAGGCAATCACATTGACATCGTAGGTTTTGAAGCTGTTAGAGGTGATTGGGCTGAAATAGCTAAAGAGATCCAGGAGAAAGTTGCAGAAATAGTTCTTAAAACTATGGATTATAGGAAAGCTGTTGAATATGTTAGAAACGAACTTGAGGTACTAAGAAAGAAGGTAATCACAAGAGAAGCACCTATAGAGAAATTCATTATATGGAAAACTATAACAAAATCATTATCAGAATATGAAGCAACTCAACCCCATGTTGTAGTAGCCAAGGAACTAATCAAGATGGGTCATAAAGTTGATGTAGGGGATAAAGTGGGATACGTAATATGTAAAGGCAGTGGAAAGATATCCGATAGAGCTAAACCCTATATAGCTATAGATGTTAAGGATCTAGACTTTGACTACTACGTAAAACATCAGATAATACCGGCAGTCCTAAGGATTCTTAGTTACTTCGGAGTTACAGAAACTCAGCTAAAAAGCGCATCAAAGGGAGGTAAATCACTTTTCGACTATACTAAAAAATAGAAGTGTGAAAGTATTTAAGTATTTCATAGCTAGCTAAAAAGTAAATTGTATCTAAGGTGCTGAAAATTTCAAGGATTCATAGAAAAAGTAAGCAATGTATTCTAGTTTTCATAAAATTCAGATAATCCAAGTTCATCAATTGATTAACTTTCGATGAACTGAAGATATTGTACACGGCCGGATAAAGTTTTAAGAGGTAAAAATACAAACCGTACATAGAGATATACAAAACCCTTACAATATTCTAGGTTAATTCTTTTGATTTAATTAAATTAGCTAATAATACAAATACGCTTAAAGGAAATGTTTTCCAAAACTTGCGTATTTATTGGAGGTTCGATTCCGATGTAGATATGGTTTGAGGAAGTATTCACTACCCTCTTTAATTCTGCTACGACTTTTTGTAACACACATTGTATAGGATTTCTTTGACCTCTACATAATTCTCTTTGATAAACTAAACAGTGGTTGCACGTGGCTTTCCATGGCATTATGGGACCAAAATATATACTCCAGAACACCTCAAAAATTAGCATCATTAGATACTTTGGCAACCCACTTCTTTTAGCAATATATTTAATCATTGTCATAAACTTCGGTAGTTCCCTGGGATATTCATGAAAAATTTTAGTAGAGAATATCTCTATACGCCAATAATTGAACCATTCATCAGCCTTGATAACCAGGATCATTATTGGTTCACCATTTGTAGACAAACTTTATAAAGTGTACTTACTGACCAGGCTGAAAGTATTAGTCAGCTATAGAGATAAGTATAATATATATTTTCTATTATATAGAATTCAAAACATCTTGGGTATATTAACCCATTTAGCTAAAGTTAATCTTTTATTTTACGACGTTTTCAAAGATTTTAATAGTCATAAGTTTGATTTGAATACAACGGATAGTATTAAAGGAGAGGTAACAATATCATCAATGTCGGCTATGGATGCCTATCTTTCAGTAACATACTGAAAGTCTCTAATTTGTTGAACCATTAGATAATCTTTAGCTTGTTTGTAGCCTTGAACTTATTTCCTCTGTATTTAAACTACGTATCGAACATTAGCAATTTCAAGTCTTATTATCATATTACTTAGATAATCTCTCGAAAGTTTTTCTTTGAACTCATGCACATCTAAACTATAAACTATTTTGAAGCATTCTCTATTTCTCTAGCTAATTAATTCTTTCAATTTATAAAGTTCGTCATGTATTCAGATTTTTCTCCTAACTAGGTAACTCATTGTTTAGAGGTAAATCTTGAAGTACTACCCTAGCAATCTCTCCACATTTGGGGAACTCCTTTAAAGATGTTGTATCTTGTAGTTGAAATGCTAGTTGATGTTATTTTTAACAATGTTATAAGCATATGAATGTTGGACGCACTACTAAACTAGTACCTTTACCACACAAATACATTAAAAATTTTATATTGTTTTACGAAGAAACACGAAGTTTATTGAAAGTTATTACCTTGAATAGATCATGTTTATTAACTTAGTTATCGAATAAACTAAAATCTCTGTATCTTTATATGTATTTCCAAAAATTTAACATAGTCTACAGAAGCTTTGATAAACATAATTAGTCTATTCGTTGTTTCCGTAAATTTATTCCCACAGAGGTTTCTAAATAATTTGTAACCCTAGCAACATTTACATATAATATATTTTATTCAAAAATAATACCTTTTAATGGTGATTAAGATGTATATTTAGAGTTTTTGAATCTTATTGGTATAAGTAGTTATACCTTTTATTACTTAATAAAACTAGTAATGTTTTATTTTGCGATAGACTGGGGTTATCTTTAAGAATCTACATGTTTCTAGTAACCTGATATGAAGAGTGGAATAATCTACGTAATTATGTTAAGGAAGGCATATACTATGGCTGATACTGTAAAGGCTACTATGATCATCAACAAAGTTGTGCCAAGAGTTAATTTATAATTCTTTGATTCGATATGAATAGTAGATATTGTTGCTATACATGGGACATAAAGTGTTACAAAAATTGTTAATGCAGCAACTGATGGGGGGTTTAACCGAAGTAGTTCAAGGGCTTGTCTTAAAGATTCAACACCTGTTATTGTTAGGATTGTTGTTAAGAAAAGCTCTTTAGCTATAAAACCTGTTATCAATGCGAACACTATTATCCATGAATATTCGTTGGTGATTCCAAGAGGTATTAGGATAGGACTTAAATACTTAGATAATGTAGCAGCGAGACTGGTGTTTATATTATCGGTTAATGTTAGGTTGATACTAATGTTAGATAAAATCCACACCATTACATTCGAAAACATTATAATCGTTCCTACCTTGATTATGAAGTGCTTTAAGTAGAACCATGTAAACCACCAAACAACCTTAGGTATAGGTTTATGTATTGGTGGAAGTGCTAGCAATAACTCAGCTGAATCCTCCTTTCCTTGTTTTCTAGCTAACGAGCTTATTACTAAGTTAAATCCTATAACAAGGCTAAAACTTAGTATATATGCTAAAGGCACAAGAATAGTCCCTATGGTACCTCCTATAGCACTTGCAAAGGTTAGTATAATAATTAACCGTGCTTGGCAGGGGATGAATGGTATTAACATCAATAAGCGTATTCTCTCGAAAGAATTCAAGTTAGCTCTTGTTGCTAAAAGGCCAGGAACATTGCATCCAAGACTTAACGAGAATGGGAATACTGAATGACCTGAGAACATAACTTTTTGAAGAAACATATGCAACCCTATAGCCATTCTTGTTAGGATTCCTGAATCTTCAAAGACGCCGAGGATTACGAGTACAACTGTTATCAAAGGTATGAATAACATTAATGCAAAGATGCCTCCTAGAACACCTTCAACAATAAATTGTACGATAATAGATTTGCCTAATACGTTATACAAGGTATTACTCACAAATTCGAGAACGTTCTCAATCAACATATTCAAGTTATGGTTTTCTAACCATATTGCAGCGTCAGTAAATCCTAGGTGTTTTAGTAATAGGGTTAAGGGGTAGCCGGTATTAATAATGAATACTACGATGAATATACATAATAGGAGAGCTACAGATATCAAGGGTGCTAAATACGGATTGTAAAAAACTTGAGCGCATCTTCCTTGACTTCTAGGAACATTTACCTTTATGATAGCATTCCTAGTTGCAGATTCAATAAACTCAAACCTTTTCTTAGATATAAGGGCAGTCAAATCAGGACCAAATCTTCGCATAGCCTCAAGTCTTATTTCTTCAATTCTTCTGTAAATATCCATGTTCACTTCCTTCAATTCATTAATTAAGTTTTCATCACCTTCAAGAATCTTTATTGCTATCCAACGCATTGGATATCTAAACTTAGAAGCTAATTCATGTAGCATCGAGGTTATAGTGTCAATAAATACCTCTAGCTCGCCATAGTCGATAACGAGGGGTTCATCTACATTGTTTATACAATTAATTACCTTTTCTAGTAGACTTTTTATACCAATACCTTTAACAGCTGATATAGGCACTATAAACGCTTTGAAAGTTTTTTCTAATAGCTCGTAGTTTATATGAATACCTCTGCTATGGGCTTCATCAACCTTAGTTATAGCCAAAATAACTTTACTTGTAAACTCGAGGATCTCTACAGCTAAGTACAATGTTCGTTTAAGTTCAAGGGAATCCGCAAGAACTATTAATACATCAGGTTTATTCTTCAATATAAAATCTCTACTTATTTTTTCCTCCAAAGTTAAACCAGTTAAGCTATATACCCCAGGTAGATCTATCAATGTTATTTCATAACCATTGTAAAGAACTCTTCCTTCATGGCGTTCGACAGTAGTACCAGGCCAATTAGTTACAATAACATGTTCACGTGCGAGCACATTAAACAACGTTGATTTCCCAACATTGGGTTGACCTATTAACGCTACTACTATTCTACTCATTATTCATAACCTCGACAAGAATTTTCTTAGCTAAGCCCCTCCCCAAGACAATTTCGGTATCCTCAACCTTAATAATTATGGGACCACGACCGTTGTTTATTAAAACTTCTACTTCTCTTCCTGGTAAGATACCTATGTGATAAAGTCTTCCAACAATATTTCCATGTTTGTATATCTCTTTTATTGTAGCTCTTGAGCCACCTTTAACAAGGTCTAGTCTCATTAATTTCTGCATTTTGAATGCACCTAGTTAGCTTCATTAAATGTATGTACTGTAATAATTTAGACGCGTCTAAATCTATTTAGTGGGACTAGTAAGTAGGCAAATTTATAAGTTTTTAACATTTAACGAAGATATATCTGGCTATATAAATAGGGATCTTAACATGTAAAGTTTCGTTGATTTCTAGAATAACTTCTCTATTTGTATGTTCCAATACGCGGGTTGTATCGCCAATTTTTATTCCTAGATTGTACAAATACCTTAGTATTTCAAGGAATTCTCCTGCAATTTGGTGAATAGTACATTTTTGATCTTTCTTAGTGTTACTTAAGTTAACCAACTTATTAGCTAATTGAATGATGCCAGGTATAGGGTTTCCATGGGGGCATTTACCTGGTTTTCCGGTGATGTTGTACATCTTTTCAATTATTATATCCGGTAGGTGTTCTAAGTAATGTGCATATATATGAGCATCAATTTCATTAAATCCTAGTATATTCACAAGAAACACCTCTGAAATTCTATGTTTTCTAATTATTTGCTCAGCTATTTTTCTTCCTTCTTCAGTTAATTTTATATATTTGTACTTAACTCTTTTAACAAGATTTCTTTCTTCAAGCTTCTTAATAATCTTTGAAACTGTTGCTGGAGATACTCCAAGCTCTTTTGAGATCTCAGTTGTTTTAGCGATACCTAATGCCTCCTCAAGTCTATAAATGGTAGTTAAATAATCGTGTACTCTACTTATACCAAGGCCATTTGCGGGCTCTTTCTGCATTATTTCACATACCTAAAAATGCTTAATTAGGAGTATAATCTTATATTTCTTTTTATTATTATAATCTAATTAAGCGACCTTATTATAACCATGTTTATAACGATAAAATATAATTAGTGAGAAGGTGAGAATATGAAGCGGATTTGCATTATACTAGCTTTGCTTATCCTCGGCGTTGTTCTTGGATGGGGTTATCATGTTTACAAATTTAATGAAAAAATCACCATAAAGATCGCTACAACAACATCGTTGCACGTTACCGGTTTATTAGATTACTTAGCCGCGGAATTTTCGAAGAAATATCAAAATATCGAGCTGAATTTTATTGCTGTTGGAACAGGTCAAGCTCTTAAATTAGCCGAGAAAGGGGATGTATGCGGTGTTATTGTTCACGATCCTAGCATTGAAAAAATCTTCATAGACAATAATGTGATAGAGAATAGAACAATCTTTGCATATAATTTTTTCGTAGTTGTTGGACCGAAAACTGATTTAGCTAATGTTAGTAAAGCTAATAGTCTCGAAGAAGCATTCAAAAGGATTCACAATGCAGGAGATCTAGGCAAAGTTGTTTTTATTAGCCGAGGTGATAATTCAGGTACACACCTAAGAGAGCTTTTAATATGGAGAAGAGCAAGTGTAAACACTAGCAACAAAAAGTGGTATTTAAGCTGTGGTTGTAATATGGGCCAAGCATTAATAATAGCCAATGAGAAGAAAGCTTACACTCTCAGCGATATAGCTACGTTCATTGTTTTTAGGAATGCTGGTAGATTACCAAACCTCGATATACTGTATATGAACATCAGCGATTCATATACAATAAATATTTACAGTGGGTACGTATCTAGAAAATGTGGTGATGTAGAAAAAAGGTATATTGTTGAATTCTTAGAATTTATATATGAAAATCAGAAAACATTAATTGCTAACTACGGTTTAGGTATAAAAAATGAACAAAAGATGTTTTACCCCATAGTTAATTGTGAAGAAGAGATTAAGAAGCTGTGGGAATTTTTTGCTGAGAGAGCTAAAATGTGAGAAACAATGATTAATGTAGAAACCATTGAAACTATAACAAGGTCTTTATGGATATCGGCTACAGCAACGCTGATAGCCTCCCTATGGAGTATGCCTATGGCTTTTACTTTAGCATTGAGACGGAGGACAGTTTTTGTTGAAGCTATACTGGAGGCGTTAGTTGGTATACCAGCTGTTCTACTTGGACTAATACTTTATCTATTGTTTAGTTCCTCAGGTCCTCTAGCATTTTTAAAACTTCTTTATACTCCCTTTGCTATAGTAATTGGTGAATCGCTTCTTATAACACCTTTAATTACTTCAGCTTGCTATAGAGGGGTAAGGAATATACTAAAGGATTTGAGAGAACTTGGGCTTTCGCTGGGTGCTTCAAGGTTCCAACTCTTGGAGCTCTACATTAGAGAAACATACCCAGCGGTTATCGCATCCATAATTATGGGGTTCTCGAGAGCTGTAGGAGAACTTGGTATTGCTTTGATGGTGGGGGGAAACATAGCGGGGTTCACAAGAACTATGACTACGGCTATAGCTTTAGACGTAGCTAAAGGTGAATTCGAGGAAGCAATAGTACTAGGTCTAACTTTGCTAAGTACATCGATCTTAGCCTCGATTGCCGTTAAATTCATTACTAGAGTTGATAAAAATGATTATAGAGTTGAATAATGTTTGGCATAGATATGAAGGATCTAAAAAATGGATACTGCGGGAAGTTTCGGTAATTTTTAGAGAAGGTGAGGCAGTTCTCATAACAGGCCACAATGGGAGCGGTAAAACAACGTTACTTAAAATAGCATCATTTATATTAAAACCTCTTCGAGGCAAAATATACGTGGATAAACAAGATTTCTGGAGACTTAGTGAAGAAGATAAGCTTAGAATTAGGAGAAACATTGTTTACGTTCATGAAAAACCCATTATGTTAAAAGGATCTGTGGTCTATAATGTCGCCTATCCTCTTCTCTTAAGAGGGTGCTTAGACGATGAGGCCCTAGAGAAGGCTATGTATGTACTTAAGAAACTTGGTGCAGAGGATTTAGCGGAAATAGATGCAAGAAAACTATCGGCTGGACAAATGCAATTAATATCCATAGCGCGTGCACTCATACTAGGACCAAAAATTGTATTCTTAGATGAACCTTTCGCACATCTAGATGTTGAGAAGCAGGAATTAATAGTGAAAGTAATTAAGGAAGAAGTAAGTAACGGTAATGGTATTGTAATAACAACTCATACCAATCATATTGAATACAAAGACTTAGATAGAATTATTGTAATGAAAGATGGGATGATAATTGAAGATCGTAGCTTATAGTTGATATGATCGATAATATTCCTCTATTCAGCACATTGATATCTATAGCTGTACTTAACCCTTGTAGTAGATACATTTAACTTTTTACTTAACGCTATTATTAGCCTTGATAGTAGTACACCTGCTAAAATCGATGCAGCTTCACAATCTACGTAGTTTGTCACGCTTTTATCAAACAATATGATAGAAGACGGCGGCAAACCTTCTTCGCCTAACCATATACCTACAAATATCGGTACACGAGGAAGAACATAAATTTTAACCGCAGCATCAGCCAAATCAATTTTTTCGTAGCCTATTACTTCAGCTGATTGATATAAGTACTCCGGGTTGTAACCAAAGATTACCTCGAAGGCTCTCAAATTTTCTTTAAACATTGGACAGTGAATAGCAGGGCATATCTGCGATAACGTTATCAGCTCTCCTAATTCGTTTATTTCCCGCTCTGCATGCGAATATACATATAGAATATAATAAAGACCGTATTTTTCGCGTTCAGTTAAGAACCTACCTAAAATCTCGTCATAAACATCACCTGTATCCAAATTAAGCCTAAGCTTGAAGAATTTCAATTCCTTGCTTACGTCAAAACCAAGTCTTCCAGGCAAGGTATTAACAACATCTTTGACCTTACTCCAACTCCAAACCTCTTTCCACCAAGCATCATTAGTTAAACTCATTTTAGCACCTTTTCTTTCAAAAACTTGAAATTTACTTTTATAGATTACGTTAATTATATGACCTCAGTACCCTTAATATGCTTATCACATCATACCACTATATTTACAATTTGGGATTTATATGGTAACTATTCTAGATTTAATATATTAAGCATCATTAGTCACATTAGGTTTAGGTTTCGTTAGGTCCATCGAATTAGCAAAGGCTTATTTAAAAATATACTACCTTAATTCTACCTCGGGGGAGGCTTTATTTGCCTCGTAAAGACCTAGTGTAATTGTTTAACTATTTTAACCTCAATTCTACTAATTCAATAAAGTTCAATAAAGAAGCACGCTTATAGTTAAACTACTAAGAATAAACCACTTAATGGTAAATATACCAATTAATTTAAACTAATGTTATATTACCCCATAGAGATTTACTTTATTTAACTATTATTAAGATATAGAGCTGGTAGCATTTTGAATTAATACATGGTAAGTAGAGATAATGAAGTCGCATTCCATACCAATTTTACATAAATGCAAATTCTCTACTACTCTTTCGAGTAAACATAGTTTAATTATATACACAGCATATCCCATATCAAAAGAAGAAAATTCCTATACTTAGATGCTTATGTTATATGTATTACCTTATATAAATTGATGTTAAATTTTTCGATTAGAATCTATTAACTTATGCATATTTATAATTTTAGCATCTAGTAAGAGTAACTTTTTAGTAGTTATTTATTTAGTTAAAAATATTAAGAAGTTAATTGTAGAATTTCTTCTGGTCGTTAGAATGAAAATTGCTATAGCTTATTACTCAAGAACAGGGACCACAGAACTAGTTGTTAATATCATGAGGAAGATTCTTAAGGATTTAGGTACAGAGGTAACGATCTTCAGAATTTCACCAGTAAGAGAGTACTCTAAACCTCTACATGTAAACCCTAGGGTTTTATACGATACCCTTGTTAAAAAAGGCACCAATATAATATTAGAACCTAAAGAATTCAAGGTAGAGGAATACGATATGGTTATAGTAGCATCGCCAATATGGTTTAACACCCTGCCATCCCCTATACAACAATTTCTCAAAATTAACGCCAATGTGATAAGTAAATTTATTGTTATAGCAGTTAGTGGTTTAAACGTTAGGTGCGAAAGAATTATCCGCATTGCAGAAAGTCTTGCTAAAGTAAAACCTAGCATATGTATTAATGTTATAGCTTCTATGGCTAAGAATGAAGTTAAACTTAGTCAATTTATCTATGAGATGGCCAAAAAGATTCTTTCGTAGTAGACATTTCATATGTATAAAGCTTAAGATATATAACACTATTCTTTAGTTTTCATAAATTTATCAATGAATACCGGTGACAGTCATTGCTATAGTATAATAAATAAAATTCACCATGATGACAATAGCAAGATCATGGTTATTAATATTTATACTTTGCATAGCATTCGTAGGATTATATAGCATTGATTTGTCCAGATCATATAGTGTCGCTAATAGTAGATATAGTTATAGGTTAGGAAGATATTATGTATAAAAGTGTAGAATTCGATATAAGTGATCCTAATAATTACTATAGTTTATAATAAGGCCTTAAATTATTGCTAATGCTTAAAATGGTAAGCCATAAAACTATGTGCTTCTATAATGGCGAATTTAGTGTTAGATTCATGTCATCTACCATATAAACAAAATAACCTATAAACCTAAATACAATTTAGCAAGCTCTGTATTTTCAAGCAGGTCTTCTGGAGATCCCTCAAATTTTATTCTTCCGCTTACTAGGAGATATGCTTTATCGCTAACCTCTAGCGCTCTCCGAGCGTGCTGTTCTACTAATACTATTGCAAGTTTTAATTTGTCCCTAAGCTCTATAACCGCATTAAGCACTTTTTTAACTAGTATAGGGGCAAGATCTGTTGTTATTTCATCTAATAGCAAGATCTTCGGGTTCTTCATTAAACCCATGGCTATAGCTAGCATTCTCCTTTCGCCACCGCTTAGTGTACCAGCTTTCCTGTGAAGAAACTCTTGAAGCTTTGGGAATAGTTCTAGAACCCAATCAATTCTATCCTTTATTTCTCTTTTATCTAGCTGATAACCTGCAAGTAAAAGGTTCTCATAGATTGTTAACTCAGTAAATATATTAAACATTTGCGGAACATAAGCTATACCTAAACGCGCTTTTTTGTAAGGTTTAAGCCTAGTTATATCTGATCCATTTAGGGTTACCTTACCTTCGTATATATCTGCTAAACCATAGATACTGTTTAGAAGAGTTGTTTTTCCAGCACCGTTAGGTCCAACAACTGCTGTAATACTATTTTGTGGAATTGACATGTTAATATCGAATAGAACTTTAAGTTTTCCATAGCCTGAATACAGATTGTCTATAGATAAAACCAAATTTATTCACCGATGTAGACTTCAATGATCTTGGGATCCTTGTAAACGATATCAGGAGGACCTTCCGCTATTACCCTTCCTCTATCCATCACATATACATAGTCTGCAAAAGGCAACGCTATGTCTATCCTATGTTCTACTACTAAGAACGTCGCATCTACGGTGCTTTTTATTGCTTTAAGTTTTTCGAAAATTGTTTTAGCATACCCAGGATCTGTACCTCCTATAGGTTCATCGAGAGCTATTAGCTTAGCATTAGACGCTAAGGCTCTCGCTACCTCAAGCATTTTAAGTTGACCTGCACCAAGTTTGTGTGCTTCCACATACCAGTAATTATCTAAGCCCACAAGGTTCAATACTCTAAAAGCTTTTTCTATGTATTCTTCTTCATTTTTTCTCCAAAAAAGTCTTATTGGAGCATATACAGGATTTTCACCTTTGCTATTAAACACCGCTAATATGTTTTCTAACACAGTTAATGATAAGAACGGTTGCGGGATCTGAAAAGATTTAACAAATCCTATTCTATAGATTTTATGCGGGGACCATCCAGTTATATCAATAATATTGCCATTGTTAGGCGAGAAAAGGATGCGACCATTATCAGGTTTTAACACACCTATACAAGTATTTATGAGCGTGGTCTTGCCAGCACCGTTAGGTCCTATCAAAAGTGTTAACGTATTTCTTTTAACAGAAACACTAATGTTGTCTAGTGCTATCAATCCCCCAAAATGCTTTGTTAAATTAACTGTTGTTAATACAATTTCATTGTTTTGCATGCTTGTACACCTTTAATGCAAATATATGCTTCAGTACATTACATAGTATACTATATAACTTAAAAAAGTATAAAATGTTTTAAATTTTACGCTCATGGAATTTTGCTTAGCTGTACCATTTAACGCTGTCTGTCTCTCCATTGTATAATCCAACAACACTCCACTTGTATTTATCATCTACTTTAGCAGTAGCCCAGATATCATAATAAGCTAACGCTCTATCACCATTTTCATCGAGAGCTATCTTACCCGAAGCACCTACATAATCTTTGAATACATCTGGTAAGACATTTTTAACAGCTACAGCATTGTATTCACCAACACGATCTAAGGCTAGCGCTATTGTCCATGCAATATCATATGTAAAGTAGGTATACCCCATAGGATCTCTGCCAAGTTTTTCCCTAATTACGCTTCTAACAATTTCTGCTTTTGGAGCTTCGCCTGGAGATGCCATTGTGCTTAGGAACTCTACTTTGACAACCATATCTGCTACACTTGGGTCTAATAGAGGAGCAATATTTGCTGTACCATCAGATCCTTGCCACTTAACCTCAGATAACAATGGATAACTTTTTGCAGCAGCAAAAACTGCAGCTGCTTCTTCAAATGATATCAAAAGTATGCCAACTTTATCTTTACCATACCTTTTAACAGAATCATCAACCAAGGTCACTAATTGCGAAACCTCTACTGAGAATTCTTTAGCTTTCGGATCATATCTTATGCCACTTAAAACACCACAGCTTTCACCACTGTTTTTACATATTTCTTTAAATGTTTCAATAGTTGCTTGGGCAAGTCCATCACCCCATGTGTCACCTCTCCACATAGGTATAATCCATCTAAATCCTCTCTCCCACATTATTCTAGCTATGGCCTTGCCCTGGTATTGATCAGGGGGTACATACCTTAGAGCCATATCTGGTATTGACAATGCCGGTGATGTTGATGATGGAGATATTATCAGTATGCCCCGATCATTGCAGTAGCTTAAAGCTTCAGAGAGCTCTGCACTAGAAATACCGCCTATGAATATCTGGATACCAGTAGCATACAAAGCCATTAACTTCTCTAAATGGGTCTTAGGATCCACAGCCGTATCTTCTATGACGAATTTTATCTTCCAAGGTCTTCCATTAACTTCTAAATAATTATTTATTTCTTGCTCAGCGTATTCAATTATTGTCTTAAGTTCAGCTCCAAAGGATGCTAGTTCGCCGGATAATGGAAGAAGAACCCCTATTTTAACTTCACCGCTTAATTTATATGTTGGTGTTGCTAATGCAGGTGTTACCGTAACTGTTTTTGTAACGGTGGCTATTTGTGTAACAGTTGTTGTAGTTGTAATTTTGGTTATAGTGGAGCCAAAGATATATCCTACTATGCTTGCTACAATTATTACTACTATAAATGCTACATAGATGGGCACTTTTAAAGCCATTTCATACCACCTATACATTACTTAAAGATTATTATGTATAATAAAGGGTATATAAAGTTTATACAAAAAATAAAACTTTTTAATCTGTTCTTAAAGTAGTAACAATGAAGTATTGTTAGGTGCATTAATGTTGATAGATTCGATGTTGATAGTAAAAGCAATTGTGTACTCTATAAGTATAGCCTTAGGAGCTACTGGTGTAACCATTATATATAATGCTACAAAAACATTTAATTTTGCACATTCATCGATGGTTGGTTGGGGTGTTTACGTTGTTTTTGCTTTCTTCTTTTTATTCAAAGGTCTACCACAAATTTATTTTCCTATAGCATTCATATTCTCGGGGTTGTTAGGTGTAGCTACATATTTTACGGTAAATAGACGATTGATAATGGCCAAGGCCTCGGATATAAATCTCATGATGTCTACATTAGGAGTTGATTTAATATTATTTGCATTTTTAAACATATTCGCAGATTACCTTCTATATGCGCATAAAATCAGTATTGCTAAGAACTTCGTATTAGAAACATGGGATCCGTACTTAAGTATCTTTGGAGTTAGCGTAAGGTTAACATGGGTTATAGCACCTATAGTATTTGTTATGATATTTTTATTCATTCATTTTATGTTTTCAAAAACAAGGATAGGGGTAGCTATGAGAGCAACCATTGAGAATCCAGCTCTTGCGCAGATACAAGGTATAAATCCCGATGTTGTTTACCTTACATCGTGGTTTTTAGGAGGAGGTTTAGCTGGTCTATCCGGAGGTATTTTAGCTATGACTTTTACTGGTAGACCAAGTATAGGAATGGAGGTAGTTGTAACATTTTTTGCAGGCGCAATTGTTGGTGGGTTGGAGACCGTCTATGGAGGTTTCCTTGGAGGTTTTCTTGTTGGATTAAGCGAGTACATTTTACCAGCTATGTTAGCACCAACAGTAGGAAGCTGGATAAACTCGTATAAAATGATTATACCTCTATCAATAATGGTCATAACTTTACTGATAAGACCTTCAGGTCTTGGTATCATGATTAAGAGAAGGGTGAGAATATGATAGAGTTAAATCCTCTTGTTGAGTTAATAATACTCAATTTTTCTTTAGGATTAATGGTAGCAATAAGTTTAAACATAGAGGTAGGTTTTCTAAGGATACCACAGTTTGGAAGACTATTAGCTGTAATAGCTGGTGCTATAGTTGCAGCAGCTATACCCGGTAGAATACTTGCTTTGTATTTAGGTATGCCTGCAGGTATTGAGTATGCTAACCATATGTATAATTTTAGGATAGTATTCGAAATAAACAGATTTTTATCTAAGAATCCCTTGCTATCAATAACTTTGTTCTTGTCGACAATGGTGATGGCAGCAATTGTTGGAGGGGTGATAGGATATCTATGTGCTTACCCAGCTTTACGTTTAAAAGGTGCATACTTGGGTATAACTCTATTAACATTTGGAGAAATAATAACAAGTATTGCGTGGAACTATCAACCTCTTGTTGGGGGGACTACTGGGGTATTCGTAGTAAATCCCTTTGGTTTTGTTGGCAGAGGGAGCTCTTCGCTAGCGGTCATATCAATTTTAGTCATATCAATAGTATCGTATGTATATGCGGAACTGCTTATAAGATCCCCATTTGGGAGAATGCTTAAAGCTATTAGAGACTCTGAAGTTGCAGCTGAAGTCTATGGTAAAAATGCTGTTAAAGCTCGTGCAGAAACCCTTGTTATAGGAGGAGCTATGGCAGCTGTAGCTGGAGCTCTCTGGGCAATATATACTGGAAGTATGAAAGCATCGACCTATACTAGATTAACATGGACTTTTTGGCCTTGGGCGTTTATGATGCTTGGTGGCGTAGGGAATAATCTAGGTGTCTTAGTTGGAGTGCTGCTTTATACTCTTGCAAGGACAGCTATTATACAGTACAAACATCTGCTAACATCAGTAATACCTATTTCTGCAGAATGGCTTGAATACATACTAATAGGTATAGTCATAGTAGCTGTAATACTGTACAAGCCCCAAGGACTTATACCAGAGAAACCTGCTTTAACTCTTTCACGTAAAACCATAGAAAAAATAAAGGATAAGATAGATACCTCTACTAAGAATTACCAACAAACAACATAGTATAATGCAGTAAAAGGTAGCTGGTTACTTTACTGAGGAGATAGGAAGATGAAGTATTAAATGTTTCTAGAAGATCAAGCACCTTGCATTGTGATTTTATAGATAAACGAAAATCCTTCAACGACTATAGTTATGAATTTTTGTGTAACCGAATTTCAACGACATATAGATCAATAATAGTGCTCTATACATATAATAATAAAGTAATATATAGACGATATGCTTATAAGGGGTTGATAAACTCGGATTAGATAGGTTATTGTGGTGATTAACTTTATGTTTATAAGGAGGATAGTTAGTGTTATTTGTTCTTTTCTAGCGCTTGCCATAATTATTTATGGTATAGTTTATTATAATCCTATCAAAACTAATACAATTACATATGACTACTTTGTTTGGATTTCAACTGCGTTAGCTGTTTACTCTTTTTATATCGATTTAAAAGATTTTAGCAATAAACCTGTTTACTCAACGATGTTTTTAGGAGTTATGGGTATTTTGATAGTTGTTCTTGGCAGAACCCTGAGTTATTGTCTTAATGCATTCACAGTTTATGGTTATATAGGTCATCTTGTTGGTGAAAGTTATACTATTAACGGTTTTAAAATCTCTTTACTTATTGTTCCGGGCTCTATTTGTGTTCTAATTACAAGCATTATAAACACTTTGTTCGGAGAACCTTTAATACTTTTGACGGGTTTTTCTTTCAGAGATTTGTATGCATATATTATATATACTTATGGAAAACTAAGTCTTAAAGTTGATAATATTTTATCTCGAAATTTGAGTTTGCTAGCTTTAATTGCTTTTGCTATAGGCTTTACATATAGGTTTATACCTGAGATATATTACTGGCCTTATTTAATAGGTTGGGATACAGTTGAATATGTTGCTCATCTAGCTGATTTTCTTGAAAAACTTAATCCCTTTACAAGCTATTACTGGATGGGTGGCCTTAGAAATTGTCCGCCGCTGCTAAACATCTTGCTAACCCCCTTTACCTTCCTCGTAGATCCATGGGTTGTGTTTAAATTTTACCCAAGTTTAGCTTTCGGTATTTTAGCATCTTTATCGGCAATTATTGTTGTTAAAGTCTATAATAAAAGCTGGAAAATAGGATTGTTAGCGGCTATAGCAACCACAGTATTTATATTAAACCTGAGAATTAGCTGGGATTATCAGAGACAATTACTTGGTTCAATATTTATGTTAGCTTCTATAATTGCTCTAGAATTATGGGAAATAAGAAGCTTTAGTAAAGCTGTTACAGTATCAATATTGTTAATTTCATGTGGTTTAAGCCATGAGGTAACAGGTTTAGTAGGATTCGTTCTAGCTCTTACGCTTCTTTACAAAGGTTTCAAAACAAGAAATACTTACTCTATGATAACTGGTTTAATAGCGTTAGTATGCAATACTATTTTGGAGGTATGGTATTGGGGAAAACCTTACAGCTATGTGCCTAGTTTAGGTTACACACCTCCAGGGATTACAAACTCTAGCGGTGTCGATGCCTCAGAAGCTCTTTCTTACTTTATCGCAGGCTACGGTTTAGTTCTCCCCTTAGCAATTTTAGCTTTAACTAAGTACAGTAAACAATACATTGTTATTACTACAACAACACTATTATTAGCGGGTCTCTCTCCTTTAATTACTCCAGCATCAAGCATTGTTACTTGGTATAGATTTTTGATTGGATGGGCTCCTCTAGCCTCTTCAATAGCCGTGGTAAGCCTCATTGATGTCTCTAAAAATTGGAAAACTATAGCTATATATATGATCATATTCTCATTACCTGGATTAGCCTTCACATACAACCATTACTTAGCCATGAACTATACGATGGCTTTGCGCGAATTCCCCTGGAGACTAACACCCTCACCACCTCAACCTTATGCAGGTATCTACCTAGATGTTTATAACATCCTTAAGCAAAACCAAGAACTACTACGTAATATAATTGTTATTGCTGATGCAAGTATGGCTAGATACGTTCATTTACTTATAAGAAACCCGGATCCAAGCAAACTTGTATGGTTATGGTATTTAAAGGAATCTATAAATAAAACAGTGTGTAGTATAGCTGAAGAGCTAAACCTAAGCAAGGTTTTATTCATAATTTCATTCTATAATGAGAAAATAGTAAACACTGGTTGTATATCAAAAGTAGAAACTCTAAACAATGAGTACCCATGGATAGCTCTTATAGAGATAACCTCTACTAAACCTAATCAATAAATGAAGCAAAGTATACTTAATTAAGTTTATCCATGTGTTTCCATATTTAAGCATATAATTAATTCTACTACCTACCTCCTAGATAGGTAGTTCTTGATTATGTGTTCAAACGCTTTAATAATGTCGAAGATAAGTAGAATAAACGTCGCTAAGGCTATAGCAGTTATTAAGTAGTTGCCTAAGTCTAGTATACATCTATCTACACCACTTAAGGCTAGTACGTAGTTTAGTGGATAAATTGAGAACAAGATGATCAGCAAGACGATGAATCTCTTTATAATTCTGTAGTAAATTGAAGGTGTTACCCATAGTTTTTCAACAACTTTATCTTTTATGTGTAAGAAAAGCATTATAGATTTCTTGATAACATTGTATGTTGCGTAAATCATTAAGGCAATCTCTATAGCTGCAATAAACTCCCACACAAATAAGTACGGGCTAGGATTAAGCTGGGTGGTGTAAAGAACTATTTTATCTAGGGCTATACTAATTAAGTATACCAAAGATATTAAGAGAATTGTATGAAAGAGTACATCTTCTAGTATTAAGCTTATGGATGACTCAACATAAGGTCTTATAAACCGTGGTTTAAGCTTAAACCTATCACCAAGTTCCATCTTTACGGCCCTCTCCATTCTATAGCTATGAATCATCAGCCTTGATACGAAAAACCAGCAAGCAAAAGTTATATACATTAATCCAATTTCATATAATCCTGTAAACAAGGCTATTGCAAGAGCTATTATCCTAACATCTCTTGTAGCCCACGGGAAAGAGTTTCTAAGCTTAGCTATATATTCCTTATCTTCTACAGTATTACTCAGGTAACTTATTAGTGTAGAGCCTAGAAGAGCTATTGTAGCTAGGATTACGTTAGCAGCTATAAAGATATGGTAATGTGTGTAAACATATCGCGAAATAATGATATAGGTTATTGCTGCGATTAGTAAGGTGTCAACGACTCTATCAAGCATGGTATCTAGTAATCCCCCAAATTTTGACTGAACCTTAAAGAGCCGCGCCACCTCACCATCAACCCCATCCAGTATTGATGAGAGTAAAGCTAGAAACGCCCCCTGAATAACACCCCAATAAAGTACAGAAGCCGCGGCAAATATTCCTACCAAGAACACTAGCAAGCTTATTATGTTAGGGTGTATAAAAAATCGGGCTCTATACATAGCTAAACTGATTATAGTAGAAATTCTTCTATTGATATACCTAGAAACAACCCCATCGCTATCCTTAATCAAGTTCTTCGCTAGTATCCTCCAATACAATTTTCTTGCTCTTTCAACATCTTCAAATGTATCTATGTCTTGCCATAGAAACCCTGAAACATCAACATATTTTACTAATCCTTTAGTAGCTAGTTTGTTTATCATATCTGCTAGTGTAGCCTTTCTATTTTTCTCTTTAACAATTTCTTCTATATGTACAAAAAAATCCTTAGGTATATAGAAAAGACCTGTATCAATACCACTATATGGTGGTATATTCTTACCCGATAATAAGACTACTTCCCCATCAACAACTACTTTAAGACCTTCAGCAGCATCCCTACCTCTTACTAACCTATCTAAACATATATAGATATATGGCGAACCTCTAGCTGATTTTATAAGCTTCTTCAATATATTGTACTCGTATATATGATCCGACATGGACAGAACTATATCATCCTCAGCATTGTGATCCTTAAGAAACATTATAGCTTGGTACAACGTCCATAGATTCCCATCTCCTTCGGCTACATCGACAACAATTAAATCTATGTTCTTGGCTAAAAAGAAATCTACAAGTTCTTTCCTAGTAACAACTAAAACTTTATTGATGCCTGTTTCTTTAAATGCTTCAACTATGTAGTCAAGAACTGTAACCCTAGGTTCAAGTTCTATCAGGGTTTTAGGAAAAGATTGAGTAATAGGGTAAAGTCTTGTGCCGTAGCCTGCAGCAAGAATTAACCCAATCATTATTCCACCAAAATTATCCGTACCACTAGATCTAATAAATTTAAGACATTTTAAGAATAAACTAATTACATTTACTAGTTACATTTACTAGAGACACTAACAAATGCATGAAATACGATTAAACTTAACGATTTTACAAAAATTTTAGAAGACTTGGATATTATGTTGTAAAAGTCTACATTAATATTTATGGGGAACAACAACAGCTTTTATGTGCGAAGTTGGATCTGTGGCTATTGTATTCATATGTTTTAATAATTCGTTGAAACTAAGTTGGTGTGTAATCATTTTCTCAAATGGGTATTGTTTTCTGTATCTCCTAAGTATCTTAATAACTCTATCCCATCTATAACCACAGTGAAACACACTATACACATGTATGTTCTTAGAACAGATGTGCTTCTGAACATTTAAAGGAACGGTTTTTTCTGTTTCCACCCAATTACCTACCTCTATTACTGTACCGCTTTTCCTAACCATTTCAAGTGCATCTATGAATGTCTCTGGATCTCCAGCAGCTTCTATAACAAGGTCTGCTCCTACGTTATCGGTTAACTCTTTAACCATCGTTATTCTCTCTTCACGCGTTGTTCGAGTTGCATTAATTACATGGTCAGCGAAAAGCGTTTCAGCTAGTTTAAGCCTATTATCTGCTAGGTCTATACAGATTATTGTGTCAGCTCCCATAATTCTAGCCATTATACCATGTAAAAGTCCTAGAGGACCACACCCAATAATTACAACAGCATCTCCTGGTCCAAAACCCTCGTGTATTCCTGGGTAAGGTTGAGCTGCTCTTGCAAGGGCGCTATAAGCTACAGCCATTTCTTCTGTAAAAACAGCAACTTCTGTTGGTAGATCTTCGGGGATTTTATGAAGAATAGAGCCTGGAAATATGTACATGTATTCTGCCCATCCTCCTCTCAGAGGTGGGTAAGGTGGTTCGGTAATTGGAGGACGAACACCGTAGGCCAGGATCTGGTTTTCGCAGGTAATATTGTCGTATTGGTGTACACAGTACCAGCATCTTCCGCAGTTAACTTCAACAGCTACGGCTACTCTATCGCCTACTTCTAACCTCTTACCAGAATACTCCATGTTTTCAGCCGCTCTTTCCCCAATTTCAACTATTGTCCCAATTATCTCATGACCGTTTATTATGGGGAAAACGGGTTTCCCTCTAAGTGATTTTACTTCACCTTTAAATATATGTTTATCAGTACCACAAATACCGCACATCTCAACTTTAATTATAGCAGAATGTTTATCAATTGAAGGATAAGCAAAGGATTGTACCTCTATATGCCAGGGTTCCACCATTACAGCTGCTCTTACATCTCTTGGTTTTTCAACCATATATATCCACCCCCGTCAAATAACAGTACAAAATACCTGTATAAAAATTCAAATGAAATGAAGAAAACTTTGTTACGTCTTATAACATAATCATAAGATGTGCATGGGATTCATTTTTGAATATAATTTGAATTATTTCTACATTTCATCTTTAGATCGCTTAAGTCAATGGTTGGTATTTTATGTTACTTACTTAGCAATCAACTTAGATCTTTTTAAATAAATCTGCTTAAGGATTTTACGTTTTTCTTACTATGGGTGTTGTTAATTAATATCTCAAGGTAAATTTTTATTCACTTTATATAAACTGTGTTTGTTTAACTAAATTGCAGTTAATTGTATTCTACAACATTTTAATATCATTGCTTTAGGCAATTATGATCTTGAGATCCTATATGAATAAATTTATGAATAAATTCATAATAGCTTTAGTTAGGTAGGAGCATAATGATAAGTTATTTATAGATTCAGTTGATATGAAGAGGTAACTTTTCAGGACCTTAAGGTGTGAAGGTGGTGTTTCTATTTTAATTAAATAACTCTGCACATCATTAATATGATTAACTCTTTTTAGAACACCGTTCATAATTCATGAGTATTTTCTTAAATCAGCAAGAGCTTTAACCTTATTTATATTCTTTTTAACTTCTTTACAGAGTTCATTTATATGTTTTCTTCTAGAGGTTTTGAAAATCTATTTTAGACTTAAATATAATTAAATACATCTTATAGCTTAATTGAAAACGATATAGTAGCTTTGGATTGATGCGGTATTAAGTTAAAAATCATGGGTTGAGTTACGTGTGTTCTATTCTTTTTAGTTTGAGCTCCTTTAATATTCTCTTCATAGTAATTTTCCAAATATTGACTCGTGTTCCAGTTTTATCCTTTGTTACACCTTTTATAATTTTCTCTATTATCGAATTCATTTCGAAGACGTAGTCGAAAAATTCTCTATGATTTGCAAGAACACCCCTTTCAGCTAGTACGCTTATGGTTATGAACCTGTTAATATTTCATGAATTTCTGGAATCCTATTCATCTATATTTCGAAAATTATTAAGGATCTCTAAAATCTAGTGAATTGACATTGAAATTTTGTAGTCTATTTCACAAGCTTTTTGCATGACGGCTTAGTTAATCATATGCTATATTTCAAATGAATTATATATTCCTCGTTGAAATGATGCTCTTTGACGGCATGCCCATTTACATTACTGGTATTGAGCTAGAGCTTCGTTAGCGAAGGTAAAATCAGCTTTTTATAAGTGAGTAGTACTTTATCTCTTTATTTTTCTCTAAACAGGGACCTCTCAGGTACATACCTATAATTCTTCGGTTCACTCATATCTCTCCATTTACCTTTTCGTATATGTTTCTAGTTCGGCTACGATTTTTGGGTTTTAGTTAAAGTGAATTCTTTTTCGTTAGCTATTTTAACGTATAGTGGGTTTAGGTTATCTTGTGTAAGTTCATCTGCGATAATCAGTAGTTCTCTTAAAAGGTTATACTTACTTAGACATGTTACCGATATAATGTGTTTTTACCTAATGTTTAAAGCTTTATATTTTAATTTATTAATTTTATAAGATTATGGTCTAGCATATAGCAATTTAGATATTGAAGGGTGATTTGGTGGATCCTGTATTATGGCTTACTTCGGCTATTGAGAATATAACTGATTTAATTATTATTCAGAGTTTTTTAGTAGCATGCATAGGTTTTATACTTACCCTTGTTGGTGCTATTCCCGCTCTTATGGGTGCTAAGGTAGGGGAAGCTATCATATCTTATGGTATGGGATTCGCCGCAGGGGTTATGATTTCTGCATCTTTTACCTCCTTACTTATACCAGCTGTAGAAATAGGGGGGATAGTTCCTACTGCTGTAGGGTTCATGTTAGGTGCTTTAACTGTTTATGCTATGGACAGAATTTTACCGCATGAACATATTGTGAAAGGATACGAAGGCTCTGAAAAACTTCGAAGAAAACTAAAAGCTGCATGGCTACTTGCTATAGCTATAATAATCCATAACATACCTGAAGGTGCAGCTGTAGGAGCTGCTGTAATAGAATCTCTTAGGGGAGGAGTTCTACTTGCTATAGCTATTGGTATCCAAAATATACCGGAGGGTTTAGCTGTTTCTCTTCCGCTTGCTACAGCTAATAAAAAAGTGGGTCAAGCATTATGGATAGCTGTACTTAGTGGAATTGTAGAACCTATATCAGCATTATTTGCTGCTATACTGGCATCAATCTCTAGAGGTATTCTACCATATATGCTTTCTTTTGCTGCTGGAGCTATGGTATACGTAGTTAGTCACGAGATTATCCCGGAAACTCATTCAGAGAAAAGAGAAATAAGAGCAACAATAGCACTACTAATAGGTCTTATACTAATGTTTGCACTTGATGCTTACTATAAGTGAATAACTATTCATGTATGCAATACTTAATTCATTTACTCCATCTAGATATATCTACATAATATAAATTAAATGCTCATTCTTTGTCATAAAAATAGACTAAGAGGAATTAAACATGCTTAGTATTAGTTAACTCTCTATGCTCTATATGAAGACTATTCCAAGCTAATCAACATTAGCAGAGTTATATGAAACAAATCATATCTAAGCATTAATTTTATCTATGATATGTGGCGCTATGTGTTGAAGCGTTTCTATTTTTTGAAGTACTTTAAGAAGTTTTTTCTCGTGGTATTTCAGCATTTTTGAAATAACTTTAGGGTATGCAGTAAGCATATCTTGGCATAATCTTGAGTATTGCAAGCATATATTTTTCAGCATATCAATAGATAGTGGTATTGATATCTTTTGGGAGTTTTCTGTAGAGTATCTGTAGATATCGTAGAGGGTTACTCTTAGGATATAACTTTCTTTTAATAAGAAGGCTCCGCAGCAATCTGGTGAGGTATGGAGCCTAAATAACCCTTCTTTGCATGTTGCAAAAGTTATCCTATACTTATTAAGTTCTTGGGTAAATAGCGGATAGATGTTCTCCTTAAATTGCGTAGAAACTCGGACAACGGGTTTCATACCTTTAATCTCTCTAATATTGTATTTATCTACATCTATTTTCTGTATTCCTAGAACTTTAACTACATCCTCTAGTTTATTACCTTCAATTCTTAGACCTTCTACGATAACATGTTTTACCCCTAAGTCTCTACATAAATAGGTAAATTCTTTTACTTCATTTTCATTTGTAGGCGACATATAGGGTATGTAAGGCGATAACCTTAGAGCTAAGGGTATATCGGTGGACCCAAGATCTCTTATAGCGTTGAGCCTTTGATTTAGAGGTGGAGCTCTTGGCTCAAGAATCTCAGATAGCTTTGAGTTTAACACGGATATGGAAATTTGAATAACAACAAGGTCTTTATCAAGAAGCTTAACTATAAACTCTTTTATTGGATTATGGGTGTAGAAGATACTCTTTGTGTTTATTATTATTGGATACTCGTAGTCAAGAGCTACTCTTAGGATCTTTTCTGTAATTCTATAGAGTTGTTCAACGGGTGGGAAAGGATCAATTAATGTTGATAACCTAAATGGTATAGGCTTTAATCCTCTTCTACGAGTTTTTCTTACAAAGTCCTTGAATATTCCTACGACCTTAGGTCTTGGAAAAGGGAATAATGTTGGATTTCTAATATACCATTTGGAGTAACAGTAGATACATTTGAATGGGCATACAGTATACGGTTCTAGCTTAAGTATTGTGTAGCATAGTGGTGAAATAATGTTTGTAACGTTTATTACTAGTTCAGGCATGGCTTTCCATCTACTCCCTTAACGGTTAACGAGGTTTGAAAACCTATATAGCTTAACTTTTCCAAGATCTTTAACGGAAATAAATTTCAGATAGTATGAATATCTAAATCGATATAGGTTTGAATTTTTTTGTTATAAGGAATTATCGAGCAAAATGGTTTGAAAAAGGTTTAAACAATAAATATATAACCTTTTATTTTCTTTATTTATGCGGGTATACGCATAAAGGGGGACGAATTACTATGCAAATCCAGGATCAAAACAGTATCGAATATAATCATATAGAGAAAGAGCTAGCTGTTTGGGAAGAAGCTTTACTTCAGGAATTCCTCTACGCTATTGGTCACCTTAATCATGTTGAACAACATCTACTTGAGTCTGATGCCCATGTAGGTTCCCCAGCTTTCGGGGATCTCATTGATAGTTTTAGGGAACAAAGAAAGCTGGTTGGGCAAGTAATGTTTTTAGTAGAGAACATTGAAGCCGCTAAAGTTAGAAGCCAAGACATTAGATCCTCCTGGGAAAGCATATGGTGTGCACTTAAACATGCTACAACAGCGCTTATCCATATAGATGAATGTGTAGAAAAACTGTTGAAGAAACTGAAGGAGAGTAAAAACGATGAGGTAGTCAACTGCATAAAGACATTGCTTAAGGTACGTGAAAATGTGTTAAAAGGAGTTATAAACATGATTCAGAGAGGTAAGGTGGTAGCGAACCTCTTAACTGAGGCAAGCATTAGATGTAGAGAAGATCTATGTCTAGAAGAGGTCGAAAAACATTGAGATGCTACGGATACACTCTTCTAAAAGTTACTCAAAAAACACCAAAGGATGTAAAGACCAAGATATATAAGCTAATGAACGGAACTACTGTTACGATAAGGGGTAAAAGGTACAAAAACAAAGGCTTAATAAATGATGTAGAGGGGGTTAAACTCGCCAACTCTTTATATGCAATTCCTACAGACTACGTACCTAGGGTCCTAGAGAAATTATCAGAAAGAAAACTAGAAACATTCGTACAGCTAATCAATCTATGTAGATGTACATGTGAATAGAATAAAGCTTAATCTGCTTAAAGTAACAATATCGAGAACTTCACAATTATTTAAAAATCCTAAACCCCGATGAAGTAGGATAAATTATGTGCTATAGTAACTTTTCTAAATTTTGGGTAATACACGTAATATAATAATGATAAACTAATTTTATTCTAAAAGAAAAACTTTGTTACATCGACTAGCAAAACATACCGCTTCAGTTAACCTAACCTTAAAACTATGGTATTACATTATATATTTATCCTAAAATTAATTCGATAAGTTAATCATAAATCGACCAAAAATTTGCGTCAAGTCAACTTTTGCTATTATGCTAATACACCGAATCAATGTATAATAACTTTAAGTTCTTCGAATATTTTCAAGTATGTATTTAAATGCTGCATCAGCTGCTACGGCTCCTTCGGCAGCTGCTGTTACGATTTGATCAAACACATATTTGTATGGTCCTCCAGCAGCATCTCCTGCCACATAGAGTCCAGGGAGATTTGTACTTTTATCATGTTTAACTATAGCGCGACCTGTTTCATCTACTTGTATACCTATTTTCTTGAAGAATTCTGTTGGGGGATTTACGCCAATTTCTATGAAGATGCCATCAATTTTTAGTGTTATTTCTTCGCTCGTTTTAATGTTCTTAACTTTAACACCTTCGACTTTATCTTCACCTAAAATTTTGTCAACTATACTGTCAAGGATGAATTCTATTTTTGGATGGCTCTTAGCTTTATCGATATATGTAGGATATGCTCGAAATTCTTTCCTCCTATGTATCAAGTAAACCTTAGAAGCTATATCAGCAAGGTATAGCGCTGAAACAAGAGCTGTGTTTCCCCCACCCACTACTGCTACTACTTTGTTTCTGAATAGAGGTCCGTCGCAAGTTGCACAATACGAAACCCCCCTACCTAAGAACTTGTCTTCTCCTGGTACGTTTAACTTACGGTTTTCACCGCCCATAGCAAGTATCACAACATATCCACATATCCTTCTACCAGAATCTGTGTATATACACCAAAGATTATCCTCTTTCTTCAAATCTTTGACTACATCTAATATTATTGGAACACCTAGGTTTTTTACATGGTTAACAAATAGTTCAGCGAGCTTAGCCCCAGGTACAGAACCTAAACCAGGGTAATCCTCTATCAACGGTGCTAATGCCATCCGCCCTCCTATATCCTTTGAAACAACAATTGTTTTTACACCGTATCTAGCTAGGTAAAGTGCAGCAGTAAGTCCTGCAGGACCTGCTCCAACAACTACTGCTTCGTATTCTTTATCTTCCGCTCGAGGTACTTCTAATCTAAACCTACTCATATAGTTCACCTAATCAGTATCCACCTAATTGAGTTAATTAGTACAATCTACATCTAATAACTTAATGCTATGTAATAATTCGAATTTTTTCCCAAAGATTTAAAGAAAATGCGAAAAGTTTTACGTATTTTTGGGGGGAACATCCTCGAAGCTATAAGAACACTATCTACATAGTATTCTCTTAAAAGAGTAAATAAGTTTACACTATTATGCTAATTAACATGTATTTTTATACTCTATGTAGTTATTCGCTATATTTAATTTTGTTTTTAAGTCATCGGTTTCCTAAGGATTTACTTCAAATTGTTTATCTAACCAGTTTAAGGCAAGTTCAACCCATTTTGAGACATATAGGTTTATTTGCTCAGGATTTCGGGCGGTAGTTCTATTGGCTAACGACAATCCATGAACTCCTTTGTCAAATATGTGGAGTTCAAATGGCACTCCCTTCTCTACAAGAGCTTTAACGTAGGTAATTATGCTCTCAACAGGTACTATACTATCATCAGCTGTTGACCATATAAATGTTGGCGGTGTATTTTGATCAACATGATATACAGCGCTAACTTCTTTTAGCTTCTCTACAGGGATATCCGCTGCACCAAGTAGCGCAGAAATTATCCTATGAAAAACCTCTACAGCAGAACCACTACGTTTCTTAAGAGCTTCATACATCGTTATATAGTCTAACGCTGCTGGATAAGCGAGTATAACTGCGTTCGGCTTTAAATTCTCCTTTGAAACATTATGTGAGCTGCTTAGCCAATCCCTATGCCAATTAACGCTATAGAGAGCCGCTAAAGCGCCTCCAGCGGAGAACCCGATAATAGCTATTTTATCTGGATCTATCCCCCATTCATTAGTATTATGCCTAATCAAGGTCAAGGCATTTGCTAGGTCGTAAATAATATCAGGATAGACTTTCTTTACCCCCATATCAGTTGTGGTATACCTCAAGACGAAAGCATGATATCCTTTAGATAAAAACGCCATTGCTACAGGTTCTGCTTCCCTATCAGATGTATAAAGGAATGAACCTCCAGGGCAAATAATTACTGCAGGTCTTTTCCCCCACGTTATCTGCGGTGAAAGATCTAAGATATAGGTGTATAGTTTTACAGGTCTATCATCTCTTAACTTAATAACCTCAAACCTCATATCAATACACCTACTTAATCTTCGATTATTTTCTTCCATTTCTGAGGGGCTTCCTCACCGTAGTACCGTGTTATAGCATTAAGCTCTATACCTTTTTTAATTAGTTCTTTACCGAGCGAATTAATAAATATCGATGCCAGTTCGTTGAATTCTATATTAAGCTTCGCCGAAATTGCTAGGACAACCTCAATCACCGCTACAAGATTTGCACCAATAAATCCATCAATCATATTGTTTAATACTTCGGCGACTAAATTATCGAACTCCTCTATGCTTTCAATAACTTTCATTAATATTGAGTATTTACTTTCTATATCTTCTCTCAATCGCGTTAAACCTATTTCAATCCAATATAGGGGCAACCTTTTGTATTTCTCACTAATATGCTGAGGAACACATTGATATTCAACAGCAATTCTAGCTAGTTCATCGCTTACAGAGCTACATCTATTGTTAATTTCTATTAACTCTTGAGGAACAACTACAACTGCGCTAGTTAACCATTTAACCACGTTACTAAGCTTTTCAACCTGATGCTCAAGTTCTGAAATCCTTTCCTCAAGCTCTACAACAGCTTCTCTAAGATCTTCACCCATTGTATACACCGAAAACCAAATTGAAGCAACAAAATATAAACGGTATTTAACCTTGTTCGTAAATTCGTACAAAGCATATAAAATCTCTAATTGATTATAAAGTACGTTCTTAGGCTAAAATACGAGAACTACGAGAACATTAATAGTAATAAACATATAGTTGAGCTTATTACAACGTTGTATAAATTAGATATACCCTTTAAAATCATGTTGCACCAAACTTTAACCTAGTACAACATAATGTTGTGGTCTTTTAGGTTAGGTCTACAGTTAGTTAAATATAGCGATGAACTTTGCGGATTCGAAACCAGATCCCATCTCTATATCGTGGATAGCGATTGTATAGAATAATAGAGATTTAATGTTAACTCTTTATAGACAAATCGCGTTTTTATTTGTATTCTGTAACTTTATTAGATATATCGTTGTATTAATATATAATTGGCAGTATTTTCTCTATTTCTTGTCCGGTATATCTCGTAAAATATCGACAGAAGCTTAACCTTGTTTTCCTACATACTATGTTAACAACAGATATTATAATAAATCAGTTTAAGCTTCTCTTTATTAATTAGACCTAATAACTGATGCTCATAATAAAGCTAAACCGCAGTATATTAAAACCGCAGGATATTAGTTAGCGACTTGTTTCAGTAATCATTGCTTGATACTGTAGAACGAAAACAAAATCTGATAATCTGTTAAGTAGGATGCCGATGTTCTTACATCCTAACCCTGTTTCATGGAAGCATTGCCAGAACCACCTTTCAGCTCTTCTAATAATAGTTCTAGTAATAGCTATTGGGGCAACGCCTCCATATCGCGGGTTTTCCACATAGTTAGGGATGAATGTTTTTGGTTTAGGTTTTTCATCGATTTTCTTTTCTGTTTCAGCTATAATACTTTCATCTGGGCACCAATTAGTTTGTAAAGATGCTGCGATTTTTGAAATCAGTTTATATACATATTCAAGGTCCTTAACTATAGGTGTACTGGAGCATTTCTCGATAGCTAAGCCTATGAAGGCTAAGGCTTCATCTACAGAGCCAATGAAATGTAAACATGGGTGATATTTAGGGAATCTAATAGTACTAACAAGGGTATCTCCACTATCTCCATCGTGAGTGTAAACTGTTGAAATAATTGATGAATCCATTATCTTCAGCCTCAAACTATTTAATGTGAGCAATAATTTATTAGGTGATCTGGTAATGATGAAGAGTTGCCAAGGTTGAAGATCTTCGCATAATATTACAGTTGAACTGAAATAGTTTTAATAGAGCATCTCTATATTCATAAACCAGTAGGTTTACCAATATTACATTTCCGCCAACTATGTAAATTAAAGATCTTAAAGTTTAAGTTTATGGTTATAGGATGATGTTTCTCGGCTCAGGTAACAGTAGAAGATATAAAGAGCTTTAATTCCTCCGAAGTACTGCTTCGGGTAGTTAACAACGGGCATTCATGGTCTGAAGGAATAATCGTTTAAGAGGTTTCACAAGTTATGGTAGCATGTGTAGAGGTAGCTAATTTATCTGTTGAGACTCTAAGTGGGTTTAAAGTTTTAGAAAATGTATCGTTGGCTATAGGTTGTGGAGATTTCGTTGTTATTTCTGGACCTAGTGGTGGAGGGAAATCAACACTATTAAAGGCTTTACTTGGTATTCGAGATGTTTTAGAAAACCTACGGGTAGCGGGCGATATTAAGGTTTTAGGTGTAGATGTTTTGAAACAAGGTTTTGAGAAGCTTTTTAGGAGGGTTGGCGTTGTTCTTCAAAATCCTGTTAACCAGGTTTTTTCGTTAACTGTTGAAGAGGAGGTAGCATTTTCTTTAGAGAATGCCGGTTTAGATCTTAATGAAATTCGTAGAAGGGTTGACCAAGCCTTGAAGATTATGGACTTAGATGATCTAAGGAACAATTTTGTTCATACACTCTCAATAGGTCAAATTCAGAGGGTTGTACTAGCATCCATGATAGCATTAGAGCCTGAGCTGCTTATCCTTGATGAACCTTGTGCTTACCTTGACCCTGCCACAAAGAAGAGATTCTATGAGTATATCTACAGTTATTGGAGGGATAGAAGATCAACTGTTATAGTTGTTGAACACGATCTTGATTATGTGCTAGGTTTTGCAACGAAATTTTTAATAATCAATAGAAAAGTAATTGCTTATGGATCACCTGTAGAAGTTTTGAGTAGAGTAAATATAGAGGATTATGGAATTAAAGAGCCAGCCTACATCAAAATATCTAAGCAATTTCATAGAATGGCTAAAAACGTTGAGGAATCGATCAACTGCTTAAAGAACTTTATATGTAGAAATAAATAGCTGCAGCTAACCCAACTAAGCATAAACATATGAATACAGCATCCTTAGGTCTAAAAGGCTCTGAGTACAAATAGATTCTTTTTCTACTAAAACCAAAACCTTTAACCTCAAGCGATATTGTTACCTCGTCTATTCTGTTTAATGATGATATTATCAAGGGTGTGAAAATAGCAAGATAGCTCTTAACTTTATCAAGAAAGCTCTTCCCGAGAAAAAGACCCCTTGTTTTTTGAATAGATAGTACCTCAACTAAATCATCAGCTACCACCGACAGAAATCGAAGAGCTATTACAAACCCATAACCGTATTTATACGGAATACCAATTCTATTTAGGATTCGCGCAATAGATTGGGGTCTTGTTGTAATAAAGAATGCGTAGAAAGCCATGGACATGATTAGTAGCTTTACCATGGCTGTAACTATGGATATTGATGTATCTACTAATAGAATTGCTGATCGCAATCTAAGTAGTGTGTAAATGTATGTAAATAAAATCATTGGTGATATGAAAAGCATTAAGGAAATGATTAACGAGGTAATTCTCTTAATACTAATAGATGTCAAAGCTATTGAGAGGAATAACAGTAATACAAATAACAGCACCACTAACTTGGTGCACAAAATAGCTATAGCTACACCTGTGAACATTAGAACGATTTTTGTTGATGGATGTACATTGGTTAGAAAACCTTTTTCCGAATAGTACAGAAAAACTTGGGAGAAATTCTTTAGGTAAATATTTGCTATTGACATAAAACATCCCTCAACTTATCTCCTTCAAGTAATAGATCATTCAAATTGGCAACCTTACTCCAATGCACCCCAAGATGTTTCGCTAATTCTACTTCTATAGGTATCGATAAGCTGTTTTCTGCAAAAACCCGTGGATTATTTAAAGCGTCTTCGATAAAACCTTTAAAAACAGTCTTGCCATTGTTAAAAATTATTAGCTTAGCTTTGGTTAACATAGTAATTATGTCGACATCGTGTGTTGCAATAATAATAGTTGTTTCTAATACGTTGTTCAACTTACTAATTATGTCTACGAATCTTTTCTTAAGACCATAATCAAGACCTGCTGTTGGCTCGTCCAGTAAGAGGAGAAGAGGTTTATGGATTAGAGCCGACGCTAAAACAACCCTTCTTGCTTCTCCTTCGCTTAAGCTGAAAGGTGATCTATCAAGTAGGTCAACTATGTCTAGCTTTGTAGCTACATCTAGGATGTTTCTGGTTACTATATTATGATCTATACCTAGGTTCTTGGCGGTAAAACTTATTTCATCTAAGACTTTTAGATTAAATATGTAAAGCCAAGGATTCTGATGCACATACCCAATAAGTTTCGTTAAATCTTTATCAGATAGATTAACAATATCATTATTACATAAGAATACACTTCCTCTCTCTGGCTTTAGGATTCCTGCTAGTATTTTCAAGAATGTTGACTTACCTGAACCGTTAGGGCCCATGATTATAATCAGGTCTTTTCTTTGGATTTGTAGAGATATGCCTTTCAAAACATACTCCTCTTCGTATTTAAACCATAGATTATCAATGTGGACGATAGAATCACAATTGTCTATATCGAGATTTTTGCTCACTATGATCTTCCTCAGAATTCTTCAACATGTAGAGAGTCAACGCCTGGTTCCCACATATATACCCATAGAGGGTCTGTTTTCTTGATAATTTCGAGGGCTTTATCGATAGCGTATTCGTTGACTATGGCAAACAATGCCTCTCCTACCATGTTCATTGATGCGCCTAGAACTCCGTCAACTCCTCGTAAAAGTTCCACAACATATCTGATTTTTGGTGTCAGAAGCTCCGTTTCTAATGCAAATTGATAGCAATTATCGATGAAGTTCTCGGGAGTTGGGTTAGCTTCTATTCTCCTTAGAGTTTCTAAACCTATAGCTTTTATTTTCTCTAAATCCTTGGAATTTACAAGGATAGAGTTCTTGGAAATAGGTTTATAGAAAGCCGTTAGAGCAAGTAAGCCTGGTCTCATAGGTATACACTTAATCTCGGCTACCCCTGGACCTCCGGGCTTGGAGACCAGAACAATTCCTTTACAAGGCTTCAAAATTCCTACTACAGTTCCTAAACCAGATTTACATACTATATCTGCTTCATGAGCTATTTCTGCCACATTGCTGAAATCTGTTAGTACATTTAGCGCTTTAGCAAGCGCAAAAGTTATGGCAACAGCTGATCCACCGCTAGTACCATACCCACCTCCTATAGGTACAGATATCTTCTGATCTATGTATACTTTACCACCACTATTTTTTTCAGCTATTGAAAATACTTTTTTAACGATATAGTTAGCTAAACAACTATCCACGTAATGACCGTTAATTCTGTTTACAATCATTAGCTCGCTACTATGGCTAAAGTCTACGGATACTTCAGCAACCACAGCTTCTGCTATCCCTAAACCACCTCCGATAGCACCTGTACCTCTAAGATCTGAGGCTATGTATGGCGCGAAGAATCCCGATAAACCTGCTGAAGCAATTGACCTTACCCTCTTAGTCATTGTTCTCACCTATACTTCTTCAACCAAGCCTCAATAGCTCTTACAATTGGTGGGGTAAGGTATATCATAAACGGTATTTCTGTATAGTATGTCCATAGAAACCACGTTAAAGCAGCTGTAAAAGGTGCTCTAGCCTGAAATTCCGGAGGAACACCTACGATGTTGAGCCTAGCTACGTAGGTATAAGCCCATAAACCTAAGCCTATGTAGAGAGATCCAAGCATTAATCCAATGCTGTAAGCAAGCGCCTCGTTCGGATATATGTAGCTTTCTCTTCTAAACAAGAGCACCACCATGGATATAGCTACACCCACCGCCGAAATAACAGCGACAGATACGAATATCAGGGCGGTGGTAAAATCAATGAAGTTAACGGTATAGAGATAGTAAAGAGCAATTACGGGTATAAACTGAAGGAGAATAGCTATAACACCTAAAATCTTAGAATTTCTTCTAGTCCTCTTTACAACAAGACCTAGGGTATAGAAACCTAGGAAATTCGCTGGAACACCTATAGTTAAACTAACTAGAGCATTACCATGAACAACCATATCGCTTATAAAGATCCCTACAGCAGCTCCTAAACCACCTACAATAGGGCTAAAAACCTCTGCAAAAACTGCTGGTACAAAAACAGAAGGCCAAAACCTTACACCACCAACAACTATAGCAAAGATACCAAAAGTAGTAGCTATACCTACTAAGGCGTATAGCGCAGCGTTAATAACAGACATCACGAAATCTTTGACTCTCACATTGACCACCTTATTTCCTTCCTCTAGGTAACTTTATTTAAATAATTTAAACTTTACTCTTAAATAGATTTTAACAGTTTAAATAACAAGTATTTTACGAATTAATTAGTAGGCAACTAATCATTAAACAATATTGACTTCTTAAAAACATAAACTAATAAATATTCAGAGGTTTAAAATAAACAATGTTAGCGAAGCTCCTTCATATACTATACTCTTGACTCAACTTATTTCACATATATAATAGATATATAATAAATATTAATATATTTTATCCCCACGTCAAAGGAGGGAAATAAATTTAGATGCATCTATTATAACCATATAATGAAGAACTTATTATTTGGTTTTCTTGTTGTTTAAAAGTATTATTTGGAATTCAAAAGGATGATCCCGTTATTCGTATATCATGGTTGATATTAGCTCAAAAGGTACAAGGCTTAATATATCGTAGACATTCATTGCTATATTTTCAAACGATTGAATGAACTCTGTAAACCAATACAAGTGCTTTTCTTCTGCTAATTTAATCCTCATATGTTTTAGCATATCTTTAACAATTAAACATGTTTTCATGTGCTGTCTAAGTTCTGATATTTCCACACCTTTTTCGTGGGTCTTCATAATAACATTTTTATATATTTCATCAATGCTGCTTACAGCTTCTCGGACTTTGGCAACGCTATTTGGATTAAGCTCTAGTTTTTTTGAAATAATCTCTATTGATGAAATAGCAGCGTTCTTAGCTTCATCTCCTATCTCCTCAATAAATTTTATAAGCATTCTGCAGTCAACAAACTTTAATAGTACCTTAGGCTCTAATAGCTGGGTCGATATTCTTTTCCTTATTACTCTCGTTATATAGAAGTAAAGCTTATTAACATCACGATCCCTTAGAATAACTGCTTTTGCTAGTTCGACATCGTTTAACTCGATAGAATTAAACGCATCACTATACATTGATCGAACCATTTTATGCATATTCCTTATAAGAGACTCTATATCTGTATCTTCAGACGCTAGAACTTTTAAGACAATGTAGTTACTACCGATATCAAGGGTCTCTAAACCAAGCAGAAGATCCTTTACAGAGTCTATGGTTTTCTTAACTTCTCTCTCTATAGCGCCTCCAGAGAACCTTAAAGTTATTACATCGAACCCCCTCAAATAAGCTGATAAAAGCGATGTATAGACTTCTTCAGGTTTATCAATAAAAATCTCGATTTCATTTCCTTGCTTAACAAACATAGCTTCAGAAACTTTAACACTTTCTTTAAGTGGTACAATCTTAAGCGCTCCATCAATATCTATTGAAACTTCTACAGCCGAGCCTTTGTCTAGGCTATACCTCTTTAACCACTCTTTCGGTAACGCAACATATATAGATCCTCCAATACCTTGCAACCTATATATTTTCCTCACAGGCTTTCACCAAATACTTGAAGTTTCTGTTTAAACTAATTTTAAAAATTTTAATTTATTATCCTTAAACATTAGCCTTAAAAACGTTGAAGATAGAATAACTTAATCTACATATAGGGTGGAATTTAATGTTAAAACCCATAAAATTTGTTAAAATAGCGTTGGTCTCCTCCTTAGCAGCTTTAGCTATACCTCTTTGGTTCTTCAAGATACCGTATCCATTAGCCTCCTTTTTAAAGTTCGACTTAGTAGGGGTTCCATATGCTATAGCAGCATTGCTTTCAACTACCTCAACATTATTGCTAGCGCCTATACTCTTCATAATCTTCCTATACTTCAACCCTGATGTAATAGCTATAAGCATGAAGGTTATAGCTGAATTAGTAACAGCATTACCTCTTTCATATACATATAGAAAACTTGAAAAGAAAGGTAATATAATTAAGGCAAGTTTAATTGCGTCAACTATCGCTATGGTAAGCAGAGTTTTATTGATGGCTGTGCTGAACTACTTTATAGCTCCTTACTGGATTGTATGGACATACAAGTGGAGTTACGAAGTAGCATATCAATGGACTGTAACCTTCTTAATACCTGTTAACATAACTTTCAACGTTATCTGTATTGCGTATATAGCTCCTTCATCTCTAGCAACTTATAGAATTATTAGGAGGCTAGGTATTGAATAGCAGACTAAGTATAGCTAAGTTATGGTGAAACATAAGAATTAGCAATTATTTTATGAGAGGCTATAGATGGTGGAGATAGATAAAGCTATAGAGGTTAGAGGTTTAAGAGTTAAGTATAGAAGTTCAAACGAATGGGTTTTAAGAGGTGTAGATCTAGATATCTACCCAAACAAGACTACGCTTATTTTAGGCAAATCAGGCTCAGGTAAAACAACGCTTGTTAGAGCTCTAACCGGTGTTGCAAAAAACATTTATGGAGCCGATGTAAATGGCGTAATAAAGATTTTAGGTAGAGATCTGAGTAGCTACAATTCTAATGAGATTAGAGGAGTTATCCAGGTTGTTAACCAGAATCCTTATGCTGATTTTATGGGCTTATACATTAATGAGGATATAGATGGTGTTATTAGGTTTAATAAAGTAGATCCGAACTACGTAGATTATGTCTTTAAGTTATTTAAAGTTGAAGGTTTATTAGATAGAAGTCTTTTTGAGTTATCAGGGGGTCAACTAAAGAGGTTAGCAATTGTTAAAGCGTTGATGTTTAACCCGGCTATAGTTATATTTGATGAACCTTTGATGTGGCTCGATGATTTTGGTGTAGAGAGCGTTGTTGAATCGATAAAATTGTTGAAAATCTTAGGGAAAACTATTGTTGTGTTCGAACATAGATTTAGACCGTTGATGAATATTGTAGATGAAATCTATGTGATTAAAGATGGTGTGGTTAAAACGGTGGATGCAAGTTTTCTGAGTAAAAGTAGAATGCAAAGCCGTTTTAGCGGTAATAATCAAGGTTTTAAACATATAGGTGGGGAAAAGGTTTTAGAGATTAAAGATTTATGGTTTAAATATGACGATGAATGGATCTTAAAAGGCTTGAACCTTACGGTTAATAAAGGAGATAGGGTTATTATATATGGACGCAACGGCTCAGGGAAATCAACTTTATTAAAAATTTTGGCAGGCTACTTAAAGCCTAAGAAAGGCATTATAAGAATTAGTAAAAGAATTGTATATGTTCCACAGAATATCTATCTATTCTACACCGAAGAGACCTTAGAAAACGAAATAAAGTCTATGTGTGCGTCAAGTAAATCTAAAACTAAGTGTAATGATGTAATTATAAACGCTGTTGCTAGAGACCTTGACTTGAATAGAGTAGATCTAAGTAGAACTCCTTTTTCTCTTTCATGGGGGGAGGCAATCAGATTTGCCATATCTTTATCATGTGCTTTAGATCCGGATACAGTTATTATGCTTGATGAACCTTTTACCGGGTTAACTTACTATGAACGGCTTCTCCTAGCTAGATATTTAACAAAGCTTGGAATAACAATAATTATAGCGACAAGCAATAGAGATGTAATTGAGTACATGTATAATAACGACCTAAACCTAAGGGTTTTTACAATGGTTGAAGGACTATTAAAAGAAGAACAATTATATAGCGGATCTGATGTTGTTTTGTTTGCTTATTTAATTAAAGATCTTCTCTATGGTGGCGAGTATGAGTTTAGCTAGGTATTTTGCTTATTTGTTTATATCTTCGAAGAAAGTAACTAGTTTTGGGCTATTACCAAGGATAATTATGTGTACATCGATAGTAGTTACATCATTAGCAATGTTTATTCTAGGAATACCTTTACAAATTCTAGGTATTTATACCACGATTATACTAGCCTTAGAGTTTCTTGTTCTATGGATTGGAGGAGGCTTGAGGCGTGTTTTATCGGGATTTATGCTAGTACTGTTGTTTACTATCTTTGGTTTTGTGATAACTTTAACCTCCATGCTTATGAGGTTTACACCTCCAGCTGTAGAGTACATGGTTTCATCAATGTTTAGAATGGTAGCTTTGGTTCTATCTTTTGCAACTATGCTTCAATTTCTTACTGTTGAGGAGATTAGGTGGATGCTTGTTAAAATAGGGTTGGAGGAGGCATCAGTAATTTTAGCACTGACGTTTTCTCAGTTACCGTTAACACTTATGTATTTTTCAGAAGCTTTAACAACGATTAAATTGAAGTTAGGGAAGAAGAAGATTTACAAAGTTGTTAAACCTTTAATAGTGTACTCAGTTATTAATAGTTTAAATGTTGCTGAGGCGCTCTACATTCACGGAGTTTATCCTCCGAGAACCCCTAAGATTTTTAATGGATTAAAAGACCTCTTATTAATAGTAATTTCGGTTACAATTATCGCAACAATTCTAATTCAATGCCGTTTATTATAGCGGTAATGGAGTAACATCTTTTTATCTTGTTAAAGCTTCTATAAGGGGTTTCCGTAGAAGTTCAAGTATGTTATTGTATTTAACTCTTTTCTGAGCTTTGGAAACGGAGTTTCAGCAGGATACCCTATAGCAATCATTGAAACAGGGATATAGTTGTTTGGTAAATTAAGTATTTTCTGGATATCCTCTATATTTCGGAGTGTTTGTAACCATACAGTTCCCAGACCAAAAGCGTGAGCAGCAAGCATTACATACATTGCCGCGTTTGCGCAATCCACTAAGTATGAATCCGGTGAAACATCTTTATTACAAGCGATGACTATCCCTATCGGTGCTTCTTCAAGTGGATATGCCCACTTATGAACTTTAGCAAGTCTACTCTTAACCTCAGGGTCTGTAACTACAATGAATATCCATGGCTGCCTATTTCCAGCGCTTGGGGCATACCTAGCGATATCTAGAATTCTTTTAACAAGATCAAGCGGTATAAAATCCTTCTTAAACTTTCTGATACTCCTCCTAGTCAATAAAAATTCTATAAAAGTCTCGCTATTTACAATCATGTTAATTCCACCCTCGCAATCTATGAGATATAGGTGCTCTATCGGGAATTTAAATTTCTAAAACATCTTAGTTTAACCTATTGACTACTATACCCTATTTATTTCAAGGTTGTATAAATGTACATGAATTCTACCCTAGCATATATTAAGACATAAAACCTTGTAGGTGTAAGCACTACATCTAATGTACATCAGATCTTCATAAACTTATTACTCTATTTTCATCTTTAAACTATTAAAATTTGTCAGTAAATTTAGCAAACGGTTTTGATTATGTATTTAATTAAATTTATTATTAATTTTTTTATCGAATGTGATATGATAAAGTCCAAGTTAAAATGTAATTTACTGTAGTAGTATTAATGAAGATCTCAAATCTATATTAATTTACTAATACCAAGGTAAAGTTGCACACCTTTATACCTCTACAAATAATTACAGAAGTTATTCTATAAATGGAAAGGTTTTTATGGGTATAATTACTATTTATCAAAGTTGAAGACATATATTAAAATGTGACGATAATGCAAGATAACGATTGAGGTGAATCTTTATATGCTTTATTGTAGGTATTGATGTGTTATTCTGTTTAGCATTTAATTGATTTAGATGCACGCCTAAGAACGGGGTCAGAGATTATGTATAGACTATTTTTCTTCTCGATGAAGCTACTATCTATAAGGTTTTTTAAAAGTCTTGATAACTCCGAATCGTAAATTTTTGTACCAAGTTTTAACTCAAGGTATCTCTTTATTTGTGACCAAGAAGCTCCTTCATCTCCCAATACCTTAATTATTTCTATGTATCTTTTACTACCCATAGCTTCTACGAAGTTGCAGAATTCGTTAACGGTTATTTTAGATGCTTCTTCAACAACTTCGTCTATTAGGGATAAATCGGTGCTTTTTTTGCTTAAAGCTTTAAGCCCTAGGAAGGAGAGCCACCCTATTATGCCGTTGAGTTTTTCCACAGCTAGTTCAATAAATTTGTTGTCTACTTCTATACCATGGTATTTAAAGCCTTTCTTAAGAAACTCTAGAGCAAGTTCTCTCGAAAGAGGTCTCAGCTCTATTCTTTCTATATATCTTCCGTAAAGAGGAGAGGAGACATCATAGATTTTCAGAAATCTATAAAGAAGACCTATTCTCGAACCTGCCAAAACAAATGAGATATTTCTAAGATTATCGTATGCATACGCAATAGATGGTAGAATACTATAACCTTTCATCTTAACGAGCTCCTGAACTTCATCAATAATGAATACAAGCTTTTCTCCTCTATCCTCTGCCCATCTATCCATTACATCTAGTATAGATGAGAAGGAAGGTCTAGATTTACCTAACGAAAATTCTATACCAATTTTAAATACCTTTAAACCTTTGAGATTCTTAAAATATTCGAGGATTTTTTATCGAAGGAAAGAAATCTATTCAAACTACCTCTTAGCTCTTATAAAAACATATCATACGTTATATACTGCGAAAATTCGAACTTCCTAACATCTATATAGATCCTAGGCATACCGTAGGTAACAGCTTTAACAAGTGATGTTTTCCCAACTCTTCTAACACCAACAACAATAGTTATTGCACGAGATGAAATAGCATTTTTAAGTGCTTCGAATTCCTTTTCTCTATCAAATAGTTCATTGGGTTTCTCAATAGGTCTATCGAAGAAAACCATAACTACATACCTCTGTAGTTATCAAGCTTAATAAGTCTTTAGCGGAAGATAGCAAATACTAAATGTATGTTGTTATATTTAATTAATAGATTTTCAAAGACATTAAATAAATTTATGCCTTAGCTTATGAGGGTAATACTAAGTCTTCTTTATTCTTAGGATATATCTTATTTTTCATAAACAATATGGTTTAATGGTATTGCTTATTATTTTCTCTAAATCAATATTGTGCTTATACAAGCTGTATTATAGGGTATGTGGATATGACGTGTAGCTATGTATAATTGAGCTGCTTTCAAGGGTAATTTATTTAAAATGACTTATTAATTGCTATATTCTAAACTAGAAGGGGTTGTTGCATATGCGGGTACCTTTGCCGTGCTATGTGTATGTAGATAACCTGTTTACGGAATTGGTAAAAGTTGTCAAAGAGCATGAATGTGATTGTATAGCTTTAAGCGGAGGTATAGACACGACGGTTGTTTTATTGGCGGCTTTAGAGGCCGGGTTGAAACCTAAAGGTTATACTGCTATGTGTAGCTTTGGGCTACCTAAAGATTTATTTTACGTTAATTATATATCTAAGGTATTTAGTATTGATATAGAGTTTGTTGAGATAAACTCTGAAGTTGTTGAAGATTTAAAGAGTAAGGTAATTAGATGTATCGGTACGAATAAGGTTAATTCCCATAAGGATGGTGGATGTATAGAGGTTAGAAATGATATAGTTTTCTATGCAACGTTTGAAAAGGCTAGAGATAGCGGATGTAGGTGTGTTTATGTTGGTAGTGGTGGAGATGAGCTATTTGCAGGCTACGGCTTCATGCTCAATCTAAGTAGAGAAGGTCTTGAGGAAGCTATTCGTAGACTCTCTCGAGGTAGGTATCCAGAACTAGAGGTAGCAAAATGCTTAGGTATAGAGGTTGTTGCGCCATTTTTAGATAATCACATAATTGAATTAGCTGAGAAAATCCCTATAGAATGCATAAGGTCTGAGAAGATGCAGGGAAAGGAAATTCTTAGGGAGATTCTAATCAAGAAAGGTCTTTACCTTATTGGTGAAAGGGTTAAAACCCCTGCTGAAAGTGGTGCTGGGACCATTACGATATGTAGATCCGTATACGATGAGTAGCGGAATTTGATAAATCATAAGAACAGTCTTTATAAAACACCCTTAATATTTATCGATAACATTATTATACGATTAGGTGTATACGGAATGACAAAAGAGGTACTTATAAGTTGTCCAAGAGATTGCTACGATACTTGCATGCTAAGAGTATACGTTGAAGGTAGTAGTATTGTTAGAATAACTGCTAACGATGATAAGTATACCCAGGGTATTCTATGCCCTAGAGCAGTAAACGATATTAAGAGAATTTATTCACCGCTAAGAATTTTATATCCATCATTTAACATCGGCGGAAGTATTTTTAGAAAAATCGACTGGGATAAAGCACTAGAGATGCTGACATCCAACCTTAAGGAGATTCTCGACATCTATGGATCTGAGAAAGTACTTTTCCTTGAGTATGCTGGTAATAGGGGTATTTTAACCAGGTATGCTAGTAGAAGAATTTGGAACTTCATAGGAGCTACTCAGACAGATCGTAGTATATGTAACTACAGCGGCTCTAAGGCTTTAAGGTTTGTTTACGGTTCTACGTACGGCGTTTTTCCCGATGATATAGAGAGGCTGAACATGGTTATTGTGTGGGGGTTTAATCCGGCCGTAAGTGCAATTCATTTGTGGAAGAAGATCCTTGAGGTTAAGGATAGAGGAGGCAAAATAATAACCATCGATGTGCGATTGACGGAGACAGCTAAACAGAGCACTAATTTTATTAAGGTTAAGCCTGGTTCTGATGGCTACTTAGCCCTTGGAATAGCTAAGTACTTGCTAGATAAAGGTTATGTAAACTTAGATTTTATCGATAAGTATACCTATGGTTTTGATAAACTGGTTAAACACCTTGAGAACTACCGGCTAGACATCGTTGAGATGATTTCGGGTGTTTCTAGAATCAATATAATAGAGATTGCTGAGGCTATAGCTAGTAGTAGAAACTTCGCTATATTTATTGGCTACGGTCTTCAAAGAAGATATGGAGGAGGAGAGATAGTTAGGTCTATCGCGATTCTACCTGCTCTGCTTGGTATACATAGAGGTTTCTACTATAGTAATACTGATGGCTTACAGATAAATTTAGCTTTAGTGGACGGCAGCGAACGATGGAATTCCGGGAAGGTTGTAAGCATGGAGAGGATCGGAGAGGAGCTAGCAAGAGGGGAATACAAGTTCGTGTATATACATCTACATAACCCAGCCGCTACATTACCAAACGCGTCGAAAGTTATAGAGGGGCTTAAGAGAGACGATGTATTTGTTGTTGTTCACGAAACTCATTGGAGCGATACAGCTAGATACGCAGACCTAGTTTTACCAGCTCCAACATTTTACGAAAAACTTGATGTTGTTTTCAGCTACTTGCATAATGTTGTTCACCTCAATGAACCAGCCATAGACCCTCTAGGGGAGGCTGTAGGGGAGTACCAGCTTATGTGCGAGATAACTAAAAAAATCCTCCTACATAATTATGATGAACTATGTTTAGATCCGTATAAAATATTCGAGCTTGCCTTAGGCAAAGAAAACACCGAGAAACTATTCAATAAAGGATACGTAAAGCTAAAGCCTAGACCAAAAGATGTTTATCAAACGCCTTCAGGAAGAATAGAACTTTATAGCATTTTAGCAAAAAAAGAAGGTTTATCACCGCTACCTACACCACTAAAAGGGGATCCCTTAGAAGAAAATGAGCTTCTATTAATAACATCTGCACATCCATCCTACATCCATACACAGTTTGAGGATGTTTATGGAGTTAACTACGGAGAGATTCACATAAGCTCTGAAGATGCCCAAAAATTAAGTTTAGCAACAGGAGATATAATAGAAGTATACAATGAAAAAGGATCAGCTATTTTGAAGGTTAAAGTAGATCTAAACCTAAGCAAAGGTGTTGCATGGCTACCTAGACAAACTTATACGTATGATGGTAAAAGGATAAATGTTATCCTTAACGATGGAGTAGATATCTATGGAGGTGCTACATTGAATTCAACACGTATAAGAATAAAGCCCCTTAGAACTCATAAATCTAACTACTAACCAATGAAGTTTTAAAGTTTTTTACAGATAGATGTACTGAAAATATTATTTAATTTATGTTAGAGAACCCTCACTATAGGAGCCAACGAGCTTAAGGTAAAAGCTTCCTTTACCACTTGCCTTCCACGAAAGCGTTAACGTTACATTGTATCTAGCAGATACTACAGTTAAGGGGGCATCGTATCCAGGGATAATCATTGCTACTCGGTAACAAGGTTCATTAATATTGATCAAGCAGGGCATGTTAATTCTATAGATTTTTTCCTTAGACTTAAGTTCAAGAATCCCATTAAGCACCAGCTTTATATCTCCTTTATAATCTCGGAGCTCCCCTTTAATTTGCATCGATATATTCTTTGGTATATTAACTACTCCAAGTTCATAAATCTTAGAACCTACTTCCCTATCTATGTTTAATTCTATATCACTTTCAATTATAGTAGGTTCTTCTACGTTAACGTTACCCCATATATTTATATCAAATAGATGAGCTAAGTATAAACCCGTTGTAGTAGCAACTATTGATAATACCAATAATATAACAAGTAGCAACATTTTCTTCATATTAAATTCCTCCATGATATAGTAGACGTTTCTTCATATTTAAGCTCACTACATACATCGGCTTATTGTATTTGATATATCATTTTATATATTTACTAAATCTAGGTCCTATCAATTAATTAATGTATAAAAACCAAGCATCTTCATTTCGAAGATACTTTAAAAGTTAATTTTTGCAATCTCAACATTTTAAACTAGGAGGCTTTAAATTGTAAAGTTATTAACTTTATTAGCTTAGCTAAGATTCCAGGATGTATACATTCAATTCCGAATTTTTGATCATCTCTAAGATCTGAGATATTGTCTATAAATCCTCATTGACATTATCAGGCACCATATAGATCTTAAAAAATAAGGTATTCAAAATCTAGTACCGTTAGTCTATATCTTAAAGTATGTAACAAAATTCGTTAACTTGTTTTAGATTAATTAAATTGCTTGTGGTCCATATTGATATAGTCTATTGGTTCGTTTGTTTTTGGTTGACTACCTTCTGCCGTATTTCTAATGCCTTTGTTTTTATTTTTTCTGCTACTTCGCTATAGCATGTTTCTATTTCGTTTATAGTTAATTTGTATATGTTACCTCCTTTTCTCCACACCTTTATATATGCTTTTCCATTTTTAGTAAAACCTATTTTTATTACAACATCGCTAAACGAGGTATCAGAATTGTATTGTTTTTTCGATATCCTTGCTGCTAAAGTTATATTTAACTTTCTTTCGCTTTTTAGCCTTGTTATTACATCAAAGAACCTTGTTATGTAGTCTCTGTATTTCATGCTAATGTATCTTGCTTCTGGGCCGTGAAAAACTACAACATCTATGTATACAGGTCTTTGAAGTGATGGTGTTGGATAGTAGCCTGGGGGAACCGCGAATGGGTTTATTCCAATAAATTCTACGTATTCATCTACAATTTTTGTAGCAATATCTTTTTCTATTCCTAGATTTATTATTTGTTCAACGAATATATTCCTAAATGTTTCCGCTGAATACTTAAAGCTTATAATCATGATCTTCAAATTATTCGCTATCGCGAAAGCTAGTAGAACCGGAGCTATACCAATTTCAACTATTCTCGCATCTGGAGGATAAGATACATAGGCAATTTCACCCAACCTAACAGACCTTATTACCTTCTTCAGTTCACTACATACAACATCTAGTTCGGTAGCTTCTGAAGGTATCATTAACGGGATTTCCATAGGTTGTACATAGAGTCCTACACCTTCAACTATCATGAAAGGTACTTCAGCTACATGAAGTGGTGCTCCTCTAATTTTCCTAATTTCTAGAGATCTAATAAGCAGACCTCTTTCCACTCTATGCTTTAGTATGAGTATAGCGTCAGCTATAAATTCTATTGCTCCTAATTGGAGTCTTTCTTCTCCGAACGGTAGCTCAGATACTAGAACAACAACGCCGTTAATCTGCTTAGAAAGTTCATAGAAATAATTCTGCAACCAAGCACGTTTAACTTCATTACCGACTAAACCGCTTAAGAAAACATTCATCGAGTCTACAATAATTAATCTTGGATTGTACGAGAGAATCAAGTTCGAGATCTCTAGTACCACATCATCTACGGATAAGGCTACAGGAAATCGCGCAAACTTTAAGTTTCCCTGGAATTCGATGCGCTCTAAATCTATGTTAAGATTTTTCATGTTTTTGTATAGTTTTTCTTTATCTTCTTGGAAAGATATATATAAGCATTTGAAACCTTTTAATGCGTTAGCGTAGCATATAGATGAAGCAAGAGTAGTTTTACCAGCACCAGGATGACCAGCTATTACTAACATTGATGGAGGATCTAGGACACCCATCAACATTCTGTCTAGTCCATTTACGCCGAAAACAAATCTTTGCTCAGACAATCTTTTGTCCCTAAAATAATCTCTTAATTATAACGAGATTTGGGAGGTTTATAAATTGAAAATTTAGGCAAGTTTTTTAAGTAATTGTTCTGCAAACTCTATGTACATAAAGATCGTAATACCTAGACACTTACGTTAAATGCCAATGGGCTTAGTTACCGCATTCTATAAGTTCGTAATGGTGTTAGTGTGATATTCAAGGGATCTGATTTTTGAAAAATTATGTGACTAGGAAACTAAGAAGGGTACACTATGGATGAGTTTTTATGTAGCTGTAGCTGAATATGTGATGATAGGGGTTTACCCTGATGAACTCTTTACTTTTTAAGTCCTTTGATAAACAGGGTAAGTCTATTCCTTTAGGTTATCAATCTTTTTACCTAGCTTCTTTCTATGTAATTTATGTTTCTACTCGAAAACTAACAATCTAAATTGCTTACATCGAATAGCATCATCATCATCTTCTCTTTATTATTTCTACCTTGGAACAATGCTTAAAATAGCTTTAATATTGTGAGATAACCTAAGCTCTATTTGATGATTTTCAGCTTCATGTTTTTGAACTGTTCTAAGTGATTCAAACCAAGTTCATGTAAGTCTTTTTTCCTAATATTCCACATACAAATTCTGAAAAATCAAAGGTTATCAAGGTACATGAGGTTCTGAAGGTTTATAAAATCTTAAGTTTGGGTAAGTTTAGGGTTGATAGATATGCAACAGTTACTTTATTACTTCAAGAATATTAGGAAGCTTAAGTCAATTCGCAAGACTTAAACCAAAGAAATAGTTGATAGTAGTCTAACCTATAATTTCTTTATAACTCCGGGTGAGAGATGGATCAACATAGAACATCTATTATTTAGATGAACCTTTGATTATTTCAGGGTCTATTTCGCTAGGCTAATCTTGCATAAACTCTTTTACTAAATCCAGATCTATTTTTTTGTACTGGTCTAAGCTCCCTATATCGTACCAAGCACCTTTATGTATATAGGCATAGACTTTAAAGTCTCTTCCTATCATCCACGGAACTAGATCTCCCATGATATCGAAACTTTTTCCGAGATTTTTCTCCACTTCTTCTAATACTTGAGTTGTGAGAGTTAGTACTGCTAATGACACGTATATATTTATCCAAGGTTTTTCCTCGAAGACCGCGATCTTATCATCTTCGACCTTCGCAACCCCTACCGGAACCTTATACCTATCAGCTAAAACAATAGCAGCATCAGCGTTTTTCTGAAAATGGAAAGAGATAAGTTCTGCTACATTTATAGGAGCCAATATATCTCCATACCAAATAAGAACTATTTCACTATTGAGTAATCTTTTTTTGTATGCATTTAAGATTGCACCACCAGTACCTCTATATACTTCTGCATCTATGCTGTATGTTATATTTACATTGAATCTAGAACCGTCGCCAAAGTAATTCCTTATCTGCTTCCATTTATAGCCAACGAGAAGAACTATGTCGGAAATATCGTATTTTTTTAACCACTTAATTATGTACTCAAGGATAGGTTTCTCCTCAGGACCTATAGGGATCATAGGTTTAGGAATAATATCTGTATACGGTCTAAACCTAATGCCTTCGCCACCGGCAAGAATAGCTGCAATAATCTTGGTCATAGGGGTACCCATATACTATATAATTACAACCTCTATATATGGTTAACGTGTAGATATATAGAGGTTTGATCAAGAAAAAGAATGGATTAAAGTTTGGTTTTATAAGTTTTGCTTAATGGTTTCTATGCTTTAGTTTATGAGAGTACTTAAATATAGGTTCCGTAAACGTTCCGAGTTAGGTAGAGTAAGGTCGTTTAGGTTCTTTAATTCTATCCTTTAGCAATATCCTCTATGTCTTTGGATAAATCCCTCCTTAGATTGAATTCGGCTATTCTTCCACTATTCCACATTTTCACGGGTCTATAATAACCAACAATTCTACTCCACAAATCCATGGATGTTCCACAAGAGGGGCACCTAGCCCATCGTCCTATAGCTCTGTAGCCACAGGATGGGCATACCGCTACGGTAGGCGTAATTGATACATATACCACCTCTGTATCCCTTAATGTCCTAGTAACAAATTTAGCTATCAACTCAGGGTCTAGTTCTCTATCAACAAAGATGTGCTTGATAACACCGCCAGTAAACAGTTTTTGGCACTGGGCTTCTATCTCTAGTTGATACCTTAGGTGTAGCATTGTATACGGCGGAGATAGCTGATTCGTATAGAACGGAGCTTTTCTACCCTCTACTTCGCCTACTGGTATGTAAGTCGATAGATCTTCGGATCTCGTTAGTTCTTTAGCAAAAGCGACATCTTTCCAAGCAAGCTTAATACCAAGGGTTTCCCCAGGGACCTCCTCAACGTTGTATAAAACCTCATCTTCATCTTCGAATTCCTTCAACCTATCTCCTATGTAGCTCAATATGTTTCTATAGAGCTTCACTACCTCTGGTATATTAGATGGCTGTGCATTGAGCCAGAAGAATGGCTCCCCAAGCATTATAGATGTATATTCAGCCATACCTATGACTCCGATAGTGTTGTAGTAGAATCTAAATGGATCTACAGAGTCTATATATTCCTTAGTCATAGGGTACATACCATCGCTAAACAGCTTATGGTATCGAGCTCTAAACCACATTAGTGTTTTTCTGGCGGTTTCTAAAAGCTCATCGAGTTTATCAAGCATCCTTCTATCATCTGAGACCCTAGCTATCATAGCTAACCTAGGTAAGTTTACTACAACAACATTTATAGATCCTACACTTGGCGGCATATCCCATATACCTTTGGCTTGATGCAAGATCTCTCTGACTCTGCCCATATCGGATAGAAGTCTACAGCAAAAACTAAATAGATCCTCAGCTTTATGCTTGTAACCGTTTAAGAAGTACATTTGACCTACTCTTGCAATCATATTCCAGAAGCTTTTTCGTAGGTCTGAATCCTCGTTAAGTATTTTCTCCATCTCCTGATTCATAATTGTGGTAGGTATTGGGAATGTAAAAGGCTGACCTACGGCATCTCCTTCGGTAAATACATCTGCGAAGGCTTTCAATACAAGTTTTGCTTCTTCGATATAGTTTTCATAGGTATCTAAAACAAACCTGAATCTTTGCTCTATATTTGGAACTGGTTGTCCTCTATAATACTTATTACTTACGGCGAAGACGACATTTGAGAATGGTGATTGACCTGCTTTTAGTGGGTAGTTCATGTTAAAGATGAATCTCTGAATGTTCTGTTTAATAGCTTTGTAATCAAGTTTATCTCTTCTAACAAAAGGAGCAAGCGTTAAGTCTATGCCGTAGAGGCCAATCGCACCTGTTCTTTCTTGGCTAAAGATGTAAGCAGCATTCATAACCTGGTCTACAGCTGAGTCTAGGTGTTTAGGAGGTCTAGATACCACGGTAGGTGTTCTAAGTCCTTTCTCCACTATGGGCTTTGAGTCTATTCCTCCGCAGTAAGGCTTAATTATAGATCCATCCCTGAGCTTGTATATGTATATCCATCCATCTTCGTGAAAGTTAAGAGCTTCTCTTGGTAAGAGCCTTGTTGCTTCTTCATGTAATGCTACACCAAGTACGTGACTTAGAAGCCCTGTTACCGCCCTAGGTATATTAGCATTGTCTTTTACCGCCCATTCATAGCTACTTAGATACTCCTCGATAGCAGAAGCCTCTATTTTTTGTAATGACATGCTTTGTTACCTGCACACCAAATATTTGAGCATTCGAGATTAAACAGTGCGTCGCAAGGTAATAATCAGGGAGAGCTAAGCGAAAGTAGTAATAACCGGGTTACACTTCAGTAATACTTAGTAATTATCAAAGCATTAACTAAAATTTAAATAAAATTAGTCTCCTGTGTTCCGTTGGTAGTTATAATGATTAAGCAGCTCTTTCTTCTCTAAAGTATATCTCTCCTAGCGCTTTAGGTATAGCAAGCCTCTTTCCAAGAGGTGAAGCAGTTATAGTTGTTACAAAGGCTATTGCAGCGATATAGGGTATCATTGATAAAATATGCTGGGATATTCCGTACTCAAGCTGAAATACATAAAGAGACCTTAGTAAGTAACTAAATATTGCTACAGGTGCTATAACTATGAGCGGATGCCATAGTGATGACATAGCTAGTGCAAGAGCTAAGAAACCGTAGCCAATCCCTATGTATGTACTCCACGATTTTTTATAGAAGAGTGTATAGGTGTATCCGCCTAAAGCAATTAATACATATCCTATGACTAGCGCTAAATACCTAGTTCTCCAAACTTTTACTCCTAGATGATCTGCGGCTCTTGGATTAAATCCGCAAGCTCTTATTGATGTTCCTATCCTAGTTTTGTAAAGCAGAAACCATGTAATTACAGATACAGCTATTGTTATTAAAACAACGTAGTACCATCTCAAAGGTAGAGGACTTGTTAATGTTCTAGGGATTCGACGTTCAGCCGCTATATCTAGACCTATATCACCGATAACAGCACTTAGGCCGTAGAATATCATGTTTAGTACAAGTCCTGTTAATACGTGCGATGAATGTAAAAAGTTAATAAAGAAGGAGAGTACGGATGCGATGAGTAATCCGCAGAGTATAACGAGTAACAATGCTGTAGTTGAGTTGTACGCTATAGTAGCTGTGTAGCTGAAAGCTATGGAGAAAACTATGAACCCGTCTATCCCTAAGTTAAGAACTCCGCTCCTTTCTACAACTATATCTCCTATGGCTGTTAAAAGAAGAAATAGATAGAAGGGGTCAAATACCTCCTCTACGAATATCATTTCCTTATCATCACCTTGTACTTAGATATGAATATGGATATTAGTAGAAGGGCAAAAATTATACCCGTAAAGAACCTTGCTACAGGCTCTGTAAGCTCACCAACTTGTACAATCATTCTAAGGTAATGAAGCGCGGATACATAGTAAGCCGATAAAGGTATAGCCAAAGGGTTTAGGTCTGCGAACCACGCAACGAGAATTGATGTGAAGCCCATTCCAGCTCCTATCTTCTCCCCGGGAACAAGTTTTCTATGGTACATAAGAACCTCGTTACCTCCAATAAACCCAGCTATAGCTCCAGATATTACGAAAGCTAAGATGGCGGTTCTTTTGCTTGATATACCGCTAAGCTCGACAGCAGTTATGCTTGTACCTAGAGCTCTGATGGCTGTACCGGTTCTTGTTCTATATAGAAAGAAGTAGATTACAGGTATCAACACCATAACGGCAATAAGAGAGTATATAGAGAAGCTGTAACCAGGTAGCCAAGGAAGTCTGCAAGGTTCTGGTATAAGATCTGTCTCTGGGTAACCATATACATACCTTCCTCTCCAATGCCCATAGACAAGGTAATTTACAATATAATAAGCTATGTAGTTCATCATAAGCGTTAACAAAGCTTCATTAACCCTTAGGTATATACGAAGGAGAATAGGTATTAAAGACCATAGCCCCCCCGCAATAGCTGCAAAAATAAGGGAAGATATAGGACCTAGTACAGGGATAGTGCCTATAGATGTAAACAACGCTACATACGTAGATGCTATAGCTCCTATGACTAGTTGTCCTTCTGCTCCAAGATTCCAAAGCCTTGCTTGAAAAGCTACAGTAAGACCAAGACCTATTGGAAGAAAAACCACGAAATACCTAAGTATATCTGGTCTCGTGAAGGCTCCTACGACTTTGTCTAGAACAGAGTCTATTGCTATTCCTAGTGTAGACGATAGAATTGCCACAGCTATCCCTATTCCAGCAACAGCTATGCAAGTTCTTAAAGCTATGTTGATTAGTAGGTGGAGTTCTCTCTTAACGATGGCTATTCTAGGCATAGAGCGTCATTGCCTTCTCGATTTCTTCCCTAATGCTTGGTTCGGTAGCAATAAAACTTTTAACGATCTTTCCACGGGATATAACAGCGATTTCGTCGGCTACATCCAAAACTTCATCAATATCTTCAGATACCAGAAGAACTCCTACATTGTTTGATGCTAAATCTCTTAGCATAGATTTAACGAGGTTTGAACTCGTTTCGTCGAGCATTCTTGTAGGATTGTAGACTACTGTACACTTAGGCTTTGAAAGTCTTAGTCTGGCTATCGATATTTTCTGGACATTTCCGCCGGAGAGCTTGTATACCTTAAGTTCTGGGTTAAGGGGGTAAACTTTAAGGTCCTCTAAAACCTTAGCTATAATTTCTCCGCTAATTCTCCCTTTATGGAATAGCCTTAGGTTTTCGGCTATAGTTAGATCCAAGACTACTCCATCTCTGAATGGATCTTCCGGTATATAATGAAGGCCTTTTGAGATCCTCTCTGCCGCTCCTAAAAACGTAATATCCTCGTTATCAAGAATAATTTTCCCACCAACAGCTTTCCTTAAACCTGCTAATCCTTCGCAAAGCTCTCTTTGACCATTACCAGCTATACCGATGACAGCCACTATAAGCCCTTTAGAGACAGAAAGAGAGGCACCATCCACAGCTTTCCTCCCATAATCATCTAAAACCACCAGGTCTTCGAATCTTAATATTTCAGAGCTTTTACCGTAAAAACCTTCCACTGCTTTACTTGGTTGAACCCTACGACTAATTTCACTAAACATAGCTTTCCTAACAACATCGATGGATACACCCTCACCTTTGCTGAATAAACCAACAAGTTTACCTTTTCTTAATACTGCAATTCTATCACAAACTACAAGTGCTTCAGGGATTTTATGAGTTACAAACAACACTGAGCCTCCAAGAGATGTAAACATCTTTAAAACTTCGTAGAATCTAACTCTAACATCCTTAGGCAAGTAAGTTGTAGCCTCATCAACTATAAGAAGCTTAGGCTTATAGCTTAAAGCTTTTACTAACTCAACAAATTGCTTCTCTGTATAACTAAGCGTATTAACTGTTTTCTCAAGGTTGAGTTCAATATTAAATCTATTTAATGTAGACTCGACAATCTTTCTGGCAATATGCGGCGAGACCCCCAAAAATAAAGTTATGTTATCCACCGCAGATATTTCTTCAACAAGCTGAGGTCTTTGACTAATCATTACAATACCATGTTTTATAGCATCCCTAGGGGATGTAAAGAAAACATGCTGAGGTATACCATCTTTATAAAGCGTTACATGACCTTTATCGGGTACGTAAACGCCGTAGATAATTTTTGCTAAGGTGGATTTTCCGGACCCGTTTTCCCCTAGTAACCCTATTATTTCCCCCTCATTTATATCTAGGGTCACATCTTCAAGCGCTACAATATCTCCGAAACGTTTGGATACATTAACAATACTTAGAAAAGGCAAGGAAGACACCAGGCATATAAAAAATATATTACATTTTGCCCATGTATTTAATTCCTTCTACAAACCAATCCATATTCCATAAATCCTCGTGTTTAAGCCTTATACCTACTCCAATGGTAACTTCTGCATTTACAGGTCTACCTATACAGAAGCTTGAGAAGGCATCCGTACCGCCCCTTATACAGTACCCTCTAAGCGGTCCTTCGAATGGATCGAATGTTGGAGCTATTATATGCTTCGGTATAGCCTTTACATCTATCTCTACGTATTTCATAGATTCGTACTCATGGGTTGGAGCGGTTCCTTGAAGAGATTGCAGTATTGGAGCATTCTTCATTTGCTCATACCTCTTCATAACATAATCGTAAACACTAACTTCAACACCTTTTGCAGGGTCCTTAACCTTTACCTCTTTTAACAAAGGCTCAAACTTTGGGTTAATCATCATCACCGATCCGTCTTCGTATATGTGGGCACCAAGCTCAACAGCACCACTATTTAATAGGTACCAGTAGTCAACATTCTCTAGGTTATCGGGTCTATATACTCCTGCTTTAATCTTAGCTAATATATCAACATATATAACTTCCCATCTAACTAGCTGACCGCTTATCACTACATCAGGTCCGTAGACATACATTGGGCTGTAATGGCTAAACACATAAACGAGTTTCTCTTTTTCCTTGAATAACGATTGGGCATATTCTACGATAGCTGTCGAGTCTTCCGTGAACGCTAAAACATCAACGTTATATCTTTCAACAAGCGTTCTAGCGGCTTCCCTCGCTTTGTCAGGATCGTACCAAGCACCTATCTCTATAACATACACCTCAATGTTTTTGTTCAAAAGTTTGCCCATCTCCATGGCACCAATAGCGAAAGCATTGATATGCCTCACTACCTCAGGTATAGTGTGAGCCGCTACATATCCAAGTTTACCCGTATGTGTGACAGCACCTGCTATAAGTCCATTAAGGTAATACACCTGATATAAATCAGCGAAATATGTTCCCATATTTGGTGCTCTCTTGTATCCTGAGCAGTGGAAGAACATCACATTTGGATACTGGAGAGCTTTCTCGTACGTCGGATCCATATGATCGAAGCTTGTCGTAAATATCACATTGTAGCCTGCTCTAATAAGCTCATCGATAACACTAGCTGTAGCTTCTTTAGATATAGATTCCCTAGGTACTGAGTCAAGCCAATCGCTGAAGAGTTTTAGTGCAACTTGTCTGCCGACTTCATGAGCATGGCTCCAGCCAAAGTCACCTATAGGTCCTACGTAAATGAATGCAGCTTTAATTTTACCTGGAATAGTGTACGGTACTTCACTTGGTGAAACGGTTATAGTTACTGTTGTGGTGGTTACCTTTGGATTATAGATAGCGTAGAAGCCTGTTGCACCTATCGCTGCACCAATTATTAAACCTATTACTATACCGAGGATCAATTTGTTCATATTTTACACACCCTATGTTTATATCCAATTTATTCACCTTATAAGTGTTAGCTATAATTACGACGTTATTCTTATACATAACTGTGTAAATATAATGTGCTTGAGTCTCCTTAATGTTAAATAAAAAGTCTTATACAGGGCTTAGCGCTTACCTTATTTCGTATTAGTTAACTATGCGAAGAGGGATTCAATATGGAGATCATCTTCGAGCCTATGAAAAAAAGTGTATCAATACAAAGCGTAAAGACCATACTTGATTTAGCTAGAGAAGCTGGTATAGCTTTAAGAGCTGACTGTGGTGGTATAGGTATTTGCGGTAAATGCTTAGTTAAAATCTTACGCGTTGGAGGAAAGTTAACACCTCCCACCAACAACGAAGTAACAGCTCTCGGCATGCAAAGACTTAACGAAGGTTATAGACTTTCATGTCAAACAAAACTACTAGAAGGTAACGTAGAAGTATTCATACCTCCCGAAAGCCTTATACAAAGATACAGATCAGCTGATGTGGGTCTAGAAAAACTTGTACCCCTAAATCCTGCGGTTACTTTTCATAGAGTTTTACCGAAGAAACCGAACCTCGTTGATCCTCAGCCTGATGTAAGCAGAATTTTGGTTGAACTATATGAACAGGGTATAGATGTAGATGCTTCACCTATTCCCCTCGAACTCTTAAGGGATATACCCGAAATTGTTAGAAAAGCTGAATGGGATCTTAATTTAATTCTATGGAATAGTAGATTAATTGATGTAAAGCCCTACGACAATTCATTTAAACCTATAGGCGTAGCCGTAGATATTGGAACATCTAAAATCGTTGTTCATCTAATAGACCTTGCATCAGGAGAAACCTTAGCTGTTGAATCTACACCTAATCCCCAAGCATCTTATGGAGCTGACATTATATCTAGGCTCACATATGCAATTCAATCAAATGAAAACCTAGCTAAACTTCAGAGGGCTGTAATTAATGCTATTAACATACTCATTAAAAAAGCATCGGAGAGAACCTCTATACCCTTGGACTGGATATATGAAGTTGTAGTTGTTGGCAATACAGTTATGCATCATCTATTCCTCGGTATAAAACCTAAGCACCTAGGTTTTTCGCCTTACACCCCAGCTACTCGAGGACCCCATTACTTTAACGCTAAGGAGCTGGACATAGACATAAATAGCAAAGGCGTTATATATTTACCACCTGTCGTAGCTGGATTTGTAGGTTCAGATGCCATAGCTGATGCTGTAGCTATTGGTGTAGATGAATGCGAAGAACCATGTGCTTTAATAGATATTGGGACAAATACCGAGATAATAATTAACACGGGGAAGAAAATTATAGCTGGGTCTACTCCTGCAGGTCCAGCATTTGAAGGGGCTACAATGTCGTTCGGCATGAGGGCTATCGAAGGCGCTATTGACCAAGTATTTGTATACTTCGATAAATCATTAAGCGATTACGCTGTAAGATATAATGTTGTAGGGGGGAAGAAACCTTCAGGCATATGTGGTTCTGGTTACATAGATTTACTAGCTAACCTCTATAGGCTTAGGCTCCTCAATAGACGAGGAAAATTTGCAAGGGAAATTAAGAGTTCAAGGCTTATCGTAGAGAATGATCTCCTGAGGTTTGTGGTTGCGAAAGCTGAAGAAACATCTATTGGTAGAAACATAGTCGTTGACGAAAAAGATATAGATAGCCTTCTTCTAGCTAAAGCTGCTGTAGCTTCAGGTTTTAAAATGCTCCTACGTTACGCAGGCCTAGAAAGCAATGACCTCTCAAGAGTATTTGTAGCAGGTTCATTTGGTTCTTACATAAACATGGAGAATGCTTTAACTATAGGGCTTCTACCGAACATACCCATATCTAGGTTCATTTTCGTAGGTAATGCAGCTATTGTGGGAGCTAAAGCCATGCTCAAATCTAAAGAATTTAGAGAAAAAGCATCAAAAATAGCTAGAGCCATCGAATACGTTGAACTTGCTGCTCAGCAAGAATTTAGCAGAATATTCATGGAATCTCTCTACCTTCCTTAGCACCTTTAGTAGGATGCTTAGGCTTAAGCGTAAGTAAGAGCATTGGGACAGAAGAAGCTACTAACGTCCATAGAGGTGCTGGCATACCGCAAAATATTGGTTGCGATAGAGATCTAGATGGACCGTGTAGCACTATAGCTGCAACAACCACCGTGAGCCCAAGAGCTAGAGATGCTACTGCATACAGAGATCCCTTTTTCTTAGGCTCTAGATATACTCCTACAATAGTTATAGGTGCTAATGGTATTAGTAGAGCTGAAGATGTAACTGACAGCTCTACTACGTAAGCTATCCTGCGCAATGCTATCGCCATAGCTATTAACGACATTGCGTTAACCACTAGGTATGTTACCGCTAAAGCTGTTCTATTGTTTACATTACCCTTATACGCTATGTAGAGGTCTTTTGTAACAGCGCTTCCCACAGACAAAACAATGCTATCGGCTGTTGATATAGAAGCTGCGATAATTCCTACAAAAACAAGTGAGCTTAATATGGATGGTGCTCGGAGAAGAACAGCAGGTGTAACACCATCTCTTGCTTTAGCTAAGCTAAGCTCTATTTCTGGTTGAATTACAGCTACATAAGATCTGAAGATAAGACCTAGGAATACACATAGGAGTGTATAGGTAAAACCATATATAGCAAAGTACTTAACCATCTTCTTGTACGCGTAGCTGTTTTTAGGTATGAAAAGCCTTTGAACCACCTGCGGATTAGTTATAGCGAAGAATATCCACGGAATAGACATACCTACGAACATACTTGAAGACCATGTAAAGCCTAGTAAGTTAGATCTTTGGATATCTAATGTCCTTGCATTTGCCAGTAAATCAAATGCTTTCACTAAGTCCAAGCCCGCTGACGGCAACAAATATGCCAAAGTCCATATAAAGAGTAATACGCTAGCAACAATCATCCAAAGACCTTGAAAAGCATCCGTTAGTGCTATACTCCATAAACCTGCTACGGCAATCCATACAAGATTTGCTAAAACAGCAAATAGAACCCCTGTCTCGTATCCGAGACCTACAGCACTAAATATCTCGCCTATTCCTTTGAATTGTGCTGCTAAGTAAGGTGTTAAAGAGACTAAGTATAGTGCAGCGATTACTGATGACAATACCTTAGAAGAATACATCTCGCCAATCATCTGAGAAGGTGAAACCCAGTTTCTTTCCCTAGCTTTAACCCATATAGTGGGTCCTATAATGGATAAAATTCCTATTGTTGCTGCAAGATACACAAGCTCAAAGCCTAAGGCAGCTACTCCCGTGGCGTAGGCAAGTCCTACAAGCCCGACCATCATAAAAGCGCTATAAGTTGTAGCAGCGTAAGTCATTGCAGAAAGTAGTCCTCCTACCCTGTAACCACCTACGACAAACTCCGTAAATCCTCTGCCCAGAAATCTCTTAGCTATTAATGCTAAAACTGTTCCGCATAAGAAGAAGAATGCAAGAGTCACCATGAAAACTTGAATCATCATTCTACACCTTTAATAGCCTTAATCCCAAGTAACATTGATACAATCGTTAGTAGAATCCAATACAAAGATATTGATAAGGAATGTAGCCTTAACATAGCTTCAGCTATGTATGGTATAGCGGGTAGGAAGAATAACAGTACTAAAGCTGTAAATTCTATTGCAAATCTTTTTGTATGACGAATAGTGATCACCTACGAACATTTGTTCATAATTGTACAAGTTTGGAATAGATTAAAAGTTTTACTGAGATAAGCATATAAGCTTTTGAATTGAATTATATTATGTGCAGAACCTTGAGTACCATTGCTAAGATATTAGAGTTTATAACTAAGTTCCCCGAAGGCGTTCCCCAATCGCAGCTAGCTAAAGCTCTGGGGGTTTCAAAATCATACCTAAGCTTAGTACTAAAGAACCTAGAAAAACAAGGTCTTGTATACAGAATTCGTGTAGGGAATATGATTTTAGTTAAACCAGTTTTTGTGGGATCTTTATTCGAATTTAAGGCTAAGGTTCTTAAGCTAGGTATTGTGTGGTCGAGCGAATACCTCTTCTTAGGATACTTCGCCAAACTACTTAAGGAAAAAGAAGGAATAGAACTTATCATTAACATCTACCCAAGTGCACTTCAGGCGGTACTTGCTTTAATAAGAAGAGAAGTAGATGCAACCTTAAGTCCTATGGTAACTCAGATATATGGGTATTTACTCTCTAAAGGTATTGTTATAGTTGGTGGAGGTGCTAGTGGTGGAGGCTATATATATGAAATTCCGCATAATTTATCAGAAACAATTATATCCAGCGAAATATCTACAATGGATCTATGTAGAGCTGTAGCGCTAAAGAAAAAGTATATTTATGGTTCAACGGCTAGTACAAGGTACTTCAGTTCTCCTCGAGAGGCTATAGCTATGATTAGAAGAAGATTAGCTAAGTACGCTATTGTATGGCATCCAATTAATATCGATGTGGAGTCAGCTGGAGGTAAGAAAATTTTAGGGTGCTCTGAACTCGAAGAAGTCAGTCATTGCTGTACTTTTGCTGTAACTAGGGTTCTCAGCCAAGATATTATAGAAAGAATTGCCCAAATCTACATGAATTCTATTGAGTTGTTCAACAAAGATAAGAAAAGGTTTATTGATTGGTATTCAGCTACTGTAGGCATAGAGCCATCCATTCTTAAGAAGGCCTTGAATGAGTACACTTATACCCCAGAGTTAAACCCTAAAAATGTTAGCAAGGTCATCGAGACTCTTGGTATTGACGTACCAGCTAAGGAGTATCTATACCAAGTTATTCAGATTTAATTCTCCGGATCCTCTTACCATCGCCGATAACCCAATATTCGCCGTCATCTCTTCTTTCAAGCTTGTATATAGGTGCTTTGGATTTAACCCTCTCTAGTATCTCATGTAATGCTTCGAAAGCTTCTCTCCTACTTGAGGCAGATACAGCTATAACAACTGTTTTTTGTCCACGTCTAGCAACTCCAGCTCTATGATGAATTTGAACAGCGTGTAATCCGTACTTAGTTAATTCCTCTTCAGCTATTCTCTCTAAAACCTTCGTAACATAAGGTTCATAAACTTCATATACAAGTTCATAAACTTTATGGTTATCGACATCGCCTTTCACAACGCCTATAAAGACAGCAATAGCACCAACTTTATCTGATACCATCTCCTCTACTAATCTGTCTATAGATATATCATCGCTAAATAATGAGACCCTAATACTGGTACCACCAGAAGCTGGTGGTGCTAATGCTATTTCTGCATCACGGTATATCGCTGTATCCTCCTCAACTACTTCGCCATTCATAAGTACAAGGGGCTTTATTTCCCTAAATACACTCTTAAGGTTTGGGTAGTCCTCGACAAGCTTCTCGATAATATATTTGATTGAGGAGCCTTTTTCTACTACTAAATCTAATTCAGGAACACCAACGGCATCCCTATACAATGAAAATAACTTAACTTTCACTTTCACTTATAATCCGCCTCATAACAATCCTTATCTATGTAACATTAAATATAAAATTTTACCCTATAAAATGCTAAATGAGAATATTGAGGTCATACATAATGAGTGCAAATAGCAAGTGGGAGAAATACAAAAGGGTTACTGGATTATACTTGTCACTCTTAATTTTGGTGTTAATTAGCATAGCGATACATATACACGAGTCGTCTATAATAAAGATGCTTTCAAGTGCCTTCGGTCTACTAGGGCTTTTCTTAATATCATTTATTTCATGTTTATCTATCATACCTATACCATACATAGTAATAGTATTCAAAATTGCGGGATATGTCAATCCAATATTAACATCTATAGTTGTAGGAATTGGTTCAGGGCTTGGCGAAGCTATTGCCTGGTTTTTTGGTAGAGCTTCATATAGTGTTTTAAAGGAGACGGTATATGCTAAGAGAATTAATGTTTTACTTAAATTTATGGAGCAAAGATGGTCTTTCGCTGTACCATTTCTAGCTTTCATCTTCTCATTAACATTCTTACCAGATAAAGTCCTTTATTTACCTCTCGGCATCATGAGGTATAATGTACTGAAGATGCTGCCTTTTACTGTTCTAGGTAAAACCATGATGGTATACTTAGTTCTCCTTTTCGGTAGACTATGGTCTAACATAATAGATTTTGAAAGCGATTTTACGTCTTTTATTGTCACAGTAATGGTCTTGTCCATTACCATGACGGTAATGGTCTTAGTAGATTGGGAGAAAATTATTTTCGGTAAAAAGAGATAGTTGCAACTATATATGGTAATCGCATATATGAATGTGCTTTTCTAACTCAACATAACTTGCATGGTAGAGCTCACTTAATACAGATGGCTTTAACACTTCTTTCGGTTTTCCGAATACGTGTATACCTCTACCTAAAAGTACAATATAGTCAGTAAAGTCCATTAATAGCTCTGGGTCATGACAGGTTATTATAATTATTTTGTTATTTTCTTTAAGTTTACCAACAATATTAGCTATCACAGCCCTACCCTCTATATCTATAGCTGATAGCGGTTCATCTAACGCTAAGATAGGTGTATTTTTTTTAAGAAGTGCTCGAGCAACTAAGAGCCTCTGTCTTTGCCCTCCAGAAAGCTTATTTATACCTTTATGCCACAGATCCTTAGGTATACCAACAGTATTTAAAATTTCTTCAATAAACTTGGATAACCCATTTTTATGTAATCCAAGTCGCTTCATATAAGCTTTGGCTTCAAATTCAACAAATTCCCACACAGACATCGGGAATACATTACCGAGAACATATGTTGATACTTGAGGTACATAACTTATATACGTACCTGCTTTCTCCGGGTTTCCAGTTACATCCTCCTCATCAATAAATATCTTACCTTTCAGAGGTTTTAGAACACCTATAATAGTTTTTAACAATGTTGTTTTACCAGCCCCGTTAGGCCCCATAACTTGTACGAGAACGGGGGATCTTAGCTTAAAATCTATATTAGTAATTATCGGCTTATCGTATCCTATACTTAAATCCTCAAGCCTTAATTCTACCAATCCTTTACCCTATGTGCACATATCCAGAATAGCTTATAAATTATTCTGTGCACAAGATGCTTGAGGTATGCTGCAAATCATGGTGATGAGCATTATTAGAAGTCGGGTTATCCTAGGAGTAATATTGTTGGTGCTCCTAGCATGCTTACCTAAAACCGCTTTTCTAGCCCAAGGCACGAACAATCTTGGAATTGTAGTTACATTTCCTCTAATGATCAAAGATATAGAGGCAATTCTATGTGAAGGTGATGAAGTATCCAGCATAGTTCCTCTAGGGGTAGATCCTCATGAATACCAGCTTACATTCAGAGACGCAGAGATATTAGCGAAAGCGAACATAGTGGTATCTACTGCACATACACCATTTGAAGCAAGAATTAAGGAATTAATATTATCAGGGGAAATAAATACAAAACTAATTGAAATACCAAACATACCAGGTATACTGATTCTCAAGAACCCCTCTACTAATGTATCAAATTACCACGGCATACTATTCCATGGTTACAACTACATAATTTTTCTAAAGTATTTAAGAGATATTTTATCAACTTTTAAACCGGAATGCGCTAATGTGTACTATCATAGAGTTGAGAATTTAATAAACAGAATTGAAAGCATAGAGCATTCCAAGCCCTTAAAGGGGTTCAAGGCCGTAATAGATACCCCTGTTATTCAATATCTTGTTACATGGCTTGGGGCTAATGTTACTTATATCTTAGCCGTTGAACACGATGTTCCTGTAGTGCCTCAAGATATCGACAAGGTCGAGGAAATTTTAAAATTATATAAGCAAGAAGCTATAGTTGTTATAACTGAGGATTCTTCTGCACTTAATTTACTAAGCGAGCTTGCATTTAAGTATAGCGTGAAGATATTGGTAATTCCAAACCCCATAATGACAACACAATCGATTTTAACCTACTTAGAGAATATTACAAAAGAATGTCAAAATCTTCTAACATTGAAACCTAATGAAGGTAAAACCCTTAGCTTTAATTTAGAGATAACGGTCTTGATCTTTGTTATTGTTGTTTCAGTTCTTGTAGCAGTTCTATTTATACAAAGGGTTAGAAAATGAAATTCTTAGATAAAACAACCATTTTAATATCTTCAATACTACTATTATCTTTATTCATAGGTATGGTAGTGGTCAATAAGGTTGAATACATAGCTGTAGCATTGCTATCCTCTATAATGATGGGAATTGTAAGCCCGTTAATAGCTGCTAGAAGGCTATACTTCTTAGCAGCTGAGGTATCCCATATAGCCTTACTTGCAGCTATATTGGCGATAATCTTAACCAATATAACTATTGTAAAGAATGAAATGTTCTGGGTTATAACAATAGGCATAGCTATGGTATATAGCGTAGGGGCATTCATTAACAGAGGCATAGATCCTGATATAGCAACATCTTTAATTACAACGTTTTCTGTTTCTAGTAGTGTTATCGCTATGTACTTCGCTTTAACAAGGTATAGAACTAGTTACAGCCTATGGAGTTTGATCTTAGGAGATCCCCTTCTTATAACGCGCAGAGATCTCTACATACTACTAGCGTTGACGTTGATTGTGGTGGTCATATCTATATCTATATACAAGGTCATCATATACCTAGGCGTTGATAGGGATAGTGCTGTGCTTACGTTCGGTAATATACATATACATGAGTTTCTTTTCTTTACCGTACTTGGTTTAACCTCTTTGATCTTAGTAAGAATTGTTGGATATATTCTTGAACATGTTTTACTATTATTACCAGCACTTATAGCAATAAACATTGTTGAGGGAGGTAGGAGGATAATCTTTACTAGTGTATGTATCTCTTTAACATCTAGTCTTTTAGGTTTCTCCTTTGCAATAAAGTTAAATCTGGCACCTGCAGGTGCTATAGGCTTCATAGCTTTAGCTGCATACATTATTTCGATAGCCCTAAAAAGGTTGAGAATGCATGGGTAGGAAGAAGCGGTTTGGGGTAGCAATCGATTTTTCGCTTGCAGAAAAACTTGATACTATAGCTAAGACTATGAACATCGATAGATCTAGGCTTGTAGAAGTTGCATTAAGCGAATTCGTTGAAGAACACCGGCATAGCCTTGAAGAGCATAAGTGTTGTGGTATAATGTTTGTAGAAGCTAAAGAATGTGGTTTAATCGACAAAGTTGTTGAATCGTATCGAGATATAATTGTAAGCTATACCCACAATCATGTGGAGAAAAGATGTATATGTATGGTGATTGTTTTAGGTAGCTCGGGTAAGGTTAAGAATCTACACAAAGAATTCATGGTTAAAAGCCATAGGGCTAGATATATACCTATAGCTCACGATTAACTCAACTCTTTATATTATCTCGGAGAGGCAGAGTTTATAGAGCCTATAACAACGTATCTTACTTGTAAAGCCAAAAAGAGTTATGTCGACATCTATGAGGTAAAGATATGACTATAGATCCTAAAATCTGTATCCTCTGCAGAGGAGGTAGAAATCTTTGCGGAAAAGCTTATTGCCCAATAACAACCAGGGTTCATATATGGGTTAAAACCAAGGGGCTTCTTGAAGCGAAAAACTTTTTTGGGTCTAGTCCTCCAGCTGTTTTCGTAGGACGCTATGGCTACCCCTACGTCTATGTAGGACCCATGGCACCACCTGAACAAGGTAATACATCATTATATGATCTTCCGGAGAATTGGGGAAATCTACCCATCGAAAAGGTTGTCGAATTTAGGACTACTTTGGTTCTTGGTAGAACAAAGCATGCTATAACAGATGTGGATTCTAGAATTGCTCAAGCTATTCATGAACTTGTTTTAAATGTTAAACCAACAGATATAGAGATGATATTTGATAAACCTCCTAAGGGAGTCCTATTTTCAGAATATGAACCTCCTATGGGTCCTAGGGCAAATCTTGTAAGCTTAAGAATAGTAGGTTCAACAGCTTCGCATAGTGCTATCGAGAAATTTTATAGCGATATAGATGCTAAAGCATTAACAGCTATTGTTGAGCTCTATAGAAGCGGGATACCTGTTTCATACATACAGAAACTGCTTAGTGTAGGTGCTGTAGGTAGGAAGAAGTTCAGAAGATTTGTTCCTACCAGGTGGGCTATAACAGCTGTAGACGATGCTATATCGAAGTACTTAGTCGAGGAACACATTAAAGAATTAAAAGAGCTTGACGAAGTCAAGGTATTCATAAGATCTGTACACAAAAACTTATTCATAGCCATACTCATCCCAGGTAAGTGGTGCTTTGAATGGATGGAGGCTTGGTTTCCCGGCTCAACATGGAATATCAGCGGCGACGAAGTTGCTATAGAAGGCGATTATGAGCTCTATACAGCGAAAAGAGAAACCTACGCGTCGATAGGCGGGTGCTACTACGCAGCCAGACTCGCAACAACTGAATATCTCTTAAGAATTAGGCGACAGGCTATGGCCATAGTCCTTAGGGAGATCTATCCAGGATTCGATATTCCAATAGGTGTATGGTTCGTACGGGAACAACTAAGAGCTATGTATAGTGAAAATCCAATTGCTGTGAGCAGTATTAGTGAAGCATTGAACATATTGGATAAACATAGTGCTCTAAAGTCAAAAGTATGGATAGAGAAATCCTATCTATTGAAGAAATTACTTAAAGAAGTTAAACTTGATAAATTTATCAAAAAGCAACGTTGGGGTGAAAAATAAGGGGTTGTAGCTTTGAGGAAGAAAGAACCATTTTGTACCTCCATACAATAGCCTAGATCGAGATAGATTACGTTAGCTTAATTTTCTTGGTAAGAACAACTTTGTTCTGTAAACCTATTTTCTCAATCTTGACTATACCGAGCTTCTCAAGTTTTTTAATGTGTCTCCATAATGTTGTTTTAGGAACATTTATATCGTTCTGAAGTTCTGTTTGAAAAGCTGAACCACCTCTAGCCTCTAGTGACTTTATGATAGCTATATCTACCTCACCAAGCGTATCGAGAATAGAACTTTGCCCCACCTTTCTTTTCTTTATAAATAAAGTATAGAATACAACAACGCAGCTTACGCTCGCTGCGATGATCGCAATGATAATCAAATTCATTGATTTTGAAAGTCCATTAGTGAATGTGGGGGTAGCCGTAGATGTTGCCAAAGTGGGCGATTCGTATGTGTTAATAGCTGTCGTGGAAGGTGGTGGAGATGTGGACGTGGTTATCGTTTTAGATGTTTGTGTTGTAGATAATTTTATCGCGTAATTTATTGTTATAGGCCCTTTAATCCATAGGGTAAGGATTCCTTGAGCAAAGCCTATATCTACGACATTTTCTTCAGGCCATGAAAGTAATATCACCTCTTTACTAATTCTAAGTTCAATAACATCAGGAGTTTTTATATTGAGGTAGAATACGTTGTTTTCTATGGTGATGTTTGCGATATAGTTGATATTTATATTCAAGGGTTTGTCCAGATATATGTAAAGGCGCCCTTCTTCGTATATTAGCGGCAAATCTTTGTCATCACCTACAACGGCTATAGTTATTGGTATTGGTTCTACAGGTAAAATAATTTCATGCAATCCTTCGTTTAGGCTAAGTTTAACATTTACATTCACTAAACCGTTAGAATCAATGCCTACTACAACACTAGGTGATGATTCTTGAGAAAAACATGTGATATGATGTAAAGGTAAGAACAGTAAAATAAATGATATAGTAACTATTTTGAGTATCTCCCATAGACTTATCATAAGATTAACCACCACAGCTATATACATACTAATAAAGAGGAATAATAAAGTTTTCAATTTTATTGTTTGTTTAGTCAGAGAATAACTTGATCTTTCATACTGTGTCCATGAGCATCTATTGTTATGATTAGTGGACCCAGATTCTCTACTTCTAGAACCCATAGCGCTTCCGGTATACCTAGTTCCTCGAGCCAGTAAACAGCTAAAACTTTTCTAACGGCTTTAGCTCCTAATGCGCCTAACCCCCCTGGGTATAGAGCTACAACACAACTGTGTTTTCTGCAGGCGCTAATGGTTTTCTCCCTCATAAAGCCTTTACCTATTATCATTTTAACACCCGTTTTCTCAATAAACTCTGCCTCAATATTTTCCATTCTAGTGCTAGTTGTAGAACCAATAGATACTACGATCCATTCACTATTCCTTCTATGAACAACAGGCCCTGCATGCCATAAAGCAAGGTTTCTCAAGTTTATGGGAGGTTTCATATTATCCAAGACAATCTTTTTATGTACTTGATCACGAGCGGTTACTAACAAACCTGAGAGGTAGGCTATATCCCCTACCTCTAGGAAATCCAAGGATACGTCAAAGGGTGATCTAACATGGTAAATCTTAGTCATATCGTGTCCTCTCTATACCATGTGTAGGAATTTCATAGCTTAGATCGGGATAAAGCTTGAGGAGGCCTTTTCTATGTACCCAGCATCCAAACGATATAGCTACAGCACAAGTTGCTGGATGCCTATATGAATACTCAATGAACACGTCCATCACCAAAACCCTGCCTTTTAGTCCCTGTGGTCCTAGGCCAAAGGAGTTAAGTTTATCTCTTAACTCATTCTCTAGTATTGCTATATGCTCTTCCTCATGCCTTTTACCTAAATTCCTAAGAAGAGCTTTCTTGGATAGAATTGATGCGATCTCTATAGTTGGACCAATACCTATCCCAACTAGCAGAGGTGGACAAGCATTTACTCCATACTTAAGAGTTTTCTCGACAACAAAATTAATGAGTTGTTCTCTCCAATTAACTGGGTTCAGAACTTTTGCTTCTCCAGCATAACTACTACCACCTCCAGCAATGTAAAGCCATAAATCAATTACATCCGAACACTCGTCGACTTCGTACTCTATCCAAGGAATATACCTACCTATATTGATACCGCTGTTAACATTAGTAAATGGATTAACAGCATTAGGTCTTAAGGGAATTTCCTTGGTAGCTACCTCTACGGCTTCGATCAATGATTTACCTAGAAAGTAAATGAATGAGTTTCTTAAGCCAACTTTGGCAAAGAACATAAGAACCCCAGTATCCTGGCATATAGGTACTGAGAACTTCTTAGCTACCTCTATATTTCTAAGCATAGCAGTCGCTATCTCCTTGGTTATCCCCTCCTCTGCGTTTACCAAACCTTCTATAGCTCTAACAATATCTAAAGGGAGCGAGGTCTCAACAATTCTTATAAAATTCACCAAGATTTTAACAAGTCCTTCTCTTAGATTCATGTTAAAACACGCTTGCATAAGTCATTAACGTGCTACATGTTTAAACCGCCTATAATTAATTTTTAATTAAATCCCTTATTTATCAATATTGCTGAGTTTGCTTTAGTGTGATGTTGATTAAATCTTCTATACAATTCTTTAATTCTGCTTCCGATACTATATATGGGTTTCTTTCTCTTTTCCACATGTGCACAGTCTTTACTAATTTACCGTTTCTGTACTTGAACTTAAACACTATAATGGCGTCAGATAATCTTATAAGGGATAGAATAATATTCTCATTGGCTTTAATGGACAATATTATGGTTAATATGTTTTTACTCTTCAAATAGTTTATCACGTTATAAATTACAGGGAAATGCCTAGGTCTATAAGCTATGGCAAATATATCGAAGGCATGTAGTACAACTACATCTGGGTTAGTATTATCGATAACCTCAATAAGTTGGGAAATAAGTTCCGAACTAGATAATGCAAATGGATTAAAACTTTTGAATATAGCATACTCATCTAGGAACTTCTCAATGTATTCTTCTTTAAACCCTGTTGTTTCGAAACTTTTAATTATTGTTGTTCTCAATGTTTTAGGTGAAGCTCTAAAGCTAATTAGAAGAATTTTTGCTCTATTTATCAATGCGTAACTTATTGGTACAATAAATGCCTCAGGTGGTCTTGCTCCAACAGGGTATAGTATATGCATAGTATGTCCCTTCTGTAATCTTCCAATAGCTGTATCTAAGATTTTGCACGGATTGGTTATGGGCTCTCCTTCTTCTGGTATCTCCTCTAATATTAGAGGAAGATGCGCTTTTAACCCGGATCTAGGGGTTATAACAAAGGGTATTTCTGCTAGGGTTACCGGAGCTCCACGAATTTTTCTTATTTCCATAATCCTAACTAGTTTACCATCTTCAATTCTATGTTTGAGTATAAGTATGGCATCGGCTATGAATTCTATTGCTCCTAATTGGAGTCTTTCTTCTCCGAACGGTAGCTCGGATACAAGAACAACAACGCCACTAACCTGTTTAGAAAGCTCATAAAAATAATTCTGCAACCAAGCACGTTTTACCTCGTCTTTATCAACAGAGGCTAGCAAAACATTGATAGAATCCACAATAACAATCCTAGGATTAAAAGATGTTATGAGTTTCGATAACTCATTCATCAGCGAATCGATAGATAGAACCACCGGGAATTTAATAAAGATTAGAGTTCCGCGTTTTTCTGTGTATTCTAGGTCTATGCCAAGGTTCTTCATGTTTTTGAATAGTTTTTCTTTATCTTCTTGGAATGATAGGTACAAGCATTTAAGATTTTTTAATGCGTTAGCGTAGCATATGGACGAAGCAAGAGTAGTTTTACCAGCACCAGGATGACCAGCTACAACAACTAATGAAGGGAATCTTAGGGCATCGCTTATCATCTTATCTAGTGCTTCAATACCAAAAATCGCTTTACTCATATTTCAGCACACCTATCTAATATACAAATCTCGATGTTGCAGTGTTTAAAATTATAACGAACATATATCTAGGCACAATTTTGTCTGGAGAACACTTAATTGTATTTATATAATCTAGGCTAAAGGAGACCTATTTATGAGTCCTGCATTCATAGCAGTCCTTATTAGGTATGTTTTTAGGTCTCTCTATAAGCTCCCTAATCTCCTTTTCAAGCTCTGTTTTTGATATTTTCCTTCCTGCGTACTCTAGCTCAATTGCTTTTTCTGCAACGCTTAGAGCTTCCCTTATGAATACCTCTACCTCGTTAATGGATGTAACAATTCTATCATTGCTAAGACCTGTTTCCTCTGCGTATTTTGCAATAGCTTCTGCGGCTGCAATAAACATCTTGTCAACCATTTTTTTTTCGCTATTACGCTCAAGGTTCCTCTGAAGACCGATGGAAAGCTAAACAGTTATTTACTTGGTTAGGGAAATCACTTCTACCCGTTGCAACAATTTTTGCCCCAGCTTCTTTAGTTTCCCAAGGCCATATCTCTGGAATAGGGTTAGCACATGTAAATATAACGGCGTCTTTATTCATTTCTTTAATCCAATTCTTATTTATTATACCAGGTCCTGGTCTACTCATGGCTATAATAACATCAGCCCCCTTCATAGCTTCCTCGGTACCACTTCGTAACATCTGGGTTTGTCTTTACAGCTACTTGGTAC
>JAWAXP010000002.1:0-165016 GCA_038820005.1 Ignisphaera sp. | reverse complement strand
CACGCCCGCAAAAAGATAACACGGGCGCCCAAAGGCCGGCTCAGGCGGGTCAGAACTCCGCCGTAGAGTGCAAGGGCAAAAGCCGGCCTGACCGGACCCTCGACAGTAAGGGGTCCGGCCGGGAAACCGTGGCCTAGCGAACGCTCGTGCCCTCCTTGGTGGGGGCCGGGCATGACAGAAAAGTTACCCCGAGGATAACAGGGTCGTCGCGGGCGAGAGCCCACATCGACCCCGCGGTTTGCTACATCGACGTCGGCTCTTCCCATCCTGGGGGTGCAGCAGCCCCCAAGGGTGGGGCTGCCCGCCCATTAAAGGGGAACGTGAGCTGGGTTTAGACCGTCGTGAGACAGGTCGGACTCTACCCACGGGGGGTGCGGGCCGCCTGAGGGGAAGGCGACCTCAGTACGAGAGGAACGGGTCGCCGCGGCCTCTAGTGTAGCGGTCGTTCGGCAGGGCGTAGGCCGCGTAGCCACGCCGTAGGGGGTAACCGCTGAAAGCATCTAAGCGGGAACCCCTCCCCGAAAAGAGGCGGCCGTTCCCAGGCGGGTTTCCGTCTGGGACGAGGGCTCCCGTAGAAGACGGGGTTGATGGAGTGGGGGTGTAAGCCCCGAGGGTTGTTCAACCCGAGGGGTGAGCCCACCACTTCCAATCGCCCGAGGTAGCTTGGGGTGGGGCTGGGAGCAAATGGGTTCGCATAGCGCTAAACGAAATTTTTTACTTGGTACTAGGTGTGTACAACTACCTATGATACAATGTTCTCCGCTGATCACCTAAATAGTTGGGGGTTGCTCTGTAACCTCTTAAAAGTAATGAGGTTTGTTTTGGGTAACAGAATTTATTCGTATTATGTTTTTAGTTTTAGGCTAGTTTATTAGGGTCGGTTTTGATAACCATATCTTAGGTTAGGTAAAGTAAGCGAGTAGGTGGTAATCATGTCGGCTACAGCTCCAAGGAGATCGGATGAAGGGTATAGGGATGCTAAGAAGCAGTGGATTCAGAAAATGATTAAAAGCGCTAAGCTTCACCATAAGATATGCCCATTCTATGATAGGAAGAAGAAGTTCTGCTTCATTAAGCTGGGCGAGAGGTGTCAATACGACGGTAAATTCGATAATTGCCCTACCTTTATAGAGTTCTTGGAGAAAAGGTTTGATGAAATTGTTAATGCTGGTAAACCTTTACCCAACGACTTCGAGGATCCCTTAGTACAGTTTGGTGTAACCTAAGATGACCATAGCTAATCCCTTGGACTGTGTAAGGATGTGTATAGCGCAAGCTGTATCAGAGGATCTCGGTTTAGCACCCTACATAGTTGCTAGAGGCTTCGAGATACCTAAGGAGGAGTTTGGAGATATAGCGTTAGTTCTACCGAAAATAGGTGTAAACATTGATCAACGCGATAGAGTAGCCCAAGCTGTAAGGAAATGTAAATTTGTTGCAGAGGTGAAAAACACAGGTATATACATTAACGTTGTACTCAATAAACACGAGTTCACGGATACGCTATTCCGCTCTTTAGTTGAGAGCAGTAGAAACTACGGCATATACAGGGATCCGAACCCTAAGCGAATAGTGGTGGAATTCGTATCAGCAAATCCCTTACACCCACTCCACATAGGTGCTGCACGTAATGCAGCACTAGGTCAATTTTTAGCAAATATGCTCAAGGCAATGGGTAACACAGTTCAAACAAGGTTCTATATAAACGATGTTGGTAGGCAGGTAGCTCTTTTAGCGCTAGGTATGCAACAACTAGAAAGCATAGAACCTCCTAATGGAATGAAGCCGGACCACTGGGTAGGACTAGTATACGCAATAACTAACGTTATTAGTGAAATACAGAACCTTAAGAAGCAGCTCGAGGCAGTTAATAACGAGGAGAAGCGGATGGAGGTTCAGAAAGAACTAGACGAGCTACTATTCGATGCCTCGAGGCTCAGGAAACAAGCACCGGAGATCTTCGATGCTATCGCAGAGAAACTTAAAGACGTGGACATAGAGGAAGAGGTCTCGAAGGTGATGAAGCTCTACGAATCAGGTCACCCAGAGGTATCTAAAGCAATAAGGAGAATCGTATCGATGTGCATAGAAGGCTTCAAACAGACATTGGCAAGGTTCGGCGTAAGCATAGAGTCATGGGATTGGGAGAGCGACCTAGTTTGGAGCAACGAATTAGAGGAAATAATCCGCTCGCTAGAACAATCACCGCTAGCAACAGTACACAAAGGAGCATTAGCTGTAGATGTTGGTCGGCTAGCCGAAGACCCCAGAGTAAGGGAGAAGCTAGCCATAGACAAAGACCTAGAGATACCCCCACTAATAATCCGTAGAAGCGACGGCACAACACTATACACAGTACGAGACATAGCCTATACGCTGAAGAAGTTCAAGGAATTCCAAGCGGATAAAGTCGTAAACGTTATAGCATCGGAGCAGAAACTACCCCAAGCACAGCTAAGACTAGCGCTCTACTTCCTAGGGCGCAGAAGAGAAGCAGAGAACCTTATCCACTACAGCTACGAGATCGTGGTGATGGAGGGCACGAGGATGAGCTCAAGAAGGGGAAGAATAATTACGCTGGACGAGATACTCGATACAGCTAAGGAGAAAGCTCTAGCCGAGCTAGAGGCGAGAGGAAGCAGATCCGAGGAAACAGCCGAGAAAATAGGTGTAGCAGCAGTAAAGTTCTACCTATTATCAGTATCCCCCTCAAGGCCCATTAAGTTCTCGTGGAAGCTAGCCCTAGACTTTGAGAAGAACTCTGCTCCATACCTACTCTACACATATGCAAGAACAGAGGGGATATTTAGGAAAGCACGCGAACTAAAAATAGATACCGATCCCCGGCTACTCCTAGGGAAAGCCGATAAGAGGTTCGCGGAGGTAAATCAGAAGAGGTGGAGGATAGCAAAACTAGTAGCAAGCTTCCCAGATGTAATCTACAACACCTACGTAAACCTCGATCCCTCTACGCTAGTTGTCTACGCTCTAAGGCTTTCAGACGAGTTCAATTCATGGTATAGCGAGGAGCCGATACTTCTAGAGGAAAACGAAGGTGTTAAAGCGTCGAAAATACTATTAACGTACGGAGTAAGAGTAGTTCTAGGCAATACAATGAGGATACTAGGTATAGAACCCCTAGAGAGAATATAGTATGCAGGTGTCTAAACTCATGCAGGCTTCGATGTGCGACGAAACAAAACCTTTACTCGATATCGAGGGACTAGCTTACATAGGTAAAATAGGTAAACTCAGCATCCACGTTTGCGGTAAGAACAAGAAGTACATAGTTATCGAGACAGTGGAAGGGCAGAGGCTGTGTAGCCCCTGCGCCGACGAGGATGTCATAAGCTTAAGCGTTAAGATGATAGAGCACTACAGCAAGAGCGCGAAGCTTGTTTCAAGCTGATGATGAAAGGTATTACCGCTTAGCCTAACGCGATGAAGATGACGCCAGAAGCTGATCCAGGTTTACACCCCAATGTTTTATCTACGTTTTTAAACTAGTTAAGTTAAATGGTTATAACCTCTTAGGTGAAAAGTATGCGGTTTTGCCCCAAATGCGGGGGTATTTTGGTGCCCTACAAGAAGGAGAACGAAGCAGGGTTTAGGTGCTCTAAATGCGGTTACGAGATTCAGCAGCAATCGGCAAGGTACACGATATCCGTTCAACAACCTAAGGTGTTTACAACATCTGTTGTTAGTGAAGGGAAAACCACCTCGAGGAAGAAGGAAGAGATAGAGCAGGAAAGAGAAGAATACTACAAGGAGCTGTTCATGGAGCTGCTGAGAGAGGAGGAGTACGGCGGGGAAGAAACATAGAGATGCAGCCCCTGGTAGATATTGTCAAGAAATCCGAGGAAGTAGCAGGGAATCTAGCTCAAGCCCTAGGTAAAGTATTTTCAAAAAACCGGTTTACGCTCATAATGTACTGCGGTAACACCGAAGGGTTAGCACAACACCTTTGCTCCGCAATAAAAATAGCTGACCCCTCCATAAACATAGCCTACTTCGATGCAGATTACAGCCACAACATCGTTCTACCCTATTTAACGGAGACACTATCTTCAACACTTTTGCTCTCAAACGCTACCGATGTGAATTGCGCATTCAAGGTATTGCAAGCATTATCGCTTCTAGGCGTTGAAACTACAGCTCTACTCCCCACGGTTACTGTGACCACGTTCAAGAACCATGCGGAGAAGTGGAGTCAAAACATATACTTGCAGGAACTAGATAACAACATCTATAGGCTCTCTATACTCCAAGCCTCTCTTCGCTTAGCTATCACCTTAGCTGGAAACAATATAGCTAGGATTAAGAGGATCGAAAGAGAGCTAAATATGAGCAACATCGTAAAGGAGCTCATCGACAGGTACGCCAACGCTATAACCTTAGCCAAAAGCTTAGTTAAACCAAGTATAGCTGTAACCAAGGCGCTGATGCCCGCAGCTGAAGAGCTTATGGACAGAGGTATAGCCACTTTGGTAATAGGCAGGCATTCCCCAGAGGAGAAAAACCCTAACTTACTGGTGTACACAAGCGTTGAAGAACAAACAGTAAACGAGTACCTACTAAAACTTACGAGAAAAGGTATAAAAAGAAGCGAAATACCTACGATAAGGATAAACACAGATCCGCTAACAGCCCCTGTATACGCCTTGATAATATTTTATGCGATGGCTCTATAAGGCAAGCGATAAACGATAAACTTAAAGGCTGAGCGACGAGAGGATCATTAATTGGTTAGAACTGCGCCGGGGTAGCTCAGCTAGGTAGAGCGCGGGGCTGTTAACCCCGTGGTCGGAGGTTCGAATCCTCCCCCCGGCGCTAGCGCTCTACGCCGATTCTCGATGATGAGGCTCGAAAGGGATGAGGTAGTGATTAACTCGCGCAGGTCTGAGATAATAGTGTAAGGCTCCTTTACGCAAATGTAGTTACTTAACATAGATTTAACCTAAGCTTTAATACCTTCGTTGTGCTCTAGAATGTTTCATACAGTATGTAGGCTACACCAATCTGGAAAGAGCCAAGCTGAGGGCTCAGTCATTTTACTCTACAATGTAGGAGCTTTGCCAAGACTAGTATAGCAGATCTTTGCCAAGTCCTTTACGGTTGAGAAGCGATTTTAGGTGGCCTTCTTCTTTTAGGTTCTCCAGCTCCTTTAGGAATGCATCCTCCTTCTTATCGCTTCTCAAAGCAGCTGAGCACTTGCCATCGGGTAGTAGGTATCTTTGCGAACAGAAAGCGTACTGGCATTTAAATGATATGCACGCATCGTTAACCCAAGCGCAATACGTTTGCGGCTTTCCATCAACTAGCTTAATCATTAGCGCTCGTTTTTCGCATCTAAACAAGGGGCACGCTGGGCTACACGTATTACCTACAGGCTTAGGCTTTGCTTCTTCAGCTCTTTCTTCTCGATAAATAGGTCTAGGCGTCGACGTCCTCGGCGACTTTAACGTCTGCGGCTCTCGTTCTATTCTTTGATGATAGGCTTGGGGCTGGGGTCGACTCGGAGGCTTACGTGGATTGATGTTCTCCTGTGGTTGTGAGGACCGCGTTGGTGGAGGTGTAGTAGCTGGTTTTCTCGGCGTAGTTTCTCGGCGTGGTTTCCCAAACCTACGGGTGTTACCGGTAGAATTCTCCGAGTATTTATCGCCGTGATTCTTCAAAGAGTTCACCGCAGGTTCTACAACACCATATAATCTTATATCTTAACCCACTTAAAAACTATATAGTGTATATTATCTCGATTTTCATCTACTATAGCTAGGACAGTACGCTTCTTCACGCTATGGCTTACACGACCTAGTGCCACTATATCAGCGGGTCTAAGCTTGTAGTGCTTAGGTGCAACTACAACAACGTAAGGGGCATGTTCATACCCAGGTCCTAGGGTGTATACAGCGAAATCAGCTCCATACTTAATTCCACTCCTTATTATATAGTTCCTATCTCTTAGGTACTTGTACACCTTGTACTTAACATCAAAATTATGTGAAACCTTTCTACAGTACTGCTTAAGGGTTTCACAGTCCACATGTTCACCTCCTATCTCCACTTTGATTGTATTTCTCTCGCACAGGTAAAGAGCTTCATACAGAGAGAGAACCAATGGCTCTTCGTATTTCTGGTCAACCCTAGGTTTTGCTACAGCTAGAGGTTTACCGTAGAACTGTTTAAACAGTATTCCACCTTCTTCTACGTCAAGAGTAATAGCTTTCCTCCCTACTACGCTAGCCTCAGCTAAGATGCTCTTGTCGTGTACAGCCATAAAGCTTTTTCACCGATAATGTGAAAATTATGTAGCAGATCGATGAGGGTGGTTAGTAGTTCTCCTAAGATAGAGCCCTTCGATTCTCCTTCTTGGTTTACATAAATAGTTCTTATCATGTAGAGAATCTCGTTGAAGTTTTTCTCCATAAGTGTTGCAAGTCCGGGAACCTTTGTAGGATTCTCAATTAGGTATAGAAGTAAGCTACGTATATACGAAATGTATTCTCTTAGCTGTTTAACAAAGTTTTGAATGTACAGGATCAAGGTTTCGCTGAGGCGTGGTTGAGCTGAACAAGTTAATTCGAGGTCTAGAACAAGTTTATGTAGAGAATCTGTTAGAGACATCAACGAATCTACTAAGCTTAGGTAATAGTACCCATTGGTAATAGTTACAGAAACTTTAGCTGCATACCTAGCAACAGTAGATTGAAACCCGTAAACAGACCTAAGATCCTCATATACTTTAATTACCCTTGTTTTCGCGGATTCAAACTTATGCCTAAATATATCATCTATTGTAACGTCTATCTCTTGGAATAACATCTCCACCTTAGTGATATAGTTACGTATCTGCTCGATAAGATTCTCTTCCGCTAACGATAACTTGATCCTCTCGATCTCAGGTTCCACTATTTCGCTTGACATCGCTGAAACCCTGGATTACAATTAGACTAGGTCCAAGATCAAGTATTACAAGCATAGTATTTAAGTTTTAGTAATCCAAGAAACTACGCCTCTGGCTTTATTAAGTTTTACCTTCATTTCCTTCAATAGTTTCCAGAATTCTCTGCGCTAGCGCCTTCATCCTGTTTAATCGCGTATGATGCTCTTCAACGTTTTCGCTTGGGTTAAACTTTTCATACTTGCTCCACAAATCTCTTTCATCCTCTACAGATACCTCGTAAACGTAAAACACTACTGCTGCTAACATATCTACATCTTCGCTAAATAGGGATTCCGCACAACTGTTACTCAACGTAGTCAACACCTCTTCTAACTTCCTGGATTCCCGCGCCAAAGCTGCAAAGCCTTCTATAAGCTTCGACATATTACCGCGCGAAGCTTTCCTGATTAAATATCTACATCTATCTAGGTATTTACTATGCCTATAAACTGATTCCTCAAGAATACTTAGCATGCTCAGCAAGCCCATGAAAAATCATCGTCAGTCGGCGCTCCTTATAGTACAAATGCTTTTATCTGCTACACCGTGGAACTTCATAACCTCTGGGTTAACGTACGCTACATCGATTGGTAAGGAATCTTTTATTACTGCTTTAAACCTAAATCGTTTCTTCCCAGCAACAGTTATTTCAAGGTAGTTTCTGATGCTAAGTTCGTCCGCTAGAGCCTTAGAGATTTTAGCCTCATCCTTACCTACAGAAGCATCGTATGCGAGTCTTATTCTCTTCTCTTTCTGTGTTTTTTTACCTTTAGCGAAGAGCGTTGTTGGTGGAGGAACTACCGCTACGAGCTTCTTAATATCTACTTTTTCTTGCTGATCAACTACAGTATTAACTGTAGATACCGATTTACCTGGTTGTTCAACATGGGTTTCACGTTCGCTCATTAATGGCTACCTCTTTTATCCTAGACAGGATCTACAAATATTATCGTAGACCTTGCAAGGATATTAATCTTTTGGCTCAATAACTGGGTATCCAAGGGCTGTTATATCGTAGCCCTCGAGTCCCATGCCTATAACATTGGTAATATCCTTGATTGCAACTCTTATCTGTTTCCTAGTATCACGGTCCCTGATGGTAACCGTAGAACCATCCGCTACGCTATCGTAGTCTATTGTTATTGTAAAAGGTATTCCTATTTCATCAGCATAAGCGTACTTCTTGCCTATAGAATCTCCCTCCAAGATCGTGACATAATACATACCCCTAAGCATTTCATATACCCTCATAGCTAGGGATTCGAATTGAGGTTTGTTAACAAGTGTTGCTATCCCTATTTTCACAGGGGCAAGGCGCCGAGGCAGAGATAGCACAATTCTTCCATCCTCTAGCTCTCGGTATGCATACTCAAGAGCAACATACAAAAGCCTCTCGAGCCCAAAAGAGGGTTCGGCTACATGCGGAACTATTTTCTCAACCCATACCTTCTCCTCGACATCCTCGATAACGAAAACGCTCTTTGGAATTCTAATACCGTCGATTTCTACCTCATCTAGTGGGACTCCCTCTAGTATTCTGAGAAGATCCTGGGGTACATACTTTGTTAATCTCCTGAATACTTCCCCTGCTTGACGCCCAAATATATTTAGTATAGCCATCTTATCGAATTTAACGGTTTTCTTCTTCACCGTAATAGGTTCTTTAAGTTGCCTAATAGCGTAAAGATCGCTTTTACTGAAATCAATATGTTTTTCAAGGTCGTAGCTATGCCTATAAGCATGTCCAGAAACCTCAAGTTTTCCCCATTTATCTACCGCAACTATTTGATCGAAAGTCTGCTTAGAGTAATGTGCTCTCTCGGTAGGTAGCTTCTCCTCGAAATACGTATCCTCAAATGGGACACCAAGCATTGATATAAATTTACTGGCTATACACATCCAGTACGCAAGCCACGGACTTAAAATAACTTTCTCCTTATACGCCTCGCTAGACGAAATAGTTATAGGTTTAGATTCTCCACTAATCTTCTGCTCAGCCGTTAAAATCCTGATCTTATCGTTACTGCATCTCTCCTCAAGCACCTCACACTGTGGATTCTGGTCATCGTAGAAAAACTCTATCTCCATTATCGTGAACTCCCTTAACCTTATAGGGCCTTGCCTAGGCGAAATCTCGTTCCTAGCAACTTTGCCTATCTGTGCAATTCCTAGCGGAAGCCTACGTTTCATCAATTCATATACTCGCTTAAAGTTTACGAACATGCCTTGAGCTGCTTCAGGTCTTAGGTAAGCGAGGTTCTCAGGCGAATAAGGCCCTATGTATGTTTGGAAAAGTAGTAGAAAACGTTTAACAACAGATAATTCTCCTCCGCACAAGGGGCATTTAATGCCATGATCTTTTATAATCTTATCAAGCTCTTGCTCATTAAGTCCTTCGGCCGATATCCCAAGTTTTTCTTCTACAAGGTGGTCAGCTCGATATACACGGTGGCAAGCTTTACACTCAACAGCGTAATCCGTGAAATGCTCTTCGTGACCACTTGCTTTGAAAACTACAGCGGGGTTTATTATGGGAGTCTCTATTTCTACAACAAAATCTTGGTGGTTCCTAACGAATAAATCCCGCCAAAGCTCCACAATATTATTTTTGAACATTACCCCTAGAGGCCCTAAGTCGTAGAAACCCGATTGCCCTCCGTATATCTCGAATGATGGCCACAAGAAACCTCTTCTAACAGCTAAGTTCATTACTTTATCGTATTTTGATAAACTCATGCTATGTTCACCGCATACTCCTCTCCTATTTGAATAATTTATTAAGGTATTTTAGGTTAGGATTTTAATGCTCTTTTAAGCCTTAACCTGTAGAGCTTTTTATGTTTAAAAGTACATCACCTTATAGGTTAGGGGTATATGAATTACACAATTCACGTGTTAGAGGTCGGACACGAGAACGCATTTCTAGGCTTTAATACAGATAGAGCTAAAACACCTTTCACAGTAGTTGGAGTACCCCTCGATATATCGTCATCTTTTAGAGGTGGATGCAGAGAAGCTCCAGCGAACATCAGAACAGCATCTAAATCGCTTGAATTATGCTCTCTTCTAACAGGATTAAATATAGAGTACATAGGGTTTGAGGATCTCGGAAACATAGTGCTACCGCCAGGAGACATAAACGTTTCGTTGAAGCGCATAGAGGAAGTAGTCAAAGAGCTTCTAAGCAATGACAGAATCCCTATATTGATTGGCGGCGAACACACTATAACATTACCTGGTTTCAAAGCACTAGCTCTTAGCGGTTCTAGCCCATGCCTCCTTGTTTTTGATGCTCATGCAGATCTAAGGGACGAATATCTAGGGTCTAGGTACAACCATGCTACGGTAATTAGGAGAACACTAGATGAAACCAAAGGCAATGTATTGCTAGTTGGTTCTAGAGCTGTAAGTAAGGAGGAGGTCGATGCTTATAAGAATTTCAGCAACAGAGTGGATATTATCAAACTATGGCGTGGAAATGAGTCCAGAGACACTATAAGAGGTATAATAAAGGAAATTCAAGGAAAACTAACAGTATGCAGCGATATCTACGTATCCATAGATCTAGACATAGTAGACCCAGCATATGCTCCCGGAGTACAAACACCCGAGCCCCTTGGAGTAGACCCAGCAACATTGCTCGATATACTTGAAAATGTTGTTGATAATAGGGTTAAGGTATTCGATGTAGTTGAAGTAGCACCACATTACGATTCATCTGGTGCAACATCGTTTTTAGCGGCTAAAGTAATTATTGAGGTGGCGGCGCTTATATACATGCATATAGCTCAAAACATCGAAAAGTACAGGTGTTGGTAATGATGGTAGCCGGGCGGGGATTCGAACCCCGGTCACGGGGGCCAAAGCCCCGCATCCTTGGCCGCTAGACGACCCGGCTTCGAATATTGTTTAGATCCAAGAATTACACTTGTATAACTATACTGCTATTAAGCTTTTTGTGTGCATGGATTTTGTTTGCTATACGAAAAATTTATAAGCTTTTCGCCGAAATAGGTAAAAGGTATCTATTATGGTAATACGCCCCTCAGAGCCTTCTCCTGAAGATATTGTTTCGCGATGCCCCAGCGGGAATATAGTTTATGACGAGATCAACGGTATATGGATTTGTGCGGATAGTGGGGAAGTCATAGCGGAGCATGTCATCGATAGAGGTCCTGAGTGGCGTGCTTTTACAGCTGAGGAGAAAGAGAGAAGGAGTCGTGCAGGAGGTCCTATAAACATAGCGTTGCAGGATAGCGGGCTTTCAACCGTTATAGATTGGTACGATAGGAATGCGTCTAGCAGAAAACTAGATATTAAGCGTAGGCTAGAGCTCATCAGGATAAGGAAATGGCATAGCAGAACAAGAGCTCAGAGCACTATAAATAGGAATATACTGCAAGCGTTTAACGAGCTTGAGAGGTTAGCGGAACAGCTGAACATGCCGAGGTTCATAAGGGAGGAGGCGATACTAATATACAGGAAAGCTATAGAGAAGGAACTTGTTAGAGGTAGAGCTATGGAAAGCATGGTTGCAGCAGCGCTTTATGCAGCCTGCAGAATACACGGGGTTCCTAGGACACTCGATGAAATAGCTAAGTATACTAAGAGTAGCAGAAAAGACATAGCGCGGTGCTATAGACTTTTAGTAAGAGAACTTACACTGAGAATCCCCATAGTTGATGCAACAGAGTATGCCCAGAGAATAGCGTCTATGCTAGGGCTAAGCGGGGCTACAGCTAAGCTATCTGTTGATATTATTCGTAGAGCAAGAGAAATAGGTATAACAGCTGGCAGAGATCCCGCTGGAATAGCAGCAGCAGCTGTTTACATTGCGGCGCTGATAAACGATGAGAGGAGAACGCAGAAGGAGGTTGCAGCAGCAGCGGGAGTTACAGAGGTTACTGTTAGAAATAGATATAAGGAGTTGACCAAGGTTCTAAACATACTTAAACTGCCAAGCGTCGAAGAAGGAGAGAAGGAAGAAGCCTAAAGTAGATCGTGTTTAGAATAATTACAGCAAATCGAATTACGGGTATATGTGATACAAATATGACTACTATTTATTGTTTATCTATTTAAAAGGCTTTAAGTATCTTAATGTCGTTGCCTCGAGCTTTAGCTATTACTCTGTACCCACAGTAAGGGCACCTTATGCTAAGCATTACTGCTAGTTCAGATTCATCAAATTCTTTACCGCATTTTATACATACATACCTAGCCATTTTAACACCTCTTATGTACAATTTTCAGGCAAGCTTTTAAACCGTTATACAAAAACCACTCTGGGCACGTAAGCCAATGAAATTAGATACCCTATGTGCAGGACTACCTCCTGAGTTATGTACACAGCTCGAAACAGAATCGCAGATAATAAAGATAAAGCTAGAGCGCAGAAAATTAGGGAAGGTAGTAACAGTTATAGAGGGTATAGACGAGAAAACTTTTGACCTAAAGAAATTAGCTTCTTACTTAAAATCAAAGCTAGCTGCAGGTGGAACGTTTAAAAATGGAAGAATAGAGATTCAAGGAGACCATAGGACAAAAATTAAGAAAATACTAATTGAGGAATTCGGGTTTAACCCCGGCAATATAGTGTTTATCGAAGAAGAGACAGGATAGAATAGCTGCAACACGCATTATACTAAGTTGACACTTTTTGATAGCATAGATCTCTATTAGCCATAAAAAGAGGTTGAAGCGATTTGCTTATGCAGTGTTCAAGATGATCAACGAAGTTGATCAGTGCGAGAGCTCGTCATCACTTCTCAGTCGGTTTGCGTAATCATCATACTGTGCGTACATGGCTTATCGTTTTATTAAGGAGATAATGTACTTGACTAAGTGTATAGCGGGATTTACACCTGTAGTTTTCTGCAGACCCCTCCATTGAGGAGCAGCGTTAACCTCAAGTACTTTGTATCCTTCCGCAGATTCAACTACATCTACACCTGCATAATGCAATTTTAATATCTTTATGGTTTTAATCGCTATATCTTCTAATTCCTTATCAGGTCTCGATATGAGTATAGGTTTCGCTCCTTGAGCTACATTTGTCTTCCATGCATTAGGCGACGCCTGAACACGATAGTATGCTGCAACAATTGTATCACCTATAGCGAGAACTCTTATATCTCTTCCTGGTTTTTCTACATATCTTTGAAGATATATAGGTTGTTTTAGCTGAAGTATTGTTCTAGCTATTGTATAAGCTATGTCGGGGTTCTCCGTCAGGACTACGCCGAACCCCATGCTACCGATTAAAGGTTTTATAACAGTTTTACCCCAGGATTCAACGATTTTAGCCACGGTCATAAAATCTTCGAGAACAGCGGTCTTGGGTACCGGAACCCCTGCTTTGGCTAAAAGCATTAAGCTATAATACTTATCCCTAGCCACAATCATGGATTCTACGGGGTTTACCACGGTTACACCCGTTAATTCAAGGTGGCGAATAGCATCGCATCTCCTAAGAAAACTTTCTAGGGTTAGAGATACTCCGAGATCCCTTAGTATAGCACCTTCTATATCTAGAGGTTTTAGTGAAGGTAGATGTAGTACATGGTATTCATTTTCGCCAAACACTGATACTATTTCAGACGGTCGTAGGTACAGCGATGTAACGCCTAAGTTTTCTAGAGCTAGTAGTAGTTGGCGGGAACTCCAGGAAGGAGTAGGGTGATCCGATATAATTGCTATTTTCAAGTTAACACCTCTTTTACGCTGTTCTAAATATTCATTGCGTTACTTAGCCAGTATACAATATTTTAATTTTTCATAACATAACTATATAATGTAGTTAAACAAACCATATAATATCGGCGCTTAGTCATAGCTTTAGTGGTTGTAACTAAATAGAATCAATATTTAAAAAGATTCTAAGTAGGATTAATGTCGTTAAGGTGAATATGAGGGCTAAGGTTATCGAATCTAAGGCCATGAATCCTCCGATAATCACTGCTTTTCTATTCTTATTAATAAAAGTATTGACGAAGTACGGTAACAAATCTGCTCCTACTATTAATCCAACAACAGCTGTGAATGGCAATAAATAAATTATGTTGATATCGAATATTGCGAGGGACAACGAAGTAAGGGTTGCGAAGTATCTAGCTACATTAACGAGTACCAGTTTACTTGTTACATACGTGTGAAGAGATGATATAGTAATAGATAACGATACTAATAACATAATTTCCGGATAAGCAATACCCCTGTACGTTAGAACTAAAGTAGAAGATAATAATGGTAATAACGCTCCGCAGTAGTTAAAGAAGATGTACTTTGTGAAGGACACCGATCTACAAATATGCCGAGGACTAATAATGCTAGGCACCGTTGCCGCTAAAAACAAGAATATTACGTACAAGGGTGCTTTTGACAGAACTGCATATGCAATAAACGCCGTGGTAAGGTACATTAAAGAGATTCTTTGGTGGAACCAAGTATCTTTCTTAATCTTAATCATTTCTGCTCCTATACATCTCTTAGACAAGGTAATATTATTTAGGAACAAGGGTCTTCGTTTCATTTAGAAAACAATTCAACCTTGCTTCCTATTATATTATTTCAAAGACTTAAGTCTAAGACTGTAACATTTTTTACAGCTGGTAAAGATATGTTATACACAGGTACACCTTTGACATTAGCATATGTTTTCACAGCTTTATGTGCATGACCATGTACAGCTAGAAGAGGTTTTTCGTCATCTTCAAGTGTTTCTATAAGAGGGTATCCTAGAAACTTGTATATGTTTAAGTTTTCACCTTCAACTGTAGCAAACGTTAAAGCGTAGTGTGTTACAAGTATTGATGCTCTGTATTTTTTGCATTGTCTAAGCAACTCCTTTATTTTCTCTACCCTAGTCTTATACAAGGCATCTACATGAGGAATGTGTTTTTGTTGCCATGTAGTAGGCTTTAAAAGAGCTCCTCTGCTTCCAACAACGCACACTTCTATGTTTTCGGTTTCTAAGACCTTATATTCATCGTTAATCCAAATTATCTGAGGATACTTAGAAATATATTCGTGCTCATAACCCATATACTCTTCGTTACCGAATACACCAATAATAGGCGGCGTAGTCCCATGTTTATTAGATAGCTTGTTAACAATTTCTAGTACCACCCTTACGTGGGGTACAGAATTCTTCTCGACGATATCTCCTGCAAGTATAATCAAATCCGGCTTTAAATTCCTAGATTTTATTTTATTGATTGAGGTAACTAATAAAGGTACATACTGTGGACTATGAACATCGGCAACAGCTACCATCGTTAAAGGCACCACCATCACCTACATAATCTAGTTGTGCATTAACGCTTAAAATATGTTCAACTAAATTCTACATCGCATAGGTGTAAGAGAAGTTGATAAAACCTAGAGGTTGTAATGCATCTGGTCATAAAGGATGGGTAGAGCTTAAGTGCAAGATCTGCGCAAAGAAGTTATACATAGGAGATGACATTATATACGTATGCCCTAAATGCGGTGAAGCAAAAGAAGTATACTTTTGCTTAGCAGACGCTAAGAAGACTGTACATATGAAGTGCCCCTACTGTGGTACAGAGCTTAAGCTTTTACTGAGTATATCTTAACAGTAAAGGTGCGAGCTTTACACCAAGCAGTTAAACAAGCCATTGCAATCACTATTCTATACATAGAAATCGTGTATCAATAGAGGGGGTTCTTCGCAGCCTTGGATAAACAGAGCACAAACAACGATAAACACAAAATAACAGAATTCTATGTCAATACGCATAGGAAAGTAATTGTGAATAAAGTTAGCGAATCAAAAACTATAGTAATATTAGATTCGCTACCACATATTTTTAAGAAGCACTTGTACGAAGAGGTAATATCGCTCAGCGAAGTTAATATCGTTAGAAGAAGGATAGATCCTAGCGCAATATGCAGATTTGAAGGCTATAAATACACCATTACTGAAGAAGCTGTATGCCTTAAAAATCAGGAAGATTGCACGGTTATTTCCTACATACTAAACATAGAATGTTTGAAGCCTTCGGGTTGCAACGATAAAGAAATAAAAGATTTGATTAACTGCATAACCTCAATATATTAACCCAAATGTAAAGCATAATAGGGTATCCCAGGTCTTCAAGGAAGAGGCTTACTTCTTATATTCGGTTTCGAATTAGAAGTAAAGTTTACGGTGCTACAATGAGACATGAATTAGCTTTAAAAAAATTAGCCGAATATGTTGCTCGAAGAGCAGCTCTATTAAATCAGAGGTATGAATTGAAAGAACTTGTTTCCCCATCTATAGCACCTATGATGGATAAAAACATAGATAAAATGGTGTTATCAATAGTTAGGAGAGAGGGGGGATTATGGTGCAATTTATGCGATAAAGGGCCCTTCACAAAACGAGGGTTTTACCTACATCTTATAAGAGTACATTCAAAAGATATAGAAATTATGGTTAGAGAAGAATTAAACAGATTACTAGAGGTTATAAATAGAAGTCCAAGGCGGGAATTCTAATCCCTATAGAGTTTATAACGTATTAGGTATGCATCTTAGCAATGATCCAATACAATATTTATAATGTATTTTACCTCTGATGTTGCAAATAAAGTATTTATTTATATCGTTGATAGCAGCAATTATTACAGGAATTCAATTATAAGCCTAGCAAACGTTAATGCAGGCTATCTCTTATTTTAGAGCTAGTCTAATTTCAACAACATAGAAGTTTAGTTAGCAAATATGTTGATTTTAAACGATTCTGTTGTTATGTTTTGTGTTAAATAACTTGATCACGATACTAATATATCTCTTATATTACCTCCGCACCAGATACTATCTGGAAGGTTACACAGGTGGATTCATTGAAATTATCGATGCTACTTCCCTTGATGACAATTATCTTTGTTGCTCAATTATGTCTTGTTGTAGCTGGTGGTGTATACAATAACATAGTCATCAGAAGTTCCTCGATAGAGTGGTTATACGTAACACCTTCGTTAAGTCATGGTATTAAAAATATATCTCTGGACATGGATAAGTACGGTTTACGATATCAACATTTATATTATAATAATCAGATAACTGGATACAATCGTGGGTACCCAGTTGCGGTTAAATTATCCGTAGCATTTATGGGTAACGAAAGAATATACTATAACTTCATATACAAGCATCAAGATAATACCATATCTGTTGATAGCAATACTTTCATGGATGAAAAATACATAGTTATACAATGGTTTAATATGGAAACAAAGATGAAGAATACTGACATTCTTAAGTCAATTAATGTATCTAGGTACTACAATGTGCTTCCCTATCGCAGCATCTTCTTAAAATATCAAGACCTTAACTTAACGGCGTCCATAAACTATGCCTCTATTGAATTTCAAATAGTTAATAACTTAATCTTTGAAGAGCTAAGCGTATACGATATATCAATAGATAGAGAGTCTATAATCAAAAATATCATGGAGCACAGCAATTCTAAACTCTTTAACCTAAACAACTTATGTTTGAACTCTACGTACATCCCTATGTATGCTTGGATAGACGTGAACATAGTTGTATCCGATAAACATGAAACTCTATCAGTAATAGTTAACGGTTTGAATTCTTCTGATATTGACAACGCGTTTAAGACGTTACCATGCATGCTCTCTATATTAAACCTTAGTTTAACTACCATTCAAAGCATAGGTCTTGCTAACATTTATGAGGAAGCTAGCAAAATACTTGGAATAAATATAGTTAATGAGACAACGAAGATAATTCAAACATACGTATACGATAAGCTTGAGCACCAAAGATTAATCCATACGCTATGCATCAAATACGATGTGATGGATCCAAGAATAAAAATTCGCATTAATCAATCTACGTCTAACACCTCATTATATGTTGTGTTTCAAGGTCAGGGCATCATCAATATTTCAAAGGAGAATGTACTTAACGCTTTTAAGGAATTAGCTCATTACATATCTTTGCTTAACTCTAATTTAAGTAATTTGCAGGAAACATTAAATAGCGCTCACGTTATAGATACAAGAACACCACCCATCGAACCTAGCTCTGGAGCGTCATCGCCGTACTTCATAGCCATAGTGGTGCTGATCCTCGTATCTTCCCAGGTAGCTATCCTAATATATACTATTATATACATTTACAGGCATTGGAGAAGCCTTAGTTTTACCTAAATAGTCTAATAAATACCTAGACGTATTAATGCCTCAAGCTTTGAGCCGTTTATAAACCTTGTTTTAACACCTCTTTCTATTAATACGCTATCTATGTAGTCTTTCTTTAAGAGCTCTCTAGGATGATATTTCTTGGACCCTATAACGAAGTTGCATGCATAACCAAAGGATGGAATCCACACCTGGTACTCAAGATGATACGGGTATACGTTCTTAATAGCTTCTACGATATTGTTGTACACATCGTGGTAAAAGAACGCTGAACCCGCTTGAGTAACCATGACTCCGTCTTCGGATAGTCTTCTGTATACAATTTTATAGAATTGCTCGGTGTAAAGAGTTGATGCTATTTCGCTGGAGTAGGGATCTGTTAAATCAAGAATTATGATGTCGTGTATCTCGGGTGTATCCACAATATACTTATAACCATCAGCTATAATTACACGGGCTCGAGGGTCATCGAATGAATTGCAGTGAAACAATTGCAGGTATTCTTTAGATACATTTACAACATCTTCATCTATGTCAACCATTAAAGCTTTTTTAACCGTATTATGTTTCAGAACCTCCCTAAGGGCGGCTCCTTCACCACCCCCTATTATTAATACCTTAGAGGGACTCTGGTGCAAAAGCATAGCAGGATGAACTAGAGATTCGTGATATACATATTCATCAGCTTCAGTGCTCTGTATATAGCCATCTAGTATAAGGCAACGTCCGAAATCCTCTACATCTGCAACTATTATCTCTTGATATTTAGACTTTTTCGCTACGTGAACTTTTTTAATTTTAGTCATCATGTAGCTTCCTTTCCCTATACCTTGAACCGCTATTAATCCCAGCATCGGTTCCACCACAATATGCAAAATTTCTTGATATGCTTTAAATGTTTCAAAGCAAATTCCCTTTAATATAAGTACGCATACTGGACAGGCTATACATCGAAGCATATAGCTAAGCTAATTTTTTGCCGCAAAAAGTAAGATGTAAGGTTATTTAAATACCGGAATTACCTAAAATTAGTAAGAATAAATTCGCGCTGATGATGTGCATGCTAAACTCTGATAGTGTGATGATGGGCCAAAGCGCTGATACTATAATTTTAAACCCGGTGCATGCATTGATATAGGTAGCCAGGCATCATCAATTGCAGAACTACTCGTCAGTGTTATGTCTTAATATTCGCTTATTCAAAAACCTCACTTCTTAATAAATATGTTTAAAATCTAAGGAAATTGACGGGTAAGCACAGTCCCTGGGGAATGCTAATGCGTATCAGAGAGCTGAAGCAGATATATAGAGTTAGCGAAGGTTTTACAGCAACTCTATCAAAGGGTGTAACAGTCTTAAACAGCTTCATTAAATCATTAAAAGGTTTTTCTTTGAATCTAGGCTCTAAGCATCAAATAGAGAACACTATTCAAGAAGTTGCTGAAATTCTTGCAAACATGGTCGCTATAGGCAAAGAAAAAAGGAATGTATGTGGGTACTATGATGTGCTTAGCGGGGTTTGTGGGCATCTAAGATTTGAAATACAAATACCGTCAATGACCTTGGTTAAAGATGGTAACGAATATAAACCTGTTGTATCTCTTCACCCAGAAGTTTGTGCTGTTTGTCCCTTTTGGCACAAAAGAAGAAGCTGAGTATTCTTCTCTAATTAAGGTTATTCCTTAACATGTTCTTTAAAGTAAACCTCAAGAAATACACAAAATAGCGGCTATAACAAAATATTTCTCTGTACTCCTATCATTATCTAGGGTGCTAAAGCAATGCTTATAGTAGCTCTCGATCCACCAGTAAACGAAGATATTAACTTGTGGATTAAATATAGGTATGAAATACTGATGGATGTCGTCCAAGGATTTAAGATAGGTTTACCTGCAATAGTCAAATATGGTGTTGATAATATAGCGTACAACTTCAAAGGCTACGATGGCCTTCTTATAGCTGATCTTAAGCTTGCTGACATCGGCGATATTATGGCACTTGTTGCAAAATGGCTAAAGGTTGCAGGGTTCAATACTATTATAGCGCATAGTTTTGTAGGTTATAAGCAAGGGTTAGAGGTATTGGCTAGAACATGTAAAGAAAAAGGATTGAACCTAGTGATTGTTGTTTCAATGTCCCACGATGGATCAAAGGAGTTTATAGATAAACATATAGATGAATTTGTGGAGCTAGCTAAAAACGTAGAGACCTGGGGGGTTGTAGCTCCAGCTACAAGACCCGAGATAATTAAGTACATAAGATCTAAGCTCGGAACCAACGTAAAGATACTATCGCCGGGTGTAGGTGTACAAGGGGCACTCCCTGGCGATGCTATATGCGCTGGAGCAGATTACGAAATTGTAGGAAGAGCTATAACTCATGCAGTTAATATAAGGGAAGTAGCCTTAAATATTATTAAGCAACAAAAAAGAAAGGTGATGGAATGTCGTGGTTAGCTATAGAACTCTATAAACACGGAATCATAAAACTAGGGAGATTTAGATTAACATCCGGGCTTGAGAGTCCGTACTATATAGACTTAAGGCAATTATACAGCTATCCCGATGTCGTGGAAAAACTAGTTAATGAGCTAATCTTACTAGCTAATTTAGATGAGTATGAAGTGTTAGTGGGCATCGCTACATCGGGTATAGTGTTAGCTTCATTTATAGCTTGCAAGGTTAAGAGACCACTATCTTATGTTAGAATTGAAAAGAAGGCCCATGGGACTCAAGCGCTGGTTGAAGGTAATGTTAAGGGTAAGCGATGTATAATAATAGACGATGTTGCGACTACCGGCGGATCTATTGAGCACGCATATCACGCAGTAAAGGAAGCTGAAGGGATACCTACGGCATCGCTGGTTGTTATTGATAGAGAGCAAGGTGCTAAAAAATTAGTTGAAAGATTAGGAATGAAATTCTACAGTTACTTAAAGGCCTCTGATATATTTAAGCACCTCTACGAACATAAACTTGTTAATGAAGAGCAGTACAAAGAGCTACTAAACTATATTTCATCTTCCACAACTTAAATTAAGTCAATGAATGGGGTAAAGATATGTCTTACAAGTTCAAACACAGAGATGTAATCTCCATACTTGACTTCACCAGAGAAGACCTAGAATTTCTCTTCGAGTACGCTGATAAATTCCTAAATGCTGAGGGCAAACTCGATACCCTAAAAGGTAAGGTAGTAGCCTTAGCATTCTTCGAGCCCTCGACTCGTAGCAGGCTAAGTTTTGAAGTTGCTGCAAAAAAACTAGGTGCCGATGTCATATCCATTATAGGGGAAGAAGCAACAAGTATCGCTAAAGGTGAAAGCTTCGCTGATACTATGATTATGCTCGATGCTTATTCGGACATCATAGTGGTTCGTCATAGATACGAAGGAGCTGCTAAATATGCTGCTGAGATTGCAGAAAAACCTGTTATTAATGCAGGTGATGGGAGGCAGCACCACCCTACACAAGCTATGATAGATCTGTATACGGTTATGAAGCTTTTCGGAACAATAGATAACTTAACATATGCTGTTTTAGGGGATCTTAGATACGGTAGGGCAGCAACATCGTTTATCTATGGACTTACACTCTTTAAACCAAAGAAAGTATATTTAGTGTCTCCTCCACTACTACGTATACGAAACGATGTTCGCCAGATATTAATTAATAGAGGGTTACCGTTTGAGGAGAAAAACGACATCTTTGAGGTTATAGAGGATATAGACGTTCTATACGTTACAAGAATTCAAAAGGAGCGTTTCCCTGATCCTATGGAGTACGAGAGAGTTAAAGGCTCTTATATTGTTACGCTTAATCTATTAGAGAAAGGGAAACCCCATCTAAAGGTTCTACACCCTCTACCTAAGGTGGACGAAATAGATCATAAAGTCGATACCTCTAAATACGCTGCTTACTACTACCAAGCAAAGTTAGGTATACCCATTAGGATGGCTTTACTCACACTCGTAATGGGGGTAGGTTAATGTCAATAAATGAAGTCCATACGTTGGTTGTCCCTAAGATACTCGAAGGAACGGTTATAGATCACATACCAGCAGGTAAAGCTCTTGAGATACTCCGAGTTCTAGGGATATCAGGTCAAGAAGGTTGGAGAGTAGCTGTACTGATGAATGTAGAAAGTAAGAGGTTAGGCAAGAAGGACATAATCAAGATTGAGAAGAGAAAACTAACACCCGATGAAGTAAACGTTATAGCACTTATAGCTCCAACGGCAACAATAAATATTATCGAGAATTTCGTTGTTGTCGAGAAACTCAAGGTTAGAGTACCAGACGTAATTGAGAGCATAATTAGATGTCCTAATCCAACATGTGTATCGAATAAAGATAGAGAACCTGTGAAGAATCGATTTAAAACATTGTCTCAAGAACCTCTGCTACTTCAATGCGATTACTGTGGAATAGTGATTTCAAGAAGCGATATACCGAAGCTGGTAAGGAGATAATCTATATGTCTGTAAACCCCGCTAAGGTGCTGGAGGTTAAGCGTGTAGCTAAAGACGTATACTACATCCTTGTTGAACCGCTTTACGGCATCGACGATGTGCAACCGTTCAACTTTTTCATGGTATGGGTTCCCAGAGTAGATGAAATACCTCTGAGTATAGCCTACTTTAAAAATAACTTCTTTGCGTTCTTATTTAAGGTTAAGGGATTGGGTACTAAAACGCTTTCTGATATAGTACTCGGGCAATTCATAGGATTGAAGGGTCCTCTGGGAAGAGGGTTTACAGTTCACGACGACTCTAAGAACATCTTAGTTATTGCCGGAGGAATAGGTATAGCACCAATACCTTTGTTCATAGGGATGTCTAGATTCAAAAAACTAGACGTTATATGGGGGGCTAAATCATCTGATGAACTATTCAATTTAAATGAATTGTTCCCTGATATTAGTGGTAGATACAGCTTAATAATAGCAACGGAAGACTGTAGCTATGGCGTTTGTGGAACCGTTTTAGAGGCTCTAAAAACAGTTGACTTAGACGCATACGATGTGATGGTAGCTGTAGGTCCTACGTTGATGCTTCGGAAAATCTGTGAATATCTTAATAGCGAGAAAGCTTACGTAGCTCTAGAAACAATGGTTAAATGCGGTATAGGTGTATGTGGTAGCTGCTACATCAAGTCATCGTCTAAACTGCTATGCCGGGATGGGCCTGTGTTTAAATGCGACGAGGTGAACGAACATCTTAGAGCGTATTCTAATAGCTAAAGCTTTGGAGGACGGTTACTCAAAAGAACTCATGCTACTCATAAGAGAAGGTCTTGTGATTAAGAGGTATAACTACGTTGACAAGAAAATTTGTAGAGAATATGAGTGCATTGATCTCCGAGGTGAAGGTCTTCTAGTACCAGGATTTATAGATTTGCATGTACATCTCCGAGGTCTTGAGAATAGCTATAAAGAAGATGAAGAAACCGGGACGAAAGCAGCTGTTCATGGCGGATTTACCGCTGTTGTGGATATGCCTAATACTATGCCAAAGATAGATAACGTGTTTGCATTAAGGCGAAAACTTAATGCGCTAAAGACTATGAGCTACACTGATTACGGTATATACTTATCTCCACCAAGTGATAAAGATGAATTATTGAATATGCTAATACATGAAGGTGTTGTTGGGGTGAAGATCTTCCCCCAAGATCTGCACCATATCCCCAAGGTTGCTGAGGCGTTCAAAGATCTAACTACTAAGGATAATAGGAGGAGAATTATTATTGTTCACGCCGAGAATCCTCTAATGTTAAGCGAATGTGATGCTGGGCGCAGATACATTTGTAGACCAATTGAAAGCGAGCTTTCAGTACTAAATATACTTAAGAATTACGCAGAGCCCTGGATATATATCCACATAACTCACGTAACTAACTTATTAACTTTAACGCTTGCAAAAAACTACGGTTTTACTGTTGATACATGTCCCCATTACCTATACCTAGACTCTAGCAACGAAAAAGAAATGGGATGTACAGCTAAAGTTAATCCTCCGCTTAGATCTCGCTCAACAAGGTTAATGTTGCTAAACTTCGTAAACAAGTTCGACGCTATAACGTCAGATCATGCCCCTCATAGCGAAGAAGAGAAACTCAAGGATTTTAGCACATGTCCTTCGGGGATATCATCTATAGATGTAATGGGCTCGCTGATGCTGAACCTTATTCATAAAGGAGTTATAGATTTGGTTGATGTCATTAACTTGCTATCTAAAGGTCCTGCTAGGATACTAGGTTTGCGTAGATGGGGGTGTTTGTATGAGGGCTGCTTAGCTAGTTATACCGTTGTTGACCTAGATAACGAACTCTGTGTAGATCCTCAGAAATTTTCCTCTAAAGCAAAATTAACTCCCTATAAAACTATGAGGTTAAGAGGCTCTGTTAAAGCAACAGTAATTCGTGGATGTTTAGTACACAAAGATAACCATATTGTCGAGAAACCCAGGGCTATGCCTATTACAGCGTTTGCGAGGTGATTACATGGCATCGTTAACCGTTAAAATAGTTGATATAGAATTGAAGCACCCAGTAATGAACGCCAGCGGTATTTTAGGTGCTTATAGGGAGCACATAGTCAGACTCGTAAGCTATGGCATTTCAGCTATTGTTACGAAAACAATTACACCTAAACCTCGTGAGGGCTATAACCCACCAACAATAATTGAATTACCAACAGGAGGGCTCATTAATGCTGTAGGTCTCGAGAACCCCGGTAAACCGATTATAAGAGAACTGGTCTCTGAAGCTAAAAAATATGGGTTACCTATAATTGTCAGTGTTGGGGGTAGAAATGAGGAGGAGTTCATAGAGGTTGCTACCGAAGCTGAATCCAGCAACGCCGATGCTGTAGAGCTTAACCTTAGTTGTCCACATGCAAAAGGCTACGGTATAGAAGTTGGTGTAGATCCTAACGCAGTATACAACGTAGTTAAAGTTGTTGCATCAACGGTAAGAATACCGGTTATCGCAAAGCTAGGACTATGCGATAAAATAGTGGAGTCAGCTCTAAAAGCATTGGAAGCTGGAGCTAAAGCATTAACTCTAATCAATACCATTAAAGCTTTATACATAGACGTCTACACAACAAAGCCTGTTCTAACGAATATCTTTGGAGGACTCTCAGGACCACCTATACATCCGATTGCTGTTAGAGCTGTCTATGAGGTTTATAGAGAAACCAGCGCTACAATAATCGGCTGTGGAGGAATTTATGATTGGAAAACAGCTGCTGAAATGATTCTAGCTGGTGCAAAAGCTCTTCAAATTGGCACAGCGTTGATTAAGAACCCTAAGAAGGTTGTTCAAGATATTGTAGAAGGCCTTAGAAGGTGGCTAGAGGTACTAGGTATATCTAATATTGAGCAGGCTATTGGCTTAGCCCAGAAGATTTAGGGGGATCTATGAATAGAGTTTTAATATTGGTAGCTGCGAACAAGGATGTGGTAACGCGTTTTGCCGAACTTATTCAAAAAGAGCTTGTAGGGGTATATGTTATACCGTTATACAATAACAAATTAAAGTACTACACTGAAAAGTTAACATTAATAGACGCTGATGTGGCAATAACTAACATTAATTGCTTAAACACTTCAACATTAAGTGAGGTTCGGTTCCTTTCATCACCTCAAAAATTTTATATACTCAACTTCTGCTTCAGCTGTTGTAAAGATAATCATAAGAACAAAAATGAGATATGCTTACCTCCATATTTAACTTTAGCAAGATTATTAGTTACGCGAATTAAAGCTATATTCGAAGCTTTAGTTGAATTAAAGGTAAGGATAGAACTATCATCGCAAGAGCTTAATCAGTTAACGGATACGCTTGGCATTAAACAGAATCAAATAAATCAATGTATTACAGCTTGTTTGTCGAACGAAGAAGAAAATTACTATTCTTTAGTATTGCATGCAAAGAACACGAGCATAATCGTGACTGCTACAGGTGTTAATAAAAGCTCTAAAGAAAAAATTCAATTAAATGCACAGTATATACATTACGAACAACCTAAGCAAATAAGCAGCTTTTTTGCACAAATAATGTCTATGCTAACGCTATGGCTCCATAGAGAATACCTCGAGAAGGATGTAGATGTTGTTACCAAAATAGGTTACGAAGAAGGTCTCTACACATTATACATTTCTAAGCTAATAGAGTACGGAGCAGATTTTGCAATAAAATTATCCTAGTAAAATAATCCATACACTAAACCCCAAATAGTTTAAGCAATATTCAACCTTATATTTGCGAAACGTACAAACATAATTTATACAATACCTAAGCACTTAACCACGACAAATCATCAAGAAAAATCTCAACTAGAGACAGAGAACTACACCTAGGCCGGAGGAAGCCGCTCTTGTCCAGCCATCAATATTCTATGTCCATATATTTTCCTAGACTAGAGATCCTGAAATTTGACACTACATGGCCCTTACATTGATCTGCTACACACCAGTAATAATTATCTATTGCTGTATGTAGCTTCTCGCGTTATTAGAGGTAATTAAAGTCATCGATTGTGATAGAAGCCGCCATCAATTATGTGATATATTGCACAATATCTTCACAAGATATGCCGGAAAGCTAAGAGGATTCCTATTGTTTGGAGCCGCCGGCGGGATTTGAACCCGCGACTTCCGGCTTACGAGGCCGGCGCTCTACCGCGCTGAGCTACGGCGGCTTCCATATTTGTACCTTATGTGACGATTTTTAGGTTTTGATAGACATCGTTTTAGCTTAGATCTTTGTTGATACTTGCTAAACATTGTAAGGAATTAGATTATTGTGTGGCGGGCCCGCCGGGATTTGAACCCGGGACTTCCGCCCTTTTGGGGTCTACGGGTTAAAAGCCCGCCGCTCTACCTAGCTGAGCTACGGGCCCTCAATCTGTACCGCTTTCTTAAGGCTTTATAGGTATTAAAGCTTTATTGCCAGTTTGTACGAGATACATTTATAAGCGTGCTCTGCGTCGTAGTGGTATTTGCAGAATGATTACGCTGTTCAAAACTTTATTAAGCAAGGGGCTTGGTAAATGGCCGGTAGAAAGAAGGGTTCCTCTGTGAATCCAAAGATACTTGAGCACGAGTTAGTGCCCAAGCATGAAGTAGTATCGATAGAGGAGGGGCTGGAAGTACTGCGTAAGTATGGCGTTAAACCAGAGCAACTGCCGTGGATGAGAGCAAGCGATCCTGTTGTGAAGGTCTTAGGAGCTAAGCCTGGCGATATAATTAAGATTATTAGGAGAACTCCATGGGGTGGAGAGGTAATTGCTTATAGGTATGTGGTACCATAGGGAAGGCGATATAGTATGAGCTCGCTAGCTATAGTCGATAAAGAAAACGTCTACGCAACTCTAGGACCTATACCAAAGGCTCACCAAGAACCTAAGACTCTTTCGTCAGACGATAGATGGACCATAATGGAGTTATTCGTAAAAGAGAAAGGATTAACCAAACATCATATAGACTCCTTCAACGCATTCATAACAAGAACTCTAAGAGATATAATATTTGAGGAACCAGTAATAGAAACATCAATACCTGGGTACAAGATAGTAATAAAGGGGTTTAAGCTGGGAGATCCTCTAGTAAGAGAAATCGACGGAAGCATTAACAGAAATATAACCCCTATGGAATGCCGCCACAGAGACATTACCTATGCAATACCTCTGTATGTAACCTTCGTGCCTTACGAGAATAATGTTCCAGAAAACCCTGTCGAAATAATGGTTGGGGAAATACCCCTCATGGTTAAATCGTTTAAGGATCCACTATCTAAGATGGAGGCAGAAGAGCTGGTGTCTATAGGTGAAGATCCGAAGGATCCCGGAGGATACTTCATAATCGATGGAACAGAGCGCATAATGGTGGCCCAAGAAGATCTGGCTCCTAATAGAGTTATAGTTGATTACGGTCAAGAAGGGTTAAATGTAACGCATACAGCTAAGGTAATTTCCTCGACAATAGGCTATAGAATACCTATCATATTAGATAGACACAAAGATGGAACCTTACATGTTTCTTTCCCAGCTGTACCAGGAAAAATACCCTTAGTCGTCCTAATGAGAGCTTTAGGGCTCGATAAAGACATAGATATAGCACTAGCGGTTTCACCAGATCCGGAAATACAGAGAGAGCTATTTCCATCGTTCATCCAGGCGAGCGATATAACAACGGTAGAAGATGCTCAAGACTATATAGGGTCTAGAATAGCTATTGGTCAAGCACGAGAGAGTAGAATTGAAAGAGCTAAATATGTGCTTGATCGCTACTTCCTTCCTCATCTAGGCACATCACCGGAGGACAGAATTAGGAAAGCACTCTACCTTGGGCAAATGGCATGTAAACTTATAGAGCTTGTTCTAGGTCGTAGACCTGCAGACGATAAAGACCACTATGCCAATAAGAGAATTAAGTTAGCAGGTGATATGCTAGCTCTATTATTTAGAGTTGCTTGGAAAGCGTTTCTCAAAGACCTTAGGTACCAGGTAGAGAGAGCCAAAGCTAGGGAGAGGAAGGTAAACTTAGCGCTCTACGTGAGAAGTGACATCATAACAGAGAGGATTAAGCATGCAATGGCTACAGGTACATGGATTGGTGGTAGAACCGGTGTTACCCAGATAATCGATAGGACCAACTGGCTTTCATCATTAAGCCATATGAGGAGATCTATTTCACCGCTAAGTAGAAGTCAACCCCATTTCGAAGCAAGAGATCTACATGGAACGCAATTCGGTAGGCTATGCCCATTCGAAACACCAGAAGGTCCTAACTGTGGATTAGTTAAGAACCTAGCCCTTAGCGCCACAATAACTGTTGGAGTTGATGAAAGGCACATAGGGGTTGTTTTATATAAGCTTGGCGTAGTACCGGTAACCGAGATATTTAATAAACTTAAAGCTGATGAAATATCGTACGAAAGCATTAATGCATGGAGTAAGGTATACCTAAATGGAACACTTATAGGTTACCACCCTCGTGGCGAAGAACTTGTAGCTAATATCAGGGAAATGAGGAGACGCGGCGAAATACATTATGAAGTAGGTGTTGCATACTATAGGACGAAATACATAAACGAGGTATACATAAATTGCGATGCAGGTCGAATAGTTAGACCACTATTTGTAGTTAAAGATGGTGGACTTACTATAACGAAGGACGTTATAGAGGAAGTTAAAAGAGGGAAATTAACGCTTGATCATCTGCTAAAGAATGGCTATGTAGAGTTATTGGATGCAGAAGAAGAAGAAAACGCTTTAATAAGCATCAATCCTGAAGAAATTACTTCTGAAACAACGCATGTCGAAATATGGCCTCCAGCAATTTTCGGGGTTGCAGCATCAACCATACCATACGCTGAACACAATCAATCGCCGAGAAATACGTACCAATCAGCTATGGCTAAGCAAGCTCTAGGTTTTTACATGGCTAATTTTGTGTTAAGAGTTGATACAAGGGCGCATTTACTGCATTATCCGCAGGTACCATTAGTTCAAACAAGGGCTCTTTCGATCATGGGCTATAATGATAGGCCAGCAGGGCAGAACTTAGTTGTAGCAGTAATGAGCTACACAGGCTACAATATAGAGGATGCGATAATAATGAACAAGTCGTCTGTTGATAGAGGTTTAGCTAGATCGTCGTTTTTCAGACTTTATAATGCTGAGGAACTTAGACACGTAGGTGGGCAAGAAGATAGACTAGAGATCCCCGATCCCAAGGTAATAGGTTATAGAGGTAAAGAGGCTTATGCTAAACTCGAAGAAGACGGTATAGCCAAGGTGGAGCTAGAGGTAAAAGGAGGAGAAGTCATAGTAGGTAAAACAAGTCCACCTAGGTTTGTAGAGGAATACAAAGGTTATGGCATTCTAGCACAGAGAAGAAAAGACTCTTCGGTTACGGTGCGACACGGAGAAGTTGGATGGGTGGACGTGGTATTCGTAACCACTACACGCGATGGAGATAAACTTGTGAAAGTAAGGGTCAGAGACCTTCGAGTTCCAGAAATAGGAGATAAGTTTGCCTCTAGACATGGTCAAAAAGGTGTTATAGGCGCTGTTATACCTCAGCATGATATGCCTTACACCCCTGAGGGAATAACCCCTGATTTGATAATTAACCCGCACGCGCTTCCATCAAGGATGACTTTAGGGCAATTGATGGAGAGTATAGGGGGTAAGGTGGCTGCTTTAAGGGCTAAGTTCGTGGATGGTACCCCGTTTTTAGAGGAGCCAATCGAAGAATTAAAGAAGCAGCTATTTGTATTAGGCTATCCTATGGACGGAACAGAGCCTATGTATGATGGCAGAACAAGTGACCTTATAGGGACACCGGTATTTATAGGTATTGTGTACTACCAGAAGCTTCATCATATGGTGGCAGATAAAATACATGCAAGATCTAAAGGACCGGTACAGCTCTTAACAAGACAGCCTACGGAAGGTAGAGCAAGAGAAGGTGGTCTAAGACTAGGTGAGATGGAGCGTGACGCCATAGTTGGGCACGGTGCATCGGCTTTATTGAGGGAGAGGATGCTGGAGAGTTCAGATAAAACCATAGTATATGTATGTGAGATATGTGGGTTCATAGGCTGGTACAATAGGAAGAAAGAGGTATACGAGTGTCCGATACACAAGGATAAAGGTTTGTTGCACCCTGTGGTGATACCATATGCATTTAAGTTGCTAATACAAGAGCTGATGAGCATGGGTATAAAGCCCAAGTTTATTATTTCGGATAAACATGGTCAATTAATAAAGAGGTAGCGGAGGGGGTTATATGACGGTAGAGGAAGAGAAGATTGTTACAGCCATAAAGTTTGGGGTACTTTCACCAGAAGAAGTAAGGAAAATGTCCGTAAGAGAGATAAAGTCTACAGAAACTTACGATGAAGATGGTTTACCTGTACCTCATTCGGTAATGGATCCTCACCTAGGTGCTATAGATCCAGGCCACGTATGCCCTGTTTGTGGAAATAGCATTAAGGGTTGTCCAGGTCATTTTGGCCATATCGAGCTAGCTCTTCCAGTAATAAACGTCCTGTTTATTAAGAATGTATATGAAGTCCTTAAAGCTACTTGTGTTAGCTGCGCAAGGCTTAAGCTACCTCAAAAAGAGATTGAGAGGTACATTAAGTACTATAGAAAGTTAAGGGAGAGGCATCCCTACTTATCTAAAAGGTTTTCAGAGTACATAAAGAAAAGAGCTATAAAAACAACTGTTTGTCCACATTGTGGTCAAAAACAGCCAAGAATAAAACTTGAGAAGCCCACAACAATCGAGGAATACTACGAGGAGGTAAGAGGTGCTACAAGATTAAATCCGCTGGCTATAAGGTCCAGGCTTGAGAGAATACCAAACGAGGATGTAGAGCTTCTAGGCTTTGATCCCCAAGATTCAAGGCCGGAATGGATGGTTTTAACAACTTTAGTTGTTCCCCCGATAGCTATAAGACCATCTATAATGATAGAAACAGGTATAAGATCTGAAGACGATTTAACTCATAAACTAGTAGATATCGTTAGAACTAATGAGAGGCTGAAAGAGCACATAGCATCAGGAGCTCCCCCAATAATAATAGATGATCTATGGGATCTTCTGCAATACCACGTCACAACGTATTTAGACAATGAGGTACCAGGGTTACCACCAGCAAAACATAGATCAGGAAGACCCCTAAAGACTCTTGCTCAACGTTTGAAAGGTAAAGAAGGCAGGTTTAGAGGGAATTTATCTGGTAAACGAGTTGATTTTTCAGCTAGAACAGTCATAAGTCCTGATCCCTACATCAGCGTTAATGAGGTAGGGGTTCCTGTCGAAGTTGCTATGAAGTTGACTATACCGGAGAAAGTTACAGAATCCAATATTGAGGAACTAAGAAGATGCGTAATAAATGGACCATTTAAGTGGCCTGGAGCAAACTATGTGGTAACCCCCGATGGTAGGAGAATAGATCTCAGGTATGTCAAGGATAGAAAAAGTTTAGCTGAATCGCTTGCCCCAGGATACGTTGTTGAAAGACACGTTAGGGACGGCGATATAGCTCTCTTCAATAGACAACCATCGTTGCACAGAATGTCGGTAATGGGGCACGTAATCAAGGTATTGCCCGGAAGAACTTTCAGGTTACATTTAGCTGTATGCCCACCCTACAATGCCGATTTCGATGGCGATGAAATGAACCTACACATACCTCAAATGGAAGACGCGAGAGCAGAAGCTAAGGAGCTCATGAAGGTGCAACATCACATACTTACACCTAGGTACGGTGGGGTAATCATAGGTGCGCTCCAAGATTATATCAGCGGCGCTTACTTCTTAACAATAAAAACTACATTACTGTCTAGAGAAGAGATCATGGATTTACTCGCAAGCGCTGGGGTAGTTAAAGAACTTCCGGAGCCCGCCATCCTATCACCAAAGGAGTTGTGGACCGGCAAACAAGTGCTAAGCTTGTTCTTACCGGAGGACTTTAACTACCGTGGAAGAGCAAGCATTTCAGCAGGTCATCTAAAGTGTGACGATATTGAATGTTTCTGGGATTCTTACGTAGTGGTTAAGAAAGGGAAGTTACTTCTAGGAGTTCTAGATAAGAAAAGTATTGGTGCTGAGCAACAGGATAGTTTCTTCTACTACCTCGTAAAAGAGTATGGAACGGACTTCGCAGTTCAATTCATAGACCATGTATACAGGTTGTTTATAAGAATCCTAGAGAAGAAAGGATTTACTATGAGATTAGATGACGTAGCTATATCTGATAAAGCTAAGGAAGAAATAATGCAGTTACTAGTGGAAGCGTTTAAGAAGGTTCAAGAATACGTTAAACAATATGTTAAAGGTACATTAGAGGTTGTACCGGGCAGAACCCCTGAAGAAAGCCTAGAAATAAGGATTCTAGAGGTGTTAGCTGAAGCTAGAGATAAAGCAGGTGAAATAGCAGTAAAATACCTAGATCCATTTAATCACGCATTTGTTATGGCTAGAACAGGTGCTAGAGGGAACATACTAAATCTTACTCAAATGGCTGCAACGCTAGGGCAGATGACAGTTCGCGGTGAACGTATATGGAGAGGTTACATGGGTCGAGCACTAGCTCACTTCGGTGTAAACGATATAGGGCCTATAGCTAGAGGCTTTGTTGTAAACAGCTTCCATAGTGGGTTATCGCCTCTAGAGGTATTTGTTCATGCAGCAGGTGGAAGAGAAGGTCTAGTAGATACTGCTGTAAGAACCTCGCAGAGCGGTTACATGCAGCGTAGACTTATAAATGCGTTGCTTGATCTGTATGTCGAGTACGATTTTACTGTAAGGGACTCTTCGGGAACCATAATTCAATTCCTATACGGTGAAGATGGAGCTGATCCCGCTAAGGCTCCTCACGGTACCCCGATAAATATTGAAAGAGTTGTTGAGAAGGTTATCGGGTGGAAGACATGACCCAGAGACTTACCTTAGAGGAGGTAAAAGAATACCTAGAGAAGAAGCTTTTAGTGAAAATCCCTAAGAAGGTCATCGATAACCTCGTAGAAATATTGAGCAAACACCTTGATTACTTAACACTACAAGAAGTAGACAAAATAGTTGAACATGTTGAAGAAGAGTACAGCAACAACCTAGTAGATCCAGGAGAACCAGTAGGTGTTGTAGCTGCGCAGAGCATCGGCGAGCCAAGCACCCAGATGACTCTAAGAACATTCCACTATGCAGGTGTTAGAGAGCTTAATGTAACTCTTGGTTTGCCTAGACTCATTGAGTTAGTTGATGCAAAGAAATTGCCTTCAACGCCTTTAACATACGTCTATCTACTAGAACCCTACAAGTATGATAGGGAGAAAGCAATAGAAATAGCTAGAAAAATTGAGTTAACAAAGGTGGCAAACGTTGTTTCAAGGGTAGATGTAGATCTTGTGACAAACGCCATAATAGTCACAATAGACCCTGATATGTTGCAGGACAAAGGAGTTGATGTGGATATGGTTGTGCAATCACTAGGGAAATCCATTAAGAAAGCAAATATTTCAGTAAGTGAGGAAAACCCATACGAAGTAATAATACAATACAAAGAGCCGTTAAACCCTTTGAAAATCGAGAAGCTTAGGGATAAAATACTTGGTATTAAGCTAAAGGGTATTAAAGGGGTAAACAAGGTTATAGTTCAGAGAAGAGGAAACGAGTACGTGCTTGTCTGTGAAGGAAGCAACCTAAGAGAGCTGCTGGATATCGAGGGAGTTGATTATAGGAGAATAAGAACGAACAATGTTAAGGAGGTAGAGGAAGTCCTAGGCATTGAAGCTTCTAGAACACTACTAATAGAGGAGATAGTCAACGTCCTAGAGGAGCAGGGTTTAGAAGTAGATGTTCGGCATATAATGCTATTAGCTGATATGATGACAAGAACAGGTACAGTTAAGCAAATAGGTAGACATGGTGTGGCAGGATCTAAGGATAGCGTACTTGCTAGGGCTTCGTTCGAGGTAACAGTTAAACAGTTAGTTGATGCAGCTATTCGTGGAAGTATAGATAACCTTAAAGGTGTAGCCGAGAACGTTATTGTAGGAAACTACGTGCCTATTGGTACAGCAGTAGTTAAACTAGTCTATAATCCGTATATCAAGATGGAATAAAGAGGTGGGGAATAATTTCAGCTATGTCATTAGATACAGTACTAAAATTCGTTGTAAGAACAGGTAAAGTAGTGATAGGCGCAAGAAAAACATTGAAAATGGCTAAGCACAGTAAAATAAAATACATAGTTATGGTAGAAAATGCACCGGAGAACCTAAGGCAGGATATCGAGTACCACGCCAAAATATCGGAGGTTAAGGTCATACGCTTCCCTGGAACAAACAAAGATCTTGGCACAATCATAGGTAAACCGTTCGGAGTAGCAGTTATGGGCATTGTTGACCCCGGTCAAGTCCCACGTGAAGTACTAGATAACTTCACCGTAAGAGGTGGTTAAGTATGGCGCAGAGGCCTTCAGAAATTAAGCCGAAACTAGATCTAAAGTTAACAATGGAGGAGTTAAGGTACATATCATTATTTCAGGATATAACTGGTGTAACGCCAAAAGACTGTATCGTAAGCGATGAACTGGATTTAACTATATTTGTTGTTGATGGCGATAAAGTAGGGCAAGCTGTTGGTAGAAGAGGTAGCAATGTTAAGTATCTAAGTAAGTTAATAAGTAAGGATGTAGAGGTTGTTGGCTGGGCTGAAGATCTAGAGACTTTTGTTAAGAACATATTTGCACCTGTAAGAGTATATAGAGTGCAACTAATCAATGGCAAGGATAGAAAAATACTGCACGTATATGTAGATCCTAAGGATAAAGGGCTTGCTATAGGCAAGAACGGTAGAAATGTCCTAAAAGCTAGGCTCATACTAAGCCGCTACTTCTCTATAGACAGTGTAGTTATAGTCTAACTTTATTCAAAGATTTTTAAACGCTCAGTTATTACAACATGTAGTAGCTTAAACATTGATAAAAAGATAATTTGGGGTGCAGTAGAAGACCATGCCTGGTAAAAAATCGCCAACAGGGCTTTTCGCAGCTAGAAGACTTAAGTTAAAGAGGAAGAAATTCAAGTGGAGTCAAAGAGATCACAGAATAAGGATGCTTAAGCTTAAGGAGAAGTATAATCCGCTTGAAGGAGCCCCCATGGCTAGGGGGATTGTCCTAGAAAAAGTAGGTGTTGAAGCACGACAGCCGAATGCTGGAGTTAGAAAATGCGTACGTGTACAGCTAGTTAAAAATGGTAAAGTTGTAACAGCTTTTGTACCTTATGACGGTGGACTAAACTTTATTGATGAACATGACGAGGTTCTTGTAGTAGGTATTGGTGGTAGTCGAGGTAAATCGATGGGCGACATCCCAGGGGTTAAGTTTAAGGTTATTGGGGTAAACGGTGTAGCCTTAATGGAGTTGTTAAAGGGTAAGAAGCAGAAGCCTCTGAGGTAGAAACTATATGGCGGTAGAATCAGCTCAGCCAAAAACAGAGGTAGCACCTATTGTAGATATAGATTCTATAAAGTTGTTTGGGAAATGGAGTTTTAGGGACGTTGTGGTCCAAGACCCAAGTTTAAAGAAGTATATATCCTTAAAGTTCGTTGTAACCCCCCACTCCGCTGCTCGACATGCAAAGAGAAGGTTCGGGAAAGCCGAAGTATTTATAGTTGAAAGGTTGATCAACAAGTTAATGAGGAAAGCAAAGAACACCGGTAAGAAACATCTAGCTTACAACATTGTAAAAACGGCTTTCGAGCTCATAAACATCAAAACCGGTGAAAATCCTCTTCAAATCCTTGTTAGAGCTATAGAAAATGCGGCACCTAGAGAAGAAACAACAAGAATTGTGTATGGTGGAATAGTTTATCATGTTGCAGTTGATGTAGCCCCAATTAGAAGAGTTGACCTAGCATTGAGACATATCGCTGAAGGAGCATATAACTGTACATTCAGATCATCTAAGCCTGTAGAAGAATGCTTAGCCGATGAGATAGTAGCCGCAGCGAGCAATGACCCTAAAAGCTACGCTATACAGAGAAAAGAAGAGATAGAACGTATAGCGTTAAGCTCACGTTAATGTATTTATCTTTTAACTAACTTTATCTAGCTTCAATCCCGTATACATTTGAATAGGCTAAAAATTACGATTACATAGGCTTATAAGTTCTAGCTGTAATCCAAAGTTAGCAGACATAAGAGATGGTACGGTGGGTAACCTATGAGCACAAAGCCGCATTTGAACCTGGTAGTTATCGGGCATGTAGATCATGGTAAAAGCACATTAGTAGGACGCTTACTTGTAGAAGTTGGAGCAGTAGATGAGAAAACATGGAAAGAAACTATAGAAGCTGCTGCTAAAGCCGGTAAGGAAAGCGAAAAATATGCATGGCTTCTTGACAGGCTTAAAGAGGAGAGAGAAAGAGGTTTAACCATAAGCCTTGCATACAGAAAATTCGAAACAAACAACTATTATTACACCTTAATCGACGCCCCAGGTCATAGAGACTTCGTAAAGAACATGATCACAGGTGCAAGTCAAGCAGATGTTGCTATCCTAGCAATATCAGCTAAAAAAGGCGAATTCGAAGCGGGTATGAGTCCAGAAGGCCAAACAAGAGAACACGCTTTACTAGCCAAGGTAATGGGCATAGATAACCTTATACTTTCTGTAACGAAAATGGACATAACAGAGCCACCGTATTCAGAGAAAAGATTAATTGAAGTGCTAGACGTATTAATTAAGTTCCTTAAAGCTATAGGTTATAGACCGGATCAAATTACCTTGGTGCCCACAGCCGCGTGGGTTGGAGACAATGTTACACAGCCATCCAAGAACATGCCGTGGTGGAATTCACAGAAATGGGATGAGCTTAAGAAGAGATATGGCGTTAACTGTGCAACAACGTTGCTAGAAGCTCTAGACAAATACGTTAAGCCGCCGCCTAAACCTATAGACAAACCTCTTAGAATACCTGTATCAGAGGTATTCACGATATCTGGTGTAGGTACTGTTCCAGTAGGAAGAGTTGAAACAGGTGTATTAAAGGTTGGAGACAAGGTTGTGTTCATGCCGCCTAATGTCGTAGGCGAAGTTAGAACTATTGAAATGCACCACCAGAGGCTAGAGCAAGCTGTTCCAGGTGATAACATAGGCTTCAATGTTAGGGGCATATCCAAGGAGCAGGTAAGGAGGGGAGATGTAGCGGGCCATCCTACAAACCCGCCTACAGTTGTAGAAGAATTCGTAGCAAGAGTTATGGTTGTTTGGCATCCAACAGCTATTGCATTAGGTTATACACCTGTAATCCACGCGCACACAGCTAGCATAGCTTGTAGAGTTACTGAGATAATTGCTAGACTAGATCCTAGGACAGGTCAGGTAGCAGAAAAGAATCCACCGTTCATAAAACAAGGAGATATCGCTATAATTAGGTTCAAACCGCTTAAACCAATGGTTATAGAGAAATACAGCGACTTCCCGCCACTAGGAAGATTTGCGCTAAGAGATATGGGTAGAACAATCGGTATAGGTATAGTGCAAGAAATTAAACCAGCTAAATCAAGCTAAAATCATAATAACTTTGTTTTTATAAGGGCTTATAACAATGTCAACAGCGATCAGGATAAGGCTTTGGGGCACAAACGTCGATAGTTTAAACTACGTGGTTTCACAAATACTTGACATAGCAAGGAAAGCAGGAGTAAAAGTCAAAGGACCTATACCACTACCAACAAAAAGAATGCTAGTTCCACTTCCTCGCCTACCTCACGGCGAAGGCACCAAAATCTGGGATAAATGGGAAATGAGAATACACAAACGCATAATAGATGTCGAAGCAAACGAATACGTAATAAGACAAATAATGAGGGTAAGAGTACCAGAAAATGTATACATAGAAATAGAAATTAAAAGAAAATAGAGCAATAACGTAATACTATGTTTCCGTACGTTGATCATATTTTTATTTAAACGTAAAAACAGCATACAGATAACTGAGAACTTTACGCTTAACTGATTCAAAATGACCACGCGCCGGGGTGCCCGAGCGGTCTAAGGGGCCGGCCTGGAGAGCCGGTGGGCTTCACGCCCACGCGGGTTCAAATCCCGCCCCCGGCGCCAAACAATCGAATATTTTAAATCCCTCCTAAATATCCTCTAAGGTTTAGCTAAGGAGATTTTAGAAGTTGTCACCTTTCTTAATGTGTACTATAATTGCTATTGCTACTAATATTGTTAGAGGTAGTGCTATTGCTATTACTAGGGACTTTGTATTTTGTGTAACTGTTTTCTCTACCACTATAGTTGTTGGTTCTACTCTATATATTGTTTGTACAGTTGTTTCAGTTCTTTCTACCTCTAAGAATACTGTTGTTGTATACTGTGTTAGGTATGTAGTATAGGTATCTCTGTAGGTTATAGTCATAGTATATGTAGTTATCTGTGTAGGCAGTTGCTTGAGGAAATGGGTCCTATATCCAGTAATATTTTGCACCCATTCCATTAGCTTCCAAGGCTCGTAATCAGTACAATGAGGAGCTTCCCAGTATACTTCGAAGTCAACAGATTTACCGAGGTTCTCTAATGCTATAGCTAGGTTTGTCCACATAAATATTGAAGCAAAGATATCTTTAGATCCTGTTCTAATGAACCAGTAGTTGGCTATATTTTTCCATCGCCTAGAGATAAAGTGCATGGGGTTCATCATCGCTATAAGGGTCTTCAACCTAGGGTCTACTGAAGCCTCCGGGTCTCCTGTAGCTACACGGAGAGAGTAGTCAGTGATATGCCTAGCATTTACCGTTTCATTACCAAACAATAGATTCTCCGGGTAAGGTCTAGAGAGATCCGGGCTATCGTAAGCGGGGCAACCTCTGAATCTCTGAACTCCGTAAGATACGTAGTCTCCCCATGTAAAGAAAGCTGTATTGTTCACCCACTTAATCCACGGGTTACTTCTTAGGTAGTTCTCCCTCATTTGTTGAGGCAACGATAGTATGTATTTTGTTGCAGCAGGTCTTAGATACCTATCGACTACATATAAAGGGTATTCCGCAATAGTCAGAAGCTCATCCTCATCGCTATAAAGTCCCAGCTTCTCTAAGTAGTTAAAAAATAAAGAAGATAATTCTTCAGAACACTTAGAATCTACATGTTCGCCAGATACAAGTATTCTTCCTTTGAATTGCCACTCATAGTATGTACTAGCATGTTCAAAATCCATTATCGGGTTATAAGGTGCAGCTGCAAAAATTCTATCGCTAGCTTTAGCAGCTCCTATAGCTTCTAGATAAGGTTCGTAAAAAGGATTGTCTGCAGAAGCTGCTAGAAGAGCCGCCAGAGCTCCCCCAGCACTACATCCTGTAGCAATTATCCAATTCTCGTTACCTGGAAAAACATCAGCATTATACCTTATGTACCTTACAGCAGCTTTTAGATCAACTATTGCTGCAGGCGCTTTACCATAGTATACCCCGTTAGGAAATCTATTGTCCCACCCCCGAACACCTGGGATGATGACCACAAAACCTGATGCCAACCCGAGAGCAGCACGTATAACACCATCAACATTGGTAGCATAACCAGCTGCATTAGTTCTTACAACAACATCATTTAAAGGAACGCCGTTAGATCCTCCTAAGGTATTAGGGTAGGACATGTATCCTCCAACGTTGATTACGAGAAGTATTGGTGCATTTGTTGGATCAACAAGTGTTCCGTTGATCTCTATGGGGATGAGTATATCCATGCTCTGGTAGTTTGGGTCAACAGGTTTAGAGGCATAGGTAATATGGTGGTATCTTTTGAAGGTTACAGTAGTTATTGAGGAAGGTAACGAGATCTTGATAGTATGAACGCTATATTTCTCTAATGGAAATTTCAGTATCTCTACATCGCTTGCCATGGCATGAGCTAAAGTATTTATCACTAAAAAGAGTAGGAATAGATAGAGAATAGCTGTAGATGCTAAAGATCTTCTAGAACACATACACAACCACCCAAATATACTTATAAACCTAGGTAATATAAAATCATAGTATCGTTGCCCTATCCTTATTAATTATAAGCTGACGTACACAATCTAGGTCAAGGTAGCCAAATCACTAAACTATATTATATAACTGTAACTGAGTACAGCTATATACGCAAATTGAAAATAAATAGTATAGCGAGAAACTCTATACCACGAGTATATGTTGATAAAGTTAAATCCCTACTTTATAACCTGTTATTCTATTTATCCACTCCATCAAATTCCAGGGGTCATAGTCAACACCATGTCCTCCTTCCCAGTATACTTCGAAGTCAACAGATTTACCGAGGTTCTCTAATGCTATAGCTAGGTTTGTCCACATAAATATTGAAGCAAAGATATCTTTAGATCCTGTTCTTATCCTCCAGTAGTTGGCTATATTTGGCCAGTTCCCTAAAATGAAGTGCATGGGATCCATCATCTTGATCTTCTCAGGGATATCTGGATAGACCTCAACAATTTTTATACTTGGGTTACGTGTTGAATATCTTAACCCAAAGTCGGTAAAATGCCTTGCGAAATCTGTTTCTGTACCAAATAGCATATTTGTTGGTGTTATACCTAGGTTTAAGAAGCTCCAGTTCAGTATTAATTTCTGTAGCTCATCTTCTGTAGTTATCTTAAGGGTCTGCAGTATATTTGGGTCGAAAGGTCCGTCAAACGCTGGGCATACCCAAAGCCTATCTACGTGATACTTATTGTAGTCTTCCCAAGTGAAATATGCAGTATCGTTACACCATCGAATCCATTTATTCTGCTTAAGATATTCTTCTCTAAGGCTTTCTGGCAGTCTCTTAATATACTTTGTTGCTGCCGGTATTAAGTAGTTTTCAGTAACATATCTAGGATAGATATCTAATGTAATTAACCTACCTTCTTTATCTCTTAGCTCAACTATGCTTAGGTATTCTTCAAATCTAGATGCTAGAGGTTTAGAACATTTGGGGTCAACTAGTTGACCTGTTGGTAGTTGTTTTTCGCCAAACTGCCATTCATAGATACTATCGATATACTCGAAGTGATCTGCTAACATAGGACAGAATGGTGCGGCTGCAAAAATTCTATCGCTAGCTTTAGCAGCTCCTATAGCTTCTAGATAAGGTTCATACATTGGGTGGTCACCAGATACAGCAAGTAGTGTCGATAAAGCTCCCCCGGAACTAACACCTGTAGCAATTATCCACTCCTTGTTACCTGGAAAAACATCAGCATTATACCTTATGTACCTTACAACAGCCTTCAGATCTACAATAGGTGCTGGAGCTCTCCCATAGAATATCCCTCCTGGAAACATACAGTCAATGCCTCTAACACCCGGTATAACAACAACATATCCATAAACAAGTCCTAGAGCTGCTTTAACTACACCTCCACCAATAAGCTTTCTAGCAAAACCTGTACTAGGATCTATATACATACCCACATCAATATTGCTTAAAGGAACCCCGTTATCTCCTCCATAAACATTCTTTACAGACATATATCCACCAACATTGATTATCATGAGTATCGGTGCACTAGACACATCTATAGATCTACCGCTGATCTCTATGGGGATGAGTATATCCATGCTCTGGTAGTTTGGGTCAACAGGTTTAGAGGCATAGGTAATATGGTGGTATCTTTTGAAGGTTACAGTATAGGTTCTCCAAGGAAGAGCAACATCTATGGTGTGGATTGTATAGTTATCTACAGGAAACTTAAGAATATCAATGCTATACGTATATTCTCACCAAGTACTAAGTAATGTTATATGTAATATTTAAATATTTTCTATGGTACTTCTACTATATCTTAACCTGGCTACATACTCAAGTTATGTCTAGAGACTTTGGTATTTACTCTCAACAGATATTCGTTAGAACATGCACCTTTTTCTCTATAGACAGATAAAACTCTTATAGTCTGCAGTTAGATGTTTAGCAATACTAGAATCTCTATGGTACATATATTGTCTTTGTATTCATGGTTAAACGTTGTGAGCAGCTCATGTCCTAGGTATACAGATCTAGGTGTGAAGGGTCGCTAGAAGCCATGTGAATGGATATACATATAGAAAGACAGCAGATCTCTTGAAAACATTAGCGTCTATGGATATTGATAGAAATAACGTTAGAAGGTACGCTAAGAGACACAATTACTAAGAAGCTTAGTAAGGCGTAGAGAATGTTAGTGTAGGTGGTACCAAGGGAGTTGACAAGGTTCATATATAATTACGCTTAAAAGAGCTAAGGGTAAGTAGAGCAAGATACAAGGATCTGTTAAATGAAGCAGACTAAGGTTGCCCAAGATATCTAGAGAAGATCAAAGAAATATTTTCAGCCACTCTTTGATGAAAAATAAGTACCTCTGTAATTAGGTATTACAAATAACATGTATATAGGTAATGTAAAATTGCTATGAATATTTTAAAATTGAGGAACCTATGAAGCTGTCTATGTAACTTCAAATCCCATCTCATGCTCAAACCTTAATCAGATAGCCTAGTTCTACTAGTTCATAAGCAGTTTCTGTATTGGCATCCCTCATCTATTCCTTTAGGTACGTTATTGTTGACATTAGCTCTAACTTAGATAAACAATAATACGGTAATATACTCTATTTTAAAGGAATACAATTTATGTATTTTATTTAAGGATTCAACTTTATGTGTATTCGATATAAGTTTGTCACTTTATATTTTTGTAGAGTATGACGGGGTTAGATGTCTGTTTTTGGTTTAAGATTGTCTGTTTTAATATTAGTACTTTCTATGGTGTTAAATAGTGTAGTAAATGTTTTAGATATTGTTAGCCATATACCAACATACGCGTCAGTTGAGGTTGTAGGAGGTATTACCAATATTACGGCTACGCTAGATTATTGCTTCAAGGATGTATACTGTATTAAGGATCTGCTGGCTGAGAGGGAGGGTTTTGCCGGGAACGCTACGGGAGGTCTAGGGGGCAGGGTATACTTCGTTACATCGCTTGAAGACGACCCCGCTAACCCCCAGCCTGGTACGCTAAGGCATGCGGCATCCCAGGAGGAACCCCTGTGGATATTCTTCCTTGTTAACGGCACGATATACCTTAGAGCGCCTGTGTTCGTTAAATCTCACAAAACCATAGACGGTAGAGGTGCTCAGATAACAATAACGGATAACACCGTATTCATAAGGGATGTGGAGAACGTTATAGTAACCAACATTAGGTTCGACTCGGTGCGTAGGATAAACGTAGACGGTATGGAGATTAGAAGATCAACAAATATATGGGTGCACCGCTGTGATTTCACTAACTGGTCGGATGGAGTGCTAGACATCCCGGAGGCTCTAAGGGATAGACCAACCCTTATAACGATATCCTGGTGTAGGTTCTGGAACACGGATAAAACCATACTCATCGGTGGTAGCGCTACTAGGACAACAGATAGAAACCTCAGGGTCACGATGCACCACAACTTCTTCTTCCTAACCAGGGAGAGGCGCCCCAGGATAAGGTTCGGGGTAGTTGATTACTACAACAACTACGTATTCAGCCCATTGGTATACTTCCTAGGGGGTACGCTGAACGGAACAATACACGCTGAGGCAAATATCTTCGAGTTTACTGAGGGCTCCGGAAGAGTGCTAGCCTACTGCAACCTAAGCGCAGAGCCACCTATGAACGTTATACTTAAGAACAACCTGATAATACCTTCTAACGCTTCCTACGAGTTTAAAGGAGATTGCAGGGTAAACGTATTCGATTTCGAGAGACCGTATCCAGCGAATGTCGAACCCGCTACGGAGGATCTAAAGCTTAGGATAATGAGGTTTGCAGGAACAAGCTTCCCAGCGTACCCAAGGATATTAGTCGACCACCCCCAGAGCTTCACAGAAGATTATAGGTGGGAAGTACCGCTACCCTACAACACGTCTAGCTTAGACGTTGGCTTCGCCATAGATATACCGCCCTACAGGTCTCCCGAGGAAGAACCGGTAGAGATAGTATTCGACCCAGGGGATGGGACCAAGTACAGGCTTATACCATATGTAAACATATCAACGGATCCAACCATCACCAGCCCAGGTAGAGGCTTCAGGATTAGGCACACCTACCAATCGCCCGGGGTATACATGGTTACAGCAACTGTTAAAACAAAGGGAGGCGATACGTACTTCCTATACGGAACGGTGTTCGTTGCAACTCCCGTGGGTAGCGGATCGGTGGGTATCTACACGTTACCCAGGGAAACTGTTACAACCACCGCTACGGCTACGTTTACCGAGACAGCCACCGTTGTAGAGCACACCACCTTTGTCAAGACCGTAACCGAGAGGGAAACGCAAACCGTTGTAGTCCCATCTACGGTCATCGAGATCAAAGAGGTTATCCGCGCAGCCACCAAGGAGGTAGAAGTGGTTAGAACAACTACATTAACAGAGGTACGGCAATTAACGGAAACTATGAGTGTGACAACGCTTAGAGAAGTAACAACAAAGGTATACGAATCACCTTCAGCTGTATCACCAGCTATGCTAGCGTTAGTAGCGGTTGCCATAGCTTTAGCAATAATAGCGGTTGCTAAAGTTAAGAGATAGCAAAGCTATGGATATTCCTTAACCTTTGCAGAATATCCAATACTATATCTCATTTTTTCCTCTTAATTTTCGCTGAAACAATGTCTGTCTGCGTTCTTGAAGATTTAGCTACAGCTATTACTGCACCGATAACGATGACCGAAATACCTACGCCAACGATAACCGATGCTAATAATGCGTTTACGAAACTTATACCACATACATACTCTATTTTTATCTGTTGATAAGCTTCTTCCGAGCTCGGAGACAAAGATATTTCTATTGCATGTACTTCTACTTCCCTAGAACTTGGTCCATAGACTAAGAGCTTAGATATGATTGCGTTAACGTTAAGGTTAATTAAAATGCGGTAAGTTCCAGGGTACAGAGGTTTTAAGAAAAATAACGTTGTATTTAATTCTTTTTCGCTTACCGATATCCTTGGATTCAACGATGTATAGACTATCGTTTGGTTATTTGCAGTATCTACTATCGATAAATAGCCTTCGTATTCCTTCTCTTCAACAGATCCCTTAATCTCTATATAAATGTAGCCAAGTGTATTGTTTACCTCAAATACATGGCTATAAGGAGTACCAGTTCTTAAGAAGACATTAGATAGATTAACAACAACATATCTCCAGTAATATACCTCGGTATACCGAGGGACAATCCTACCTGTAAACTCTTTAGGTATGTAAACATAAGATGAACACGTTTTAACATCAATACCACTTAATAAAGTGCCCCAGCCTATAGTAAAAACAATAACACCTATGATTATTAAGGCAATGTGTTTTAACATCAACATGATGCCCCAGCATCTAAACCATTATAGAATACAGCTAAATTTAAAATTAAATGAATATTGGTTAACCAATCTTAGATTTAAAACACATCCTCATAGCGTTTTAACATAAAATATGTCTCTATGTCCACCTTAACCATCTAAGGAAGTTTATTAATATATTCTTTGTTTATAGTAGCCCAGCCCGGTGTTTAATAAATAAAAATAATTTGTTTGATTTTATAAAGTTTGTACAATATTAGATGAGGTCTATTTTTATAATAGCTTGAGGATCTTCTTCATCTAATCTAAACGAGACTATGGAGTTTTTATAGTTTTTCAGCTCTACAATGTTTACACCTTTTGTAAGAGAGTACGTAGTTTGTTGGGCTTCTGTTGGGGGTAGAGATAAATCGTACTCGTATACATATAGCTTATTATTTTTATTGGATAGTATCTTCATCGTAGGCTCTTTGTACCCTGTTAAAGGTATTCCTCCAAAAGTTCTGCAACCAACTTGGAATCCCTTAATATTGAATCTTACTGGAGGTGGTTCTCGATGCACTATATCGTGGTCTAAAACCATAAATCCTCTAAACCCTGCATCAATAGGTGTAGCATCGTATCTAAACGTGTTAGCCATGTTATTATAGGCTAAGACTATTTTATCCTCTACAATTTCAAAACCTGTTATCCTTGCTCCAAGAGTCGCAATTATTTTTACTGTTGGTGGAGCTATGTAGAGTAATACAGAGGGACCAACAATAGTATTAGAAGATCTTGCTAATAGTACTTCGTACTCGTTAGTAGGTTTAATAATTGCTTCGGAGTAGCTGTTGAAAGCTGTAAGTATTCCTCCTGCAAAAGTTTTCGCCATAGTTCTCCTTGGGCTATAGGCGGCGTACCCGAAATCGAAAAGCCTGTAAAAAGATATAGGTTCAATGGTTTCATCGATTGGGTTACCTATTAAAATTCCGCCGCGGATAAAGGTAAAGAATCTCCCATAGGCTGAAGTAGCTACACCTGTAAGCCTTAGTATAGCATCTCCACTATCTAAACTCCTTTTACGTATATCCCCTAACTCTAAGTATCGGATTTTGTTCTCGACGAGGTCTACGCATTGTATACCTACTACCCCGTTAACCCAGTCTTTAAACATATCAAAGCATACATGGTCGTAGAAGTAAGACCCTTTTTGTGCAGGAAAATCGGATAACTTCTTATAATCGCCACCTCTTCTGTTAATTTGGTATACACCTAAGTTGACCATTCCATCGCCTCTAGCGAAAAGAAGCCTATCGTTGATAGGATCGTAAATAATTTCGCTTACTTCTCCAACCCATTCCATTTCATGCTCTAGCCCTTCTTTCCACAAAAGCTTAACTTCATCCTCGTAGACGTTGTATGCATGAACATGGCTAAACTTATTTTTAAACGATATCTGGGCCCCTATAGTTTCTCTACCAACGTATATAGCCGGCGAATGAACCCATCCACCAAAGTATATATACTCATCTACAGCTTCTACAGCATTATATGTATCTCCTCCAGATCTAGGGCTAGGCCCAACTAAGTCGAAGCTATACTTTTTAACACCATGGTCTGTAGTGAAATTTGCAACAGCTTCAAAAGCTAAGGTGAAGTACAAAACACCTTTGTAGTACTTAAGCCCGAATATACCTCCGCTGCCCCACTCAGGACCAAACCTAGGAGGAAAAACCATAGAATCTAGGTAACCAAGTAAACCCACCATAGAGACACCAAAGATTATCCCTTTAAGCTAGTATTTTAAGTTTCGCGATAGTCTGTATATTAGCTATGGCAAATCCCTTTAAATGTTAAGAAAAAGATATATTGTATTAATTAAATTATTAAACCCTTTGGTATCTACAGCAATTAGGTGAGAACTATGAGCGCATGTGTAGAAATTCCGCAATGTGTGGAGCTAAAACCAAGTACAAAGAAAGAAGCAGAGGGAGTTCTTCATATCAATGTTATTAATAAATGCGATTACGATTTAATAGTATTTCTCCAGATTAGAGATAAACAAAATCAGCTTCTTTATAGCACTTCCATAGATCTAAAGGCTTCAGAAGAAAAAAGCGTTGAGGTATCCATGAATTTAACCAATGCCGCGGCCATATCAGGTGAATGGAGTTTAAAAGGAACATCGCTTAAACTACCCTTAAAAGAGATTCCCTTAAATCCGTAGTAGATTTTTGTTATCAATATCATCATATATGAGTAGAAACATATAAGGTATTTATATTCGTTGTAAACACTTTTAAACATGGTCGGTGTATAGGTTATGCGTTATATACCCCCCATAGTCACAACAGATTGGTTGGAGAAGAACCTTGATTCCTCCAACCTTGTAATAATCGACATAAGGCCTAAGAATGAGTATATAGAAGGACATATACCGAGATCCGTAAATATACCGTTTGATCCACTGAAATCAGCTTGGACAACTGTTAGAGATGATCTTCTACTAGAGCTCCCAACGCCTGAAGAACTATTCCAAACTATTGGTTTAGCCGGGATAACGCAGGAATCTACAGTAGTTGTTGTAAACAAAGTTGATACGTCCTTCAATCGTGCTGATATTGTTAGAGTTGCTGTAGAACTTATCTATGCAGGTTTAGATAATGTTGCTGTTCTAGATGGAGGATACAATAAATGGGTTAAAGAAGGTAGACTTGTGACTAAGGAGGTTTACCAGCCAACTCCGAAACTTTATAGAGGTACCTTAAGGGAGCAGATATTTGTAAATAAACAACAAGTTCTTGAAAAACTAGGACAAGCCGTGATAATAGATACCAGAGATCCCGATGTTTATTTCGGTATATCGATAGAGCCTTGGGGTCCAATACCAGGTCATATACCAACGGCTAAGAATCTCCCTGTTCCATGGCTATGGACGCCGGAAGGTCTCTTCAGACCGCTTGATGTTATTAAACAAGTAGTTGAAAATATTGCAGGAACAACAAAAGATAAAGAAATAATAATATATTGTGGTGTCGGTGGATACTCTGCTGTTCTATGGTATCTAATGACGCAGGTTCTCGAGTATACAAACGTTAAGATATATGACGGTGGTTGGCAGAAATGGGTAAAAGATCCTAGAGGACCTATATCAGTTTATAGATGGGAGTAACGTTGTTGACAGGCTCTTTCAATATAATATTTATATATTTTTAATAACAATCGATAGTCAATTATATTATCCTACTTATTCCCATGAATTCAGTTTTAATTTTTTGTATGCATCTAAAGCTGCTAGCACTATTGGGTTCGATAGTGGAGAAGCTGTTAACATTGGTTGTGTACCATATTGCATCGCTATAAGTTCATATATACTCATCTTATTTTGTATAGCTAAGGCGAGAGTATTCACTATTTCGGCAACCTCGTTGCGATATCCAGATACTTGAGCGCCAATAAGAATTCCCTGATTTGAGAATATAAGTTTCACCTCGATTTCGCATGCTCCTGGCAAGAAGAATGGATGTCTATTAATGGTCTTAGCCCTACCGACAACATAGTCAATGCCCTTCTTCTTAAGCATATTTTCTGTTGACCCAGTACAACCAATGACTAGGTCTTTAACCTTTGTTACTACTACGCCTACTATTCCCTCCAGCATAACCTTTTTATCACCATATATATTGGCTGCAGCGACTCTAGCTTCTATGCATGCTATAGACGATAACATAAGGGGAATAGATTCTTTTAATACAAGGTGTTTCTTTTCAGCAACATCGCCAACAGCAAATATGTTATGATCGCTTGTCTTCATAAATTCATCTACTAGAACCCCGTATTTACCTACGGCAAGGCCTATTTTCTTAGCCAAATCTATGTTGGGTTTATGCCCTGTAGCTATAACTACGGCGTCTACCTCTATCTTCTCCCCGTTGTCGAGCTCTATACTCTCAACTTTGTTCAATCCATGGATTCTCTTAATGGTTCTTCCTGTCTTAATTTCAACTCCTTCTCTTCTTAACATTTCTTCAACTTTGATTGCAAAATCTTCGTCAAAGTTTGTGAGTAGACAATGTGGAAGAATCTCAATTATAGTAACCTTCTTTCCAAGCTTAACCAGCTCATCAGCTATTTCGATACCGATAAAGCCACATCCTAGAATAGCAACTTTATTCGATTTTCTAAGTATTTCCTGCATAAAAACAACATCTTCGTACTTTTTAGATACTATAACTACATTCCTCAAATCTATCCCTTCTATTGCAGGAACATTAGATATAGATCCTGTAGCCAACACCAGTTTATCATATTCATAACAATTTCCTGAAGCTGTAATCACAATCTTATTCTGTCTATCAATATCGACAACCGTATCTGTTACAACATTAATACCTTGGGCTAATAAACCTGAATACGATATTAAACTCTTATCGTGTTTATCTATAGATGCTACCGTATACGGTATAGCACACGGTATAAGAGTTTTCTCATCGCGTTTTATAAGAACAACACTTTTACTACTATACATTATCTTAACAGTTAACGCAGCTGCAATTCCACCAGGTCCTCCGCCAACGACAACAACATCGTATTTAGCTAAACTAGGGCATTTTGATTTCTCTAAGGTATAGCTCATACGTATACCTAAGTAATCATTAAGCTTATTGTTTAGAATAAAAGTTAATTGTAAATAACGCTAGTTATATGGTTTAATTCATTTAATTCAGGACTCGCATTCGTTAACCACGTCCGATACTTTTTATCATTATTTTGTAAACACTAAAAACTTGCCTCTATGTAGAGGTGTAAATTTTCGTTAAGTTCTCTTAAAGTACGCTGAAGTAGTTAATATTGCTTTATTGAAGGAAATAGGCCATTCTTTTGTGTACAAAAATTTTTAAATGTGCACCTATAATAACAGTACTGTGCACTGGTGTGTAGGTATGGCGTGTTTTATTACACCGCTAGCAGTTGGCATTATCTTGGGGATTTTAGGTAAAAGGTTCAAAGGTTATAGCAGATTAAAACTTGGTATACTGGTTTACCTATTAATTGGTGGTGCACTAGTTCTTGCTGTTGAACATTTATGGCATGGCGAAGTAGTATTGTATCCGCCATTTTTAACAGCTATGCAAAATCCAGAAGACGTCCCTACATTACTACATGAGGTTAGTGTTGTAGGAAGTTCGATGACTTTTGGTACGGCTATTTTATGGCTTAGTTTACTCCATATATCGAAAAAGATAGAGATTAAGTCTAAGTCTATGGTAAGAGTTTCTACAACATTAGGAACATGATAGAGGTTAGCGATGTCTATGTATTTTGTAGCTCTTTCATTACTTGCAATTATCTCTGGATATCTATGGTATAAAACTAGGGTGGGTAATAGGTATAGACTTGATATATTGGCATTAATATCTAGTGGAGCAGCAGTAATGTTTTTGATTGATTCTCTCTATAGCTATCTCGGGGGAGAAGGTTTTGCAGAATTTTCGGTTGATTCATTAATTTTAAGCATAATATTATCGCTAACAGCTACAATTATATGGCTTATTGTGCTCGCAATCAAAAGATTGCAACAGCTATAGCTAAAACAAAATATGAAAAGAAAGTACAGCTAATATGGCTATCTTATAACACTATCTTATAATAAACTGTAGTTTGAAGCCAATGCCTTGTCAGTAGAGCTTCAGAAACTCAACTAGAGTATTGTAGTCATTGCTATCCTCGAGAAGAGCCCTCATCCTAAGAGTCTCACCAAGCTCTTCCTTTCACATCAAGCAGCCCATCACCTATGAAACTATGGATATGTGTTTATAAGACTTTCTCCCCATTACTAATATTAGTGAAGTATATGACTAAGATTGAGCTAGTTAAGTACAGCGTCATAAAACATAGGAAGGGAACTACATCCCTTACCCACTAGGGAAAGACAAGGTAAAGGTTAAACAACTCCACAGAAAAGAAGCCTAAGCATTAATTGTAGCGGAAGAGTAAACACCACATGAAGTAAATCAATATGAAACCCAAAACAGTTGCACGAGGCTCTTTTTCAACTTCTATAAGTCTGTTTACAGCTCGATACAAATGTCTATTGAAGGTGAGGCTTCTACAATTTTGATAAATTCAATCAGTACGCTTATCAATTCCTCCTTAGCATCCATCTTGTATCACTTATAGATAGGTATAAGGCCCTCTCTTAAGGCTATATCCATATACTTTCTAGGTCTTTCCACAAGACACCTAATTTCATACTCAAGCTCTTTTCTAGCTATATTTCTTCTAGCTAGCCCAAGCTCTATAGCTTTTTCAGCAACAGCTACAGCTTCACGAACATACACATCTAGTTCGTTTACCGAAGGAACTACCCTATCTTCGCTTAACCCTGTTTCTTCTGTATATCTAGCTATAGCTTGTGCTGCAGCAATAAACATCTCGTCAACCATTTTTCTTGCTGCTACACTCAAAACACCTCTGAAAACAGCTGGAAAACCTAGACAGTTATTGACTTGGTTAGGAAAATCGCTTCTACCTGTAGCAACAATTCTTGCACCAGCTTCTTTAGCTTCCCAAGGCCATATCTCTGGCACAGGATTAGCACACGCAAAGACTATCGCATTGCTGTTCATCTCTTTGATCCACTCCTTCTTGATAACGTTGGGCCCTGGTCTACTCATGGCTATAAGGGCATCTGCACCTTTAAGAGCTTCAGCTATACTTCCATCAATCTCTGGATCTGTTTCCAATGCGACTCTGTATTTCCATGGATTATACTTCTTCATATCATCTATATCTCTTCTACGTAGATTTAAAACACCTTTTGAATCAACCATAACCATATTCTTTGGCTTGAAACCTACCAGCTTCAAATACCTATAGATAGCTATATTTGCTGCACCAGCTCCAACAAGAACGACCCTAGTATCTTCAGCTTTTTTACCAACAACCTTTAATGCATTAATCATAGCTGCAACAACAACTAATGCTGTTCCCTGCTGATCATCATGCCATACAGGTATATCTAGAAGCTGCTGAAGCTTCTCGAGCATATAGAAGCATTTGGGACTCTCTATATCCTCAAGATTTATACCGCCAAAACTTGCCCCTAAAGCCTTCACTATATAGATAAATTTATCTGGATCTTTTTCACGAATAACAAGAGGAATAGCATCTACACCACCAAGGTATTTGAACAATAGAGCTTTACCCTCCATAACGGGTAAAGCAGCTTCAGCACCTATATCTCCAAGCCCAAGAACACGTGTACCATCAGATACAACCGCCACGCTATTCCATCTATATGTGTATTCAAATGATGTATCCAATTCATTCTCTATATCTCTAGCTATAGCTTTAGAAGGTTCAGCTACACCAGGTGTATACCATATAGAGAAATCGCTTAAATCCCTTATAGGGACTTTAGCCACAATCTCTATTTTACCTCTATACCTCTTATGAAGATCTAGTGAAATCTTCCCCCAATCCTGTACACTACCCATGGTTATTCACCATTACATCACGTAAAGGTATATCCAAGATACTCACAATAATGCTATGAATGTAGCTACAAATAACTTAATGATCTCGATATAACCCCTATAAATGTACATGTTTAGCGAACCAAGATATACAGAAGAAGTAAAAAATCTACGTAACCATATTATCTTGCTTATCCTGTTTAATTAACTGTTTAATTCTTCCTTAGCCCTTGAGCCTCTCTAAAACCAGTACTATCTCAGTAGGAGAAACTCTAGAGAGTAGAGCTAATAGTTTCATACTCTCTTCACCAATGGATAGATCAAGATGGATATTGTAAGTAGGATAGCTGCAGACACCACTTGGTATACTAGTGATACTGCGTTTATCTCTAAGTAGAGTATGCAGTTTCTTGCTGTAAATAATGTATGGAATGGTGGTAGAATACGTGCAAACCACTTAAGCATTTCTGGAAACGGTTCATAGGATGCAAAATATCCTGAAGTAAATGCCAGAAAGAGAAAGACCGGTACACCCATACTATTTGCAACAACTATTTATCTCGATGTAGAGCTTCTGTAGAGAACTATAGAGTACAAAATTAGTGCTAAAGCAAATGCGAAAACATAATTAACTATGTATGTAAGCCAGAACACATGAATCCTAGCGAAACTTAGTGAGGCTCTAAAGAGCATCCGGGATACGATAAATAATGCCAGAGTAGATTCCAACACGTATAAGAGTACAGCTACGAACACTATGAAGATCGCTGTAAACTTGCTATTGGGAGATATATACATCTTTTTATCGAGACCAGTAATAGTAAACATGACCAGCAGCGAAATAGCTACAGTTATACTTGATAACGGGGTCACTAAAGCTATCCGTAGCGTCATTATTTCTCGACTGCTCGTAGCTGAAGCAACTATCTCGGTACTAATATTGAAGCTACTAGAGAGTAATGTATGTGGCAATCCTATGTACGTATTATTTATCAGAAAGCTGAAAAGAACTTCACGTAGAACTCTAGAGTTGTTGTAAATGCCACAGGTCATGATGTAGAAGTTCTGCAGATAGTTGCTAGTAAACTACTAAACTACTTAAGATAAATACAATTCTGTATAAAGAGCTCTGCTTATTCAGAAATATTGGAAAAAGTTGTTGTAGAGAAGATTGGAAGAGTTTTACCAGGGTTATACGTTTCTGGCATGTCTCTTGCATCACTATATGGATTACTGAGAATGGGCCCAATATTTAGCTCTATGCTTTTATCTGGCAAGAAGCTTGCAGAAGTGATTTCAAAGGATCTACCTAGCTAAAAGTATTATACATGTGTAGATTAAATCAATACTTTTAACTAAAACATCTAAGCAACTCAAATTAAGTCTAAACCTTTTATTCTGATATGATGCTAGGTACAAGGTGATGATTCCTAGACTAGAATGTGTAGATGAGGAATCTCTAGAGGTTGAACATTATACATAAACGTTATACGTAAAGCTTTAATAGGGGGAAGATATATAGAGAACTGCGGTCGGGGATTGATATGAGCCAATGGTAAATATACCTAAGAGATATCTGGATGAAATTCTACCTAGCTATTGGTACAATATTATACCAGATTTACCTAAACCACTACCACCACCAATGGACCCAGAAAATGGTTCTTCACGAATAGAATTGCTTCAAAAAATCGTACCTAGAGAGATCTTAAAGCAGCAGTTCACAATTGAGCGGTACGTAAAGATCCCCGAAGATGTTTTAGAGAAGTACGGAATTGTGGGTAGACCTACACCTCTCTATAGAGCTATAGGATTAGAGAGGTATCTAGATACACCAGCTAAGATATACTTTAAATATGAGGGTGCTCTACCCACAGGTTCCCACAAGATTAATACAGCTATACCGCAGGTGTATTACGCATATATCGAAGGTGTTGAAAGAGTTGTAACAGAAACTGGTGCAGGTCAATGGGGTTCTGCTGTCGCATTAGCTGCATCTCTATATAGAATCCTGTCGATTGTGTTTATGGTTAGAGTTAGTTATGAACATAAACCTAGTAGAAGAGCCCTCATGGAGTTCTATGGAGCAGAAGTAATTCCTAGTCCATCAAAATTAACGAATTTTGGTAGAGAGATACTTAGTAGAGATCCAGAGAATCCTGGATCTCTTGGCATAGCTATAAGCGAGGCTATAGAGTATACACTTAGTCATGGATATAGATACGTTATAGGTAGTGTTCTAGATGTTGTTCTACTCCATCAAAGCATTATAGGTCTAGAGACTATTAAACAGATGGAGATTATAGGTGAAGAACCTGATGTAATTGTTGCTTGTGTAGGTGGTGGAAGTAATTTCGGTGGATTAGCATATCCATACATAGGGCTTAGAAACAATGGTAAGAGGTTTATTGCTGTAGCTTCAGCAGAAGTACCTAAATTTAGTAAAGGCGTATATACATATGATTACCCAGATACTGCTGGAATTCTACCTCTTCTGAAAATGATCACATTAGGCAAAGACTTCATATCACCACCCATCTATTCTGGTGGATTGAGGTACCATGGATTAGCACCAAGCTTAAGCTTACTAGCTAGAGAAGGAGTTATCGAGTGTACCGAGGTTAGTGAAAGAGATGTCTATAGAGCAGCCAGAATTTTTGCAGAAACACAGGGAATAATACCTGCACCAGAATCAGCTCACGCTGTTAAGGTAGTTATAGATATTGCTTTAGAGGCAAAGAAAAGAAATGAAAAACCAGTTATACTGTTCAATATGAGTGGTCATGGATTACTAGATATAGAGAACTACAGATCTATGATGATTAGATACGGAAAGGGATAGACCAACAAGAGATCTAGAGGTGAATTTATGGGTAAGTATCTAGTAGTCTATAATACATTGGGATTTCCATCAATAGGTAGATTCCTACTATTCTTAAAGGAAGCGAGAAACAGGGGGGTCAACTTCTTTGAGATAGGTATTCCACCTAGATTCGCCAAATACGATGGTCCGGTGATAAGGAGAAGCTATAGTCGCGTTAAGAGTTTTGGTATAGATGTATGGGAAGTACTCAAAACTGTTCGAAAGAATATAGATCTCCCCCTAATAGTTTTGACGTACCTCGATGATCATATAGAGAATCTTGGAATGTTTGTAGAAAATCTACACAAACTTGAGATAGACTACGTTCTCTTTCCAGACTTACTCATAGACTATGTCGATAGGTACCAAGACATAGTCAAAGAGGTTAAAGATCGTGGACTAAAGGCAACACTATTTGTCTCTCCCTCTATGCCTGATAAACTTGTAGCAGAAGTATCTCTATTGACTTACCCATTTCTATACTATGGTTTAAGACCTGCTACAGGTATACCGATACCCATAGATCCTGTTACTTTAGTCAAAAGAGCTAGGAGGCTTGTCAACAATACTCTTGTTGTTGGATTTGGTTTATCGATAAACGATATAGCTAATGTTTTGGGAGCTGGTGCTGATGGTGTTGCCATCGGCACAGTTATTGTTGAAGCTTTGGAGAATAGTGAGGTAAATCAGGCATTAAAAATTATTGAAACTGTTAGAGGTGTATTGGATGGATTATAGAGCTGTTCTGAGTAAGCTTGTTAATGGAGAGAAACTGAGTGAAGAAGATTCTATGTCTATAGCGCTAAGTATTATGGATGGAGAAATACCGGATATTGTTGTTTCAGCTCTTCTTGTAGCTCTAAGGATTAGAGGAGAATCTGTTGATGAAATTGTTGGCTTTGCTAAAGCTATGAGGATGAAGTCTCTGAAGATACCTTGTAACTATGCTATAGATGTTGTTGGAACAGGTGGAGATGGTATCGGGACATTAAACGTTAGTACAGCTTCAGCAATACTTACATCAATTGTACATCCTGTTGCTAAACATGGTAATAGGGCTGTAAGCGGTAGAAGCGGTTCAGCAGATCTCTTAGAGTTTCTTGGTTATAGGATAGAGATAGAGCCTAATAGAGCGATAGAATTGATAAGTAAGACTGGTTTTGCATTCTTATTCGCACCTCTATACCATCCAGCCATGAAAAGAGTTGCACCAATACGAAAGATGCTAGGGATAAGAACAATATTCAATGTGTTAGGTCCTTTAACAAACCCTGGAGGAACCAAGAAACAAGTCATTGGTGTATTCTCGAAATCTTTTGCTCATGTTATAGCTGAAGCTGTTGCTCGTCTAGATTTTGAGAAAGTGCTTGTTATACATGGCGAGCCCGGTATTGATGAAGTAAGTCCTTCAGGTTTAACACATGTGTACGAAGTTAAAGGATCTAGAATCGAATACTATACACTACAACCCGAGGACTTTGGAGTAAAAAATATACCTATAACACGACTCACAGTCTCTGGTGTTGAAGATTCTGCTACCAGAATCTTGAGAGCTACTAAAGGTCTGGATAGAGATGCTAAAGTCTTTATAGAGATGAACACGGCTTTAGCATTATATGTAGCAGATATTGTTAAGAACTTTAAGGATGGTTTTGAGTATGCCGAGAATCTTCTATCAAAGTTAATAGATAGAATAGAAACATTACTTCAAGTTAATGGCGATATAGATAGATTCAGATCTCTATTGGTGAAAATTCTATGAGAATAAAGTTGAAGATATGTGGTGTAGCTAATCTAGATGATGCTTTAGAGATAGATAGAATAGGTGTAGACTTCATAGGTGTTGTAACAGATCCTGTAAGCCCTAGATACGTATCAGAAGAGTTTGTAGCTAAACTAAAGAATATGGTTTCAACACCCATCGTTAACGTTAAAGTACATGGAGCTATAGAGACATTAGCTAATAGTTACGCAGATTATATACAGATACACAGAATCCTGAAAGATAACGAAATTGAGACTCTATCAACATACAATACAAAGAAATTCATACTATATGTACCTGCATCATTAGACTATCTAGACTATTTGAAGAAAGTACAGAAGTACTTTAGTCTAATACTGTTTGATTCACCAACAAAAGGTGTGCCAAGCAATCCTAAGGTACTGAGAATTCTTCTTAATTACCATAGAGATGCTGGGGTAGCTGGAGGCATCACCTTAGAGAATATACACAAATTCCTAGAACTAGAACCTGGATGGATAGATGTTTCTAGTGGTGTTGAGATCCATCCCAAGAAAAAAGATTTAGAGAAGATTAGAAATCTCAAAGAGGTTGTATATACATGGAGAAAATAAGCATGAAGCATATGCCCAATATCGAAGACGCTATAAAGTGTATAAACGGAGAAGAAGAGGTCTTTGCAGTATATGAGGATCTTGCCCAAAAAAGCTATAGCGTTATTGTATGGGGGGTTAAGAACATTGTGAAAGGAAGTCATGAGGGTGTTCTTGATGAACTTAGAACAAGCCTAAAGAAAGTTAAGATACGTAACCACATATATCCATTAGATATAGGTTTGATAGGGTATGTAGGATACGATGCCATAAGGTTGTGGGAGAAGATACCAGATATTCGTCCTTATCCAGAGGAATGGGATTATGTAGAGTTCTTCGAGCCTATGAATATAGCCATATATGATTACAGTAAAGGATCTATCTATATTGATGGAGATCCACATCGACTAGAGAAATGCGGAAGTAGATACAGTAGAGAAAATGTAAGAGTCGAATTTTATGATTCTTCGCTAGATGGTAAAAGATTTGAAGAAGCTGTTGAAGAAGTCCTCAAATACATTAGGAATGGCTATGTTTTTCAAGTTGTTTTATCGAGATTTCAGAGATATACCTATGGAGGCGATGTTGTTGATCTTTATCTAAATCTTAGAGAGATAAATCCATCACCCTACACATACTTCATAAAATTTAGCAAAAGAATCGTGTTAGGTGCTAGTCCAGAACTTCTCTATTCGTATAGAAAAGGTATTGTTGAAACCTACCCGATAGCTGGTACAAGACCCAGGGGAAGAACTGTCGATGAAGATAAGGTGTTTGAGGAAGAGCTTCTTAAATCAGAAAAAGATAGAGCTGAACATCTGATGCTTGTGGATCTAGCTAGAAATGATCTTGGGAAAGTATGTGTATCAGGTACAGTAAAGGTCGAGAAACTTATGTATATAGAGAAGTACAGCCATGTGCAACACATGGTTTCGAAGGTTGTAGGTATTGTAAAGAAGAGATATGATTCTATAGATTTGATGAAGGCATTACTACCTGCAGGAACTGTAAGCGGTGCTCCAAAGCCTTTTGCAATGAAGTTGATAGAAGAATTAGAAGAATACAAGAGAGGTCCTTATGCTGGAGCTGTAGGATTCTTTACATCTTCTGGTGAAGCTGTAATGGCTATAGCTATTAGATCCGCCTTTATATATAAAGATCTTGTAAGAATACAAGCTGGAGCAGGTATTGTATATGATTCTAAACCTAGAATGGAATATGAAGAAACAGAACATAAGCTTGCTGCATTAAAAGTGGCTCTAGGCGTTATCGAGAGGTGATGGTGTTGGAGCTTATTCTCGTAATAGATAACTATGATAGTTTCGTATACAATATAGCTCAAATAGTTAGTGAACTAGGTGCTATAGCTATTGTTGTAAGAAATGACGAGATATCTCTATCAGCTATAGATAGAATGAATCCAGACAAAATAATAATTTCGCCAGGTCCTGGAACTCCTGAGAAAAGAGAGGATGTAGGTGTATCTCTAGATGTTGTAAAGAGATATGGTAAATCTATACCTATCCTCGGTGTATGTCTCGGACATCAAGTAATAGGTTATGCATTTGGAGCAAAAATAAGAAGAGCTAGAACAGTTATACATGGAAAAATAGATACTATAAAGATACTAAATGATGACACACTATTTAAAGGTATTCCAAAGATAATTAGGGCAACTAGGTACAACAGCTTAGTTATAGATGATGTATCTAAGGAGATTATTGTAGATGCTATATCTCTAAATGATGGAGAGATTATGGCTATACATCACGTAGAATACCCGATATATGGTCTTCAATTCCATCCAGAAAGCATAGGTACAGAGTACGGTAAACAGATACTGAAGAATTTCATAGATATGGTGTAGCTTTATGCCAAAAAACATTAAGGGATGGCTTGAAAATGTTGTTAGATATAATAGTTTGAGACCTGTACTCAGAATAAGCAGGTTTCGTAATTTTTATAGCCTTAGGGATAGAATAGAGGAGATGTACCGTAGAAATCGTATAGCAATAATAGCTGAATTCAAGATGAGATCACCCTCAGGATTAAATATAGTTAGAGATCCCATATATTATGTAAAACATGTAGAGAAACATGTTGTGGGGATTAGCGTACTTACTGAAGAACTTTACTTTGGAGGTTCTTACAACCATCTCATATCTATAGCATCCATAACTAATTTACCCATATTGATGAAGGATATAGTGGTATCTTATAGCCAAATAGAAACAGCATACAATATAGGTGCCGACGCCATTCTATTAATAGCATCGATACTTACCGATAAAGAATTAGATACACTATATGAAGCTGCAAGAAGCTTCAACCTAGAAGCTCTCATAGAAGTTCATAACGAAGATGAAGCTGAACATATCGTTAGCATGGGTTTTCCAATGATTGGCGTAAACTCCAGAAATCTGATAACATTTGAGATAGATCTATCAAAAGCATACAAAGTTCTCGAAAAGATACCCAATAAAGTAACTAAAGTGGCTGAAAGTGGTATAAAGAGTAGAAAAGATATAGATTACCTAAAGAATGTTGGTGCAAAAGCTTTCTTAATAGGGACAGAAATTATGCTCAATCCAAGCAAAATAAACGAATTAGCAATCTGATGACCCTTTAGCTCTATGTAAGTGTTTCACAAGAGCCATAGAGATGAACCCCATAGAGTAGCTGATGTTGATAGATGTATGGCTACTGTGCATAGATCTATTGTGAAATATCTACAGAAAACGATTGAACAATATTCAACTAAACCTACTTTGGTATAGGTTGTCGAAACAGCTACTTTACCTAAAATTATTATTATGTATAGTTCATGAATATGTAGCCAATCTTTTAGTGTATAGAATATTGATGTACCCTGGATCTGGAGCCAAAGGATCTCCAAAATACACATATGCTCTAGCTCTACAACCTCCACAAATATATCTATAGAAAGAGATTCTGCAAGATGATTTAAGATTCTCTGTTTCCCAGCATTTTGAACAATTCGTTAGTTCTCTATATACGTTCAAAACCTATGTACCTGATATCTCCTAAAGTTATAGACATGAATATACATGGAACTACATCTCCATTTGATTGTATAGCTATATATATTCTTCCAGCTCCACATTCACCTATGAATTCTGCTAAGATTTTGTAACTAAATCGCCGCGGATAGTGTAATGCGTTAGTGTTATTTCTTTACCTCTACTAATCCGAAGAATTACTTCATGGAACTAGCTCCAGAGGTGTTTATATAACATATTTATATATTACTGTAATATATACTGAAGGATATATCTAGCTAATAATATATAGTATATCCACAAGCTCTTAATCTACTGTATATAGCTACGACCCCCTTCCTGCCCTAAAGGGCGAGGGTTCTGGGGAGGTTTAAAGCCTATATCCCCGGCTCTTGCCGGGTTCAGCTCCATGCCGTCTCTGACTAGTCCAGCCGCCTCCAGCACCTTCCCAGCCTCTAACACCTTCCTAAACTCGTCCTCTGCGATCATGGTGAGCAGTAGCTTCAGCCTTCCGTTGTTCAACTTAGATTTTCTGTTTAAGAGTCTCCACATAGTGGTTCTACTTATCTCGAGAACCTCCTGCACCCTATCCTTACCATGTTTATCCACGGCATACTGGAGGATCTTAGCTCTATCCTCTTGGTTTAAAGCTTTTAGGTTCAGAGTATTGTACTAGGTTTTCACAGCCATATCCGTTGTCTCCTAGATAGATAGTATTATCGTGTAGCAATATTAGTTAATCGTTTCACGGTGTATGTGCGGGTCTAAAACAATGGTTCTGTATCTGTGGGAAAGGGTTGAATTCATTAAATTGTTGGTGCGGCGGCCGGGATTTGAACCCGGGATCTCCGGCTTGGGAGGCCGGCGTCCTAGACCAGGCTAGACGACCGCCGCGCACGCCCCGCCTTTTATCGATTGATTTCTGTGTTTTCTTGGGGTTTTAAGTTTTGTGTAAGATACGTATTGTAGTTTCAATGTGTGTTAGCGGAGCCCCATTTTAGTTTTACCTTAGTGTGTTGATGTTTTGGTGTATTTTTGTTTATTGTAGAGAAATATGTATGGTTAAACCATGGTTTAGCGCTGTTGGCTTACTAAGGGAGTACTCTAATGGGTTTATCTACCTATCATCTATTTTAATGTGTAGTAATGCTGTAATTCCTCTAAGGATAGCAACTACAGCCATAGCGTATCTAAGGACGTAGAAGTTATTGTTTGAGGCAATTATATCTGCTATTGTACCACCTATTATAGATCCTAGTGCTGCTGACATTCCCTGCGTAAAATTTAATGTAGCTAGATAGCTTGCGTACATTCCGTATGTAGATACCCTGAATATATACAGCGGTATGAATGTATTACTTAGTGCAGTAAATGGGCCTAGGATAGTGTTAGCTATGTATATTTGTATAGGGTTATTGGCAATAGCATAGCTTAGCGCATATGTGGTAAAACCTATTCTGCTTATGATTATTGTTTTTTTAACGTTTAATTTATGGATATAGTTTGTGATAAGGTATTGAAATAGCATTAAAGATGATGTTCCGCATATGTTTAGGATGGCAATTTCTGTTATAGACATGTTTAGTACGTATTTCTGCATAAGGGGGAACCAAGGCCAGGCTAAAGCCATTGCCATCATATGGCATGAATAGATTACACAGAATTTAACAAAGGATTTATTATTTGTAACAACCTTCAAAGCCGGCAATAACCCTTTTTCTCTCCCCAGGTTATCTTTAGCGATACTTCTATCTATGTAGATCATTCTAGGCCAAAAAATCGATGCTATAAAACTTAAAACACCTGAAAAAACGAAGAGAAGCCTAAGAGTCTCTACAGATGGGGTTATCAACGAAGCTGTTACTACGAATGCTATCAACGCCATCAACTGAGCTGTTGCATTCACTTTACTAAGTATTCGACCTCTCTCGATATCGCTAAACATGAAGCCGATGAACGCAGTAAAAGAAAGACCAGCTATACCAACGAAAATAGCTCTCAAGGTTACCAGAATTGTTAACACCGTAGGGTTTCTAGTTAAGGAAATAGTTATCCATATAAGCGAAGCTATGACCGAAGATGTAAACAGCGTCAGTATATACTTCTTAAAACGATCAATATATGGTCCTGCTAATACCTGGGCTAAGGTTGGTAAAGCGTTTGTTGAGAACTGTAGAACACCTTGGGTAATACCCGAAGGCGTTAAAGATGCTAGGTAGTACCCAATGTAAGGTGCTGAAAAATTATCTGCAAGCGAAGCTAGAGATTGTCTTAACACAATATATTTAACTATCTTGGTATTTCCGTCGAAATATTTTCGTTCACCTTCAATAGCTATATCACCGTAACTTAATCGCTTTCTTATATTACCTAAGGCTTTAGAAAAGGTATTTACCTAGGTATTAATATCCTACTGATCTTAGTATAACCTATTAAAGAATAAACCATTAACTAAAACATGATGTTACTTTCGATAAAGGTATTATTAATTTAAAGCTTTAGCTTACGTTGTGTTCCTTAAGAACTTTTCTAACTCTAGACACCGATACTTTAAGTTCTTCGGCTATTTTCTTTAACGAATAACCTTGTTTTCTCAACTCAATTACTTTTTCCTCAAAAGTTTCCTCATCGGGATACTCTAGCGTTTTTACACCTACATCTTTATCTCCTAAAATATTCTCCAGATCTAGTACCTTCTTCTCAATTAACTCTAGTTTCTCCTCTATGAGCGCAATCTTCTTGGATAATTCGCCTAGCTCAGTATGGTCATCGTATTTTTTACCGAAATCCGCAAACTCTACTCTAAGTCTATCAACTTCTTTTCTAACATAATTAAGTATCCTACTGTATTCAAACCGTTTGTACATAATATAGAGGGCTACAGGAGCAGAGATAGATATAGCTATAGCGGTAATGGATAATACGCTACTCAAAGTATCACCATAAAAACATTATCAATATAAAGTCTAGATAAGTTAGCAGAGTCGTTGATTAAACGCATATATAGCAATCTATAGTACATAGGTAGCAATTGCGGAGATTGAACGATTTTATTGAGGGGAATAAAGTATACTGCTAAGGAATTGGTTATTCGGTATTTTAGCGGTACTGATTAGAGATTTCATCAAATCTCTTTAATAATCCTTATAGCCTTAGGTTTAATCTAGCTTTGATAGAGGTAATGGTGTAGCTATTGTTAAAATTATCACTTAAAGATATCGAGGCATTAATTGAAGCCTACATCGCTTGGGAGAAAATTAAGCCAGGTCAAGTTGGTAAAAGAGTAGTTTTCGAGAAATACTGTATTAGAGGTACAGAGAAAGATAGGTTTTTCACAGCCCTAATATATAGCGTTGGAAGAAAAAGAGGGTTAGTTGATAAGATAGTAGCTAGGGTTTGCACAGAAATACCTAGGTTAAATCTATACGAACTTGCTTTGTATAGGCTTATAGTGTTCGAAAAATTCTTTGGAAAAAAGAGCCGAGATCTTATTGAAGCATTAGCTGATTTTGGACCTATAATTGTTAGCAAGTTCAACCCCTCAAGTAACCCTAAGGAGATAAGGAAAAATATTGAGAAACTTCTTAGCATAGACTATAAACCAGAGAACTACGAAGAATATCTTGAATTTAAGTACTCGGCACCTATAGATTTAGTGAAAAAATTATCGAGCTTTTAGGAGTTGCAGAAGCAGAGTATTTCTTTAAATCTATTGAAGAACTTAAGTATCTCAGCTTTAGGGTTAACACTCTTAAAGCTAGCGTTGAGGAGGTAGTCGAAGAACTATCTAGAGAAGGTTATAGAGTAGAAATCGGGAAAATTGTGCCAACAGTTATCAAATTGAAGGGTCCCTTCGACTATAAACATTCGGGTTTATTCATAGAAGGAAAAATTATACCGCAAGATGAGGCAGGAGCACTTGCAGCAATACTTCTTGATCCTAGACCTGGAGAAACTGTTGTTGATATGTGTGCAGCTCCTGGGGGTAAAACCACACACATTGCTGAGCTTATGAAAAATAAAGGTAGGATCATAGCTATCGAAATTTATAGGAGTAGAGCACGAAGACTTAAGCAAATGATTAGAAGAGCTGGGATATCTATAGCAGAAATCCATGTAATGGATTGTCGGGATGCCCTAAAGGTTTTTGGCGAAGGTTTTGCCGATAAAGTTTTACTTGATCCTCCTTGTTCCAACACAGGTTCTCTTCCTAAAACTCCTGAGGCTAAGTGGAGATTTAGCTTGGCTAAAGTAGAAGAGCTATCTAGACTTCAAAAAGAAATGCTTAACGTGGGTGTTAAGCTTCTGAAACCTAGGGGTAGATTGATGTACACCACGTGTAGTGTATTAAAGGAGGAGAACGAAGATAATGTAATGTGGGTTTTAAGGAGGTATAATAATTGTTTAAGATTAATCGAGCTAAAGTCTTCTGTAAATCCCGGTTTTATACCGGGTACCCTTAGGACTTGGCCCCATAGGCACAATATTATGGGATTTTTCTATGCATTAATCGAAAGAATATGGTAGTTCTCTTAGCTGTTCACTAAAGCTATTTCTCAGTGTTTTTAACCACCATATTTCTTACCACATCAAATATATGTTGACTAGGTATAACTAATCCTTTCCTTTTATGGATGCTTGATACATACATATGCAAAACCTTATCAACTATATCTACATCAATACCTGTAACCTTGGGTATGTCTTTAAAGTGTATGCCTAAGTCCACATAGGCTGCTAAAACAAGATCTATGTCCTCATATTTAACGCCAAGTTCTTTCTCAGCTACATGATTACGCCACAACCTTGGGGCGCTAGGCTTTAACGCGATATTTTGGGGAACCCCAAGGTATTTAGCGAATTCCCTAACTTGTGTTTTATATAGGATAGCAAGTGGTGCTACATCAGTTGCCCCATCTCCATATTTGGTGAAGTAGCCTATCAAATATTCGCTTCTATCTGTTGATCCAAGCACTAAATAGCCTACTTTATTTGCGTAGTAGTATAATATGCACATCCTAATCCTAGCTCTTAGGTTCCCCAAAGGAAGCTTATCTTTCTCATCATCTTCATATATAGGTATTAAATTCTTGAAATACTCTACAGCTTTCGAAATATCTATAATGTGGTATTTTACACGAAGTTTCTCTGCAAGGTTTACAGCATCTTCGACATCTTCTTCGGGGGTAACTCCTTTATCGGGCATTATTAAGGCTATAACTTTGTCGGCACCCACACTTTTAACGGATAATGCTAAAGCTGTAGCTGAGTCTAGACCCCCGCTGACACCTACAATGTATCCTTTTCCAGCGCTTTCAGCAAGGTATTCTTTGAGGAATTTCGAAAGAAGCTCTTCAACTAAACTGTAATTAATTTTAGTTATATGATCTAGTCTAAGCTTTTTCACAGTACTAAACCACCAAGAGATCCATAAATAGCTTAGATTAGAATAACCTACAAACTCTATATATCTATGTAATTGTATATCTCGATGGGGGATGGATGCGACGAAATTTTTAGGGATTCAGCCCTCTTTAACTCTATGTAGGTATCTATAACATCTTGGCTGAATACAGGCTTAAGCCACTCATTGTCTGACTCTAGTTCATCTAAAGCTTCATCCAAAGTCCTCGGCAACTCCTTTATGCCTAAAGATCTTCTCTTCTCAGAGGGCATCTTGTAGACATTTTCGTTAATTGGCGGACCCGGATCTATCTTCCTTTTAATACCATCTAGCCCAGCCATGACTATAGCTGCGATTGCTAAGTAGGGGTTCGCGCTTGGATCTGGAGGTCTGTACTCTACTCTTGTAGATTTTGCGTTAGGTTTACCATTCATTGGTATCCTTATAGCGGCACTTCTATTTGATTTACTCCATACAAGGTACACAGGGGCTTCGTAGCCTGGTACCAGCCTTTTGTAACTATTAACTGTAGGACTTACAATTGCAGATAGAGCTCTTCCATGCTCTATCAGCCCCCCTATAAAGTACCTTGCAACTTGACTTAAACATGCGTAGCCTTCATTTGGATCATAGAATATATTCTCATTACCTCTCCAAATACTTAAGTGTACATGCATCCCAGATCCATTATCGCCGTAGACAGGCTTAGGCATGAATGTTGCTACAACACCTCTCCTATGGGTAAGAGCTTTTATAGATAATTTAGTTGTTTGAATAGCATCACCGAGAAACTCTATATTTCCACCTCTAAAGTTTACCTCGTGTTGGGAAAACGCTGCTACTTCATGATGTACAACCTCTACCTCAATACCAAAATTCCTGGATAAAACTTCGCCTATCTCCATCATCAAGTCTTCGTACTTATCCTTTGGATATGGAACGTAGTACCCATCTTTAAGTCTATTAAATGGAGCGCGACGCGATGAATAACCTTCAGAGCTGTAAATCTCGAAACTCTGTCTCCAGGAATCTACATTAACTCTAACTTTATCGAATACAAAGAACTCTAGTTCAGCTGAAGCAAAGGACCTCAGTCCTTGTTCAGCTAAGTAATGATCCGCTTTTTGAGCTACGTATCTAGGATCTCTTGTTAATCTATGGTCCTGCAAATAGACATCACATATAAGTCTTGCTACACCATTACGCCAAGGTATCAATGCATACGTTTTGAAATCAGGGTTTAGAATTAAATCGCTTTCCTCGATTTTCGCAAAACCATCAACGCTACTACCATCAAATCGTATAGCACCTCTTTCAAGAGTATCCGGTGATAGGATCTTAACTTGAACCAAGGACTGCCTTAAATGACCAAGTAAATCTGTGAACTGAAGTGCTATCCACGAGATTTTATCATTTTCTATTTGCTTCAATAATTCATCAAAACTTTGCATTAAAGCTATCCCTCTTTTACGAGAAGTTCTAGGTATTCTAAATTATAAACATTTTGTTGTTAGAACTTGGACAAATGCATGTAGCTCATCCAACCCTTAATTGTGTTCCTATAGACGTTTGTCCACGAACATAGTAGGAAGTTTAGATGTTCATCCAAAAAACCTAAGCGTCTTAGCGGATCAAGGTTTCTTCGATATTTTAAAGCATTTAATTGATTAAGTAGTTTTTGATGTCTCTCGCAATAATACTGAGAGAATCCTTTAATTAGATTATATTTTATTATATTCGGTACAAATATTCTATGAAATTAATTTCAGGGTTATGTGTGCATAACGCTCTCTTTTCTCCTAAGTTGTTGTTCGTAGAGATCTTGAATCATTTTTTCTACTTCTTCTAATTTTTCAGCATAACTGAGGAGTTCCTCTACATCGATTTCTATACCTATTATTGATGCCAAGGTTTTTACGGCTACGGCAGCGGCTTTATGATCTACCGTGTCCGGCTGTGTATATGGGAATATAGCTAACGCTGGTACACCGTTTTGTTGCAAGGCTATGAGTATAGACGCTAAAGGGCCTACAACGTAAGCTCCTTTGATAAAGTAAGGTGCATTCAAGGTTCTGGTACATGCTGAGGTTTTCAGCCACCTAAATTCTTCTTCTCCTTCTCTAAACCTTACGTCTAAACCGCCTATCAACATAACCTCCACGATTTTTAACTTTTTAATTAGTGTTAACACCTCATTGATAAAACTCGTTGTACGCTTTCTTTCAGGGTTCATTCTGTTAAGTAATACGATGAGCCTCTTACTCTCTCCTATATCTTTGTAGAAAATTTCGTGGGGCATACTAAAACCGTGGTCTTCGACGGAGGTGAAGTCAGGAATTGTAGGAGGATCCACATAGCCAATGAGATCCATATTTAGCTTGCTAACTAAATATCGGGTGGCAAGGAATCCTATAGCACCAAATCCATAGAATCCTGATATGAGGTATACCTCATTTTTACTATCGTTTAATTCTTTAAAAAGTTTAAGTGTATAGGACTTTTTCATGATATTTCACCAAGTCTTATTTTCTCCCTAATTTGAACAGCTGCTCCATACGTAGCTGTTATCATTGTTTCGTAGTCTAATAATGTTTTCCCTAAGCTGATAAGTTTATCATTTTCATCGACAACTAAGACTTCCTCAAATGGCTTTAAAGTTTCATCAGCTAAGATTATGTGTTTAGCGAATACTGTGTGACCTTCTAAGATGTCTTCAAGCATTTCATTAACTACTACAACTCTGCGTTTTGGAAAAGGTAGAACTTTGTGTAGAAGTAAGCCCATAGGTACATGGGGTACCAAGAAGAAATCGGAGGCTCTTATTGTAGCGAAAAGCTCTTTATTGTAAAGTAGAGCTCTGGGCCTGGATGTTGTTTTAGAGAAACATATTTCAAGTTGATTCTTATCAATGAAGTCTAAAATCTTTGTTGCATTACGTCCGTATATGTATACGAGTAGCATCTTAAACCTGGCTACTTCCTCCTCTGAAATCTTCCTACAACACGATTGAGAATTAAGCAGAGGCCATCACCTATAAGCTTAGAGATGTATTGAGCTTGGGCTTAGGTAATCCCCCTGATGTCCGTAGGGTCTATATCTCTCCTTCAATATTTTTCTAACCGCATAGTTGAAATCATCCATTGTAACAACATCTCTTCCTTCCCTGATAGTTTTTAAAGCTGCTTCCGTACATATAGCCTTGATGTCAGCTCCTGTAGCCCCTTCTATAGCTTTAGCAATCTCTATCAGATTTACATCCAATGCGAGTGGCATTTTCCTTGTATGTATTTTTATTATTTCGTATCTCCCCTTTATGTTCGGGAGGGGTATCTCGATTATTTTATCGAATCTCCCTGGCCTTAGTATCGCAGGATCAAGAATATCTATCCTGTTAGTTGACGCTATGAACTTAACGTTGTCTAAAGGATCAAAGCCATCGAGTTCAGCTAGAAGCTGTGTCAGTGTTCTATGGATCTCTCTTTCACCGGAGGTACCTACGTCGAGTCTCTTTGATGCTATAGCGTCTATCTCGTCTATGAAAACAATAGACGGCGCCTTCCTTCGGGCTAAAGCGAAGACCTCTCTAACAATTCTAGCCCCCTCACCTATGAATTTTTGGGCTAGCTCTGAAGCAACAAGCCTTATAAATGTTGCATTAGTTTCGCGAGCAACAGCTTTAGCCAATAGTGTTTTTCCGCAGCCTGGTGGACCATATAGTAATACTCCTTTTGGCGGCTCTATACCCATAGACTTAAATTTCTGTGGATATTTTAGAGGAAGCTCTATAGCTTCCCTTATTTCTTCTATTTGTTTCTCCAAACCGCCTACATCTTGGTATGTGACATTAGGTCTTTCCTCTATCTCGAAAGCTCTCACGAAGGGATCTTCCGATCTAGGTAAAACCTCTACTATAGCCGATCCTCTCTGGTTTAATGCTACTGAAACACCTGGTTTAAGTTTGGATTTATCAACTGTAGGAAGGATGTAAACTATCAGAATAGGCCCTGTCGAGCTTTTAACTAATGCTCTATCGTTATCGAGAATCTCTATAAGAGTAGCCTCTATAAGTGGTGTAGCAAGCAATTTTTCTACTTGAGATTTATAGTATTCTAGTTCTTCATTGTACTTAGCCAGCTTTTCCCTCAATTGCTCAATCTCTACCTCTAACTCTCTAACTCTTAACTCTAGGTACTCTACGTAATCATTGTGCTTACTACTTTCGCTGTGTTCGATAGCCACTTTTTAGCACCAACTAGACTTTACCCAGGTATAAAGATAAAAGCAGCTAACCACCTTAATATCTTTGGTGGTTTAACTGAGAACAGGGGATCAGGTAATATATTGCGAAATGTGCGGCGAACCTATAGAGCTTGGTAAAGGTAGAAGAATACGTATTGATAGTGCAGAGCTTACTGTATGTGCTGCATGTGCATCTAGATTTTCACCTAGAAACCTTTCACAAAAATCGCAACAACTACAACCTTACTCACGGTCTTTACCTCAGTCTACAAGACCACGTTCTCCTACTGCAACTTCTGCAAAATACTTAGAAGGTGGAAAAAAGACGTCGACTCCTAAGCCTAGGGGACCCAGTAGGGCTGTCGTAAGCGAGAAACTTGAACTAGTAGAAGATTTTGCGGAGAGGATTAGGAGGGCTAGGGAAGCTTTTGGCTGGGATCAGAAAGCATTGGCTTTGAAGCTTAAGGTTAGCGAAAACATTATTAAAAGAATTGAGAGCGGGAGACTTAGACCTCCAAACGATTTAGCTAAGAAGCTAGAAGAAGTTCTTAACATAAAACTCCTTGTACCAGCAATCGAAGATATGATTGAAAGTAAAGGTAAAGCTGATAAGTACGTTACCTTAGGCGAGATAGTAAGTATAAGGGGTGTAGAGGAAGATAAGTAGCATGCTTGAACCAGCGTTGCTCGTAGTGAAGGTCGACGACATTGGTAGCTTAGAAGAAGCCCTAGCTATAGCTAAGGAAGCAGGGTTCGACGTAAAGGATGTACTGTATGTAAAGAATACAAGCACAAAATGCTACTTAAGTAGGGGGGCTCTTGAAAAAGTTAGAACCATTATAGGTAGCAACGGGGTTAAGAAGATCTGTGTTTATGACGAGCTTAAGCCAAGACATGTAGCTTGCCTTATAAAGGAACTAAACGTAGAAGTAGTGGATAAGGTAATGATGATTCTAAATGTTTTTCAATGTCACGCAGGTTCTAAGGAAGCTCTTCTCCAAATAGAGATTGCTAGGCTTAAGCATCAGCTTCCGCTTATAAAGGATTGGATTAGAAGGATTAAGCTTGGTGAATTACCAGGGTTTCTAAGTCTTGGTAGATATGCTATTGACGTTTACTACAAACATATAACTAAGCGTATAGCTAGATTAAACGAAGAGCTTGAAAAGCTTAGAGATATAAGATTAAAGGAACGTGAAACTAGGAGAGGCCATGGATTTATTCACATAGCCATAGTGGGGTACACAAACGCTGGAAAGACAACGCTATTCAATACTTTAACTAATCTTAATAAACCTACGGGTACAGAGATGTTTACAACACTTTCGCCTAAATCCTATTTGGTGAAACTATGTGGTTATAGTATAATAGTTGTAGACACAATAGGTTTCATAAAGAATATACCTATAGGGATAATAGAGGCGTTCAAGGCTGTTCTAGAAGAAATAAGTATGGCCGACGCAATAGCCCTTATAGTCGACGGAAGTAAAGAACTAGATCAGCTTAAGGTAGAGCTTGAGACAGCATTAAAAATACTAAGAGATGTAGGTTGCATAATGAAACCCATCGTTATAGCGCTTAACAAGGTGGACCTTATTACTGAGGGATTAGAGAAGAAAATAGAATTAATTGAGTATATAGCTAGAGAGTACCAGCTAATGCTAGTGGGTGTAGTACCTATTTCAGCTTTAAAGAAGTTAAATATAGATAGCTTTAAGGAAGCGCTATGTCAAACTGCCAAGTTTATTCAGAAGAACTTGGCGTAAGCGTTTATGTATTAAGGCTAGGACATAGACCGGGAAGAGATCAAAGAATAACAACGCATGTCGCACTTGTTGCTAGAGCTTTTGGTGCTAAAGGGATTTTCCTAGCTAATGTTGTAGACCTTGGCGTTAGAAAATCGATAGATAAGGTTGTTGAGCGATGGGGAGGAAATTACTTCTTGTTAGAGATGGGGGTAGATCCCATAGAATTAATTAAACGGTTCAAGAATGAGAAAGGATGTGTTGTTCATTTAACTATGTATGGGATCCCTGTTGACGATGTTATCAACGATATAAGGGAGAAATGTAAACAAGTTTTGGTTGTAGTAGGTGCTGAAAAAGTTGAGAGGATATACTACCATCTAGCAGATTACAACGTGGCTATAGGGAATCAGCCTCATTCCGAGGTTTCAGCGTTAGCTGTTTTCCTTGATAGGCTTTGGAAAGGAGTAGAACTCAAGTTATGCTTTAAGGACGCTAAATACTATATTATTCCGAGTGCAAGAAATAAAGTGGTGAGACAAGTTGAACAATGAAGCAATACTAAAGGTTATAGAAGCTATTTCAGGGGAAAATGCGCGAAAAATAGTTGAATTACTTTTAGATTCAGAAAAAGGGATGAGCGATGAAGAGATATGCAACAAACTCAATATGAGGGTTAACGATGTTAGAAGAATTCTATACGATTTAGCTAGTAATGGGTTTGTTGCCTATAGGAGGTCCTCTGGAGAAAGCCTTAGGTGGTACTCATATGTTTGGTTTACAAATAAGGATATGGTAATCCAGGCATTGAGCAAGAGGAAAAAGGAATTCATAAGGATACTAAATGAATGGGCATCATACGGAGAATCACTTCCTTCATACATATGTCCTTACGATCATAGCCTATATATGTTCGATGATGCTTTCGAAAACAGCTTTAGATGCCTTAAATGCGGAGCAGACCTTATAGAGATAGATAGTAAGAAAGTCCTAGAGTTCATTAATCAGCTTATAGATATGTTAAGCGTAAGTATGTAGCTATGCCACCCATAGTAGTAGATTTGTTCTGTGGTGGCGGAGGTTTTTCTCAAGGATTTAAGATAGCAGGTTTTAGGATAGCATTTGGTTTAGATATAGATCCTACTTGTGGGAAAACGTATAAAGCTAATTTTCCCGAAGCTATAACCCTCGTTGAGGATATAAGGAATATTAATGGAAGCGATATACTGTATTTAGTAGGTAATAATCCTGACATCGTTATCGGCAGTCCGCCATGCGAACCTTTCACGGGAGCCAACCCTAACAGGGAGAAAGATCCTTTAGATAGACTATACAGGGATCCAATGGGGACATTAACGCTTGAATACATAAGGCTTGTTGGAGAGCTAAGGCCAAAAATTTTCGTCATGGAGAATGTCCCCGCGCTAAACGTTCAAGTTATTAGAGAAGTTTTGGTAGATGAGTTTAGATACTATGGCTACAGTAATGTGTACTTCAACATATTGCGAGCTGAGAACTACAGAACTCCTAGTTATAGAACAAGGCTCTTCCTATCAAATGTACCTATAAAACCTAAGCCTATTAATGGAAGAGTAATGGTTAAGGAAGCTATAGATGGCATATCATGCGAAAGCGATCTACCTAACAATGAATGTTCCCCTATCTCTGAGAAAAAACTTAAGAAGATATCAAGAGTTCTATGGGGTAAAGCGCTATACTATTACCAAGGTGCTACTAAGAGATTGCCTAATTATATAAGACTTAATCCTGATGATGTAGCTCCTACTGTTCTGGGGTGTTCAAGGTTTATCCATCCGTTCGAGAATAGGCTTTTAACTGTAAGAGAGCAGGCTAGACTTATGGGGTTTCCAGATTACCATATATTCTTCGGTGATAGAGACCAGCAGTACAACCAAGTAGGAGAAGCTGTTCCCCCACCACTTGCCCACGCCATAGCTTTATACTTGCTGAATAAATACCTCATTTCTTAGATTAGTAGGCGATAACAAATGAGTAAAGCAATATATTTAGTAGCTTACGTGCCCTCAAGCCCCCATAGGCTTCAAGACTTAGCAAAGCTTGCGTTTTCAATGAATTTTATTACAGCATTTATAGCTGTGAAACCCGTTGGTGTTGCGGCTCAATCAGGTATACCTGAAGTTTTTAGGCTAGCATATAAGCTTGATAAAAGATTTCTCGTCTTCCCAAGACTTCAAGATCTGAAAGAGCTTATGAACATAGATTTACTGGTATTAGTTGTTCACTCTGATGAAGTTCCAGACTTATGTGAGGTCGGTATAGCTGAAAGCAATAGTATAGCGCTAGTGGTTCAAACAGGTGAAACCCCGTTTACAAGAGAAGATGTAGCCTTAGGTAAATTGGCAAAATTAAGTGAGCTAGATAGCTACAAATCACCTAATGCGGTAGCAGATGCTGCAATAGCTTTAGTTAAGCTTCGTAACATCTTAAAGAAAGGTAGTTGCTAGTTATTGGTAGATTTCCTTGGAGAAAGTCCTTGTTGTAGACGCTAACGCTAGGCTTAAGGGTAAGAAGCTTACAACATTAGATGTTGTAGGTGTTGGTCCTAGACTTGTAACTGCGTTACTGAAATACTACGGTTTTGAGGCAATTCTTCAACCATATGAAAACGTTCTAGGAAATAAAAACCTTATGAAGCAATTCGATGTTTTAGCGGTATCGTTTATGATAAGTGATACCTTAGCTGTCGAGAAGCTACTACATCAATGGAGAAAAGTCAAGGACAAAAAAGGAGTGGTTGTTCTAGGCGGCCCTGGAACATTAAGCTTTAGAGCTCTTAATGTACTAGATTTCGATTTAGCTTTTCTTGGAGAAGTAGAGTACACCTTCTATGAAATCTTCTATAGAAAAGGATTCAAATTATTTAGGGAAATCACCGAACATGTTGCTGATGAGAATGAAATACCGAGCGGTACTGCAATAAAGAAGAAGAACCAAGTTATAGACGGAGGGCTAGCACCTTGGGCACCTAAAGATCTCTTATTCAACGTTATACCTGAAGTTAATGATGTTCGTAATTATCCTTTTTTCTGGGCTTGCAGAATATACGTAGAAGCTGTTAGGGGTTGTAGTAATTTCAGAAGACCTAGGTTTACGACATTAGGGAAAGAATGCATTAACTGCAGTATATGCATTGTTGGTAAACTAAGCGAAAGAATTTACTGTCCTGTAGAGATACCCCCTGGATGTGGCTATTGTGGGGTTACTCTAGTCCACGGTTATCCGAGGTCTAGAAATCCCTACTCGATCATTGAGGAAGTTAGGAGGTTGCTCAAGCTTGGTATAACTAGAGTAGTGTTAAGTGCACCTGATTTTCTTGATTATTATAGAGAACAGAAGGTAGAGGAACCGCTTACTGATCCCTGCAATCCTTCACCGAATTTAGAAGCCATAGAGAAACTCCTTAAAGAGATAACGAATGTTGAATCAATAGTTGAAGGAAAAGCCTCGATACTGGTCGAAAACATTAAGGCTTGCTTAGTAGACGAATATGTTGCTGAAATATTAGGTAGGTATCTGAAAGGTTCAGCTATATACATAGGGCTTGAAAGCTGTAGCGATAAACTTCTTGAAGTTGTTGGAAGACCTAATAAATGTGTAGACGTTTTAAGAGCTATAGAGCTCCTCACTAAATACGGCTTAAAACCGTATGTATACATTATGTATAGGACTCCGTTTGAATCTATAGATGATCTCTCTAAAACTATTAATGTAATACCCTACCTCGAGAACTTAGGGGTTGAACGCATAGTGTTGTATAGGTTCAGACCATTGCCAAGAACAGCATTTGAAACAACAAGAGAGAATACTAACGCTGAATACCTAAAATACGTTGAGGCGCTTAAGGCCAATGTTAAGGAATTTAACGAAAGAGCTAAAGTTAATCTCGTAGGAAGAATATTAGATGTAGTTATAGCCTCTGAGTATCCAAGAAATAGAAGATACCTTGTAACTTACCCACTTCGTCACGGACCTGTTGTTCTACTTAGAGCTTCTAAGAACTTGATTGGGTGTGTGGCAAGGGTACGGGTAACAAAGGTTGTAAGCGATAGAATTGTCATTGGAACATTGGTGAGTATAAGGCATAGGATTCTAAGTGTAAAATAATACAAAGCTCAGCAAATACCTTCCTCTACATAATCTTGGATCAAATATCAGGGGTTTTGAGAATCAGGTACTTTTTTACTTCGTTTCAAGAATTAATACATAAACAAACACTCTACATAGCCTTTAAACACGAGGTAAAGTCCCTTTTATAGAGTTTTCGAAAAATCTTATTAAGTGTATTAACAGACTTCTAAATAAAGTACAAATAATAAGTATAAAATCGGGGGTAGAATTATATGAAGGTCTCCGTAATAGAGCTTGATTCGTTTGATGACATGATACTATTCCTTTATTCAAGGCTTACCACGATGAACCTAAATACCTCTCTACTCTGCAATGAGAAAAACTGTTTCACAATTATATCAGCGACGGAAGAACAGTTATTCATTATAACGTCTCCTCCACCAAACCAAAAATGTAAATACGCATACATTGATGATTTAGGCAAAACAGCATGTAGCGAATCACCAATGCTAGGTAGACCCATGGTATTCATAGTTAACGTCAAAAACATTAAAGAAACAGGAAGCATCATAGATGCACTTACGTTCACAACCAAACATACTCAATCTACATAACAAAACAAATTAACTATAAATATTTTTAGGCTTACACAAAAATAACTAAAATTATTGGATAACTAAGTAGCGCGGGGGTGCCCGAGCTAGGTCAAAGGGGTCGGGCTGAGGACCCGATGGTGAAGGCCTGCGTGGGTTCAAATCCCACCCCCCGCACCAATAGGCATTGCTCTATTTAGCTATCTTAGATGATTTAATAAGATTTTCATCATGATTCTCCAAACTTTACAATATATAAAATGATTCAAGTATATAAAACCATGCAAGTTGACGATGTGATTCTATAGAACTATTATAGCTGAAACTAATATATATAATTAATTAAACTAAAAAGAAGCCCCTAAAATCAAGGGTGATTATAGGTAGACTACGTAACGATAAAGCGACTATGGGCGCTTTAGTAAATGTTTAAGCAATGGTTTAGGTGCAAAATTGTTTTTGAGGAGTTACTGGAAAAGGTAGAGTAACTTTATTGATGATAGGAGGATATGCTATATACGTAGAATTAATATTCATAGGTTACTTAATAAATAATACATTAAAAATGCTTGGACTATAAGAAATATTTGTTCCTTAGTTATGGTCGCGAATTTCTGAGATATTGATTAAGCTAAAATTAAAGAATGTAAGAAGATGGAATTAAATATGATGGTTCTTAGTTACAATTAGAAATATTAGAAATATTTGGGATATACCTTGGGTATTTAGAACTTAGAGCTGTATACGTAAACGATGTGCAACATAGGGTAGGATATAACCCATTGGGGAGGAAGATAAAGGTCGGAAACAAGTAGAGAAGGAAAGAATATTTGGTTGAAGGCTGTATAAGTTGCAATACAACAATATTAAACTGTAGAGAAAGAGGGATCTGGAGATATATGTAGCGGTGCATCAAATAGTTAGAAACGTGATATAACGGGTTCTTCTTTCCTTTGCATAACTTTTCATCTAAGTTAATAGAGCCTTTAGCTTATTATATTAACCATACGATTTTAAATTGTACTTAATTATAAGAATATTTTCTATGATTTCGTAAGTTAAACTGCTAAGTAAACTAGTAACAATATCGATGTTATTGCTATACCCATAGGGATTAAAATTATTAGCTTTGCGAGATTTATCCATGTATATTAGTTGAGAAGTATTATTTGTTTACATTATTTTAACATTATTTACTATAAGAACTATATATTTTATCAATGTTGTATATTTACTAAGAGGTTAGAATATGAGCACCTTCAATATTAGCGATATCTACAATTTAGAGGATTTAATTAAACAAGATATAATAACCGTTATGAGGAATTTATATAGAAGAAATCTGATTTCAGCTTTGTCTGGGAACCTAAGTGTTCGTTTGCCCGGGTCTAACTATGTTTGGATAACTCCCACAGGACTTCATAAGGCTGAGTTAAAGGTGGATGATCTTGTTAAAATAAACTTAGATGGAGATATTATTGAAGGTCATCATAAACCTTCATCTGAGTGGAGGTTCCATGTAGCTATATATAAAGCAAGGCAAGATGTGTTTGCAGTAATACACACACATAATCCAGCTGTTTTAGTTCTAGATCTACTGGATATTAGTTTAGATCCCAATCTTTTAATAGAATCTAAGTACTATATAAAGGGCATAGTCTATGTACCCGAAGCTGAACCTGGAAGTGAAGAACTAGCAAAGCATGTAACTGAGAAAGTTTTAACAGATGCTAACGCAATAATTTTGAGAAAGCATGGTGTGGTTTCTTTAGGTCGTAATCTATATGAAGCTGAAACAGTAGCTGAAGCGCTTGAAGATTTAGCGCAAATACAATTATATACATTAACGCTGAAGACATTGATGTCTTTAACTAAAAATGTTAAAGTATAGCATTTAACTTTCTACACTATGTTTTATTCATTATCTATGTTGATCTTCAATCAGTATTTTAAATTCAATCAATTCATTTAATGGGCACTTACTTATGTTGTAGCTTTTCCCTCCTGATGTTGTCCAAGCGATTCAATGATTTCGTGAGTATTACCATGCATGTTTATTTTCTGCTCTAAGACTTTTTTAACAATATCTTGGAATTTAGCTATCAGTCTCCTTTTATCCTCCATTAAAACTATATCACTGTATCCGAAGGCTATTATATGATGAGCAAAGGGGCTTGGGGCATAGTAGCTGAATGAAAATCGTATTTCTATTTCGTTATTATGTACTTTATTTATTACCTCTTTTGCATGGGCGAGATCCATAACATCTTCGAGTATCTCTCTGTAGGTTTCCTCAATTATGGGGAATTTCGGATATTTCTCAATTATTTCAATAAGCTTCTCTGAGTTTATCTGTCTCTTAGCAAGGGATACATCTATTCCTTTGTATCTCCTCAAGAGCATAAAAGATCTTTCTGCACAATGTCTAAATCTCTTCTTAAACAGTTCTGTTTTTCTTATAGCTCGACGGGCTATGACCTCAACGTTGTCCACTGTGACTTCCTTTATTGTTTCTTCTATAGCTTGTTTAAGTGTTTGATCTAAAACTTTAATATTCTTGAATGATAGCATAAATCCGTTATCTGTTACGCTTATTCTTATGCTTTCGTTTAATTTTTTACTTAGAATATAGGCGTAGACCCTTGATAAAACATCATTTACTCTTCTGCCAAACAACGAGTGCACTATAATATTCGTAGAAGATGTTTCGCGGTCTCTCCATATCTCGATAACAATGTTCTTATCTGACGGTACAACACCTGTAAATAATAGCTGTTCATATATATACTCATATATGTATTTAGCAGCATGTTTCTCTAAATTATATTCTCTTACCAAGAATTCCACCACAGCCTCCCTAGGCATAGTTTTAATCATCTCAGCGACTACTCTCCTAAATACACCAACCTCAATTGCCGAATCGTAAGACAATGGCAACATTTCTGAAAACCATATAGGCACAGTAGGTTTTTCACCTTCAGCTGGGGATACAATGATGTGGGTCGGATGTATCGCTAAGACCTTGTAAGTTCTACCCCCAAGAACAAAAATATCTCCAGAATTTAGTATTTCTACGAAGCCCTCCTCCAGATCTCCAAAGTATTTTCTCTTACCACCATCTTTAGATACGACAGGCACTTTTGCTTCATCGGGGATAACCCCAACATTTAACTGATATATCATCCTAGCTCCTCTTCTTCTACCAACTAATCTCGTTTCTTCATCGTATCTAATTTTGGCATAAACGTTGTAGTCTTCTAGCCCAGGGTATTTTCCAGCAAGATAATTAACGATGCTCATCAACTCTTCTTCTGTTATATCTCTATAAGGATAACTTCTTCTAATAATTCTAAGAATTTCATCAATGGTTCTAGGCTTTTCAAGAGACATACCTACCATATGCTGGGCGAGTACATCTAGGGGGGTTTTAGGTATTTTTACGTTGTCTATTTTTCTCTTCATAGCTAACTTAGCCAAAACGGCGCACTCCACCAAATCATCTCTATCGACAACGAGTAGAACCCCTTTACTAACAGCATACGCATTATGGCCTGATCTACCAACTCTTTGGAGAAGCCTAGTAACACTCTTCGGGCTACTCAAGAGGATTACAAGGTCTATGTGACCTATGTCTATTCCAAGCTCTAAACTTGTAGAAGAAATAACAACACGTAGTTCTCCTTTCTTTAGCTTATCCTCTACATCAAGTCTAACATCTCTGCTCAAGCTACTGTGATGAGCTTCTATATCATCAGCATCTAAAACACCGTTGTTACTTAGCATCTTCTTTAGCTTATATACCACTCTCTCAGTTGCACTACGGGTATTAGTGAACACTAAGGTTGTTCTATGCGCTAATACTAGCTCAGCCAAATTCTCGTAGATAGCTTCAGTTAGTGCTGAAGCTGGGCTGTAAACTAGGTTCATTTTTGGGCTTACCACCTTAATATCAAGTGGTTTAGCAAACCTAGCATCAACAACTACAATAGGCCTAGGACCACCATTATCATCGAAACCTGCTAAGAATCTTGCTACCTCCTCCAAAGGCGATATTGTTGCGCTTAAGCCAATTCTTTGGAAATCTCTATTAACAAGGTCTCTCAGTCTTTCAAGAGACACCATTAAATGAGAGCCCCGCTTATTAGCTGCAAGCTCGTGGATCTCATCAACAACGACCCATTTAACATTCCTTAGTTTTTCTTTAAACTTAGGAGCATTAAGTATTAACGCAAGACTCTCAGGTGTTGTTATAAGGATATGAGGGGGTTCTTTGAGCATTCGAACTTTCTCCTGGGGGAGTGTATCACTAGTTCTAACAGCAACTCGTAAAGTTATGTCTTTACTGCACCACCTATTGACGTACCTATTAATATCATTCAAAGGAGCTATCAAATTTTTCCTCATATCATTGTTTAGAGCCCTTAACGGTGAAACATATACAGCGTGCACCTCATCCCTTAGCTTTCCCTCTATAGATTCCCTAACAAGATCATCTATTATTGGTAGAAAAGCAGCTAAAGTTTTACCTGTACCAGTAGGACTTGATATAAGTACATGGTTGCCTTGCTTAATGTAGGGTATAGCCATTCTCTGAGGTAGTGTTAAAGTTTTCAGCTTTTCCTTAACCCAGTTTGCTATGGGTTCAAGTAAGTGCGAGAGCACATAATTATCTTCATGGTCTCTGGCGTAAATAATATTGTTGCTAGGGGCGCTCATGAAGTTAGCTTCAACCTCTTTGCTTAAAACTATGTAAATTCCTCTAGAATATAACCAAGTAAAAAAGGTTACAGCTCGTGAAACCTATATTACGTGTAATTTAGATAGTGTCTCCCTGATGTTCTGGGGTAGAGACATGTAGTCCACTTCTTCAGCTTTAGTTGTATCGTAGTCCCACTCTTTCTCTTCACCATCAGCTGTTTCATAGACATGCTTAGTGGTGAATATAGGTACGACAAACAGCTTTCCATCATTTGTTCGACAGAGCTCCACTACAAACTTCTTATTGTCTTTCTTAACCATGTATACCTTCTCAACAGTTACACGATACATGTTGCATCCCTAATTATTTGCATCTCTCATTATGCACTTATCTTTACGTTTATCTATGTTCGCTTTTTAAGCTGTTAGTAAGGTTTTGAGGGATCTCAAAGAAATGCTTAGTCACCTCGAGTATATAACCAATTGATGGAAGGGCGTTCGGGATTCCTAGGTCAAGTGCTACAGCATTTTTCTCCATGTTTAACTCTATTTTTGACTTAATTTCGTTCTCCACCATCTTTTTCCCAACTTCGTATGCTATAACGAACTTAGCGAACCTTTTTATAGTATCCTCCATAGGTTTTAAAACTAAATATGCCTTCCTCATAAACTGAGCAAATATTGTTCTATCTATGAAGCCAAAGTAGTATAGTGTAAACATATACCTTAGAATTCTTGCAACAAGTTTATCGTCTAGGGATTCGCATAGTTTTGAATCTTCTTTGCAAAGTTCTTCATAACTTGAAGATTTTTGAATTTTGTCTACAATTTTTTCTATGACTATCTCTAAGTTGAATATGTTCTTGAAAATCTCTCTACTAAGATCCTTATCTATCCCCAATCCCCACTTACCAACTATATAAAGAGATACAATATCTTTATCATAGAGATCGGGGGAAGAGCTAGAGCCTCTTATAGGTTCAACATCTAATTCTTCATAGCATCTCTGTAGAACCTCTTTAACCTGCTCCCGCGATGTAATGTTTTCTTTCACTATTCTACTCCATGCATTTACTAACGCGATAACTCTCTTCCTCTTTAGGTTCATATTGCTTACCCACTATGAGTGCAGACGTACTTACCCAGCGTAAATTGTTTTAGGCTAGGTATATAAACACCTACATATAGTAGGTGATTACATGAATTGAGGTTGAATTGATGAATACCATTGATATTGTAATCACATCTGATAGAACGATGATAACTAACCACCACAGCAAAGAGTTTCTTGGTTTTGTAGCAACAGCTCCACCTATAGCCTTGCCCGAATTTCTGTGGATGTATATATGCTGTCCTAAACCTAAGGTAGACGAATTCGGAAGACCTTTGGAAGCGCCCTACGGTTTAAGAAAAATAGAAGCTGCATTACAAAATGCAGGTTTTTCTGCATATATTATAGACCCGGATTATCTAGAGAAATACGTTAATAGCGTCAAGATATTGATGATAGGCCATCATGACTATTTCGCTTTCGGACCCCCTAGCTCTGAATGGTGGTTGTTAACAAAGAAGGAGCCAATCAATAGGCGGAGCTTCATAAAGCTTATGGAAAGTAAAGCCGTTGGAGCTATGAGGAAGAGAGGTGTGAAGATAGTTGTTGGAGGTCCAGCGGCATGGCAATGGTTATGGGAACCGGAGCTCGTAGATAGATGGGGCATCGACTTAATTATCGAAGGAGAAGCAGATAAAGCTATCGTTGATTTAACCCAAAAATTGCTTAACAACGAAACTGTACCTAAGTATGTATCGGTGGGAGCTAAGGAGGTACCTTCAATAGACGAAATACCTTTGATAAAAGCACCGAGTGTAAACGGGCTTATTGAGATAACGCGCGGATGTCCTAGGGGTTGTAAATTCTGTAGTGTGACATTAAGACCCTTACGTCATATACCTATAGATAGGATAATTAAGGAGATAGATATAAATATCTCTTACGGGATAAAGCATATAGTACTACATAGTGAAGATGTTCTATTATATGGTGCTTCAGGCATAGAACCTAACCCTGATGCTGTTCTAAAGCTTCACCTAGAAATTGCCAAGAAGGCGAGAGGTATAGATTCAATGTCATGGGCTCACGCCTCGTTAGCGGCCATCGTATATTCTCAGAGAAAGTATAAGCTTATTACAAATGTTTCAAACATCATATATTCGGATATTGGGCAAAAATATCTTGGAGTAGAGGTAGGTATAGAAACAGGGTCGCCGAGAATGACAAAGATAATTATGCCTGCTAAAGCAGCGCCATTTAAACCAGAAGAATGGCCCAATATTGTAGAAGAGGCTTTCGCTATAATGCATGAACACCGTATAGTACCTGCAGCAACCTTTATACTTGGGTTCCCAGGAGAGGAACCAGACGATGTTTTAAAGACTGTAGAACTTCTAGATAGATTGAAGAACTATAGAAGCATAATAGTCCCAATGATATTCGTACCTATGGGTGCGTTAAAGAGTTCAGAAGGAGGTATAACCGGGCTAAAGTTTTCTGTTGAACACGCCGAGGCTATGAGGGTAGCTTTCTGGCACACAATTAAGTGGGCTGAAGATATAATGAATAACTTTTACCTAAATAAAAGAATCTATGCACCTTTAAGGCTTCTTCTAAAAGCTTTTATGTGGTACGCTAAGCAGAAGGTATCTAAAGTAGAAAAAACGATGCTACCGCGATTAGAAACAAGAGAGCTTTCATTGTTATCGTTGGAGAGTAAAGACACATCTGTATTTTCTTGTATGGAGTAGCAAAGGTTACGCTTACTGTATAAACTGTATAACAGCTTATATGGTTCACAGCTAATAACCTCTAGAGGTATTGTAAAGATAGTTAATAGTGATTAGGGTGAGCACTCCAATACGGTCAAGGGTATTGCTGAGCTTAGCCATAATGAGGGAACTTCACAACAAAGTTAACCATTATAGGGCTATGATAAATAGAAACATAAAGCAGTATACTGAATATAAAGAGAAAATACATAAAATAACACCAGAGAAAATAGCTGATGTAGATAAAGAGATAGAGGTGTTAAAGGTTATAGACAGCCGTTTGAATAATGTATCAATGTTCTTGGAAAGTATTATATTAAGGTTTGAGACACTTGTTTTAGCAGGTAATAGTGTTGTAGCGGCCCTAGCTGTGAAGGATATTGTTAAAATTCTTCGCCAGTATATGAAGGGGGTACCTCCTGTACTTGTTGTTCTCGTTGATAAACTAGATGAAGTATCTAAGAGTTTAATGCAGGAGCTTAAGGTCAACTACGATGTAAAAGCTATTGTTTCACAATCTTCTTCGGAGGTGTCAAAGATCATTGATGAAGCTAAAAAAGTAGCGGGGTTAACGTAATCATGTTTACTTATCACTAACACCTTTTACGTATAAGAAAAGTCTTGCCGTTCTCATTGGTAGAGAAACTTCTATGACTTGAATTGGTTTCCATCCAGGTATCTCGAAATCTAAGGTAATAATTCTTGTTCCTTCTATTAACTCGCTTTCAAGTTTCGGCTTAAGCGCCTTATTAACAGAAGTTAGTAGATACATGTATACAATAGTAGCATCTTCCAACGACACATTGAAAAAGTCTTCGTTTATAAATGTTATCTTATCCTGGACATTTTCCACTTTAGCATTTTCCCTAGCTTTCTCAATTAGTGATGGGTTAAGTTCTACGCAAACACCTTTTTTTGCACCCTCCTTAACCGCTTTTATAACAACCCTGCCATCGCCACACCCAAGGTCATAAAACACATCGTAATCTTTTATGTTTGCCAACCTCATTACTATTTCAAGGAGCTCTTCCCTTGTAGGTACCCATGGAACCTTGATCCCACTATAAGTGTTCCATGTCAATCTCGTACACCATATAATCAGAGAATTCTAGGTCGGTACCAGCTTATTAACCTTATTGTATATGCTAAAAATAATTTTAGGTTTATGATTAATGGCATGCGACGTTGTCATTAGTTTGCTACTAGTACTTAAGTACGTAAATGGTTTTAGGCTTTAAACCAGATTTGTCAATGATAAGAGTATTTGTGTCAAGAACTACCTTATTCCATGTAGAAGGGGCGAGATTTAAGAAATCACCAACAGGCTTCAAAGGTAGTTCAAGCCCTTGAACCCAGTAATGCATAGGTATAACAATCGTAGGGCTCAACACCTCTATTGTATTCCAGGCTTCTCTAGCATCAATGGTAAACACACCACCAACTGGGGTTAGGAGTACATCTATAGGTTTAAGCTTAGAACCTACATTTTGATCAATAGCATGTCCTAGATCACCTAGGTGAACAATACTTACCTCGTCTACAATAACCTTGTATACAACGTTTTTACCTCTTCTCTTACCCCGTTCTCTATCATGGTATGTTTCTACGCCTACGATTTTAATATCATCGATTATAGCTTCACCTGTACTCATAGAAAGAATCTTCGCATTAGGTTTAGCGACATTAGCATAAGCGTTATGGTCAAAGTGTTCATGTGTTATTAGAACTACGTCTGCTGATACCTGTGGTGGCTTTAACCCAAGGCTACGCCCATCATGTGGATCGATAACAACTACCTTACCTTTAGATGATACTATCTCGAAGCATGCATGACCATGCCATCTAATAACAGGCATTTTAAATATCACCTACTATCTTTAAAATAACGTTTAGTAACACTAAAGTTTTTATGCTTTCCAAATTTTTTATCATAAGGTGTTCAACGAACTTAAGTAGTCTTTTAGTAAAGCATAATAAGCGTTAATTTAAAGTTAATAGTGGGGTGACGACTTATGGTTGCATCGACCTCAGATAATGGGCAACCTAAAGATGATGTTGGTGGAGTGAGGCAGCAAGAAAAGAAATTCACCAAGCAAGTTGTTTACGATAATGAAGCTAAGATAAGGCAAGCGTTGATGGTTTTAACTAGGATTATGAATGACCCATCTATACCTAGAAATATTAGGAGAGCGGCTATGTTTGCTATAAGAGCTTTAAACGAGAAAGGGTTGTCACCTGGTGTAAAGGCTGCTAATGCTATAGGGATCCTCGATGAAGTTAGCCAGGATCCGAACATGCCATTGCATGCTAGGACTCTTCTATGGTCAGCTATATCTATTCTCGAAACAGTAAAAGATTAACTAAGCAAACTAGGTCAAAAGTGATAAAATGATCTATGTATACAGGGTAAGAGGTCCTTATGCTACTGCGTTAGCTAAGATTGTCCTTGATTCAGGTCATGGTTTATCAGATCTCTCTGATAAACTTGCGCAGAGATTTTCGTTGCATCCTAGAAAGGAGGAACCACCTCATGCAACCATAAAGGTGAGCGATGATGATCCCAACATCCTGGTTATAGTAGGCGTACAAGAAGCTGTGATGAATTTACTAAATACGTTTGTCAACAAGATACCTTTCATTAGTTATGAATACAATAAATATGGTCCTTATACTAGCATAGTAGTTAAAATTAAAGGGATCGAGGATGGGTACTGTGTAGCTGAGTTTAACGATCATACTGTTATTATTCATGGCTACCCAAGGTGCATAGAAGGATCCAAGAGTATAGTTCATATAGTTAAACCTGCTATGAAACCTAATAGAACAACGATAGTATACCCAGGTATAGCCATAATCAAAGATACCGTAGTTTTGCTAGACGATGGTATGGGTAAGGTTATGTTTAGCGAACATATAAGAGATTTAGAGAGGAAATCGATGCTAAGATCTCTTTCAGCTAATATTGCAAGACAAGGCTTCAGCATCAGATGGCGAAGCTCAGCAAGAGCTGCCACACTCGAAAAAATAGCTAAAGACCTAGAAGAAGCTATAAACGATATAGAGAAGCTTAAGCTCGGTAGTTACGATGTGGGCGACGTTATTGTGGAGGGAGAATCCATAGCCTTTGTGAATTTAACAAGGGTGTCAAAAGAATACTTAGACAACATAAGGAATAGTGTAACTCCTACTATGCTTGGGCATCATTTTATGAGAACATGCGGTAAATTAACGGAGCTAGCAGATTTGGTTGATAAGATGTCAAAGTATATTGATAGAGATCTATTCTATAAATCATTAAAATATGCTCTAGCAGATAGCATGCTTGGTAAGCATGTAACAATAATTCATAGGAAAGCTACAAACGAGAAAATTGAGATAGGATCTATAGAGGTTGTAGATGTAGTGGATGACAAGCATTTAGGTAAGATTATTGTTGGTAAAAGAGTCATCAAGAGTGAGGGAGTATACGATGGTTTAGGGGTTCCTAAGGAACGTGGAGATATGGCATTCACTTTAATCCCTATAGATACATGGTTTATAATCCATAGATATGTTAGGACCTCTGGTGAGGAAAAGGGTATATACATCAACATTAATACCCCTCCTGAAATTTGTTCAGAGAATAGAATTATTTCATACTTAGATGTCTACGTAGACCTAGTGTATGTGAATAATAGGTTAGAAGTAATAGATAAAGATGAACTAGATAAAGCAATTGAAAGTAAAATTTTAAGCAGAGATTTTATTGATGCAACTGAGAAGACTATAAACTACGTAAAGGAGAACATCGAGTACCTATCCTCACTAGCTAGGTTGATTACTTCTCGTAGCGCTATATGACTCAATAGCATTATTTCTCTGGTTTTTGTTGTAAATTTGTCTCCCTTAAATGCCTAAGAATTGATATTTCAGCTATTTCTGCAGCCTCGTATAAGGATACCATAGCTTCATGAGATATTGCTAATATACCTGTTACATCTATACATTTTGTAGCAGCCATTAATATCTCTTGCGTAAGTTCTTCTCGTTGAAGTAAGACTTTAAGTGCTTGGTTAATATTACGGGCTGCAAGCGAGTTAATAGCCTTAGACACGTAAGACGATACCTTGGAGAACATTTCCTTAAGCATTTCTTTGCATTCATTACGTTTAATCACATTTATGCCTGTTTTGAGGAATGTGTTAGAAACTCTATCTAGGGTATCTCCTATATGCTCTAAGCTTTTAATAATAGTAGTAAACTCTAGAGCTGATGCAGGATCTCTAAACGCTGTTCTCTTTATTGTTCTCATCCCTAAAAAGTGGAACCTATCGAGATCGTCATCGAGCTTTATCAGCTCTTTGAGTTTATCATGGTTTCCCGACTCAAAGTATTCGATCAACATATCAAACATTGAGGATATGGTAGTTTTCATAGAATTTATAATATCGTTTAAATCGGTGTTGAGTTCGTCAACTGAAATCTTTATCTTGAATATATCTCCGTTCATAGCTATTGTGCCAGGCAACCTCATGACAACTTTATAGAATACGTCCCTAGCAACATAACGGGGAACATCTAACGTTATAATGTCATAGCCTTCAATGTAGCTCGCTATAATCAGTCTTTCGAGCTGCTCAATATCGTCATGCTTTAAAGCTATTGTGTTTGTAATTTTGGTTTGTGTAACGCCGGAAGTTAGAGGTCTGACAAGTACATATCCGGGGCCTAACGTGACTTCCACAGATGAACCAATATCAACATTAAGGTGTGATAACCATTCCTTAGGTATTGTTATGCCAATGCTTCTCTCGCCTACGCGTATAATCTTGCGTATATTTACTTGCTGGCTCATAGCGTCACACTCATTATTTGATAGATTTAGGGTGTTACGAGTCTACCGATTATAACAAAGTTAAACCAGGTATATATATCTTTCACTTTTGTTGTACAAATAACTTTCTATTCTATAGGTACAGAAAAATATTAGGATCAATATTTTTATACTCCTACTTAATGGTATTGAATCAGCTAGGCGATTTAAATGAAAATAGTAGTTGTTGTTATAGATGGTGCAGCTGATGGTATTACATATAGACCAACATCATTTGAGCTAGCAAAGACTCCTGGATTAGATATCCTGGCTAAGAATGCTGTAGCAGGATGTTTTTATCCTATCGATGATAAAACACCTCCTGAAAGCGACGCAGCGGTATTCTCTATCTTAGGCTATAATCCTGAGGAAATAAGCGTTGGGAGAGGTATTTTAGAAGCATTAGGAGTAGGGTTAAGGATTAAAGAAGGTTGTGAAATAGCTTTTAGAGCAAATTTTGCTACAGTAGATCCCAAATCAATGAAGATCATAGACAGAAGGGTTGGTAGAAGTCTATCAACAGAAGAAGCCGGGGAACTAGCTAAAGCAATTGATGGAGTAGAACTTGGTGCATATGGTGGGTACGCAAAAGTTGTAGCAACAATAGGTCATAGAGCAGTAGTTGTAATTGGAAGTCGAGAAAGAAAATTAAGTGCTAATGTTACGAACACCGATCCCGCATACGAACGTAAAGGTAAATTATCTGTTGCTGTGAAGAGCTATACCCCTTATATATCGATGTGTAAACCCTTGGATGATTCAGAAGAAGCTAAGGTTACTTGTGAACTTGTTAATGAATTTATTCATAAAGTTGTAGAGGTACTTGATAGTCACAGGATAAACATAGAAAGAGATGGGAGGGGGCTTCCTAAAGCCAATGCGGTCCTCCTCAGAGATGCAGAAGACAGAATACCGTCTATAACTCCTATACGAAATCTCTATGCTAGATCTTTTGGTATAGTTGCCGAAATGCCTGTTGAAATAGGTATAGGTGCGCTTCTAGGGATGGATGTTGCCAAGGTTTCTCTACAAGGTAGTAAGAATATACTATATAGAGAAAGAGTCGAGGCAACACTAAGACTTCTTGAAAAAAACGATGTTGTATACGTTCATCTTAAAGGACCCGATGAACCTGGGCATGATGGAAATAAATTAAGTAAAGTTGAAGCTATTGAAACCATAGACGAGCTATATATTCAACCTCTAATTAAATCGGTGGACCTAGAGAGCACAGCTATAATTGTAACATCGGATCATTGCACACCACCTGAGCTAAAAGCACATTCAAGTGATGCTGTACCTATAATGGTATCGTATAAACGCCTCAAGCAATTAGATAATATAGTAAGGTTTACTGAACCTGAATGTTGTTCGAAGGGTTCTCTTGGAATTATATCTAAAGGTTATTTAGTGCTAAGTAAAGTATTTAGCTTACTTAAGTAAAGTAATCTTTACTTAGATGATGTTTGCACCTCCTAACTGAAGATATGATGATCGGTGAGAGTACTGATTAGATAAATAAATCAATTCAATTTTAGGGTGGTGCTGTGTCTAGATACGTAGTGGGTGTTGATATAGGTGCTACATGGATTAGAGCAGCGCTCGCATCAGCCGATGGACGTATTATGCGGAAAACAGTTCTGTTGACACCTAGGGAGGGGGATAAATACACTATAGCTAACTTAATTCTAGAGGTGATCAAAAAAGAATATAGAGAATACATCGACGACATTGAATCAATAGGCATAGGTGTAGCAGGTCCCTTGGATCTAGCCAGAGGCAGAGTTATTGGGGCTCCAAACGTACCTATACGCACTTTCGAATTAGGGGCCCCTCTCATCGATGCACTAAGGAAACCCACAATAATTGCAAATGACTGCGTTGCAGCTGTTTGGGGGGAGAAACTCTTTGGACTAGGACGAGGCAAAAACAATATTGTCTATATAACGTTAAGCACAGGCATAGGTGGAGGTATAATAGTAAACGACCTCCTCCTTCTAGGTAAGATGGGCAACGCACACGAAATAGGACATATGATAGTAGATGTAAGAGGAAGAATGATATGCGGTTGTGGTGGTAGAGGTCATTGGGAAGCATACGCAAGTGGCGCTAATATACCAAAGTTTGCATCAAAACTTTTAGAGGAATGGACTCTAACTGAAGAAGAGAAAAAATCGATCATATTTCAGTTATACTGTGAAAATAAACTGACATCAGAACAAATATATAAAGAAGCCGAAAATGGAGATCTATTAGCACTTAAAATAGTAGAAGAAATCAACAAGTACAATATTGCAGGGTTCGAGAATGTAATAAACATTTTTGACCCAGAGATAATATCGGTAGGTGGCGCTATTGCCCTAAAGAACAAACGAGAACTTGTTCTCAATCCGATAATAAAAGGTATTGAAGAGTCTAAAGGCGTAGTAACATTAAAGCCTATTATAGAAATAACCCCTCTAGGAGATGACATAGTATTATTAGGAGCTATAGCTTTAGCATTGAACGCTCCTAAAAACTTATTGTCAATGCTTAAGTATCTTGAAAACTTGTAAATTATCCTTATTTACTTTGAAATTCGTAATAGTGATAGGTATACCATGTTATGAAGGTTAAAGTTATTGAAGTAGATCCTAAGTTTAACTTGTACATACTTTTTTATCCATCATTTATTCTGCCTATGGTTGAGGTTCAAGAAAATAAAGTCATTAAATTATGGGGCATATGCAAAGAGCTTGTAGTAAGTAAGAAGGAATCTGAGCTTGTTGTTAAACACGAAGATAAAATGTGTTTAGATTATGCTGATGAGATCTTGGGTCTCTGGTCTATACCTGCTAAACTTGGTATAATTGAAAAGAAGTATAGGGAATTCGTAGAAGTGTTAATGACAGAGTACAGCTGGTTCGGTATAGCTACATCATCTTTAGACGACATAGAGATATTTTCATCGATATTCATGTCTCAGAATACAGATTTTCATATAAATGTTGTTAAATGGATTCGGAACATTATGGAAAAATACGGGTCCGTCGAAGCTATTGGTAGTTTGAAAACTTTAAATATAGTTAAGAATGTTAGTAGTAGTTATCAAGTAATAAACTTTGTTCATGCATTGAAAGAGTATTTAAAGTATAGGGAGCTTATATTGAAGAAGAATCCCGAGGAAGTAATTTTGTACATGCAAAAAATAAAGGGTGTAGGTCCTAAGGTTTCGCATGCATACTTGGTATTTGTAAGAAAATTGACCATATATGCACCAATAGATAGAAACTTCATTTCTTTTCTAAGAAAATTCGAAGCAACATTTAACCTCATAGCCAATGTGCCTAAAAAACACTACTGCATCAATTACTCCTGCGGAGTTTGTCCTATAAATACAAATTGCACGTATTATAGGGTAAGGAATGCTTTCAATGCTTTTACAGCCTGGATTCAATCAATTGCCTATGTGCATAACAAGATTATGTGTAAACATAAATTTTGTAACAAGTGTTTTCTCAAGAAATTATGTAGGGCTTATACTAGTTAAGCTAAGCTGTGTAGCAGAAATAAGGCGAGATATATGAGACCTTTAACCATCGTTTTAGCTGAAGCAGGTCTAGAGCTTGTGCCCAGGGAAATAGAGAATCACCCAGTAGTAGCTAAGAATGCTCAAAAAAAGGGTAAAAAACCCTCAGAGACATTGCTAGATATATCACTACATTATAGTGCCATGAAAAAGCTCAGTAAATGGTATAAAAGGGGTAGACCTGATATAGTTCACATATCGTTGCTGAACGCATTATCAAGCCCCCTTAATATTGCTGGTTTGCTAAGAGTTTATGTTCATACAATTGATGATAGGATCATCAACATAGATCCTGGTACACGCTTACCACGAAATTATAACAGGTTTATTGGTTTGATTGAACAGCTTTTAGTATTAGGTAGAGCTCCCCCCAGTAGCGAAAAACCTTTGCTATGGATTGAAATGGAAACTCTAAAAGATTTTGTAGATATGATGAACTTTGACAGGATTATACTAATGAATGAACATGGAGTTAAGAAAACAGTTAAAATTCTTGGTGAAGAACTTGCTAAACTTATGAGTAATGATAAAAGTGTTTGCGTAATAATTGGAGCTTTCCAGCACGGTGATTTCGAAGAAACAACATTGTCATTAGTGCACGAACGTATATCTATATTTGATAAACCTCTAGATTCGTGGATTGTTGTTTCTCGCGTTATAGAAGGTGTTGAAAATGCGTTGAGATTATGCTAACAGTAGTTAATTAAGCAAAATAATTCATAAATTTTTAAATCTAAAAAATTAAACCGCTTTTAAGCATTGAGTAGGGCGATTATGTTTATGAGTAAGGATACGATAATGCAATGCCTAAACAAAGCTTCTGCATTCTTAGAATTAATCTCGACATGTAATGATTGTGCCGAGTTCTTCATTGATTACAATCCTTTAAGATATCCCTACATATCTTTGCTGATTATGCTAATAAAATGCGATAACATTATAGAAAACTGCTATAACCACTTGTTTGATGGAGTAATAGAGGCTACAATTGATATAAGCTCTGTTCTATATGGGGTAACTAACTTAGAAAAAGATTTTGTTAATTTCAGAATTAAATGTGATGAAGGATGGCTTGAATATGGTTATGTCCCGGCAAGGTCAATGCACTTGCTTCCCTATGTTGTAAAAGGATTTACTGTAACATATTCTGGAAGAAGATTTGTTATAGAATCTATGGATACAAACTTTATAAATAAATTGCATAAATTTGTAGATGCATTGGTGAAAAAAGCAAGCACTATTATTGACCAGGAGGGATTAATGTAGTTCTGATTACTCCATGTAAGACTATTATATCTCAGCTGTGCTTGCATCAGTTAGGTGAATGATAAGATGGCGAAGAGCGGCATCATTGGTTGGGGGGTATATATACCTGTTTTCAGGATTAAGGCCATGGATATCGCGTTATTTTGGGGGTTTGATAAAGCGTACGTAGATGGTATATGGATTGAGGAAAAAGCTGTAGCTAATTCAGATGAAGACAGCGTTACAATAGGATATAAGGCAGCCTCCTATGCAATTAAAAGAGCCGGTATAAACCCTAGCCAAATAGATGCTGTATACCTTGGGACAGAGAGCAAACCTTATGCTGTAAAACCTGGTGCTACAATTATAGCTGAAGCTCTCGGCATAAAACCAGCTCACCTTGTGGCAGATCTAGAATTTGCCTGTAGAGCTGCTACTGAAGCAATTAGGATAGGAGTTTCATTAGTTGAAAGTGGTTACGCAAGGTATGTTCTAACCATAGGTGCTGATACGGCTCAAGCGAGCCCCGGCGATGTTCTAGAACTTACTGTTAGTAGTGGTGGAGCAGCATACGTCGTAGGACCTGCAAATGAAGCAGCGGCAGTATTTGAGGGTATGGTAACATATTCAACGGACACAACGGATTTCTGGCGAAGAGATGGAGCTCCTTATCCAAGGCATGGTGAGGGTTTTACAGGGGAACCAGCTTATTTTCACCATATAGTTTCAGCAGTCAATATGCTCATGGAGAAACTAGGGTTAAAGTCATCCGATTTTGATTATGCTGTATTTCATCAACCAAATGGAAGATTTCCGCTAAGGGTTGCATCTATGCTTAGCATCCCTAAGGAAAAAGTTTTACCAAGCATCGTAACGCCTTGGATTGGTAATACCTACAACGCTTCAATGCTTATAGGATTAGCAAAAGTACTTGAACAGGCAAAACCAGGACAAAGAATACTAGCAGCTTCTTTTGGTAGTGGTGCAGGTAGCGATGCCTTTAGTCTCATAGTTACGGATAGAATTGATGAGGTTATCAATAAAGCGTATAAAACTGAGTGGTTTCTAAGGAATAAGAAGTATATAGGTTACCACGAGTATGTTAAGATGAGGAACAAATTAATAATGTATAAACTCTAGGTCCTCATTTATACAACACCTTTTAGCAATCATAATTTTCGAAACAAAGACCTAATCTTTTAGCTAGAGCACAAATATTATGCAAACCCACCAACGCTTTGCCTCCACCTTTAGCCCTAATAATAGCTATCTTTCCGAGTACAATTACCTCAGCTTTCTCACATTTACCATTTGATGTTGATGTCATAAAATGAATGCCCCGTGAACTTAAGTAGCATTATTACGATTTATTAGGAGAACTAAATTATACTCTGGGAAATCTTATTACAAATTTAAATTTCAAACCTCATCTTCAGACTCTGCAAAAGATTCTTCAAATACCTCACTATCTTCCTCTAACTCTTCTCCCCAAGATGTTGAGTAAAGCCTTATACCGCTTTTCTCAAGTATTCTAAGAGCTTCACCTAAAGGCAACCCAGTTCTTCTTAGCCTAGCCGCCATTGACCCCCACCTTGCTCTAAATTTCGAAGGTACTAAAGGTCTAACTCTTTTAGCTGTTTTTCTAGGCACGTAGTTCTGCTCCATACCTGGAACCCCGAAGGCTCCATCAGGTAATTCTATTATTTCATCTTTTTCAATGAGCTTTACTAGTATTTTCCTAAGCCGATCTTCTCCTGCAATGCCACTAAACTTCTCCCTAAGCTCTCTCCATGTTAAAGGCTTCTTAGCACTAGCTATAGTCTCTTTAACTAATTTCTCAAGCTCTTCCTCTGATGGAGCTTTATATACCTCTATATCTTCATCTTCATAAAGCTTCTTAAACTCAAACTCCATAGTTCCACCTGCGTACCCTATAATATATAAGCATAAAGCTTTATAAACTTTGTTATCATGAAAGAAAATAACGCCTAAATATTTTTCTGAATATTTTTATGTTTCGATATAGCTAACTTATATAATATCACCAATACATAATAACCTATGGATGATTATGGTTGATACCGTTAAGTTAATAGTAGCTGGTTCAAGACCTGAAGATATCATTAGATGTACTTTAATAGCTACAAAAGCCAGGAAATACATTAAACGTTATACGAATGTACAAATACTGTTCATGCCAAATATAAATGGGTTTAGCGGAATTGTTGTCGAAGATGAAGCATTTGTTGAATGTAACGATGAAGAAGAATCCATAGAGCAGATAATCTATGGAATAACAAGGCTTATTTCGAAGAAAAAGTTTATGGACTTGGCTGTAGCTGCTGCTTACGCTTCTGATACTTAACAATGCAATGAGATTCGGTAAAGTAGGATTATAATACCGATCTTAAAAGGCTAATTATAGCAAGATATATATACTCAGTTAAGTTAATAATCAATATCTGATATTGTGTATTACAGTATTTCGGTAGAATATAAATGTATTTACAAGGGTGTGAAAATGGTTGAACAGGAACATGGAGAAATTGATTATGCCGAGCTGGTTATAGAGGTTCTCTCAAGCCTTAAAAGGTTTATGAAATTCAAGGAGTTAGAATCTCTGTTAGGGATATCTATACCAACGCTTTGGAGGTATATACATGGAGATATTAGGCCAAGTCAAGAACGAGCTAAGAATATGTTGCTTAAACTATTAGGTGACGACGTTATTGAATTAATGCTTTCTAGAGTTTTGAAAGTAGCAGAAGGTGACATTGTTAGCCTTTATCCTATCGTGTACAATGTGGATATTTTAACATTTGCTTCGGTAGATGCAATGATATGGGGTAAGGATAAGGGGTTTACAGCTATAGTAACGGTTGAAGTTGACGGTATACCGTTAGCTACGATGATAGCTAAAAGGCTAGGTGTTAAACTTATTGTGGTTAAGAAGAGGAAGGAGGTTGGATTCAGTAAATTTATAGAACTCAGCTATATTACCTCAATGCCTCCAGAAGTTGTAACATTATATCTTCCTGAAGGTACTATAGAATATGGTGATAGAGTCCTAATAGTTGACGACCTTGTTAGAAGTGGTAGAACAACATCAGCATTATGTGAGTTAATAAAGAAGAGTGGAGCTAAATCGCATGGATACTATGCACTTATAGGAATAGGTGATTCTTGGAGAAAATCTGTTGAACAATGTGTAGATAACAACTATAGGATTCTCTATACTATAAAACCTTTTTCGATGGGTATAGGGTTTTAACTTGATGGAGTATGTGGTAGATTTAGTAATTATAGGTAATGTGAACGCCTCTAAGTGTATAAAACTTACGTATATTTTAAGCGAACTCAAGGCAGATTTTTACATATTTTGTGGAGGTTTGGGTGAATGTCTAGATAGTCTAGACTTTGTGGAAAAAGGTTTTGGTGTACCCAGTATTCATGATGATGACTACATTATAAAAGTGTTGAAGGAGCGAAATTTATTTATCAGCGGTAGATGGGCTAAGATAAACAACGTATGTGTAGCAGGTGTAGATGCAAAAAACCCAGTACTATCGATAAATAGAATATCATCTGGTACCATTCCTCAAGAATGCTCCTTATATGTAATAGTGTTAACATACCCTTTATCTATATCAAAATGCTCAAAGGTGAACTTCGGGAATAAGGAATACTCAATAGGATTGCCCAAAGACTTATCGGTAAAAATTACTGAACTAATAAATACGGTAGGGCTCATCATAGCATGTCAAGAGAATTCCGCGGAATTATGTCTAGATCACATAGGTAGTAGTGCGCTATACTTATCTATACCTAAAACAATATCAATAGTTAGAGTTAAGCTAGATGTTCAAAATCGCAACATAGCCAGCATAAATGTGTTAGGTTGATATTTTAGAGCCTTATCCCGGTAATAATAAAAATATTTAAAGTAAATACTTTTTTGTACTTGAATACTAACTACTTATACTGCGCCTAACAAGAGGGCACATATATATGAGCAGGAGCATGGGAGATACAGTAAATTATGTTAGAATAAGACCTGTAACAAAAGCCGATCTTGATAATGTTATAGCTATAAACATTGAATGCCTTCCTGAACATTATCCATACTCTTTCTGGCTTGATCATCTCGAAAAATGGGGGAATGTGTTCTACGTGGCAGAAGTTGATGGAGAAGTAGTTGGATATGTACTTTCAAGGATTGAAGAAAGTAGTAGTAGATGCCATGGAAGAACATCTAAAATAGGACATATAGTTAGCGTGGCTGTTAAAGAAGAGTACAGAGCAAGAGGTATAGCAACAGCCTTGTTGTCGGCTGTTCTCTCGGTCTTTCAAACGATGCACAATATTGAGGAGGTTCAATTAGAGGTTAGAGTTAGTAACTACAAAGCCATCAGGCTCTATGAAAAACTTGGATTTATAAAAGCTGAAAGAATTGAAGGTTACTATTTAGATGGCGAAGACTCTTACCTTATGGTTAAAAACCTTTCGCGGGAACCATGTAACATTAAAGCTATTGAATAGCACATAGAAGGTTTATCAACTATGTACAAGAAAGCTACGGTATTCTTTTGCGGGGATATCCATATAGAGAAGTTCTCGTCTGTAATGATAAAGAAGAACGAGGTCGCAATAAAAACCTCCTACACATACTTCTCCACAGCCGATATAGCCTTTAACTCATGCAATTTAGTCGCTAAGGATCACAAAACGCTGGGCTCTATATCTGTTGGTAAGATTGTAGATGTTGGTACTGAAGTTAAAGATTTGAATGAAGGCTCTAAAGCTATAGCTTTTGTAGTACAATCACCTCAATATATATATTCACTAGGAGGAGCACAAGATGTTATTGTTGTGGAACATAACTATGTTAAAGCAGTAAAACTTACAGAATATAATGATGAAGAACTCCTCTTATTAGCTGCTTTGTCCATAGACAAGGAAGCTATTGACTACCTCAAGGGTAAGGATGTGCTACTGGTGGGGAACGATATAGCAATTCTAACCTTTGCCTATTATGCCCAAAAATATTCGTGCAAACTAGGTGTAATCTCAAAGTATACGATCAACATATCAGATGTTGTAAAAGGTGATCATGTATCGCTTTACGATAACAGCAAATCTTTCGATACAATAGTTATCGCCTCGTCTGATCCTGTAGTGGTATGCTCTAGTTTGAGGAATTTCGTAAAAGAAAAAGGATCCAAGGTAATTTTGTATCCCCATATGCACAACTTATTAAGGGGTAGGTGTATTAAGAATAACGAAATATCGATTAAAATTGCAAATCTTGGTAATATCGAGGTAGGAATAGAGGTATTTAAAGCCTATAGAGATAATTTGTTGAATCAGGTAAAGATAGTTGAATTAGAGCACTTACCAAAGCAGGTTGCTGAACCCTTAATCGTTAAACATTGTTAGATACCTAAATCTGTTATCTAGATATTTCACGTTGAACCCCATGTCTACTACGTCCATCCAAGGAGGTTCTTCACCCCAACCCTTAACTACATAACCTAATCTCTCGGTGTTTAAATTAACAAGTCTTATGAATTGAGATAACGTACATTTCCCAATAGTGCATTCAACTATTAATTTAGATAGCTCTCTGTTTCCTTGAGCTATAATAGCCTGTGCAAACCCCCATTTAGGATCCATTAAATCTAGTGAGATAAACCTGTAATTCTTAGCTAAGTCTTCATACTGCTTAATTTTACCACTGTTTTCTAAAACATAGCTTGGAGGTAAATACTGGTATGGAGTCCATGGTTTTGGCACCAGCACATTCAATGATATTTCTAGGAATTCCCTCTTCTTAACATACGTTTTTATCCGCTCAAGAAACTTCTTCAGAGACTCTATTTCCTCTTTTGCGCTAAGCTTAGGAAAACCCGTTATGAGATAAAGCTTGACGTGGTTATAACCAATTTTGTACGCATCTAAGACCACATCTACAATTCTATCAATTTCTAGACATTTTCCTATGCGGCAGCCATATCTTTCTACAAGCGTTTCGGGAGCTATGGTTAAGGTTTTTTGTCCAAGTTCAATCATTGTTTCAAGCCTTCTACTCGTAATATGTTCTACTCTAAGCGATGGAATACTAGCTTGGATACCATTGCGTAGCAATTTATCTAGTAGGTGGTCAGCGTAAGGAATGCTATAAAGTGAGAGACTATATATGACGACCCTCCTTGCTATAGAAGTTAAGTTTAAGCCCTTATCGATTATCCTCCAAATTGCATCACTTGATCTAAACCTAAAAGGATACATTATATGAGACTCCATACAGAAAGGACATAGATATGGACACCCCCTAGAAAGTTCAACCCGCAAACCATATCCAAATATAGGTTCTTCATCTAATGAGCAAGCCTGCTTGATCGGATGAAATGCACCGTCCAGATCATCAACAATGCTTCTCCTGATCCTTGTACTTGTTAATGAAGGTATCCACATACATTTTATATTCTCTAAAAGTCTTAGAGGATTTTCATCTTGAGCCGAATAAATAATATCTAGGAGTACTTCATCAACCTCGCCTATGGCGACAGCGTCTGCTATGCTACTTAATGGTAAGGGATTAGCAGAAGGTGCAAGACCTCCTATAACTATTAGCGGTTTAGAGCGATTTCTTTGTTGTGGTAGCAATTTTAACGAGTTAAATATATGTGCAATATTTATATAATCAAGCTCAAAAGAAGCTGATACAAGAATTAAGTCAAGGTGTCTTAAATTAATATCGTGGTCAAGAGCTTCAACAACATCTTCATCGGTGTTATAGACAAACCTGTATGCTATAGCATCTTCTAATTCATTTATGTATTCATAGAAAAGATGCATAGTTAAAGAACTACAGGCAGCTACGTAAGGTAGTGGTATAAGTATACCTATCTTGATATCCTTAGGTCTACCTCTTTTCGTAACTTTGTTCAATTCTTTTCTTGGTTTAAATATCTCTATACTCATAGGATACCTATCACTAACATTACAAAGCAAGACTTATGTATTACCATGAAGAATTAGATCAGTATATGATCTACGTTTCTATTATTATAAGAATATTATGTAACATTCTTAGTTGTAACAACCTTCTTTAGTACTTCAACAACAGAGTCAAGGCATTCTGATACAATATTAGAGTGCTTCTTCTTAATATGATCTTCTACAACCTGCAAAGGTAACTCTTCATTGCATAAAGCGCAGACTGCGATAGATCCATTAACTTTCTTGGCAATAGGTTTGATTTTGATAATGACAGGTATAGTATATTTCATAAGTACTTTTGCTCGGTCACTAGACCCTGTTTTTTCCATAATTCTTTGTACATATCCCCTAATCTGATGTTTGCTAAGCCCGTACTTATTGGCTATTGTACTAGGGCTTGTACTATCAACAAAGTAATCGTACAATGCTCTTAGAACCTCTTTTTTATCAGCTAACACCTTAAGGATTAAATACTCTAGGACAGCAGTAGCACTATTTTTCAAGGCACTCCCTATACTTCTATAATTTTCATAAAAATATTTAAACTGTGAAGCGTAACTAGCTTATAAGCATTAATGAAATTATTCCCGCCGACGATACAACGAGGATATTGTAGGATACACATCAAGCAATAAATATATGGGTTTTTAATAAACATTGCTTTAGTATTACTGTCAATCATATTTACAATAGGCAAACTCTGTAATATATCATGGCACAGCAAGAATCTACAGAGAATTTCAATCGCGGGCTACTCGTGACTCATACCTATAAGACATATATGTATACCTATAGCATTTATATTTTGAGTTTGAATCCTTAAATCAAAATGTTTTCGGTGGTGAATAAATGAAAAGTGGTTATAGAGCATTTGAATTAGAAATTCCCCTCACAAAGGTTATTTCAATAAAGATAGATGCTGAAATGTTAAAAGAAACAGACTTTATTTATCGAAAAAGAGGATTCAAAAGTAGATCAGAATTTATTAGGGAAGCTATAGTTGTATACCTTGAAATTCTAAAGAAATACGATAGAGATGAAGCGAAAAAAATATTATCATCAATACTTAGCTCGAGCGAAATACCAAAAAAGAGATAAGCTTTAACTTATCAAAGATGTATTAGGCGCTATCCATAGCAAACATGCGGGGGTGCCCGAGCTAGGTCAAAGGGGTCGGGCTCAGGACCCGATGGTGAAGGCCTGCGTGGGTTCAAATCCCACCCCCCGCACCAGTAAAACAAATATCTACGCTTTCAAGCTACTTTAGACAAGTGTATTATATAACTTAGTAAAGATACTTCAGTAAATTGAAGAATTATTGTACTTTGCTCTATCTCGATATCTCTCTCCATAGTATACCTAGTTCATCGGCATAGCTGTATACTTCCTCTAGCTCATTTATGTGGACCCTTCTTGCAATATCTCTGAATTGGTAGGCTTTATACTCAGGTCTATATTGATCCATTATGTTTACCAAGACCTTATCCTTTGGGAGGTTTTCTGCAATCCATTTAAGTACTGGTTTTGAGCAACAATAGACGTGGTTTGGCAGAACTAGGTGTCGTATAATCATATCACCCCATTGAATTGCGATCTTATGATTTCTACCTACAGTTTCTATGTATTTAGGTGCGGAGGATAGCCTTGAAGCGCAGTCATCATTACCGTATTTGAAGTCCGGTAACCATATATCTATGACGTAGATGAGGATGTCCATGGACTCTTTGCTCATATAGAAGTTGCTATTCCAAAGTTGTGCAATATTTAAGTCTAAGTACTTTAGGCTCTCAAGTATATTGTGAATATTAGGAGTAGGGTCACCTCCAACATGGTTAATGTTTCTAGCGCCACTATTCTTTAATTCTTTTTGAATTAATGCGAGATTATACGGTGTAACCTCTACTCCTCCATAGGGATTTTCCTGCGATATATCCCAATTCTGGCAAAAAACACATTTGAAATTACAGCTACCATAGAATATAGTTCCACTAGGAACAAGAGGAGCCTCTTCACCTAAATGGAGAAACCAACTATGTACATAACTTTTTGAGTTAAGCTTGCAGTAACCAATACCTCCTGATAATCGGTTAACGCCGCATCTGCGTTCGCAGAAATTACATCTTTTAAGTATTCGGTATGCAATCTCCGCTAACAAATCGATGAGATTTTGCGGTCTTTCACCATAGATTTTCTTGAACTCCGTAAATTGTATACCTTCATTCCTTACTTCTGTCCATAAGGACTTAAAATTATTTCCTAATTCTCTATGAAGATCCCATAAAGAGTCTAAAGTAAGGCTCTTTAGAGACCCAACGTCCTTAGGAACCTCAATAGCTTTAGCTATATGAAATTTAGCTGGGTACCCCAATAACAGTATTGAGAAATACCAGCTCAAGGTTTTTTTGAAGAGTTCGTTCTCTAAAGCTTCAATAGCATCAGGTCTTACGAAATATATACTGTCTCTAAACATTTCGCCACCGTGGACCTAATTTAAATGCAATAGATCTATATATAATGAACCCAATCTAAGCTAATATTCTTAAGGTGCTATAAAACATTGTTATAAATAAGAGCTGAAACCCTATACATTCTATGTTTGCTTGGTAGACAAAGCTCTAACAAGCTGAAGAGATGTTGACCATATTTCATCGTCTAAATGCGATATATTCTCCACGCCTTTGCCTCTTGCCCCAGGTACGATAGCTGCAGAGCTTACCAGAGCTAATCCAACTACTATTGCATATTTTTCGCTAGGCTCCATAACTGCTACTATATCACCTTTATCAAAGTTTTTCAGAACCTTCTTTATCCCGGGTATCATAACATCGGCACCTCTTTTCAATGGTTCTACAGCGCCTTGGTCTACAACAACTGCTGGAACCACTAAGAGTTTCTTTGTATTATATAGCATGTTTATAACGTATAGCGTGGGTATATAGAGGTCTTTACCTTGAACCTTAAATAGTGCTGCAATGGTGTCGAACACTACTATCTCGAACTTCTCGGTGTAGGCTATTTGGACACTTTCAGCTTCTCTAAGAATATCTATAAAGTTTGGATCAATATCCCATCTCTTTTCTAATGTCGATAAAATACTTTTTACAACTTTCTTCGATAAATGCTGGATCTTTATATTCTGCACAATAGCACCTTAACCGTAGTATTGGGGTGCAAAAAATGTCAGTTTATCGACCCGTCTTCATCAATCGGATTACGTCGACCTCATCATCCTAGCTTTATTGCTATGCTATACCATCTATACTGTATAAAGCTGAGTTCTTAATTTCTCTGGTAGCACATCTTCTTTAATTATATTAGCAGTTGATGGCGGTACCTTTACTTTAGGTCCAACAACTATGTACTTAGACTCTTCATCTGTTCTACTCTTTAGTACTCTTACTTTAACGTACCATCCATCAATTCTTGCCACGTAAACGTATTTTTTATGCTTAAGACCCATAGGTTATCGCCGTAGTATAGCTATACGGTGCTACCTATGACATAATACTACCTTTAGTGGACAATATATAAACGTTTATAGTATTATAAGGGTATACTCTAGATAGCTATAGACTAAAGTGCAGGTGTCTCAAACGAAATATCCCATATCGTGGGAAGAACTAGAAGAAAGCATAAAAACATGTTTTCGTTGCCCTCTTCATAGATACAGAAGGAACCCTGTTCCAGGAGAAGGATCTAAAACCTCCAAGGTTATGCTTATAGGAGAGGCTCCTGGAGCTACTGAGGATGAAATGGGGAGGCCGTTTGTGGGGGCAGCTGGCAAGCTTCTAACCTTGACGTTAGAAAGTATAGGCATTAAACGTGAAGATGTTTACATAACTAATGTTGTTAAGTGTAGGCCTCCACAGAATAGAGAACCTATAGAGGAAGAAATAGAGAATTGTAGTATATACCTAGAATCCCAAATATCACTACTTAAGCCAAAGGTGGTAGTTACCCTAGGGAATATAGCGGGAAAGAAAATATTTTCACTAGCCTCTAAACCATGGAACGGCGTTACTAGGATGAGAGGCAAAGTATACAAATTGACGATACTTGGGTTTGAGGTGCACGTGATACCTACTATACACCCTGCCGCTGCGTTGTACAATCCTGCTATGCGTACCATACTTTTAAATGATTTAAAGCTGGTCAAAGATCTTTTAAGCTCTACATCCACCCTCTCTACCTCGGCTACAGACAAACAAACAATAACTAAAGAAGATAAGGAGAACAAGAAGGAATTAAGAACACTTGTAGACTATATCAAGAAGAAGTAAGACTTTTCATGAAAGCTAATGGAGCCCTCTACTATTAAAAACTCCGATATGGGAGATATTTCGGGAAGAACCTTTGGGTGTAGAAGCGGAGAACGTAAAGGAGATAAAGGTATATAGAAATAGCGATATAGTTAAGGTTGTAGCATTCATACCTCCATGTCATAGACACCTAAGGCTAGTATTAATCACAAAAGAGCAGGTAATAGTTCTTCACGAGGCTACTGTAGCAGCTATCGTGAGAGCCTACATAGATATTACTACGCACCCTACAAGAAGAGCTGTTGAGTATGGGCAAGTTAAACTAGAAAGAAATTTAAAGAAACCTGGTTACGCTGACCATCAATTAATTGAAACAGGTAAAACAGATATAGAGATAATAAATGAATGGTCGAAAACATTAGGATTCGAAGAATGTTCATCTAAATAGTATTAGCAAAATACATTAGGCATGTAAGGTGATGATGAATTGATTACCGATGAAGAGCATCTGTATGGCAGTATTAGGCAGAGAATGGTAAAACTCTTAGAAAGTATAGAAGAACCTATAACAGCAGAAGATATCGCGAGTAGCCTAGATATAGATGTAAACAATGTTTATATTCATTTAGCACACTTAGCTAAAACTGTTAGAAGATCAAGTAGTGGAAAGAAAGCTCTTTTAATGGTTCCGCCGAGGTGTAGAGAATGTGGATACATATTTAAAGACCTTGATAAACCCAAAAAACCCTCTAAATGTCCTAGATGTAGATCTGAACGGATTGAACACCCGAGGTTTATTATAAGGGAAACTGAATAGAATACAGTTTAAATTAACATATAGCGGTAATTATTTTGATTATTAACCATACTGGTTAAACAGTAGCATCATCCTAATAGAAACGGTTTTTAAGGTTCTGAGGTATCTAAGGCTTAGCCTCTGGTGTATTTATTGATGTAGAAGAAATACAAAAAGCATGTAATAGTGTGAGATGGTGAGAGAAAGAGTCGATGCAGTAGTTAGCTACATGGATAAGTGTTTTTGTAAGGAATACAAGGATTATGTTTTCAAGGAATTCGAAATAAGGTATATACCTAAAGATGATATTATAAGCAGAGTTACTTTAATACCTAAAGATGCAGCAGAACATATTGCAGATCTATCTACCCGGGTAAATATATTATTTGCAGGTATTGTAATAGGGTGGATGAAAAAGGGGAAGAAATTCATCCCATCCACTCATCTTTTCAATTTAGCTATACATGAGAGTTTCGAATTTGGTTGCGCAGTTGTAGCTAAAGAGCAAGGTGCGAAAGCGTTTCTCTATGGAAAAGACTTGCTTATAGCATCTGTTGATAGGTTCCTCTACCCTGTTGAAAGAGGATTGTACGTAGCCGTTATAGATCCCGAGGATATGACTGCTATAGGAATAGGAAGACTAGTTATAAATCCCGGAAATTTCGATAGGTATGTTTCGGAGGGGAGGGTATTACTTCCAGCTGTAGAAAACGTTTTTGATTTAGGGAAACTTTTACGCAACGAATCTTATGTATAGAGAGCTCGGGGTTTAAAAGATCTACTCTTACCAATTTATACCTAGTATTCTCTCCATGTGTGACCGCATTTAACGCATCTGTAGAAAGTTGTCGGAGGCTCGTCTGCGGCTCTCGTTTGTATTTGCCACGCATAAACTTCGTTATACTCACATTTAGGGCATCTTACCTGGTCTTTTATCAGAACAGCTGTTGGAGGTACTGATGACCTCTGCCCCTCTATAATAACTGTTTTTTCTTTTTCACTATGTTTAATAACCTTAGATAAAGTTGCATGTCTACCTGCATTATTAGCTACTTGTTCATATCCACATCTACCGCATTTCCATATACGGTTAGCGGCACGGTAACTCATTATAGTACCGCATTTAGGGCAAAACATCATTTTGTTGTGCACCCCCAAGCAAAAACTTGAGCTATAGTATATGCCTTTACTCTCTTAAATATTTTTTGTTAATAAACTCTAAAAAGGTGATTACAGCTTTTAATCCTTTCAGCAAGAGATTCTTCTAGCGGTGATTTTGTATGTCTATAGAGTACGCAGAATTAGGAGATCTTAGAGCAGGTAGCTATGTGGTAATCGATGGCGAACCATGTAGAGTGGTCGATGTATCAAAAGCTAAGACAGGGAAACACGGTAGCGCAAAAGTACATCTGGTGGCAATAGGGTTATTTAGTGGTAGTAGAAGAACACTAGTCGGCCCTTCTGATCAAAGAGTTGAGATACCGATAATCAACAAGAGGTATGCACAGATAGTCGCTGTGCTGGGGGATAGAGTGCAACTCATGGATTTAGAGACTTTTGAAACTTTCGAAGTAGATTTGCCGAAGGAGGAAACCGTTAGCTCTAAGCTTGCGCCAGGTGTTGAGGTAGAGTACTGGGAGGTATTAGGTCAAAGGCTCATATACAGGATTAGGTAAAGCTATATATGTCGTTTCTAGAAACAATAAGGAATCTAGTAGCTAATTTTTTAAAGGGTAGGGAACCTTATCAAGTTGCCGTAGAGAACTTTGTTAAAGAGCTACAGAAAGCGCTTCTCAAGGCTGATGTAAACGTAAAACTGGTAATAGAACTTACGAATAGGATTAAAGAACGAGCCTTAAACGAACCCCCACCCCCATATGTATCGAAGCAAGAATGGTTCATAAAAATAGTATACGATGAACTCTCATCTCTTTTTGGAGGAGATGTAAAACCTAATGTCTTTCCCATGAAAACACCCCACGTAATAATGTTCGTAGGGGTACAAGGATCAGGAAAAACCACTACAGTAGCTAAATTAGCATACTTCTATAAGAAACATGGATATAAGCCATGCCTTATATGTGCAGATGTCTATAGACCTGCTGCCTACGAACAACTTCAACAACTTAGTAGCTCAATAGATGTGGTGTTTTGTGGAGACCCTAAACTCTTAGACCCTATCGAGATTACTATTAAGTGTAAGAAGTTTTGTTTAACTAAAGGAACCAACATCATAATTATAGATACAGCGGGGAGACATGGATACGGAGAAGAAGAGTATCTACTTAAAGAAATGCAGGAAATAGCTAAAGCTATTGAGCCTGACGAAGTTACGCTGGTCATAGACGCTGCAATAGGTCAAAAAGCATACGATATGGCTTTAAGATTTCATCAAGCTACACCCATAGGCTCTATAATAGTTACAAAACTTGATGGAACAGCTAAAGGAGGAGGTGCTTTATCAGCTGTTGCAGCGACAAAAGCTACGATAAAATTCATAGGTGTAGGCGAGAAAATACCGGAGCTCGAGGTTTTTGAACCTAGGAGATTCGTGGGTAGACTTCTAGGTTTAGGCGATTTACCGGCCCTAATAGATAAGCTAAAATCTGTAGAACAACACAAAGAGGTGGAAAAAAGATTTACAAAAGCTTTGGCATCAGGTAAACTAAGCCTTGTTGACATATACCTACAGATTCAAATGATAAGGAAACTAGGGCCTCTATCGAAGGTTCTCCAGTTAATTCCTGGTTTATCTCTTCTGCCTTTAGATGATAAGCAGCTTAAAATTGGAGAAGAAAAGATGATGAGGTGGTTAGCAATCATAGACTCAATGACTTACGAAGAGCTAAAGAACCCAAAGATAATAGATAAATCACGAATAATGAGGATCGCTATAGGCTCTGGAACAACAGTCGAAGACGTTAAAGAGCTCCTCAAGTATCACGAAATGGTTAACAACTTTATTAAAAATGCAAAACGTAAATCAGGTATACTTAAGAGGTTGGGAATAGATTTATCCAAGCTTTCGTCTGAAGATTTAGGTAGAGAATAGTGGGAGATCTAAATATTGTTGATAAAACGGTTAATATTTTGAAGAAATACCCTCTATGCGATAGATGCTTAGGGAGATTATTTGGGTACCTAGGCAAGGGTATGAGTAATCTTGAACGAGGTAAGATACTAAAATCAGTCACCATCTTAGAAGTACATAGAAGGTTAAAAGAGAAAGAATTAGACATAGAGACCGCTAGAACTATACTACTTAACGCGCAGAGAGGGGAAGTCCTCAAAGTTTTAGGGTTAGAAGATATTGAAAATGAATCTAGACAATGCTTTATCTGTAGAAACAGAATTGAAGAATTAATCGACAGCCACTCCCAAAAAGTTGCATTCATAATCCAAAATTTAAATGCATCTTCGTTTCTTGTAGGGGTATCCTCTGCCCAAGAGTACGTATCTAGGGAGGAAATCATAGCAAGGGAGTTCAATCTTATATATAGGGAAAATTTGAAGAGAGAGCTTAAGAGGGAGATAGGTAAGAAGGTAGCCTCATTAATTAATGTTCAACCTAACTTCGATGAACCTGAGGTTATAGCTATAATAGACCTATCAACAGGTAATATCGAAGTCAACTATCCATCACTTATACTATATGGATATTACTGGAAATACGGTAGGATGATATCTCAAAACATATGGTACACCAAAGAAGGTAGGAAAAAGTACTCTCTATCCATAGAGGAAGCAATAAAATATGTTGGTCATTTAATTAACGCCAGCAATTATAGCATCCACATAGCAGGGCGAGAAGATGTTGATGTAAGAGTTCTTGGTAGTGGAAGGCCTTTAGCTATAGAGTTTAAGGTTCTAGGTAAAGGAATCAGTATAGAGTTTATCGAGCGTGAACTAAACAGTGTTACACCATGGTTGAAGTTCGGAATTAAAATGAAGGTAAATAGAGGCTTTATTATAAGGCTTAAGGAAGGCGTCGGGGTATCTAGGAAGATATATAGAGCTATTGTTTTTACATCAGAGGATGTAACTCCCGAAAAGTTAGGAAAAATTGAGGAGACGTTTAGGGATAGCGTTATAGAGCAGAGAACACCTACGAGGGTTCTAAAACGTAGAAAGGAAAGGGCTAGACGAAGAAAAGTGCTTAAAGTAAAAACAGCATTCTTGGCACCACGGTTGTTCGAAGCACTAATAGAATGCGAAGGCGGACTGTACATCAAAGAACTTATTTCAGGCGATAACGGTAAAACTAAGCCTAGTTTCTCTGAAATTCTGGGATGCGACGCCAAGTGTGTAATGTTGGATGTTCTCTATGTTCATGAGCAAATTTAAGCTTTAGTCCATAATAAGTTGCAGAAGGCTCGGTGGGGTAAAATATGGTTAAAGCATCGCAAGGACTAAGGCATAAAACTAGAAGAATTATGAGGAAGAACGTTAGAGAAAAGGGGGCAATCCCTCCATTAAGTAGAATACTCATACCTTATAGGGTTGGCGATAAGGTACACATAGTTGTAGATCCAGCTATCCATGGAGGCATACCCCATAGAAGGTACATAGGTAAATCAGGCATCATTACTGGATTTAAAGGTAGGGCTATGGTTGTTGATGTTGAAGTAGGCTCAAAGGTTAAAAGACTGTTCTTATTACCAGAACATGTAAAACCAGCTTTTGATGTAAGCGAAAGAATTGATATAATTATTCAAAAACTTAAGAAACTAGATAGCATTAGGAATATGCAGAAGAAACAAATGTTATCAATTTTATTGACAAGAAAGTAGATTTACGATTTCCATTGGTGGTGTTTTTTGCCTTACCAAATAGTAGATTACAGAGATATACCTAACCCCATAGCCAAGAAAATTCTAGAAGAATACTTGTCTAAGATTAGAAGTTACGATATATCAGTTGAATTAGCTAAATCAGCCCTTGAGTACCTTCAGTTGCTACGCACGCTATGCGATCCAAATAAATCTGAGATACTTATGAATAAACTTAGAGAAGAATTTAAGTTAAGAGACACAACCATAGCGCTTATAATTAACATAGTACCAAGAACAATAGATGAATTAAGAATGCTTTTAGCGTTTGAAACATCTGTACCGGAAGAAGATATTCAACAAAGGATACTTGAAATAGTTAAAGAGTACTGTGGTTGATCATATACCCATTTTATGTTTTATTCTGGTGTATTCTGATGAGTTTTCGAGGAAGATATAGAAAGATTTGGGTTATAGATGAATATGCATTTGTATTAGACTTTATGCCTTTGGGCAATCCTTACGATAAACATTCGTTTCATAGAACAACCCCAATTGCGCAAGGTGTAGGCTCTAAGTACTTTACATTAGTTGAAATTATACCTCCTAGGGGTACGATGTTAAATATAGGCGAAAGAGTTCTTATTTCTCCTAATCCTCGCGGTCCTGAGCTGAAGGTTTTTGATAGACTTGCTTACGAAGATCTGACAACTATTGCGCGCTCTAACTTAGAGAAAATAGTTCGCGATGTAGTTGTCGAGAAAGAGAGAGTGTTTGTTGAATTTTTCAATATAGCTGAAGCTATCAATATAAGGCTTCATAGTCTAGAACTCCTACCCGGCATAGGAAAGAAAACATTGATTCTAATTCTCGAGGAGAGAAAGAGAAAACCTTTTGAGAATTTTGAAGATATAAGAAAAAGAGTAAAGATATCGGACCCCGTGAAAATCTTAACAGAAAGAATAATTATGGAGATACAGAGAACAGAAAAGTACTACTTATTCGTTGAGCCATATCCTCCATCGCCTAACTATATATTCCTTAACTACTTACACCCATTATATGAAAGAACAGATTACATTGAGCCATGGTAATGGATATTCTGAATACGTCAAGGAAAGAAATAGTTAAGTGGTTAAAATCCAATTTATCAAGGTACGGTATAAAGCTTAGGAAAAAGCTTAGTCAAGTAATGATGGTAGAGCCGAAAGCGTTTAGAAGAATAGTTGAGGCTATCAATGTATGTGTGCAGAACTGTAGTATAAGGAATCCCGTAGTTCTTGAGGTAGGCGCAGGTTTAGGAACATTAACGACAGCTATAGGAGGGAACATTAAAGCTTATGTTGTAGGTATCGAGATAGATAAAAGGTTTACATCTCTACTCAAAGAAGTCCAGGATCTATACCCAAATATAGACATTATAATAGGAGACGCTAGGAGGATAATCGAAGCGTTTAGATTCGTTCACGTAGTTGCAGGAAACCTACCATATCATATTACCTCAGATCTCGTTTTGGCAATAAGTAGATCGAACGCTATATGCTCTGTCATTACAATACAGAAGGATGTTGCGGATAGACTTATGGCTAAGCCAGGCACTAAGAATTACGGTAAGATATCTCTTTTTGTTCAATATATGTTTGATGTAGAACTCATTGATATTTTACCACCACAATTCTTTATTCCAGCACCTGAAGTATCTTCAGCTATAGTATTAATGAAGAGAAAGAGAGGTTACAGTGAGTATTCTACAGTCGAAAGCATAGTGAAATGCTTATTTAGTTTTAGAAGAAAACACCTTTTAAAATCCCTAAAAAAATGCATAGGCTCAGAGATTAATATAGTAGAGTTAGACTTAAGCGATGATTTATGGAGAAAGAGAGTATACCAACTTGCACCGGAAGATATAAGGAAATTGGCTACAATCGTAAGGAGCATAACATCGTCGTGAAAACGCTGAATAACGTAGTTATAAAACTCTTCGAAGGGGTATATGCACCGTCTGACGATTCAGAGGTGCTCTTGAAGGCAGTTAAATATAGCATTGTCACCAGAAAACTTAAATCAATAGATATAGCCGTAGAAATTGGGAGCGGCTCAGGCTACATCACCGCGCGCCTCTTATCCGAAAATAAAATTAGCTATGCTATTATGATTGATTTAGATCCTTATGCTGTATATAGCTCTTGGAATACACTAAAAATCAATAACATTGACGATAAAGCCGATTTAGTTCAATGTGACGGAGCATCTTGTATTCGTAGTAGTATTGTAGAGCTGGTGTACTTTAATCCTCCATACCTACCCGTATGCGATGACATACCAGGAGCTGTAGCGTGGAATGGGGGTAAAGATGGATTAGAAGTTTGGGAGAAATTCTTCATCGAATCGCTTAGAATATGTAGAAACAGGTGCTCTATAGTTTATGTGTTTTCAACTCTTCAGAACATGAAGAAGATGTTTAGATATATAGCATCTTGTAAGCACATAGAGCTAATGATCTGCGAACCGTTTTTCTATGAAACAATCTGCGGGGTTATGGTGGAATGCCATTAAAAGTTAAAGTCGTAGTCGTAGGAATTGAAGGGGAGATAAACTTAGGGTTCATAGTTAGACTTTGCAGGAACTTCGATGTAGATGAACTCGCCCTAATTAAGCCTATTGCGAGTCCCTGGTCCGATGAAGTAAGAAAATTTGCAGCTAATGGGGCCGCATTTATAGACAGCGGTAGGGTAAAGGTATACGGTTCTCTTGACGAGGTAATTAGCGGTGTAGGTCTTTTAGCTTGCACTTCAGCTGTAATAGATGTAGATTCAGGGGATATGCTTAGGAAAGCCATCGATTTAGAGACTTTTGCTAATATTGCACAGAATTATAATAGTTTAGCAGTAGTATTTGGAAGAGAAAGTGTTGGGCTAACAAGGGAGGAAATAGCAAAGTGCGATCTACTAGTACATATACCAGCTAATCCTGAATACCCTGTTCTAAACCTAAGCCACGCGGTAGCCATAGTGTTATACAGGCTTTATAAGGAATTCGGAATGCCTAGTTTACTCGATAAAGTAGATAAGGTTGACGAACATCAGCTTAGAATAGTTGATAGATACATAGAAGAACTTGTCAACGTTGCAGTATCGGATAATTGGCATAGGCAGATGCTATCGATAATGCTGAAGAGGTTCATAAGAAAATCCATTACATCGAAGCATGAAGCTGGTTTACTAGTAACATTTATAAGGAGGATCGCAAAAAGGCTTAAGCTAGAAGCTATTGACCAGAGCTAGGGTAAAGAGGTAAAAAGCATGCCTTTAAGACCTGCACGATGTTATACTCACCAGGAAAAACCTCCGTACACTAGGAGAGAGTATATACATGGAATTCCAATGCCAAAAATTTCGAAGTTTGTCATGGGTAATACGAAGATTAATGCTGAGATAAAACTTGAATTAATTTCTATAGAACGAGGAGTAATAAGACATAATGCCTTAGAAGCTGCAAGAGTTATAGCCCACAAATACTTGAGCAAATATGTTGGAGATACCAACTATATGATAGTGTTAAAATCATACCCTCACCATGTTATTAGAGAACACAAGATGTTAGCTTTTGCAGGTGCTGACAGGCTTCAGGAAGGTATGAGGCTAGCATTCGGTAAACCTGCAGGTTTAGCTGTAAGAACAGAGCCAAGATCCATAATAATCGAAATATATGGGCTTAAACAACACATAGAGCAAATTAAAGAGGCTATGCGTAGAGCTGCATCAAAGATTCCGGTTAAATGCCATATAGAAGTAAAAGAACTTAATAAGTAGCTATGAGCGTTTGTCTAGAACATAATTTTGAGCTAGATCTTATAGCGCAAGAATTAAAGAAGATTAAAGCTAAGAGAATATTGGTTCAGTTACCTGAAGGTTTTAGGATATGCATTAATTTGATTACTCAAAAACTTCGGGAGCATATAGGTGAAGACCTAGAAATATTGTATTCTTTAAATCCGGCTTATGGACCCTGTCTCGTAGACGAGTATGGTGCTAATGAAGTTGGTGCCGACGTAATTATTCATTTCGGGCATGTTGAGTACCCATTTTATAGACCCTCAACAAAGACTATGTTTATACCTGTTGAATTTCAGGCTATAGATGTAGACAAAGTAAGATCTTTACTTAACACGATATGTAAAGAGAATACTAGGGTTTGCCTGGTTTCAACGTCTCAGCATATAAAGTTATGTAAAAGATTAGAGGAAGTCATCAATAAATGTCAAGTTATATACAAAGGCGTTGTATACGGCTGTACTACATCTGATACCGAGAATTGCGATATTTTGGTCGTAGTCGCAGGTGGTAGATTCAGTTGCTTATCACAGTACTTAACACTCCTTAAAAAAGAACATAACCTTACAGTATACTGTTTAGATCCATACGCAAATACCCTTTGGGATCCCAAAGAAGAGATTAGAAAGATTTTGAGTACTAGAATATGGAAGATTCACGAGGCGCTTAACAAGCAGAGGTGGCTTATAGTTATAGGTTTCTATGGTCAGTCAAGAAATGAGCTCGTGAAGCTTTTAGTTAATAAACTGAGGGAGCGGGGATTTGATGTCTCTGTAGCTAAAGTCCTTAAAATCGATAGGGAATCGCTCTTAAACCTAGGATCTTCATTTGATGTCGTAGTTATTGCTTCATGTCCTTACCTTGCTTTTGATTTTTACGACTTAGACATACCTGTTTTAACCATCGGCGAAGCGCTTATGATAATCAACGGTGATATGAGCAGGTATATCTATCCATGGTAATAAGCAAGAAAGAGCTTGAGATACTCCTTAGCCGGGTACCAAACTTTAAACATCATAATATTTTGTTAGAACAATACGTATGTGATAGCTCAATAGCCTCAGAACTTTTATGGCTAGCATATATGCATAACGATATCGAAAATAAAGTTGTCGCCGATCTAGGTTGTGGCACAGGAGCTCTAAGCTATGGAGCTCTTATCATGGGCGCTAAAGATGTCCTATGCATAGATGTAGATCTTAATGCCCTCAAGATAGCAAATAATTTCTTGTTTGAGAATAGAGATAGATTTGATACTATTAATGCAGATATCGAGAATCTACACCTTATTGGGGTACAGACAGTGGTTATGAATCCCCCGTTTGGTGTGCATAGGAGAGGGATTGACATAGTATTCCTGAAGAGAGCACTTGATATAAAGCCAAAAGCCGTATACACCATACATAAATATAACCCCGAGTCGCATAAAATTATTCAAGAAATCGTGTTAGGCTACGGTTATAGAGTAATAGATATGGCTATAAGGGATATGCGAATACCGGCCATATATCATACACATAGAAAACGAGTTCACAGATTTCAAGTGGCATTGTACGCTATATCGAAGAGGTGAACACAGTGAGCGATATATTAATGTACCCGGGAGACTTCGTATGTAAAGAAGAGGAATACCTAGCTTATAAAAACGTTTACATAGACGAAGAAGGTAATATAAGAGCTGCAGTAATAGGCAAACCAATATACGATAACGTTAACCGCCGAGTATTTGTGAAACCGTTGAAAGAAGTCAAAATACCTAGGCCTGGTGAGACCGTTATAGGATGGGTCACATCGACAAGAGACGATGTAGCATTTATAAAGATAGTAGGGCACGATCTTGTGAAAACGTTCAAACACATCTTTTCTGCTATTCTTCACATATCCCAGGTTGTTGAGGCGAAAGGCGAGAATATGTACAATTATGTTAGACTTGGCGATATAGTTAAAGCGAAGGTGTTGAACGAATATCTACCGTTGCTTATATCAATAAAAGAGCCTAGGTTAGGGGTGTTATTGGCGTATTGCTCTAAGTGTGGTTCTCACATGTATTTGGATAATGGGAAGCTTGTTTGCTCTGTTTGCGGAAACATTGAGCAGAGAAAGGTATCGTTAGAATACATGCTGGTAAGAGGTAAGAAAAGTGCCAAAGCCTAGCGGTGTATACGTAGAGAAAACGTATACATATCCCTGCCCTAATACATCAATTTGCCTTGAGATTCTTCAAAAAATCGATGAAGAACTATCGCTTGAAGCAGACCTTTACGCTGAGTTTAAGTTAAATAAGCTTGTATTTAAGTTAATGGGTTTAGAACCTAATGTTCAATCAGCTTTGGTTAAGCTCAGGGAATTTTTAACGTTGTATGTGTCATCGAAAGCTAGTCCGAGGAGAGGTATAGAGGCTAACGTTATAGCGAAGCACGTAAAGAGAACCGTACCGCTGGATGTTCTAGCTGTAGTTATTAGGAGGATCCTAGGTGTCTCAGCTGAGGTCAAGGGCTCCACAATATACTCAGATACTGATCTAGAAACATTACTTAATATAGCTAGAAAAGTAGCAGAATCATATCAAAGAATAGAGTTAATGAGCATACCCAGCAGTTTAAAGAAATTGCTTGTATCAGCAGAAGCTATATATAACGTGGATCATAGGGAGGTTCTAGAAATATTACGTAATGCACAACTCATTGATGAAGATAACGAGCTTAAAGCTCCTTGGATTCAAGTTCTCACCGAGCTAGAGGGTCTTTTAGAATTAAGCTGATCAGCATAATAGCTTAATAAACTTCGATTATTGTGTTTAACTAAGAGATATAGTGGAGGTATAAACAATGGGCATAAACTTCACACTAAAGAAATTTACAGATAAAGAAATCAGGGTAGTTATACAAGATCAAGACAAGCACTCAATACCAAACCTGTTAGCAAAGCTCGCCTCTAAGAAACATGGTGTAACATTTGCCGGGTACCTAATCCAACACCCAATGGTTTCATATCCCGAGCTAGTCATAGTAACTGACGGTTCTCGAAACCCTCTTGATGTACTTAGGGAGGTTATAGTAGAGGCTAAGAATATTGCGCAAGAGTTTCTTGAAGCTTTCGATAAGGTTTTAGCTAATGAACATAAAGAAAGAAGCTAGGCTACTGTTAATCAGCGAGCTTGATGGATACATTGTTGCAACAGTTATTAGGGGATACGCAGGGATAGAAGGTATAGTAGTTTTTAACAGCTGTACAGAACTTCAAGAAGCTTTGAAGTTAGGGAAAGGGTTATTGGCTGAGGTTAACTATGTGGTTTCCGGATTTGATTTATGCAAGAATATGAATATAAGATCTATCTCAACCATAGATATAGAAGATAAAGACGTTGAAGAAGCTATTAAAGAAACAGCTAAGATAATTTCTTTAATGAAATTAAGATACTTACAGTCTAGGTTGTTGCTTAATGTTGAATAGGTGGGGATAGGTACAGCTTATGTTGAAGTCTTTTTTGAATTATGTAAAGGGATCTAACGAAGTTTAGTATTCATACCAGGGGTTGAAATCTCTTCAGGCTTCTATGTTAAGTTTAATTTGTTTCTAATTTGATTAGGTTATCAATAAATATTAACCTACTTAATTTAATCAACCATGATTAGTAAACGGGATGATTATGGTTTTAAGGTCTGAAAAATGATGATAAACCCACGCTATGACCTTGTTTTGTATTCCTCTAAAAGTTTTTTAATAATTTCTACGGTTTTTGATGGATCTGCTCGACCCCGGGTCTTCTTCATAACCATTCCAACTATGAAGTTTAATGCCTTAGGATTTTCTAAAGCATCTGTTACCGCCTTAGGATTTTCCTTCATAACCTCTCTTACAATATTCTCTATTAGTGTTTCTTCATCGATTTTAGTATAACCTTCTTGCACCATTTTCTCTACGTCTACGCCTTCTTTGATAATTTTAGGCAGCAATTCTTTAACCATCTTTATAGATATAACGCCTTTATCGAGGTACTGCAAGAGCTTTACAATATGAATAGGCTGTACTTTTAGGTTTCGAGGATCTAGCTCAAACTCTTTTATCCATCTGAGAAAATCTGTTATGAGAAGATCTGCAAGTTTTTTGTAGTTGTTGTACATTTTTGCAGTTTCTTCAAAGAAATCGGCTAACCATTTAATTAGTACAAGAACTGATGCTCTATATTCATCTAGTTTGTACTGCTTCATGAATCTCTCTATTCTTTCATCAGGAAGCTCCGGCACCTTCTTTGCTACAAGTTCTATGAACTCTTTAGTTACTATTAGAGGTGGTAGATCAGGATCCGGAAAATACCTATAGTCCTCTTCGTATTCCTTAGATCTCATGGGAATAGTTACGCCTTTACTACTATCCCAATGCCTTGTATCCCTCCTTACTTCTCCCCCAAGCTCGACTATTCTCTTCTGCCTTATAATTTCATATGTCAGCGCCTTCTCAACCTCTTTTATAGATCCTATGTTCTTTATTTCTACTCTACTTCCACCAGCAATAGAAATATTTGCATCAACCCGAAATGCTCCTTCTAAAGATGTATCCGTAATATTCAGGTATTCGAGAATGGCTATCAATTTCTCTAAAAATGCCTTAGCTTCTTTTGGGCTCTCCATATCTGGCTCTGTAACTATTTCTAGAAGCGCTATACCTGATCTATTGTAATCGATCAAGCTGTAAGGGCTTGTTTCTATACTTCCTATGTACTGAATCTTACCGGGATCTTCTTCAATATTAATCCGTCTAATCCTAATAATCTTACTCCTACCATCTATATAAATTCTGACATAGCCATTTTTAGCAATTGAGGTAAATCCCACTCCATCGTATTGACTTATTTGATAATTTTTAGGTAGATCTGGATAGAAATAATGTTTACGAACAAATATGAGCTTCTCGTTCATTTCACAGTTTAGGGCGAGAGCTACAGCTACTGCATATTCAACAGCCTTCCTGTTTAAAACAGGTAATGTTCCCGGAAGACCTAGACATACAGGGCAGACATGAGTATTAGGTTCCCTACTTCTGTAATCAGCTGGAGTAGAGCAGAAGAGCTTCGTCTTCAAAGCTGTTAACTGTACGTGTATTTCTAAACCTATTTTAACCTCAGGTTTAATCAAATCCATGATCTTACACCGGTGCTATTAAATCTCGTAGCTTAATCGACTCTTCAATAAATTTAGAGAGATAGAGTATTGTAATCTCATCGAAGTATCTAGCCATAATTTGAAGACCTACGGGTAGACCGTTGACGAACCCTGCTGGAGCACTTATTGCTGGAGCACCTATGAGGTTAGCCGTAATGGTATTCACATCGGCGTAGTACATTTTAATAGGATCTTCTAGGAATTCACCTAGCTTAGGAGGTAATATCGGCATAGTTGGGCTTACAATAACGTTGTATTGATGGAATATTCTATTGAATTCTTCTTTAAGCATTCTCCTGAACTTTAGTGCTCTAAGGTAATACATATCCCAATAACCCATGCTAAGAACGTAAGCGCCGAGAGCAACCCTTTTTTTGACTTCGTAGCCATATCCCATAGTTCTTATATCTCTATATACATCGATCCAGCTCTTATTCTCGAAATCAACTTTAAGGCCGTATCTAACACCATCGTACCTAGCAAGGTTCGAACTAGCCTCAGCCATAGCTATAATGTAGTATGCTGCAACACTTTGTTTTGCGTAGGGTATACTTACCTCGTTGCATTCATGGTAGCTACATAGGGTATCAACAGCCTGATAAGCTGTTTTCTTTACGAGTTCGTCAGATTCTTCGAAAAGCTCTTTAGCTATACCTATTCTAAGTCTAGGCTCTTTATAGAATAAATCATACATGGATTTGTAGAAATCTGGCACAGCAATATCTATAGAGGTGGAGTCCTTTGAGTCGTAACCTGCTATAACGTTTAACAATAAAGCAAGGTCATCAGAATTCCTAGCCATAGGACCTATTTGATCAAGGCTACTAGCGTAAGCTATAAGACCATATCTACTCACTAACCCATAGGTAGGTTTAAGACCAAATGTAGCTGTGAAAGCAGCAGGGTTCCTTATAGAGCCACCAGTATCGCTTCCAAGCGCAACTGTAGCTTCTCCTGCCGCTAAAGCCGCAGCGCTCCCCCCAGAGGATCCTCCAGGCGACCGCGTTGAATCCCAGGGATTTCTTGAAGGATAGAAAGCACTAGTTTCTGTAGTAGAGCCCATAGCAAATTCATCCATATTTGTTTTACCAATTATTATAGCGCCCTCATCTTTCAATTTAGTTATAACTGTAGCATCAAATGGTGGTACATAGTTTTCAAGCATCCTAGAGGCGCACGTAGTTCTAATGCCCTTAGTCGAGATATTATCTTTAACAGCTATGGCTATACCAAATAACCTCATCTTTTTGCAGGACTTCTTCCTAATCTTTAAAAGATTTTCCGCTTCTGATATAATATCGTTTAAACGCCTTAATGTTATGTAAGCCTTTATCTTGTCTTCAATACTCGATATTCTATCATATAATTTGTTTATGTACTCCACGACTAAATTCGGATCATTTTCGAAAACTTCTACAAGTTTGTACATAGGTGCTGATACGAAGTCCATGGATAATCACTATGTAACAGTTTTAGGTGCTTTAACGTAGCCATTAACAAGTATGGCGTTATCTCTAAGCATTGTTCTTTCATCATCTACTTCTTCTACTTCGTTATCGTCACGTAGAGATAAAGAAATATCATGGACATGGTATAGAGGCTCCCACTGATCCAATTCTTCAACCATATTAACGGTATTGAACATTTCTATTATCTTTTCTAGCTCTTTGAGAAGCTTCCTTCTCTCTTCGTCGTTGAAAGATATAAGGGCTAACCTTTCAATGCGATCAATAACGTCATTACTCGTATAGACCACCTTGCACCAACATCGGAACTACCTAGGTTATAAAGATTATAAACGCTAAACAAAGTACTAATTTAACTAGCGTGTTTGCTGTACTGGTGCTTAATCTTGAAAATAGAGCAACTATTGGAAATGTTGTCAGAATTCCTTAAGATTAATAGACATGACTTATTTGCCGGTATTGAGGAAATGAAGGCACTAGGTTTCAATACGATTAATCTAGTCTTTGATTTAGGGCAAGATGTAGAGTACGCAATGTTATCTTTAAGGTATGTTGTTTCAACTGATGAGTTAGAGCCTATAGCTATCGCAATTCAGCCTATACATGATAAAGCTAGGAGGTTAATCTTAGATAAAGTTTTAAAGCTTCTCTATAGTTATGGAGGATACATCTATGGGGGGCAGGAAGGGATAGGATTCCTGATACCTGTTCGAGAAGAGAATCTTTTGCAGGTACTTGTAGAAGTTATACCAAAAATTATAGAGGTATTACTTGGCTACGACGTAAAACCGCATATAATTGGATACACACTCGACTTTTACCAAGAGGTATGATATTTAACACAAGCTGCTCTTCACCTATAACTTGACTCTATACCCTGGTATTCCATCAATAAGTTTTGCTAACATACTAGGCGACATTAACTCTCTTAACCTATCAATACCTTTACTTGTATGTGTCTTTAGCGCATAGCATTCATATAGCTCCCACGTTACATGTATATATTTCAATCCATACTTTTCAGCTGTATATCTGAGAGTTAAACCTACGTCTGCTTCATCCCGCAATATATCTTTTGCTATACCGTTGTGGTTCTCAATTTCTCTGCTTAATCCCCTTACCTTGCTCAAGTCTACGCCAAATTTTTTGGCATAAGATATCAAGATAGATTCTAAGAAAACCCTTGTACCCGAACCTTTATTCCTGCTAGCTACAACAAGCTCTCCGCTAAGAATTCTCCTAAGTAGTTCATCCAAATCATGTACATGTAGACTTGATCTATAAGCAAACACCACTTCTCTATAGTATCCACCTATGTACTCGACATCATTTATAAGCCAAAGCTTCTCCAAATACGTACGATTATACGTTTGGGTCTCTGGATCGTATAGGTGAAGGCAAGCGACATCTGCAAGTTCTAGACTTAACATAGCTAAAGCTTTTTCTGATCCCGCGCAAATACTTTGAATATTATAACCGTCTTCAGATAACTTCGAAAGCATCATAGATAACAATGGATCGTGGCTATGGGCTACTACGAGCTCTGGATCTTCAGCTACTTGGTACAGAGCATTTGATAATCCGTTTTCTTTAAGTTTTACTAAAGCTATCTCGTACATAGAAACGAGTTTTTCCCCGAATTCTGTTAACACAGTTCCTCCACCGCCTCTACCACCACGTTTAGACTCTACAACTTTTTTACCTGTTAAACGCTCTATTCTAGCTATAATATCGTATACATATGAAAACGGTATACCTAGGGTTTTAGCGGCACTAAGAATGGATCCCTTCTCTTTTATAGCCTTTAATATAGTGGCAACCTTAGGATCTAATATCTTTATACCGTTGTATTCTATAATAATATCGTATTTTACTGCAAATTCCTTCAAATCCTTATCCATCTTACCACTAAGATTAGTAGGAGTAAGAGTGTTTAAATTATTAACTGACTATTTTTTAAAGGATTACCAAGATACCTTGCAATAGCTTGCCATGTTGCCCCTTAAAATGTTGTTAATTATGAAGATTAATTTTACGATACCGTAGAACGTATAGTTACAGTCTCATATGTATAGACAGTTTGTTGAAGCCAGCAACAATAATTTTGTTTTTAGAAGCTGGGCACAGTCTAATTCTATGCTTTAAGTGTTCTACGAAGAAATTTACTTATCTATGCTATTTTTACCCAGTTATATGCTATAAACTAATCAATAAGCAGAACCATGTTGGAGGAACAGCTTATAGCCTAAGACTCACAAGCTATTTGGGTAGATTACCTAATAAAATCATTTGGTAATTAGTTTAAATAATTTAAACTTAAACATCGAGTAAGTTACAAACTATGCTATGGGTTTGAGGCTAAAACTATGGATCCAGATATCGCTAGGTCTGTTAAAAGGCCTACTAGGATGCTATCTGGAGTTATTGTAGTAGCCATTATGACTAAACCCTATCCGTGTCCTCACGGAAAATGCATCTATTGCCCAGGGGGGCCTGATTATGGAACACCACAAAGTTATATAGGTGAAGAACCTGCGCTTATGCGGGGAATTCAAACAGGTTTTGATCCATACCTACAGTTCCATTTGAGGTTAAGGCAATACGAGTTTCTAGGACATATTCCAAACAAAGTAGACGTTGTAGTAATGGGGGGAACATTCACCGCTATGCCTTTGGATTACCAGGAGTGGTTCATAACGAATATCTATGAAGCCGCCAACAGATACCCAAAACCGAAGCCAGAGGTACCCCCATCGCTTGAAGAAGCCCAGATAAGGAATGAAACATCATCTATAAGGATTATAGGATTAACTATAGAGACAAGACCCGATGTATGTAAGGAAACCCACGTCAATATTATGCTTAAGTTTGGTGCCACAAAAGTTGAGATAGGGGTTCAGAGTATATATGATGATATTCTGAGAATAATTGAGAGGGGGCACAGTAGTAAGGATATTATTGAAGCTACGAGAATCTTAAAGGATGCAGGGTTTAAGGTGGCATACCATATAATGCCAGGTTTACCGGGTTCGGATCCGGACAAAGACCTTGGTATGATCCGCGAGCTTTTTGAAAACCAAGATTTCAAACCGGATATGCTTAAGATTTATCCAACACTTGTTGTTGAGGGAACGAAACTCTATGAGATGTGGAGAAGAGGTATCTATAAAGCTTTAACGGATGAGGAGGCTGTTGAGCTTATAGCTAAAATGTATAGATACATACCTAAATGGGTGAGGGTGATAAGGATTCAGAGGGATATACCTGCGCAATTAATTTTAGCCGGTCCGAAGAAAGCGAATCTACGTGAATTAGTTGAAAAACAAGCTTTAAAAATGGGTATAGAGATAAACGAAATAAGGTTTAGAGAAGTTGGGAGGCAAGCCCTCTACAGAGGTATTAAACCATCTATTGTAGAAATTACAAAAGAGGTTTACGAGGCTAGTAAGGGTGTTGAGATATTCTTAGCAGCAGAAGATATTGAGAACAAAGTATTAGTGGGTCTACTAAGGTTAAGAATACCATCAAGCTATGCCCATAGACCAGAGGTAGATAGTAGAACAGCTATAGTTCGAGAACTACATGTCTATGGTCCTCAAATACCCATAGGGAGGTACTGGGAAAGTGGATGGCAGCACAGGGGCTGGGGTTCGAAACTTCTTAAATTAGCTGAAGAAATAGCACGTTATGAATTTGGTTGTACGAAAATACTTGTACTATCGGGTGTCGGTGCTAGAGAATACTATAGAAAACATGGATACGATCGACCCCAAGGATCACCCTACATGGTCAAATCGCTAGCTAATTTGTAGTTGAGTATACCAACATATGCTTCCTTAAAGTTAACTGTTACAATTAACATTGTGCAGGAATATTTGGTGTATTCCAAGTATTTTCGTGTTGCACTGGGTATTAAGCAGATAGTATTTGTGCCTTTGTTAAAGGAAACCCTTTTAACATCGTGTTTACAGCCTAAAGCTTAAACTACTTATATTGAAGAAATGTACAAGTTAGGCTAGAGGCGTTAGAAACTCTATTAAGTGGTGCTACAATGGTTGAAGTACTGTATGTCTCTTGGAGAGATGTAATAGATTTGTGCTATAAGCTAGCAAAAGGGATAGCTGAATCTAGCTTCGAGCCGGACGTTATAGTAGCTGTGCTCAGAGGTGGGGTTGTACCAGCGCTACTATTAAGCGATATTTTAGGAGTTGAAGAATTCTACGCTATAAGGGTTAAGCACTGGGGTATAGCAGAAGAAGTATATATTACACCAGTAGTTGAGCAGTTACCTCAGGGGAAACTACAGGGAAGCAGGGTATTGATAGTCGATGAAGTTGCAGATACGGGTAAAACCCTTATTAAAGCTATAGAGGAAGTGAAAAAACTTGGAGCAGTAGATGTGAAAACAGCAGTTCTTCACCTAAAGTCTTCATCTAGTTTAGTACCGGATTACTATGCGGCTAAGTTAGAGAAATGGGTTTGGATATTCTACCCGTGGTCTCTAGCTGAAACGTTATTTGCATTAGCTTACAAAGAGTTAGGAACCGCTGCTGGCATAGATGATGTGCTTAAAGAGATAGAGGAACTCGTAAAAAACCTAGAAATAGAACATTATAGACGTGATATTATAGAAGCAGCACTAAGGTTTTATATTAGAAAGAAGAATCAGTAAATAATTATTTTTGATATATCCAAATTATGGAAAAGATATAGTCTTTTACTAAGCTATTTAAGTAGCTAACATTGCTATTCTAATATCTTAGGTGTTGCGGGACATTCTAAGAAGGTACAGCGTTTGGTTTATTCAATGTGATTTTAAGATCTAAACACTTAAAAAGCTGTAACTTTGTAACTCTGTAGGTGTGTAGTATGAGTGAAGATTTTAAGAAGAAATTTGATGATGTATTGAATAAAATTAAGAGAGAACTGGATTCAATAGCTAAAAGAATTGATGAATACCTAGAGAAAGGGGAGATATACAGAGCTTATAGGATTTGGAGGGATGCTGTTTTGGATTCGCTTAAGATGCTTAGAAACGCTCTGAACACCCTAGGCGAGGAATTTAAGGATATTAAGTTTAGCGAGGATGATTTAAATAATATAGCTAAATATACCAGGGAAGGGATAAGGGAGATCGTAGATAAGCTTGAAGAAATAGGCAACAGAATTAGGGAGTTAAGGGGCAGGGGCTATCTATGGATATGGTTTGATCTTAAGCCTATTAAAGACTTATTCCAAGAAGTTGCCGAGGAGGTTAATGTTACCATGGACGGAGTTTTAAGTCATGTTGAGAAATTCATTAGTAGCTTGGAGAAGGCCTTTGAGGATACAGGAAGAAGGGCTTCCCAAGTTGTTTCTGTTAGGATTAAAGAGAAAGATTTAGAGTTAATAGATAGACTTGTTGAGGTAGGGATTTTTAGAAGCAGAAGCGAAGCAGTAGCTTTCTTTACCCGTAGAGGTATTGAATCCAGTAAGGATTGGATTGAAAAAGCCCTTGAACACGCTAAAAAAATTAAAGAACTTCAAGAAGCTATAAGGAGAGAGATAGGCGGCGAAGAAGGAGAAGAAGATAAGGAAAATCAAGGCAAACCCTGAGGACATTTTATGGACAAAGTTACTAAGAGGGTTACTGAAGCTCTTAAAAAGATATCACAGGTATTTGATGCTTATGTTGAAATAGCCGAAGGATTTGCTTACTGGAGAACAAGACCATGGCAGATAGTTAGGCTTGATGGAAGAGGAGCAATTCTAGATCTAGGTGCAGGTACGTGCTTAAACGGCATCTACGCATACAAACATGGAGGTCAGCGTCTATTATGCATAGATATATCCTACGTGATGAGTTTTATAGGTAGAAGGAACTTAATTAGGGAGAGGATACCAGGGGATAGTATCGCAGGCGATATGCTGTTTCTGCCTCTAAGGGAAAATACTTTTCATAGTATTATAGCTGTAGCATCGCTTCATCATATACCGCGTGAGCTTTTACCTATAGTTTTGAAGGAAGTAAAGCGAGTTGCAGTAAACGGGGCGATAGTAATAATAGTTGTGTGGTCATGGCGACAAGCGCGATTTGTTATACCAACCATTATGAATGTAGTTCTGAGGATCTTGGGTATGACAAGAGATATTAAAGAATACAATATTCCATGGAGAAGAAGAGAAAGGGTTATCTACAGGTACTATAGGTTGTACACCTTAGAAGAGTTGCTAAAGTTTTGTAGAATACATGGATTCAAGGTATTGAGCCATGGATACATAGGATACATTAAAAACAAAAGCGATAACGTATACATGGTCTTAAAGGTTGTTAAATAAAGTAAAGCTCCTAACGTTCGATGAGTGGTTACGGTAACTGTTGTTGAGTTAATATGAATGATGATGCTAGATACCCGTGTTTTGGAATTTAAATATTTGAATAGAATAAATCACTACATCGTAAATATAGTTTCTAATTCAAAGTCTAGCGATATTACCTACTTAAGAATATTAAATTAAATTCTTTTGGTTAGATTAAGATAAATAAAATTATTTTAGATGAAGAACATTATTTCTACTACCTCATGCCATTATTTAGGCACAATATAATTTCAATTAAATGCTGAGTACGATGCAAACTAACTTCTTAACTGCTAAATCAGTACTCAGTGAGAAGTTGTTCTTCATCGAGTTTCTCCGCCCATCGCTCTCTCATCACAAGTGAATAAATAGTTACACTAATTATGTAAGTTATAACAACCTTAAGCTTATTGCTTGGCAAAATCTTACTAGATACTAAGTTAATGTTCATTGTTAGTAATGGAGAAATGGTTCAATCTTTCTCTAGCCTAATTATGCTGTATAGAGTTGCTATAAATAGAATTAAAGATATTAGCATTGCCACCTTATTTCTATTTATAGCTGACATTGCTAGTGATGGAACAGCAAGGGTTAAATTAATTGTCTCAGATAAATCCAATATTCTTCTTCTACTTTGTAGAATCTTTGGGGTTATTATATACCTATACTTAGCTCTAATTAATCCCTTTAATGCGTAGAATCCTAGAAGAGGGGACAAGATTGTGTATATAGCTCCTGTTCTACCGGAGAGATAGAGTTTCCTCCATAGGTTTAGCCTATGTACTTTACTTCCGTAGATATTCATCGCCATGCCTTGAACTAAGAGAGCTAGGGCTACAGGTATAAGGTATAGGATATCGAGTGGTATGTTTTTGTCTATAGCCGAGCTAATCATGGTTAAAATAAAAGATGCTAAAGCAAGTATGCTGACCAGAGGCTGAGCAGTATAGATAACAGCATCAATTTTCTCGTATAGCTTAAGAGGAGATCTTATTACTTTGCCTATGAACCTAGACAAAACATTGGAGGTGCCGTAGCTCCACCTACACTGCTGAATCCTTGTAGCACTCAGAGTTTTTGGAACACCAACCTCTATATAGCTTCTTATAACCTTAGGCTTAATACCCTTATACAAAAGCTCGTAGCCAAGCCAGATATCGTCTTGAATTACGTCAACTCTCCAATAACCCACGTTATCAAGAAGTTGCTTATCTATTACTGTTCCAGCTCCTAAAGGATATACGAATAGGTTTAGCATTGATTTAAGTTCGTAAAAAACCCAGCTACCAAATTCAGTTATATAAGCCATAGCGCTCTCAACGCGTGAATGTGTCTCTATGTAAGGTCTCCAAATACCTACGCATACATCTTCACACCTTCTAGCGTTACAGAGAAAATCTTGGCTAGGAGCAGTATCAACATCTATTATGAGGATGTTACTGGAAAGCGATAGCTTAGCTCCATCAGTTAAAGCGCCGTTCCTACCACCATAGCTATTTACCCTTGCTACTATAAAGCCTTTATCGAAGAAGCCCCTGTCTATGGATTTAACGAGCTTATGTACATAATCAACACCGTCATCAAGTACAACAAGGATCTCATCGAAGCATCTCATAGATGATAAGCTAACTAGTTTTTCAACAACAAGATGTAGCGGCTCGTTTTTTGATGGAATGATTATAGATAAAGACTTATCCGTGTTAAATTCCTCACCTACTTCCTCGACCACTTGTTTAACCTTCCCAGCTCTAGCGATTATCATAACTGGGTATAGAGAAGAAAGAAAAGCGGATAGTACGAATAAGGTATAGCTCAACAACGTCGTCATCATGATACATCACTTTTTGTTTTCTTTAGTAATATATCATCAGGGATCTAAATAATAAAAATAAACGATTATTAAGAACTTAAGAGTATTCATGGCGAAAATTGGGGAATCAACTAAAGTCTAATATTGATTCAAGTTCTCGTATTACATTATCAACTTTAGGCCTAAGGAATGGTATAGAGTTTAACATAGAATTCAACAAGTTATCCAATTTTCTATTACCAGTAGCTTTCACGTCTTTAACAAATAAGGGGTTCATGATTTCATCGAATAAGGATTCAAGTACTGTTAACGCGAGTTGATAAACATCGCTTTCATAGACAACAATATTATCTCTTAAGTATTCCGGAGGTATGTAGTCGTATGTTATAGAGTTGGGTTTCGTGTATGGTGGGGTAAGGGAATCTAGATCCATTAATACTGCTTCCCCGTACCTGTTTACACCAATGTTCTCCGGCTTCAAATCTGCGTAAACAAACCCTGCTCTATGTATATCATTTATAGCGATAGCTATGTTTTTAGCAAATTCTACTACCTTGCTAAAACATAGCTTCCTCTGTCTAATCAAATCTCTAAGAGTTGAATCTACATATTGCTTCACCAAAACCTTCATTGGCGGCAATAAATCTAATAAATCAATGAACTCTACAACATAACGAGATTTTATACGGTGAGCGTACATGAACTCTTGTTCTAATCTTCTAGAGCCTTCCTTACATTCTTTACTAATAATAGAATCTATACACGATTTCGGCACATAGACTACAGCATCTCTACCGTTAGACAGCGATGCCTTTAGTACCACGTTTCTTCCTACGGCTAAAATCTTCTCTAAGTTTATACCTACAAATCTTAGCTCTATCCCTATATCTATACCGTATAGCATGGAAACAAGAAATCTCCTAAAACAGTAAATAAGCTTAGAACAAGTTTTTTACAAATAATTATCTTCGTACACCTATTCGTTAGCTTCTGGTCAATCAATTTATAATTGTAGAACCTAGCATAAAATAGGTAATCAATTGACATCACTTCTATTGTTCTCCTTCCATAATCGCCTGCATCATGCGCTATTCATTATCAATGTCTGTTAATCAATATTAACCTGAGTTAATCTAATCAATTTAGTAGAGAAATGCCACATTTTTATCGATGCTAGGGTCTGTGTAGCTTTATTAAGCGATTTATAAAGTTTACTCTAATGATCAAGGTTATGTTTATTTCGCTGGAGACTTAAAATCAATGATGAAGCTCAACTAAGGGGGAGTTAAATATGTATAACAGTGAATTTTCTTATAACTTACTTCACATACTCAAAGAATCTATGAGACAAAATATTTCTAAATCTATCCCTGGACTTCTTGAAATATTAAATATGCATTGCATGTTAAGGTACAATAAAGACTTTTATACGCTTTTCCTTGAATCACCATGTGAAGCATATAAATCCATACTAAACTTATACAAAGACGAAAATATAACAAGCTTAATCTTTAAACTACTATTAAAATCCATAACAATCGATGACGCAAACATAAACATCTTACTTACCTATATAAGAAACTGTAAAGATAAAGAGTTCCTTGAAACAATACATAAACTAGTTTACAGATAAATACAAAATTAAGGTAATGAAGTCAAATCGATGTAAACACACCTCTAACTATATAACCCTCTACTCTAACTATACAAAACAAAATAAATACTCTACACCTAAACCATGTCATCAAACAACGACCATAAAACCCAACTAAATTAAATTAAATTCTAAAACTATATAAATAACTCTTAACACAGTTAAATCAAGTATCAATGCACCCCATATGCTTAAACTTCTCAACAATATCAGGGAGAACACCATTGAACTTCTTCCAATATTTTAAAAGCGGAGACCACTCCGTATAAGGCACATTAATAACAGATGTATAACCCTTGTCAGCTAAATATTCAAAGCATTCAACAATTTCACCACCAAATAAATCAACAAACTGATACAATTGTTCTACGAATTCAGCTAAACCAATCTCAGGAAGAGAAAAACAGGCAATAATGTTACCTTGATTACTCCAGGAACACGTAAGCGATAGGGGATGTCTGATTACAGATAAACAAAATCTGCTAGCATTATTATTAGTATTTGTAATAAGAACGCAGAGTTTCATACGGGATACATAAGGTGCTTTTGATACAGAGATTCTATAACCATAGATAAACTTTGAAGCATTACGTACATACCGTTTAATTTTATCTGATTCAAATTCTTTATTAACTCTCTTACTTACCTCATCTTTAACTTCACTAATCGTGAGTGTAGGATTAAGTGAGAGAAAATCTAATATATGAAGAGTCAAACTAGTAATCCTAGGTCTCTTCTCCCAGTCCTCTGGTAGATTAAGAGAATTTTCTAGACATGAACTAAATATATTCTCATAAAAAGCCTTTTCCAAACCCTCTATTAACATAAATAAATATTCAGGTATAGGTTTAGATCTAACAACATAATCGTACACGTAAACGTAACTATCACGATATTCTCCAAGTATATCATAGATATCGGCTTTCTCAGGCACATACAACGTTAGAATAATTTTCTTTGGAAACGAAATAGCGATGGATCTCACATACGGTGATAATGTCGAGACATTAGTTAGACTAAGGCACCTCCTTACTTTCTTCACATTAATAACCGCCACAACAATCTTAAACCTAAGTTTATGCACCATGATATCAGGTAAAACATTAACACCTATAGACTTTAATGAAGAGAAAAGTTTCTTTATTTGTTTTATTCTACCACATGTGGCACATACATCCCTTAATAACGGTATTAATTCAGAAGATGTTAAATAATTACCTACATAAAGTTTATTCAACATCTTCACATAGATATTTTCGCTCTTGATGACTTCTTGAACCAAGATATCCACCAACTTACTTTTAACTTAGTTCTTCCGAGGTTTAATCATTACATTTATTCTCATACTTATATTAAATCTTTTAAAACTTCAAATCCGGATATTTGTTTTAAGGTTTCTACATAAACTCCTAGGTAATACCGGTAAAATTTAAGTTAATCAATGACTTTCTAAAGTAACCTGTAATGGTGTAGGTATGACTCAAGAACTAAAAGCGAAATTGTTACTAAAAACAATTAAATATAAGCCTATAATAGCGATAATTATTACAGTAGCATTAGCATCACTAAGGTTTGTTGTTGCCCCTACAGGAGGAACAGAGAATCCCGACGATGCAAGCATAATTTAGACCAAATAAACTAATTATCAATACCTTGATATAAGAAATAATAACTGTTATCACTAGTATTTTTACTTCATATAAAATTATTTTATTTTTTCATAATGTATGAAATTATATTGTCCTTATATAATTTGGTTAAATAAAAGACATAAAATTAAGTTACTATGATTTTTAAATTTTAATTGAAAATTCTGTTACTCGAGTTATTGTTCTAAAATCTTAATTAATTTTGCACATCTCTATATGTTTTGTATCAGCTTTTTTATTGTCTAGAATAAGGAGTCCAGTTTATTGCTTTTGTAATTTAGGATTAGCTTATTGCCTCACTTTTTGCTATTTTGTTTAGATTTTATAAAAAATAAAATAGGCGTTGAACATATTATACTGGGTTTTGCTATAAATATGTTTAGGGTACCAAATTCTCTTATGTTTTGTATTAATGGAAGGTATTGTTTTATTTTTATTTAGTGTGTTAATTATTTATAGCGTTGTGTGTTAGTTGTTTGTAATGTTTATTTTCGCTATACTTATTAAACCCCGTTGTATTGTGTTTTAGGGTGTATTGTTTTGAGCTATAGTCCTAAAGCAGATTTTGAGCCTTATCATGCTTGGGTGGTTAAAGATTATGTTCCTAATCTGAAGAACGATGTTATTGTTACATTTAGGTTGACGCCTGCTGAAGGGTTTAGTATTGAGGAGGTTGCTGGTGGTGTTGCTGCTGAGAGTAGTACTGGCACATGGACAACGCTTTACGTTTGGTATGATCAGAATAGGTTGGAGAAGCTTAAGGGAAAGGCTTACTTCTTTAAGAATTTAGGTGATGGTTCTTGGCTTGTTAGGGTGGCTTATCCTATAGAGCTTTTCGAAGAAAATAATATGCCTGGTTTCCTAGCTAGTGTTGCTGGGAATATATTTGGTATGAGGAGGGCTAAGTGGCTTAGAGTAGAGGATATATATCTTCCCTATGATTTCATTAAGTACTTTAGAGGTCCTGTTAAGGGTTTGAAAGGTGTTAGAGATATATTCAAAGTCTACGATAGGCCTATTGTTGGTACAGTACCAAAGCCTAAGGTTGGTTACATAGCTGATGAAGTTGAGAAGCTAGCTTACGATATTCTCAGCGGTGGAATGGATTATATAAAGGATGATGAAAATTTAGCAAGCCCTAGTTATTGCCGGTTTGAGGCAAGAACTAAGGCTATTATGAAGATAATAGATAAAGTTGAGAAGGAGACAGGCGAGAGAAAAGTTTGGTTTGCTAACATAACGGCAGATGTCCGAGAAATGCAGAAACGACTTAAGCTTGTAGCAGACTACGGCAATCCATACATAATGGTTGATGTCGTTGTTACTGGGTGGGCAGCTCTAACCTATATTAGGGATCTCGCTGAGGAATATGGTTTGGCGATACATGCTCATAGAGCAATGCATGCAGCAATAACAAGAAATCCATACCATGGGATATCTATGTTTACTTTAGCGAAGCTGTTTAGGATTATAGGTGTAGACCAGCTACATATCGGTACACCAGAAGTTGGAAAACTAGAAGCTAAAACCATTGACGTTATAAGGAATGCAAAAGTGCTTAGAGATGATCCGTTTACGCCAGATAAAGACGATGACGTACATCTAGAGCAGTACTTCTACCATATAAAGCCAGCGATACCTACATCCTCTGGTGGTCTTCAACCAGCTAATCTACCTCCGGTGGTCAAAGTATTAGGAATTGACTGTGTTATGCAGATAGGTGGAGGAGTAATAGGTCACCCCGATGGACCAAAGGCTGGTGCGATGGCTGTTAGACAAACACTAGAAGCTATCGCAAAAGGCATTACATTAGAAGACTACGCTAAAGATCATAAGGAGCTCAGAAGAGCTCTCGAAAAGTGGGGTCGCGCAATTCCTATTTAAACCCCAAACTGAATTAACTTTTCATTCAAAACTATATAATTCTATTACAAGGTCTACGTTAATGGATCTACACGTAGTTATCGATAAATACCTCAAAGGCTTTACACCTAGCGCGTTATTCATTGATATAGACGGAGTTATAACGTTAGCAAGAGGGATTTACATAATAGACCTAGATTTAGTGAATCTTCTAAGGGAGCTGGTAGCTACAGGTATACCCGTCTACATTGTCTCAGGTAATGCCTACCCAGTAGTACTAACGTTACAACGGTACCTAGGGTTTCCGCCTACATTTGTTGCTGAGAATGGATGTATTATTCAAATAGATAAAGAAGTCGTAAATCTTTGTAATGAATCTCTAGATCCACTGGTTATCAAAATATCTAGAGAATTCAATTTAAGGCCTTCATCGAGTAATATCTACAGGTTATGCGATAGAGCATTCCATATCCCAAACGAGCTGAGAAACAATATCTCAGCTATTAGGAAACTCGAAAAAGAGATAATGAATTCATACCCGGAGATATATGCTCTCTACACAGGCTATGTACTTCATATATATCCTAGGAATTGTTCAAAGAGCACTGGTATTAAGATCATCGCCGAGAAGCTAGGGCTAGATCTTTCGAGAGCTATAGCTGTTGGTGATAGTGTAACAGACATCGATATGATAAAAGCTGTTGGCGTAGGTGTTGCCACAGGCGATGCTGATGAAGAGCTTAAGAAGGAAGCCTTGATAGTGTTACCCTTCAAAGCCTCTGAATCAACTAAGGTATTTGCGAGGACCCTGTTAAATTACGTGAAAAACTTAAGGGATAAAGAAAAATAAGGGTTTGTATTTAAGCTTTATATAGTTCTAATAGTTTAGCCCATCTCTTCATGAACGGGTCTTTGTATTGCCTATATACTTTAACCATATTCGCTACCGCTTCCACAATTTCAATAGGTTTAATGAACTTCTGCTTCACTTCATCAATAGAATCGTAGAATTTATTCCTAATAAGGAAAGGCACTATTATGCCCGGCCCCACTAGGTCTCCATGTATAGCTACTTTCCTTTCATATACAGAAGCCCTTATCTTATTCCATAACTTAGATCTAGTTCCACCACCCGTTAAATGGACGCAGCTTATTTTTAGGTTAAATAATTCCTCGAACAAATCTAGGTAGTAGTTCTCGAAAAGCGTAATACCGAGCATAATGCTCCTAATAACTCTTCCCAAAACAACTTCCCTAGGTTCATCTATCATCCTTAGACCTACTAGTGCTGGTTGCATTGATGAGTCGTAGAAAGGACTTCTATCCCCATAAGGGAAGAATAGATACTCTGTACCAGCTTCAACTTTATCCAGATACTCCGAGACTTTACCTAAATCCGTTCCCAGAACTTTTTCCACGAACCAAGACAGAAATGCCCCTGTAAATCCTGTTGCAGATCCTGCGAGATACCCTTTTATCGGATGAATGTGGTAGTAGAGAGCAGGGTGCAAAACTACTCTATCAACAACTATCTTAGGAACAGTTGTAGATCCAGAATAAATGTTTGTATCACCTACATCTACGGCTCCTCCTGCAAGTGCAGAAGCATTTCCATCTGTTAGCCCTTGATAAAGCATAGCGTTTTTCAAACCTAGTTCTTCAGCGTATCTACTACTAGCAGCACCTATCTTATCCCCTACGGGTACAGGCTTAGGCAGTCTAGAGATATCAAGCCCTAGTTCAATGTAAGGTTCTTCAACCCACGTAGGCGGGAACGACGTTATATCTAATCCAAATTTCAGAGAATTAGTGTAATCCATGCAAACATCGCTCCAAAGCTCACCTTCTCTATAAAAAAGCCTGTATAGGAGATACGTTGTCGGCGAAATGTACCATTTAACCCTATTGTATAGCTCAGGCTTAGATACATTTAATCGATAAATTTTAACAATAGGCGATGTAGGATCAAGCTTAACACTTCTATCTGATAGTTTCTTCATAGCTTCTAGGTCTTTAATCTTCTCGAAAATTTCATCATCTCTCTCATAATACATTATAGGCCCAACTAATACCCTACCATAATCATCCACTCCTATTAGAGTGCCGGATGTACTTGTGATAGAAACATGTTTTTCGCAATTATCACAATCTTTAACAATAGTTGGAACAGCTATTTTTAATGCTTTCAACCATTCATCAACTGATTGACCAGATATAGATTCCCTCCCTACAGACAGAAGGTTACCCTCAATATCGTATACCTCTACTCTTACACCACTACTACCTAGGTCTATCCCTATAAAGAGTTGTTTCATTAAACCACCTGGGGAACAATCTAAGTACTTAATATACAAATTTTAAACCTCTATAATAGCTTAGTAACGTAAACCTTGATGTACTCGAAGATTTGCTAGCAATGAAAAATATTTGAAGCAACATAAAAATGAGTAATAATACGCTAACCAAATCCTAGAAACAATAAAATACTAAAAATTGTTGAAGGATTACACTTTATTTGTACGAAGACCTTTCCAAAAGTAGCATGTTAAAATATAATGAAAGATTGCAAAATATTATTAGATCTTCGAGTTAGCGTGAACTTTTCTTCTTAGTGAATTAGCGGAAACGTACAACAAAGTTAAAGATATTGAGGTTGCAGTAATCCCGTATCCTATATCAACATACGGAGGATTCCATACGATATGGATCGGTGATACGCCATTGAATGGTATTGCTATTAAAAACCCTGTTGCAGATCTCAGGATAGGAGCATTAGATTTCCAATGCAATGCATATGCTACTTTAACTAAAAGTGCTGTGTCTCTGTGTACCTCGAGGTGTAATTCTGGAGGATTAAATCTAAGATAGGCGCTACATGGTTCTACGGTTATATTCATGTAATTTACTATGAAGCTCCATAGTTTAGACGTCTCATCAACGATTTTCATTAATTTACCATAAGATAAACTTTTATCCCACTTTAGGTAGCTCCACGGATTTCCAGGATCATAAGGGAGAATATGTTCACCTAGTAAGGGGGTCTCAACTTGTACAAAATTAGCGTCTACTTTATGTGTAAGGAATTTTTCACCATGTGTAAGTAGGAGTGTTTTATATCCTTCCCCTAGGTATTTGGTAGCTTTCTCTAAATTGTCAACTACTACACCAGCTATCAACTCTTCCGAGATATATGGCATACCTTCAACTATTATTGCTTTGAAACCTTCGTGAGCCATTAAATTGATTAACTTTGGATTAAATTCTTGGGTATCGAATACAACGAGCTTCGAGCATATTGCTAGGGATGGATCTCCGTTATACTCGTAGAGGTTGAATTTATACCCTCGATATTCATAGGTAGCTATCTTCCTTAAATTTAAAACACCAAAATCTATACCTAGTATACTGCTATTCTTATGTACATGTAGCTTAACTCCATATATACTGTACCTGCATCTATTTTGGCAACGTGGTTGTAGAATGAAAGAAGTTTTTGTTGGGTTAACGAATTTTTTGACAGGTTCTAGTTCAACTTCCGAGTTGTTTAGGGGTATAACAACTACTTTCACAAAATCTGAGGAATAATTCGTTAATTCAATCTTTATACCACTAAATTCGTTGAATTCTACTATGTTGTCGAACATACATTCTACTACTTCTGAATTTTCTTGAACCTTACTAAATTTACAGCTATAAGAAGTTGTATTGATTTGCGTTAGCCCTACGTATACATCTAAGTCCGTAAATATGTACTTTGATCGGGTAAGTTCAACTATATTACTTAATATTACTGGGTTTATCAAGAGGTTGTTTACCCATTCAAAATACACCGTTAAATCAAAGAACGTAGGATCTCCTTGGTTATACGACCCTGTAGATGTAGTATAGTTGTATAGAATAGAGAAAGCAACAGGGCTATTAGATAGAATTAACGGTGTACCTACAACTAAAACTCTACCACCTTTCACTATACTAGTAAACCCAGGAAAAGCTACACCAATTGGTTTCTCATAGGGTGCAACAGTCCTAGTAACAATAATACTTGCAATGAGCCCAGCAATTAACAGGCTTTTAATGAAGAATAACATGCTAGATTTACGAGCCGATATAGAAGCTAGCTGTTTACTGCCTCCTATGTACATAGATATAAATGCAGAATTGTTAATCAAAAGAAACCTCCAAGGCATTATAAACGAAGTTATTTCCCTAATTAATGTTGGTTCAGAGACTTTGATGTTGGTTAAAGCAATCTGTAGCAGAGCAATAGATGTATATAGCATTAATCCCCAGAACACTACAAAGTTAGATCTATTCGTTTTCTCAACAAATATGATACGCATCAAAATAACGATACTCACAATTAACATGGTTAGCGTTACAATATCTATGCCTAGAAACTCTAAATACAGCCCTGGAACCCAAGCGAATGGGGATACCTCGTGGAGCGGTGAAGAATCTTTGTACATAGTAAGCATAGATAATAGGTAACCAGAGGAAATACCCAGAACAATAACTGTATAGGTAGCTACTAATAAAATGCCTTTCCTCCAGCTTTTCCTAATTGCAACAACTAGCAACAAAGTCATAGGCAAAACGATGTTTATCAACCCATACGAGTGAGCAAGAATAGATAGACCTCCAATAACAGCGGATAGAACCATATGTTCAATACGTTGGCTAGAGCTATACAATAGAACTAAACTTGTTGAGGCAATGGTGAACCCCCACGAGAGTAGGTAAGGAAACGCACCTTTATAGTATACAATCCAAAGTGTTGGAAAGAATACTACAACTGGTATAAAAAGCGAAGATATTCTTCGATCAATCCCAGCTTCTACGGCAAGAAACAACAGAGATACAGTATAGAGTACAAGAGTTAATACCCTACATAGGTTATAGGAATGGACGGCCCCAATCAAATACGAAAAAGGATAAGCTATAGCATAAAATAAAGGTGCGTAGTTTAGTAAAATCATTCCATTGTATTGCTTAAGACTAAACCCTGCATTCAAGATGTACTCGCTTAAAAAACCTGCTATCCTATAGATATGAGCTCTCGAATCATCCCCTGGAGGAATATATGATAACGAGAATAACTCAAATAAATTCAAGGCAATAAAGACGCAGAGTACAACAATAATAACGTGCAAAAGTACTTCAAGGAGATTACTCATCATTTTCTTAACCATACAAATTGCACCTCACAAAATGGGATCAGCTAATAACCTAGTATCGTAGTTTTAAATGCTTAAAATCTTGAAGAGCGTTAAAATACTGGGTCCTCAAAATAGAATAAAATAATATACATTCGCGTATAACTCCTTAATTAGTTAACAGCATAGATTAAATTAAACAGTAATAAAATGGTTTCTAGGAAATTGTTTTATTATAAACTCCAGGTTTCTACATTTGATGTACCTAGTATCGATTTAATTATTATTAAGTATGTTAAAAAACTTTACTTAATAGTTTCTTAAACTCAACAGAGTAAACATAGATATTTGTCACTAAATTATTTTCAAGTCGTGGAGCTTTGTTGTTAACTACGACTATTTATATCATTAAGTACATGTTATCAGTTATTTAATATCTACGGGAAATCGTAACTTCAGTAATAATACTAGGTAAAGTTTTTATTGTCTTGTTATGCCTTGATTACCCAGAGGTACAATGTCATGAATGCGGGTGATATTTTATTAAAGTTTTTTGTTGTTTTTGCCTTAGGATTTACACCTATAGCTGAAGTTAGGGGAGCTATACCTTTAGCGTACAAGTTCTTCATGGTCGATGTTAGAAATACCTTACTATTTTCTATAGCAAGTTTATTCGGTGTTATAGGGAACCTCGTTATAGCACCTCTGGTTTTATTTGCTTTAGACAAGATAGAGAAGATCATACTTAAAAGCAAGTTAGTACCTGCATTTATTAAAAAAGCTTACCTAAGTTTATTATCATACGTCAGGGCTAGAGCTAAGAAGTACGAAAACATCGAAGCAGTAGGATTAACACTATTTGTAGCTATACCTCTACCTGTCACAGGTGCTTGGACAGGGTCATTAATAGCTTACATACTTGGGTTAGAGAAAAAGAAATCTCTGGTATGTATAGAGCTAGGAGTTCTATGTGCAACAACTATTATGCTTACAGCCATTCTCTTGTTCACGTCATTACTAAGAGTCTTAGGAATTGAGATATAGTTGTCGGTAGAAAAGATGAATTCATTAAGTTAAAACCAGAAAATAAAATTATAGTTAATTAATTGTTTTCTAGCTCAATTTGCTTAGGAAAGGGCATCAATTACTCGATTATAGTATAATGTAAAATATTATGTATAGAATCCATGCAGATACAACTGATACTGTATTATATACAATGCTAATTTTTATGAAGTCTGTAAAGCTTACGTTATGACCTTGTTTCTCAAGTAGTCTTATTGCTGTAACATTCGCAGAGGCCCCCATGTATGTTAAGTTACCTCCAAGTGTGATACCTATAAGCACGGACCACATTATTACAACAGGGTTCAGTAATAGTAGTTCAGATATTTTTTTGACGACAGGTATCATTGTCATCGTCAGAGGTACGTTGTCTATAACTGATGAGAGTATGACCATTAAGTAGAGTAACGATGATACTAGCGCCATCAGGTTATCTTTAAAGATCCAAACAAGTTCTTCTGCAAATATGTATGCAATACCATGTTTCTCAAAAGCACTTGAGAGTACGAATACTCCTATTAAGAATAGTAGAAGCTTCCACTCAAAGCCATGTTTAAATGCGTAGACAACGCTATTGGTATCTCTATGAATAATCCTAGCGATAGTTATTCCTCCAACAGCTACAGCAGCTGTTAAGCTAAATGGTATGTGGAGAGCATGTCTAAGGCTAAGGAGGATAATCTTTATGGTTAGAAAAACTATAGCTTCTACGAGAAATGGCTTATCTATCGATAGAGATATGCCGTTTTTGTTATTGGGAATGCTAGGTTTAATGTTTATTTTCCTTGAGCTTATAATACTTGTTACGGTTATCGCTAGTATCATTGATATTAGCGTGAAAAAGAACATTGACGGTTTTCCTCTGTATATTATGAAATCTGTAAAGGTTAATTTGAAAGCACCTGCTGTAAGTATTGCAGGGGGGTCTCCGATCATTGTTGCTGAACCGGCTATATTGGCTGACAAAGCTAGCATTATTGTTGGTATTATAGGATCTGTACCCAGAGATCTACATATATTGTATACAATCGGAAATAGGAGTACAACGACAGATACGTTCTCCATAAGGATGCTGATGAGACCAGCCACCAGAGATATCAAGAAAATTAACAGATATGTAGATCCCTTAGATAATCTAACCATGTGTCTTGCAATAACCTCAGCAAAACCGCTTTTCTCTAAATATACTGTTAAAATACTTACACCAAGTATGAGTCCAAGAACATCCCAATCAACATACGTAAAAATTTCATCGATAGAAACAGCTCCCAATAGGATAAGGATAAACGCTATGGCTAGGCTTATCCACTGTCTCTCAATCTTACCCCAAATCAGTAGTGCTATAAATACTACCAGTAGTAGTGGGATGAGGACTACATACATTTTAGACTAATCATTACCGCAAAAATATGGAATATAAGCCTATATGGACTCTTTCTATCTACGGTATCCTTTAATATCTAGTTGTAGATATAGTAAAATGTATAAAGCCTCAATAAATTACTACATAGCATTAAGCTAGGTAATGAATTAAACTCCCTGATCAATCGCAATGTATATACATGCTAAGCTTAATCACAATCCCATTGTTACAATACCTCCTTTTTTGCATTATACGATGTGTAACGTTTCTTTAAAATAGTGCTTTTATCCATAAATATGATCTAAAACTAAATAATATCGGTTAGCATGTTAGATAAAAAAGATGCAAGTACAGGAAGGATTGTGTGGGGATGAAACAGCCTTTATGGAGTTTTTAGTCTACATATTATCGAGTACTTTACGTAGATAACAGAGTAGCGAGTTCCATAAGGTTAGGATTGATAGAGATAATCTATTTCCTTCATGGATAAAAGATTACGTTTTGTTTATCTTTGCTCCATACACCATTGAAGTTATATTTTATACGTCGTAGATACCATATCGTTTTAAACTATACTACTATGTTCTTTAACTATATGTCTATAGTTTTCGTATAAGGCATAAAATGTGTAGAAGATTATGTAGTCTTAAACAACTTTATCATGGGGTGTGAATGTTTCCATATGATTATGAAGTTCATAGAACTCAGTATCGCAGTATTTCTTCTGCTACTTGAGTGAAGGTTTTTCCCTCTTTGGTTGAGCGATCTTTTATTTCTTTGTATAGCTCGGTATGGGCTTTATCTTTTTGTCTGACAAAGAATAGTATATGGTTTACTAACTGTTTAACGTCCGTGAAAATCTTATTGCATGCAATACATCTCCAACTAGGTCCTGAGGTGGAAGCTTTAGGTATACTAGGTTTTGCTACTTCTTCTACCGGTGATGAAACCCTTGACTGAGGAATCGTGATAACTCCTAAAGCTATGCTTTGCCAAAGTTTATAGGGATTCTCATTACATAGTTTAGCTATAGATCTCACTACCTCAAGCGTAAAAGGCGCTCCAACTTCTTGGACAATCTTAATCAAGTTTGATGTACATTTGTTCGTGGCTCTACCCCAAAAAAGTTTAGTCACTTAAGCATAAAAACAATTTCGGCGCATCCTATAAAGGATAACAGCATTTAATGCCGTGTGTAATACTATTTTCACCGGCATAAATTATGATGAAGGCGGCCTGACTGAAGAAAGTAAACATGATGAGGCTTAGAAGGTCTGAGTTTTATACCTAGATATACTTATACTGTAATATTGTATTACCTTTAACGGATTTTCGATTACGGTAGTGAAACTTTTAAATCTTATTCTAAGCCAAATAGTTTGAAGCCGCCGTAGCTCAGCCCGGTTAGAGCGCCGGACTCATAAGCTCTAGGCTGGGAGATCCGGTGGTCGCGGGTTCAAATCCCGCCGGCGGCACTAAATACCTAATAAGCACCCCAGCCTTTGGTTTGAGTCAACATATTCTTTAGGTTTCTAACTCATATATTTACCTTGCTAAATCGTTAAAGGTGGTAGGCGGAAAATGCCTCTACTAGAGGATTTAGTTGTTTGCGCTTATGCACTATGTGAAGATGATTTTTATGAAATCGAAGAATACGCTGATTGTATTCCCGAAGCATTGTATACGTTGCATAACATTGCTGTACAACTAGGTATAAAGATTAGGTTTTCAACGGTTTCAGCATTAATTAACCATGTAGTAGAATTCAATAAACTCAAAGAACAAGAAGTAATACAGCTAATCAACAACCTAAAAAAGATAATCCAAGGAGAAAACACGCAACCATCAACAAAATCACTACTCAAAATACTACTTAAAAAAGAACTAGACCTACCCCTAAAAGAACAAGACCTAAACGAAATAGCAATAGCAGCACTATACGCCTCACTAACCAAAACAATAAACAAAACGCAGGAACATCCGCCCCTCCTTGAAGCCCCAACAATTAACCAAGAGACTATAGCAACGATAACTTAAAAAATCCGCATATAAAAATTAAAAATATCAGCGACTTAAGGGGCCGTAGTTTAGCTTGGGAGAATGCGGGGCTTGGGCCCCCGTGGTCCGGGGTTCAAATCCCCGCGGCCCCACCAAATAGATATATGTTCTTGGCTTTACGTATCTTTGCACAATTTAATATAGTTTCTAGTGTATCAAATCGGTACGTCAATTTTTGCAAAGTCCTGAAATTTTTTATACTTGATTGAAGCTAGGAACGTATAACAACGTAGTAGGTTAGGTAGGTGTATGTACTGTTATATTTTTATTGCAATCTTATTGATGATCATTAATATCAAGGTCTTAAATCAGCCATTATGAGTTAAACCTGGTGGATTATTGGTAGTCCACGTATTACAATCTACTACTTCACGATATAGCAATTCATATCTCGCAAAGTTACGATGATCCGCTAAGCTGTTAATTCTATCGTAAAAATCTATTTTCACAGAATAATGTAAAGCTTTTTATATTCACCTTAAAGTTACTGTAATAAAGATTCACGCTGTACAGGGGACGTTATAGTGGTAAGGTAGGGATTTTCATGAGGGTAAGCACTCCGAATATGAATTTATTTGATATTTCCTCAAATAAGAAAAATTTAATTCTAAAAATGCTTACTGTAATTGTAATCGTAGGTGCTATAATAATTGGCTGGAATTACTACGACGTAATGTGGTGGATTCAATGGTATAGAATAGCTGCATCTCAAGGTTTAGCTGGGATTATCAATATATATAGGCTTTGCGTTCCTCCAGAGTGTAAAGCACCTTATCCTCCGCTAGCTATATTGATATTTGTGCCTCTATACGCCTTAACATCGTATTTTCAGCCAATGATTAGAATGGTTCTGCTTAAGACATTTATAGTCTTGTTGCCGGGCACCATGGTGTACATGGTTATTAGAAGAACTAAAGGTATTGATTATGCTTGGCTATGGTTGTTAAGCTGGCCATTTCTGCAAATTCTTTTCTGCCTTCAATTCGACGTCTTAATAGCATTGTTTATACTGTTATCAACAACTATGATAATAAGATGCGAAATCGATAAAGCTGGGTTGTTCCTAGGTCTAGCCACGATGATAAAACATGTTGCAGCTATTCTGTTACCTCTACATATAATATTTCTTAAAATCGTGAAAGGAGGAAAAGAAACCCTAAGATACATCTTGGTTTACGCAGTAGTTATAGGTTGCATAGCTTTACCCTTTTTTGTTGTAGCTCCAAGTGAATTCATTGACCATATACTGTTATTTCATTCATCGAGAGCGCCGCAAGACATATCGCTATGGGCTTTGGCAACAATTTTCCTTGAAAACTATGTCATTGAACTACGTCAGCTTATAGGTAACCTATGGGCTTTATTTTTCGCAGCGGTATATATTTTGTCCTTGTATTTGTTTTGGCATCAATTGAAACAATACAAGTTCAACTATGATGATAAACTACTACTTATATATACATCAATTGTATTACTGCTATTCATATCTTTAAATAAGGTTGGTAACCTAAACTATATTGTTTGGTTTATTCCTGTAGCTTTCTTAGCGCTCAATAGAAATCACTTAAAGATTCTATACAAGCTAACGTTTGCTCTAGGTATTACAGGGCTGATCTATGTATTCATGCTATTTATTCCACCAGCATCAGCTGATAAAGTGATGTTTATATCTGAAGACTTTACTTACTGGAATGCAAAAGCCCTTATAGCTCAATCGTTAAATCCATACATATTTTCTACATTATCGTCTTTGATGTACATAGCTAACCCTTATTCAGCAGAACCGTTCTCATCTCCAACAGACTTTGTAACAAGCATCTCTTTATTCAGGGTTCTTTATATTCTTAGACCTCATATAATGGTGGCTGTAATAATTATATCTCAGATTTTACTATCAATTATTATAGTGCTAAAATTTAGATGGTTAAAGGACTACATCTTAGGGTTCTTCTAATATAGGACAATAATGTACTGGGTTAGATTCCTAGCTTTACATTATTACACAAAAACTAATAAATCAGACAAGAGGAATACATTTCTAGTGATCAGAGTTAAGAGATGAGCATAATGTTCTTCTGCCCCAAATGTGGATCAGTTATAGTAGCTAAAGGAGGAAACATTGTTTGTCCCAAATGCGGGACCCTTGTACAAGCTAACCCAGCTTTAATTCAATACTTTAAGAAATCAACACATTTCGCTAAAGTTTACGAGAAGAAAGTAGATGTCAAAAGCATAGACCTACCTACTTCAGCCATCCTAGATACAAACATTGCTTGCCCTAAATGTGGTAATAGAGGAGTTTACTACTGGAGGAGACATAGATCATCTGCTGAAAGCTCTGACGTAATAGAGAAAGTCTATAAATGCAGTTCTTGTGGTTATAACTGGAGTGAAATAGGGTAAAACTTCTGGTGTGAAACTAAGGAAACCAGTAAATTAGCTGCTTATGGTCTACGGATTACTTATGAGTACAGACACATAAGGTAACGTTTCAACGCAATGGACGTTGATTAACTTAAATAGTTGCATACTATTACACCACAAATAATAACAGAAAGCGGTGCATATTATGGCGCTAGATGAAGTTGAAGCCATAAGAGACTCTATACTCCTTGCAGCAAAACTTATGGCTGTTGCAGCTAAAACAGCTCCTAAAGCTAAAGGTGTTGACAATATAGTTATTAAGGTTATAAACAATAGAGAAGAACTCGAAGCTTTAGCTAAGAAGATGGAAGAGTTAGCCGAGGTATATAAAGAAGAGAGGTGGAGAAGAGATGCAGATAACGTTAGAAGAAGTGAGGTCTTGGTAATAATTGGATGTAAAGTTGTTAACATAGGTGTTGAAACTCCAAGGCTATGGAGTTTAAATGCAGATAAAGTATTAAGTATTGTTAACTTAGGTATAGCCATAGGCTCAGCTGTAAAAACAGCCTCTATATTTAACATCGATAATAGGGTTATGTTTACAGCAGGTGTCGCAGCCCAAGAACTAAAACTTATTGATGCAGATTTCGTATTTGGCATACCGCTTTCGGCTACTGCAAAGAATATATACTTTGATAGAGTTTGGCCCCCATCAAAAAGCAAATAATGAACTACAAATCTTTTTCTACACTTTACTTTTTACTTGGTTGTAGAAACCAAGCACCAATATTATTATGCATACTATTAATGCTGCTATCCCATTTAAACCTAACGTTGTAATACCTTTGTATATCATGATAGTTCCGGTTAAAGCAAAGAGAAGAGATAATATGTAGCCACTCAAAATGTAAACTATAGCTATAAGCAACATCATTACCAATAGGAACAAAATACCCTTCTCTATACTTGGAATGAGAATACCTGTAGCTATGTATGCAAATAACGTGGATATAGCAAGCTTATAGATGAGGAAACCCGCTAAGAAGCCGACAACTATTGCTATGAGCATCAACAAAGTCGATATGGCAACGCTATTCCATAACCTAAAGCTGTGAATCCATGTTAAATAGCTTAGAAAAGCACTAAACACAATAGACGATAGAATTCTAGCAAGTTGTTTTCCCCAAAAACTTAAGGCTACCCCAAGTATCGTCATAATTACGTATGCGGGTACATCAATGTACTCTACAGCAGACATGATTGCTACCTATGTAATACTCAACCTTGTAGATACGCCCTCGGAGGAAATATATCTATTTCTCTTATCCTTATAAAATCGGCTCTAGATCCATAACAACCCTCTCTTAGCAACGTATTTTCCCCTAATAGGCACTCTATGCCTGCACCTAGGACACTTATATATCTCTCCATCTCTATCTAAGTTAAATTCTCTAACTCTATAGCCATACCTAAATATCAGTATTTTACCGCATTTCGGGCACTTAGTAGACTCAAGTTCAGGGTCGCCGTAGTTACCAATGTAAACATACTCTATACCTTCTTTTTTAGCTATATGGGCTATCTTCAGCAGTTTATCTGCAGGTGTTGGAGGTTCACTCCATTTATGTGCAGGGTAATACCTATTTACGTGAAGAGGAACTTCAGAGCCGAGCTCATTTAAATGTTTGTCGATAATCCATTCAATGCATTCATCGAAGTCGTTCGTGTTCGTTACCACTAAGTATACCATTTCGATATGGCCGCCGCGGCTAAGTATATGCTTTGCATTTCTATAGATTAAACTGTGATCTATACTAGGTAAAGCTTTCCTCATCATTGGACAACCCTTAATATCTATACTCCAACCATCTACATTAAACTCGAGTAATCTGTTTAATACATCTACTGTTTGATAACCATTTGTTACAACGGTTAAGTATAGACCGTTCTTGATAGAGAGTTCAGCTAAATCCAAGAGGTATTCCACGCTTACGGTAGGCTCATTAAAACTTGCGCTAAAACCTTCATCACCGAACAGTATAGCCAACTTCACCAATTCATCGGGTGGAACAATTCTATTATATTCTTTTGGATGAGTAAAACTGAGATGGTGGTTTTGACACCAAGGACAGTAGAAATTGCAGCCCCAGAAAGAGAAAGTCGTAGCAGTACTATTTGGCCAGTAATGGAATAGAGGTTTGATTTCTATAGGTCTACTCTCTATAACGCTGATCTTACCGTATCCAACATTATAGAGCACTCCATCGATATTCTTGTAGTTACCGCATATGCCGATACCATTAGGAGGAATAAGACATCTTCTTTCACAAGTTAGACAACGCGTAAAATTACCTTTGTTCACCGTGAATCTTGATCTCACACCGAAGGTCATAGAGGGTAAACTCCTTCTCCGAATTTTATGTGCATCAAATCCTATATACTTTAAGGCTCTGCAATTAATTAAACTTATTATAAGCCTAGCTACCGTTGGTACCTACAAAACCTTTTCTTCAACTAGAGTACTATAATTAATTTTGCTAGAAGGTTTTCTAAAACATTGTGTAATACAAATATTAGTTTAAGCAAGTCACATCTCTAAATAAAGATTAGTTGTTATATAAGGTAACAACACCATAGCATCTTCGCATCACCATCCATAGCTTGGTGGCAAAGGTCTTGAATTTTATTTATTTTGATTTCTATCTCCTTGAATTCTTCATAATCTTTGTACCCATCAATAGACTTGCATTCATACTTTTCAGTAATAATACTGTCTAACTTAGGCAACTTACGTCTTTAACTATATGAGATAGATCCTCGGAGTAAACCCTGGATGCCGCAATATCTTGAAAATCACTTATTGTAATACCCTTGGTTCTTCCAACTATATGCCTTAACCTAGGTATTGAGTTGCTTCTCTAAAATCAATCCATAGTTTCTCCTCTAGTTATATCGGCACAGTTTTCTAGCGATATCTGAAAATATACATTCATACATTAACCACGAGAACTCTAGCTTCTTACCAAAACTCTTTAGTATATGTTTTAGGAAGCTTAAGGTTGATGTTTACCAATCATGGATGTTTCTTACACCCTTGTAGTTACAGTACTATAGAGCGCCTTTAGGTGCCTACGCTATCAGCTTAGCAATCCTATACAATTCTTTTCACTAATTTATTAAACCTTGTTGTATACATGTAGTAGAGAATAAATCCTCTTAGGTATACATCTACAAACATAGCCGTCCAAGGTCCTATAACACCGAGCATCGGTGCTAAGAGGAATGACAATGTTACCCTCACTAGGAAAAGACATCCAAGGTTAATAGTGAAGGGGGCGATAACGTTACCCGCTCCACGTATTGCACCTCCCGTAATCATGGTTAAACCTAAGCCAAATTCGTTTAACCCTGCTATAATTAGGTAAATTGAGGCAAGTCTTTGTACTTCTATGTTTGGTGCAAATACTGATGTTAATTTATAGCTACATAAAGCTACAGATAAGCCCAATAAAGCCATTATTGTAGACCCTAATTTTATTACCTTTAAACCTATGTTCTTGGCTTCTTCTATGCTTCTAGCGCCAATCTTTTGACCAACAAGGACAGATGCTGTCGTCAAGAAGGCTATACCGGGCATGTAGATTAAACTTTCTATTCTAAGACCAATACTATGTGCAGCCATTGCTAAGTCTCCAAGCCTAGATATAATACCTGCGTAGACGTTATTTCCCAATGAGAAAAGTAATCTTTCTAAGAAAGAGAAGAAACCAAGGTTAAGCATCCTAATTGTGCTTAGCTGTTGTTTCACTTCTATCGTTGGGATAAGACCTATCTTTAAGATAAAGTAACTGTTAAGAAGTAATGATATAGTTTGCGAGATTACAGTTGCGATAGCAGCTCCTGCTACTTCAAACTTAGGAAACCCATATAAGCCGTAGATAATCAGCGGATCTAAAAACATATTCAATGCTAAACCAACAGTATTTGAAATCATAGAGTAAACAGTTTTCCCAGCAGATACCACAGCAACATCAAGGGACATAGCTGCAAACGCAATAACAAGACCGCAGAATCTTATACGTAGATATTCAACGGCATAATTAAAGGTTAAACCCTTTGCATTAGACTGGACAACTATTATCCATGGAGCTCTATACGCTAATATCGCGGAAGATGTTGCTGTCAATGTACAGCCAAGTAAAAGAATGAAACCTAAGATAGACCTAGCTTTAGCTAATTCTTTAGCTCCAACACTCTGTGCTACAGCTATTGATAGAGGGGTATGGAAGAGCGCAAAAAAGGCTTGAACAAGCCAAAAAATATAGCCCGATATACCTAGGGCTGCAATAGCGTTTTCGCCAAGGTTTTTAACGAAGTATGTATCAGCTATAGAGTATAAGCTAGAAACAAGTTCAACTATTACAAGGGGAAGCGAAGTCCTCAATACCTGCAGTATATCGCTATCCAAGGTTATACGTGAAGCTAAGCGCAGTTTTAAAGACATTTTGGTATTTCACGGGTTACTGCTATGTAATAGCAACGGGATAATAAGCTTCACACGAACAAAAACCTACCCATCCAAATTCAAGGTTTAGAAAATTGATGTAGGTTATTATTGTACTGAGCAAAAAGATGAAGTCAGGAAAAATGCAAATAAGTGCGAAGTCAGATAATACTCACATAATTTTTGAGCTACCTGCTATATCTTCCCAGCTAATATTTAACGCAGTAAATAATTGCTCAAGAGTTGTTCTCATTGCTTCTAGGTATTTCTGCACATCTATTTCGCTTACCTTAGCTAGTTGTATAGGTTTAACACCCTCCTTAGACTTAACTTTGATGTATGTTATTATATCCCCCGAAGATACCTCTATACCGTACCTTTGAAGCATTAGAGCTGCTTTAACATGTTGTGGTGTCGTCTTCTCGTATTCAGGTAAACTCTTTGTTAATCCTACGTGGAATGCGACTTCATCTAACGTTAACAGCCTATACCTTAACGAAATGTAGTACTTTTCAAGTGTTCTCCTAACGCTCTCTACAACCTTAATAGCGTCCTCAGGTTCATTTATGGATGCTATCTGCTTTATTATTTCATTGAATAGATTCTTTATGAAATCGGGGGTATTTCTCTTCTTACCAACCATACCCTTAATATCTATTTCGCCAGATGTTAGAATCCCAACATAATTCTTTTTAAGAGCAAAAGCAATAAATTTATAGACCTTATCCATCTCAAGCTCTAATCCGTATGTTAGCTCAACCCATCTCCTAAGTTCCTCCAACTTAGTTGGATCGGGGTTCCATACAAAAAGCGAGTCTGTATCTCCATACAAGACTTTGAGCCCTAGTTCTTCAGCCTTTGCAATAGTAGTCGTAATGATCCTTCTGCCCAAAGCCGTAACGCTTTCAGCAACAGATGGAGCATATAGTGTAAAGGTTTTGGCTCCAAATACACCATAAGCAGCATTGATATACACCTTCATAGCCCTTTGAACTACATCGTACCAGCTACGATATGCTTCATCAAGTTTTCTATCCTTAGCTTTCTTCTTGTAGATCCTAACCCTAAGGTCCCTCAAGAAACCTACCACCTCTGATGTTATTCCTGCTTTTTCTAGGCATACATGGTGTATAACTTTGTCTTTTTCATCAACTATATCGGCTAGTTTATTGCAGTAGCTGGGTTCTGGATCTATCGTTTCATAGCTTAGGTTCCACCTTTTTATAATAGATGGATATAGAGATGCAAAGTCTAATACGAAAACATTAAAGAACATACCCTGCGGCGGATCAATTACTATTGCTCCTGCATATTTCTTGCCCTTAATTATTGCTTCTGTAACCTTCTTACCTTTTAACGATACTATATCCTCTGGACGCGGTATCAAGTATTTTCGTTGTCTATGTTCCCAGTAAAACAAGTTCTTAATCCAAACAGAGACTGTGGTTCTACATACATCTTCCATACCTAGTTTGCTAATACGCATAATTAGCAGTACTAGCTTCCAAACAAGTTCATCAGCAAAAGTCGTTAACTCAAGCGTTATCTGGGCATCCCTTGAGTTATACCTTACAAGAGTTGATAAATCTACTTTACCAAGTTCTTCATCAAGTTGCACTTTTCCTATTCCTAGAAGCGCTTGCGCCACACTATCAAGGTTAACTTCCTTGTACCTACCTTCAAAAGCATAAGTTTGAATAGCTTTGTTGTTAAAGAACTTATAGAGGTCTAAATGTATTCCATGTACAAGCTCAGCCACGTATTCGATCTTCCTACCCCCTTTAACAACCTTCTTGATCTTGATGCCTATCAACTCTTTAGGAATACCTAATTTTAGAGCTCTAACATATAAATATCTAAGGTCGAAGTTATCACCATTAAATGTAAGTACGACCGAGTATCGAGAGATAACGAGCAAGGACTCTAATATCATGTGCAACTCGCTATCGAATACCTCAACTTCTACATCTTCTGGTAGCTTCTGCAATACTTTTAGATTTTCTCTATTTAATATAAAGACTTTTCTCAGCCCATCATTAGAGAAGAAGGCTATTGATATTATAGGGAATACAGCATCATCAGGGGAAGGTACTCTGCCTTCAAAGGGAGTATAAACCTCTATATCTATAGCAACACGCCTTGCTGAAACCCACTTTGTCTCAAAAAGTTTCGCTAAATTTACGGCGGTTTCAAGGCTTTGTGGATTCGAGATATCTAGAACTTTAATGATGTTTTCCCTAAGCGATTCAAGATCTATCTCTACAATCTCTTCAATCTTAGCCCCTTCAATTTTATAAGGCATTCCCGGTATTAATCCCAGGTCGTAAATGTAGTTGACATGATACCTTATATTAGCCTCCCATGCTATTGGGACTTTATTTCTAAGCGATCTCACGGCTATAGGATCTTTAACAACAATTTTAGTGAATCGCTTAACAGCGTTACGTAAAGGATCGAATTTCTCAACGGTTTCTATAGAGTCAAACGATTTATGCCTAACTATCTCGGGTATTTTATTGATCTTCTCCGGCGGGATATCCGTTAAGAAGTACGGTTTATGCCCTGTCTTATCGTAGTAATAAAGAAGATCGTTGCTATTCACATCATAGAGAACTAGAACCGCCTTCCCCAGATCACCATTGTACTTAACATCCAGTAGATACGCGTAATTAGCTGAATCTACGTATCGTGGTTCGCGGTAGAATTTAAAGATTTTTTCATTATCCAGATCCAGAGCTTCTGGGATGTATACGCGGAAATCAAGGTAATCGAACCTCTTATAACGAGGATATTCCCTCTCTTCTATTGATTGTTTATCTATATTACTAGTTTTATCAACTAATAACTCTGCCTTTGCTTCACCAGTAGACATGGGCTTAGCTGGTTGCTGGTGTTGATTAAGGTTTACGGATTCTTTTGGTGCTTCGATACTTAGGTTCTCCTTAGTAGACTCGCTGGACTTAGTTGACCCCGCTTGATGTTTTAAAGATTCACTCTTCTTGATGAACTCTAGTAACGTTTTCTGCTTAGTCAACGATTTAACCTCGTTTAGGTGGTTGTTACAGTACCTTAACTAGGTCCACACTAAATTCTAGTCTATGGATATTTATAAAGACTGTGCACGCATTAACGGTAAGGGAAAACATATTTTTCTTCGTAATCTTTTTTCTTACGCTCATACTCATCTCTATCCATTATAGGCTTAGCAGGTGCGCCTGCTACAACAGTATAAGGCTTAACACTCTTGGTAACCACAGCTCCTGCGGCTACAACACATCCTCTACCTACTACTATACCTGGCGTAATTACAGCGTTAGCCCCTATAACAGCTCCTTCTTCAACGATTGTTTCGATAAGCTTTCTGCTAGGGGGATATCTGTCATTTGTAAATGTAACCCTAGGCGCTATAAATACATTCCTTCCTATCTTAACGCCCGGGGGTATGTAAACGCAAGACTGAATAATAGTATCCTCATCCACCACTACATGCCCATCTACAACTGTTCCTGTTCCTATTCTGCAACCCGATTTTATTACGGTATTCTCCCTAATTACAACGTTGTGCCCAATTTCAACTCGTTCTGCAATTTCAACTTTTTCGTATATTGTGGTGTTGTGCCTAATGATAACGTTACTACCGATGGTAGCTCCATCGCTTAACTCGTCTAGTATCTCATCAAAAACACTAAAATGGCTTGATGTAAAAATGCTGATGATCTTTGATCTAATAGGGTAGCCTATAATGATGTTGTTGTCTACGAAGGTGTTAGAGCCAATACTACTTGGCCCATAAATTCTTACGTTATTCCCTAGGACGGTATTACTACCTATACCAGTTTTTCTACCTATGTACATAGGGAAGATACACCTAAAAGATTTTATTATGGGGAATTAAAGCCGATGCTAAGTTAAGAACTGTAAACCTTATTAAGTTGTGGGCTGAGTTTTCTCTTTACTAGGTATCAATATGAGCAACGTTAAGAAGTATGTTTATCAATTTGAGGAGGGAGACCCTGAAGATAGCAAGCTTTTCGGAGGCAAAGGAGCAAGCCTGATAAGAATGACCAAGCTAGGATTACCAGTACCACCAGGTTTCGTTATAACCACTGAAACATGTGTTGATTTCTATAACTCCAGAAAATCGGAGATAGGAGCTTTAGAGTTTGAGTTATCTAAGAATCCCCCACCTGAGGTTAGAGACGAACTTATAAGAAAAATATGGAACATTATAGACACCTTAAGTTTACCTCAAGGACTTTGGGATCAAGTAGTTGAACATATGAGGATTCTTGAGCAGAAGACAGGGAAGAAGTTCGGGGATCCCAGTAACCCGCTATTAGTATCTGTTAGAAGTGGAGCACCAGTTTCAATGCCTGGTATGATGGATACAGTGTTAAACCTAGGATTAAACGACCAAGTAGTTGTAGGGCTTGCAAGGTTAACGGATAATGAATGGTTTGCGTACGATGCCTATAGAAGATTCATCAACATGTTCGGGAAAATAGTGCTAGGTATAGAAGATAAGAACTTCAGCAAAGTATTTGAAGAATTGAATGAAAGATACATTAAGGAATCTAAAGAAAAATATGCTAGCGAAATAACCTATATAAAAGCTAAGATGCCAACATACGAACCCAGACTAGACGCACAACCACCTAGAGAACTAGCTCCAAACCTATGGAGGAGATCGGTCGATTATCTTAAAGAACTTGTTGAAAAGTACAAGGAGGTAGTTAAGGACCAATGGGGTGAGTTTCCGCAAGATCCATGGAAGCAGCTTGAGCTTGCAATAAAAGCTGTCTTCAGGTCTTGGATGAATCCGAGAGCCATATTCTATAGACTCGTTAACAAGATCTCATCAGAAATTGCTCATTGTACAGCCGTTAACGTAGTTACTATGGTATTCGGTAACATGGGATGGGATAGCGGTACAGGTGTAGTATTCACAAGGAATGTCGCTACAGGTGAAGACGAGCTCTACGGAGAATACCTGCCAAATGCCCAAGGAGAAGACGTTGTAGCTGGTATAAGGACACCGCTACCTATATCATCCTTAAAGGAGCTTCACCCAGAACTCTATAACCAATTATACAGAGCTTCTAAACATATGGAGAAAGCCCTTAAAGAAGTACAAGACATAGAGTTCACGGTAGAAAGAGGCAAGCTATACTTCCTACAACATAGAGATGCCAAGATGACTCCTTTGGCAAGGGTTAAAACAGCTGTTGATATGGTTAAAGAGGGTATTATATCCAAAGAAGAGGCGATACTAAAAGTAAAACCAGAGCATGTTATACAACTGCTATACCCAAGAATTGACCCCAACGCTAAGATAACGCCTATAGCTAAAGGTCTACCAGCTTCACCAGGTGCAGTAAGTGGCCAAGCTGTATTTGACCCAGATATAGCTGTTGAATGGGCTAAACATGGTAGGAAGGTTATCTTAGTAAGAACAGAGACAAAACCAGATGACGTACATGGATTCTACGCAGCTGTAGGCATATTGACAAGCAGAGGCGGTATGACGAGTCACGCAGCCGTTGTAGCTAGAGCTATAGGTAAACCAGCTGTTGTAGGTGCAGAGGCAATAGATGTTCGCGAGGAAGAGAAGCACTTCAGGATGAAGGACTTGGTAATCAAAGAAGGCGACTGGATTACAATAGATGGTAACACAGGTAATGTATACGTAGGAATTGTTCCAACAATAGAAGGCGGGTTGATACCTGAGCTAGCAACAATACTCAATTGGGCTGACGAGGTTAGGAAGCTTGGTGTAAGAGCTAACGCTGATGTGCCGACAGATGCAGAGATAGCGTTGAAGTTCGGGGCTGAGGGCATTGGTCTACTAAGAATAGAGAGAATGTTTAGGAAACCCGAAAGATTAGAACTTCTAAGGAAAGTAATACTTGCCGAAACAAAGGAAGAGAGAGTAAAGCATCTGGAGCCTCTAGCTGATATGATTAAGGAGGACTTCAAGGAGATATTCAAGATAATGAACAGCAAACCTGTTATAGTTCGTTTAATTGATCCACCGCTACATGAATTCCTACCCAAGCCAGATGAAATACTGCAAGAGATATACGAGCTAAAGGCTAGAGGAGCCCCTGAGAATGTTATAAAAGAGAAAGAATGGCTTCTTAGAAGGGTTAGAGCATTACAGGAAGCAAACCCAATGCTTGGTCACAGAGGTGTAAGAGTTGGTGTTACTCATCCAGAATTCTACTACTACTTATCGAAAGCAATCTTAGAGGCAACAGCAGAGTTGATCAAGGAAGGCTATACCCCTGTCGTAGAGATAATGATTCCACAAGTAGCAGAAGTAAACGAGATTAAGTATGTAAAACAGAAAGCTATACTACCAGCTTTAGAAGATACAGAGAAGAGATATAACGTAAAGCTAGATGTAAAAATAGGAACCATGGTTGAAACAGTCAGAGCTTGCTTAACGATGGATGAAATAGCTAAAGAGGTGGATTTCTTAAGCTTTGGTACAAACGATTTAACGCAAGCGACCTTCAGCTTTAGCAGAGACGATGTAGAAAACAAGTTCTTACCGATATACCTGCAAGAAAAAATAACGTCCTTCAACCCATTCCAGACGCTAGATGTTAAAGGTGTAGGCAAGCTAATAGAGGTATCAGTTAAAGCAGCTAGAGAAGCTAATCCGAAGATAGAGATAGGTATCTGTGGGGAACATGGAGGAGATGCGGATTCGATAATGTTCTTATACAAAGTAGGATTAGACTATGTATCTGCTTCGCCATTCAGAGTACCTGTAGCAAGATTAGCAGCGGCTCAAGCGACATTGAAGTACTCAAAGAAACCATAAACTTTTCAACGTTATTTGTATTTTCTTATATTTGTTGTATTGACCTATTTCACTATGAATCAATCTACCACATAGGTCATTGTCATAAATTAAGCTTATATATTTTGTGACAATATCGTAGTATTAGTTTAGAATAGGTGTTTATTATGTCTAGCGGTGGTAGTGAACCTGAGGTTGCACTAAGAGTGGAATCAGCGCGCCAACGTGATGTCGGTAAAAAGATAGCCAGAGTTCCTAGAAAGGTTTTTAAGGAATTGAAGATAGATGTAGGCGATTATATAGAGATTAGGAGCCGCAAAAGTGTTACAGTTGCACAAGCGTGGCCTGCTTACCCAGAGGATGAAGGCTACGAGATAATAAGGATAGACGGCTTCATGAGGGAAGTTTTGGGTGTAAGTGTAGGAGATCTTGTTTCAATTAGAAAGACATACGCTGTACCAGCTCAGAGAATTGTTCTAGCTTTTGCCGACGGTGAATTCCTAGGAGCTGATTATGATCCTAGGTATAGAGAACACTATGCGCGCACTCTTGCACAGTATGTTAAACGAGATCTTCTACAAAAACCACTTATTAAGGGAGACCTCGTAGTTGTCTCTTACTTTGGCTACTTCAGTAACCCCTTGAGGCTAAGGGTTATATCAACAATTCCTAACCAAGTTGTTTACGTGACGGAAACAACCGATATCGTGATAAGACCGGAGCCAGCTTACGTTACACCTCCAGGTATTTCCAGGGTCACCTGGGAGGACATAGGGGATCTAGAGGAAGTTAAGGAGAGGATAAGAGAAATCGTTGAGCTACCGTTAAAGCATCCAGAGCTATTTGAAAGACTAGGTATAGAGCCTCCGAAGGGTATTCTACTCTATGGTCCTCCTGGTTGTGGAAAAACACTACTAGCAAAAGCTTTAGCTAACGAAACCGGGGCTACCTTTATTCCTATCAATGGTCCTGAGATAATGTCTAAGTACTACGGAGAATCAGAGCAAAGACTAAGACAAATATTTGAAGAAGCTGAGAAGAAGGCGCCAGCGATAATATTCATAGATGAATTGGATGCTATAGCTCCCAAGAGAGAGGAAGTTGTAGGTGAAGTAGAGAAAAGGGTTGTTGCTCAGCTACTGGCACTAATGGATGGTCTCAAAGAGAGAGGAAGGGTAATTGTTATAGGTGCTACGAATAGACCTGATGCTGTAGACCCAGCGCTTAGGAGACCAGGGAGATTCGATAGAGAGATAGAGGTTCCTCCACCTGATAAAAAGGCTAGGAGAGAAATCCTAGCAGTACACACAAGGAACGTACCCCTAGCCGAAGATGTGGACTTAGATAAACTAGCCGAGATGACACATGGGTATACAGGAGCCGACCTTGCCGCTCTAGTTAAAGAAGCGGCAATGAATGCTTTGAGGAGGTTCTTAAAGAGCCATGCAATAGATCTGGATAAACCCATACCCTCAGAGCTTTTACAGAAGCTGAGGGTTGTGATGCTAGACTTTCTCAATGCTATGCGGAGCATTACGCCGTCGCTAATGAGGGAGGTTGTTATAGAGATTCCAGAGGTTCACTGGGATGACATAGGAGGATTAGACGAAGTTAAACAACAACTCAGAGAAGCAGTTGAATGGCCATTAAAGTACCCCAGCATATTTGAGCAAATGGGTATAAGATCTCCGAAGGGTATTCTACTCTATGGTCCTCCTGGTTGTGGAAAAACACTACTAGCAAAAGCCGCGGCTACTGAGAGTGGTGCCAACTTCATAGCTGTTAAAGGTCCTGAGGTACTGAGTAAGTGGGTTGGGGAATCAGAGAAAGCTATTAGGGAGATATTTAGGCGTGCAAGAAGAGCTGCGCCAGCCATAATATTCTTTGACGAGATCGATGCTATAGCGGCTATTAGAGGTCACGATACTTCAGGAGTTATAGATAGGATAGTAAACCAGTTGCTTACAGAGATGGATGGTATAGAGCCCCTTAGAGGTGTTGTTGTTATAGGTGCTACGAATAGACCTGATCTCCTAGATCCAGCTCTCCTAAGGCCAGGGAGATTCGATAGGGTAATCTATGTACCTCCGCCGGACGTCAAGGCTAGGTACGAAATCCTAAAAATACATACAAAGAAGATACCTCTAAGTGAAGATGTTGATCTACTAGAAATGGCTAAGATAACAGAGGGTTATAGTGGTGCTGATCTAGAGGCATTGGTGAGAGAAGCCGTAATGCTTGCATTAAGAGAAGATATAAGGCCTAGACCTATATCGCTTAACTACTTTAAGAAAGCTATGGAGTACGTAAAACCAAGTCTTACTCATGAATTGCTTCAGGCATACGAAAGAGTTAAGGAGGAGTTACTTAGAAGAATGCTATACATGTAATATATTGCATAGATTTTTTATTGACATTGGCTACTCCTATCTAAGGTGGCTTAGAGGTGAAAAGGTTAAGGGATAGAATTTCTCAGCACCTATCTAAGGGATTCAAGGACTTTAAGGTTAAGCTTCGTGAAGAGGTAGCTAAAGCATTGAATGGCAGGTATAGGTTGGTGGTGGTGCTCTCTGGGGATAACGTTGAGAAGCAGGGGGTTCAATGCGTAGACTTGGTGGTATCTTATATTAAGTGGGTTTTAGGTAAAAAGAAGAACATAGAGATTCTCTACATATACCATGATGAATTCGAGGATGCAAAATATAGGCGTAAGATATTTGAGAAACTTATTAGAAGGTTTCTAGAACGACGAAAGCTAAGCAACAACGTTGACATTGAGGTAGCAGTCTACGAGGGTTCCGAGAAATACCTAGGAACCACGTATCAGCTTCTAATCTTAGATCTTGTCAATAGCTTAAAGCCTAACGACGTAGGTAGGCTTGTTAACATAGTCGAGGGAGGAGGAATAATAATTGTTTTTACCCCTAAGTGGATGGAATGGCCTAGTAGGAAAAATTTGTTTCAGATATCGTTAGCAGTTCCTCAGCATCCTGAGCCAAGAAATGTTTTTGTTAAATGGTTTCAAACAGTATCTATGATTAGCGAAGGTATATTCATATACGACGTTGATGAGGATAAGGTTATAAAATTCGATGAACTAAATATGGGGTCGTCCTCTAAACCTATTTCTATACCCATCTCTGTAAATTTTCCGCGGGAACTCTATGAACTGGCGCTAACGCAAGATCAAGTTGAGGCTATTAAGATAATAGAAGAGTTGCTGGATCAACCTAGAGGTTCCTACAGAAGAGCTGCGGTAGTTCTCATAGCTGACAGAGGTAGAGGTAAATCATGTGCTATAGGGATATCCTTAGCAGGGCTCATCTACAGTATGCTCAAGTCTAGGAATAGAATTAGGATAGCCGTTACTGCTCCTGCGTATACAAACATCCAAGCGCTGATGATGTTAGCGCGTAAAGCTCTCATCAAACTAGGCCTGGATCATAAGGCAATAGAGAAAGACGGTATAATTATCGAGTTGAAGGGTGAGAGATTTAGTATAGAGTACTGGAGCCCTTTAAATGTCGTTAAACAAGATGTGGATGTAGTTGCCGTAGATGAAGCCGCAGGCATCCCTGTACCACTTCTACACAAAATATGGCAGAGATTTAGAAGAACAGTCTTCGCTACAACTATACATGGATATGAAGGAGCTGGAAGAGGTTTTTCAGTAAGGTTTTTAAAGAGACTTAAAGAAGACCCTAAGACTAAGCTGATTATATACGAGATGGAGGAACCAATACGATATAGCATTAACGACCCTGTTGAGAGATGGGTTTTTAGAGTTCTTCTACTTGATGCAGAACCAGATGAACTTACAGAAGAGGATTTGATGTACATAGAGAGGAAAGGGTTCGCATACCTTGTTCTAGATCCTGAAAAATTGTTTAAGTTGGATAATGAAAATATTCTCAGGAGATTGTTTGGAATATACGTTCTTGCACATTACAGGAACGAGCCAGACGATTTGGGAATGATAGCGGATGCTCCTCATCATAGTGTAAGAGGTTTAGCTTTACCTAATGGAAAAATAGTTGCTGCGGCGCAACTAGCCGAAGAAGGACCTATAGCTGAGGAGTACCTAGATTCACTACTAAGAGGAGGTAGAATACCTGGGAATATCATTCCTGATAGATTGCTTAAACATGGTAGGCTAAGGGATATCGCAGGTGGTAAAGGTTGGAGGATCGTTAGAATAGCTGTTCATCCTGACGCCCAAGGTAGAGGCATCGGTTCATACCTTCTTTCTATGCTTGTAAAAGAGTCTATTGAAAGAGGTTATGATTGGATCGGAAGCGGTTTCGGTGCTACCGAGGAACTATTAAGGTTTTGGTTAAAGAACAGCTTTACCCCAATACACATATCACCTGATAGAAATCCCGTGAGTGCAGAATACACGGTGCTAGTTGTAAGACCTCTTAACGATAAATGGAAGAGTATTGTTAAAACCCTATACAACGAATTCAAGATGAAACTCATTGAAAGCTTATACGATACATATAGAGACCTAGAGATGGGCGTTGCACATCTTCTTCTTAATGCAGATGCATACATAGATAAAGACAGTAAAGAGCAAGTAATGTGCTCCACCGTAGAGGTAACCCCAATTCAATTAGATAGATTACTGAGCTACATCGAGGGCTATATGACCTACGAATCTTGCAATGACGTTATAGTGAAGATAGTTAAACATTACTGGCTTCAGCACAAGAACTGTAGGAACCTTAACGAATTCGAAGAACTTGCATCTATTGTTAAAGTTCTGCAAGGAACAAATTGGGATTTATCGGCAGATGTTATGCGGGTATCAAAGGGTAAAATCATAGATGCTGTAAGAACCATGGTTGAAAAACTCGTAGAGCAATTCCTCAGTCTTAAAAAAGAGGAAATCGATGAAAAATTGGGTAAGGTAACTTTAGACCAATACAAGTCAATAAATTTACCGGGGTAGATGCATGGGTGTTTGTTGGAGCAATCTAGTGGAAGAAATATTTAGTAGAGTAGAGGAGCTTTTAATCCTATGCTCTAGCTGTTCATCAGAAGATCCATGCATATATTCTCTATCTATGTCCCCCCCAATGGATATCCAAGTACTTGATGGATGTTGTGCATGCATATTCGAGAACATCCTTGAATCTATGCAAAACGTGTACAGGGTCTATAGCTCTAATGAATTCAAAGAGACTATAGCTGTATACAAACTCGATGACGTTATCATAGAGTTATCGCCTTCTACCGTTACTATCGTACCTATAGCTAAACTTAGCGCTTATATAGAGGTACTAGAGGAAAGCGGTGATACAAGCATTGATACTATAAAGAGTTTGCTTGCAGAATTTCCTAGCGATGTTAATCCAAAATGCGGTGATAAACCTTAACTTTATTATCTTCTAGTTCTGCAACAGCATAGTACCTCTTATAGAGAGGACCAGGATTTATAATGGTGGTTTCACCTATTCTATCAATACACCTAGATTCATGTACATGGCCGCAGACAACAAAGGTAGGTTTAGCTACTTCCACGAACTTTCTAACACCTTTAGACCCAATGTGATTTCCGCTGTAGGCGATATCGCACCTAGTTCCATAAGGAGGAGTATGGGTTACAAATATCAAAGGATAGCCTCTATAGCCAGAAGACTCTATAGTATTGTATAAGCTTAAGAGTGAGTGTTCGATGAATTCATCGCTGAACTCAAAGAACGTATTAAACGGGGTTTTAGGCGATCCCCCAAAACCTACGTATACGTAGTTTCCAACTATTTTATAGCTATTATGTATGTTCATGTAAATATCAGATTTAATTTTTTCGTAGTGATCAGCTATATCCATATTACCTGGTACAGCAACAAATAACTTCACTTTGTAGAGCCTAGCTATATCTATTGCTTTAAGTAATTGATCTAGAGTTTTATATGGCGCTTTGTAAGGAGCTATATCACCTGAGAACAATATAATATCAATATTAATTTCTTTTTCAAGAACTTCGCCTAAGAGCTTTACATAGCCATGAACATCGCTTACAACCAAAACCTTCATCTAATCTTCACCGAATATATTTCCAAGTTCTTTACCTTCAAAACCTTTGTACTTAGACATCAGAAGCTTTAAACCATTTTCGGGCTTC
>JAWAXP010000001.1:650006-654561 GCA_038820005.1 Ignisphaera sp. | reverse complement strand
TACGAACCTTGCTGATACTGAAAATCCAGGAAAGCTAAATTATATAATAAGTGGTAGCTTTAGTGTTCCTATGGGTGTAGTCATTATGTACATTAGTGAATCAGATACCTCTTGGGCCATTAACGTGCTAAAGGACATAATCTCTATACCTACGATAAATCCACCTGGGTTTAACTATGATAAATTCGCTGAATATGCGTTCAAGGTTATGAAGGAACTAGGATTAGATGTAGAGGTAATAGAGGTACCTGGGGATTTTGTTGCTGATACATGTGTAGAATGTAAGGATCATCCAAGGTACATTGTTATTGGCCGTATAGGAGAAGGAGGGCCTCTGGTACACTTTAACGGGCATTACGATGTTGTACCACCAGGCGAAGGATGGAAGCATAACCCATTCCAAGCCTACTTTGAGGAGAACAAAGTTTACGGCAGAGGCTCTGTTGATATGAAAGGCGGCATTGCCTCAATACTTCTAGCGGTTAAAGTCTTTACTTCTAGGTTCAGAAATTTCAACGGAAGTATAGAAATAGCTCTAGTGCCCGACGAGGAGATAGGAGGAGAAACAGGTACCGGATATTTAACACAGATTATGCGTAGATCTCCTAACCATGTTATAATAGCCGAAGGAAGCGGGTCCGCGAATATGTGGATTGGCCATAAAGGAGCTCTATGGGGTTTTGTTGAGGTTACAGGAGTTCAAACCCATGGATCTACGCCTTGGAGAGGTGTTAACGCGTTCGAATATATGGCGAAAATAGCTCTGAGGTTTCTTGAAAAGCATAGCGAGTTAGTACGGAATAGGATTAGCGGTTACGATTACTTAGACCGTGAGGGAGCTAAACCTACGCTAACCCTTGGTGGCGAAGTTAAAGGTTCAACGAAGGTGAATATAGTGCCAGGTTTTTACGCATTTTCATTCGATAGACGTGTAATACCAGAGGAATCAATAGAAGTTGTTGAGGAGGAATTCAATAGGATTGTTGAAGATATATCTGCAGAATTCCCGCATGTGAGAATCGGGATAAAAATTCTTAATAGACTGAAGCCTGCTTTAACAAAAGAAGAGACAAAGCTTGTGAAAGCCCTTGAACAATCTATAGAGCTGGTTCTTGGTGCGAAACCTAGGAAGGTGTTATGCCTAGGAGGTCTAGATATGCATTACTATATAGAGAAAGGAATAGAAGCGGTAACCTATGGTCCAGGTCCAGATGTTAATGCTCATGCTGTTAACGAGTACGTATTAGTAGACGAAATAATCAATGTAGCTGAAGTATACGTAAATACACTTACAAAACTCTTCAATGTAAATACCTAGGTTGCATCACCTCAAGTACCTATAGTTAACTTTTTATCTCTTTGCATCTTAGATCTTATTGATTGATACTCCAATGAAGACTTAATTAAGCAGTAGACACAAATTCTTCTAACTCCATCTATGTCTATGGAGCACCCTGAGCAGACCATTCTTTTACAGAGAGCACAGATCCCAATAGCTAGATACTTAAAGCATATATTACAACCACTCTCTACACAAGCTATACATATACCTCGACCTTTATCGAAATGCTTCTCGCAAACATATCTACCACAACTCCTACACCTAAACTCAGCATATAGATCTTCACACAATTCGCATTTCAACATATACTTATTAAACCTGCAATATTTGTAAGAGTTGGGATGACCTAAGGAGCATCTCTGATTTGATGATGGTGGTGGAGCGATAGGGACCACTAAGTTTCCAGAATCTTTAGATTTCCACCTAAACTCCTTAAAATTTTGAGCATCTCCTCGTCACTATGGGATATATATAGTTCTCTGCAGTTCTCTGATAGAATTCGTTTAAACTTCTCTATACTACCTTCTACATACACCCTTACGCCTACATCGATGTACTTTGTAAATATTTCTCTATATTTAAATACGTCAGAAGTAGAATTAACTAGAAATACTAGGTTGATGTACAATACTTTTTTTAGTTTAGCTTGCTGAACCGCTATGGTCATAACCTTTTCAGCGTTAGCTAAAGATAGGTTCTTAGTTAAGGCTAAGCATATCATCGTTCTAATACCCATTTACTGCCATCCTTATAATCAAATACCCTTATACCTAGCTTAAGAAGTTCTTCACGAATCTTATCGCTAAGCTCATAATCGCGTCTTTTCCTAAGCTCTGTTCTAATCATGATCACAACGTCTACAAGCTTTTCAATTAGATCTATATCTACCTGTACTTTTTCTCCGAAGTACTTATCCAACACCCCTAGAATTTTGTTAAAATTATACAATAATGAGTAAGCTCTAAGGGCTAGAGCAACATTTTCTCTCGGCTCTATGTCCTTATATATAGTTGAAAGTAAACGGTTAATAGCTTCAAGAGCTTTTGGAGTATTAAAATCGCTAGTCATAGCTTCGTGGAATTGCAGTTCTATAGATTCAAGGGTTCTTAGGATATTCATCTCTTGTTCTTCAAGTCGGTGGGAAGCTCCACTACTTCTAGTAATTTTCTTGAGGATTTCCACAGCCGTGATAAGCCTTTTATGAAGTTCTTTGAATTGATTTAGCATCTCTTCATCGAACTCTATCTGTTTTCTATAATGTGCTGAGAACACCCATAACCTTAAGATTTCGGAACCCCACTTACTAACCGCTTCTTTAGCGTATATCACGTTTCCAAGGCTTTTACTCATTTTTTCGCCATGTATAGTTAAGTAACCTACGTGAATCCAATACTTAACCCAAGGTTTGCTGTCAAAGGCGGCTTCAGCCATAGCTATCTCGTTCTCGTGATGAGGAAATATTAGGTCCTGACCACCTCCATGTATATCGAATTGGTGGCCAAGGTATTTACTACTCATAACAACACATTCCGTATGCCAACCAGGTCTACCTCTACCCCATGGTGAATCCCACCAAGGTTCGCCGAGTTTTGCAGCTTTCCATAGTGCAAAATCGTAGGGGTGCTTTTTTTCGTAGAGGAATTCTTCTTCTTGCCTCCACTCATCAGATGATCTTCTACCTGAGAGTTTACCGTAGTTATCTATGGTTGAAATATCAAAGTACACAGATCCACTTGGTGCTATGTAAGCATGACCTTTATCGATAAGCATTTGCACGAAATCTATTATTTCCTTAATATGTGCTGTAACCGTTGGATGTATATCAACCCGTACATTGAGATTGTTTAGAACCTCTAAGTAGTCTTTAGTGTACCTCTCAGCTATGGTATTCCAAGGAACATTTTCTTCTTGTGCTTTTCTGATTATCTTATCGTCGATATCTGTTATGTTCTGAACATGTATAACATTGTACCCTCTTAGCGTAAGGTAGCGCTTAATGAAGTCAAATGCTAGGTAAGCTCTAATATGCCCTAGATGTGTATGGTCGTAAACTGTGGGTCCACAGAAATACGCCTTAACTATGTAATCGTTTAACGGTTTAAACGGTTCAAGGTTCTTTGATAGCGTATTGTATATAGCTATCGACACAAAGGTTTATCACCTACCTCATAAACTATTCAGCTACAAGATATATCCTTTACGCTTTTTAGCTTATCTCTAAGCTCCCTAAGTATGGGGATTTCCCTTAGCTTTTGCTCTGGGAGTAAGTCCCAGAAAATACCTCTTGGTTTAGGTGGTCTAGGGTCAACGTATATGGTGTTTTTAGGGGTTACTATTATATCGACATTCACATCGTATGGCTCGACAGGTATATCGTCGTAAACTATTTGAAGATCGTGAACTGTTGTGACAACCAAAGTTTCTTCGCCTACCTTACATAACATTCTAAGTATAGCGTATTCAAGTTCAGCGTAACCCTCACCTTTCCCAAGCCTAGCCCCTCTAGGGTTTACAGCTACAGAACCTATTACCACAAGATCTATCTTAGGGAGATCCCAAGGTTTTGTTGTAACACCGTATCTATAAGCGCCGGATATAGAGCTTGCGTCCCAAAGCTTATCTCTAGGTATTTTTGAGGGGTTCAAAACCAGAAAACCGTTTCTTATTCGGGGAGTAGGCATAACTATTATTTTATTTTGGGAGAGTGCAAGGTACCTCACAAATCTTTGAGGAGAATCAGGGTTTATTTTAATAACTTTTGCCTCCTTAAAAATATCGAGAGATGAAAGTTTAGCTGCAACTATATCTGCTCCAATAAAATTCGGTATTCTATGGTATATAGGTTTAGGAAACAATGTAACGTTTTTTTCTTCAAGTAAATCCCATATACGTCTTCTTATTCTATCCTTTATTTCCTTAGGGTTACCTGTATAGATCATAAACTCAACCAACTAAGTGCAAAATATTTTGCATGCCTAAGCACTGGTTTACAATCAACTTAAATATTCTGTTTGGCTCAAAAAGTTTCTTGAAGGTGTAGTGAGTGTCTACTCCTCGGAGAAGATTCAATACGTTGCTGGATACAAGATTTGAGGGTAGAAGTATAGAGCTGTATACTCTAGATGGGGAAAAGCTCATGGGCTTGGTAGACGAAGTTTCTTACAACGAGATTGGCCTGTTAGTTGAAGGAGTACCTATTATAGTGCCTAGAGG
>JAWAXP010000001.1:647724-649908 GCA_038820005.1 Ignisphaera sp. | reverse complement strand
ATGCTATACTGTATGCAGTTACAGGATTAAGCGATATACATGGTTTTGGTGAATGTTGTGAGTCGGAATTCGTCTTGGACGAGGATTTCATAGGATCAGATATAGTTGTCAAGCTTATCAACGGAGACGAAATGAGTGGTAGATTAGTTAAACTTACTCGTAACGAAATAGGTGTTGTTCAAGGCAATAAAGCGCTTGTTATTCCTAGGAACAGCTTAGTCTATGTAAAGATTGTAAGGCGCTGACCATGGGTTTCAACATTATAATAACATACGAACCAGGTGAAGATAACAGCAGCTGGGTCTTTTCACAGATAGATAGCTGTGTAGGAGCATCATACGTAGTTGCTAGAGTTAGGAGCTCAATAATTCTACTAAACGTTCAAGATCCTTATAGCTTCTGGCGTAACATGAAACTATGTTTACAAGGCAAAGATACACCTATACATAGGATAATACCTGTCGATGCTGTCGTAGATCCATTGCTAGAAAAAGTCGCTAAAATAGCTACTGAATACGCCTTAAGGAGAATACCAGGGAATGAGACTTACAGAGTAACACTCCATGGCCGCCTATACGCAGTAAATGAAAGAGGTAGACTAGTTAAGGTTTCAAGCCAAGATGCTGTAAGAGTTATAGCCCAAGATATAGATAGGAAAGTCAACTTGAAGAACCCTCAATGGGTTGTTTATGTTAGATGCTTGCCTATGAGGCGGTGGCAAACAGTTGCCATAGTTAGCGTTGCTAGAGCATTTGTTTTCAAGAACATTAGGATCAACGAGGTAGGCGATCCTATATAACGACTTAAGACTATAATTCAACTTCTATGCTTTATTCAAAACTAAGTATCAACTTCTTGCAATTCTTTAATATGCAACTCTTGTATATGTACTTTATATGCGTAACCCCAAATATAATCAAAGTTATCGATATGAGTGTAAGGATCAATGCTAAATCAGGTATGCTGTTGAGTGGTGCAGTCAGTAGTTCAACGATATCGATGCTGTTACCGATTTTACTACCGCTGATGTTATATGTTTCCCATGGTGGAGTGCTCATTTCTTTAAACCGTACTTTTCTATAATTGAGAATAGCTTTTGGGAATCTTCGCTGTAGAACCTATAAGCTTGCCCCATCTTAGTATCATATATTTCTATGAACCCTCTTTTATGATTAGGTATCACCTTGTATCTCTCTTGGTCTAAGGGGAATTGAATCCACATATTACCATACTTAATTCCTATTGAGTGTACTTCGTATTTTGTAACAGGTACGAGCATTTTTCTAGGCATTGAGATCAATCGGAGACCGTACATTACGCTCCACATGATCGTGTAAAGTATTGAATATCGTAGAAATTTTTCAATAAAAGATGTAACTTCAGAGCCTAGAACCATTGAACTTAATGTTGGCATTACTAAGAATACTATTGGTAACGTGGCGATGAACCATATAAAGAGCCCTCTTGTTTGTTTGCCTAATTCACGGAATAATTCCTGATCGCGCATAACAATATCCATAACGGTCTTCTCGTTGCTCCTTAATAGTACTACGCCTTTACCTTCAGGTGTCTTCTTCTTCGATTTAATTCTCTGCATAGAGTTTATAATAATGGTGTAAGCGAAGGCGTAGATTATTATCACTATCATCAGGTACTCTCTTGGAAGAAAAGTTGATATTAGTGAGAAAACTATGATCCATATTACGGTATTGATTATCTGTATTTTATCTACTCTCATATAATCACCTACACATTTGGTTGATACATTGGCTACGAACTACATAAAGTTTTATGGTTTAAAAATGTAATCAGCTATATTGATCAGCGGAACTCCTAACAATAATCAATTTATCGCTATTCATTCTTAGCGTTACGCTATCGGTAACATGCTTATATCTACATACATCGCATATGTACATGTATTTTACGATGGATTCCCTTGATCTGGTTTCAGTTTCAACGATAAATTTTAGGTTGTTTTTACATCTTGGACATACTGGCTGCGCGATAGCTTTAGGCATTTCTGTCACCGATTTTGATCTTGGCGTACTCTTGCAGCAGTTTGTGGCCTAGCCGCTCTTACCGAGGTTTAAAGTATACATACAGATACATAAGCTTTTATATCAATAACGTCTCGTAATCATTTGTAAGTGGTACCTCCATGACGTTGTTAAGGTTAAAGGT
>JAWAXP010000001.1:558460-647626 GCA_038820005.1 Ignisphaera sp. | reverse complement strand
TGAATAAGTTAGAGAAACATCTGAGTGCGATAGGTATTGATGTAGATTTTGTTGTTATTCGAAGTAGAGAAGCTTTAAAGTATATGGTCTCTGAATTATACTCTCCACCACCGGAGGAGGTACCTGTTCACAGAATTGCTGTTGATATTCATACCGGTCTTATTGAGTTTTACGTTTCACCACTTGAATATTATAGAGTTAAAGAAGTCTATGGAAATGAAGGTATTGACGTTTGGGCTGTTACTAATTCTTGCATAGATTTACCTTCAGATATGAAGTGCTATGAGAGAAACTCACTAGAGAATGTATTCAAAGATAAACTCCTTAAGTACAAGCGTATTGCTGTGGATGATCCTCCTCTTTGTGAGGATATGGTTTGTATTGATATTAGGCAGGCTATTAGATATATACGTAGGAGTAAGAGTATAGAAGAAGTAGAGATTATCAAGAGGGCTACTGAGGTAACAGAAAAAAGCATAGAATTAGCTGCCTCATTAGTGAAACAGGGTCTTAGTGAAATAGCGATAGCATCGATTCTAGAGCGTTTAGCTAGGGAATTAGGGGCAGAAGGATTTGCCTTCAGCACCATAGTAGCCGTAGGGGAAAATACGGCTAAACCTCATCACATTCCATCGCATAAAATATTTAGTGGTGCTGAACCTATCCTTATTGACTTTGGTGTTAGAATCTCTGGTTATGTAAGCGATGTTACGAGGATATTGATTCCATCGAACGTTGATAAAAACTATGTAGAACTTGTTCAAGTAATAGATAAAGCTAGATTAAACGCTATAATAGCTATTAAGAGCGGCTTACTGTGTAGCGATATAGACTTCGTGGCGCGCTCTGTACTAAGAACGCACAATATTCATCAGTTCTTCATTCATGGACTAGGACACGGAGTTGGCGTAGATGTTCATGAAGGACCTAGGCTAGGACAAGCTTCAAAAGATTACCTCATTGATGGGGATGTTGTGACGGTAGAACCTGGCGTCTATATTCACGGTAAATATGGTGTTAGAATAGAGGATTTGGTGTTAGTTGATAAGGATGGTGTGCAAGTCCTATCCGAAGGACCTAAGGTGATAGAGATATGATGGGTATAAGGCGCGTAAAAACATTTGAGCCTATGATAGACGAAGAAGATATAGAAGCAGTAGTTAAGGTACTGAAATCTGGGTGGCTTGCTCATGGTCCGGAGGTCGAGGCTTTTGAACAAGAATTTGCCGAGTACATTGGTGTAAGGTATGCAGCAGCAGTAAGTAACGGAACAGTCGGGCTTATGTTGGCTTTAAGGGCTTTGGGAATAGGTCCCGACAATATTGTGCTTGTTCCAGATTACACATTCATAGCGACAGCAACATCGGTACTTATGGTGGGGGCTAGACCAAGGTTTGTTGACGTCGATGTCGAGACCTTCAATATAGATGTCGAGGACCTTCTCAGTAAAATAGATGAAAAAGTTCGGGCAACAGTTATTGTACATCTTTTCGGCCACCCAGTAGACATGAAGGCAGTAAAAGAAGTTGCAGAAGATAAGAAGATGCTTGTAATAGAAGATGCAGCACAAGCTCATGGAGCGGAAGCTTACGGTAAGAAAGTTGGGTCATTTGGTGATGTAGCTGTTTTCAGTTTCTATGCTACTAAGAATATGACTACAGGCGAGGGGGGCATAGTAGTATCTGATAGTAAGGAGGTAATAGAGAAGGTAAAGCTCCTAAGAAATCACGGTCAAATTGCTAGATATATTCATGCCGAGCTTGGTGGTAACTATAGGTTAACCTCGATACAAGCTGCTCTAGGGAGAACGCAGCTTAAGAAACTTGATAAAATGAATACAATACGGAGATCTATTGCATGCAAGTACAATGAATTATTAAGAGACATAGAAGTCATTTCAATCCCTATAGAAAAACCGTGGGCTAAGCACGTATACCACCTATATGCCTTAAAGTTCAGCGACCCCATTTGTCGTGATGCGGTATACAATTGTATGCTTAGTAAAGGTGTTGAGGTAGCTATCCATTATCCACTTCCTCTGCACAAACAGCCGTTGTTTAAATCCTTAGGATACGAAGAATGCTGTACTAATACCTCCTACTTAGCATCGGTTGAACTTAGCATACCTATACATCCAAAGCTGACAGAAGATGATGTAGCATACGTTGTTAATGCACTAAGCGAATGTATTAAACAATACTGTCAAAACGTGTAGAGCTACGGTGTTGAAGGTAGTGGTAAAATTTTTAATAATAACGCATAGAGATTTAGATGGAATAGCAGGAGCCGCTCTATATTCATATTGTAGAAAAATTCCTGATGATCAGCTAAAGATTGTATACGTAGAACCTAGTCAAATACTAAACATTATCAGGAAATACTATAAGAGAAAGAGGTTGTTAGCGTTAATAGATATAGGATTAAACAAGGAAGTATTCAACGAACTTATAGATATAGACCTAAGCGACATTGATATAAAGTGGTACGACCACCACATATGGGATGAAGAATGGGTGGAAGTTCTGCGATCTAAGAATATAGAGTTGCATATAGATAGATCAACATGTGCAACAGGCGTAATAGCGAAAAATGTATGCTTAGAGCAAAACAGTAGGGTAAGTGAATTAGTAGATATTGTTTGTAATGCCGATATGTGGAAATTTGGTAGGTATGAATCGGCTTTTTTGTTTAGATACGCAGATTTAGGGAACGAAGATCGTTGGCGCAGCATCGTATTCAAAGTTATTAAGAGCTATTTAGAGAATACTTTAAAAGACTTGGTTCAGTACATTGAGGAAGATGTTTCTAAGTACGTAGACGAAGAGCTAAAGGTTTTATCGTCATTACCAGACAAAATCATAAAAGAGGGAATTGATGGAATAACACTATGCATTTATGTTAAAGATAGCTACATACCTTCGACTAGCATAATAGGTAATGCAATGCTAAGCTTCTGTGATATAGCGGTGCTGGTTCACGAAGCGTTGAAGAGCATTAGCTTTAGATCGTGGAAATGCAATGTAAGGGAAGTGGCAAAATCGCTTGGCGGAGGAGGGCATCCGAGGGCAGCTGGAGCACCTTTGAATATACCCCTAGTTTTTAGATTGCTTAAGAATCTTGGGCTAGATATAGCTAAAAAATACGTTGTCGATGAAATCTTAAAGAAGATGATCGAGTTAAAGATTAATATTATAAGCTTATGTTCGGAAGGCTAATTATATTATTTCGCTATCGTTGGATACATACTTTATGGTTATTCCCTGGAATTGTTCTCCAAACCATCTTAGTTGATTCTGTATAGATGCTCTTAATTGCTCGTTTATGTTAAACCGGCTTCTAGCCCAAAGCAGGGATTCCTCTGTTATTCTCCCCTCTCCTTTGCTAGCCGCAAGCCTTATGAGCGCATCGATCTCTGCATTGCTAAACCATCTGGTGATATTAGCTACGGTGTCAAGGAGTTCTGTAGGTAGTGTTATCTCGTATCTTTTAGCGCTCTTCATAGCTATCTGTTTTCTCAATTTCTTATCAGGGTAACCCATGACTACCACAACGTCAACTCTCCCTGGTCTAATAAGTGCAGAGTCTAGTAGCTCTGGGGTATTTGTTGTTAAGATGGTTAAAGGTCTTGAGGGTTCCTGGAGATACCTAAGAAGTATGGTTACTTCGCTAACATGCGTTTCATGTATAGAGACATGTCTGCCCACGAGAAAATCGGCATCGTCTATTAAAACCAGGGCGTTTTTACGCGATCTTATGGTTTTGAGTACATTCTCTAGTATTTTCTCAGTTAGTCCGTACCACATGGATCTATACATACTAGGTCTTAACTCTATTATCTTAAGGTTTAAAGCGGCGGCTATAACCTCTGCTGTAACGCTTTTCCCTACGCCAGGGGGGCCTGTGATAAGTATACCTCGAGGTGCGTAGGTAGCGTTTTGAGTAATGGGCTTTATCACTATGGTATCAAGTTCTTCTCTAAGCTTTGGCGGTAAATCCTCTAATACCCATGCAGAAGGTCTTATTGGTATCTTAACCCTTATCGATTCATGGAGTTCAGGTATAGTAACTTCTATGTATCTACTTTCCTCGGATTTACTTTCGAACGATATAAGAACAGCGTATGTTCTTATTGGCGCATACGATACCTCTACGTTTTTATTCATTTTAAGTGCTTGTGATAGGTATAACCAAACCATTTTATAGAGGCTATTTATTTGTATCCTATCTGATTTTTTATCGTTGTTTTTGACTATAGCTATGAATATAGTAGGTCTTTTACTAATGCTCTTTACATCTTTCTTAGTTATTAGAGCTACGCAGTGTATTATTGCGCTTCCTTCTTCTATGTTTTCTGTGAAAGCTATTAGTGCTTGGGAATGGCTTTCGTATTTGCTTAGGTACAGCGGAACCACTATATCAGATAAAAGATAAACTAAATACGATAATCGTTCGGGATTAAGCTTAGCTAGGTTCGAGCTCTTAATTTTAAGTTTAATGTTAGACTCTAAAGGATACTTAAAGTACTTAACTATTTTTGAAAGTATTGGCAGGACGCGGGTATTAGGGTTTACTGTCGCGTTCTCTACTACATACACTCTATAGTTTGGCGCTTTAATTGGTGCAAAGCTATAAAGCTTTACACCTTCAATATGATGGCTCACTAGTTTACACACCTTTTATTTCGCGCTGCATTTTAGTAATCACGTTCATACTTAATAAATGTTGTACCTAGTATAGCCCATATACATGCTCAAGATGTATTCTTCTATGTACTACTCTCCTTGATCTTGTGCAGAACTGGTGCATATCTTCGTTGGTATGGTTCTCCTCTCCTCATTTTTTCAATAAGTTCTTTATTTCTAGTATACTTGATTTCTGCAAGAGCTTTATCTCCATGTACTTCGGTGTACTTTTCCAGAGGAATACCGAAGGTTTTATGTGGAGTATCTCTGTATATTTCATTGAGGATATTGAATGCACAGAATGGTATTATTCTGCCGTCAGGTAATGCGTAGTGAACAGCGCATCTCATAACTCTAGATACGTCGTAGTTCCATTCATCCATGAAGTGCATCATTCCTACAAACAAGAACTTGTAGTGGAATTTGCCGAGAGCATGGTAGTTGCGCTTAAAGAATATATCTAGTAGGATAGAACGGAGCTCGTGCTTTATTTCGCTCGGTACCTTGTTCCAGAGTATGAACTTGTTGAGGATATTGAATATAGCGGTATAAGAACTAAGCTTTGCTATGTACCTAGGTTTATCGGTTAAAGACTCAACTTTTTTCTCTAGATACTCCAAGAGTTTCTCAGCATCAATAAACTTCGTTATAGGTGTAAACCTGAAATCACTGTCCATTCTCTCAACGTAGATATATGTTGCAACTCCGCAAGCCGGATGGCATGTAAACTCAACTCTTTTTGATGGGCTTAAGAACTCGAGGAACTTAGCAATAGGTACAGCTGCTCCCACAGGGAACCAGGAGTCTTTATCTATTTCTCCATTGGTCTGCTCCTCTATAGCTTTAATAATGTCAGGTATTGTTATTCTATACTGTACCCTTTCGTACTTTCTCATCATGCCTACCAAGCTAACAGGCTGGATGTTAACTCCTCTAACGATATCCATGTTATGTGCAGCAACCTTTAGTATATCGCCTAATTCGAGGTCATTGACACCGCGAATTATTGTAGGTACAAAGACTGCGCTCGTCATACCGCCTTCGCTAAAAGCTTGAAGAGTATATGGTATTTCCCAGTGATTTTTGTGATTTGTTTGAGGGGTTACACCATCAAAACTTAGGTATACAGTATTTATCCCAGCTTCTCTAAGGTTCCTCGTGTATACTTTTGCTTTTTCTCTATCTTCTAAGTACAATCTTGCAAACTTAATTCCATGTGTATTTAGCTGAATATGTCTAACACCATATTCGCGTAGCAGCTTAACTATCTCTACAAGGTCTTCGCGTATTGTTGGTTCGCCGCCGGTAAGCTGAACAGCTAGCACTATATCTGTCTGCTTTTTCAGTGCCTCAACCATGTTCCTTATATCCTCAAGCGAAGGTTCGTATACATAGCCGGCTCGTTCAGCAAAATAGAAACAGTACCAGCAACTAAGATCACACCTATTTGTAACATCTATGTTGAGAAGCGCTGTGTGTGTTTTATGCATAGGGCAGAGTCCACAATTAAGTGGGCATGGAGCGTTATTCACAGTATAAACGTACCCAGGTCCTTTACCATCAAATGTGTACCTCTCCAAACGCTTCATTATTTCGGCGTCGGAGTAGTACATTTCTTCTACTTCTCCATGATCAGGGCAGATACGCCTAATAAGTAGAGAACCATCTCTTTCAACGATAATCGCAGGGAGAATTCTAAAACAGTAAGGGCACAGCGAGGAGGTGTACCGTAAGAATCTCTCGCTAGAATTCGTAGAAGGGATAGGGCCTCCTACATGCAAAGTTTTTTTGCCTACGTGAACTACATTGCGTTCTTTATCATAATTCGCAACAATAGCCGGTTTAATACCCATCTTCAGCACCAACTACGATACAAAAACGGTGGTATATAACACTAGCTATCCATAAACTCTTAACTCCTAGGTATTAAAATGCCTAGGAGCTGTGAAATCCATTATTTTCGCATAGATTTGTGTAACACTTTATATCAGTTCTGATGTCAGTTAAACCTTAAGTTGGTGCTAATAGGCGGTGAACCCCATTGTTATTTTCGGAGTTCCTGATACCATGATAAAGATTTGGGAGATTATACCCGACATAGAGATTATGATAAATAACATTAGATGGAGATGGTCTAAACCAACTGTTGTCAGGGTATGGGTTGATTCAGGAGGGTATCAAATAATGGTTAAAGGGCTTAACATCGATTTAAATAGTGTAATAAAACGCTACCAAAGCATAGATGGCGATATATTTATTTCATTAGATGTACCACCCCAAGAGCTTTGTACAGCTTCTGAAGACCTCGTTATAAGGAATGTTAGAAACTTTGAGGCTCTTTACGAAAAATTAGAAGATAAGAAAATAATACCTGTTGTGCATTGTTATGATAGCCAACTTGTATTGTATTCAATTGATGTATACAGATCTTATGGTGTAGAGATAATAGCTTTTGGCGGAGCTGTTCCACCTTCAATGGCTAAGATGGGTAAGGGTAGCAGAACCATACCGTTACTAGCTCTAGCTATTGTTAGAAAAGCATTCAATGGTTGGATACACGCTTTAGGTATAGGCGGTACCTCGATTATATATAAAGCGTTATCAATCCTTAAAGTTAACTCAATGGATTCTTCGTCATGGCGAACAAAAGCAGCCTACGGTAAAGTTATGATACCTGGGCTCGGTGAAAGATATGTAGGTAACCAACATGCAAAATTTGGTCGTAAAGATTTATCGGATGATGATTATAAATCACTTGAGGAATCCCTACGTAAAACATCTTTTCCATACATTGATAACCTAAGAAACCTCTTAAAATCCTTTCGTGGAAGAGCCATTATTAATGCATGGATTATGAAGCATTTCATAAATGTCACGTATGGTAACAATGGTTATAGATGGTTACTAAATTACGCATCCACATATGCAACTCTTAGCATAGATGAACTTACAACAATGTTAGATAATAAACTAAAGAGGTATAGATCTAATGTAAGAAAAAATTAAAGTTCCGATCCGATTAATGCCTGTAATACCTTTACTTCTTAACTTCTTGTTCTCTACATCATTAGGGTTCATCCTTCATTTGCAGAAGCGATTAGAGAATACCCAGATCCCTGCAGCATAAGTCTTGAGCTAGATGTTCATAGCTTTATCGCTTTAACAGAATCTTTAACAGCTGATAGCTACAGTTGAGATGCCAAAGCTAACCTGCTGATGTTGTTGATGATGATACATCTTAGGTTACATCTTTGAGATATTATTCGAATCTACAGCTATCATGGATGCACTATACTTAACAGCTTTACAACTGAAAAGTCTCGTCATCAAGGCGGAAAGAAAATCAAGCATGTTCCTACAGATATTTTATCTCGGAATAGCTTATCGAGGTACATGCGCACAACTTTTGTAGGTGATGAAACCTAGCTTAAATCCTGATATATGATGTGAGAATCCCCGTCTGAGGTTTTTCAGCTTATTCTAAGTTTTACATACTTAATGCATATACTTAGATTCTCAGTCGCTTTCTCAACTTGTGTTTTTATCGAATTGAGTACATCTAATAAAGAACTGCGCTTAGCTACAACTTCATCTTCATTATCTAGGTTTATCGTATCACTATATTGATTAATGACAACACTTAAACGAGGTATCTCGTATAAGGTTAAAACTTTGTCGTTGTACGTTATCTTAATGTATTCACCTGTATAAATCATCGATAACCCTGATTCTAATCTAACAAGGGATACTGCATTATCGTTTTCTGCGTAAATCCATTTAAAGCACATCCTACCCGATTTTAGGTCTGGATATAGTTCTTCCAATGTTCTAAGTGTTCCTAAGAAAACTTTGAAGCTTTTAACGAAAGCTTTTACCTCGGAAACTACATTGATGTATATTTTGCTTTTTTCCGAAGCTACAGCTTCATCAAGGAGCCTCGTTAAACTTTTTTCAATTCTTTCAATTAAAGGCTGGCACATCAATGTAAATTTCATTTCTAATGAACACCCCCATGGTTTTATTAACAACTTTATAGAGTGTGAATTTAAAGCTTTATAGTAAATTAAAGTTAAGCTCTGGAATCCTTACATAATACTACATTGTTTACTATTACTATAGTACTAGGTTCCAAATCTTTGTAGTATTATCGAATATTAGTAAAGCGGATTCTCTTAATTTTTGTACAACCTTAAACTCTATAGGATCTAGATGCTTTTTCATTTCTTCGTCATTGCTGGTTCTAATGTCCTTTAACTTCTCCATTAACTGGCGCCAGAACTGGGGCTCAACAGCTATTCTCTCGTTCTTAGCTTCAATAACTATAGCTCCTTCACGTTCGAGTTTAGCGAAGAATATATCTCTATCCCTAATCTTTGTGGCTATATCTCTTTCAAATATAACCTTCTGTTCCTTTAAAATATCCATAGCTGTTTTCTTCATCTTCTTTGTTTCTTTAGTTGCTTTGGTTTCTTCTGCTATGCTCTCTATACTTTTAGTCTTTTCCTCTAAACTATTTAATCGTTCTTCTAGAGTTTCTAACCTCTCAATTAATGATGCTATTTTTCTATTGACATCATCTATTTTCTGAGTAAAGGGATTCACAGTATCATGAACTTTACGTTCTATAACACCTAGTAAACGTTCAATTGATGAGGATTTTCTTGGCTCTTCCTCGGAAGCCTCCCCACCTTCTTTCTCAATAATCCTAAGGATCAATGAATTTAAGTACTCGGCTACGGTCAAAAAGCCCTCCTCTCTAGCCTTCTTAAGAAGTTCTTCATAGAGTTCATCGTCGAGTTCTACAGTTATTAACTTCATATCTCCTTTCTCCAGAGCTATTTTAATTCCTAAACAGGCTAATAACTTTGGTTAAAAATATAAGTACGGGAAAATATATAAGGGTTTAAAGATCTACATAATTAAGCTGTTGTAGTACGTACTCCCTTATCTTGCTTACTGGCGGTGGTTCTATTAATATCTTTCCATTATCTATAAATTTGCTTATCATAGGCTTAGCTTCTTTCCCGTCTTTGCATATAATTGTCTTGTTCGGGACATCAACGTAGTCCTCTACAATCGGTTTGCACCTATAAAGCTGTTTAACCCCTGGTAATTTGCCTCTTTTCGATATAGGAATCCATCTAGATTCTTTTTCATCGTAAATCTCGACTACATCCATGCTTATGTCTATCGATTGGGGGAACGCTATAGAGGTACCGACGCCAAAGACGTCCACTATATCTCGTAGTTTAAGAATTTGTTCTTCATCGACTCCGCCGCTAACCACAATCTTCACATGATCGTATCCGTTCATTTTTAAGGTCCACTTAACTTCCTCGACTATAAGCCTAATGTCACCTCTACGGCTTCTCGGTGTATCAAGTCTTACCCCCCACAGCTTATCACCTAGAGCCTGAGCAGCCATAAGACTTTCAACTCTCTCATCATAGAATGTATCTACAAGGGCTATTCTTGGTACATCAGGAGGTGCAATTTCATCGAAAGCCTTCCATGCAGCTATAGGATCACGAAACACAATTATTAGAACATGGGGCATGGTTCCTCTAGGTTTAACACCGATCAAAGCTTCATTAAATGCACCTGAAACACCATCACATCCGCCAATGTATGCTGCTCTATCAAGTGCAGGTGCTATAGCGGGGTGTTGTGCTCTTAGGCCAAAGAATATAACATGGTTGTTGCCTGCCGCTTTCTTTATTCTTGCAGCTTTAGTTGATACGCTTGTATAGAATCTAAGTATGCCCAACAAAGCTGTTTCCAACTCTATTATATCACAGATTCTACCTTCGACTACAGCTAGCGGCTGCATCTCTTTGAACAATGAACCTTCAGGTAGAGAGTAAAACACTATATTTTTACCCTCGAGTAAGGATAGAACCTCTTCTAGACCTGTATAAACCGCCCACTTATATCCCTTAGGCAACCCATAGCAGTGTATTTCGTGCCTCACTAATGTATTGCAAAGTCCTTTCTTTTCTAAGATTTCTTTACTTCGAATGAAGTATATGTCTGTAGCTAAACCTCTTTTAATATCATCAGGGCCAAATATAAACATTTGTGGCTTCATATAACTTCAACATAAACGAACGAATTTAGGGTAAAAAACTGATATCATGTAGAACTAAGGTTCTATTCTACTTTGATACCTTGTTCCTCTGCTATTTTCTTTGGCACTATCGATATCGTGTTCTTCTCCTCATCCTTTAAAACAATGAATTCTGGCCCAAACCTCTCGATTACGTCTTTAGGTATGTATAGGTTTAAGGAGAGGGTATAATACTCATATGTATAAGTCTTTTCCTTTATGCTTTTCTTACCTGTTATTTTTCTTGCCGTTACTACTCGAGTTTTTTGTTTAGGTTGTGCCATTTGCGGCTTACACCTCTCTTTAACGAGAACAAAATACTCTGGGGCTAAAATAAGCGTTTCTGACAGAAAGATTAGTATCTTATTCTACATAAATACCTGGTCTTAGCGGTAATGCTAGCTTCTTTTTTCCTCCTTTGTCAGGGATCTTAGTGTCGTCTACACTGTACACTTCAATCTTTATGTTTAATACCTTTGATAGATATTCGCTGGCCAGTTTTGCTATATCCAGTTCATCTGCATCTTTAAGCTTGGTATATAAATCAACGAGTTCCTCTGGTATGTTAGTCGCAACATCATACATAGATTTAACGACTTGAACTATTTCCTTCCTATCAATTTTCAGTTCGCTTGCTAAAGCATTCATTATATCTCCAAGCTTTAGTCCGCGCCTATAAAGATCTAAAATTTTCCTCATAATATTTTGACGATCCTTGGATGCAACATAAATCACCACATTATTTATAACTGTTTTCTTCGTAGCCCTAATGATATTTTGTATAGCTTCAGCTAAGGTTTCAGCGTATCTAAGTGCAAAAATTGCTTGATAGTCTATTTCACTGGGTAAGGAAATCCTATGTAGCGATGCATAGCCTTCACCGAATGTTTTGCTCCATATTTCTTCAGCCATGAAGGGGGCATAAATACTAGTCAGAGGGATCCATATTCTCAATGCATCTATAATTATCTTATTGGGTACCTTTACCAACTCTAGGTATTTGTTGATTAAGCCTCTTATATCGTAGAATACCATTATACCAGCTTCTCTAATCTTTACATTGTCTAAGAGCTTTACAATTTTGTTTGCTTTGTATAAGAACTCGTTCCAGAAGAGTTTATCCAACGTATTCATATCCTCTCTTAGACTGGTCCTCTCATTAAAGAGCTTAACGGCTAGGTCGTGTATCGATATAAGTATCTGTGGGTATTCATGTTTACATAACTTATCCATGACATTGAAGTCTATGTTTTCGTCTTGGTGAACTTCAGCTCCTAAAGCAATAAGCATCCTAACAACGTCAGATCCGTACCTTCTTATAATATCGTTTAAAGGAATTATGTTGCGTAGTGATTTACTCATCTTCTGTTGCTTTATTAGAACCCATCCATTGGCTATTATTCCTCTTGGCAGTAGTTCGCTGGGATATATAGCTATATGGTTGAATATAAAGAACGTTAAATGGTTCGGTATCAAGTCTTTACCGCTAACTCTAAAGTCTAGTGGATACCAATACCAGAGTTCCTTACGTATATCTTCAAGAATGTCCATATCTATTCCTAAGATCTCCGATATCGATTTAGCGTCACCTTTACCCAACATCACGTAGTCCCAAAATTCCTTACGCAACTTTTCTATTGGAATACCATATCTCTTAATCTTATGTATTACGGTATAGAATGCCATGTATATAGTTGAATCGCTTAAACTTTCAATAATCCACTTACTATCCCAGGGCAAGGGAACCCCTAAACCTCTTGTACGTGCGCATGCCCTCCTTTTCAGCCAGTCTATTGTAGCTTCAAAATGGGGTCTAGCTTCCTCGGGTACTATGACCATGTTAGCTAGAACTCTTTTCGCCTTCTTTTTCCACTCTTCGTTGCCATAGTTTATGAACCACTGATCCTTGAGAAGCTTAACGACAACCTCTGCTCCACATCTACAGTAAACAGGTTTATTGAGTAGTTCGTAGACCGTTAATCCAAGATTATTTGCAAGTATGTAGTTCTTAATAGCTTCTCTTGCTATTTCAACGCTCTTACCACTAATATTTTCCTCCACGTATTTTCTTACTTTATCGGTAGCTAAAGGCGATATCACATGTAGATCTTGGGCCATGAATCCACTACGTAACTCTAAAGAGTAAACGTATCTTGTAGCTTCGTCTAACTTTTCTTTATCGTCCTGCGATTTAACTTCGAATTTCTTTAGTGTTTCATACGCGTTTGCAACTTTCACTCCTTCAACCTCTATTATTATACGGGGATAAATTTTCTTCACAATTTGTGTATACTTTGGATCTTCACGTAGCTCCTCTAAAGCAATAGCATCGTAAGGTGCGTGTGCAGGCACACTCATAACAATGCCTGTAGCGAAGGAATCGTCAACAAACTTAGCTGGTAAAATGGGTATTTCTTCGCCTGTTACCGGGTTGATAACTGTTCGTCCTACAAGTTCTTCTCCATCTATGTATTCAATTACAGAGAAATCATATTGATGCTTTAGCCTTTCAGCACTTCTTTCCCCTATAACCCATGTACTAGCATCATTGAATTTTACTTTAGCGTACTTAGCTGATGGATTAACCCAAATGTTTGTAACCCCAAAAATCGTTTCTGGTCTAAGAGTTGCAGTTGGGTATATCAATCCCTCTGCGTCTCTAAAGAATATTGCCACGAAGTCGCCTACCTCCGGCTCTACATCGCCTTTGGTATCGTGCATGCCCACAGGCATCTCATGTCTAGGGCACCACCCAACAGGGTGTGTGCCTTTCTCTATATACCCATTTTCGTAGAGTTTCTCGAACTGCCAATGTATAAATGTCTTGAACTCAGGATCTATTGTAGTAAATTCCCTTCTCCAATCTATGGAGAGACCATATAATTTCATAATCTCCTTGGATACGTTGTGGAAGTATCTGGCCATGTGCAGTGGGTCAACCATCTTAACTATCTCTTCTTCGGGTACATTGTAAACAGCTGTGAAAAGTTCCAGTAAATCCTTATCTTTCTCTGCTACGGATTCCGCCATAGCGATAATAGGTGTTCCTGTGTAATGAAAACCCATTGGGAAAAGAACATTATGTCCTGTTATTCTCTTGAATCGTGCTAGTACATCTGCTACTAAGTATGTGCGTCCATGCCCTATATGAATGGGTCCGTTAGGGTACATGAATGCTGCTGTTATGAAGAACTTAGGTTTACTAGGATCAGGGTCAACCTCATAGATGTGGTTGTCAAATAGTATTCCACTCCATTTCTCCGCTAGACTAACTAAGTACTCGTTTAGATCGTTGTTCATAGTCTTAGCCCTCTATAGTTGCATCAAACTTAAATTGAAGGGCTAACAAATAAATATTTAATACAGGCAATAGTCAACGCCTCCTAGAGACGCTGTAATTTAGGATCTTAACAGTAAATACATACCATAGATATAGAGCTACTATTAGCAACAACGCTAGAAATAGTATGCGGGTCACATCAACGGATATGGGTACGATATATACAAAATAAAAGATACCGAGAATTAATGCAATGGTTACTGTTATATACAGTTCAACCTTTGCAAATACTGAAATTAAGTTTTTATTCGAGGTGCATTTACTCATAGCCTAAAACCTGTCCACAGTAGAAGAAATTAAGCCGGCTTATAGGTGTGATAAAATTTTAATCTCTTCTGCTACTACTATATGTGAATGATGTACTTGGCCGATGCAGATAACATTAAGGTATCATGAAGATAGTGGTAGCCCCTGATAAGGGATGAGGATACTTGCCCCCTACCGATTTGATGAAGAAATTATCGCGATCCGACCAAATATCCCAAAAATTTTCGGAGTTTCTACTAATTCAAGGGATTTTAAGAGAAGGTAATGAGATGTTTTTGGCGAATACTCTTCCTTTTACCTCAATACTTCCATATGTCTCAGATTATTCAGCGGAACTTTACTATTGTATGCCCTTGAGCTTGTGTTTAAAGTCTAGGAGCATCAATATTGAAAATACCTATATTATACATCTAAATAATAAGATTATCTCATGTAAAGAGAAACTGATGCATTCTCAGTTAGGGAATGATGTATACATTTATGATTTAGATAATAAAGTTCTAGAAATATTTTTAAATACAAAGATTAGTAAAGCAAAAATCTTAAATACTTTGTTTAAGTGTATCACCATCAACTCACCGGATAGAGACACGAAGCTATATGGAGTTTATGCTGTTTCTTTCTACGACAAAAATGGATTAGCATTATCAATAGCATCAACAGAACCTATAATTATTAACTTTGCGAACCCCTTAAGCATTAACGTCTATGTACCTAAATCGAAGATGCTATTAGCGTCAACGACTAAGCCCTGTGCAAAGATGTTCAGGGATATTCATGTATATAGTAACATTGTTAGCGTGAAAGGATTATTAAGAAATATGCAGGCCTTGGTAGAAATTTTAGATCCTATATCATTGGTATCTGTCGTGAACTTTGATAATGGATGCGTAGAGATGGAGCTGATTAACCCCGAAGATCTTGATTTTAACGCTATAATCAAAGTTTATGGATATATAGATGAACTAATAATAGATGATTTAACTAAGTTTAAGCCAACGCATAGTATAATAAGAATCGCTATGCCCATGCATGCAAAATCAAAATTAAGGTTATGTATGTCAACGTATATGCCTAAGCGCTCAGATACATTTCTAAGACTTAGAGACTTCGTGCAAGTTTCTTAATAGCTCTAAGTAACTGTACTTCGTATGGTAATCCTACAAATACAACCCTATTATTTATAGCAATAGTTGGTACGGTTGTAACAGCGTATTTCTCAGCTATATCTGGGTTTTCATATGCTTCAACTACATTAGTTTCTATATTTCCTTTTCCATAGACTTTACTAACATAGGCAAACATGTTAGCCAGTAAAGCAGCATATGGGCAGTAAGGACATGGGGGAGTAACTATAACTTCTATAACGGCTTTTCCTTCTAAAGATGCTATTTCTTTAACTGTTTCACCTGAAAGACCATGATCATCATTGCTAACCCTTATTAACGTCTCTATGAATCCCTTAAACTCTTCACCTGCAGGCATACCTAGGTACTTTATAGCGCCATCTAGGAGTACTATTGTAGGTACCCTAGTTACTCCATATTTTTTGGCCAAATCTCTTGTCTTAGCAATATCATATACCGCAAGTTCTACGGCAGGTTCATTCCCTATTGGTGGGCTGTTATCAGATATAACTTTAACAAGTTTTTCCGTATCTTCGCATGAGAAACATTCTAGCTTGCTCCCTCCAACGAAGAGCGCTACACGTACCTTTTTAACCATATCTCTTAGTGCAAGTCTTATTGCCTCTATATCTTCTCTCGTTAAATCTAGTTTAAACATATCATCTATATATGGAGGTACTGGATATTCATCCAAGTTCCAACACCTTCTTTTTGCTACACCAAGGAGATGTAATCTAAATGCTTATAAAAATTTGCTGTTTTGAAATTTATGCCTACTGTGTTATAGCGCCTCTCAAAACCTTTACTTAATTATAGGCTATAACATAGCATCAATATATATTCTGACTCAAGATCCTCTATAATCTGGGTTTAACCTATGGAGAAGGTATTGGTGATAGGTCTAGGAGAAGTAGGATCAGCTCTTTACAGTATATACAGAAGTCGTGGTGTGTTCAAAGTCTACGGCTACGACATCGATAAGACGAAGACCGTGAATGAGCTAGATTCTATAGAAAAACCCATAGATTACCTCCACATAACCTTACCTTATGGCAGAGAATTCGTTGATATAGTTAAACGTTATGTGGGTATATTCAAGCCTAAGATTGTATTCATACATTCAACTGTTGCTATAGGTACAACTCGATTAATATACAAATCTACCAATATAACTACGGCTTATACCCCTGTTAGGGGCAAACATCCAAACCTTACTGGGCATATGTTGTTTTGGAATAAATGGGTTTCTGCATTACCTATGGATAGCGTGCATGAATGTTCAAGTCATCTCTTAAATGCTGGTTTTAAGGTTAAGGTATGTAATGTGCCACCTGAATCTCTTGAACTTGCAAAACTTTGGGAAACAGTATACAGAGCTATAATGATAGCATCTTGGCAGGAACTTCATAGAATTGCTATGAAGTTTGAAGTAGATATTGAAACCGTTATGGAGTTTATTGGCGAAGTCCACGAAGTTCTTAAAGATAGACCTATATATTTCCCCGGCTACATAGGAGGTCACTGCCTTATACCGAATACCAAGATACTCTTAGGTCAATACCCCTCGAAGTTATTTGAGTTCATCCTTGAATCAAATGAAAAGAGATTAGAGGAGCTAAAAGATGAAAAAATAAAATCAGATGTTGATCGCTTGAAAAATATTGTTATGAAGTACGTAAATGCTGAATACTATGGATGGAAAATGGACTAACTATATTATTTTCTTTCTTCACCGACAGTTTTGTTAACCATTCTTGTAAAGGAGGTTAATAGCTCCATTGGTATAACGATCTTTGTAGATGGGCTTTCAGCTACAGTTCTTAGAGCATCTAGGTACTGAAGTAATAATGCATTAGTTCCAAGTTTTAAGGCAACTTCATTTACGAGTTCCAAAGCTTTAGCTTTACCCTCTGCGACAAGCATATGATACTGTCTTTCGCCTTCACCTTTCTTTATCATAGCTTCTCTTTGACCTTCTGCTTCAAGAACTGCTGCGGTTTTCTTACCTTCTGCCTCAGCTATCATAGCCCTTTTAGTCCTTTCTGCAGCCATTTGCTTAATCATAGCTTCCTGTACATCCCTAGGAGGCTTAATTTCCTTAATTTCGACTGAGGTAACTTTTATCCCCCATCTATCTGTTACCTCATCAAGCCTAGATCTTAAGATAGAGTTTATGTGCTCTCTTCTAGCTAAAACATCGTCTAGAACCATATCGCCTATAACAGCTCTTAACGTTGTTATAGCTATACCAGTAGCTGCAGTTACATAGTTTTGAACCGCTGTAACGGCTTTAACAGAGTCGAATATCTTCATATACACAAGTAGATCGATATCCACGGGGGCATTATCCTTGGTTATACACGTCTGCGGTGGTATATCTATAACAAATTCTCTTAAATCTACATCAATGCCTCGATCAATTAGTGGAATCAAGAACACGAGTCCAGGGCCCTTAACTTCGAGGAGTCTCCCAAGCCTAAAAACGATAAGTCTTCTGTATTCAGGTACAACCTTTATATGGGGAAACACTATAGCGGCAATAATTAAAACAAAGATTATTACTATAGCCAGAGTAATAGGATCCATTTTTATTTACCTTAACCCTTTTATGTGGATAGAAGGATATAAACTTAACTTTAATTTCTCTTTAATTTCTACTCTAATTTCTCGACATACAGTTTGAGCCCTTCGATACGAACAACCTTAACTTTTGACCCGGCAGGAATAACATCTTTAACCGAATATGCGCTCCACTCCTCACCTAATACATATACAACACCAGGTTCGGTTTCGCTTATATCTGTTTTAGCAATACCTAAAGATGCAAGGAGTTGCTGTTCTAAGGGGATTCTCTTCTTGCGAACCACTTCAACAGCTTTAAACGCTATGAAACCTACGAACGCCATTAATGCGGAGGCTCCGCTTATTACTACATAGACAGGTTCTGTTACAAGTTGTGGTGGCGTTGCATATATTTGGTAGCCTATCCCTATAGTTAGGAGAGCTATACCCGATAACCCAAAGGCGCCAAACCCTGGCGTATGCATCTCTATAGCAATCAGTATCAAACCAAATAACATAAGTATCAGCGTTAAGATGTTTGGCGGTATAATATTCATGCCGTAGAGAGCAAAGGCTATGAGCAGTATACCCGCAATAGCGTATCCTTGGAAACCTGTGGTGAGGATTTCTACCACTATCAAAAGTATCCCAGCCATTAGCAGTACTTCGGATATTAACGGAAGCGATATTAATGATACGAAGCGATCCCAGGTATCGGGGCTCACGGTCCTTACTATTGTTAGGTTCAACATCTTCTCTAAATCAGTTACAGTTTCAGCTCTAAATGCAAACCCTATGTTTATAGCTTCTTCTGTTGTAAGTGTTTTACCTTCTCTAACCATAGCCTCTGCGATTTTTATATGGGCCTCACTTCCGTTAAACATTTTTTCCGCTAAGGCACGAAACCTTGACGCTACATACTCAACAGTTTTTGGATCAGAAGGAGATGGAATAGCATCGCCTATGACTGCTCCCGAACCCATGAAAATACATTTACAGGCTAAGGATAGCATAGCGGCGGCCGATACGGTGTATCCTCCGGGTGGAACCCACGAATAGCATTCAACATTATTTTCAATTATATCGGATACAATTTTATCAGCTACGCTTAGGTACCCGCCATAGCTATTGATCTTAAGGATTATAACCTGATCCTTAGCTGAGCTTAAAACCCTGTTCCAAAAATATAGCCCTCCTCCATCAACGTTTATACTGAAATCTACGAGAATAGCTCTAGGTTTGCTATTATTTTGCGCAAGAAACGGTGTTGCAAAGCCCAAAATTATTGTAATAACAGTTACTATGAGCATACAGGAAATGAGGATTTTTCTAACAACCATGTGCTCACCAAAATAATGCTAACTTCATCAGGGATACTAAATACGTCTCAGAGGATATAACTAAACATTACTATGAAAAACGCTGTTACTAATCGTAAATTAATTTAAAACCTTATTCAGTGTTTACACCAGTCATCACGGCTCAGACCCGGGTTCACTACATCATTTAATTATCTACACTAATATTCTTATCCTCTGTGAAATTTAAAGGTTTATCATAGAAATATAACGGTTTAAATATCGAATTCTTAGCGTAGATCATGTAAATTACGTTAATAAACTATGTGCTAGCTCTTAGAGATAAGTTATGGATATAGATGCTTTATAAGAGGTTTAGTTGAGCTTTAGTTGTGGTGTTGTACTTGAGTTATATTCCACGTGATGAATTAATCGACTTAATTGTTCGTAACAATATGGTGGAGGAATTCATATCTTGGGTAAAAAGCGTTAAGGGGGATACACCAGAACCTCTATCGCTTAGAGATATCGACTACGAACTTTTACTGAGGTTCGCTTTAAATAAAAAGCTTATTGTGTTGGACGACGTCCCTGAATACATTAAGGATGTTGAATCAGAGAAAGGAATTGATGACGAGTTTGTGAATGTAGAAAAGCAATCTTTACCTAGAAAGATTAGGCGTAAAACGTAGGTTGCTATGTCGATATCTATGCACTTAACGTTTTTGCGGCTTCATCAATTATTCTCTTACCCCATCCCTCGCCTAGAAGACTCACAACAAGGTTCTGGTTTGCAATAATATCTTTTGCGCTCCTAATACCATGTTGCAGTAGAATTCTTGCACGAACTCTGCCTATGTATCTAAGATTAACAATCTCTAAGGCATCTTCTTTAACACCGTGTCTTACTCTCTCTAGAAGTATCTCTAAATTCTTACTGTGATTTTCAAGCGTGGTGGTTTTCGTTATAATATGTGCTGCATATAGAAGCCATTCAGCAGTATCTCTTATAACAGTTAGGTCTCCAAGTTCAATACCGTAACGTTCAACTATTGTTCTTTCTGGTATTTCTTCAATCCAATCTCTTAATATTAACCCTATAACGCATCCTCTAAGCCAATCTATGTCTGGGTTACGGATGTACTGCTGTAGATTTTGAGGAGGTACTTCGCCATCTACTTCGAGATCGAGTACATAATCTTCAAACCATTCATATACATTTCTATTTATATGTATATCACCAAAATCAGGGGTCATGCCTATTAGCGAAAGGTAATAAAGTTCAGGAGCACGATCTTTGTTTACGAGACCGGCAATTATAGTGAAGCTGGTTATGGGATCTACATAAAGCCAAGAAGTTACTAAACCTAGATTTGTTGGGTTAAATGCTGTATTATAAAAGTTGTCTTTCTTAACAGACTTTATCATGGCTAATTCCTCTAGTAGTAATGTTGTTTCCCTGATTTTTTCCTCAATAATGTTTTTGCTCATCCTTATGGCACCAAATGAGGCATTGAAGAATTCAACTAGTTTTTTGAAAGTTAAGGCTTCTCCAGACGCTATAACAGATAAAACATGCCTCCTTAGGGCATTTTCACCCAATAACGTAGACTCTATTCCTTCTGGGATCCCATCTATATAGGCTTTTGGCTCAGACAACCTTGTAGCATCCTTGGCTACCACAACTATTCCGTGGGGATCATACTGCGGTCTACCTGCACGACCCGAGAGTTGCTTGTATTCTAATACGCTTATTCTTCTTGTAGAGCCGCTGCTGAAGTACTTAGCATTGACTATGACTACCCTCGCAGGCAGGTTTACTCCCATAGCCAGGGTGGGGGTAGCTGCCAGGTATCTTATTAACCGATCACGAAACGCATATTCTATAAATCGTCGTGCATTATAGGATAGACCTGCATGATGATATGAAACTCCGCAGCGTATCAAAGGATACAGCTTTTCGTATTCAAAGTCATGGAGATCGTCCTTCAGCTTCTTCAATAATAGGTTTAACTCATCTTTGTTTTCCTTTGGTAAGTCTTTGCATACAATTGGGGCATAGGTGTATGCTAGTTCTTCAACGGCTTTCCTTGAGTACTTGAATTCAAGAACGTTGAATCCTTCATTAATTGCTTTGAGAATCCAGTACTCTGTCAAGTCATCTACTTGAATAGTTGTCGGGGTTCCCATAGACGAGAGTTCTCTAGGTAATACTACGATCCAACTACGACCACTCTTGTACGTAGGTACTTCATATAGTTTGACAGGGCGCCAATCGGATTTAACAAGCTTAGCATTAAGCCAAGTAGCAATCTCTTCGGGGTTACCTATTGTTGCAGAAAGACCGACCACTTGTATACCTAAGAGCTTAGCCCTTATAGCTATCATTTCAACTATATGTCCTCTACCTTCATCGCCTAACATATGTAATTCATCGATAACTATAACCCCTACCTTATTAATCCACTTAGGTCTTTTCCTAAGTATAGAATCTAGCCTCTCGTATGTAGCGATGATGATGTCGAAAACCTCCAGACTTTCAACCTCCTCCTGCGTAACAATATAATCTCCTACTGAAATCCCTACTTTTACGCCATACTTCCCCCAGAACTTAAAATCCTCATATTTCTCGTAAGCTAGAGCCTTCAGAGGCGTCGTATATATACCTTTCTTGTTATTTAAGTACGCGTTTACCAAAGCTATTTCGCCTATTAATGTTTTACCGCTAGCTGTAGGAGCAACAACAACTATGTTTGTTCCATTAAGAAGACCTTTGGCTAAAGCCTCTTGCTGTGGTGGCGTAAATCTCGTTACCCCTTTTTCGCTAAGACCTTGCGCTATTAACTTAGGCAGGCCCTCTAAATCTAGTTCCACTTGCTATAGCACCTAAAATCGTAGTTTCAAACTTTAAGCATAAATATACTCGCAGGTTATTGAAAGTATTTACAGCTATTTATATTATAGATCATTACATTGTAACAATTTTTAAGGATGAATGTATAGGTAAATGATGTAATGGTTAATTTATTGGTTTTCTTGTTTATGGCTAAGCATAAGCTTCTTAGATGCTTCTATATACTTAGATAGTACTTGGAAGGCTTTCAATAGATCATCTTTGGAAACGGCTATTATGGTATCCGTGTAACACGATTCTATATGTACAATGTTTATGTTGTTCATTGCCAGTATATTGCTTATGCACGATATAACTCCAGGTGTATACATGATTTCTAAAGGACTAACGATAACTATAGCAGCGTAGTCTTTTTGAAGATTAATGATATCTTCTTTTTCTAGCTTACGTAAAACCTCTTCAGCAGCTTCGTTATCTAGGATAATAGTTGTTACGAGAAGGCTCTGCATTATTGCTATAAATCTTGCTCTATGGGTTAAAAGGGGGATCATAGTGGCTATCTTCATAAAACCTGTATTTCTCAGGGTTATTATAGTAATACCTGTTCTTATCTCGATAGATGACCTGGCAAGTATGTACATTACATCTCTTCTTATGAGGCTAAACTCTTTCAAAGCTTTATCAGCAAATCTAATTAACGACATTTTAACAGTATCTGGTGGCACGTTTCGTCCTAAGATTTCACTTACTAACGGAGCTATTTTTCTTGAAAGTTTAGAGTAGTTCACTATGTCGCTCAATATGCATTGCAGTGTGCAGGGATCAGATGTTACGATCTCTTTAACTACCTGCGAAATAGAGCTCATGGTTCTACCCAGAACATTAAAATGCTAACTAAGTTATAACTGTTTCACTAACCAGAAAAAGCTGTTATCATAAACAGTAATTCTAGTTTAGATGGTAAGGGATATGAAGGTAGTTTTAGCTTATTCAGGTGGGTTAGATACCTCAGCTATACTTGTTCTTCTCAGGAAAAAATACAATGCCGAAGTAGTGACAGTCACGGTAGATGTTGGGCAAGAGGAAGAACTTGAGGGAGTTGAAGAAAGAGCCTATAAGCTAGGATCTATTAAGCACTACACTATTGACTCTAAGAAGGAGTTTGTCGAAGAGTATATATTTAAAGCCATAAAAGCTAACGCTTTGTATGAAGGAAAATACCCGTTAGGGACTGCTTTAGCCAGACCTCTTATAGCTAAGAAGATAGCTGAGGTAGCGATTAAGGAAGGTGCTGATGCTGTAGCCCATGGTTGCACAGGTAAAGGTAATGACCAGGTCAGGTTTGACTTAACATTGAAAGCTTACCTGAAGCCTGATGTAAAGATCTTAGCCCCTGTGAGAGAGCTTAGGCTCACTAGAAAGGATAGTATAAGAATTTTAGCTGAGAATGGTTATGAGGTACCAATGCAGCATAAGAAGTACAGTATAGACGAAAACCTCTGGTCTAGAAGTATCGAGGGAGGGATACTAGACGATCCCTTTATTGAACCTCCTGAAGATGTATTTGAATGGACTACAAACCCTGTTAAAGCACCTAACGAGCCCCTTTATTTAACCATAGAATTTAGCGGAGGTGTACCAACAAGAATTAATGGTGAAAAAATAGATTCAGTAGAACTAATAAAAGTGCTGAACAAGGTTGTGGGCTCCCACGGCTTTGGACGTATAGACCTTATAGAAAGTAGGGTTGTAGGCTTAAAGAGTAGAGAAGTCTATGAAGCTCCCGCAGCCTTAACATTAATAGAGGCTCACAAGGATCTTGAGAGAATGGTGCTTACGCCGAAGGAACTTAGATTTAAGAACTTCGTTGATAGCATATGGGCGGACTTAGTATATCAAGGGCTATGGATAGATCCCCTGCGGTACCATATAGAGAAAGTTGTAGAGGCGACAAATAAATACGTCTCCGGCGATGTAAAGATTAAGGTATTCAAGGGGTCGCTAAATGTTGTTAGCAGGAGAAGCCAGTTCTCGTTGTACTCACAGGAATTGATAGATTATAACCTAGGGTGGTATCCAAGCGATGAAGAAGCAAAGGGATTCATAAATATCTACGGACTCTATGCATTAACGGCGCTAAATGTTAGAGGTATTAATGGGGATGAACAGATATAAGTTCCTAGTAGGGGGAGAATCAAAGAATTTTACTGATATGTACACCTCTAGTTTTGAATTCGATAGAACCATAGCCAAGTACGTAGCAATGGTTTTGCTAGTTCATGTTCGAGAGTTGGTTAAAAAGAAGCTGATAGAGATTAACTCAGCTAAAGCTATTATTCGTGAGCTCGTTGACATAGCAATAAGCAACGGCGAAAAACTTTATAGTTGGGCCAAAAACAGGGGAGAAGTATATGAAGATATTTTTGAGGCTCTTGAGCTTTACCTCTACGATCTTGTTGGACCTGACGCTGGTCGAATAGCTGTAGGTAGAAGTAGGAACGATCATATTGCAACAGTATTAAGGTTAGCTTTAAGGGATAAGGTTTTAGACGTTATTTATAAGATTCTTGGAATAAGAAAAATTCTTATAGATAAAGCTTTAGAGTACAAGGACAAAATATTTCCTTTCTATACACATGCACAAGTTGCACAGTGCGGTAGTGCAGCTCAGTATTTTCTTGCATATGAACAAGCATTTACAGACATCTACATGATGTTAATGCATAGCCTAAACTACTTGGGTAAGAATCCTCTGGGATCCGGAGCAGCTACAGGGAGTATGGTTCAGCTTAACTTAACCGAAATTTCGGAGGAACTTTGTTTATCGGCTGAGACCTTACCCCCCTACTACGCAACAGGTTCAAGGCTTTTTCTTCTATACGTATTATCGCTACTTTCGCTAGCTATGTCGGAGATAGGGAGATTCGTCGAAGACATGATTTTACTTGCTAATGTTCTTCAACAAGGAGTTGAAATAGCGAAACATCATGTATCAACAAGTAGTATTATGCCCCATAAGAGAAACCTTGTAACGTTAGAAATAGCGAGAGCAAAAGCATCAAAGGTCTTAGGGTCTTTATCAGCGTTGATATCTATATACAAGTCTGTGCCTTACGGATATAACCTGGATTTTCAGGAGATGAATTTTATCGCATTTGAAGCTATAAAGGATGTTGAAGAAACGTTTGAGATTGTTAAAGACTTTATTGCTATGTTGGGGTTTAAAGAGGATGTGGTTAAGGATTACTTAAAGGATAAACCTTGTTGGAGTAGCGATTTGATAGAGTACATAGCTATTACAGCAGGAAAACCCGTTAGAGAGCTTTATGCTGAACTAGCTAAAGCACTTCAAAAGCACCTAGTAGGCGGTGATGATTCTCTGAAGCAGTTTCTAGCTAGGTATGGTATTGAAAAAGAGGAAATAATATCGCTATACAGGGTAAAACCTTTTGAGAAATCTCTTGATCAAATAATAGATCATGCTTTGAAGAGGTTGCAAGAAAACTTTAAAGAGGTAGAACAGGTAAACGTGGATCTAAAACGATGTAACGAAATGCTTATAAGAGACTATCGGTAAGTCTAGGTGAGGGTCCTTGCAACATCAATCAATAGTACAGCTAATGTGCCGAGAAACCAAGTTGAAAGCAAGACTACTGTTTGAAGATGGAACAGCAATAGAAGGCTGTGGTTTTGGTAACCCAAGTACAAGAATAGGAGAAGTGGTTTTCTCAACAAGTATAACAGGCTATACAGAGGCATTGACAGACCCAAGCTACGCCGGTCAAATACTTGTTTGGACCCATCCTATGGTAGGATGCTACGGAGTTCCATCAAGGCATCACAAGGTTGCAGATGTACCGTTAAACTATGAATCCAATAGAATCCACGTAGAAGGATTCATAGTAACATCCTTACCTCCGCCGAATCATTACTTAAGTATTTCATCACTTAATGATTGGCTCAGAGAATCTAAGGTTCCGGGAATGTATAACGTGGATACTAGGGCTATAGTTAAAAAACTAAGAGAATACGGCGTCATGATGGGGGTTCTCTCGGTTTTTCCCTCAAACGAAGAAGTTGGATGGAACGAACTAGAGAAGAAGTTGAAATCAGCAGAGAGATACGAGAGTATAGATTTTACATACTTAGTATCACCGAGAAATACCATAGTACACGAACCACAATCAAAACCAATAGCAACTATAGCTGTTCTAGATTGCGGTATTAAATACGGTATACTGAGGTGGCTCCTAAAACTAGGATTCAAGGTTATTAGATTTCCCTGCTGGTCTAATCCTAGCGAGCTTATCGAATCAGGTGACGGCATCATTATTAGTAATGGCCCTGGTAACCCAGCTCTACTTAAGAAGCAGATCAACACCGTTAACGAAATTGTTTTCTCAGGTAAACCTGTTCTCGGGATATGCTTAGGTTCTCAACTTCTATCATTAGCTCTTGGAGCTAAGGTGTATAAGCTTAAGTATGGACATAGAGGACCCAATAAAGGTGTAATAGATGTTCTAACAAAGAGAAGCTATATAACAACGCAGAATCACGGGTTTGCTGTTTACGAGGAATCTCTACAAGATGGAGAGCTCATCCTATGGTTCAAGAATATAGACGATAAATCTGTGGAAGGCGTTATTCATAAAAAGCTCCCGGTAATCGGTGTTCAATTTCATCCAGAAGGAGGCCCAGGTCCCCACGATACAACATGGGTTTTCGATTTATTTAAGAAGATGGTGCTAAACCATGGAAACTGTTAAGAAGGTTTTAATAATAGGATCTGGGGCAATCAAGATTGCAGAAGCAGCAGAATTCGATTATAGTGGTAATCAGGCGCTGAAAGCCGTTAAGGAAGAGGGTATAGAGGCGGTTCTGGTAAACCCAAATATAGCTACTATACAAACAAGCTATAGATTTGCTGACAAAGTGTACCTTATTCCTTTGAAACCGGAGTTTATAGCTAAGATTCTAGAGAGGGAAAGACCCGATGGAATAATGATTGGTTTTGGAGGTCAAACAGCGTTAAGCATAGGTGTTAAACTCCATGACATCGGGATTCTATCGAAGTACGGGGTCAAAGTCTTGGGAACCCCTATCGAGGGTATAAGGAGAGCTCTTTCAAGAGAACTTTTTCAGAAAACAGCCAGAGAATTTGGCATTCCTATACCACCAAGTAAAGCTGCGCACAACGTTGGAGAAGCACTGGAGATTGCAGAGGAGATAGGCTACCCCGTTATGGTTAGAGTAAGCTTTAATCTCGGTGGTGCTGGAAGCTTTGTAGCATGGAATGATAAAGAGCTTAAAAAGAAGATATTAGCGGCTTTTGCCCAGTCTGAAATAGGCGAAGTTCTGATTGAGAAGTACCTATATCATTGGAAAGAGATAGAATTCGAAGTTGTAAGAGATGCTAATGATGATGTAGCGGCTGTAGCATGCATGGAGAACTTAGACCCCATGGGTGTACATACAGGGGATTCAATAGTAGTTGCACCCTGTCAAACACTTACCGATTACGAGTATCAATTATCTAGAAACTTATCGATAGCAACGGAGAGAGCTATAATGCTTGTAGGTGAAGGAAATGTTCAAGTAGCTGTAAACCCTACAAACAGCGATGAAATGTACGTCATAGAGACGAACCCAAGGATGTCTAGAAGTAGTGCTTTAGCAAGCAAAGCAACAGGGTATCCACTAGCATATATAGCGGCTAAACTTGCGCTAGGATATAAGCTCTACGAGGTTATGAATAAGGTTACGGGCAAGACTTCTGCATGTTTTGAGCCTAGCTTAGATTACATAGTTATAAAGGTTCCTAGATGGGATCTTGATAAATTTGAATATATTGTAAAGCAAATTAGCACTGAAATGAAAAGTGTAGGAGAAGTTATGGCTATAGGCAGGACATTTCAAGAAGCATTGCAGAAAGCTATTAGAATGCTAGACGTAGGAGAAATAGGGATTGTTGGGGGATCGGTATACGAGGATAACACGATATCAATCGAATACGTTATGAATAAAATCAGGAATAGAGAACCTTACTGGCCTATATGGGTTGCAAAGGCATTCAAATACGGTGTAAACGTAGATACAGTATACGAGTTGACAGGTATCGATAAGCACTTCCTAAAGCAAATTAAAGAATTAGTCGATATATACGAAGACCTTAAGAAGAGGAGTTTAAATGATTTAGAGTTGCCTGAGATAATCGCAGAAGCTAAGAGGAGGGGATTCAGCGATGAACAGATAGCTAAAGCCCTCAAATCTTCGTCAGATACCCTAAGGGAATATAGGAGGAAGTACAACATAACACCAGTAGTTAAGCAAATAGATACCTTAGCTGCGGAGTGGCCCGCTCAAACTAACTACCTATACCTAACTTATAATGGATGGGAACACGATATAGACTTTAATAGCTCAAAGCCTAAGGTTATAGTCCTTGGCGCTGGAGGTTTCAGAATAGGAGTTAGCGTAGAGTTTGATTGGAGCGTAGTTGCTTTCTCTGATGAGGCAAGGTCTAGAGGATATGAAGTTATAGTAGTGAACTATAATCCTGAAACCGTATCAACTGACTGGGATATCAATGAGAAGCTGTATTTCGATGAAATAACTGTGGAGAGAGTCCTTGATGTATACGAGCTAGAGAAACCAAGAGGCGTTGTAACATTCCTAGGGGGTCAAATAGCCAATAATATTGCTTGGGAATTAGAGAAAAGGAATATTGTATTGCTGGGAACATCGGGTAAGAGCGTTCATGTGGCGGAGAATAGAGCTTTATTCAGCGAATTACTAGATAAACTAGGAATTAAACAACCTAAATGGATTGCTGCAACAAACATGAAAGAGGTGCTTAAATTCGTTGATGAAGTAGGTTTCCCAGTCCTTATCAGGCCAAGCTATGTACTAAGCGGTACAGCTATGGCTGTAGCGAAAAACGTTGATGAACTACTGCAGTTCGTATCTAAAGCAACTAAGATATCACCTCAGTACCCCGTGGTGGTATCGAAATTCATAGACAATGCAATCGAGTTCGAATTCGACGGTGTAGGAGATCGAGATACCGTTGTAGGAGCCTTTATAGAACACATAGAGCCAGCAGGAGTACACAGCGGTGATGCAACAATGGTTTTACCCCCAAGGTATTTACCTAAGACAGCAGCTTTACAAGCTACGAAAATAGTTAAGATGTTGAGCTCAACTCTTGAGATCAAAGGACCATTTAATATCCAGATGCTGTATAAGGATGGAGATGTATACGTGATAGAACTTAACCTAAGGGCTAGCAGGTCAATGCCTTTCACAAGCAAAGTGACAGGCTACAACCTGATGAAAGCGGCTACGGAAGTTGCGTTAGAAGGTATGATTAAAAGCGTTATTGGGTATGGTAAACTCAACCTCTTGGTACCAAGTTGGTATGGTGTTAAATCCCCACATTTCTCATGGCCTAGATTAAGAGGGGCATATCCATTCTTGGGACCTGAGATGAGAAGCGTTGGAGAAGTTGCAACGATATCCAATACATACGAAGAGGCTTTAATGCTTAGCTGGCTTAGCGTTCACGAAAATAGAGTTCCCAGTAAAAATGAAAAAGCGTTAATCTATACACCTTACCAAGAATATGTAGACGTTTTAAGCGAAGTAGCAAAGATCATGAACAACATGGGCTATGCTGTAACAACCGTTGACTCTATGAGTGTCAAGTATGCCGAAGCCTTAACTATAAAACAGGTAGAGAAAGAGCTTATAAACAAATCTATAGGCATCGTTATGACAACTGGGTATAAGCCGGATAAAGATTATGCAATAAGGAGAACAGCTGCTGATATGATTATACCCCTGGTATTAAACCATAAGCTAGCATACGAGCTAGCCAAAGCCATGAAATACCTAGAAAATAAGGGAGAACAAGAAGTTAAAGATATGAAGGAATACTGGTTGAAAGTAGAGGATATGATAGAGATCTACGAGTAAAGAGGAGGCATCTCCCCATTGTAACATTCAACTATTCTACATTGTTAAAACATTGAATTCATTATAGGTATTCTCCGAGTTTAAGCAACCTCTCGAAGCCGATTCGAGTTTCATATTGTTTAGTATTGGATGACAATACTTTACGTTGCTCTTCGGCTATCTCGTGCTCTACAATAATGTTTAAGAAATTTTCTTCTCTTATTCTGTTCTTGGAAAGTAACATTTTGCAAAATACATATTTCTAGGTGTTCCAAAGGTCCCAAGGATTATATAGATCCGGGAGAGATTCTAGTCTAGGAAAAGAGATGAAGCATCAACGCCAACTTATATGAATCAATCCAAGAGCTGAACATTAAACAATAACACTTTTTACTTGTTAGTGTTTTATTAGTACGTACTGTGCGAACATGTCTCGCGAATATCCACAGCATGTGATAACAGCTGTAGGAGCTATACTAGTATCTGATGGTAGAATACTGCTCATAAAACGAGGATCTCAACCAGGTAAAGGATTATGGAGTATACCCGGAGGGGCAATGGAAGTAGGCGAAAGTATATTCGATGCAGCTCGAAGAGAACTCTACGAGGAAACAGGTATTGATGCAAAACCTCTTGGAGTAATAAGCGTAGTGAATTTAATTGTTAGAGATAAAGAATTCAAACCTAAGTATCACTATGTTATATTGGGCGTACTATTCGATGAAGAATCGGTATTGGGTTCGCTCAAACCTGGTGGAGATGCTCTCGATATTTCTTTTTTACCTTTAGAACAAGCATTGAATGAAAACAACGTATCGAAAACAACTAAGGCTCTTGTAGCCAAGCTCATAGGAAATAACATAGAAGTAATTGAAGTAGATGAAGTATCCTTTTTTGAACAAAGTTAATCAAGTTATGACGTAAGCTGTAGGGTTATGCAATTCTATACCTGAGGCTAAAGGATTGTGTTACTTAATGGATTTATTTGGTATTATTTTATCAGTGCAATTCGTTTATATCATCTATCAACCTCGGTGGAGGTTCATCATCTTAAGCGTATATTTTGGCTAAGACCATATTTTAACGAATATTCTTTTTGCTAATAAGGAGTTCGCTGCAATTAAGAAATTAATTCATAAGCTTTAAGAAAACACACAAAATTGGGTTCCCTATGGGAGTATGTCGATTATGTGGATACAGTAATAAAATTGTTAGTGATGTTATTGGTGTTTGTGCTAAATGTCTAAGGGAAAATAAGGAGGCAGTTGAAGTATCCTTGGAGATTCATAAGATGTATAGGGGGAGCATTGGTCTTCCTGTAGAGCCTCCGAGAAACCTTAGCAGTATTACATGCAATCTTTGCGTGAATGAGTGTTCCATTCCTATTAATAGTTTAGGTTTCTGCGGTATGTGGATGAATGACGGCGGGGTATTAAGGTTCGTAGAAGGTTACGGTTATGGGGTTCTTCATGCTTACCTAGATCCGCTACCAACAAATTGTGTGGCAACACCTGTTTGTCCTGCGGCCACAGGATCAGGTTACCCTAGATATAGTTCTTCTCTAGGTACTGAATACGGTTACTACAATTTAGCAGTATTCTTTGCAGGGTGTAATTTAGATTGTATTTTTTGTCAGAATTGGCATCACAAAGATATAGCAGCATCGGCCAGTCTTAGGAGAAGATATCGTGTATCGGTTGACGAACTAGTTAGAGAAGCTATAGAAAACGATAAAATTACCTGTGTATGTTTCTTTGGCGGTGATCCTGCACCTCACTCTATATACAGTATAGAAGTTTCCAGGAAAATTTTAGCCTATAGCCTAGACCATGGCCTTATTAAGAGGATCTGCTGGGAAACCAACGGTTTAGAGAACCCAAGTATTATGGAGAAGATGGCTAGGATGAGCCTTGAAAGCGGTGGCATTGTTAAAATAGATTGGAAAGCTTGTTCGCCACAGATCTACCAGGCTTTAACAGGGATCAACGGTTTTAAAGCGGTTGCAAGGGTTAAAGAGAATATAAAGGTTGTGGCTAACATAGCTAGGGAGAGACCAGAAATACCTTTACTTGTTGTAAGTATACTTCTAGTACCTGGTTACGTGGATGAAGTTGAGCTCCAGGGTATAGCGGAATATATAGGAGCTATAGACAAATCTATACCTGTAGTCTTGCTAGCTTTTCATCCAGACCATCTATTGAGAGATTTACCCCCGACAAGCGTATACCATGCTAAGAAAGCAATCGAAATTTTCAGAAGATGTGGTATAGAAAAAGTATTTATAGGAAATAAGTGGTTGTTAGGTCCTTATTACTAGCTTACTACTACTGCTTACCGAAACCTGGCAACTTAATGTTTACAACATCTTTGTTTACTAGGGTAGGTGGCACCCTACCTTCATAGAAGGCTATCAAGTTTTCTGCTGTTAGCTCTGCCATAGCATGTCTTGTTTCGTAAGTTGCTGAACCTATGTGAGGTACCAGTACAACGTTCTTAAACGCTGTCAACGGGTGATTTGCTGGTAGAGGTTCTTGCTCAAATACATCAAGTCCTGCTCCAGCTATCCACCCTTCTTTCAATGCCTTTATAAGCGCTTCTGTATCTACGACTGGGCCTCTAGCAGTATTAATTAATAGAGATCTCTTCTTCATTTTCCTAAGTCTTTCTTCGTTAATCATATGGTAGGTCTCGGGGGTTAACGGAACATGAATTGTTACTATATCTGCTTCCTGTAGTAGCTGATCTAGATCTCGATATTCAGCACCTACTTCTTTCTCTATCCACTCATTCCTATTTGTATCATAGTATATGATCTTCATCCCGAAACCTTTAGCGCCTATTTCGGCAACTCTAGATCCTATTCTGCCAGCTCCTATAATACCTAGGACCTTGCCCTTAAGCTCTATGCCCAGCATCATCAACGGATGCCAAGCAGTTTTAAGCCGTTCCCATTCACCCCATCTAACAAAGTGATCAGCTTCAACTATCCTCCTAGCCGTAGAGAGTATTAAAGACCATGTAAGTTCTGCTGTGGCTTCTGTTAATACCCCAGGGGTATTCGTTACGTATACACCTAATGATGTTGCACATGCAACATCTATGTTGTCATATCCAACAGCCATCTGTGCCACTATCCTAAGGTTCTTAGCTTGTTTAAGGAGGTTGCAATCGATCTTGTCTGTAAGTAGTGTGTATAATGCATCAACTTCTCGGGCTTTTTCTAAGAGCACTTCGTATGAGGGCGGCTGATACCTTTCCCAAACTTCTACTTCATAGTACCTCCTTAATTTCTCTATAATGTCTTCAAAGGTTTGACGGGTTATAAACAGCTTTGGCTTTGACATGACATACACCATTACTATAATGGTTTATATTGTTAAGGGGTATAAAAAAGTGCTTTGCGCGTTATTAAGTAGAAGCTATAGACTTAATTAATTTGACAACTTTTTCCCTAAATACTAGGTAACTCTTAGTAAACTCGTCCATGGTCTTTGCACATGGTCCATAGCTTGGCCAGTCCTTGGGGCTTACACCTCTTGATCCATAGTCTCTGTTTATACCAACCTTTCTTAGTAATTCTACAACTTCAGGTGAAGCTTCGTATGCTTTTACGAAATCTTCGTATTTCATAAGTATATCTAAGTACTCCCTTGGTAGTTCTTGGGATATCGATTCAGCTAAGTCATCTAATTTAATATTCTTTCCTATTACTTCATTAACCACTTTTACTTGATGATCAGGGAACTCAGTATTGGTCATATTCCTTGAAGCGAACGTGTACAGCGTGTCAATAGGTTTCCTCTTAGATGCTGGAAGAAGATCAATCCTATCTAGTACTATCTCTGCTTGTTCTCTTGTTATCCCAAACTCCTTCACTAAGTGCTCTATCCACTTCTCTCTATTCCATGGAGCAAACAACACCTCGTATACACGCTGTGCAACATAAGTACCTGAGAGCTTTAACGCCATCTCAAGCGGTTTTAGCATTTTCAGCACATCCTCCTTAGACCCATAGGCTCCTGTTTCAGCTAGCGCCTCTATATACGGTTCTTTAATTAGATCTCTCCCAAGCACCCTCTGGCTACATAAGTGCTTAGTTATCTCCTTTATGGAAGAGCTCTTAAGCTTATTCCACACAGCATCATCAACCTTAAGACCTCTAGCCATTTTCTCTAGTATGGCCATCTTTCTATCCTCATCAACTTTATCAAGCCCTTTGAGCAGTAGATCTGCTGCTATTTCTTCCCTAAGGTGATCCTCTAACCTACCACCCATGTTTGTATCGTATGTCTGCGAAGGCCACACACCTTTCTTAATGGCTTTAGCCATACCCCTCATAGCTCCATATGCTACTAATACCTCTTGAGCAAGCGTAAAGCTAACGGTTATGTTTTGACCTATACCCATCTCGTTCAATCTTTCAGCAATATCTATGGAAGCTGGATATGCTGCTGCAACCTTTATCACTAAATCAGGTCTCCCCTTCTCTGGTACGTTATAGCCCCACCATAGGTACTCATCGTACACCTTCAAGTCTTCTTCTAACCACATTGCAAACGTTCTTGCAGCTTCAACGCTTTTTTCAATATCGTGGGCAACTAGTGGATTAAGCTGATAACTTACAAGGCCGTCGTGGTACTTAGACAATATAAATGGGACTCTAAACACGTAGAAATTATCCATGAGCGCAAATCTCGTAGACTCCATGGTGATGTCATCAGCGTATTTCTCTGGGCTTCTGAACCATTCAGGGAATTTCTTTGTTAAAACGTTCTTTGCGTATTCAGCAAAATTATTCCAGAGATCCGGATCGTCATCGTAAGCTCTTGCAGCTAAAACGGGATTAGTTGATACTTGTACAAATCCAAGGTGCCTTAACCACCTAAGGCCTAGAGCATAGTCGTTTCCAAATTTGCACATATACTTCTCATAAACTTTCCTGTAAATGTTTTGTGTGAAGACCTTCTTAACAGATTTTAGGTAGCTCTTAGCAACAGCGTTTTGATCTATATTGTTTAACAGCTCTTTAGCCATTTCAGCTACTAGGCTAACACCTTTATTCACCTTCAGCATTTGCTGAACATTGAATTCAATAACAGATAATAGAACCATTGGTGAGCCTAACTCTGATCTCTCAAGATTCTCCCACTCCTCTAAAGCATTAACCAGTATGTTCAGAGCCTCCTCTACAGTACCTTCATCGAATCCTGCCCAACGACTTTCAACACCCACTAAATCCATGATAAGCTCTAAAACAGTATCGTATATTCTAGCCCTTCTAACAATAGCATTATTTAAACTAGCTGGGTTAACCTTATGAAGTTTTTCGCTCCTAATTATGAATCCGGCTCTTCTAACAAAGGCTCCGAGAGCATCTAGGAGTAAGCCACTCATATCGGGATGTAGGATATGATCAGCCGCTAGTTTTGTATGACCCATTAATGCTACCTTTAGCATATGGTCTGCATGGTCAACAGAAGGTGGTACTGGAAGCGTTAAGGGTTCTGGGGAGCTCTGCTTCAATAAGCTAATCACATATTCTTTAGTTACAGCATTCATGAATTTAACCCTCATTCCTATTAGTTGTATTAAATGATATAGCTAGACAATAAAAGTTTTACTGTTATGCCAATAATACTCTTACTGTAGGAACCAAATCTCGGTGGTTGTGTAAATATGTACCTCGTCTTCGAACTAATAATCTATTTGACTCTCTATAGTTCTGCACATCATTAACATAGGATACCACGTAACGTGGATTAGAAAGAACACAGAGGGGTATCCCTTAGTTTATAGTGTTGTTAAACGTAATTGGGATATACATTTGATTTGAATCGTATATTAATTTGTTAGCTTCGTTGAGTAATGCGCTGAAACTATCTTGCAATTATACTTAGTTGGTTATACTCTTGTTCCGGTAATTACCTTAACAAAATTTTTATACCTTATCATTAAATTTTACAATAAGTAATAGGGTTTGATCAAAATGCCTAACTTCATAGAACTTTACGAAGAATTGCTTAGGGAATTAGCTGACTTAGAGGTTGTGGATATACACCAACACCTTAACCCTAATCAGCTAACGGCTAAGTCCTTCGAAGACATCATCTTCTATCACTATATAGCTACAGAGCTTGCATCGGCTGGTATGAATAGAGAAGAATTCGAGAAAGCGCAACGCAAGGAAAAGCTACTAATGGCTTTACCTTACTTCAAGTACGTTAAAAATACCTCTACGTTTTGGTGTTTAAGGCATATTTTAAGGAACTTATACGGTATTGATGTAAAGAGTATTGATGAATCTAACTGGAAGGAGGTTGCAGAGGCTATAGAGGGTAAACAGAGGAATGGTGAATGGGCTTATGAAGTGCTCAAGAAATTCTGTAAAATTAGAAAATCTTTCCTTACCATAAATCCTCTGGAGCCTCTACCTCAGTATGATAGGGATTTATTTACAGGCGCGCTAAGAGTAGAACATATAGTTCAAGGTCTAAGTAAAGACGCAATTCTCAAAATAGAGCAATTGCTAGGGATAGAGATAAACGATGCGGAGAGCCTTGAGAATGCCGTAGAATCTCTGTTTAGGAAGTTTGTAAACGATATTGTTACTATAACAGTTCCTATTCAACCAGATGAAATATTCGGTTTTCCACATAAAAGCGAGGTAACGATATACATTAGAGATTTGAAAAAACGGGGTATAGTAAACGATGAAGAGAGAATGGTAATAGCTTCTTACGTTCTACACAAATTATTATCACTATGTTCACGATATAAGAAAGCTGTACAATTCATGTTGGGCGTTAAAAAACCTTTACCAATGGCTGCTCCACCAGATTATGCAATAACGGTTTATAATCCTAATCAAATACTAAACTTGGTTAAGATCTTTGCTATGTACTCGGAGGTAAGATTCGATGTATTGATAGCGGATTCAGCATTATCTCATCAGCTAACAGTTGTTGCCAAAAACTACCCTAATGTATCTCTAAGTGGTTACTGGTGGTACTCAATGTATCCAGAGATAATTAGAAGCTACTTAAAGTTACGGCTTCAAATGCTACCTTATAGCAAGATCGGCGGATTCTTCAGTGATGCGTACGTTGTTGAATGGGTTTATGGAAAAGCTTCTTTGGCGAAGAAGGAATTAGCATACGCATTATCAGAGATGGTATACCTAAACTATATAGATAGAGAATCGGCATTGGAGTTAGCGAAATCTATTCTATGCGAAAACTCTATCCATGTTTACAAACTTTGATAATAGAAAATAAATATTATTTTTATTGTATAACTACATACAGATTATACCATTTCTTAAAAATAGTGCCTCTTAAGCTTAAAGTGAGCTTATACGTCTGTATCTTAGAGAGTTACTTGTGTAGTTTAGGGCTAGCGCTAATCTCTCTATTAATTCATAGACTTCGTGTTCGTATGCTCTTCGTAGCTCTGGATCTTCGTTGTATAATTGAATGAGCGTTTCTCTGTAAACTCTGCAGCTTTTTTCATTTCTAAGAGCTTGAAATACGTAGAAGTAATGTCTAAATATATTAGCTCGAGGATCCCATTTCCTTTTACTTCCCTCATACTGCCTCAGCATGGATTCCAGCTCCTTCGAATACAAAGCTTCTTTAGTTTCTATGACTCGCTTCAGATGATCTATTACGGCGTCATATATTTCTTCGTAAATTTTTCTAGGCTTACTTCCTAGAGGCATTCTAGACATAACTTCAAGCAACAACTGTATGAATACTCCAGACATCTTGTATTTGACTCTGCCGTAGGTAGCTATACCTATTGTTCTCCATACGCCGTAGCCCTTATCTGAGTAAGGATTGTGACCACTTCCCGAGTGAATCGATATATTTACACTAAGCCCATTCAATAGTGTAACTATATTCTTTAAGTCTTCGTATAATACCTTCAACTCGTTGTCATAATCTTCACGCTTCTTATACCCTATGTTTGGGGCAAGAAAGTCAGGTTCTAAGCCTCTTCTTTTAAGTTCTAGTGTAAAGTACAGAATATCCTTAAGGTTCGATTTATATGGTGTTTCATCGAAGGCTATTTCAACCCCGAATTCGTTGTGAACGTATTTCCTTATAAGATCATACACCTTCAAAGTATATTCTATACTATCAGAATACTTAAGATAGAGCCTAGCAACATCAGGTTTCCTCAATTTTATTCTAAGTATCCTGTCATCTGATACGAATTCAAAGGTTTTGTCTACGTAGTACCTCTCCAATTCCTTCCTAACATCTGGTTCAATATGAGATTCATAAAAATCTATTACTTCTTTATCTGGAATTTTATCAGCGTTATAATTAATAAGTTCACATGTATCTATCGTTACGAAATCTACGCCGCCATTTTTGGAGACTTCCCTGAATTCTTCCTCAATGTATTCAAGAGAAAACTGTATTTCAGCTTGTGTAAGAGGTTCTTCAACAAGTACCCCTGCAATCTTTTTTAAGGCTCTTTCAACGCTACCCATAATAGATACATGGTCTGCTTCGATCTCCACAGGTGTCGAATACGACGATGAGTAATGCGTTATCTTATCAATAAGTTCGCCGATAGAGGTTCCAGTATGTCCTAAATAGAAGTGTTTCTGGTCTAATGACTTAATGTATTTTTCAGGAGCTGTTTCTCTATTGAATGAAAGCATTAATGTACCGGTAATGTTTAACTTCTTGAAGCACTTCAAGATAGCTGGTGCAACTATATCAGGTATTCTAACGCCAAACGCCGGTCTCGGAAGTTTGCCTAAATACATTGACTCTCACACCATTACCAAAAACTCGGCAAAAATTTTTAAATCTCATTCCTGTCATAATCACTAAAGGTGTGAAAACTATGTTATATGGATGTACATTAAAGAAAGATATTGTGGTAACATCTAAATTTCCATGGGATATAGGTATCGTAAGCTTTATGTTATTTCCAGAGCTGATGAAGTCCTCTGAAAACGCTTCAGAGAAATTAAGGATCCTAATAGAGGATCCCTTCTTCGAATTGCTAGAGGTTTTGATAATAGACGATGAAGAGTGGAAAAAGATAGCTGAGATAAACGCCAAGTATAAGAAATCATTTGCTCTAGGATTACAACCTGTGGTTCTAACACGAGGTGTAAATCCGAGTGCTATTAATGAAGAAGAGAGAAAGAAAGCCGTTGAAATACTACATGCTGAAGCTAGAAAAGCTGGTGAAAGAGGGTACAAGGCTGTAGGTCTCTGCGCAGGACCTAATATAGATGGTCCAGATAAGGCAAGAGCTCTTGAAGCTCTAATAAATACATTAATAGAGTTGGGTTCTGAAGCTAGAAAATACAATATGAATGTGTATCTCGAGACCTTCGATATCGCATGGGATAGGAGGAGACTCCTTGGACCCTACATTGAAACAGTTAAAGCTATTGAGAAAGTAAGGGAAGGCGGAGCCAAAAACGTCTACATAATGTGGGATCTAAGTCATGCACCTCTATTAAATGAAGATCCAGAGGTACTTAAATCATATCCAGAGTACTTAGGACATGTACACATAGGTTGTGCAAAGAAAGTTAACGATAAGTTGCTTGACACTCATCCAGGATTCTATAGACCTGGTGCACTTAATACAGAGAAAGATGTTGCAAGATTACTAAACGTATTACATAGCATCGGGTATAGAGGTGCTATAAGCTTCGAGGTAAGACCAGAAGAAGGTCAGAATCCATTAGAAATACTTAACTCATCTAAAGGGGTACTACTTAGAGCTTTTCAGCTATTCTTAGATAGTATCTAATAAGTAGAAAATCAACTAGTTTTTCCCACACAACAACTAACTGTGTAATGCAGAGTAACGCCATCTTTGAAGTAATTAGTCTCTATCTTTTATAGGTACCTTAGGTAACTTAATACCTCTTTGACCTTGGTAACTACCTCTGTAAGGTTTCTCTATAGGGCTTGAAACTCTTGCGAAAACTATGTGAAGAAACCTTGTTTTATGCTTTAGTCTAACTGGAAATGACGAACCGTGAAGTTCTATTGTTATTTGACCCTCGAAACCTCCGTCAACTATCGTTGGAGGCACCGAGAGACCCATTCTAGCAAAAGTAGATCTTAATTCGACAAACGCCATGAGTTCCGGAGGAACCTTAATGTACTCAAGGGTTGTCAGTAGGTACCTTCCGTAGGGTTTTATAATGAATTCCGTTGCTCGACAACACGTATAGAACCTCCTAATATCTTCTTCAGCTAGTTCATAGGGATCCATAACCTCGTTTGTTTCTATTAATTCACAGATTTCATCTCCAAGCCTTAGGTCCAACCCGTTTTCACGTACAACAGCGTCATCGAATGGCTCTATTATAAGTCTACTTGATTTTATGTAATTTTTTAAGTCAAAATCCGATAATATCAAGCACTACACCTAATGAAAATCTTATACATGGTGATAGTATTAAACCAGCTAAACACAACGAAAATCTATACAGAATACCATCTAGAGTATTAAGTGGAAACTCTATTTAAATATAATAGCAATTTTCAGTCTAAGAGCCATTTACACCTTACTTTGAATTCATCTTCAAGATTTTTTTCCGTTATTTCTCCTAGAGGCGATTTTTCGTAGAAGATTCGTGCCTCGTACACATAGATTCTAGTTTTCTTATCTAACCAACAATCTGGGTCAAACCCAGCTTTTAGACAGCTTTCAGCTAGAAATGTTTCTCTATTCCAGCAGTATTCCACTGGTACCTGAGGTAGTAGGGTTCCACTATACCATCCTCTGTATATTAGGAGACCATGTTTTCCGACAGCTATCTCATCTATGTTCCTGATAGGTTTCGGTGTTGAAAGCACAGAGACTTCTATAACTATATCTCCAAGCTCATTTCTCGATAATGGAGGGAATCTAGGGTCCTCTGTAGCTGCAGCTATTGCTGCATGTATAACTGTTTTAACTAAAGGAGTTATCGGCTGGAGAAAACCTATACACCCTCTAAGCTCTCTATTCCTTGAGTAGCTCCCAATAGTTACAAAAGCCATACCCGGTCTTAAGAGTTTTTCTGAAGTATCTTTAGGGGGGTCGATGATAACGCCATTGGTAATGTACGTTTCTATGGCTTTTCTAGCAAGCTTAACTAAGAATATCCCTTCATCTAATGCGATTTCGCTTGGTTCTACTACGCTATTTCTGTTCATAGACACTGAGGCTCAGCCACTCAATCTTCTTCTCAGAAGGTTTAACTTTACTTAAGGTTTTTAGTTTTTCTGCTTTTGCCTTCTCAAGTACTTCAAATATTGTTTTCCAGTGGTTTCCTTGCCAATAAACTTTACCGCAGGAGGGGCAAATCCAAAACTCGTTGTACTTTAACGCTATATCTTTACTTACTTTATGCGAAATATCGATCAATGACGTTGTATACCGTAACAATGAATTGCATTGGGTGCATCGAGAATCGTTTTTATCGAAATCAAGCCTTATACTGTATTTAAGAGATAGAATAGCTAACACCTTTACTACATCTGGATCCTCTATAAACAATGCTTTGATGTTTTGCTTCCTAGCTCTTCTATAGAGACCTAGATCTCTTGTTAACAATATCCTATCTTCCTCTTTAGCTATTCTTATCAATTTCCAATCTTCTATAATACGGTAGTAAGTAGTATCGTATCCTAAGAGCCTTAACCACCTTACAACGTGACCTAGCATTGCATCGGCTATAAACTTTGGATAACTTGGCATAATCGAATTAACCCCCACTCTTTTGTTGTTGTTTTTGTTGTAAAGTTCAAAAACTCAGATGAAGGTTTAATAACGTTTCTTTTAGAGATTACATGATATTATTCTTTATTCCTCTTAACAGTATAGCGATCAAGCGTATGTGACCTGCCTAGGGTGTTTTCAATGGTTTTCCACGATTTTCTGACGATAGGCGGAATAGCTCTGTAATTCTGATAATATTTTTTCAACCAATCTATGGTACGCTCATCACTAGGATACCCACTACCAAAATCTCCGTAAATCTGTTTTAGAGTATCTATATGTCTATCTCTAAGAACTTTAGCTATAATACTAGCTGCGCTAACTACAACATAGGTACTGTCAGCATCGTATACAGCAACAATATTGTCTATGTGTGATTTTTCTAAGCATTTTCGAAGGTAGTTCGTTATCTTATTTGGGTCTACAAAAGCATCTATGTAAATTCTGTCAATTTCAATAGTGCTGTAGGCTTCTGCTATAAGCCTACATAATGTTTTAATTTCAAGGGTATTGATATTCTCTTTATCTATATCGCTTGGAAGTACTCTTGCTACTAATACGGCTTCAGCAACACCAGCTATGTATCCAAATAACTCTTCTCTTCTTTTCCTCGTCAATTTCTTGCTATCTCTTACACCTAGGCTTCTCAGTAAACTTTCTGCTCCATCATCTATGGCGACCAACGCCATGAAGAGATCTCCTATCAGAGGTCCTCTTCCAGCTTCGTCTACCCCAGCTATATAGACCATCAGGAATTCGCCTCTTCAATGAGCTTTAAGAGAGCATCTGACGGTTTCTCTAATGTTTTCAGCACATTTTGTGCGTAACATCTAAATCTATCGGGTTCACGTATGTACTCTACTAAAGTTGATAAACATGTTTCTAAACTTCTGCACCTCGTTAAGGGAAGTCCCAGCTCTTGTACACATTTATCTACGTATAGTTCTTCAGGGAACAAGCTTATACCCGGTATGCCTAGTAATGCCGCTTCTCTCGCTAGAGTGCCACCACCTGTTATAACAGCTAAAGCATAATATATTACGTTGTACCCTATAACTCCATGTGATGTGCTTGGAATTACAACGTTTTTACGGGTTCGTAGTTGCTGGGCTAGTGGGTCGTCAATGTATCTTGGCAGATAGAGAACCTTAAGGTTAAGATCTAGGATTCTATTGAGAACCGCCTCGAATACTGTTGAAGCATCATTATAGCGGTAATATGAAGCCTTAACTTCGGGAGGTCTTGCCACAACATAGCTGTAGGGTTCGAGACCAATAGATCTTACGTAACTCATGTCTGGGTGAATGTCTTTTAGCCACTCAACTTCATCTACTCCATTGTACGGTACAAGCTTAGTCTTCTCCTTATAGATATATGGTTCTATTGTTGATATGGGGATGCATTTAGAGAAAATCACGTATCTTGCTAAGGGAAGAGAAAGTCTTGACACTATTTCACTATGGGGGCTATCGGTTAAAGCTATGTATGGCTTATTCAAACCAAAGGATATTCGTGCAGCTACTGGATTAGGGTACGCTATAGCAATATCGAACTTATCCCCGAGGACTTCGACTAGGCTCCTCATTCTATTGATTTCTTCGAGTAGTTTATCGATCAGCGTGTTTCCGTAGCCTCCGAGGGAGACGAACTCTACCCCTAAATTCTTTAAAACTGCCTGGGTATAATCGTAGCTACGTGTTGTAAGGGTAACATTGTAACCTTTACTTTTTAGTGTAGTAGCTATAGTTCCTAAAAGCATAGCTTGCTTAGGTGTTAGCACATCTAACCAGATGGTTTTAGCCATAGATATACCTACCGTGGGCTTAGCTTAAACTTTAAAAGGTTTACACATTTATATATTGTGTACTCTAAGTTCGATAAAGGACTTAATCTTGTATAACAAAGTTAACTAAATAATGGTGGTGGGTATCACAAACATTGAACGTAAGCTCTTTGGCACCGATGGGGTTCGATGGATTGTAGACAAAGAGCCTGTAGACCTAGCTCTACGGCTTGCGTATGCAATAGCATCGTACTTTCCACCGGGTTCTAGAGCTTTAGTGGGCATGGATGGAAGGTTAGGCAATGCGGCTATTTATGGAATAGTTTTAAGTGCTTTGGCATCCGGTGGATCGAAGGTACACGATGCTGGTCTAGCACCTATTCCAGCAATTCAATTATGTGTTAGAGATCTAGGATTTGATTATGGTGTAATGGTTACGGCTAGCCATAATCCTCCGGAATGGGTTGGGATAAAAGTAATCTTAAGTGACGGAGTTGAATCTCCTCCTGAGGTCGATAAACAGATAGAGGATATACTATTTGGATCAAGATTTAGGAGAATATCGTGGCATGACATGAGACCTATAGAAAAATTCGATACGGTTATAACATACTATGTAGAAGCAGTTAAAAAACACGTTGATGCAGAGCCTATTGCTCGTAAAAAGCTTAAGGTAGTTATTGATTGTGCGAACAGCGTATCAGCTTTAACAACGCCTAGAATACTTAAAGAACTTGGGGTTAAAGCCCTATCAATAAATAGTGATATAGGTATACCGTATAGAGCTTATGAACCAACACTTGAAAATCTAAGCGAGCTCATGGAGGTGGTAAAGGCTGTTAAAGCAGATTTTGGGATAGCTCACGATGGCGATGGCGATCGGGCTATTATTATAGATGAAAAAGGGAACTTCGTAGCTGGCGATGTATCTGCAGTAGTCCTAAGCAATTATATATCAAGAAAACACCCAGAGCTACCGAAGAGAATTGTAACAGCTATCTCCACAAGCCATTTCTTAATGGAGAAAAATGTTGTTGAGAAGGGTATAGAAGTTTACTGGACAAAAGTTGGGTTCATAAATATAGCTAGAAAGATAAAGGAGCTCGGAGGTGCCATAGCGGGGTTCGAGGATAACGGTGGATTTGCCTATGTTTCGCATCAACTTGTGAGAGATGGCTCTATGGCTGCAGCCATTGTTTCAGAGATGGTTAGTGTTGAAGGTAGATCTATATCAAGCCTTGTAGAAGATATCAAAAAACCTGTGATAATAAGAACTAAGGTATTTGTAACGAATAGAGATGAAGCTCTCGAAATTGTCAATGAGATTAAGAGTGCTTACCGTGGATATAAAATGGTTGATATTGATGGCATCAAAGTAATAACAAATAACTATGCTTTTCTTGTAAGACCTAGTGGTACTGAACCTTTGGTGAGGATAACTGTTGAATCTTGGGATAGAGGACTAGCAGAGAATATATTAAGTGAGCTAAAAACAATTATAGATAAAGTTCGTGGTGTTAAAATTGAAGTATAGGCTCTTGAACTACATAGCATGCCCTTACTGCAAGGACTCTGGTTTTCCTCTGAAGCTTGCTATATTTGAAAGAGTTTCGTATGAGAAACGATCTCTTCCGGTAGAAATGCAGAAACCTCTATGCGATCTTTATTGTGGATATAGAGAAGCCAAAGTTAGTGAGTTAAATGAATACCCTTGCGAAGAATGTATAAAGTATGAAGTCAAAGAAGGAATTCTATACTGTCCTTCTTGCCTAAGATGGTACCCAATAATAGATGAAATACCAAGGATCTTACCTGATAACTATAGAAAACAGGAAGAAGATCTTAAGTTTCTATTGCTTTACAGAGATAAAGTCCCTGAAGAAATAAGGAGGCACGGAAAGCCCTTCAAACTTGAATAAAACCTTATTAACTTTGTAGCAGCCATCATAGGTTATAATCTAAGTATGAAAATGATATAGTGAGTTAAGATGTCCTCTCTTTACGAAAGTTTAAGTCGTTGGATAGATATGCAAAAAAAGATCAAGGAGTGGTTTGATAGTGTATACGATAACGTTAAGAAAGGTGATAGATTAGATTTAATACTATATACAAGGATGGCATTCCAACATATACTAAGAACCATAAAGGCGTTTGATAACTGGCTCCAAGATCCATTCATAATAAGTAATATACCTAGAGAAGAACTCGAAGCAGTATGGGAAATTACTCATAACCTCCTCCAACAATTACTAGAGCTAGATGTAAAACATACATCGAGTGTCAGAGATTACCTTGCTAGGCTTGAAAAAGAAGGTAAAATAAATCCTATACTTATAGATATATTAGGAGAAGGAGCGAGAAGAAAAGAAGATAGAGAACGAGTAACATTATCAATGTAACACGAGAGCACATCAATTTTATTAAATACTTAAAATGATTGATGCTCTACTGGATTAGAATAAAATTTTCCCTAGGGGCGTAGTCTATCTCTTAGTAGGAGATGAAGCAATTAAGGCAACTTCTTCATCTAGAGGTAAGATTTTAGGCTTAAGTTCTTCAACTGCTTTAAGTATACTTTCTAAGTTCTCAACAACTTCTGATGGTGATACCTTGTCAAGGAACTCATTGCCTATGCTCGTTAATCTAAGCTTTTTATTCTTTGGATTTACTTCGATTAAACTAGTGTAAAGTAACGCTCTAATATCTTCTTGAAGTTCTCGGATAATAACTCTAGTACCCATCTTAAGTATGGTGTAACCTATGTTCAATCCCTTTTCGTCCTTTAACATAGCTATTAAATATATGAGACCTTTTTCGCTTATCTCATCACAAGTTTTTATAATATTTAGTAATGATAGTTTCCTTTTGTCTTTCTTTATATGATCTTGGGTTATAATTTGTGCGCTGAAGGTTTTTAATTCTTTTGTTTTCTGTTGCGTAGTACTACTTTTTTCGGGCATGAAATACACCTTATATTATTCCAGTAATTTCTGCATATCATTTACGTATTTAATGAGTTCATAAGCTTTATCAACGTATACATCTGTATACGTAATTAAATCCATGGTAGGAGGTGTTATGCTAGGGGGCGTTTCTCTTACAATGTTAATGAGCTTCTCTATATTAACTGCTAACTCGATTAAGATTCGTTTAACTAATTTGTACCCTCTAATATTCATGAACATGAATATAACTGATAGAGCTAACGTAATAATGTGAAACACCATTATTAAGGTATTCATATAATCTAGCGTATTTGTGATTAAGATCAATGCTATGATTGATGTTAACGGTATTGACGGGATGATAAACAGCGACAATGTCAAATCTATAGATATAGTCAAAACTAGAGCTAAACCCTGACATAAAAGAATAGATGTTATCACTAAAGAGGTTAAGGAACTGACAAATATGTTTACTAATCTCATAGATACAATCGTATATAATACTGATATGAATAAGATTAGCATCTTCGACTTAGTGTAGTTGTTAGCAACTAAGGTCAAAATATTATTCATAGTTTGTATCAGGTCTTTTAATTCTTCTCTAACAGTACTTGGTGTTTCTGTAACTTTTTTCGTTATACTTCTTGCTTTTTCTTCAAGTTCTCTGAAAAACGGGATTATGTTATTCGTAAAAAAGCACATCTTTTCAAGGGGTTTCATCTTCACCATAAGAGTTCGTAAATTTTGAGCGAGGTTCCTCATATTTTTTGATTCAAGTTCTTTGATTAAAGTCTCTACGTTGTTTTCTATTCTACGTAAAGTAGTTATAAGATTCATTGATTTCTACCTAAAGAGGCTAAATACTATCTTGCCTAGCTCTATGAATACTTTTTTCCATGAATCTATAACCTTCTTAAGATTCTCTCTATGAATAAATTCGAATAGCTGCACAGCTAAATATGAGTATATTAGGGGCGTTAGCTGTATTGCATAGAAGCTGTATTGGCTTCTTCCACCTAAAATCCATATAGCTAGGTACCCTAAAAAAACCCCTACAAGCATATACCATGCGGTTCTGGTGGGTCTATCCCATACCATAGTGGGTATGGTTAGCACCATAAGCAGTAGAGCTAGAGTATATGTAGGGGTAAAACCTTGTGCATAAACCATAGGTGAAGCATATACCGGGAAGGAGTTAATACCCATGAACCATTCCCAGGGAGCTGATGCTATAGGGCATTGAGGGCCTACGCATTTAACGGAGAGATGCCATTGAATAGAGCCAAACAACCCTTGGTTAAGCCAGGTATTGAGACCTAGTCCAAGGATTATAGGGGTTGATACAAGTATTTGGAAGAATACAAAGGATAGGATCATTAATATAACGTAGTATATGGCTTCTTCTATAACCCGTAATGTTTTATAGCCCTTCTTAAACATGTTATTCATATAGATGAATGTCAACGGTATTGCTACAAGAAGCGATGAGAATTTGACTGTAGAGGCAAAACCCAGCAGAAGTGCAGCTCCTTTAAACTTATTCTTAACAGCTAGGTATAGAGTAAGAACTGTAAATGCCGAAACATACACATCAAGTAAAGCTATCGAAGACATTACCTTCGTCATGGGGTCTACAGCTGTTGCTGCTGCAGCTATAAGCCCTAGTTCTGGGGTTTTCGTTAACTCGTAGACAATGAGAAAAGTGGTCACCACAATTATAACCCCCATAGCTATTGAAGGTATTCTCCAGTAAAGAGGCCTATCACCTACTGATAGCATGATCATAGCTATGATGTACTTAACAGTAGGTGGGTGTTCTAGGTTTAAATAGTCGTAGACACCTCTAGCATCGCCTATAAGCCACCCGTAAACTACGTCGATAGCATTAACGGCTTTAGCAAATAATTCTATACTATGTTTGGATGGAGCTTCAACGTATATGACGTACTTATTTTCTTCAGATCTTATTTTAGAGAAGTAATTTTCGTCAGCTACAATCCTTATACCATAGGCTCCTGCAAGGTTTTTAGCATTATAAACATCTGAATACGAAGACAATATTATCGAGGCTCGGGGAGAACCCATAGAAGGAGCAAGTCCAAATATCTTCCTCAAGATATTACGAGCTGAATTAACATACCAGACCTCATCTGATACATAACCTTTATTGTTTGGAAAACCAGCGAGCTCTAAGTCTTCGAATTGCTTTGCTGTGCTATAGTACATGTAAATTGCTAAAGCTATAATAATTATTAGCACTACTATTACTAACGAGCTCAAATTCGTTTTGATGTTCATAGTAAATACCCCTCATATAGTTGTCATGTTTTTAATAATACTTATGCATATGTATACAGATAGCATTTATAATTAATAAAAGTTTATAAGTATTATATAGATGCTAGGGTAGGTTATGGGTACTTGTTTTAATTAATCATTAGAAGAATAAGAGAAAAATAGAATATAAGAAGATTTAAATCATATTCTTATGGATGTTAAACTACTTCTATCAGCGTAATTAACAGTGTAATACCTAGGCTTTAAACTCCTGACTATGAAGTCAAATGCTTTCCAAGGATCGCTTTTTTCGCCACATGTATAGACATCAACTGTAGCGTATTGGTATTCAATCCATGTGTGTATAGCGATATGGCTTTCTATAACTAGTGCTATAACCGATACACCCCCCTTCTTACCCCCGAAACTCCACGACTTTATATCATAAACAGACATATTCGCTAATTGAGCAGCCTCTAACACTATTTTTTTAAGCAGGCCTTCATTTGTTGCGATTTCTAGGTCTACTTCGTATAGGTTTCCATATACATGTTTACCTATGATTCCATCAGTTTGTTCATGACTCTTTTCTTCTGCATCCATCTCATTTAACCTTTTATTTGCATTCAACTGTGAGTCAGCTCTTTGTGTCAGAATTTATAAGCACTGCTTACATAGAGCTTATGCCTCGGTAACACCAACAAATATTCTTTTGTCCGGACATAGAACCGAGTAAGGGCAGTATCTGCATTCCCATGAGTACCTTGGCGCCGGAGCTCCAACTATAATTCCTCTAACTAGGTCTGAAACTTCGCCATCAGTAGCAGGTTTATCTATAACAAACTCTGCAATTCTGTTTGCAGTTACGTAGAGTAATAAAGCCTTCCTGTAACCCGTTAACCATAAGTATAACCTTGTTTGTAATATGTGATGATTTTGAGGAATAGATGCATCAGATTTGCTTGTTTTAATCTCCACAATATAATCCCCGATTAGCGCATCGACACGTCCTCTGATTATGTATAGAATTCCTTCAACTTCTATGCTTTTTTCGGTTTCTACTTCTGTTTTTACGCTGTCTGGTCCTAGGATTTCTATAAGCATTTTCTCTATTCCATGATGAGCGAATTCGCCCAGCAACGTTGTAGGGTTTATAGCTGAGGCTATAGTTAATTCCTTATAAAGCTTTTGATACTTGTACTTTAGAGGGCAATAGACAAGATCTGTAATGTAGAATTCGTTATCAAGCTTTTTATCGATACGTTTAACTGTTTCTTCAATCCTATGCCTATATATAATATCAACAAGCTTAAACTCGCTCACATGGATCACCTGCTTTTGTGAATACGTAAAGCTATTTAATGTGTTTAACTAAAACAATAACTAGCCAAATACTGAAGATCGATGTGGAGAGGACCACGGTCTGAGCCTTAGGTGATGAAAACGTCTAGAACTACATCTTTAGAGCTGTGCCTACCTATAAAGAGCTTTGGTAAAGTTCTTTTTCTAGCCATGGGAGGAGGAGGTGATATAGCTATGGCGGCTACGTTAGCGCTTGCCTACGAGAGATGCTGTGGTAAGGCCATTATCGGCTCTATTTTGTGGGAGCGCTACGTAGTGGACCCTCTTCCTGGCCCTATATCTATTGATGAACTATTTAATATAGTAGAAAAAGGTTATGGTTATGCTATTTTAGATAAGTACACTTTTGCTCTTAGAGGTGGAAGAGCTATAACACCTCAAGCGGTCAACGTTTCAACAATATTAAACAAAGAGGTAATTGCTTTTGATGTTTACGGTGGGTCAGCGGGCTTAGCTAAAGCCCTAGACGTGTTTAGGGCTAGATACGGTGTAAATGAGATAATAGGTGTTGATGTTGGTGGTGATGCTATAGCTGAAGGATTTGAAGAAAATCTATGGAGCCCTCTAGCAGATGCAATTGTAGCAGCTGCGCTATCTCGTTTGGATAACACGTATATAGCGATAGCGAGTCCAAGTGCAGATGGGGAGCTACAGCTTGATTACGTTGAGCGGAGGTTACGACGAATAGCGCGTTTAGGTGGATACATAGGGGGATACTTATTATCAAACAAAGACTTAGAAGTTCTTAGGCAAATACTTGAGAAGGTTACATCAGAGGCTAGCACTATTCCATTGAAAGTAGTTAGCACAGATCTAGACACCATCGTAATTAGAAAAGAAAGTAGAAGCGTTAAGCTGTCTATGATGGAGCTAGCGGTATTTATACTGGATTCTGTTATAACTGTTAGAGATTCTATTGCACGATATGTATACGAAACCAGTAGTTTTGACGAAGCAAAAGAGATTTTAAATAAGCTTACTATAGCTACGGAATACGATCTAGAGGAAGAAGTATTTAAGGAGTTATCAGAGAAAGGAAGCTATGCAGAAATAAACTTAGTTGAAATAAAGAATCGCATAAAGGGAAGTTTACTGAAACACCATATTATAGTAGACAAAAACGTGAAGCCCTAGATGTTGTTCATCCTTCTATAGGCTTAAACTTAGAAAGCAATTTACTTGAACCTAGATTTAATCGAGTTATTAACGGTTATTCTGCTATTTCAGGGAGAAATACATGACAATATTTAACTCAGGAAAAATCTCTTCTAGGTATTATAACCTCGGTTTATAATTATGCTTTGATTGTCTCTCCTCTATTGTTATTACTTGATAAAATGCAAATGATGGGAAATAGAGGATAAATTGTAAAGAAGCAAGCTAGACGCTTATTGTAATACATGTACAGTATATTTATTATGTTGGGGAAGGCCTAGCTTTCCTGTAGGGTACAATTAATTTCTAAGTCTAGCGTTATTTGTCGATATTATTTCTTCCAACAATATAATATGAATTCAAGGTGTTAATAGATTTTGGGTTATATGTTTCGACAAAGTTAAGTCTCTATGTTGTTAGTTGTGGAAAACACGGAGTCAATTGTAATAATGCCCTTATTTACTATCTTTTAGAGAAATGCATCAATTTAATCAGAAACACGGATTGTCATCATTTCTCAGACACAGCCGTGATCATCACTCAGCTTCATACATAGTTTTCTACCAGGTAGCTAATAAGGTAATGTATTAGCTACTATAAGTTTACTTTCTAACTCTTTTATAGATACGGACTAGAATTGCACCAGCTAATGTAAGCTTGTATCTTTTACCACGAGTTCTTCGCACAAATCCCGCTTTACGTAATTTTCTAATTATGGTTTTAGTTTTATAAACATCTAAGTTCCACAGTTTAGAGAGTTCTTCTTCTGTAAAGGATTTAGTTGGATCGGTATCTAAATGCTCAGCATAGTGCATTAGTATTTCGAGTTTAGATAAATATATATCGCTTGCCGGCTTCATTGTTTAACACTACTTTAAAAACTTTGACTCCCATATTTTGGCTATCTCAACGCTCTGCGATACATCTATGAATAGCTTCATCACTTCTTCAATATCTTCGGCCTTAACTTCAGATCTGCCTTTCTTTTCAGCAACAATCTTAGAGGGTGTCATTAATTGTATGGCGTACCTTAGGGTTCGTTGTTGAGCAACCTTTACAAGTAATTCTATTGCTTCGTTGGTAAGCTCTATCTCTTCTTCCCCAGCCCTGATTTTTATTATTTCCTTTAGCTCTTCCGGTGTATAAGGTCTAAAGGGTATTATGAGAAGTCTATCGAGTATATCTAGAGGTATTCCGTGGGGGGCCTCTAAGTCTGTACCCCTAATCTTGGTCACACCTCTGTTTGTAGCCATAATTAGTATTGGTGAAAACTCGCTTTCCATAACCCTTGTTAGGAAACTGAAAGACTCTATGTCGAGCATGTGGACATCGTCTATGAATAGAACTCCGGGAACTAAAGTTGCTCTATTCTCGGATAATAACTTTCTAACAGTTTCATCTGTAGCTTTCCTTATTTCAGGGTCTATTTCTTTTTCTTCAGCGAATAAACTGATGATAGACATAGCCCTTCTTTGCGCTACATAAGCTTCATCTATATCGTGAAGAGTTATTGTCCTTATAATTTCTTTCTCCTTGAATATCTTTCCCTTGGGCATATCTTCGTAAACCTTGGAGGTCTCAACGTCAAAGTATCGGGCTTTTTCAATACCTTTCACACGACCAAGCTTGAAAACCTCGCCTGTATCATTATCTATGCTTATAAGATCTCCTTTCCTTATACCGAGCTGAGCTAATTGCATAGCTATACTTTGGTCTACTTCAATGGTTTTTTCTTCATCTTTTGTTGCCAAAGTTAACCGTGCAGCTCTAGGTATTTTTGCATACGGGTTAAACGGATGTGAAGCTAAGGAAAACTTCAACTCCTTGACCACGCCTTCGTAAACTCTTCTAATCTCCCTATACCTAATACCTATAGCTCTTCTAACAGATCTCATTAATATTTCGGTTTTTTTCAGTTCAGTTGAATACAATTCAGATCCAGTAATCATGACGAACGGCGTATCTTCACCTAGTTCTCTAGCAATACCTATTGCTAAAGCGGTTTTGCCTACACCTGGAGGTCCTACGAAAAGTATTCCTCTTCCAGCAAGCTTGCCATCCTTAATCATTTTTACAACTATTCCAGCAGCACGACGTGCTTCTAACTGACCAACAAGTCCATCAGCAACAGATATAGGTTCTCCTTTCTCATCGAGACCTAAACCCCTTATATGGCTGTGAGCGCTAATTCTTTTCAGCATTGCTATTCTACTTTCTTCTTTAATTTCTCTAATCATGTTATAACACCTAAACCAGAGTATACCCTATATTGTGCCTAATTAGTCGATTTTAAGCTATAATATCGTGTAGCATATCCAGCTATAAGCTTTGATAAATATCCGATAAACATCTTCAACTATGATTAAAGTATTTAGGAACCTTTTTATAATAACCCAGTAAAGTTTGTGTACAATTATATTTCCTTGATGCTGAGATTGCTAGAGCATCTATTCGTTTGTAGCAACTTTACGTAACCGGAGCAGGTCCTTCTTCGTAAATAGAGAATATATGGATATAGCTACAGCAACAATATCCGCAGTAGATCCTGGATTTACCTTCAATGATGCAAGCTCTTCGTCAAACATCCTCAGCTTTTCAAAACACCCTCCCCATGATTTTTCGCATAGCCTTAAAATTACCTCAGCCTTTTCCTTGACTTTCTGTGCCACCTCAATTCCGTTCTTTCTTACAATAAGCGTATCCAATTCCTTAGATAATTGGTATAGATAAGCCTCTACAACAGCTCTATTCCATACTCCATGATGTTTAAGGCGGCTCAAGATATATCTCGATAGAGTATACGATCTAGAGTAGCAATCTATAATCTCTTTTGCAACAATATCGTAGTTGCTGCTGTATTCAATTATATCCCATAATCTAAGTCTTCTCTCGATTAATTCCAGTTTATACCTTTTACTCCAAACGTTGGGGAAATCCCCTGTAATATCGGATTTCCTTATGTAGCTAGGATTAGTTGCTCTCACAGCCCTATAAAAGTATACAGCATCTAATACCGTAGAGTATTCCCTAAAAAGGTCGCATGCATCTTTTAATATGTATTCAATACTTAAATTTGTTTCATAAACTGATGCTATGGCTTTACCAAGTGCAACAGACAGTGGGGATAATAACAGTGTCGATCCTAAGCAGGTATTGCCACCACCGCTGACAGTCATAGATAATTTTACTGTTTCGTAAACTATATCACCGTATATAACGTTTAACTTATTCAAATTATTACCATACTTATAGCCTCTTTTAATACCTCTATAAAGTGGTTCAATTGCCAGCATGGCAGCGACTATGAAATCCTCATAAATAATATCCTCAAAATTCCTTAGTCTATGAACATTACCTGGCTTAGGAAACGCTGATACCTCTAAAGCTAATCCGAGGGCAAGTTTCTCAGCATATATAAGAAGTTTTTTCGTGGATGTCATTACTTTGTACACCCAATCATTATGCTAGTAATTTTCTGAGGTTATCTATTATTTACATCGTAGAGTAGATTTATTATTTATTAAAGCAAGCTACGATACAGCGAACTCCTCGACTATAGAAGTTGTAGAATATGTCTTACTCGACAAGAAAACTTTTTAACCAGACCTTTCTAGCTTTAATCCCTCGGTAGGTTATACTTATGGAGAAGATCAGAATTCTCAAGTACTCCCCTTGGCTAGTTCATTTCAATACCGGTGCATGCAATGGTTGTGATATCGAGGTTCTTGCCGCTATAACACCTCTCTACGATCCTGAGAGATATGGTGTTAAACTTGCGCCATCCATAAGACATGGCGATATACTCGTGGTGACGGGTGCTGTAACAAAGAAAGCTGCAGAGAGATTGAAGAGACTATATGAGCAGATGCCTAATGTAAAGTATGTTGTAGCTGTAGGCGCATGCGCATATGATGGAGGTGTTTTCAAGGATAGCTATAGTGTTGTTGGTGGTGCTAAAAAGGTTGTACCTGTAAATGCTTACGTTCCTGGTTGTCCACCTAGGCCTGAGGAAATTCTTAGAGCTCTTCTCATATTGCTTGGTAGAGAGAAAACAGAGGTGGTTGTTACTGAGCAAAACCCCTAACCTCGATGATATTTTGAAGCAGTACACTCTAAGAAGAGAGGTTATAAAGCCCAATAGAGAAGTATACATAATTGACCCAGCAAAGATCAGGGAAGTTATGCAGCTCATTAAGAATAGTTACGAGGACAATGTTTATTTAGCAACAATAGCAGGTGTTGATAAAGCTAAGGAAAATATTTTCGAGCTTAATTATTTTATTCATATAGTTTCTCTAGGCAAAACCATAGTGATAAAGACGTCGATACCTAGGAATAACCCTAAGCTAGACACAATAATGGACATCATACCAGGAGCATATGGAGCTGAAGCTGAGATCTTCGATTTACTTGGCATAGAGTTTACTGGGAATAAGCACTTGAGAAGAGGATTCTTTGTACCTCTTGATATAGTTTCTCGCGGAGTATATCCACTAAGAAAAGATGCTCAGGTGTAGATAATGGGTGCAAAACCTACTGACAAAGATGCCGAGATTCTGATAAAGATACCCATATCGTTGGATGTACCTATAGGTCCTCAGCACCCAGCTATACATGAGCCCGTAATGCTGAAGATCTACGCCGACGGTGAAGAAGTTGTTCACGCTGAAATCAATACAGGGTACAACCACAGAGGTATCGAGAAATTAATGGAGAAGAACTCTTACTACAAGGACAAATTCATCGCTTCACGAATATGTGGTATATGTAACACTGTTCACGAGAATTGCTATACGCGTGCTGTTGAGTATATCGCTGGGCTAGAACCATCAGAGAGAGCTAAACATCTAAGGGTTTTGGTTATGGAGCTTGAAAGGATACATAGCCACATGATCATAAATGCGATCATGGCTGAGATAATAGGATTCGATACACTCTTCATGTACATAATGAGGGATAGGGAGCTTGTTATGAAAGCTAAAGAGATAGTTGCAGGACACAGGGTTTTAGCAGAGTTACACATGTTTGGTGGAGTTAGAAGGGACATAGATGATGTAAAAAAAGAGAAAGTTCTAGACATTCTAAAGAAGCTTGAGCCTAGGATTAAGTACTACAGAAGGTTATTCGAGGAAGATTCCTCGATATATAGCAGGTTAGCCGAAGTAGGGAGACTTAAGTCAGCCGAAGTACTTAGTAATTCACTTGTAGGCCCGATTCTTAGGGGGAGTGGAGTTAAAAGCGATGTAAGGGCTGAAGATAAGTATGATGCCTATGGAAATATACCGTGGAACATGGTGGTGAGACCAGAAGGGGATTCTTTAGCTAGGATGCTTGTGAGATGGGATGAAGCATTAGAATCCCTAGAAATGTGTAAGTACATCCTAGAACACTTACCTCAGGGATCAGCGGTAGTCGATGAAAGGAAGCTCCCCAGAACATTTCCACCTGGAGAAGCGTATGCCCGAGTTGAAGCTCCAAGAGGTGAACTCATATATTATGTTGTTAGCGCTGGAGGACCAAATCCATACCGTGTGAAGGTAAGAACACCTTCGGCTGTTAATATAATAAACAGCGCATTTAGCTATATAGGTCATAGCGTAGCCGATGTACCTGTTATTCTCGTTAGTTATGATCCTTGTATATCATGCATGGAGAGAGCTATAGTTATGGACTTGAAGAATAATATCGAGAAAAGAGTTCCTTTAAAGTACATAGCCCAGTGGGAGATGCAATGAGCATCCTCAAAGAAGCTCTAAAGAACTTCTTCTCAAAACCTTCAACAATAGAGTATCCAAGAAAGGTTACAATTACTGTTGAAAAAGACCTTAGAGGGATGTTCTACGCAGACTTAAATAAATGCACTGGATGTTCGTTGTGCTCTATAGAGTGTCCGGCTAAGGCAATAGAGATGAAGAAGTTGCCAGAGGATAAAAAGCCTAGGCATAATCCTAGAGGTTTATATCCTGTTGTGAATTATATGTCTTGTGTATTCTGTTATAGATGTGTAAGGGTATGCCCGGTAGAAGCCTTTATAACCACCCCCACGCACCAGTTATCATCGACTAGAGAAGTATACTCCGAAGATCTTACGGTAAGAACACTCAAAGCTATAGGGTGAAGCAATGAGCATCGAGATTCATGTTATAACAGTTCTAACATTTGTCATACCTATATTCATAACATCAATAATCCTATACACCATCAGACTTCTAAGAGGGCCAACCATACCTGATATGGTTATTGCTGTAGATGCTCTATCCTACGATATGGCAGTATTTTTAGCTGTTCTCTCTATACTCTTCAAATCCCCTATACTAATTTCATGTGCTATAATTCTTATGCTTTGGGCGTATGCGCTGGACATATATGTAGCTAAATACCTAGAAGCAAAGGAGTTTGGTGAGTAAAATGATTGACTGGACACTCGTAATTATAGGTGAAATCCTTGTAATAATAGGGGCAATATGCGACTTACTTGGTGCTATAGGGATGCTCAGATTTCCGAACTTTTTTGTAAGGCTTCATGCATTAACTGTTGGAAGTATTGGAGGAGCGTTTGTTCCATTAATAGGTGTAACATTAATTGCTTTAGGTTCTGAATTCTTAGATCCTTATAGATGGTATGTAGCAGGGGCTTCGTTTGTTGCAGCCATAATATTGCTAATATTATCTCCTGCGGGATCCCATGCTATTGCTAGGGCGGCTCATAAGTCAAAGGTTGCTAAAGTCTATCCAAAGGTTGTAGATAAGCTTGAAGAAGATAGAGAAAAAGGTGAGATAAAATGACGATGACTATTATACACTATATCCTTATGGCGTTATCAGCTCTTCTGTCTATCGTAGCTGTCTACTTTGCTGTCATAGAGAAAGATCTAGTTAGAGCAGTCATATACTCTGCTCTACAAAGTACATTATACGCATTAATTACATACCTTATAATGGCACCTGATATATTTCTCACGTATATACCTGTTTCTGTAGGATTATACACCGCATTAGTACTAATCCTTATCAAGAAAACAGAAAGAATTGAGGGTGATAATCCATGAAGAAGCTTCTGCATTTGTTTGCACCTCTAGCACTAGTTTTACTAACAATAGGACTTGGTGCAGTAGTTACACTAGGTGGCATAAGTTTCTTTCTACCGTCACCTGATGTTAGATCCCTTGCCTGGATATACCTTAAAACAACATTCAACACAACCTTCAGTATAAGTCCCTTGGCTCCCGAGGCTGTAACAGCTATAGTATGGGATTACAGAGGATTAGATACGCTTTTCGAGACTTCAGTAATGTTCTTAGCCATAGTAGGAGCCCTTATGGTGTTTAGAGGGCTTAGCGAGGAGCTACTAATGCAACATAAAGTTGGTGAAGGTGGTCTCTCGCTAATAGTTAAAACGGTTACTAGGATAACTATTGTAATGATAACAGCTGTGGGAGCATCATTAGCGTTACACGGTCATCTTACTCCTGGTGGAGGCTTCCAGGGAGGAGCCACTATAGCTGTAGCCCCTATGATTATGATAACAACATTTTCTTTGTACTTCTTAGCGAAAAAACTTGCGATAAAGAAAGCTATCCTGTTTAGAAGCATAGGATTAGCGGTGATAGCTATAACGGCATACCTTGTCCTAGTTACTGCATTAGTAGGAGGTGGATACGCATACATATTTCAAAACCAAGCTAAGGTAGGTTCACCATATAGTGTACCATCGTATATAGGAGACGGAATAGTTCTTGGAGGAACACTTATATTATTTAACGTAGCGGAGACGCTTGCTGTAGCCTTCGGGTTCGTAGCTTTATTCATCTTAATATCGATTCCCGAGGTCTTGGCTAAGGAAGTTGTTTCAAAGGGTGAGGAGTAGTGAATGCACCAATAATATTTCTATTTAATGTAGTCATACTATCGATGATTGTAAATATTGGATTAAGCTTGTATGGAGTATTTATTAGACCTAGCCTAATAAAGAAAATAATTGCCTTAACAATATTTAGTGATACTATAAATCTCTTGGCGATACTTATCGGATTTAGGTATGCAACACCAAATCCTCTACCACCTATACTAACAACAATACCCCCAAGTCCAAAAGATATAGAGATTTTTGTATCCAAAGCAGTAGACCCAGTTCCTCAAGCATTAGTATTAACAGCTATTGTCATAGGTCTTGCGGTAACATTGTTCCTCATATTTGTGACTATACAAATCTATCGCATTTATGGTACGACAGATGTTAGGAAGATCGCTAAACTGAGGGGATGAACATGAGTAGGTGGTTAAAAGCGATACCTGCAGCAACCTTAGCTTTTGTAACATACATTGTGTTCTCCGGCTCTATAGCGATATACGATATTATTACTGGTGTAGTGATCTCTGTGCCCGTAGGAATAATAACAGCAAATATATTGCTGACAAATCCAGCTAAGGTTATTAACATCAAGAGGTGGGGATGGTTGATAGCGTACGCCTTGCATTATTTCTTCATAGATGAAGTAAAAGCTCATATCGATGTTATTAAGAGAATTATAAGCCCTAGGATGCCTATAAATCCGGGGATAGTCAAGGTACCATTGACAGCGTCATCTGCTTATGCTATAACCGCTGTAGCAAACTCTATAACTAATACTCCGGGAACAGTCGTTGTCGAGATTGATGAAGAGAAGAAATTCCTATATGTTCACTGGATAGATGTTAAAACCACTAACCCAGAGGAATGCCGTAAAATGATATCTGAGCTTTTTGAGAAATTCGCCAAAAAGGTATTCGATTAGGGGATATGCTATGGATTACAGCTGGATAATATATGGATTAATTCCACCACTTCTTATTTCGCTTGCCTTTATCACACCTTTAATGGGTCTATTCATAAAAAGCAAAAAATTTTTCATGGTATATATAGTGCTTGTATTAGTCTTAGCAACATCTATAGCAGGTACTATAACTGTAAATGTTTTCAATAACCTTAAAGTGGTGCTCTATCCGTTTGGTGGATGGCCACCTCCTGTAGGTATAACGTACATTATTGATAGACTTAATGCTCCATTAGCTTTTATAGCAGCTATAATAATACTGTTATCAGCTATAGCATCAACAAGTTACTTAGATAAGTATAAACATTCAACACTTTCATACATATACACAGCAGTACTAGGCTTTACAGCGGGTGCTATAGGGTCCCTCTACACGGGAGATGTGTTTAACCTCTTCGTTATGATGGAGGTTATGTGTATATCTTTATACGTAATGGTGGCATTCCATAGAACTAAAGCAGAGGCCATTGAAGCTGCAATAAAGTACTCGCTCATCAGCATAGTTGCACTAGTGCTATACTTCTTTTCAACAATACTAATCTATGGGAGTTACCAAACATTAAATATGGCGGATTTAGCAATAAAGTCAAGACCTGACGAATTTATCAATCAATTACCGATCCTGATCAGCCAAGGATACTATGCGGATATATTTGTAGCTACTACAATGGCCATAGCTTTAATAATTTGGGTATTTACTCTAGAATCAGCTCTATTTCCTAATCACTTCTGGCTTCCTGACGCAATAAGCGAAGCCCCAACACCTGTATCCGCTATGTTACCTGTAGCCGAAATGGTGTCTATATACGTAGTTATACGTTATCTATTTACGATATTTGGTCCTAATTCAATTCTAGCTCAAAACATGGTTAGAATAACCGTTCAATTAATACTATTAATTCTCGGATTAGCAGCATCTATTGTTGGAGGTATAATGATGGCTATGCAAAGAGATGCAAAAAGGTTGTTAGGCTACAGTTCCGTAAGTCATATGGGCTTCATCTATACAGCATTAGGGTTAACAGCATTATCCCAAGACATATCGCTGCCATTAACTGCCGCAGTATTCCACATGGTTAACTATGTGGTGACCAGCTCGCAGCTGTTCCTAGCCATTGGCTCATTAGAGAAAACCGTTAATATTCGCGATCTTGATGAACTAAAAGGTTTAGGTAGGTATGCCCCAATAGCTGCTGTTAGTATTGTAATCGGAGTTCTGAACCTAATAGGTTTACCACCGTTTGGCGGATTCTTTAGTAAACTTATGATATATCAAGCAGCATTAGAAGCATCGCAACCTCTAGTAGCGTTAATAGTTATAATCGCAACTGCTATCAGCATCATGGGGTACGCGAAATTACTATTAATAGCTTTAGGCTCACGTACAACTGAGACAAAGATTAAGGATATTTACAGATTTTCTATACCTAGTATTATTTTAGGAGTAGTAACGATATTACTAGGCGTATTACTTCCAATAGGGCTATACAAAATTATAAACGAAATAGCTAGAACTAGCTACAACTACAGTGATTACATAAGGGTATTTATTACATACATGGAGAGCTTATGGCCTAGGTGATGGCCCATGGCTCTATATGTAGCTCAAGATATAATTAATCTAAGCCTTATCTTAACAGGGTCTATGCTGATTATAACGCTAATAGTATTTATTTTAGCGTTTTCCTTTAGAAGTAGGAGAGTATCTACAGAAGGTGTCGAAATGTACATCGGCGGTGAAAGCGAAGAAATTCTAAGGTATAAACTACCAAGCGTTCTTGCCCTCTACTGGGGTATTGTGAAGAGAGCTTGGAGAAAAGCCTTCGATGTACTCAGGGAAGCTGTACATACGGGAATTCTCAATGACTGGCTTGGATATATGAGTATATGGCTAGGGCTTGTGTTGCTTGTAGCAATAATAAGTGTTATTGCATACGTATTTTTTGCTCATGGGTGACACTATGTTTACTGAAATACTCTACATCCTGTTCGCATTAATAGTATTCCCAGGGCTTATATTTTCAACAGCGTTAGCCTTGTTCAGCGAATGGTTTTACAGAAAAACAGCGGCTAGAATGCAAAATAGAATGGGGCCATCTTATACAGGACCTGTGGGTTTATTACAGCCTTTAGCGGATCTACTAAAACTCTTCTTAATCAAAGAAGTTAAGAAACAGAAGTACGCTTCTATAACTTTAGCTGAAGTTGGTTTAGGAATATCGATAGCCTCTGCAATAGCCTCATTGTTACTGCTACCTTTATCGCCAATTAGGCTTTCTGCTCCCTATGATGTATTGGTGTTAGTATATCTCTACGCAGTATGGCATTTCATAGGGCTTGTAATAGCTATTTTGGCGTATCCAAACCCATTTGTTATCGCAGGTTTATCTAGGTTGATAGCGTTAACTTGCGTAATAGAACCTGCTATGTTTGCATCAATTCTTGTACCCGTAATGTTAGCGTCAACAAGTTGTACCCCGAAGTATTCGATAATATGTGCAACAACGAATTCCTGGAAACTGTGGTCGTCATCGCCGCTAGCTTTTGTGTCAATGTTAATAGCTCTTGCAGCAATTATTGTGGCTATGCAAGCAAAACTAGGGTTAAAACCGTTTGATATCCCAGAAGCTGAACAAGAACTTATTGCGGGACATATTACCGAATTCTCGGGAAGCTTATTAGCTCTATATAATCTTTCCCACGATATAAAGCTAGCATTCTCTTCAATACTAATAACATACTTGTTCCTTGGAGGACCCTATCCTTATAGACATCTCAGCGTAGAGGGGATATTATTGCTTGTTGCGAAGTTTATGGCAATACTATTCATATTAACACTTATTCGAGCATCTTATGGACGTAGAAGAATAGAGCAAGGGATTACATTGGTAATGAAGTACAGTTTACTACCATCAATAATAGCACTAATTTTAGCGTACCTAGCAACCACAATATGATGTTAATTAGCATGATATTTCCATGATATTTCTACGTATAATGTATATCGATTAGTGCTCAATAGCGTAATTTTATGATGATTAAGTAGATTACATCCCTGGTACAAATAATTATACGTCTATGATCTACTACGCCTATCTTCAATAATCATATAAAAATATAACTCAAAGATTATGTTGAGATCTTAGGTGCAGTTATTGCCTCATCCTGAGTTTTATAAACCATATTTAACGATACTGATGTGGGGTTTAGTATGCGAAATAATTGTGCTTATTTACTATACTACTAATGGTAAGTATCCTACTGAATTCTACATAACGTTAGCTTTATTTGGCATAACATTAGGTGAGATAATTCGAGTAATCTCTAATATAAGGAAGGAGGTAAGGGGGGAATTATAGCAGCACATTAACGGATTCCTTTTAACGAGTTTTGCAGTGTTTTATTGATTTTTTGTGTGCCTGATGCTAAGATTGATGAACTCCTTTGCAAGATCTCTGTATACATGCATGCCTTTGATAAGTTCGTCGATGGTGATATACTCTTTAGCTGTATGTGCAAGCTCTGATTTACCTGGTCCATAGGCGACAATATTTTCTGTAACAGTTGGGTAAAGGATGTTCATATCGCTTGTACCGTACTTGTATAGAATCCGTGGTCTAAGGTCGTTCATTAGGATAGCCCTTATCGTTGCTCTAGCCGCAATGTTGTTAGCTGATACTTTTACAGATTTTGTGTAATCTAAGAGGTTCCAGCGGCAATCATTAAAGCTATTTACAATTGCATCAACATTCTTGGTTATACTCTCGATACCGCTATTTAAAGCAATTCTTATACTAATCAATGCTTCTCCATATCTGGGACTTATAGGAGCATCTTCACCGCACCAGAGTTTTAGGAGTGCTGGGGTATGTTCGTAAACATTTCCTGCACTATTATACAAGTTCTTTATTTTATTCCAAACCGATATCAGTTTATCGCATGCAGAGTTCTCAGTACCTGAAGAACTATGACCTCCAGTACCCTGGCATGTAACCAAAAACCTTGCGCTACCACGATATCCTAGAACAACCCCATCGGTATTACTGGGTTCGGCAACAATAACCCCATCAGCTTTGAAACCAGATTTAACTAGGTATTTAGCTCCAAGGCTATCGCCTTCTTCATCGATGACTGCTATAGCGTAAACGCTTAACCTTCGGGGATCTATGTATTGTTTAGCGAGCGCAAACCCTATGAATGCTGCCACGAGAGGCCCTTTTGCATCAACTGCACCTCTACCGAATATCGCGTAGCCGTCAAATTCTACAGGCAATTCCCATGGAACGGTATCTATGTGGCCTATTACGGCCAGCTTTACATCTCCATGACCGTAGCTTGCTACCAAGTTTCCAGCTTCATCTACTAGTATGTTTTCATAACCGAGTTTTTTTGCGTACTCTCTCAAAATCCCTATAGCTTTCTCTTCTTTTCTTGGCGGGCTGTACGCCTTAAGTAAGTTCAGTAGCATCTCTAGGGCTAAGTTTTTGAGAGATGCATTGCTCAAGTGTATGCACCGCAAAATCTATATCGCTATGCGTGATTAAGTATGGGGGCAGAAACCTTACAAGAGTATTACCTGCTTTAAGCGCTATAATACCGTTATCCTGTAGACATTTAATAACTTCGCCAGGTTTTACTCTAAGATCTACACCTATCATAAGACCTTTACCTCTAACTTCTCTTACGATCCTGAAACTGTTTAATCTCTTCCTAAGTCTAGCCATAAATACCTCACCTTTAGACTTAGCCTGAAGTGGAATGTTCTCGTTTATCAAAACCTCTGTTGCAGCTTTTACTGCTGCGCAGGCTAGAGGATTCCCCCCATATGTTGAACCGTGGTCGCCTTGGCTAAGCTTCGATGCCACATCATGTGGTAGAAACATAGCGCTTACCGGAAATCCTCCTCCTATTGCTTTACCGGCAAGCAATATATCTGGTACAACCCCGTATTGTTCAAAAGCCCAAACTGTTCCGGTTCTTCCAAAGCCTGTCTGAATTTCGTCTACTACCATAAGGGCTCCTACTTCTAGGGTTTTTCTTCGTATAAAATTAACGAATTCTTCATCAGCTACGTTTATTCCTCCTTCGCCTTGTATAAGCTCTAGAACTACACAAGCGGTATTTTCATCTATGACTTTATTAGCGTCTTCTATGCTATTGAATTTTGCTTGGTATGTCTCTGGAAGTAATGGTTCAAAACCTTCTTTGTATTTAGTGCTTGAGGATGTTATGGAAAGAGCGCCGAAGGTTCTACCGTGAAAAGACCCTAAGAAGTATACTATCTTCTTACGCTTTACTGTTTTTCTACATATCTTTAATGCTAGGTCGACAATCTCACTTCCGCTATTAAGTAGGTATACGTATTCGAATTTACTTGGCACAATCTTTGATAGAACTTCAAGCATTTCCTCCCTAATTCTAATCCTAAAGGAATTAGATAACGTCATAATCTTGTTCATCTGCTCTGTAAGCGCTTTCACTATATGTGGATTCCTATGCCCTAGGAACGCTACCCCATACCCTGTATATGTATCTAGGTATTTTCTTCCGGATGAATCCCATACGTACTGTCCTTCTGCATAAACTATATCCAACCCTCTATCTTCATAAAACATTAGGTACTTTAACGTAGGACTCACCTCTTAACTAAGTTTTTAACGTATTCCATCATTTTCCTATGGAGAGGTACACCTGTAACCTTAACAGTATTCTTAAACTCTGGAATAGCGTTGATCTCGTTCACAATATAACCTCTACTCGGGTCTTCAAATACATCTACACCTAGGATCTCGCCTTCAACAGCCTTGGCAGCCTTCAATGTTAGTTCTTCGACCTCTTGATCTATTTTAGCAGGTAGAGCAATACCTCCTCTAGCCGTATTCGTTATCCAGTGGTTACTAACCCTATATATTGCTGTTACAACTTCTTCTCCTACAACGAATATCCTAAGATCCCTACCAGGCTTCTTAACAAACTCTTGAATCATGTTAACCTTAATAGAGGGGTTCGATATATAGCTCCTGTGTTCTAGCAAAGCTCGTAGTTCCTCTTCATCTCTAGCCATAGCTATAAGCCTACCCCAGCTACCGTCTATAGGCTTAATTACAACAGGGTAACCTAGAATCTGTGCAGCCTTTAAACTTGGATCGAAATCGAAGGTTATTATAGTATTTGGTATCGGTAGACCTTTTTGAGCTAACACTTTAAGCGTCCATAGTTTGTTCATAGCTATTGCCGTGGTTATAGAGCTATTTAATACCCTCATACCCATGGATTCAAGTGCTAGGGTAGAGTTCAAAGCTATGGCATGGCTAATAGCTCTCTGAAGTATGATATCTACGCCTAGTTCTTCTGTAGAACGTTTGCCTACCGACATACAAGCTACGTGTAGATGTAGAAGTTTTACCCCAAGATTAATTTCTTTGGCTGCTTCAATTAATGCCTTCTCTTCCCATCGGAGAATCTCGTAGGCTAAACCTATTTGGGCAATAACGTCCACCTCTCTACTCTCCCCAGTCTTCACCTACACCTTCAAATGGTTTCAGCTTTATCCCTGTCTTCTCTACTACAACTTCTAGTGAAACACCACAATCGTGTTCTACTATTTCCCCTGCTACAACATCATCTGGCAATATTACGGATCCACCACATACAGGGCATTTTGCTTCAAGCATATTCTCAACCTATCTGTATTAGGGTTACGAAGTGTTTCTATTTCGAACAGGGGTTTATATTTAATACTCTAGATTATTAGTGCGGATTTATATACAGAGCCTGATGTAAATTTGTACTGGTAAAAGATATGCGTATTGCGGTTCTGATCAATGCTATAATATATAATATTGAAAAAACATATAACTACCCTGGTTCCAAGAATACTACAAAGCTAAACGGTGTAAAGCTTTGCAAAAAATTAAAGTATGTGTGCTAGGAGGCTCTGGATACACAGGGGGAGAATTACTAAGGATTTTAGCATGGCATCCCTACGTTGAAGTAGCTATGGCTACGTCTAAAGAATACGCGGGGAAACCCTTACACTACGTACATTTTAATCTTAGAGGTATTTACCGAAACCTTAAGTTTAGCCCGGTAGACCTAGACAAAATAGCATCTCAATGTGATGTAGTCTTTGCATCTCTCCCGCATGGTGTATCACTTCAATATGTCCCTAAGCTTCTTGAAGTAGGGTTAAAAGTTGTTGATTTAAGTGCTGATTTTAGGTTAAAGAATCCTGAGATCTACAAGGCATGGTACGGTGTTGAACACCCGTATCCGGATCTATTAAATAAAGCTGTCTACGGATTACCTGAGCTACATAGAGATGAGATAAAAAGAGCAGACTTGGTTGCTGCCCCAGGTTGTAATGCAACAGCCACCATTCTATCCCTCATACCGCTGGTAAAGCATAAATTAATAGATTTAAATAGGATTATTGTAGATGTAAAGGTCGGAAGCAGCGAAGCTGGGTCTAAACCATCTATAGCGGATCATCATCCAGAAAGAGAAGGATGCATAAGACCCTATGAAGCTGAAGGACATAGACATACTGCTGAAGTCGAGCAAGAAATAAGCACATTAGTAGGCGAAGAAATCAGGGTATCGATGGTGCCTCACGCTGTTGGGGCAATACGCGGAGCTCTTGCTTCATCGCATGCTTGGCTTACTAAGGATTTAGAGGAGCTTGAGATCCTGAAAGCATATGTCAACGTATATAAAGACGAACCCTTTGTTAGACTGGTACATAAAGTACCTCCTGGGTATCCAGACCCGAAGTACGTTATAGGGAGCAACTATGCCGATGTAGGGTTCGCTATTGAAAGAAGAATTAAAAGAGTCACATCTTTTTGCGCTATAGATAATCTAATGAAGGGTGCAGCAGGGCAGGCTGTTCAAGCATTCAATATAATGATGAATATAGAAGAAGCAACCGGTCTTAAAATAACTCCTTTGAAGCCTGCGTAGCGGTGGTATTTATGGTGTTAGTTGTTAAAGCTGGGGGTAGGGCTTTAGCGCAGAATATGGAGGGTATTGTAAAGGATATAGCTAGGGTATCGAAAAACGAGCAGGTAGTATTTGTTCATGGAGGTGGAGATGAGGTTACAGATGTATGCAGGAAACTCAGCATTGAACCTAAATTCGTTGTATCACCTGAAGGAATACGAAGCCGTTACACCGATGAAAAAGAACTTGAAGTTTACGTAATGGTTATGGGGGGTAAACTGAATAAAACTATAGTATCTAAACTTGTAGCATTGAATGTTAATGCAATAGGTATTAGCGGTGTAGATGGTCCTACGTTAATTGCGGAGAGGAAGAAGAAGATAGTTGTGGTTGATGAAAGAGGTAGGAAGAGGGTTATAGATGGTGGTTATACAGGCAAAATTGTTAGAGTGGAAAAAGATTTAATAAATAAGTTACTTAACGTAGGCTATGTAGTAGTTTTAGCACCGATAGCTGTAGACAACGAGGGGACCTTACTAAATGTGGATGGGGATCAAGCTGCCTACGCTATTGCATCAGCACTTAAAGCTACTTACATGATATTGCTAACAGATGTCGAAGGAGTAATAATAGATGGTGCCCTTATCAAGAGGTTGAAGGTCTCAGAGGTAGAGGATGCTATCAAGAGCATCGGGTTTGGTATGAATAGAAAGGTTATGCTAGCTAAAAGAGCTGTTGAAGAAGGGGTGTCAAAAGCAGTAATATCATCGGGGTTGATTGAGAATCCAATCTCAGGAGCTCTTCAAGGTATAGGTACAGTAATAGAGTTAGGATGAATCTCTGATGCCCATCGATGAAACAGACCTTAAGCTTCTTCAGCTACTCAAAGAGAATGCTAGGATGCCTTATTCGAAACTTGCTAAAGAACTTGGGATAAGTGAAAGCGCTGTTAGAAAAAGAATCTCAAAGCTGATAAAAAACGGTGTCGTTAAGAAGATTACAATAGAATACGAGCTAGAGAATGAGATTAAAGCCGTGATATTAGTTAAAACCCAGCCACCTGTTCCCGTTCCCGAGGTGTCTAAGAACATTAAGAAAATCTCAGGTATAGATATTGTATACGAGGTTACAGGAGAATACGATATGATAGTTATTGCTAGGGCTACAGGGGTCGAAATGATAAACAAGTTCATAGATGAAATAAGATCTATACCCGGTGTAGTAAGTACCTACACTATGATAGTTCTAAGAACATGGGTTTAATGTGGATCAATTTTATGCAATTATAAACTATATAAGCACTTATATACTTTATCAAACAGATTAAACACTAAAACCCCTTAAGTATGTCAAAAATGAACAGGCTAAAAACAATAGTTAAAGCTCCTGCGTCTATAGCTAATCTAGGACCCGGATTTGACATACTTGCAATGGCGATCGAAGGTTTATACGATGTAGTGGAAGTTGAAGTTTCGGACGGTGAAGGTATTGTAGATGTTAAAACCGAGGGCATTTTTTCAGTACCCGAGGGACCTGAAAATGTCGCGTATAGGGTTGCAAAAAGTTTTCTAGATTATTATAGCATAACTAATATAGATTTAAGGATAAAAGTTGTCAAAGGTGTTCCCCCTGCATCTGGTTTAGGAAGCTCAGGAGCTACATCAGCAGCTACAGCTTATGCTTTAGCTAAACTCCTGCGTAAGGACATTAACGAATCAGAGTTGCTAAGATTAGCGGCTGAGGGGGAAGCACTAGTAGCAGGGACACCTCATTACGATAATGTTGCAGCCAGTCTTTTCGGAAATATTGTGTTAATAGATTTAGATAAAGGAAAAGTTTACAAAATCGAACCTCGTATACCTATATACATAGCGGTAGTATTGCCTAAAACTCCTCTGAGAACCGATAAAAAAACAGGGTTAGCGCGTTCAGTAATTCCCAAATCTATTGATCTTCATACTCATGTGAAACAGCAATCATCTCTTGCAAAACTTATATACGCTCTCATGGTGGGCGATATCAAGTTGTTTGGCGAAGCAATTTCAGCAGATTTTGTCGTAGAGCATCATAGAGCTAAACTTATTCCCTACTATTACGAATTAAAAGAATTAGCCCTTAAGCTAGGCGCTCTTGGATTCAACATAAGCGGTGCAGGCCCTTCAACATTTTTTGTGCATAAATCGTACAAAGAAGCTTTAAGCATAGGTGAAAAACTTATATCTTTTCTTAAAGATAAGGGTGTAAACTCAGACCTCCTAGTAACCAGAATAAGTGATAAAGGCTCAGAGGTAATTCATCAATGAAGTTAGTTAAAATTGTGGTTATAGGGTTCGGTAACGTGGGAAGAGCTTTTGCTAAGATTGTAGCCCTTAAAAAGAATATCTTGGAGGGAAGATACGGAGTTTCGCCTATAATTGTCGGGGTGGCAGACTCTAGGGGTATGGCTATAAAGGGCGATGGTTTTACTGAATACGAATTGTTAAAACTTTGTGAAGTTCCTAGATCGGGTGTCAATATGTTTTCTCCGTATGCTCATGACTTTGTAGATATAAAGTACATGTATGACGCCGTTCAACCAGACATACACGTTGAGTTAACACCTTCTAACTATATAGAAGGTGAACCTGGATTATCTAACATACTCTTCGCCTTTAGTAGAGGAGTACACGTTGTAACAGCAAATAAAGCACCACTCGCACTAAAGTATAGCGATCTCGTAGATATGGCTAGAAAGAGATCTTTACATATTAAGTTTAGGTCGACGGTTATGGGCGGCACCCCGCTGATTGACATCATAACGAGCTTGAGGAGCGAAGATATTGAAAGAATAGACGGAATTCTCAATGCTACCACGAATTTCATCTTAACGGAAATGCATGACAAATTTATAGAATTCGATGAAGCTCTAAAAAGAGCGCAGGTATTGGGGGTAGCAGAAGCGAATCCCTCGCTGGATATAGAAGGATTAGATGCTGCTGCAAAACTTGTGATACTCTCGCATGTGATAGGATGCAGCGTAAAGCTTGATGATGTGAAACGCGAAACATTATCTAAGGTTAAGCTTAGGGATGTTGTTGAAGCGATTAAGGAAGGCTATATAATTAAGTACATAGCCTCGCTAGACACACGAAAGAGAGAAGCATGGGTAAAAGTTCTGAAGATCCCTAGAGGTGATGTGTTTGCGCAAATAAATGGCACTCTTAATGCTGTCAAGATAAAGACAGATGTTGGGGAATTATTCTTTGTCGGTAAAGGTGGTGGAGGAATTGAAACAGCACATTCTGTTTTAGACGATGTTGTAGCTATAGCTCTTAGTGTTAAAGGTGACAAGAGATAGAGGATGTGGTTCTTAAGATAGGTGGTTCTCTTCTTAAGAATGGAAGAGACTACCTAGACGTTGCGCAAAAAATTAGGAGTACCTTACTGGAAAACGACTTAAGACCTATAGTCGTTGTCTCGGCTTCTAAAGGTATAACAGATCTTCTTATACAGATTGTCAGAGGATATAAAGTTCTTATCAAGGAAGTCGAGAATAGATACATGGGTATAGCCTATGAACTAGGATCGGTGAAATTAGTTAGGAGAGTTGAGGAAGAAGTTAGCAGATTAAGAAGGATAGCTGAAAGCATAGAGGTTTCAGACCCAGCCCTAATGGACTACGTGTTATCTTATGGAGAGAGAATAAGCAAAATAATAATGGTCCAAGCACTTGAAATGCAAGGCATCAATGCGTTCGAGCTTAACGCTACAGACATTATAATAACCAATAGTGTACACGGTGATGCTATAATAGATTACCCAGCAACAGCTGTAGCTTTAGAAAAGATTTATGGTGTTATTAAAGATCGTAAGTATGTTCCTGTAGTAGAGGGATTCATAGGTAGAAGCTCTGAGGGGGAAATTACTACAATCGGTAGAGGAGGCTCAGATTATACAGCTACAACTATAGCAGCTCTACTTAAGCTTGATAAAGTGTACCTTGTAACGGATGTAGATGGAATTATGACGACGGACCCCGATATAGTTTCAACAGCTAAACTTGTCAATTACATGAGCTATGTGGAAGCATTAGAAGCGTCTATGTATGGAGCAAAAGGTATAAACCCTAAAGCCTTTGATCCTTTGGAAAAAGTCTACAGCTCTAAAATATTGATAGGTTCATGGAGGCATTTTGGTACAACTATCTCTAGGGAAATACCCTTGGAATACTATGGCCCTAAGGTTGTAATGCTTAAAGATATGGCGGATTACTCTTACATAGCTATCATCGGTGAAGGAGTTTCAAGAGCAGAATTCTTAAGAGATGTACTTGATATTATTGTTCGCTTAGGTGTAGAGATTAAAGGTGTTCAGTCATATATACATAGACCGTCTATGGTATTATACGTCGATAAAAGCCAAAGTCGCGAAATATTAAAAATGTTACACAAAGCGTTGTTTGAAGAGGGTTACACAAAATGAAAAGACGTGTAGCCGTATTAGGTGCAACTGGAATAGTTGGTCAAAGGTTTGTATCTCTTCTTGCGGATCATCCATGGTTTGAGCTGGCAATGGTGACGGCGTCGGAGAGATTTGTTGGTCGAAGGTATTCGGAGGCAGTAAAATGGGTTATAGAGAAGCCTATGCCTGAAATAGTTGAAGATTTTGTCTTAGAAACTCTAGATGTGAAAAGAATAGTTGAGGAGAAAATAGACATAGTTTTTGTAGCTCTTCCAAAAGAAGTAGCTGTAACTGTTGAACCTGAGTTAGCAGGCAAAGGTCTTGCTGTTGTTTCGAACGCGAGCAATATGAGGTTAGAACCTGATATTCCGTTGCTGGATCCCGAGATTAACGCAGATCATGTAGAAATAGTTGAATTTCAGAGGAGGAACAGAGGATGGAGTGGAGCTATAGCTAAGGTACCTAACTGTACAACAGCCATTCTAGTCCTTACTTTAAAACCTTTGTACGATGAATTTGGTATAAAACGTGTTGTTGTAGCATCTATGCAAGGGTTATCTGGGGCAGGTTTAACCGGGGTTCCATCAATGTATATTCTAGATAACATCATACCGTTCATAGAAGGGGAAGAAGAAAAACTAGAGACAGAATCAAGAAAAATACTCGGTACAATTACAGGAGGTAGTATAGCTATAAATAACGAGTTTTTAGTATCGGCTAGCTGCCATAGGGTGATGGTATTGGAAGGTCATTCCCTAGCGGTTTTCGTTGAAACTTCTAGGAAGGTTGAGGTTGAAGAGGTTATAAAGGCTATGGAGGAGTTTAGGGGTAATAAAATCAAAGGTTTAGGTTTACCCACAGCTCCAGTAAAACCAATTATAGTTAGGAGAGAAGTGGATAGACCTCAACCAAGGCTAGATAGATTTGCGGGCAACGGTATGAGTGTAGTTGTTGGTAGGATTAGGGAAGAGAAAACATTAAATGGCGTAAAATATTTTGCTGTAGGTCATAACACTATAAGGGGCGCAGCAGGAACAGGAGTACTCATAGCGGAGCTCATGGTTAAGAAGAACCTTATTTAAGGCACCACGGTATAGGTACTATACCTGGTTTTGTTTCTCCTCGCTAGGTTTTTCATTACTCTCAATTACAGGTTTTAACAATTGCTCTATTTTAGAGATATATGTGTTTAATTTCTGTAGCTGGTGATTGAGTGTTGTCAAAAGATTTTGGAATTGTTTTAGTTGATCATATAAACTCTTGGTGTTTTCTATAAGCTTCTTACTTTCTTCGAGAGCGCTTACAACATTTTGTTTTTGGATAAGTAATTGAGCAACCCTTTTTATGGATGTGTACTTCTTAGCCCATTTCGGTATTACGCTTAATCTCCGGAGCTCATCGATTTTCTTCATAAACGAAGCTACATCTAACCCTAGTTTTCCAGCGGCATCCTCGATAGTTGATGTAGCATATATAGCTTGTAGTATCTCCATATATTCAGGTTTTATGTCTGGATTAAAGCTGTAGAAAATCTCGAGGTATTCTGTTAAAGTCTCTTCTATAACCTCCCTAACTATTATGTTTAGTTCTTCGCTTTCAACTAGAAATAAATCAGAGAGCTGTATAACACGAACCCCTAATTTTTCTGCAAGTTCTCTTGCTGCATCGTCTGCAAATCCCTTGCATACTATGATAGGCTTAACGTTCAATAGTAATGCATTGATATATGCTTGGCGAATACCCGTAATATCTGCTTTACCGGCTTTAACCTCTACTGCATAGGCATCTCCATTTTCATCTAATGCTATAGCATCTATCTCTCCTACTTCAATGTTATTCAGAATTATCTTCTTCCTAGTTTCTAGAATTTTAAAGCCAAGGTTTTCTAGAACTTCTTGTGCAATTTTTTCACTGCTTATCCACCTTCTTCGAGCCGATATCCCTGTAGATGTTGATGAACTATTCATATACTTGACCTACTCCTATAATTACCCTAGCCAGAGTTTATAATCATTGACTGCAATATCTATGTGGAGTAACGAAGTATTTATATTGATACGCGCTATTATTACTGTTGGCTATGGGTATGAGAGCTGTTGATAGGGTTAAATCAAATGTACTAAGTCTTAAAGGAAGAAAGAGCTTTTCATATTTAGCCATAGCTAAAAAGCTCTCTCTCCAAGGGTACGAAGTAATAAACTTTGGAGTAGGTCAACCTGACATAGATACACCAGACCCTATTGTTAAAGAAGCCAAGAAAGCTCTAGATGAAGGTTTCACCAAGTACACGGAACCCTCAGGCTTGGTAGAACTTAGAGAAGCCATAGCCGACTACCTAAGCACAAGGTTCTCTTCTAACATAAAATTGTCTGAGGTGCTGGTGACACCTGGTGCATTGCCAGCTATATTTCTCGCGTATTTAAGTTATGTAGAGCCTGGGGATGAGGTAGTAATAATAGAACCTTCGTATCCACCATATACAGAGTTGGCTATGCTATTCAATGCAAAACCTATATATGTCCCTCTTCGCTGGAGAGGATCGGATAGAGGGTTTGAAATAGATATCGTAAAACTCGAAAATGCAATAAATCAAAAAACTAAGATGATAGTTATTAATAATCCCCATAACCCTACAGGCGCAATCATACCCCCAAAACATGTTGAGAGAATTCTAGAGCTTGCGCAGAGAGTAAGAGCTGTTGTCTTAGTTGACGAAGTCTACAACGAGATTGTTTTCGAAGATAAAGCATTTAAGTCTGTTATAAGTTTCGAAAATTGGAAGGATAATACCATATATGTGAATAGCTTATCAAAAACTTTCTCTATGACTGGGTGGAGGCTAGGGTATCTGGTAACACAAGAAGATGTTGTAGCTAAACTTGCTAATTTAGCTGTTAACATATGGTCATGCCCTGCATCATTTGTGCAAAAAGCGGGTATAGTAGCCCTTAGGGAAGAGGTGGTATGGAAGTACGTAAAGGATATGGTAAGTCTTTTCAAGAGAAGAAGAGACCTTATGGTATCAATGCTTAGGGAAATAAATGGTCTAGAAGTTTGGCCAAGCCAAGGAACATTTTATCTCTTTCCCTATATAGGTAAAATCCTTGAGAACTTAGGAGTAAACGACGAGTTACTAGCTGAGGCACTTCTATACAATAAACATGTTGTAGTACTGCCAGGTTTAGGGTTCCCTGATAAAGCTGGAAAGAACTTTATAAGGTTAAGCTTCGCTGTAGATGAAAATATTATAAGTAAAGGCATTGAAAGAATTAAGCTATTCTTAGAGGAAATGAATCATCAAAAGTAAAGGAAACGCACTACAAATAAATAATAAATTTATCAAGATACCTACAACATCTTCGACTAAAACGGTTACGGGCTCCTCTTTAGAATATCTACGCAGGTCTATCGAACCCTTTTACGTTGTTTAACTCAAAGACCAGTCTTTATTTTCTTTATTGATTTGTAGAATAATATATACGTATTTTGGCCTTAAATGTTTTCTTATCTTCTTTTTGCTGTATATCCTCTAAATGGGCAAGACCTGTTAAAATGTACGGTGATAATCCATCGAGGAAATCTTTGCATTTAAGTACAGTAGACCCTATAGCAACACGGTCTTTATCAGCATTAAAGACAGCGATTGCTGTAGCATAGATATAGCTATGTTTTAGTTTACGTGTAATAGAGTTTTTGTGAATAGCGTTAACTAATCTTTGGCTTATAGAAGTATTGAATTCTTCTTCAAGGTTCTCGACTTCGTGGATCATTGTTGAAATGTATTTTAGTTCTTCATCTACTAGATTAAAGAATGACGATATTTTTATCTTTAGGCTTTTCTTAATGATCCTGTATATAGTCTCTATGTACATATTTATGTAGTGAATTACGCTATCCCTGCTTGGTATTAAGATAGTATACTCATCGTCTTTACATAACTTTATTCTCTCGAAATTAATGCTATATGAATTCAACATATCTATGTCTAGGTTCGGGAAATACTTAGAGAGCAAGCCTATATAGATAGATCTTGAGATATACAAGAAAAATGTATAGTCGTTATATAATGGAAGGAGAGAGATCGATGTAGAGTAAAACCCTTTGATAAACCTAAGTATTTCAAGAGGGTTACTTGATAGGCGCTTAGTAACACCTTCAGATATATTAGTGCTTTCTGCCTCTATTTCCTCCGGATTTACGGTTTTATTAACTATATTATTCAGTATAAGCATAAGTATATTGAGATCTTCTACGAGCTCCCACCTACCAGGAATACGTAATGTTGTTTCATCGACTACGCTTTCAAAAGGTACACCCTTAGCTATTCTCTTTATAGCTTCTTCGCACTTTATACATGTAATACCGTAGAATTTTTTGTAAAGTGATTGGATCTCTCTCCAATGTCCTATAGTATCCCTCCCTATTATACCCATAACCATTTTCTTGATCGTAGGGTTAGAGTTATCCATACATACCCTGTTGTACAAACCGAGAACTCGCTGACAATAACCTAAAACCCGTAGAATATCTATTTTAAAGTATTTTTTCCACCCTTCTTTGCTAGCTATACCTGGTATTAATATTCGTTCTTTCATCTATGATCCTCTAATTCTTTAGACCTCTCACAGTTACGTTGTTCAGCTAAAATATTCTTAACATGCTAGAATCTTCCACGAGATAGTACACGAGCTACAACTATTAGGGGATGCCATACAGGTGCTGTTGCAGGCATATAACCCAAGTCTGAAGAGAACATATCTTCTATAGTCATTCTATTCATTATAGCTATAGCAGCTATATCGATGTAATGGGCAACAGCATCATCTTTACCTACGGCTTGGACCCCAATTATAACATCGTTATCGTCTACAATCATTTTTATAGTTATCTCTGTAGCTCCAGGATAGTAATGGGCTTTCGACCTAGCCTTTATTGTAGCCGATCTGTATCTTACATCATGCTCTAAAGCTTCTTTCTCTATAACCCCTGTTTTAGCTATGTATAAGTCATAGAATTTCGTTACAGAAGTCCCCACAATACCCCTAAAGGTTAAAACCCTACCTCCCGCTGCATTAGCTCCGGCTATCTGCCCCTCTTTATTAGCCGAAGTAGCTAATGGCATCCACACTTTTTTCTTTAGTATTACATGGTGTTTCTCAGCAACATCCCCAGCAGCATATATATCCTCAGCAGATGTTTCCATGTACTCATTAACTGATATAGCTCCTTCAACTCCAAGCTTTATTCCAGCATTTTTAGCAAGCTCAGCATTAGGTTTAACACCGATTGCTAATACAACAGCGTCCACGGTGTATTCTCCCTTAGTTGTAATCACCTTCTCAACCTTATCTTTGCCCACGATCTCAACTATAGGTTCAGATAAATGAAGCTCTACACCCTTAGACATCATCTCTTCTTCAATTATTCTAGCTATATCGGGGTCTAAACCTCTAGGCAAAAGATGAGGCTCTTTTTCGAAAAGCGTAACCTTCTTTCCTATAGTTTTCAGCGCTTCGGCCATTTCGATTCCAAGATAACTACCTCCAATAATAGCAACATTATTCGCATGTTCTAGCACCGCTTTAATTCTATCAGCATAAACAGGGTGTCTTATAACAACAACATTCTCTTTATCAGCACCGTTTAAGATAATGGGTTTCGCTCCTGTAGCGATAACAAGTTTATCGAAATTAACTCTATCCACCTTTGCACCATCTCTTTCAATAATCACTATTTTCTTATCAACATCAACTTCAACTGCACGAGAATTAATTAAAACCTTTACCCCACGGTTTTTCTCAAGATAATCTGGGGTATAAGTAACAAGTTGTGATTTCTCCTTAATAATACCCTCAACGTAGTAAGGTATTCCACAAGGTCCGTGGGTAACCATATCTGTTGCCTCTACCAAAACGACGTTAGCGTTAGGATTTACCCTTTTAGCTCTAACAGCAGCCGAAGCTCCTGCCGCTCCCCCACCTATAACCACTATATTCATAAGTATCGCCGAGTACCAACCTTAGTTTATGTGAAAAGAAGAAAGATAAGAGTTTATCTTATAACATGGGTTTCTAGAATAAAGTCGGTACTACAAAGGCTATATGCATCTGTATTTCTAGAAGTCATATGTCTCTCATTTTCTCAAGTTCTTTCTCTAAGTTCCTCTTAACTGTTTCAATAAATGCTTCAGTATCAACTACAGTTATATTCTGCTGAGCCACGACCTTGGCTAAATCTTGGGTTACCACGCCATTTTCTATCGTTTTTATAGTTGATATTGCAAGTGCTTCAGCAAACTTCTTAAGATCTTCTAGTTCATCAAGTTCAGCTCTTCTCTTTAATGCTTTAACCCAAGCAAATATTATTGCAGAGGGATTCGTTGAGGTCTTCTCCCCCCTTAAATACCTATAGTAATGTCTTTGAACAGTTCCATGTGCAGCCTCAGCTAGATAATACCCTTCGGGCGACATAAGCTCTGAGGTCATCATAGCTAGGCTCCCAGCAAACGCAGATGCAACCATATCAGAGAGAACATCACCGTCATAGTTTTTAGCAGCCCAAATAAATCCTCCTTCAGATCTTACAGCTCTTGCATATGCATCATCTATTAAGTAATAGTGATAGTTAAGCCCTCTTTGTTTAAATTCATCAGCGAACTCTTCCTCAAATACCTTAGCAAAAATTTCCTTATACCTTGCGTCGTAAACCTTAGATATAGTGTCTTTAGTTGCAAACCACACATCTAAATTGGCCATTAATGCATATCTGAAAACAGCTCTAGCAAAATTCTCTATAGATTTATCTAGGTTGTAGTAAGCTTGAATAATCCCAGAGCTATGGAAAACCCCTATTTTAATTCTCAACTCTTTTCCGCTAACAGATCTGTATACAACCTCTGCTTCTCCAGGCTCATCAAACTTTAACCCTATACCAGAATAGATATCGCCAACAGCATGGCGCGCAACGATTATCGGCTTCTTCCAGGATCTTACAGAGGGGATGATACTACCCGTTATTATCGGGGATCTAAATAACGTACCATCTAGGATCTCCCTAATTGTTGCATTAGGGCTTCGCCACTCCTTCTTAAGGTTGTACTCCTTAACTCTCTCAGCATTAGGTGTTATCGTGGCGCATTTAACACCTACACCCCATCTCTTAACAGCTTCAGCAGCACTAATCGTTATCTGATCATTTGTTTCATCCCTTACCTTCACATGGAGATCATAATACTCGACCTTAAGATCTATATAGGGTTCTATAAGCTTTCTCTTAACCCAATGCCATATAATTCTAGCCATTTCATCTCCATCCATTTCAACTACAGGCTTAACCATAGCGATTTTCTTCATAGCTCGCACCAAAAATGAACAAAGATCCCTGGCAAATATAAAAAATTAATTAAGTAGATCAGCAGCGAATGCTGGTTAAAAGAGTTATTGGTCAATGCTATAAATATACATATTCTATCATATGTAATTCAATAAGCATTATAACCTAACTAAAATATTTGCTTTATTAGATGATGAGTGGGACCCTCAATGATTGATGAAGAAAGTCAGAGATTCTGATAACGTTTTTAGTTTTTATTGTACTATAATCAATGATTTATGAACTTTACGTATTATCGATGTACTTTGTTAAAGCTATGATTAACGAACTAATAAAATTAGCGTAAATCTAAAACTACCTTTTATTGATACAAAGTTAAAAACCCCAGTAAACCACAAGTAACAAGGTTATGAAGTGGGTATTAATGTTATTAATAAAGGTGAAGTAGAAATTAGGTGAATGATAAGGTGCAAAAACAAATGTCGCTATCATTTGAACCACGTCTAGCTAAAATGTTTGTAATCGATGGTAAAGAGGATGTTGTACCTTTCGTCATCCGTGTTAAAGGGCTTAAATCAGTTAAAACAAGGTCTGTGTACTTTATCGCTATAGATAGTAGTCTTTCTATGGATGGAGCAAAGATATTCTTCGCTAAAGAAGCTGTTATCCGAATGCTTAAGCATCTTGATCAAGAAGATTACATAAGTGTTTATACTTTTTGCGGTAAGGTATCTAAAATAGTTTCTATGGAGAAGATAAAGGATAGTGATAAAATAACGAAGCTTGTTGCTGATATAAAGCTCGGTGGTGGCACCGACATACATAGAGTTCTAGAGTACATGTATAGGGATATTCTGCTCCTAGTAAGCCGTGCTGAAAAGAATAACGGTGATGAAGTACCTAAAGATATAAAGATCATACTTGTAACTGATGGCAACCCAACGACAGGAGTTAAAAATGAGAATAAGATACTCGATATAGCAGAAAAACTAGGGAAGTATACGTCGATATCCCTTGTATTAGGCATCGGAGATGACTATAACGAGAAGCTCTTAATGGATATAGCTTCAAAGACCAAAGGATTTTTTGAACATTTGAGTGATCCATCAGCTATACCTACCCTAGTAGATAAAATGGTTTCTAAGTATAGAGCGTTGAGCGCAAAGAATACGAAGATATTTATTCGCCCTGCACCTGGGGTAGGGGTATACATATACAACAAGCCCGCCTACAATGTAAAAGGAGGAGTAGAGGTCGAGGTAGGAGATGTCTATGGAGATGAGATCGTGAACGTTGTAGGTGAGTTTATTGTTCCTCCGCAGAAGCCTGGACCTATATTTCTTGCGTCTATGGCAACAAACTATGTTGATGGTAATGATAAGCCTATAGAGTCGGAAATAGCCACGCTAACTATACCATGCTTACGTACAGGTATTTCTGAATCTCTCGAAATAGATGACAAGGTTTTTAAAGAAGTAAACATAGTTAGGATGGCATCTGTTTTAGCCAAAAATCTCTACGGGGAGATATCTGCTAACAAGCTAAATGAACTAGTGCAAGAACTCACAAACATGACTATAGATATAGATCGTAGGGACTTGTATTCAAGAACAATAGATCTTAAGGCACAGCTAGAGAAAGAGGGATTATCTCCAGAGGTTATTAAAAAATTCGTTGCGCTTTTATCGAAGATTTTAAGCGGTAGATATGAATAAGGTGTAACACGATGGGTGCAGGGAGTACGTTTATTATTCTCATGCTTAAAAGCATTTCAGTACCAACATCGCAGGTAATAAAGCTTAAGCCAGGGGAATATATTATTGGTAGAGACCCTAGCTGCGATATTGTGGTTGTTGATCCCTATGTATCGAGGGCTCACGCCAAGATTTTTTACAGAGAAGGTAGGTGGTATTTAGAGGACTTGGGTAGCAAGAACGGTACGTATATCGATGGCGAGGATGTAAGAAATAGAGGAGCTGTAGAGCTTAAGGAAGGAGTGGAAATAGTTTTAGGTTTTTCTGCAATTATAGTTAAAAATTTTGAGTAAAACTTATAGCTTAGTTAGAACTAATGATTTAGGAGCCATCTCCTTTAAGAGTAGATAATAGGTGTTTCCATGTTTTTCCGCATTTGTAGAGTAATAGATAATGTTAGTCAATATGTATCAGAGCCTCTTGTGCTTTTCTCCTTAATTTTAGCTAAAGATAAGAAAATGATTAAAATTCTCAATACTTCTTCGAAAAATGTTCAAAAAATTATGCTTGAAACTATTAAAACAGCATCTGATTCAGGTATAATACACTATAGGTTAACTATAAACAATAATGTTGTTAGAGTATTCATGGTTAAGGATGTAGTTGTGGCTAGTACAGAAGAAGATGAATCAGGGCATATTACTGGTTATGGGGTAAATGTTCTCAATGAGCTTCCAAAAACCTTTGAGCAAGATGTATCAGTAGGGCTTCTAATTGAAGAAATACCATTTAAATTACTTGATCAAACTTTAATCAACCTTATTAATCAGTGTATTGAAGAAGCTGAGAAACCGCATATAGCAATGTGGCGAAACAAGGGTTTGTATTGGTTTAAATTAGAGGAATTAATTAGCGAAAAAGGTGGTTATACATATGTATTTAAAGCCCAAGATACACGAGGTGATGTTTATGTTCTTAAGATTCTTAAAGAAGATATTGCAGCTAATAGAGATTTTCTAGACATAGTTAGAGGATATATTCAAACTATAGCAGTCAATAGCATAAATGAAGAAGAATTTGCAGAGATAGTGAAACTCAAGGAATACAACATAGATATTCTCAAAGAACTTTATCAATATAAGAAGTACGTCTCCTCAATTAAGGCGCTAATAATACTCAAAGATAAACTCGATAAAAACAACTACGCTTTATATCCACCCACGGTTGTTGAGGAATATGCCTCCTTAGGAGACTTAGAAACTTATGTTCAAAATAACGGTATTAGAGGATTAGAGGAAGCTATGTACATAATTATCAGAATTTCGGGGGCTACAGCTTTAGCGCATCTCATCGATGTACCACACCTCGATATAAAGACTAGGAATGTTCTCCTCTTCGGAGATAGCCAAGAAAAATATGGGTATGTACCAAGGCTAACGGATTTCAGCGGAGCCTTAGGGGATACAGTTCATGGGTTTAGAATTGTAAGATTAACACCCGGGTACACAGACCCTCTTGCGTTATCTAGGGGTATTTCGGATTTCAGTTACGATGTTTATAGCACAGCTATGGTCTTTTCCTACATAATATCAGGCGATATACCTAAGCATAGGTTGATACTAAATATACTTCTTCTACAAAACATTTATGGCTACCCTATACCAATGGAGAAAATGAAAGAGGAGGAAAAGCCATTAAAAGAATTCACAAAAAAAGCGTTGGATATGGTTCTACAACTAAAGGCCAAGGCCATATCATGGCGAGATTTCGCCCAGAAAATTAACGAGGAACTCGAACCTTTAGATCCTCTCTATATGCCTTGGCTTAACGAGATACCTAAGTCTATAACGAATATACTCAAAAAAGCTTTAACAATGCGCAGCGATACAAGGTATAAAAACTGCATTGAGATGTGGTTAGATCTTAGAGAGGCGTTGATCAAAGAAGATATGGAAAAGATACTAGTAAAATAATTATTAAAATGCTATCTATATTCTTATCTGGTGCGGTATTAGTGATGCAAAAATGCTTGTAGGGTTCCTACCTATTGCCGATCTTGTTAAGTTCCTAAGCTATTTAAAGTCAGAGGGCTTAGAGGTTGAAGAACTCACTCATGTAGTTCTCACAGATTCTTCAGAACTTGAGGTCATTGTATGCAAGAAAGAAGGATCTGATATAGCTTACATAGTTGTTCACTACATAGATTCTCACTATGGAGCTCTAGTCAGCATAGGAGATAATGCTAGTGATAGAGAAGTACTAAGAGCTTTACTACTTGTTGATAAAAGTAAGATGTGGAGAATACCAGTCGAACCTATAATGTACGCAACTAATAGCTATAATTTCGTAAGGATTATGAGCGGCTACTCCGATAATGTTCCCGAAGAAGGTAAGAAATACCTAGAGATATATCTGAACTCTAGTGCTAGAATTTCTAATGTTATCAGTATCCATAACCTTTTATCTATAGCTCGTAAACTCAAGGATGAAGAGGAATATGATTAGTCCATATATAATAAGGTTTGTATCTCCTAAAGCAGGTGTAGGTAAAACATTTGTTGCTAGCACAGTTGTTAATTTATTAAAGGGTAAAGGCTATGTTGTAGGTGTTGTTAAACATTGTTCCCATGGCTTAGATTTAGAGGATAAAGATTCGCATGTTTATGTGTTAAAAGGTGCTGACATTGTTATAGCATCTTCAAGTGGTTTAGGAGTATTGTATCGTAAAGCATGGGTTGACTCATTGTCTCATGTTCTTGGATATATTAACACGCCTATTATTATAGTAGAAGGATTCAAAGAGGATGATATAGGAGATGTAGTGGTAGTAGCTGAAGACATTGATGAAGCTCAAAAGATAGGCTTAGAACAAAATGTGATAGCATATGCTGTAAAAAACGTTGGAGAAGGGAGAAAAAACCTTAAAATACCTGTGTTCACATTTAATGAGGTTGAAGGGCTGGCCAGGTTCATAGAGGATAGAACCATAAACTATATATACAATCAGCTTCCTCAAACTAATTGTGGATATTGTGGGTTCAATTCATGCAAATCGCTGGTTAACGCTTATGTTAAAGGGCTTGCATTAGGATGCGCGGTTAAGACAGACATAAGGCTTGTTGTTAATGGTAAAGATATTGAGTTGAATCCTTTTATTAAAAAGCTTCTAAAATCAATAGTGATAGGTTTTGTTGATGTACTAAAAGGTATCCCTAAAGAACGTCGGGAGATAGTTATTGAGTTAAAGGAATAATTGAATCAGTCAAATGCCTTCTCATCATGCATCAGGTCCAGGGGTATTCTTCATCTCATTAATATGTAACTAATTATAGCTTTCGCTTAAGGGACAGATATACTTTGTTGTACACCCATTAAATAAATGTCGCATTCTGATTAGGTTTTAATAATCATAGAGTCTTATGTCGAAAGAGGTGTTCATTAGCATGATACTGTAAGATGATATAACTATAATACTAGAGGTTTATCATGTAACTAAAGGACGTTAAAAATTTAGTTGGGGAACTGCATGGAGTGGATAACTAAGATAATCTATACAACAGTGGTGATCTCAGCTTCGGGGGCTTTAAGCCCAGGTCCTTTAACTATTACAACGTTCTCTTTAGGATCTAGACATGGTTGGAAAGGTGGGTTTCTTGTTGCAGTTGGTCATACAATAACTGAGTTGCTCTACATTACTTTATTATTCTATTTTTTCTCATCAGCGGAAACCATCCTTAAAGGTTTCGTAGGGGATGTAATATCAGTAATCGGCACAGTATTAGTTCTGTACTTTGCATTATCGTCTATGAGGGAAGGTATACTTGGATTAAAACATGGTAAAATGTTCCATGTAAGCGATGACGTTAGTTACCTTAAGAATCCAATCGTGGTGGGGATGCTTTTTACCGGTTTAAACATATGGTTTTTGATATGGTGGTTGAGCATAGGTATTGAATTGATATCCTTAGCAACAAGGGTTGGTCTCATTGGTATACTTGTGCTTTTCTCGAGCCATATATGGCTAGACTACTTATGGTTATGCTTGGTAGCTGAGGCGGGTAGAAGAGGTATGCAAATAATGACTGCGAAAGAATATTCAATTCTTATACTAGTTTTGGGAGTGATACTGGCGCTCTTTGGAATCAACATAGCGATAAAAAGGTTTACCCCATACGCTATTTTACCTTAATGCTTTTAATCCTTAAGCAAACATAAAATCCATGGTGGTCCGCTTTTGTGGCGAACGAAATACGCATAACACCTTGGGAAGCAGAAGCGTTTGTCGATTACGAGAAGCTCATAAGGGTATTTGGCGTAAAATCGTTAACAGATAAAGAAATTGAATTGCTGTGGAGCTATGCTAAGGACGATCATATTATGATTAGGAGGAGGGTATTCTACGCTCATAGAGATCTAGACTTATTCCTAATGAGTTACGGAGCTGGGCGAAGATGCGCATTGTATACGGGGCGGGGACCATCAGGCTCTACACATCTAGGGCATCTACTGCCATGGGTGTTCACGAAGTGGCTCCAAGATAAGTTAGGGTTAGATCTGTTCTTCCAAATGACTGATGACGAAAAGTTCCTACATAGTGAAGAGAAAACCATTGAGGATTACAATAGTTATGCTTACGAGAACATGCTGGATTTAATAGCGCTAGACTTTGATCCGTATAAAACACATGTAATAATAGATACAGAGGATATACGGTACCTTTACCCTATAGCGGTAAAGGTAGCTAAGAAGATCACTTTCTCGACGCAAAAAGCAACGTTTGGATTTACGGAATCGACTAATGTTGGAATGATATTCTATCCTACTCTGCAGATGGCAGTAGCATTCCTTCCTACGGAACTTTACGGAGAACCAACAGAAGTACTTATACCAGCCGCTATAGACCAGGATCCTTACTGGAGATTAGCAAGAGATATAGCGTTTTCCCTGGGATACCCAAAACCAGCGCAAATACATTGCAAGCTCTTACCAGGTCTTGATATAGGGGGTAAGATGTCTTCATCGAAACCAGAATCAGCTATATATACTGTAGATGATCCCGAAGTAGCATATAAAAAGATACTTAAAGCTTATACAGGAGGGCAACCAACAGCCGAACTTCAGAGAAAGCTTGGTGGAGATCCTGATATGTGTCCTGTATACAAGATGTTCGAAATGATGTTTGAAGAAAATGATAGTAAATTGATTGAAAGGTATAGTAACTGCAAAGCAGGAGCCTTATTATGCGGTGAATGTAAGAAAGAGTTAGCTGAAAGAGTTGCAAGGTTCCTCAAAGATCACCAGATTAAGAGGAAGAAAGCAATCGACAGAATAAACAAGTATTTGATAAGGTATAAAATGTCAGTACCTCCGGTAAGGAGGCGATGATTATAATCAATAGCTAGGGTTCCTTAAAAGTACCTCCTTCAATGTATTACCTGATACTATTAATGTAGAGTTTTTAACTACATTGAAAGCTTTAGCAATAACATCGCATTTCGCTCTTAACAAATGGATAGAAGGCGTATTACCTGCCTCAATATATGCTTCTGCATTTGCTATACCTTTAGCTATAATGAATCCCCTCCTTATGTGGTATAAAGGGGATATATTTCCTGGTGTTTCAAGGGCTTCTACGTTTCCTAAGTCGTTTTTAAGTACATCGATTTCGTAACTCTCTTTTCTAACAACTATATGTACATCGTAACCATTTATCTTGAGAGCTTTAACCAGGAGCATATCTACCAAAGCCTCTCCTGCATTATCTAGGACAACATAAATTTCTTCATCTCTAGGTAGAGCTATATTTTCCTCGATGATTGGGTTATCCCATAGAGCTTCTTCTAAGCTCTTAACTTCATAACCTAATACGCTTGTATCAACAATATTAGCTGCAGCAGATAACCTCATAGCTTCCTTAACATTCCACTCTCTTTCTTCTAGGTATCTCTCGACGATACAGAAAAGATTCCTACCTATATCATTAAGCATTGCTTTAACCTCTATGTAGGGGTCGCTGCTGCCCACTAAGCTTTTTATAATGTTAAATGACTCAGCAAAGGCTAAGGAGCGGCTTCTACTGCACTTAATTATATTCGCTAAATGTACTAGAAGATCAGGTATTTTATCTTCTCTTCCTAATTTTATAAGATCCTTTGTTCGTGAATATACTAAACAAAGTTTACAAAAGCTATCAATCCACAAAGCTGTTCACAACCTCTGCTACCTTTTTTAGATCCTCGAGGTTTACGTCTCCCATAACGCCTATCCTTATAACTTTATCCTTCATTTCACCCATACCACCTGCTACTATGTAGCCCTGCCTTCTCAGGGTCTTTATAATCATGTTAGCCTTATTTGTATAGAATGTCGTTACTGTGTAGCTTTTGTATTCATCTTTAGGTACAGGTTCAAGCTTTATTGTGGTGTAGAGAAGTTCAGCCCTTTCTCTATGGAGTTCATGGTAGGCTTCTACGCCTATATTCAGTATAATATCTAGGGATACATTTAATCCATATATTACATTTATGGGTGGTGTATAAGGTGGATCAAGTTTGTCTAGTTTTTCTAAGAACTTCTCCAGATCCATTGATGGAGGTACAGGTGCTTTGGCTCTTGGCACACCATTTACGTATATGATGGCTCCGCCTGGAGGTGCCATGAAAGCTTTATGTGTTGCAGTAGCAATAACGTCTACTTTATATTTAATCGGTTCAGCAGGTAAAGCTGATACGCTATCGATTATTAGAATTGCTCCAACGTTTTCTGCAATCCTTTGAAGTTTGTCGATGTACCTATTAGTTACACCTAGGCTTGTCTCATTATGCACAGCTATTATGGCTTTAACATCTCCAATTCTTTTAACGAGATCTTCTACTGCATCCAGGGATGGTGGAAGAATCTTTGTTTCAAGTTTATAGACTTTAGCACCTCTAGATTCAGCAGATAAAGCCATCCTGTAACCAAATTCTCCGTGAACTAAAGCTACAACTTTATCTCCAGGATCTATAAAGTTGTACACAGCCATATCGACAGCAAAGGTACCTGTACCCGGAGCTACAATAGGTGTAGCATTGTATATTTTACGTAGTTTTTCTAAAACGTTTCTAAGAACCTCTTTAAATTCATCAGATCTGTGAAACATTGGTTGAGTAGCTATAGCTTCTATAACTTTCCTAGGTAGCTGAACAGGTCCAGGGGTTAAAAGCTTCAGCACCATTTTATCGCCTCTAAAATATTATCCACGAGCTCGTCTGCAATTCTATTCATTGCATCAACTGTTTCGGCACCTATATGCGGTGTAACTATTACCTTTGGATGCTTTACAAGATCCTGTAGATGAGGGGATTTAGGGGGTTCCTCCTCAAGAACATCGAGTGCTACACCACCAAGCCTATCGATATGCTTTAGTAACGCTCTAGAGTCTATTACTTCACCTCTACTTGTATTAATGATTATTGCACCGTCCTTGACTAGACCTAGTGCGT
>JAWAXP010000001.1:515336-558362 GCA_038820005.1 Ignisphaera sp. | reverse complement strand
TCATCGTTTAACATGTGATACGTTTGCGGAGTTAACGGTACATGGAATGATACTACATCGCTGGTCTCAAGTAATGTCTCGAAATCTACTTGTTTCCCTCCAAGGATCTCTACTTCTGTTGATACATCTTTAACATCGTGCACTAAAAGCTTCATACCAATAGCCCTTGCGAAGACCCCTACCCGACTACCTATCTTACCAAAGCCGATAATACCTAGGGTTTTCCCATGAAGTTCAATACCTGTGTACATACCTTTGCTCCATTCACCTTTTTTCACAGAATCTATATGTGGATAGAGATTCCTTGCAGAGGCTATCATGAGCCCTATGGTTAACTCAGCAACACTAATACATGATGCTGTAGACGCGTTGATAACAGCTATACCCCTATTAATAGCATAGTCTGTATCTACGTTATCCAGCCCAATGCCATATCTAGCTAAAACCTTTAAATTTAACCCTTTATTTATTATTTCCCTATCTATTTTAATTCTACTCCTAAATATCAATATATCGTAGTTACCTATGATTTTAAGAATTGAATCCCTGTCAATACCAGGCTTATAATCAACTTCTATGTTGTTCTCTTTTAGTTTATGTATTATTTTATCTGATACCTTATCTATTACAAGAGCGTGCAGTTTATCGACAAAACCACCTCACCAAAGTTATTGGCTATTCCGTTATTGTGAATATATAAACTTATCTTTTTTATAACTGAACTAAAAATAATTTACTAAGCAATTTTGGAAATACCATGATTTTGGTGTTTGATGATATAAAATAAGATCTAGTATAGCTTATGTTTTCTATGATTAAATTAATCTAATTAAACTTTTTGATGGAAATTACACCTATGTTTATAAAACTAGTTTCATCTGAGGAAACAGAACCTACTATTTTTGTGTAGGTGCGAATTCAGCTTAGAGATACTCCTTGATTCTGCCCCGGCTTATCTTCGATATGCATATAAGGTTGTTGCGGAAAAGTACAAAGCACAGTAATGTATATATTAGTAATGGCTTAGGTGGGTATATGGGTAAGGATAATGATGGCGAATTTTTCAGAGACATATATCCCTATTATGATGTTCCACGCATAGGACGTGTAGATAATGGGGAGATCGTTGAGAATCTCAGTAAGATCTACCTTACGGATACAACTCTTAGAGATGGTCAGCAGGGGTGGAGGGTATTTACAATTGAAGAATGCGAGAAAATATATGAGCTTTTAGCTGACATAGGCAAAGCTATAAGAAGTACAGAGGCTTTTGTGTATACTGATAAAGATAGAGAAGTTGTAAAGAGGCTTACAAGCTACGGGTATGAGTTTCCTAAAGTAATAGGGTGGATTAGGGCTACGCACTCCGATTTACAGCTTGTAATAGATTCCCACTTAGATGAAACAGTACTACTAGCATCTATATCTGATTATCACATAAAATACAAGTTCAACGCACCTCGCGATCTTGTTTTAGGTAAGTACTTAGAGGTTATAGAGAAAGCTCTTAAGAACGGTATAACGCCAAGGGTTTCCCTTGAAGATATAACTAGAGCCGATGTAGAAAGAGTTGCAGTTCCCTTTGTAATGAAGCTTATAGAGTTAAGCGATAAATACAAGGTTCCGGTAAAGATAAAGTTACCTGATACTCTTGGTGTAGGGTTACCTTTCTATGAGGTTCCTCTACCTAGAAGTATTCCAAGAATTGTGGAAGCCTTTAGAAGATTAGGGATCAGCCAAGAAAATATAGAGTTCCACGCACATAACGACCTAGGATTAGTAGTAGCAAATCAATTAGCGGCATGGCTCTATGGTGCAGCGGCTGCTAACTGTACATTGTTTGGTATAGGTGAAAGAGCTGGTAATTGCCCTCTCGAAGTTATGGCTGTTCACTATGCAGGGATTAAAGGCTCTAACGATGTAAACTTAAAATCGCTGTCAAGAATTCCAGAGCTTCTCGAAAAAATGGGATATAAAACAGTTGAACATTACCCTATAATAGGCAGAAACGCGTTTAGAACTAAAGCTGGTATACACGTTGATGGGCTTATGAAGAACCCAGAGGTATACTTGCCATTCGACCCAATAAAGGTATTGCGAAGACCCTACTCTGTAGCTATAACACCCTACTCAGGCAGATCAGCGGTAGTTCTATGGATTAAGAATTATCTGGGGTACGATGGGATAAGCAAAGAGGATCCAAGGGTTATAACTGTTTACAATGAGATAGTCGACTACTTTAACAAGACTAATAGAGTAGAACCTTTAACAGATGAAGAGATGACAAATTTTGTTAAAAAGTATTTCCCGGAGCTTTTCAAGAAATAGCGTATCCCATGAACTAATTTCTCTTCTACTTATAGGGTTTACAAGGAGTTGATATTTATGGGTTTAATAGATATCCTGATATCAAAAGCCGTTGGGAAAGAGGTTGTTCCTGGGGATATAGTAATTGTCGATGTAGATGTTGTATACGCCCAGGATGGAACAGCTCCGCTGGTTATCGAAGTCATAGAGAAGGAGTTAAGATTGAATAAGCTTCTAGCAGCAGACCGAGCGTACTTCTTCATAGACCATTCAGCTCCAGCTCCACATGTAGCGGCAGCTACAGTCCATAAAGAGATGAGGAATTTCGCTAAAAAATACGGTGTGAAAATCTATGATGTAGGCCACGGTATTTGCCACCAAGTAGCTTTAGAAGAAGTGGTTAGACCTGGAATGGTAGTCTTGGGTGCAGACAGTCATACACCTACAATTGGTGCTATGGCCTTGTTCGCTTTAGGTGTTGGAAGTACTGATGCGGCGACAGCAATTGCCTTTGGGAAACAGTGGGTCAGGGTACCGCCAACGGTTAAGCTTGTTTTAAGCGGTAAACCAGGTGAAGGGCTCATGTCCAAGGATATTATCCTGAATATAATAGGCGAGTTGGGTACAGATGGTATGATTGGAAAAGTAGCCGAATTTCATGGAGATACCCTAAAGTATTTATCTATGGATGCTAGGTTTACGTTGACTAACATGTGTACTGAGATGAGCGCTGAATCAGCTATCATACCTTTAGATGATGTGGCTAAGCATTGGCTTGATAGCAGAGGTGTCGATGTATATCGTCACATAGACTATGATTCTAAAAAGTCACAGTTTGTAGACGAAATAGTTTTTGAGGTTAGTGAGATGGAACCTGTTGTTGCTGCTCCACCAGATGTAGACAACATTTTCTCTGTCGAAGAGATTGAAGAGGTGGAAGTAGACCAGGTATTTATAGGGTCTTGTACTAACGGTAGACTTGAAGATATAGAGGTTGCGGCAAAAATCCTCAAAGGTAGAAAAGTTGATTCCAACGTTAGGTGCATTATTTCACCTGCATCTAGAAGAGTATACATGGAAGCCCTTAAGAGGGGGTATCTCGAGATCCTTGCTGAAGCAGGATGTATTTTAACCCCACCCACCTGCGGACCTTGTGTAGGAGCACACCTTGGCTTACTCGCTGAAGGTGAGGTAACAATCGCTACAACAAACAGGAATTTCCCTGGTCGAATGGGTCATAAGAATAGCAAAGTCTATCTAGCATCACCAGCAACAGCAGCGGCTTCAGCTATAGAGGGTAAAATAGCTGATCCACGTAAATATCTAAGAGGTGTATAATATGATAAGGGGTAGATGCTGGAGATTAGGAGATAATATAAGCACCGATCACATAATATCGGGAAAATACAAGTTCAGCGCTATAGACAATACAGAAGCTATGCTTCCCCATGTACTAGAAGAAGTTATCCCTGAATTCTATAAAAAGGTGTTAAAAGGTGATTTAATTGTTGCGGGAAGAAATTTTGGCAAAGGGTCTAGTAGAGAACAGGCACCTAGATTACTTAAAATGGTTGGGATCTCAGCAATTCTAGCAAAAAGCTTTGCTCATATTTTCTACAGAAACGCTATAAATATAGGATTACCCGTTATAGTAGTTCAAAAAATACCTGATATATCCGAGACAGGTGATGTTATAGAAATCGACCTAGTTGATGGTATCGCAATAAATGTCACGAAAGGTGTTGAAGAAAAGTTTAATCCATTCCCTAGAGAGATAGCCTTGATTCTCGAGGTAGGAGGAGTAGCTGAATACATAAAACGGTACGGTGTACCTCCATGGCTAAGAGGTACAAGGTAGGTGTGATAAAAGGCGATGGAATAGGCCCGGAGATAATCGATGCAACACTTTACGTTCTACCATACCTAGGGCTTGATTTAGAGGTAGTAGAGTTGCAAGCGGGCTACGAATTTTATAAGCGAACCGGTAAAGTAGTTGAAGAGGAGTTCTTCGATAAAGTTAGGGAACTAGATGCCATGCTTAAAGGCCCCCTTTATACACCCCCTCATGATCCAAACTTTAGAAGCATAAATATATTGATTAGGAGAGAACTAGATCTATACGCAAACATAAGGCCTTTCAGAAGCTTTCAAGGTGTATCGCAGAGAAACTTCAACTTAGTTATATTCAGGGAAAATACTGAGGGTGAGTACATAGGTATAGAGGGTATGTTCAATGATGTGGCGATTTCGCTGAGATTAATAAGTAAAAAAGGAGCTGAAAGAATATCACGATTAGCATTTAAGTATGCGAAAAATGTTGGATTCAGCCGTGTAACTGTGGTTCACAAAGCTAATATCCTTAAGGTTAGCGATGGATTATTCAGAAGCGTATTCTTTGATGTGTCTAAAGAGTTCCCCAATGTTATAGCGGATGAGATTATAGTTGATACTGCTGCCTACGTACTGGTTAAAAATCCTGAGAAATTGCAAGTGCTTGTAACACCAAATCTTTATGGGGATATCTTGTCAGACCTTGTAGGAGGGCTTATGGGTAGTTTAGGGTTATGTGGCTCGGCTTTAGTGGGTGATGAAATAGGTGTTTTCGAACCTATACATGGTGTAGCCCTAGATATAGCTGGTAAAGGTGTAGCAAATCCTGTAGGAGCCTTTATATCGTTGAAGCTTATGTTGGAGTTCCTAGGACAAAAGTATGAGGATGATAAAGCTCTGAAAACAGCATCGATTTTAGAAAAAGCTATTTACGATGTTATAGATGATAAGAAAGTTTGGACTCCAGATATAGGTGGTAACTACAGTACATCGGATGTAGCTAAGAAGATTGCAGAAGAAGTAGAAGAAATACGTAATATTAATAGCTGATAGCATTTGCTTAATGTTTCCATACTTTATGTGTACGACTAGTTTATTAACCCCCAAGCATCAATATAACCGGTTCGGTGGTTTTCGTGGAAACATAAATGAGATCTATCAAATGTATAAGATAGTGAAACCAAACGTATTTCTAAGATGTATAAGGTGTGGTCAAACCTATACACCGTTACCCCGTTTATTTATATGCCCTAAATGTGGTTCACTACTTGAGGTAATAATAGAAGGCATCGAATTCAGCTGGGATAAAGCTAGGAGAAGAAGACTAGGGGTCTGGAGATACCGAGAATTTTTACCTCTACGAGATGACATAGAACCCGTGACGTTAAGTGAAGGTGGAACCCCTTTAATCAAAACTTCAAACCTATATGAGAAAGATGTTGTCAAGGTATCTAATGTTTACATTAAATTCGAAGGAGCTAATCCTACTGGAAGCTTTAAGGATCGAGGAATGACGGTAGGGGTAACAATAGCCAAAAACATTGGCGTTGAAGGGGTTGCTGTTGCAAGTACAGGTAATACAGCAGCTTCTGCATCAGCTTATGCTGCGCGCGCAGGGCTTAAATGTTTAGTTATTCTACCAAAAGGAGGTGTTGCAAAAGGTAAACTAATTCAAGCTCTTCTTCATGGCGCAGAGGTTAAAGAGGTAGATGGTACCTTCGACAAAGCCCTAGAGGAGGTCCTAGATGCTGTTGTAAATGGTGAATTAAAGAAGTATTATCCACTAAACTCATATAATCCATGGAGATTAGAGGGGCAGAAGACGATAGCTTTTGAAATTGTTGATGAACTAGGAACCGTGCCTGACTACGTTATAGTTCCTGTTGGTAATGCAGGAAATATATCAGCTATATGGAAAGGATTCAAAGAGCTATACAGATCCGGCTTCGTGGATAAACTACCGAAGATGGTTGGTGTACAAGCTGAAGGAGCAGCACCGCTTGCGAAAACATGGGCTATAGGGTCGTCAGAGCTTATGTTCGTTGAAGAACCTTATACAATAGCATCTGCTATTAGGATAGGGAAACCAATTAATTGGCCTAAAGCATTGAAAGCCGTTAAAGAATCAGGAGGATTCTTCATTGCAGTCTACGACGAGGAAATACTTAATGCAGTAAAATTACTTGCTAGGTATGAAGGTGTAGGAGTTGAACCTGCAAGTGCAACTACTTTAGCAGGGCTAATTAAATGTGTAGCGGAGAACAAGATAAGCAAGGATGATGTTGTTGTGCTTATAGCGACAGGTCACGCGCTAAAAGATCCAGATACAATAGTTACTAGGCTTATTGTATAAAAAGGTAGCGGGGATCAAAATAACTTTAAACCTTATATACTTATACTTGGCGAGTTTAGTGGGTTAGGGCAATGAAAATTCCAAGGCTTATGTGTACACAGCATCCAGATGCAACAGAGAAGATAACAGCTCAGCAAGAGGTAGATGAGGCTATCCAGGCTTTTACTATGTATGGATGCGATGAGGTTATGAGTGATTACGAAGGTAAACTTACACCCTATGCTCAACCCAAAGAGATAATATTTAGATCTTATAGCTTAGGAATACCGGTAGGCGAGGAGGCTTTTATTACGCTTAGGATTCCTAATCCTTCTCTGGAAGAATTTGATAGAGTTGACTTAGCTATAGAAGCAGGGATTGTAGCTAACTATTATTCGTTTAAGTTACTTGGCGTTCAAGCAGTTAAATGGTTCATACTCCCAATGGTTGAAGATGTTGATAGTGTTAGACTTGTACAAAGGTTAATACTAAGGAAGTTAAGCGTAATGAATGAGGAATTAAACATAAAAATGGAGCCAGCTCAACTTATACCACTACTTGAAGATATCCAAAGCCAGTTGCTTATACGTACCTATGTTAACTCTTTGTTAACAGTATTGAAGGAGTTCAGCATAGATGTCACAACTCTTAGGGTATTCATTGGTAAAAGCGATGCTGCTGTTAAAGCTGGTCACGTAGCCTCAGCATTATCAATTATGTATGCTTTAAATGAGCTACATAAGTTATCTATAGATTATGGTATAGAGATTAAACCTATAATTGGTATGGGTGTACCACCATTTAGAGGAGCCTTAAATAATCCCAAGCTTATTGGCTACATGGTTCAAAGGTACAAAGGTTTTAGTACAGCTACAATTCAATCAGCTATAAGATACGATATACCATTTAATGATTACCTAGTGGTTAAAAACACGATAAGCGAAAATGTAGGATCTAGCTCGTTTGATGTAGGATACGAAGTAGTAGAATTTGTTGATAAAGCATGTAAAATGTATAGAGAGCTTGTATCTAGGTACATAAACCCTATACAGAGAATAGCAGAGGCTGTGCCAAGTACAAGGGATAGAATTTCTTGGAGGAGCTATGGTCGTTTGTTCCCTGCTTCCGATGAGAGATTTTCTGTACCAAGAGCAATAGTATACACATCAACATGGTATGCAGCTGGCGTACCCCCTATATACCTAGATGCCGAGTTTATTATAGAGCTGTATAAAAGAGATGAATTAGATAGCTTGCTAAAGCTTTTGCCGTACTTAGAAAAGGAATGGGCTTATGATTCAAGGTTCTATGTACACTATGTAGCTTTGAAGAGGCTTGATGAATACATAGTTAAAAAAGTTAACGAGGCACTCGACATAATGGGTATAAAGCCAGAGCCTTTAGAACCTTATAGAGCGCTCTTAGAGCTTAATCCTGTAGAACCACATATAACCGCACTAGGTAGAATAAGAGGGTTTCTTGGTTAACTAACCTTAACTTTAACTATGTTGTAGCCTGAAGCCTTTCTAAGTCTATTCATTATAGTTAGCCCTAGACCTACTTCGGGGAATCCCTCGGCTATGCCTAGGTCTACTCCAAGCCTGTCTAGCTCTCTTAATACAGCGAAGAGGTTCTTAGCTACTTCATAGATATTCTGTCTAGATCCAATAACGATGGTTTTAAACCCGTATTCGTTATATATATTCTCTACTTCTTTAGATGCAATTAATACACATTTTTTGTTGCAGCATTTTTCTTTAACCACTTCTATAACCTTAAGAGCGTATCCAACGATGTCGCGGTAGTCATCGGCTTCGACTATCAGTAAGGGGGTCCTCGGCGCATAATGTTTGTACTTTACACCAGGGGATAAAGCTATGTAGCTTTCCTTAATTCCTTTAGCCATCTCGGAGAGAATTATGTGTTTGCCTATTACGTCTATTATCTTTTCGTAGGGTGTTGCCCCCGGTCTTAAAAGTACTGGGGGATCAGCTGTTAAATCTATAATAGTAGATTCAACGCCGAAGAAGGTACTTCCAGAGTCTATTATTATATCTGCTCTACCAAACATATCAACGTATATATGGTAGGACTCTGTAGGGCTCGGTCTACCTGATATGTTTGCGCTTGGAGCCGCTATAGGGCCAGCACATTCAATCAGTTTTAGTGCTATTGGGTGGCCGGGCATCCTAATAGCTATAGTTGGTAAACCTCCTGAGGCCTCATTAGGTACTTCTTTACGCTTTCTTAGTATTACAGTTAAAGGTCCTGGCCACAGTTTCTCGAATATTTTTCTGAGTATTTCAGGTATTACCTCTACTACCTCATATATTTGATCTTCTTTGGCTATATGGACTATCAGAGGGTTATCAGGGGGTCTTCCTTTGGCTGTAAATATCTTTCTAATAGCTTCAACGTTAAATACGTAGGCGCCTAAGCCGTATACCGTCTCTGTAGGGAATACCGTAATAGCCCCTCTTCTCACTTCCTTACAGCAGTACTCAATAACATCTTTATCAGGGTTCAACGGATCTACTACAAAGACTTTGGTTACAGTAATGTTAACCACCTTTTATATTGTATTTCTCAATCTAAAGATATTCTGTAGATCTCTTTTGCAATTCGAATTGCTTCTCCTAAGTTATGTGCTATAGGTATGCCTAAAACCTCCAAGTCTTCATCTATGTAGTCGGTATCCGTTATACGGGTTGACTTAAGATTCCTAAGGATAACTATAGCATTAATACCATTTATAGTTGATGCAACAGCATCTAAGACTTTATCGCCTATGAAAAGCACCTCTTTAGGATTTGCATTCAATACCTTTAAAACTTTGGCTATCTGTTCAACCCTTGTTGCCGCATCTTCTCGCGATGACAGAACCCCTAAGTTATTTTCACATTTATCGATCTCTAACTTGGATAAAACCTTTTTCGCGGCACTTCTACTCTGCATAGTTATGAACCCTAAGTCGATTCTCCCACAAAGCTTCCTTAGAATCTCGCTGGAGTTATCAAGTATTACAAGTCTATCAACAGCATTAATTTCCAGACTTTCGAGAAATCTATGAATACGCCAAAAAACCTCGGAACCGTGATATTTAGCTATAAATCCTAAGAAAGTCAACGCACTAACGTTTTCTTCAGACCTAATTCTAGCTATAACCATAGACCAGTCAATAGGTAGTAATACTAATGTCCCATCTATATCGAATATTACTTTTGTTATTTTCAATGTGTTGCACCTAGCTTAATTGCAATAATACATTTCGTAAGATTTTTATGTTTCGCAAATTAACTGTTATAAGGATGCATATGAAGACTAAGCTACATACTTTAATAGTAGCGCTTATTATAGTACTACATGTATTAAGCAGTTTAGATACTAAGGCGTATTCTTTAAACACCCGTTACTCAGAAATTTTAATATATAACTTTGATGAAAATAAGCTAAGCGAGATAGAAGGTCTAGGTTGCTCCATAGAGAGAATGTTTACGGCATTCAATATCGTGCTAGCGAAATGTGCTTGGGAAGCTTTAACCAAGATAAAATATTACGGCTTCAACATTATTCCTAACTTCAACCTTAGCGTAAGCATTGTATTTAAAGACTTCAAAGTATACGATTTCTATTCATTAAGTCAAAACCTTGACGAAACCCCGTTCTACTGGTCTTGGGCTGTATCAAGAGTCTCAGCCGATGTATCGTGGAGCTACCTAGGAGAAGATGGATCAAATACAGTGATAGCCGTACTAGATACAGGGGTAGATCCTAATCACCCTTTATTAAAAGAAAAAATTGTTGCTTGGGCTGAATTTGATGCCAAAGGTAGTCCTGTATGTTCTCGACCTCGTGATATTCACGGTCATGGTACATGGGTGGCGAGTATAGTAGCTGGTGGGGATAGCAAGAATTATATTTTCGGGGTAGCCCCTAATGCAAAACTAATGGTTGTTTCAGTTCTTCCCTACGGATATGGAACAGCTGCACAAGTTTTAGCAGGTCTTGAGTGGGTTTTAGAACCATATGATCTCTGTACAAAAACTAAACTTAGTATAAAGCCAAATGTAGTATCAATGAGTTTTGGAGCTTCGGGGAATTACTCTAACATATTCATACCGGCTATAAAGAAGCTTATAGAGAATGGCATAGTAGCTGTAGCTGCAATAGGTAATTCTGGACCTTACACTTCGTCCAATCCTGGAAATATATGGGGTGTTATAGGCGTTGGAGCAACAGATTTCAATAACAACGTAACTACGTTCAGTAGCTATGAGGACGTTGAGTGGCCTGATCCACCAGTTAACTGGCCTTTTAAGGGTGGATACCCTAAGCAGTACAAGAAACCAGATGTAGTTGCTCCAGGTATTGATGTTGCAGGAGCCTTTCCTGGAGGATTGATAGCTATTGGAAGTGGTACAAGCGCTTCTACCCCAATAGTAGCTGGTTTAGCTGCTATAGTTAGCGCTAAGCTTAGAACTCAAGGGCTATCAGGCTCTAGGTTAGTTGAAGCTGTATACGATACGATAACATCATCAACTACTTTGCTTGGTGATAGAGGAGCTGGTAATGGACTCATAGACTTTTACCGCGCTATTGCTAAGGCGAAAAACATTAACGTGAAGGTTATAAACATAAAAGTATATCCTTCTACGGTAAGACCATTAAGTAGCGTAACTATAAACTTAGAAGGAGTTGAATTAGGTGATTACGTAGATGTGTATATATCAAGCTCAAAGGTGTTTACGGGCACAATATCTTCTAGGTATCTTACTGTAAGCGTTCCTATAACACATGCATATGGAAACACAATTATAGTAGTAGGATCAAAAGGTACTGTCTATGGTAAAACACTTGTGCAAGTAATTCCAAGTGTATTCTTAAAGGAGTACGTATGCTTATGGGGAAAACAGTGTATAGTTCTTGTCTCGGGTGTAGGAATAGGAGATACGCTTGTTGTATACCTTGAAAATAATGTAATGACCTTCGGCCCATCTAATTTAAGAGGATCATTTGATGCTTCTTTCATATCACCGCTTGCAGAAGAAGGTTACTACAATATAACGATAGTAGATCTCTCAAGACCTGAGATAGTACTTTACGCTGGAATATACATAGTTCCACCTTCAACTTTTCAACAAGGGTTAATTATTAATAACACCTATATTGTACTCGAGAACAAAACATTGGTTAAAACCATTAACAACACCTACGTGTTACCTATATACATAAGTGCTAAGCAGTATTATGTGGCAAACACGGTAGATTTCATTGATGTTTGTTTCAGCGGTGGTGCAATTGAGGATGCAAAAATAGAAAAATTATTGTATGCTTCATCAGCTAATATAAAAATCTTAAATATATCGCAAATCTATAATAACGTATATAGAATTTGGTTCAGCATAAGCTCTATAGATGTGTACGAGTCATACGCAATAGTAAACATTACGATATCGTTAAATTCGATTAAGACCCCCTTCGTTACGGTGATAAGAATTCTTAGCGAAGACCCTTATAAAATAGTTCTTAATAACGTTGAACAACTAGGTAAAGATCTACGCGGTAACACCAGTTTGTTACATGGCTTGATCAGTAACGTTAACTCCTTAGAAAATAGCTTAAAGAACATAGACGATTATGTGAATACTTTGAGTACCCGTGTAAATGAATTAAAAGAAGCGTCGAGCTCCGTTAGAAAAGATGTAGATGTTGTTGTCCAGCAATTAAGGCAAATGCAAATCATCACATTGGTAGCTATCGTACTAAGTATTGTATCTGCGGGGTTGAGCATAATTTCAATTGTAGGTAAGAGAAAGCACCAGCAATAACATTATCGGGAAAACTATGTTTAAGGTGTGCGTTGGCAGTAAGAATCCATCTAAGCTTAGAGGAATAGAAAAAGCGTTTAGGGATCTACTAGGTAGTGTTGAAGTCGTAGGTTATAGTATAGAAAGCGTTATTAGATAACCCGTAGGGTTAGAGGTAATAGTAAATCTTGCTAGGTATAGGGCAAGAAAAGTTACAGAAATAGATAATGTCTGCGATTTTTATGTAGGTAACGAGGCTGGATTTATCGAGATCAAAGGTTTAGGCTACTTCGATATACATGTGGCATGCGTCATCGATAAGAACGGTAATGAACTCTACGGGCTTTCTCCTGCTTTTATGATTCCAAGGAGTTTTGTTGATAAGATATTATCTGGAGAATTTAAGGAACTCGAAGAAATAGTAGATACTTATTTTGGTACCAAAAACATAGGCGAAAAAGGAGGGTTCATAAACTTGTTAACTAAAGGTATTATTGTAAGAGAGGACCTAGTATATCATTCCGTTGTAGCGGCATTAATACCTATAATCAATAGAGATCTATACCTATCGAGAGATAATCTTAGGGTTTCACAAACTACTAATACAATAGTAAATTAATCGTTACTTTTGACTAACGTCCTATAATTGTTTTAAAGCATCTTTTACACCCATTATAAACATCTCCACGGCAAAAGCAGCTATTACTATTGACATAAATCTTCCTAAGCCGTGAATGAAGGTAGTTCCAAGCACCCGTAAAATTTTATTTGATATGCTTAGCACTAAGTATGTAAAGATAAAGGCTATGTATGAGGCTATAAGGGTATTGAGAATGCCGTAAACTTTTGATGATGTTATAAGCAAGGTCATGGTTCCAGGTCCAACTATTAATGGCGTAGCTATTGGAACTATTACGTATTCTCCTGGATTTATAGAGCTTGGTTTATGCCCTGTTATTAGGGTATCTATTGATACAGCCATAAGTACTATGCCAGCTGCAATCCTTAGAGAAGGAATATCTATACCTAGGAACGCCAGGAAATATCCTCCAACTGTGGAGAAGAAAGTAAGTAGTAAAAATATAACCAATGAAGCTCTATTTATAAGGTTTCTCACGTTCTTCTCACTATAACCAGAGAATGTTTGAGCTAACGCTGGTATTGCTGCTAAAGGATCCATTATAGCGAATACCTGTATTGATAGCGTTGCTATAACAGTAAAATCTATATAGTTCATATATTGCACCTCTTCAGTTAGTAAAAGACAAAGATGAGGATTTTTAAGTTGATCAATAACAACTCGAGAAAGGTAATACTTCACGGGGTCTTCTTTATCGTTGCTGCAATGAGCATAGGATTAGCATCTATACTAGTTAAACTCTCTTCTGCTAGTGCTATAGCATGTGCTTTTTGGCGTCTATTTTTCTCGTCATTGTTGATATCGATAATATGCCTGATCACCAAATCCAATATCATCAACATTTTTAAAGTTCTTGATGGAGCTAAGATCGCTTTAGTGTTTGCGGCTGGTTTTTCACTAGCATTTCACTTTATACTCTGGATGGAGTCTCTTTTCCGTATACCCATTGCTATAAGTGTGACAATAGTTGTTGCGTATCCCCTCCACTTAGCACTCGTTGAAATTATATTTGAAAAAGAACGTAAAATAATTACCCCGTTAGCTGGGCTATTACTAGGTTTTCTAGGTATAGTTATATTGTTTAGAGAAGCCTATGTATATGCAAAGCTTGATGCTCTCGGTGTAGCACAAAGCTTTATAGCATCTATTCTAGCTGCTATGTATTTTTACATAGGTAGACTACTAAGAAAAACTATTAATTTGTATTTATACTCGTTCCAAGTATATGCGGTTGCCTCGATTATTGTATTTCTTCATTCATCGATTGTGGGGGAAGACGTCTTTATGTATTTGCCGAAGTCTTGGATATGGTTTTTACTCTTAGCTATAATACCCATGCTTGGTGGGCATACAGTTATGAATTATCTGCTTAAGTTTTACAGAAGTTCAAGTGTAACATCAATAGCTTTAGCTGAACCAGCTATAGCATCTATTTTAGCTGCAATACTGTTTAGAGAAGTTATTGAAATGCTTCATATAGTCTGCTTAGCTATAATCATGCTAGGTATAGCTTTATCGCTGTTACCTGAATTTAAAAATAGATAGAATTTAAATAGTGTTTTCCTTTTATATCCATGGGGTATAACGCGGTATATAGAAGAATTCTTCTTCAACTATATCTCGGTCTTTGAAGGTAACAACGAAGATTGAGGAGAGCGTTAGAGCAGATGATATTAAAGCCATTGGTCTAACTATGATTCTACCCGCATCTCCTGCAGCATCATGGGATTTAAGCTCTATTTGATCTATCTTCACTCTATCGCCGAGCTCTGCAACGGATGTACCTAAGATATTGTATATATTTACAACATAGGTATCTATACTACCGCTGAATTCTATAAGAATGCATCTATCATCGTATTTTCCAATGCCTTGTATAGTTGTAGGAATTTTTATATTTGTGTTGGGCATTCTAGCAATACCTCGCCACGATATTTCAATAAGGTCGTTATTACAGTAGGTAGAGGAAGGAGCTTTTATAACATTGGACCATACAATCCTATTGAAAGCAATCCTAGATAGATTTCTTGATGGGGTAATCGTTTCATCGCTTATCGGTGTATATACACCCTCATCAATATCGCATAATTCTGCAGAACACGCTTTTACATTGACTATGTATATGCTTGATGCATTTGTTGCTATTAATATTGAGTAGATGGCTCCACCTAGTACAGCTATTAATAGTAGAGAGAGTATTAACTTAGTACTAGTACCCAATCCCGTAGGTTTGCTCCACTCAAAAGGCGCTGGTATAATTAGTTGCCATGGTGGTGTTTCGTATAACCTTTTTCTTTTCAACATGTATATCATGCTTAATCCGGCAACGAATCCCCCAACATGAGCAAAGAACGCTATCCCTCCGAAGCGTAGGTAACCGTAGATTACCTGAGTTGCAAACCAGAATAACAAGAACAATGCAGCTGTAGTTGTAAAACATAACGGTATAAAGAAGTAGAATAGACATAAACTAAGTCTTCTTTTAGGATATGTTAATAAAAAGGCTCCTAGAAGACCACTAATAGCCCCTGAAGCACCAAGAGCGGGTACGATTAGGCTGATGGAACCTGTAATAGGGGCAAAAGCTGTATGGAAAATAGTTGCCGATAACCCAGATATAAAGTATAGTATTAGGTATTTCTTTACACCTAACATTAACTCTAATTCTCTGCCGAACCAGAACAAGAACATCATATTGAAGAATATGTGAAATATGTCACCGTGAATAAACATGCTTGTGATTATTCTGTACCATTGAAGGGGATTATACATGAGGACAGGTACATAGGAAAAAGTATCGACCCAATCCGATGTTACTTGAGTAAACGTGTTTTGGTATGATGATAGAAGATATATAATCGCATTTGCAGCAATAATCACGTATGTAGCTATAGGGTGTTTTGTTTTTCTAAAACTTGAACCCCATGTGTAGCCCAAATTTATAGCCCTCGTACATCCATTGATTATTAGTTTGTAGAGCTTAAAATAGTTAACGCACCAGATAATTACTCAGTTTGATAACAGCTTTACCTAATGGAACGCCTAGATCTTTAGCTACGGGGAGGCATTTAGCTATCAGCATATATATTATTGGTACACCTAGTAATAGCTCTATTTCTGTTATATACTCGTAGTTAGCCATACCTTTAGATACTACAACATCAACGCCCTTCAAAATTTCTAGCAAACTTTCATCAACCTCCTCAATAAATACGCTAGAAGCATCAGTACCTGTACTGTATACTTCGTCGAAGCTAAACCTAAGTCCAGCATCCTCAGCATCTAGATAAGTTACATCGTTTTGAAAAGCCCCACCTTTAACAATGGCTACAACGTACTTACCCTCAGATCTTAGTACATTAGCTAAGATGCGGTCAAAGACAGCTTCACCTGCGTTATCTAATATCATGGCTATCTTCTTGGACTTCAACAGGGTAATCAAACAAGGTTCTACGTCTCCTAGAACCTCAAGGTCATTAACAATGTCTATCACCTTACTAGTCTCTGGTGCTATGTATCCTGCCACACCTAAATCTATAAGATTTCCAACAAGCGAAATCTTGAGAGCAGTATAAAGTTTATCCCTTAAATCACCAATGCTTTCAACAAGGTTCTCTAGACCTTTATATAACTTTAGAGCTTCTTTATTTGCTTGTTTTTTAGCCTCTCTATAAGGATCCTTATCACCTGTAGCATTTTTTACAATTCTAAACAAATTTGTTGCTATAACTGTAGGAACACATCGACTATCAAGTCTAGATCTACAGCTACTAAGAGTATTGTCTAAGTGTTCTATGATCAATCTCATAATTTCAAAACGTCTATCTTCATCTTTTACCAACCTTTCTATATCTTTGAATCTTACTTGTACTTGGCAAGCAATACAATTCGTATAAACCTTCATATTTTACTACCTTGCCGATCTAATACTTTTTACCTAAGTTCCAGAAACATTTTAAGCTATAGGTGTTACCGGTTTGGAAAATTACACAGCTTGGTTATTCACATTAGGAACAGAATTAACACAGGGTAGAGTTGTAAATACCAATGCAACGTTTATTTGTAGGAGACTAACTTTAATAGGGTTCAACGTTGTTGGCGTAATCACTTTAATAGACGATGTAGACCTTATATCTAGGTATCTACGTATTGTACTAAGTTGGAAGCCGAGGGTATTGATCACAACAGGGGGCCTTGGACCTACATATGATGATAGAACCCTTGAAGCTATAGCTAAAGCCGTTAACAAGCAACTCGTGATAAATCAAGAAGCTTTTGAAATGGTTAAGAAGAGGTACGAAGCAAGGGGACTAGATCTTACACCTGAGCGAATAAAAATGGCTTACCTTCCAGAGGAAGCTATTCCTATTCCAAACTCTGTGGGTACGGCGCCTGGCTGTTGGCTAGAAGTAGAGAATACATCGATAATAGCACTTCCAGGGGTCCCTAAGGAAATGGAGGTTATGTGGTTTTCATGGGTTGAACCAAGGCTTAGGCTTCTTGGCCCCAACCTTCATATAGTTGAACGATTGATCGTTGTCGAAGATGTACCTGAGGCAACAATGGCACCTGTTATCAAGGTGCTTATCAAGCTTTACCCCGGGGTATACATTAAAACGCACCCAGAAATTAGCGAAATTGGGAAACCAGTACTGAAGATATACGTAATGTACTCTCATAGGGATGAAGAACAAGCAAAATCAACTGTTTTAAAAGTTATTCAAGGCATTTCAGATAAGTTTATGGAGATGTACGGTAGTAAACCTAAGGTTATAGCTGTTAAAGAAGCAGGTGAATTAACTACTTAATGAAATCTATAGATATAAATCTATCCCGTATAAGTTGATAAGGGATATAAACATCCTTGTTATCTATTCCTAGCAGAAGACCACCTACATAGTACCCCTTAACCTCAGCTAAACCTTCTAAACTATTCAACATATTTACATCATATACTATTAAGGACTTCTTAACCTTCTTTAAACAATCATCGCTAAACCTAATAACGGGAAAGAACTTTTTGTTCGTAGCCATGTTAATGGATGCAAGAATCGGCTTCACCTGCCTAGCAAACAACGTTATGAAGTTCTTCAAATGTTCCTCGATGGTTTTTGACTCTATCTTTTTAATATGCTGAATTCTCTCGAGCACCGTAGCTCTACTTTTTACCCCCGCTTTGGATAAGTTTTTCTCTATATTTCTAGCATAGTAAACATCTTTAACGAAATCTATTATAGATGCGAAGATAAATATTTGCTCGTAAATCCTTGTCACGTTCTTAATAGCGTTGGCAATACCAATTTTAATACCTGAACTACCTGTATATAGCAAGTAAATCATATGAGGAATAAGGGCAAGATTAACGTCCGATGCAAACTCCTTCAATCCGTAAACAAACATTAAGTATCTACTGTATTCCGAGTTTCTATGTAAAAAACAAAAGCTATTACTTGTACTGCGAGCGCATAGATAAGTCGTCTTATGTATGTAGATAGTATTCTCCTCGATATTGTGGGTCAGGGATATCAACGCTTCCCCGAGACAAGCCTTAGGACCGAGGAATCGCGTATTAAATTTAATTATATCCCCTGTTGTTAGCCTCACTAAATCGCCTTCTCTACTAAGTAAAGTAATATACCAGTAAGCAGGCTCTATTATTTGTTCTAATACAATATCAACATGTTTATTAAATAGGGATGAGTAAAAAGTCAACGTGTGCTCTATAACGTCAACAACCTTAGTTACCACATTAACTCCTTTTACAGCGTACATAGGCTACCTCGTAAATTATCCTACCTAAGCCTTTATAGATGTAAAAATGTGTAACCTATAAATAAGAGTTCTTACTGAAACTTTATATAAGTAGATAGATTTTAGTATTAATAGATGATGTAGATTGGTCTTTGATGATGGGTGATTGTGGGAGCGAACTCTGATCATCTAAGTACTTTACCTTTAAATATGGTATGCATCATCCTCGGTCAATCATGTTTAATTGCTTTATATTTAATATTTAGAACAAATAATTAAAGATCAATATTGATATTTGCAACACTAAGTTTAAAATTTTCTGAATAAGGTATACGTAACTCTATTAAGGAACACAGCTGGGTTGCCTATGAAGTTACCATTACTAGTAGTAATTGCGATAATAGCTATTGTTGTTATCGGTGGAGCTGTATACCTTCTATTAATATGGCCTTCAACGCAGAGAGCTAAGGTTCTAAAAATTGGGACATCACCTGATTTTCCACCTTTTGAATATATAGACGAAACAACTGGGGAGGTAGTAGGGATAGATATAGATCTAATAAAGGCTATAGCTAAAAAACTCGGTTATGAAATTGAAATTGTGCAAATAGAATTCGCAGGTCTTATAGAAGCTCTTGAAAAAGGTCATATTGATGTAGCTATATCTGGTATAACAATTACTGAAGAGAGATCTAAGAAAGTAGATTTCTCTATTCCATACTGGAAATCCGATCAAGCAATACTTGTAACTAAAGTGTCTTCGTTTAAACCACAGAATTTAACTGATTTAGCCGGTAAAATAGTGGGCGTTCAAAGCGGAACTACGGCTGAGATTCTACTTGATGAACTTAAAGCAAGCAACGTGGTTGTAGAAATAAAAAGATACTCTTCTTACTCCTTGGCAGTTCAAGATCTTGTAAACGGCAGAGTTGATGCGGTTTTAGTTGATTCACCTGTAGCTAGCACCTTAGCTAAGAATTATGGTGTTGAGGTGGCGTGCATCGTACCAACAGGAGAAGAATATGGCATCGCTGTGAAGAAAGGAAATACAGAGTTATTAAAGCAAATAAATAGGGCTCTGGAAGAGATACTCAATAGCGAGGAATGGCAAAGAATAATATCGAAGTACCTTGGGTGAGCAACAAATAATGGATTTGAACACTCTTTTTCAAATGATTACATTTATAGTGGTAAGGGGGTTTACTCTAACGCTTGTTCTAACTATGGGAAGTTTCCTTTTAGGACTTGGTCTAGGAACTCTTATATCTTTTTTACAGATAGTTATAGGTGGTTTAATTGGCAAAGCCTCGGATATTGCTGTTAGATTCCTCCGCAGTATTCCTCCAATTCTTATCCTTTTCATAATATTTTATGGGCTTAAAGTAGACAACGTTTTAGCGGCTATAATAGGTTTAGGGTTGATAAGCGCCTCATATCAATCTCAAATAATTCGAGGTATAGCTGAAACAGTTGCCGTTAAGCAATTTGAAGCGGCTATATCAATCGGTTTAAATAGGTGGTCTGCTTTTGCATCTATAATAGTTCCTCAGACAATGTTACTAGCTATTCCCGCTCTACTCAACGAATTTGCAGCTCTCCTAAAGGATTCATCTATAGCATATGCTATAGGCGTTAAAGAGATGTTCACTTTAGCAGTAAACCTAGCTAATGCTAGGATGGAGTATGCAACCCCGTTAATAGCCATTGCTTTAGTGTACCTAGGCATGTGTTTATCTGTATCGTTCTCAGCGAACTACATAGCGAATAGGTTAAAGTACATGGGTTACGGTGTTGCATATTGAGTGTACTACTTCAAGCAATTGACATACATAAGTTATTCGGTAAACAGCATGTGTTGAAAGGTGTAAACCTAGATATAGAAGAAGGTAGGACTGTTGTTATTATAGGTCCTTCGGGTTCAGGTAAGTCAACTCTCCTTAGATGCTTGAATTTACTTGTTAAACCAGATAGAGGTAAAATAATATTTAACGGAATCGATATAACGAATAGTAAAGTGAATATACATACTGTTAGGCAGAAAATAGGTTTTGTATTTCAGCAATTCAATTTATTTACGCATTTAACAGCGCTTGAAAACGTTATGCTAGGTCTTGTAAAGGTTAAGAATCTAAGCAAACAAGAAGCTTTGAAAATAGCTAAGGAATCACTCTTGTCCGTAGGAATAACCGAAGATCTATGGGTCAAGTACCCTGCCCAGCTTTCGGGAGGTCAGCAACAAAGAGTTGCAATAGCGCGTGCTATAGCTATGGAACCTAGGCTCCTACTCCTCGATGAACCTACATCTGCTTTAGATCCAGAGCTAACAGTAGAGGTTTTAAACGTACTTGAAAAGCTTTCGCGGAATAGAATGACTATGGTCATAGTTACTCACGAGCTTGGCTTCGCTATGAGGGTAGCAGATGAGGTTGTGTTTATGGAGGATGGAAGAGTAATTGAAGCAGGGTCTCCGGAAAAAGTGTTATTGAAGCCTGAGAAGGATAGAACTAGAGCTTTTGTTTCGAAGCTTATGGAGCTGTACAGGATGGAGAGGATAAAATAATGATTGACAGTATCGCATATATTTTTACAAGATACTGTCAGGATCTAATAAGAGCTTTTATGTTAACACTCCAACTATCATTGCTATCCTTTATACTGGGCTTCTCTGGTGGTTTAACCTTATCTATAGTAAGAACGTTAGCCCCAAAACCCTTAGAGGTTATTCTAAGGTTATTCGTTGAAATTGTCAGGGGAACTCCTATGACCGTTCAACTATTTTTCGTATATTATGCTCTCCCGGTGATTGGACCTAAATTAGATCCATTTATAGCATCTTTAATAGCGTTAAGCATAAACTCCGCTGTTTATCAATCCGAATACCTTAGATCAGCGATGAACTCTATACCTAGAACCCAATGGGAAGCTGCATTATCTTTAGGATTCGCTGAACTAAGCTCTATGTTCTATGTGGTTTTACCTCAATCGCTAAGAATAGCTATACCAACGTTAACAAACGAGCTTATATATATCATAAAATTTAGCTCTATAGCATATTTTGTTACACTCCCTGAATTAATCTACGTAGCTAAGTGGATCGGCTCGAAAACGTTTGCATTTATAGAGGTCTACATAATAGTAGCTATATTCTATGTTGTTGTAGCATTTATTATAGGCGAAATTATGGATAGAATAAACAGGAGGTTATCTATTCCAGGTTTAACCGTAGAGAGAACGTAGAATTAAAGGTTTATTGAGCATTGTAAACCTCTGAACCCTTTAAATATCACCAGGATTAAGTCTATGGTTGTAGAGGAGCTAAAATAGTTCTACGATGTGGAATACTGTTTATATCAGTTCAGCTTAGCACAGTTTTTGAAATAGGAATCTTTTACTAAAGAGTATAATTGTACACAAACTATTTAATACAAAGTTTGTTTAAGATAACATCAGTAGTATTCCCTTAGTTTGTTCAAAGTCCTCAAAATATTTTCTAGTGGTAATAAATACGAGGGTATTTGTATTCGAATGGTTTTCTTGGGATTGACAAGCTGGCTTACACCTATATCTACTGCTAAGCTTGCCATCATGTATGAGTCATCCCAGCTCAAATTAAGCCCTAGGGACAGAATTTTCACAGCTAGGTCTATTCCCTCCTCTAATGCCTTATCCATTTTTTCGTTTGAAACAAGCACATGAATGTAATCGCCGTACTGAACTACAGGCCACATCGGTGCTAAACCTTTAATTAAATTTACCTCTACAGCAACTTCTGCAGAAACTTCGCAAGCAGATACACATACTTCGCCATCACCCATTGTAGCGTGTACATCTCCTATGCCAAGCAAAGCTCCCGGATACTCTACAGGTAGAATTACCGTTGAACCTTCGGTTACGAATCTCGTATCCAAGTTACCACCATGCTTACCGGGTAATCCAGTAGGAGTTCTTTCGCTAGATGCTACACCTATCACTCCAACCATTTTCCTTGTAGGTAATTTGAAACCCATAAATTCTACGTAGTCTCCTCGAACATAACATGCCCTAGTTTTAGCCTCTTTAACCATATTAGGGAGTGCACCAGCATTAGGGGCTGTTACTACGAATCCTCTTTCGCTAGTATTAATAGATAATATCTTCACTAATAGTGCATCACCAGGTTCAGCCCCCTCTATGTAGAGAGGACCTGTAGCTGGGTTAACCCTAGAGAAATCTATTGATGTGATAACCTGGTCTTCGCTAGTAATTTGCCCTCCCAGAGCATCTAGCGTGTAGAAGATAACCTTATCTCCTACTTTAGCCTTTGCAGCCGGTTCAAGATCTGGGCTGAATACATAAAATATTTTAGAGCTTTGTACCACCTTATGCAAAGACTATAACACCCAAGCAGTTTAATCTTATACCCTAAAAACTAAATACCTTACGCAGGATACTATAGGCATCAAGCAGCATTTTAGAATTAAAGTTCTTTAACCTCCCACATATCGCAATGTATACTCCAGATCACAGGATCGGGAACATTGTAGCATTGTCCTAGTAATTAATGTATACTAAGGGTGTAGACATTATGATATATGAAGAATTAAGTATAGCTTTATTCGTCATATCCATAGCTATGTCTATAATTATGATATTTAGGGGCGTTAATATAGCTCTAGCCATATTTATAGCCTTTATGCTATATTCTATTCCTACACTAAATTCTAAGATTCTAGAGGCCATCAACCTAACAATAAATATAAACACACTAAGTACTGTGGCATCTCTTTTACTAGCTATGATGATGGCCGAACTATATAGGGGGCTAAAGGTATCTGAAGAAGTGGTTAAAGGCTTAGAAAAGATAAACTCAAGAATTGCATCCATATCAATACCAATACTCATAGGTTTAGTACCGATGCCCGGGGGAGCCTACATCTCCGCCTCAATGGTTAACTCTATATATGACTCTATAGGTCTTAAACCTGAGGAAAAAACCTTCATAAATTACTGGTTTAGACATATATGGGTAACTGTATGGCCTCTATATCAAGCAATTATCTTATCTAGTGTTATACTTAATCTAACTATTGCCGAGATAATTAGGCGCACATGGGTAATAGCTCTATCAATAGCTTTGTCAGGCACTCCGATTGCATACATAATGCTTAGTAGCAAGAGCCATGGAACCAAAAACGATTTAGGAGAACCCAAGAAGTTAATTCATATATGGCCTTTCATAGTGTTAGCGTTATTATCTTTGGCTACACCTCTACCTCTACCGCTATCTGTAATCATAACCATAGCGTTAATATCAGCTATATACAGACCTAGCAGAGCAACTATTTATAGGGCTTTAAGGTATGCACTTAACCCTACGTTTATTGTCTTAGTGCTTGTTTCACTTATGTTTAGTAATTCGATAAAGTTATCTGGATTAGCTGAAGCTCTAGCAAAACACCTTTATAGCTTTAGTAACATAGCCGTCTTATTAATACCTTTTATCGTAGTTATGGCAACAGGGTTAGAATTTACATTTGTCGCTTTAACTTTTCCAGCCCTAAAACCGCTTTTATTCCATGGATCAAACCTAACCTTAGCATTCCTAGGAGGAGTAATAGGATCTCTGCTATCGCCAACCCATGCATGCTTAGTTCTATCAGCTCAATACTTCGGATCTCCTCTTCAAAAAGTCTATAAGTACATAGTGCCAGCAACAATAATATCTTTGGCTTCATCCTTGATAATAGTAAGCCTTTTGAGGGTTTGATGAACAAAAAGATATTAAAATAATTACGTTAATTCATATTTATCTATGGCGAATTAAGACTTAAACTAACGGACTTGGTTAAACTCCTACGGAGGTTTAACTTCTTTAAGCTTCTCACTAGCTTGTTCTCCACCAACACCCCAGTTCTCCTTCGGGACTTCGACAATTATAACTTCGACTGCATGGGGTGGAATACCTAATTCCTCGAAGACCTTAGTAATACCAAAGATAATCCCCTTCTTAGCTCCGTCGGAAACCCCACTCCACATATATACAACAATTACGGGCAAAGGCATCACCAAGAATTACTAGGGTAATTCGGATAAAGAACCTAGATGAGCCTAGATGAGTATTGTGATCACACTTCTCCAAAGCCTATACCATCTTATTATTATTCTCAACTTACTTGCTGAAGATATTTAGCTCATATAAATACATTGTCGGAAGTAGTTTTATTCTAAATGAGAAGTTTATATTAATAGAAAGATGCTAAACGCTGTTAACATTATTGCTAACCCCATATAAGTGTTCATACCTATCGCAAGCATTATACCGCCCACAATAGATCCTATGATTGATCCTAGTTCTCTTAATGTATGGTACAATGAAGATCTATAGCCGCCTGTCGATGATGTGTACATATTGTATAGGGTTACGTCTATGACTAGGTACAAAGTTGATGTCAAGATAAGGTAAAGCGTAAGCGTGTAAATATCTTTTATAATATTGATTCCAGTCAAAAGGATAATAGATCTAACTAGGATTAAAGAAAGTGCTAATCCTTTGCTTGAGCTCTCAACATCTTTTAGCATGAGTACTGCGATTATAGATACTATCGATGTTACTCCGTAGGCTATCCAAAGCATCTTCAAGTTAATAATATTCTTTATCATAAGTGGAAGGAGTGCTAAAACATAATCGTTTACACATGTAATTATCGTTATGGATGCTAATATTTTGTTTTCGCTTATCCTAGAATTTGAGTATCCATACCATACTTTATCGAATACTCCTTGAGCAACGCTAGGCTTATCTATGTATAGAATAGATGTAGAGGCTTTAACGTAAAAGCTAAGTTCTCTTACCAACTTATACAATCTATAAACACTTCTCTCGGAAATCAACGAAAATGATGGTACTAATACTGTTGAAACTAGCAAGACTAAAATAGTTACCTGTTGTATTAGAGAAACACCTAACATGTTCATCGATGCTAGAATTATAAAGGATGATCCTCTTACTATGTATCCAATAGTTCTCATAAACAGAAGTGTTCTGCCCCAATTCTGGCTATCAACATTTTCGAAAACTACTGTGTTGAGCGCAAGATTCGTAGCAGCAATAGAAATGGCATGAAGTGAGTATGATATAAATGCTGTAATCGTGTTCAGATTTAACATAGATAGCCATGAGAAAATCATAGATGCTGAAGCTATCACCATAAGCAATCTTGCTTTTCCTTCATCGGCTAAAGAGCCTAAGAATAACATCGAAGTTATGTAGAAGATACTCCATAATGCGTTGCAGATACCTAGGTGTACGCTAGATACGTTTAGGTTATACGCTATAAAAGTATAGACGAGTGGGTCCAACAGCATTAGCAGACCGTACGATACAGACGTAGCTACTAACCACAGTGTCATGGTTTTAAGACCAGATGTATATTGGTTCTAGGGAAATGTTTAAAAATCATTAGCCTTATGGTTTAGGTCCTTTTATGGGATTTATATCTCATAAAGTAAGTTTTATCATCTATACTCTGTACTTTAACCCGTATTTAGCTATGTACTTCTCGCATTTATTTGATATTAAGTAAGCAGTCAAAGAGTACAATAAAATTACTATAGGGGTCAGCAGGGTCAAGGTATTTACATCTATAATGTTTGTGCCGTAAGCGGCTCGAACAAATTCAGCAACAATTGTAGCAGGATTTATTAAGAGTATTCTTGGGTCGGGGGCTATGGATGGCGGTACAATTGTACCAAAGGTTATAATCATTTGGAAGATGTTTGTCCATACGCCGCCAATTGATGTAGAGGTAAATAGGTAGCCTATTAAGGAGCCATAAAGAAGGTATGTAGGGATAGCTACGATGAGCGCTATTATGAAGTAAGCTACGCTATGCGGAAACATTATGAAGGGATCCAGACCTACAACTAACGTTGCTGCTATTGCTGATGCGAAGTAAGTGGATGTAGCGAATAGGATCACATCTATATGTACTGCTGATATAAGGTAATGTAGAACACTAAACCCGCATTCTCTAAACATATCTGTTAACCCATGGTATACATACCATCTAAGGAATTCTGTTGCAGTCCACATGCTTAGTGAAGCTATTGTCATCCCGAAGACGCCGGGCAAAAATGTTTTTATTGCTAATATTTGATTGGGGGATAGCACCGTAACCGGTATGTAGAGAACTAAGAACCAAAGTATGGAATTGAGGAAAGAAGCAATGTAGCTTACAGCATGCATTCGCGCTAACTGAGTGCCTATGTATAGAAGGTATGCGATCTTCTTGAGATTCACGTTCATACCCCTATCTTCCTGCTATATCTATCAGTCTTCATTGTAAACCAAACATTAATAGACATGTATACAGCTAAAGCTATTGTAATAACCGTGGTTGGCAATAGAATATCAGGGTTTAGACCACGTAAAAGCATTATCCTAAGGATCTCACACTCATATGGAAGTGGGGAGGTATAAGCTATCAGCTTAATACCTAAGGGAATAAGCCTAATCGGTATATGTATCCCCGAACCCGCAAGTAAAGCTGGCATCAGTAAACTTGCTATAATCCATGGCCTATCGATCTCTACATAAAATGTTATGGGAATAGCTATAAGCAAGCTATAGAGACCCAACGCTACACCTGATATTAAAAGTAATGGAAATACGTATGCAAATACTATTAACCCTTTAACTTTAGCTATAAGGAAAAGAGCTATGGGTAGGTACATAGTGGAAGCTATTACAAGAATTACAGGTCTAATAAGGGCCTGACATAGGAGATATGTTCTCAAATTAGTTGCCTCAAGAACCATTTGTAGTGATCCCACCAATTTTCTCTCTTGGTATAAGGTGTTGATTGTTTCGTCTACTATAAGGAGGGTCATAGACATTATAGCAGAGATGGTTACAGCATATAGAATAATATCTACTAAGTCTAGTTCTACGCCAATAATATTGCTAAACCTACTAACAACCGCTTCTACCTCGAATAATGTAGCCGGAAGAAAGAATGCACCTATGGAAAATACAAGCGGTAGGGTCCAGAGGACAACATATTCAGAAAACCATCTCCTGAAAAGAGCTATATCTCTATACAGTATAGCCAATATAATTGATCTAAAGGTCATTTGAATCTCCGCGCACAATTGCTATATAAACATCCTCAAGCGTAGGTTCAACTATGCTTAAATCTAAGATCTTTATATCCATTGATTTCATTACATCAAATATTGATTGAACTATATCACCTCTTTTAGCTTTTACATAAGCAATCACAACTTTATTCTCACCAAAATCATTAATTCTCAATTTTTCTATACCTAGTTTATCCCCGATAACGGACAAGAACTTCGATGTATCACCTGATATGCTTAGCGTAATTTTGTGTATCAACCCCACGCGGTCCTTTAGTTCCTGAGGAGCCCCATTAGCTATAACTCGGCCTTTATCGATTATAGTTATACGATCAGCTATTTGTTCTATTTCAAACATGTTATGACCAGTAACCAGAATTGTTCTCCCCTCTTTTGCGAGCTCGACCATGAGTTTTCTAACCGTTCTAGCGCTTTCAACGTCTAATCCTAGGGTAGGTTCATCAAGGAGTAGAAGTTCGGGTTCAGTTAAAAGCGCTTTAGCCATAGCGAGTCTTGCTCTCATACCTAGGCTGTAGGTGTGATAAGATCTCTTCGAAGCATCCATTGCTTCAAGACCTACAAGCTCGAGAACCTCTCTAGTTCTCCTCCTAGCATAGGAGAATGAGAGTCCTTTAAGAAGCCCGTAGAAGACAAGGTTTTCATAGCCACTAAGAGAGCTATAAAAGCCTTTAGCAACATCTAGTACAACCCCTATTCTCCTCCTAACCTCATCAGCTTCTTTAACAACATCGAAGCCTAAAACCTTAGCTATTCCCTCGTCAGGTAATAGTAAAGTCGCGAGGATCTTTATCATAGTTGTTTTCCCTGCGCCATTGGGACCCAGTAGTGCATGTATAGTACCTTTATCAACGTTAAAAGTAACGCTGTTCAAAGCTTCAACTACTTTATTTTTCCTCAGACCTTCTTTAGCTATATACTTTTTCTTAATATCGATAACATCAATACACTTCATATTGCTATACCTTTAGTTGCAACCTTTTACCGAAGATTAGATATCGATATTATTTCTAGTTCAAAGCTTCATATTGTAGATCTAGGAATAAAAGTATTGCTTATGTTATGCATAATCAGCTTACTAACCTCCTTGTTGCTGAAAGAGACCTTCGATGTTTGTTAGTGTTAAGAGGTTGTGGGAGTTGTTATATTAATTTGTCTCTATTAGAAGATGCGTTTACGATTTTCATTAGTTTTTTAGCAAATATCGCGAAGAGCTTTATGAATGTTTTTAAAACAGGTATTGTTTGAAATGCTTTTTCGAAGAATTCAATATCTTGTTCGTTCAATGCCTTAAGTACTACGGAGAAGGCTATGTATAAAAGTATGTATAGAACACCACCTACGACAACTCTTACTAACGATATAGGCTTGGGTAATGGTATGTAAAGGAATAAAGCTGGAATTGATAAAGCTAGTAACGAAGATGCATATAGGGGGTTAAGCGCTTTGACATTAACTTTATCTTTAAGTATTTTGACTAGGAGAACATTGTATAACGTAACGCTGGATATACTTGATATAAGGGAGGATGCAAGGAAACCCCATAGTCTATAGTCTAAGACCATTGTTAGAATATACGATGTTGGTACGAATATAGCTGATGAAATTGTAGATACGTATAAGTTGAGTTTTGTTTCACCTATAGCATTGAATAATTGCGGTATTGTTGCTGAGCCAAATCCGACAAGTAGGTATGGAGCAAATAATAGTGGTAGGTATACATAGGCAAAGAGGTAATCCGGTCCGCATATAAGGTATACGAGTTCTCTCGAGAACACCATTGTTAAGAGGGTTAATGGAACTACGATAAAGGATATGTACTTATTGCTCCTAGTAAGTGCTCGAAGTAGGGCTTCTTTACCACCTTTAGCGTTAATTCCTGTAAACATAGGTAGAAGTGCAATAGTAATTGGGCCCAAGATTACCGTAATAAATGTTTGGAAAACAGTTAAAGCTCTGTAACCACCAATCTCTGTGTCGGTCAGTGTTCGCGCCAGTAATACCGTTTGATACATCGATACAGCAGTAGCTATTAATGATGAGGTATGCAGAGGTATGCTATAACTTATGAGTTCTTTAGCTATTAGGCTAAGGTCATCAACTCTTTTGTTTAGATTTACATTTAGTTTACGCTTTACTATGGAGATTAAGGGGATTATTCCGATTGCCACAGCTAAGAAAAGACTAACTATGTGAGAAGCTATAGCCCCTACAACGTAAAAACCTATCAAGAGTAGTGGTATAACAGTAACCGTCCTAGAGATGCTGTAGGTAATCTTTATGATACTATTAACCCAAGCCTCCTCAAGGCCGACGAACACCGATAATAGGTAGGTATAGAGACTATTTAGTAGACCTATAGTAGATGCAAGCATGATATAGTTATAGGCGTCTGGTCTATTGATGACAATTTCAGCCAAGGGTTTTGGGAAGATAAGGCAGATAATAGTTGTTGAAAGCCCTGTTAAAATCTTTATATAGAGAGACACCTTAACAACATTCCTTGCTTCGTAAACCATATTTCTGGATATATAGAACTTTATGTACCTAGAGATTGCCATATCAACGCTAAGGCTTACAAATGAGTAAAGAAGTAGAGGTACAGAGTGAACAAGGCTGTAGAGACCATAACCTTCAGAGCCAAGAAATCTGATAACTATTACGTAGCTAAGCGCTAAAACAGCACTATAAATAAAATCACCTAAAGAGAGAATAATAGCGCTTCTAGCAGCGATTCCAAGCTCCTCAACATCGCTATCCATAGTATGTACAACCCCGTAAACCTTGCAATTAACTCGTATGCTATGTTATGAAACTACTTAGCATCCATATAAAAATCCGCCGAAAAATAAGTTGATATCTTCTAAATTATCTAACATAACTATAAGCTAAAGTAATAGATGAGTAAAACTTAGTATGTGTAACATGAAAATTACCCTCCTTTAGCTCTTTTAATAATTAGATTTACACCTTAGGTATGCAACAACCTATCTTATCTTCAACTTAATTTCCCTACGAGAAAGGTTATTTGCAATGGCAAAGAAACGTACTCTATGGGACATAGAGAGTTTCAATAGAGTAGCTTAGAACAATATCATTAATGGATAAAATTATGCTCTAGTTGGACGGCTTGACCAACTCTAATGCTTCTAAGCGCTTCTTCGGCTATCTTCAAAGCATACAGGCCATCGAGGGCTGTTACCTTAGGCTTTCTACGTCTGGATACAGCTTCAATGAAATCTAGTAACTCTAATTTTAAAGGTTCCTCTTTAACTATCTTCGCCTCCTTAACCCATTCTTCATCGTATAACGTGAGTTTTTGCTCTATATAGTCTAGGTATGCTATACTCTTAGTCCCAACTACTATCAACTCCCTCACTTTATGCGGTGTCAATCTATTGGTTTCTACAAGACCATCGGCATTATTCTCGAATGTCAGCACAACTAGACCATAGTCTTCAGCAAGGCTATCTCCCCTGATTTTCCTTCCACGGGCGTATACCTTAATCACATTACTATTTACTAAGTAGCGCATAACATCTATGTCGTGGACAGCTAAATCTACTAGTATACTTACATCTGAAACCCTAGATACAAAAGGTCCTACCCTTCTCGCTGTCATGGTGATTACCTCCCCCAGAAGGCCTTTATCAATAATCTCTTTAAGCTTTACAACAGCGGGGTTGAACCTCTCTATATGGCCAATAGCTACAACGACGCTTGCTTTTTCCGCTACCTTTATAATTTCTTTAGCGTTTTCTATAGTATCAGCTATAGGTTTTTCAATTAATACATGGATACCGGCTTTAATGAACTCTACAGTAATTTCCTTGTGTACCTTAGTTGGAACAGCTATAATAGCAGCATCTACTCTACTCATTAACTCCCTATGATTGTTGTAAGCGCTTATATTAAACCTCTTAGCAACAACTAAAGCCCTCTCATAGTTTATATCTGCAACACCAACAAGTTCAACTATACCTTGTTGCGAAAGCTCATATAATACTCTTGCATGGTTAATTCCCATAGCCCCTACTCCAACAATGCCAACTTTAATCATTGTGTTCACCACTTTAACCTAGAACTTTAATTACTCGGAGGCTTTATAAGGCAGTTTTACTTCATTTACATCAACTAGTTGCATAGTTTGTATCATGTAGTAAATGTAAATCTAGAAGCGTAAGTAGCTTCTGTATTTCCATAGTTTAAAGGTGTACCATGTTGAGTAATAAGAAGGGGCAGAAGAAGGCTTCATTTTAGTTTAGAAATTTTGTCTAGGTTTTTTCTCCAACTTAGTTGCTCTTTATAAATTGAATGAGGTTTAAAGGAGGTTTTCACGTTATCTATGTTTTCCCCTACGATCCTTACTCTGTTTAAATCTATTTCTCCGTACCCCCACTTGGCAAGAAAATAAAGGTATCCTACATCTCCTGGATTAAAGCCCATAGCATAGGATACAACTGCATCTAGGTTTACCAGATTTGTTGATGCAAATACTGCTCCCCATTTCTTGGCCTGACCCGATATAGGACCATTACCCTCCATACCAATAACCCCATCTACTACCCCTAAATCCGGAACTAAGTACGTAGCTAGCTTAGCTATAGCGTAATTTATTGTTAAGTATCCTCTATGTATCTCATGTCTCCATCCCTTCTTTATAGCACCAACAACGTAATTCTTGAGGGATAGGGTTACAACTGTATAATCATGTGTTTTAGCTCTACAAATAGATGCTCTAACAAAGCCTTTATCTAGGAGTAGTTTAGATATGTAAACTTCGAAGTCATTACCATGTTCGTCCCTGAGAACAAATCTTTCGTAATCGTAGTCCTCTAGATCTACAAAATCAACCTTATATTTTCCCCTTAGTTTCTCATACCCGAAATTCTTAATAGCACTAGATATTGAACCCACAGTAGGTGTTTCAGCTACGATTACTTCAGAAACATTGAATTTGCTGTGTATATAGCTAAGCGTAGCTTCAACTGTTTCAACAGGTGTTACTGCTAAGTGCGCATATGAGGATACAAAGTTAGGTTTAATTAAGAACTTTTTACGTATTCCGGGAACTACCTTGATTTCTTCATCTATGAGTTCTAAAGCGTTTTTAGCACCCTCAAAGTGATTAAAGCTTCTAACAATAGCCACAGACATTCAGCTCTACCACTTTAACTCTAAAAATATAATAATTTGTGCTAATAAAAAGCTACGTGATGACTAAAGTATTTTTAGTTTCCTCGAAGTTCTATAACTCGATTATAAAAAGTCGTAGAATTAGTGGGTAAAGTGTGAAGGTCTTCCTAGGGGACCAACATAATCTAGGATAGTGAACAACGTAAGCAAAGAAACTTATAGAATGTGCTTAGGGGTTTGAAAAGAATTTCAAGAGCTTAAAATAACTTTGAGTAAAACATAAATAAGCTAGCTATGCATGGTATTGCGTTAAAACTCAATATTGAGTATAGTTGTAAATCAATGTCTTCTTCACTCACAGATAGCGGTGCAATAAAAATATTACTTAATATCATCAACCAGTATACCTGGGTGTTTTGGTAATTGACAAGTACCTTAGAGGTTATTTGGCATTATATTAACGAAGCCCAAAAAATAGTCTATAAGGTTGCTCATAGAACCCCCCTAGACTTTAGCACAACGTTCTCCAGAATAAGCGGTAACAAGGTTTATTTAAAGTTAGAAAATATGCAGAAAACAGGTTCTTTTAAAGTTCGCGGAGCATTCTATAAGATCTATAAACACCTAGATGAAGCTAAGGTTAGAGGCGTTATAACAGCCTCGAGCGGAAACCATGCGCAAGCAGTTGCATTTGCGTCTTTAAGTTTAGGGGTAAAATCCACAGTAGTTATGCCCGAAACAGCACCTGTATTTAAAATCAATGCTACTAAAAGCTACAGTGCAAACGTTGTTCTACATGGTAGGATATACGATGATGCTTATAGGAAAGCGCTAGAAATAGCTGAAGAAAATCGCATGGTTTTTGTACATCCATTTAACGATTCTGAGGTAATAGGGGGGCAGGGAACCATAGGCCTAGAGGTTCTTCAACAACTCAGCGATGTAGATGTTGTGCTGGTTCCTATTGGGGGTGGAGGACTTATCTCGGGTATAGGGATAGCTATTAAGAAGATTAAACCGAATACTAAAATTATTGGTGTTGAGCCTAAAAATGCGCCCAAGTACTATTTAGCTCGCAGCTATAGCAAAATAATTGAAATGGATCCCAAGCCTTCGTTAGCTGATGGTGTTGTAACGAAACGTGTAGGTGATGTAACGTTCGAGGTTATGGAAAAAGTTGTAGATGATATCGTGGTTGTAGATGAAGATTCTATAGCTAGAGCCATATACCTACTAATGGAGAGATCGAAGATGGTTGTTGAAGGAGCAGGAGCTCTTCCCTTAGCAGCGCTTCTCGAAGGATATATGCAGGGAGAAAACAGGAACGTGGTGTTAATCCTCAGCGGGGGTAACATAGATTTGACAACCCTTTATAGGGTTGTGCTACGGGGTCTTGCGGCTGAAGGTAGAATATCAACGCTTAGGCTGATACTCAAAGATTCTCCAGGGGAATTACTGAAGGTATTAGGCATTCTACAAAGGTATAGATGCAATATAGTAGATGTTAGACATGATAGATACAGCTTAGATGTGCCAGTAGGTTATGCACTTGTTGAATTAATTTTTGAGGTTCCCGAGCTCAGTATTATTAACGAGGTGAAGAAAGAGTTGGAAGCGCTATCCATACAAATAATATATTGACTATGAAGCGGTCAACACATAGTTTTTCATAGTATTTTTTCTGTTACTATAGGATCTGCGTACTCGAATGATATTAAGCGCACTTTAATGTTTTAACTAAAAATAACGAGAACGTGAACCCTATGAAAGCAGCTGTGCTTTTCAGCCATAAGAATCTAGAGATTTTAGATGTTGATATCCCTGCACCACCTCATGGTTGGGCTCTTATAGAAGTTGAGCTAACAGGCATATGTGGAACAGATAAAGCATTCTACACAGGTACATACAAGTTATTTAAATCCCCCTTGATCCCTGGGCATGAGGTCGTAGGCAAAGTTGTTGAAGGCCCTAAAGATCTTGTTGGAGAAAGAGTTGTTCCTGAGATAAACTTCTCCTGCTGGAGATGCGAGTACTGTAGATCAGGTCTCTATACACATTGTTCGAATAAGAAAACCTTGGGTATAGATTTCGATGGGGGAATGGCTGAATACTTTATAGCACCTGTAGAAGCTCTACACAAGTTTAATGGATCTCCAGAAAAAGGCATTTTCGTTGAACCTTTAGCGGCTATATTAAGAGCATTATCCTTTAACCACCCTAAACCTATGGATCGTATAGCTGTTATCGGTTCAGGAGCTATAGCTTGGCTGTTAGTTCAAGTCTTAAGGAATGTATACAAATTAGATGTAGATGTTATAGTTAGGAGAAATAGCATTAAAGCTAGATACTTCAAGAGAGTAGCAGATGTTGTTTATGTTGATGAAGTTAAAGAGTCTTACTATGATGTAGTTTTCGAGGTATCAGGAGACCCTAAAGCAATCGATGCCGCTGTAAGAATTGCAAAATCATTAGGTGTTATACATCTTAAATCTACACCGGGAGCTGTAACACAGATGAACTCGACAATAGCTGTAGTCAAAGAATTAAATATTGTTTGTTCTCGTTGTGGAACATTTAAGGAGTTTGAATACGCTATAAAACTCTTAAAAGAAAACCTTGTGGAGACAATTCTAAACCAAGTTTATAGCTTAGATAACGCACGAAAAGCATTTGAGGAGGCAATAACGGGTCAATACTTTAGAATAGCTCTAAGACCTTGAGGAAAATACTCTATAAATTCAAAACGTGAATAGCACTTTTAATACTCAGGAAAAATTTAAAGCAAAGTTATAATAATTTGTAGAGGTTAACCAAGATGGCTTTCGATATAGGGTCGCTCTTAAGCTTAGTAGTTGTGTACGCTTTAATTGATTCTATAGATCCTTGTATGTATGCTCTCTACACTTCTTTAATGGCTTCATTTATGGCCGATATGAGAAGATTGGTATCTATGGCTACGACTTTCTTACTATCTATTTTCTTAGGGTATTTAACGTTCAATGCAATACTAAAATTCGTATTACTTCTAGCTGCTCCACCTCGATGGATATTATCAATAGCGTTAAGTATCTACGGTTTAACTATTATTCTCTACACTATCTTTTCTAGCAGAAATAAAAAGGATGGGGAATATGTATGTAGAGAAGATAGACCTTTTTGTAAGTTCCTAAATATTCTTAAGATAAATCCAAGCACCCTTAGCTTAATTGGGGTTGTAGTATTAGGTTTCATAACATCCTTTACTGTTCTACCTTGTTCTGCTGGTATGGCTATAGCGTTCAACGCTATAACAAGGAATCTAGGGTTTATTACTTGGATTCCTCTAGCGGTGCTCTATACGTTAATATTTATTTTACCTCTAATAGCATTAACCTTAGTGGTGCTAGGTCTTGCAAAAATAGATACAGTATATAAGTACTTATTAGAGAATCAAGTACTGATCAAAGTATTTGGAGGTCTGCTAATGATATTTGTTGCTTTACTGATAGGCTTAGGCAAACTTTAGTATAGCATAAATTCTCTATAGTTTATCCGGTATCCTAGTCATAAAGATAAAATCGCTGATATTAGTGACAATTATTAGATGGTGTAATTAAATGGATAAAACAATTATGTTGGAATGTAGAGCAGGCTCTATACCGGATGAAGTTATGTTTGTTGCTAAAGCTGAAGACATTGATGCCTCTAAGCTTGCTCGAAGGCTCTCTGAGGGAAGAGCAATAATACCAAGGAATGCTAGGAGATCGGGTAAAATTAAGGTTATTGGTGTAGGAGAAGGTCTTTCAACTAAAGTAAATGTTAATATTGGTACTAGTGGTACTGTAGCCGATTTAGATATGGAGAAACAAAAAGCTCGAATAGCCGTTGAATACGGTGCTGATACGATAATGGATCTAAGTACAGGTGGAGATCTTCAAGAGATACGCAGAATACTTATGAAGGAATCAGAACCTCTTCCATTTGGTACTGTCCCCACATATCAGGCTTGGATTGAAGGTGTAAAAAAGTTCAATGGTTTACCTACAGCAGATTGGTTCATAAAAATAGTTGAAGAACATCTTAAAGATGGAGTAGATTTCATGACTATTCACGCAGCTATAACGCAGGACCTTGCATCAAAAGCTCTGAAAAGCCAGCGCATTCAACCTGTTGTAAGCCGTGGTGGAGCAATTTTTACTGTATGGATGCTTGAAACAGGAGAAGAAAACCCATACTACAGTAACTGGGATTATCTACTCGAGCTCTTCGCTGAATACGATGCTGTAATAAGCTTAGGTGATGCACTAAGACCGGGGGCCATTGCTGATGCACACGATGAGTTACAGCTCGCTGAACTATACATAAATGCTAAGCTTGTTGAAAGAGCTCGAAGCAAAGGAGTACAAGCTATGGTTGAAGGACCCGGTCATATGCCGCTAGACAGAATACCCCTAGATGTAAAACTTATGAAAAGTTTAACTCGAGGCTCACCATACTATGTTTTAGGACCATTAGTAACAGATATTGCCCCAGGATACGACCACATAGTAGCAGCAATAGGCGCAGCAATAGCTGCTGCTAGCGGTGCTGATCTCATATGTTATTTAACTCCAGCAGAACACCTAAGTCTTCCAAACCCAGCGCAAGTCAGAGAAGGTCTTATAGCTGCTAAAATAGCAGCTCATGCAGGAGACATCATCAAACTCGGCCATAAGGTAGTGAAATGGGACGTTGAGATGAGCATTCACAGAGCCGAACTTAAATGGGATAAAATGTTTAAACTAGCAATTGATGGCGAGAAAGCTAAGGAGGTACATACTCAGTACGGAGTTAGAGAAGTAACCTCATGTACGATGTGTGGACAGCACTGCGTATTTATATTACTTGATAAATGGTTAAAAAATAGACCAAAACCCTCTATACAGGATGTGCTGTTTCGTTTTGCAGGTTAACTCATACAATTTAATCACATATTACCTAGATTTATATAGTAAAGCATATGGAATTACATGTATGTTTGAATGTTATACAATTTAAATCGGATCACTACATCCGTAGTTAAAAACCTAAATAAATTATAATATAGAATGTAGATCGCTTACGGCGTAATGATTTTAAAGTACGAATTTTCTTAAATACCTTGCGAATAAACATTTACTTTATTGAGAATGAATATATTGATCCTTGTATCTATATAAAGGTAATAAATAATAAAGTCATCATAGACGTATTGTGGTAATAGATATGAAATCGAATCTGTTATACCTGTAATTCAAATACTTAATATAATACATAATTCACTTCATGGAAACTTTAAATTCGAAAAATATATAGTACTTACTGTTATACTCGAATTTATTGACTTAATCGAAGCATGTAAGATGTTATGAATACTAAGGTTATGTTAGTATAATCTTTAATATGAATATACGCTTTATTTAGTAGCTAAGAGTTAGATATGTGTTTAGTTTTATGGGTAAAATTTAAGGGGTTATTTTAGAAGATGCATAGGAAAGAATTATATATACGTGTTTAAATGTTAATATACCTTCTGTACTAGAATTATTCATTAAGTTTGGGTGGACTGCAACCTAAAGCGTTATGGTATAGAGGTGAAGCAGTTGAGTGATGATGAGAGTCTATGGACATCGTTTATTTTAGATAGAATTAGACATGAGCTCGATGCTGTCTGTGCTGATCATGGTATTGAGAAGGTGTGTACAAGTGTTCTTGAGTCTATAGCTGAGGTCTTCCCTACATGGTTTGAAGGTAAGAAGAAGAAAACTATTGTTGCATCAATTCTGTATATATCGCAACTTATATCGAGAGGGCCAAAGAGGGGTATACTGAAACTTATTCTCGATAGCACAAAAGCTACTAAACCTGCTGTTAACGATGCTGTTTCGAAGCTTGTTAGAGTTAACTGGGAGCTAGGAGTAATATACGTTAATGTTAAATTCTATGTAGCGCTCGAGAAAAGAATAAGTTTACCTGATTACATCGTACCTTATACTGTATCAGATGTTGTTAGGGTTAAACTTAGGTTATCTTTTCCAGGTCTTTTTGAGCTTCTTGAAATTATATGCAAGAAGAATACAGGTAAAGACTGTATATCGCTATTGATAGAGGATCCTGCCAAGCTCAGAGACTTAATCATTGAAAGGTACGGTCTTCCATTGATAGCAAAACGTATAGCTGAAAGAATATTAAGACCGATGGTTGAGGAACTGGAAATAGATGTATCGGTGCCGAAGCTAACTGATTTATTCTTAGGTGACCCGGAAGAGTTGAAGAGAATTTTAAGTAAAGCATCCAAGAAATACCAAATTAAATAGTGGATAAATTCAGTAAAATATAGCGTTAACTATGATAATTGTTTTGCCGGGGTCTTCATTTAAGTAGTTCTCTTCGAATTATAAGGAGGTTTCTATGGATGCGTAGTATTCGTACAATTGATTTAATCAATGAATACACTTGATATAAATGCTTTATCTACAAGTTTTCTAAGGATATCTATGTAGGGATCTAATGTATCTGGTTTAGCGTGTGTTTCAGGATGCTGGGGTAAAAGCCTACATTTACCGACGTTTTTCGCAACTACATCAAATAAACCAAGTTTATTTATAGTATTCGTTATTTCCTGCTTATCCATGGCTATAAGCGGTCTTAGCACAGGCACCTTGATGTCCTTAGAGATAACGTAGATGTTATCAAGTGTTTGGCTAGCCACTTGACCTAGGCTATCACCTGTAACAATAGCTTTAGCCTTTCTCTCTATAGCAATCTTATCAGCAATCAATAGCATCAGCTTTTTACATGCTAAACACCTAAGCTTTGCTGGCACGACCTCTACTACCTCATTCATTAATTCAGGGTAGTTTTCAACAAATAGAACTTCGACTTTGTTACGTGGTATCCATTCTCGTAGAAATTTCATGACATTGAAAACTCTTTGATAAGCTTCTTCGCTATAATAGGGTCTGAAAACCATATGTAGTGGAAGAACTTCGCAGCCTCTTCTAGCCATCAACCATAAAGCTAAAGCGCTATCCATACCTCCGGAAAACAAGGCTATACAAAGTCCTTCGACTCCGTATGGGAGTCCTCCGGGGCCTTCTATAATATCTGTAAAGATGTACGCCTTTTTCTCTCGAACCTCTATGAAAATCTCAAAATCTGGGTTTTCTAGATTTACCGAGAGGTTTAGGGAATCCTTTATCTTTTGACCAACGATTTTCTTTATCTCTTTACTCGTAATAGGATAGCTTTCAACTCTCCTAGCCCTGACAGCAAAGGTCTTCACGTTTTTTCTGCTAACCACATTTCTTGCGAGCTCCGTAGATACAAACATTATTGTTTCTATATTGTTGTCAACTTCAACGGTGGGGCTTATAGAGACAACACCGAATGTTTTAGTTAACTCCTTAGCATAGAAAGAGAGTTTGTTCAAGTCTTTAACCCATGGAATTTTGACGAAAATTCTCCCTCTTTCTCTGCTTACATAAAACTCCTCTAAACCGATCCTACGCAATCTCCACTCAATAGAATTCGCTAAGCATTGCTCCATCCTGCTTCGAACAACTTGACCTTTAAGAGCTATTTCACCGTATCTAACAAGGATAGCTAAATCCATACCTTACCACAGCTGGATACCACTTCTTATTAGATATACAATGCTTATAACAACTATAAACATACACATTGATAATAAGCTTTAGGATTCCCTTAATCAACGGTAAATAAATTCACAGCCATTGGTTACTAGCATAAAGCTTAGCCGTTAAAGCTTTGGTAAAGCCGAAACTAAATTTAACACAAGTTATCTAACTTGTCGAATCCATGTTTAGCAGCAAAATACTTCCTAAATGAACCCTTAGTAACTACCTCTATATATCAAATTAAAGTCTTAATACAACACACCTTATGAGGTTAATTCTACAAAAATTCAGTAACATGCATAATTCTGGGTTAATTATCTTAACAAGTCAATATAATTAAAATTTAGAATAAGAACAATTTCAATCCTAGATGAAACTGATCGGGTAATGAAATAGGATACAAAACGAAATCACTTAAGATCTTGTCTAAGAATAGAGGCTACGTTTCTTTTCGAAAAGTTCTAAAAATTTAAGTGCTTGAACCTAAACCCGAAAATATAGGAGCACTAAATTCCTTAACCTACTAAAACAACATAAAAAGACATAGTAATATCGAACCCTATACTACATCAGCCTCATTCCTAGTCTACAGAGGATATTTTCTATACTCTATCTCATGATTAAAGCAACCACTTAAAACAGTTAAACAATCTATTGCCATGATGCTATTGAGGGTTAACAATCTTTAAAGGTCGTCAAGAAGACAGCTCTTTGATGAATATCATAGACATCTATTTAGAGTCGCTATTCAATTAAAAGCTATGTAGACAAATGATTAAAGTGTTATTAAATTCAGCTGTTACTTGAGGTTTTAAAACTTAATTAGTAATAACTAGATCCAAGTGTATCTGTAGCTTACCTTCTGTAATATGAGAATAATATAATTTGTTATGGGTTTAATATAGAATTCCATGCATTAAAATGGCGAACAGAGCTTAGAATGTAGCAAACAATTAAGTTGTGGTATCACTAATTCTGATATACTTTAATTAATACTTGGTAATGCTTTGAGGCATCAGCAATGTGCATGTTATTCTTCATATAAATTTTTTTCAGCATGCTTATAAATAGCTGTTATAGAAATACCTATTACCATAAGCAGAATCAATGCTATTAAGGTTATGTAAATTAATTCCGTGCTATGTATTTTAAACATGTTGGAGTTTTGGACGCCGCTGAACAGCAACACTATTGGTTTCATTTTCATGTCTTCCACCTATGCGTATAAGTCACTAATATTTATTATATCTACCAAAGCTTATAAAGCTTTACCTAATAAAAAGGATTTCACCATAGATTTATAAAGCGTCATTCTATATCGTATAAAGAAATTTTTAAATATTTAGAAAGAGATTTCAACAACTCCATGAACATCAACTTAATACCTTTACTTTTTGGTGTTCTAGGTTTGCATTATATAGAATTAAGGTATTAAACTAGTATATGAGGATTATTTTCCTAGTAGATTAATCGATATACTTAAAATAAGGTAAAACTTATATAATCGTCACCGTTATGTATCTATGTAATGAGTGGAGATAAGTAGAGTGTTTTCAGGGCGTGTAAATTTGATGAATTATGTGTTTGGTGTTAAAGCTCTTGACGATATTTTGTCAGGAGCTCTTATGCCGAATTCGTTAGTTGTTGTAGCTGGTCATCCTGGTGCTGGTAAAACTACTCTTGCTTCATCTATATGCTATGCCAACGCTTTGAAGGATTTGAGGTGCCTTTACATTTCTTTTCAAGAATCTAAGGAGAAACTATTTAGGGTTATGAAGAACTTTAACATGGATTTCAAGTCATTGGAGAATAAGAGTTTCTTTAAGTTTTTTAAATTGCCTCTAACTAAAGATGTTGAGAAAACAGTTGAAGCAATTAATGAGTTAGTTATTGAGTGGAATCCGGCGGTAATAGTTATCGATTCTATAAACGCGTTAATGCAGGCTGTAGAGGATCCTGATAAACGTGTGTGGCTGCAGAACTATTTCTACTCTTTATCGGAGATAATCAATGGTGTTGTTATTCTTATAGCTGAGATACCTTTCGGGGAATCCAAGGTTGAGTTAGGCTCTATAGAGTTTGTAGCCGATGTTGTTATAATTCTTAGGCATAAGATTGAAAGAGGCTTGATCACAAGGTACCTAGAGATTAGGAAAGCTAGAGGAGCACAGTTAACGATATCGGAGTTCTCTTTTTCGATTATCCCAGGTAAAGGAATTGACGTGTTTATACCACCATTACTATCCGAAACCGAGGCAACACCGCCGCCGAAGCTTAAGCCTCCTTGTAGCTTCTTAGATAATATCCTAGGTAGTATTGATAAAGGTTTCAGCATATACGTAGAACATCCACCAGACTTTAGGGTTCCCGAGGCTGTGCCACTCATTCTAGGTATAGCTATTAGAAATAAGATGAAGAGTCTATACCTTAGCTACCGTTACTCCCCCAACT
>JAWAXP010000001.1:511729-515237 GCA_038820005.1 Ignisphaera sp. | reverse complement strand
AGGTTTCAGCATATACGTAGAACATCCACCAGACTTTAGGGTTCCCGAGGCTGTGCCACTCATTCTAGGTATAGCTATTAGAAATAAGATGAAGAGTCTATACCTTAGCTACCGTTACTCCCCCAACCCATTAATAGAGTTGATAGCACATTCATACATAAAGTACTGTAAAGATAAGGATAAGCTTATGGAGAACCTAAGAAAATACGTGGTAACAGCCAGCATCAATCCTTTTAGGTATAGTGTAGCTGAAGGGCTTTCCAAAGAATGCGAAGTTATGAGGGGATCAGAAGCAGACTTAGTAATTTTCCATGCTGTTGAGATACCTGCAATGACTGAAAAGCACTTACCAGAATATATACCTAGCCTTTACAACCAAATAAATATACTAAAGCAACAGCACAAGGTTATAGCAAGGATATACTCATCTATAGATGATTCGCTGAGACCTATTTATGAGGTTATGGCTGATCTAATCATACGTTTTATACCAATAAACGAATACAACGATTACAAGGTCTATGTCTGGAAGAGAGGAGAAAAACCTATTACTATAAGCTCTAAGGATATAGATAAATGTATTGAAGAGATAGCCTCAAGCTTATGCTAAGTTAAATAATATAATGTATTGACTAGATAAATCAAGCTTATTCGCGTTATTTAAAGATTTAAACCACTAATGAACGTTCTATCATCAAAGCGCTAAAGATGTCTGCGTGAAAGCAGATCGTAGATTACCTTGATCAACAATATTTTATTCTACAATTAAATAGGTTTGTGGTTAGAAGGTTTCTTAATGTATATAGACTTAAAAGTATGCGGGAGTAGTTCACTTAAACGCCAAATCTTACTCTTTTTAGTGTTTACGGAGTGAGAGATAATAACTATATCGTTGTTTACAAATTCTGCTAGTACTTGCCTACATGCTCCACACGGTGGTAGAGGTTCATCGGTGTTACTTGCAATTACTATCGCTGTAAACTCTTTTTCTCCATTTGTGATAGCCGATGCTATAGCTACTCTTTCAGCGCATATGGTTAACCCATAGCTTGCATTCTCGACATTAACTCCTAGATACACATTACCTTTAGATGTTAGCACAGCAGCGGTAACGTGAATACCGCTATAAGGTGCATAAGAATTAGGTAAAACTTTCTCTACATCCTTAATGAGTTTATCTATTGGTATTTCCACTGCAAACACCATTAAGAGTTAAGTGCTTAAAATTTTTATCCTTTACCTCAAGAGAAGTTGAATACCTAAGGCTACAATAGTAAGATTGTTTCCCGTTTATGTACTGGTTATTTCATCATAGTTTCTTCTATGTTTGAAGTAGCTTACCTATGGTCGCTTTAGTGCAATGGGTGTATACGACATAAATGCTCCTGGAGATTACCGTAAAGGATCGGTTCATTGGAGAACTATGTGAAACTCAAGGGTTGTTTCTACGTACCATGTTTAACTTCTAAGGCTAAAATTGGGGCTAGGCTAGGTAATCTTTGGTGATACGTGGTGTCATCTTATAGACGATTTGGATCTGCTTCATCTCCTGTTAGCGATGAGGGTAGGGTATACCATTTAAAGGTTAAACAGGGGGAAGTTGGTAGATATGTTTTGCTACCCGGGGATCCAGAAAGAGTACCTATTATAGCTAAGTACTGGGATAAACACTGGTATGTTTCATCTCATAGGGAGTTTGTTACCTACAGTGGTTACTATAAGGGGGTATTTTTATCGGTGACGAGTACAGGTATTGGAGCACCTTCAACAGCTATTGCGGTTGAGGAACTTGCTAGGGTAGGAGCAGAGGTATTTATAAGAGTTGGTACTACGGGTGCTTTAAAACGCGAGATTGGGATAGGAGATCTCATTATATCTACAGCTTCAGTTAGGTTAGAAGGTACAAGCAGACACTACATTATGCCAGAGTATCCAGCTGTTGCTAGTTACGATGTTATTTTAGCGTTAATAGAGGCTGCAGAAATCCTTGGAGTTAAATACCACATAGGATTGACAGCGAGTAGTGATAGCTTTTATGTTGGCCAAGAGAGACCTGGGTTCAAAGGCTATTTACCACCTTACCAAAAAGGATTAATAGAGTACCTGGTAAATGCGAATGTACTAAACTTTGAAATGGAATCCTCAGTAATATTCATACTTGCTAACATCTATGGGCTTAAAGCTGGGGCTATCTGTGCAGTTATTGCTAACAGAGCAACAAATGAATTTGTACCTGAAGCAGGAGTAGAAGATGCAATCAAAGTATCAAACGAAGCTGTAAAAATACATAATGAGTGGAGTGAAGAAATAGCTAAACTCGGTAAGAAATATGTAACGCCTAGTATCATAATAAACACTAGGAAGAAATAATTTTCTTCTAAAATGAACTATAAAAATTATTATAAAAATTATAGTAGCTATGGATCTGACCTTTCCCTATTACTAGGGGGTGTAAAGCTTTTTACCCATCAACGACTTAGTACTTATTTCATTATATATCTAATACCTATTATGTGTAGCAATTCTATTGCAGTGGTATAAAGAAGATGAAATAATTGTATCTTACAACATATTACTTCTAAAACCTCTGACCATTGGTTTTTATAACAAGTCTTGAGCAATTTCAAGGATTTCGTAAACCCACATGAAAATTCTCTAGGTATAGTAAAGTGCTTGAATTAACCTAAATCATCTTTCCCATTTGAATGAGTTTTGGGCTTCTAGTTACTTTACTTTACTACTTTCATACGTACTTTATGAATATTATTCAATACTTTTATCTTCTTTTCAACGTTAACATCGATAACCCATAAAGCATGTATACAATGTTCTATAATTGAGGTAGTACATAGAGATTAGATGATGTAGTGTTAAATAAATATTAGGGATTTATATTCTTCTCTAAAGTTTTACACTAATTTACATCTAGAGCTCTTTAACGCAAATATACAATAACGCACTACCGTATCAAGGATTAGTGTAGAGGTTCTAAAGTCCTCTAGGTATTATTTTATTAGCGTAAAGTTTATGCATGAATCTACTAATTACTATACTTTGACTTCATGCATGCTTTATACATAACGAATTGCTCAATACTTATAAATAGCCTGAAATAACTATATTACAAAGGTAGAATCGTAAACTTATTTATGTGTTTCGCTTTATAATCTCGCTAGACAATATGGTGGGTGGGTATAACATGTCTACCAAACTAAAAAAGGAGTTCCTGAAGCTACTAAAGGAAGATGAGGAATTCAAGTATACTGTAATAGGCTACTTAGGATTAGCAGAACTACTTAAGAATATTGAGAAATTGTGGGAGAATCAGAATAGGCTTTGGGAGGAGGTTAAGGCTCTGAGGGAGGAGGTGTCTAAGCTTTGGGAGAATCAGAATAGGCTTTGGGAGGAGGTTAAGGCTCTGAGGGAGGAGGTGTCTAAGCTTTGGGAGAATCAGAATAGGCTTTGGGAGGAGGTTAAGGCTCTGAGGGAGGAGGTGTCTAAGCTTTGG
>JAWAXP010000001.1:376926-511632 GCA_038820005.1 Ignisphaera sp. | reverse complement strand
TGGGAGAATCAGAATAGGCTTTGGGAGGAGGTTAGGGACTTGAAAAAAGATTTCATAGTGTTTGATAAACGTTTAACTAGTCTAGAGAAACGTATTGATAGATTAGAGAAAGGTATGGGTTCTCTTGCTAAAGCTGTTGGTGTTACTCTTGATCACTATACAGCTACATTTGTTGAAGAAATCCTTAGATCTAGCGGTATACCAGAGGATAAGATTGACGTTAGAGTTGATGTAGTTCTATCGTTTAAAGACATAGAAAGAGAGGTAGATATATTCAACAAAGATCCTCTAGTCGTAGGAGAAGTAACAACATATATAGATAACATCGAAAACGCTAGAAAAGAACTTAACAAAGTTCTAGAAGATATAAAGTTTGCAGAATCTATATTCAACAGAAAAGTCTTTATGGCTATACTAGCTGTAGAAAATATACCTAAAGATGTTGCAGAATTTCTTGAAGAGGAATGTAAATATCACGATATTAAGCTTATCTATGGAAGAGAAATAGAAAAACTATAAGTGATATACAACATGTCAATTATTAATAGTAGCTCACTATAACAACAAAACAACAAAACTTCCTATTATTGTGTGGCGGGCCCGAGGGGATTTGAACCCCTGACCACCGGCTCCGAAGGCCGGCGCTCTATTCCTAGCTGAGCTACGGGCCCCTTGTTATTTTTGTTAAGCTAGGTTTTATTTCTGTTATTTTTGTTTAGTATATTTTTAGCAAATTATAAGTATTTGGCGTATTCACGGAAATTTTGGTATTTAGATGGGTAGAATAAGTATATGGCGAAAAAATAAAATATGGTTATAGTTTAACCACAGTTGTTGCCGTAGTAGCCGGGTGCATGTAGTTGTGGATTTGTTGGTGTTAACTGTGTTGAAAGTCTTAATAGCTCTGTTGGGGGTATCTTGAAGTAGTCTAGTAGTAGTGAGAATGTTGCGTTGCATGGTACTACTTTGTATGTTGGTGTGTTTATAACAGCTTTCTCTGGTAATTTCATTTGTCCTGTTACCAGGAAGTATCCTGCCCATACAGCCCAGTATCCCATTGTGTAGGGGTGTTGCTGTATGCTCATAGCTACTTGCCCTGCTGCTATAAGGTCTACCCACTCAGTTACTTGTGCATCGAATCCAAGGACGTAAATATCTTTACCAGGTACTAGGTTGTTGTCTTTCAATGCCTGTACTATTGCCATAGCTTGGAGTAGGTTTGTTGCAAGGTAAGCTGTTGCTGTTTTACCGTATTTAGGTACAATTGCGCTTGCTTTTGCATAGCATTCGGGTAGTAAATCAGGGTCTACTTCTACTGCTTCCAGTACTTGGGCATCGCCTCGATCTAGGTAAGGCTTTAACGCCTCCATAAAGCCTTGGTACCTTAGATAAGATGTTGGAATCCCAGGTAACCCTCTGAATATAACTATTTTCCATGGCTTCGGAACTCCACGGGCTTCTAGCCACTTCAAGAATGCTTCAGCTTCTATTTGAGCAGCCCACTTGTTATCTGTACCGAGGTAGAGATCCCTAGCGGTTTGATCTGGGAAATCTCTATCGACAAGAAGTACCTTAGAACCTGCTTGCCTAAGCTGTTTAACAACATCTTGAACAGCATCTGATACAGGTCCTACAACAGCTACATCAGGTTTCAATGCTATTGCTTGCTGGAGCTGTGATATCTGAGCATCTAGCGATGTTGAATCAAACCTTCTGTAATCGACGTTTACACCTAGAAGCTTTAGATCGTTAACAGCATCTTCAACGCCTTTAGCTAGTATATCCCACCAAGGATTAGCTGGAGCAGGATCAAAGAAGAATACCGTTAGCTTAGCAAGAGGAGCTCCAGGACCAGCAACTGTTTGGGTTACAGTATGCACAACTGTTACCGTAGCGACACCCCCTGCACCTGGCTGGGTTACAGTAATGAGCGTAGGAACAGTTACAGGCATTGTAACAGTTACAGGCTCTCTTGGGAGAGTAGCTGTTAAAACCACACTTACAAGTGATAGCACAAGAACAATTGCTAATAATACTAAAACGGGTCTTCCTTTAACCTCCGACACTTTACACACCTGTATTAAAATCTATTAATGGTCTCGGAATAAAAATCTTAGTGGATTCCTTCCCTACATCCACCATATGGCAGCGGAACAGCTCAACAACAAAAATAATGCTAGAAAAAGTCTTAGCGTTTAGATCTATAAATTAATGCTAAGTATACAAAACAAACAGCTTAGTGTTATTGTATCTGCTTAAAGATTTTTATTTAGATATAATCTAAGAACCCCTACTGGGTCAGTAGATGGGTAAAAATTTAGCCATATTAGCAAAAAATATAGTTAAGAAGTTCCCTGGTGTTATAGCTCTAAATAATGTTAATTTCGATGCTGCCTACGGCGAAATACATGGTCTACTAGGTCAAAATGGCGCAGGTAAATCAACTCTTCTAAAAATAATTTATGGTATTCATAAGCCTGAGCGCGGAGAGCTATATATAAATAACGTTAAAACCTCTATGAAGTCGCCTAGAGATGCGCGTAAACATGGTATTGTCCTAGTTCATCAGGAGATAACAGTTATCCCCCATTTAACTGTTCTTGAGAATATTGCTTTGCTAGGTTTTACCTGGAATACACTTATGTCAAAATTTAGTTGGAGAGATTTTAGGATGAGTATAGAGGATCTGCTAAGCAAATTTGACATAGATCTAGATCTTAGTGCAAAAGTACGTAACCTAGGTGCAGCTGAAAGAATGATTGTACAGATAGTATCTGCTCTAAGCATTAACGCAAAAATACTGTTACTTGATGAACCTACAAGCCCTCTTTCACTTCACGAGATAGAAAGGCTTTTCTCCGTATTGAACCAATTGAAGAAGAATAACATAGCAATGGTGTTTGTAACCCATAGAGTAAACGAAGCTCTAGAGATCTGCGATAGAATAACAGTTTTACGCAATGGCGAGAAAATAGCCACCATCGAAAGTAAATCAATAGATACCCATGAACTTATTAAGCTCATGCTTGGGCGAGAACCCGAAGAATTGTATAGGTTTAGAATAGAAGGAGAGGCTAAGCTTCTTCTAGAGAAATACAGCATGACAACGCCTTTAATAGAGCTTGTAAACATAAGCACTAAACCTTCTTCACCAAACGAAATACCCTTAAAAAACATTAACCTAAAGGTATATCCAGGAGAAGTCGTAGCAGTATTCGGTTTCGTTGGTGCAGGAAAAACAGAGCTAGGTAAAACAATTATAGGGTTAACCGAGATCACATCAGGTTACTTCAAGTACATGGGGAGAACTGTAAAGATCAAAAGCCCAGTTCATGCCCTAAGGTATGGTATATACTATTTACCTGAGGACAGAAGGGTTGAAGGTCTAATACCTCACTTCACTGTAGCTTCAAACATGACGATATCGTCTCTACATCAATTCGCAAAAGCAGGAACCGTACTAGATTTAAGTAAAGAGGTTTCTGTTGCGAACAACATGGTTAAAATCCTAAACATTGTAACACCATCCCCTCTAGCCAAGATACTGCAACTAAGTGGAGGTAATCAGCAGAAAGTTTTAGTTGCACGAGCTATGCTTAGTAATGCAAAGATTGTTGTATTCGATGAACCAACCGTAGGAATTGATGTTGGGGCTAAAGCTGAGATAAGAAGGCTTATATATAGGTACTCTAGGGAGAAGGGGGTATCCTCGTTGGTGTTGACAAGCGATGTCGATGAAGCTCTGGGTATCGCTGACAGAATATACGTTATCAAAGATGGTGTTATAGTGAAGGAATTCATAAACGAAAGATTGGATAGAGATGAAGTTATAAAGGTTTTAGCTTAAAATTTAAAATGCTTACCCTTAAGTATGTGTTGAATAGGTTGAACATCTAGAGGTTAGTTCAAAATGACCTCCAAGGAGAGTAGGTCCAAGTCTTTCTCGGCAACGAGTATATGGATCCAATTCAAACATGTTTACTCTACGTACGAAATATCAAGATCCCTAATACCCCTCGTAGTCCTCATAATAGTCTCTATAGCTCTTGCACCCCACTATTTTTTGAAACCTATAAACATAAAGGTAATATTAATGCAAGTAACACCTCTTGCGTTAATAGCTACAGGTGAAATGCTTGTAATCTTGATGGGGAGCATCGACTTAAGCCCTGGTTCTGCGTTAGCGGCAACAGCTATGTTATCAGCTTTAATTGTTAGACAGATGGGTAGTTTTCCTCTAGCTATAGCAGTTGCTATTGGTTTAGGAGCAGCTATTGGTGCTATAAATGGATTGCTTGTTACCAAACTCAAAATCTACTCCTTTGTAGCAACATTAGCTGCACTAGTTATATGGAGATCATTCGTTATAGTGGTTTCTGGTGGAAGACTTATCTTTGGTCTTAGGGAATATGCTTCACTTGCAGAAGATTTTGGAACATACATACCTATTGGGTTTGTAATAACTTTGTTCATAGTTTTCGGTATATACCTATTATTAACAAGGACTGTCTTAGGAAGGTACATCTATGGCTTAGGAAGTAACGAGGAAGCTGTAAGGCTTGCCGGTGTAAGAGCTGATGTAGCTAAGTTTCTAGCGTTTACTTTAGCGGGAATTCTATACGGTGTAGGAGGGGTTATGCTTATAGCTATGAGCGGTTTAGCTGTAGACCCTTGGACTGCTAGAGGATTTGAGTTGAACGCTATAGCTTCATGCGTTCTAGGAGGTGTAATGCTTACAGGTGGTAGTGGTCACCCTTTAAGCGGGTTACTTGGGGCAGCAATACTAACAATATTATCCAATATCTTAGTGCTACTCGGCATAACTGAGATAGCTGTACAACAAACAATTGTTGGTATAGTTCTAGTTGCTGCAGCAACAGCTCTTACACGCGGCTTAAAGTATGCCAAGTAATGTATTTTCCTTGAAACACAATTTATTATCTTTTCAAAGCACAAATTTTATATACTTAAAGCACCCCCAATAGATAGAGGTGATTCTATGCGGTTAGCTCCGATTGGAATTGCAATGCTTGGGGATGAGAGAAGATCTGTTATAGAAAAACTTGAGCCTGAGTGTCTTAAACGTATAAAGAGGTTAGCTGAAATAATTAAAGCAAGAGCTAAGTATGCTAACGGCTCAACCCTTGAGGTTATTGTTGCACCTAAGGTTATATCCTCTATTAAGGATTCGAAGGAGATTGGTGATTATTTTGTTCGCAGTGGAGTAAAGATACTAATCCTACAGTATTATATCTGGAACTATCCATACCTCGTATGGCCTCTTATTAATATACTTGGTAGAGATAAGCCTATACTGAATGTATCTAATAACGAAGGGGAGTACCCTGGTAATGTAGGGCTTTTAGCAACAGATGGAGCGCTAAGACAGATTGGTATGGTAACGCATAGGATTATTGGGGATATAGAGGATCCGAAGGTGCAGGAGGAGATAGTTGACTGGGTTATGGCTGCCGAAGCATATGTTTCTCTAAGAGGGCAGGTCTACGGTATGTACGGCGGTCATTCTATGGGTATGGAGACAGGGTATTTCCATATGATTCCTATTCAGAAGAAGTTCGGTATAACAGTTTATCAAATAGATCAGCTACTCTTAGAGAAATACATGGAGAAGGTTCCTAGCGAAGAAGTTGAAAAGGGGTTTAGATGGCTTAGCGAAATGCTAGGCGATAGAATTAAGTACGACGGTAAAATGCTTACACCTGAGAAGCTGAAGACCCAAATAAAGCTGTACCTAGCTATGAAGAAGTTAAACGAAGAGTATGGATTTGATTTCTGCGGTATCAAAGGTCAGAGAGAATTCACGGAACACATAGTTATAACAGATGTAGCTGAGATGATTATGAACGATCCCTACGACTGGAATGGGCCTAAAGAGCCATTTGTATGCTCAACAGAAGCAGATTCCCTTGGTGCACTAACTATGCAGATACTGAAATACATTAGCGGTGGTCTACCAGTACTCTTCGCAGATGTAAGGCTATACGTACCAGAGAAAGACATATGGATATTCGCAAACTCTGGAAACCACGCAAGCTGGTACGCAGCAAGAAGCTTCAATCCAGCAGAAAACCTCAAAAAAGTAACCCTATGGCCCGCAATAGAGATGTACTTTCCAGCAGGAGGAGCCTCAGTAGAATTCGACGCAGCACCAGGGGAAATGACATTTTCAAGACTAGGTGTATACAACAACAAATTCTACATGGTTATAGTAAGAGGAGAATCACTAGACCTCCCAGAAGAAGAAAAGAAGAAACTAAAAGAACAAACAAATCCGACATGGCCCCATATGTACGTAAAACTATACACAACATTCGAAGAATTTGTAAACGTATTCCCAGCAAACCATATACACGGAATACCAGGAAACCACGTAAACAAACTAATTAAGTTCTGCGAAATAGCTGGAGTAGAACCCGTAGTACTAGGAGAAGATAAAACAAAGTTAAGAGAACCTCTATGGAAAATCCTAAAATAAAAATTGGAAAACAAATATCAATAACCACTAACGAATTAACATTTTATATCTAAAGTTCTCTACTTTCCATAAATACAAAGATATTTGTCCAGGTAAATCAAATCAGTAATATATTTCCAACTTGTTTTATTATTTTAATACAAATATAAGATGTCTATTGAAAACAGCATTTACTGATGATGTCGGCTCGCCTCTACTGATACATGATGTAAGAACCCGAGTCTGAGGTTAAAAAGGGGCTATCTATAGAATGGTATTACCCCTATGAATTCTATACCAACCGTAAAATCAGCATCGTTGGTTCTTCCTGATCTATAAGAATCTTGAAATGCTACAGCAACCCAATACCTTCTTGTAGTCGGGATATTTATATATATCGATTGAGATATTTTAGCAAAATAGTTATCTCTACCAAAATCAGATATGTATGTTTTATGGTAATTACATATCTCTTGATACCTATATTCTCTAATTACATACGTGGAATTATATTCATCTATAAGTAGTATCCTCAAAATCCAATCAGTTCTATCGATATCTTGGAGTTGGTTTTCATCCGGGTGGGAATTGTCATGAAAGAATATATTTATATACAGAGTTAAACCAGCATATATTCTACCATCTATAGAACCATCAGGAGATCCAAGTGTCCGTCCCACGTGTAAGAGCTTTAAAATAAGTGGTGTAGTACTCCAATCACTTAAATCGTCATTTCCATATGAATCGTTGATTTTGTTACTACTACCGTATAATGCATCCTCAGTTATAAAAACTAGGTCGTTTAAACCATTTCCATCTATATCGCCTATGAAGAGGTAAGGATAGTAACTAGATTCACCAGTCGGGGAATTACCGGAGGCTATTCTCATGAATTTTGCTATGTAAGTGGCATTCCCATTGAGATACAATCTAAGGTTTAGATCTGAATCTGTTGATCCATAGTACCAAAAGCCTAAAGCTGGTAGACCAACACCACTACACATATTTAAACTTGTAGATGAGCATGCTATAACATTATTTCCTCTTTTTATCTGTATAACGCCGGTGAAGTTATTTATAAGGATTCTATAACCAGCACCAGTTAAGGTGTATCTTCTATTGTTAATCTCTATATATTCATTTCCTGTGAATCCTGGACCCCCAATCATTATTATAAACCTTGGGGGTATAAATTCATTTGGGCTACTCATTTTTTCTATTACCCAGCTAGGGTCGTAACCTATTGCAACAACACCAAAAGCAACACCGTCGCTATCTGTTTTGACAATAGCGTTTTCGAACTCGCTTTCCTGGCCAGGAGGTAGTAACAATAATTTATCTGACTTGATTCCCATGAAATTAATATTAGCCCTATCTTTTGTATATGGTTTCGCTATCAACTGTAGCGGTACACCGAATTCTTCTCTTAGGTATTCAGGATTTCTGATAGAGAATGTTATTGGTATAATATACGTTGTATTGACTGTTACAAGATAAGTTCTTTGTTCAGGTATTTTTGGATATAGAATAACACCGTCAACAGTTATCACTGCTATGTACTCGTAGCTAGGGTTACATTCAATAGATTCGAATGCTGGGATAATATATGAGTTGCAGACATCTTGGGCACTTCTAGCTTCTACAGAATCTGCGGATATTTTCACAATAATCTGGTCTAAGATGATATCGCTCGAACCTATGTTGGTAAGAAAAACTCTATTACTAGATTTATTTAGTACAATCTGAGCTATTTCATGTAGTTGTGAATACTTTACAATATTTCTAAAACCTAGTGACCTAGTAAACGTTGATGTAGATACGTTGATGAATATGTAGGTAAATATGGCTAGAATAACTATAGATAGTACGAAAGAAACTATAGCTGTTGAAACCCCTTTGCGATACCTATAAATCTTCAAGATCATCACCTATTTGAAAGAGCTATACCTATGTACTCTAAACCGATTATTAAATCTGCATCGTTTCTATTACCCTCTAGATGAAATGGATCTAGAATCTCTATTGCTACGTAGTATCTTCTCCCGGTATTAGGGATATATATAGTGAAATCCTTGGTTATGTAAGATATAGAGAAGGGGGTTACATGTCTATACCTACAAAGTTCGTAGTAGCTAAGGTAAACACTATATATAAAGGTTTTCGTCGTATTATCGTATAAACCGACCCTTACTATGACTCTATTATCGTTATTGCTGATATCATCTATAGAGTTATCCCAGAAAAACATTCTAACACTAAGAATAGCAGATGAATATTTATTGCTGTCTATAGGAACTTGGTGAAAAACAAGTCTAAGAGGAGTAATACTGGAATCTATGTAATATACCGTTGACAGATCTATGGTGAGTCTATCGTTTACGTTACTCCCACCACCATAGGAGAAATCCTGTGTGACAAAGATCATCTCAACATTATCGTTGCCATCTATATCGCCAATGAATACGTAAGGCTCTAAACCAACAGTACCTGATCTAGCTCTATCTGTTGAGTTATATAGTAGTATTCTATCTGCTTGACCATTTAGAGATAGCGTACACATACTTGTTTTATTAATATAGCATGCGTGGATACCCAAACCAAGGTTGATAATCCCCGTAAAGTTCTCTATTTTCAATCTATATCTATGAGAAGCTACGTTAGCTAAGTTTATGCTAGAACCCCCGATGTTTAGCTGATCTCCTGTTTTCCCTCTTCCTATAGCAAGTATATTTAGTTTGTTATTAGCCGGGTTCCTTCCAACAATTACTAGCGCAACATTCAGATTTGCAGATATACTGCCAGAAGAATCTACTAGTAATGTTAATCTTTTAGATGTGTTAACAGCCCCGCCCATCATTATCGATGGATTCTCTAGGAATTTTATTAACCCTGAGGTCGATGTCAGCGTAAATCCACCGTAAACCGTTACTATAGGTATAGCAGTAGTTCTTTCAATAATTAATGCGTATAGCTGGGGATCTAATGTAAACACCCTGCCATTTTTAGTAATAACAGCTATAGGAATAGCATTACGACAAACAATGCTTGCAGAACCTCCTGGAGGCACAGTATTTGATGGATATGTAGAGCATTGGCTACTACGCTCAATATCGATAACTATTCTGTTTTGATATTGATCTACAGCAACAACATATATTACATGCGAAACTATAGAACCAATATTTCTCATATTTAAGTTATCGCCTATTAGGTAAAGAACAAGTTTTTCATTTACGTAGTAAGTAGGTATAGGTATAGATTGCTGTAATGCTGTTAAAGATGAGAAGAAACTTAACAGTATATATAGCATAGCTATCGATATTATTGCAAAAGCTATTGAAACACCTACAACTTCTGATACCCCTTTCTTCATCTTTGTTATAATCACGACTACCACCTACTTAATCGGAATTATAGCTAGTGACTCTATATATAGAGTAAAATCTAGATCATCTAAGTTTCCATTATAGTGGTAGGGATCTTGTATAGCTATGAACACATAGAAAATCTTCTCACCTGCATCCCTCGGCGGAAGAGGTATAAATACTATACTGCTTTGAGCTTGAGCTGTTGTCGGATAAGTATCCTCATACCTAGTTAACTCTCTAAAAGTATAACTTCTATAGCTATAGATATTACCTTTGTCATCAACAAGCCCAACAAACATTATAGGTCTATCAACAGATGTTCCTTCAGCATCGCTACCTTCGTTATCATGGAACCTATAGTTGATAGTAATGATAACAGCGCTGTGATCAACATTAGATACCCTAAGATTCCTATAGACAAGAACTAGAGGTTTAATAGAGTAATCTACTAAAGAATCAATATAATCGTTTCTACTGTTCATATTCCCCCAGATCCTATCAATAGTTGTAAACAGTATTCCCGCAAATCCTTGATTTCTAACAGTACTCATAAACAATATGTAAGGATTATAACCAGACTCATAGTCACCAGTAGTAGAGGAGCGTACGTATATCTCAATTCTATCAGCAAATCCTCTTAGAGTTAATCTGGTGGTCACCGACGATGTTGTAAGAAATGTATAACTTGCTACATCTTGGCTTGGCTCTGTGATCCATGAAGACATTAGCTGGAGAATACCTTGGGTTGTTGATGGTCTAAAACCATATATCTTTATCCTAACGGGCAATGTTGTAGAGTAGGACGGTTTTGATATAGATATACTATCAGCTGTAATCATTATGTTATACTTTGATATATTTCTAGGATCATAACCTATCCAGAGATTTCTAATAATTTGCTCTAAGATTTCTATATTGATATTATTTTGTGAGTCAACTAATGTCCATATATAAGTTGTTGTAGTTCCTCCACGCATACCGCTTTGCGCTGGATTTTCATATGTTATTATTCTTGTTGGGTTAATCATGTTGTCTAAGGTGCATATTTCGAATCCTTTTTGTGTTAACAAGGTAATGTCTGTTACATATTCTTCTTTACTGATTTTTATCGGTATTGCTGTTATAGCTGATGTTATTGCTCGAGGCATCGTTATGTTTGTTATAGGGTTTGGGGTTTCTTGAATATCCTCTGGTGTTATAACTATGCTATTAATTATAGCACCTTCTTTCGTTATTATGTGGAGGGCACTTGGTTTTGGGTTTATACACATATTTTGATCTATATTCATGTGCAACCTTGCTGTTTGACCTGATTGTATAATGGTATCCAGTCTAGAGGTAATGTAATGATTTTTATCATTGCATGCTACGTTTAGAATTATTCTTTCAATTTCTATATTTGTTCCACCTCTATTAGCAATTTGAAGTACTAAATCAGATGTATCGAAAAATGCGACTATATCACCGCTTATGGTTTTCATTGGTAGGTGGAAGAATGTGTATAATGGGTCTTCGTATACTGTTGTTCTATTTATTGGTGTATTGTACATGTATAGAGTTAAAGGTATTATCGATAGTATAAGTATTGAGAAGAATAAAACAGCCACTATAATGTTTCCTTGGCCCTTCATTCTAGAAGCACCTCGTATAATCCAACTATATATGGTTTATTACTGTATAATGTTACAATAAATATTCGTGCCACTTTTGTGTCGCCCGGTAAATTTAATTTAGCTATGATGTTCTCATTACATATACCTGTGTTGTCAGAATATGCGCAGATATTCTCTATTCTACATATGTGCATGTTTCCTATGGTGTATCCCATGGCTTTTGAATAGGAGAGAAAATCGCTTAAACTTCCTTCCCAAGGAATGTAAACTTTATCCATAGATCCGCTGAATATGGTAATAGATTCTACACAATCATTGTTTGAGTTGCAAAGTATCCCATCGTCGTCAAGATGAGGGTAGTATACGTAAATCTTTGAACATGAAATATACTGAGAACCTGTGTCGACCGCTATAAAGAAGCCATTTCTTGAGCCATCAACTCTCTTAAGAAGTAACCATAATGTAGAAGCTCCTACATCGTAAGAAATAACGTTTACAATTACATTCGAAGCCTCATACTGAATATGATTAGATAGAAGCACTTGGTCGTTGTAGCTTGAGATAACTGAAGAAAAATAGCTAAGCATAGTCACACCTACAACTAGAGCAAGACCTATATACATTATAACTGTTAATAATTCACTTTGACCTTTTACGTACATAGCGACCTAAAGCACCCTATATTTTCTCCCTTCTTGTGAGTAAAAAACTTAGCGGAATCTATAACTATAGATATCCACAACGTATGGTATATTATTAATATAAGTTACAATTAAAACCGAGATTTTATCTACACCATTAGAAGGCGTAGACAATGATACTATGGTATTTCCCTCTAGCTCTATAGTACAAATATTTACATATCCTGTATCTAAATAACCTTGAGATTTTGCATAGTATTTAAAGCTATACAGATCATTTTTAAATAAAACCATTAAATCATTAACGCTATGGTTTTTTACATCCACGATTTTTCCGCCAACAACGTTCTTAACAACATTCTGACAATTCGCATATCCAGATCCATTATATACAAAAAAATGTATTACATTATAATTGTCTAGTTTTCTGAAGAGAAATACCGAAACATCACCGGTCGTATCTATAAGCCTTATAATGGTATTCATTTTCTCTAACTCTACAATTCTCTGAACAATCGCTGTACTTTGTCTTGCACTATAATCCGTTTGCATAAATGTAAGAAAAACAATAGAAAATGTTAAAGCAATACCGAGAAGTATAATTATAGCTACGGCTTCAGATAATCCTCTCTTTGGTTTTCTACCAATTTTGGAAGACATAATGGTGAACCCCACATAACAGCATATATACTGCACCTTATATGTTCAATGATAACTTTCTATGAGTTATATTAATGTTAACTATAGTTAATAAATTATTACGTAGAGGTATAGACCCAAATTTTTACCAAAATTAACTAATAAAGATGAAAATATATCTTTTAATGTGTTACCCAATAACTGGATAAAGCTATGCTTTGTAACAACTATAACCTGGATCCTATTGAGCATTCAGATTTATGTAAAATTTTGTGTTATCCTACGCAAGGTCTCAGCTGTTGTAAGGATAGAATTAACGAGCTAAGAGTTTTAGGTGTTGAGACTCTTTATAGTTTTGGAAAAACCTATTATAATCGAGATATACGTATTTTAGGTAAAGGTCACTCTGCTATTGTAGCTTTAGCTAAACATGTTATTCACGGTATTATAGCTCTCAAAGTTAGGAGGTTGGATTCTAAAAGGTTTTCTATGGAGTGGGAGGCTAGGGTTCTTGAGAAGGCTCAGCAAACAGGTTTTGCCCCTAAGCTTTATGGTTTCAGTATTAACTTTCTCCTTAGAGAGTATATTGATGGTTGTACTCTTGAGGAGTTTTTAGATAAGGTTCGAAGTGGTGGAGAGGATGTTAGGGTTGCTTTTAGGAGTTTGTTGAGGGCTGCTTTAGCAATGGATTTAGCTGGTGTTGATCTTGTTGAGATTTCTAATCCTCTTAACCAAGTTGTTTATTTGTGTTGTGATCCTGGGAAACCTTTTTTTATTGATTTTGAGTCTGCTAGGTTTTCTGCTAAACCTCTTAATGTGACTAAGGTTGTAAGTTTTATTGTTGGTAGATTGAGTAGGTTGTCGGTGTTTGAGGGAGTTGATGTAGGGGGGCTTATTTTATTGGCTAGGAAATATAAAGAATGTAGTGATAACCTTTGTAGAGAAGATGTTTTTAATGATATAATTATTCGTTTAACTTAGCTTTGTTTTGACCATTGCAAATTTTATGGGGTTTGGACTTATTTATTGAATAATATTGTATAGGTTTAATATGGGGTACAAGGATTGGCTATATTCTTAGTTTTTCTATATCGATACATTTATACACCTTTTAGTCTAGGTAATGCTTCTCGGAGTATTTTTGGGATTCTAGTTCCATTCCTCATATCGACTTCGATGAGGTCTACGATTTTCTTTTCTTCGTGTAGAACTATATAGCTTGTCGAATTACTCAATATGCATGCGTGGTTAGGTATAATTCTTATTTTGTCTCCTACTCTTACACTTGGTTCTTCGCTTATATCTAGTTTAGCAACTTCTTCGGATAAACTTATAACCAACGCCTTAGGGTATTCAATTATTTTTCCAAAACCTTTTAAAGCTTCTACTCCATGACCTCCTCTATCAAGACCAAGGTGTTTAGAGCCTACGTTTATTATTGCAAGTTTTTTGTTTGAGTATTCAGGTATACTAATAATAGTTGTTAGAATTGTTAATGCGCAGTTCTCTAGTTTTGTTGAACCAAATAACTCAGCTTGTATTCTATCATAGTATATGAAGTTTCCTGGGAATAGATGTGTATAGATGGGATTCTCTATATCGTATCTAAGAGTAGGGGTAGCACCTGTACCTATTATCTCTAACTCAAATCCGTATTTCTTAAGCTCGCTTACTACGTAAAGCATAATTCTAGAGGTATTTTCGGCTACCTCTTTTACACATTTTTGGTTAGTACAAGAGTATACATGCCCAGGGTGTGTAGCTATACCTACAAAATTAAGGTTCCTAAGGTTTTGTAAACTCTTTACAAACTTAACTATATTTTCTGGTTTAACACCAAATCTATGTAGACCAACATCGACTTTAACTACGTAATCGAATTTTATACTGTGTTTCCTAAGTTCTTGATTTATGAAAACAGCGGCATCATAATTATCTAATCTGAGAATTACTCTGGTACCTAGCTCAGATAAGCTGATTAAACGCATTAGATTTTCTCTATCTGCTACATATACGTTTCCACACATAATAGTTTCCGTAATTCTCTTCTCAACAAGAACCTCAGCTTCATCAATAGTACCTGCAGTAAAACCGTCTGAACCATGTTCACGCTGTATTTTAGCCATATAAGTTGATTTATGTGTTTTAACCATAGGCCATATCTTCTTCCCGTACATCTTAGCCTTATCGTATACCTCCCCTAGGTTTCTGCGAATTCTGTTTATATCCGCTAAGACTATAGGTGTAGGAAGTTCGTAGATATTCATCTCAACCATAGAAATCGGCACCCCTTGGTTAAGCTTTACATGGTTTCAAAAGTTTAGTTAAAGTTATAAATCTACTTAACTTAATGAATTAACTATAAACTGCTAAAGAACTACCTATTTGTGTAGATATGAAGTACTACATCTACAAGTATACACCTGGGTCAACGTTAACCCGCTGGACTGTTGAGGATATTTTGAAAGCGGTTAAAACAGGTCTTAAAAAGTTTGACTTAGTTATCGATCTAGGGTTGAAGAAGATAGTTGCAGAGGTTAAAGATAACAACGTTGTTATTGATGGTGTAGCTATAGATTTTAACACATTAGAGAATGTTAAGGAGGGTTTTGTATACAAAGTGGTGGAAGGCGAACTTCGGAGGCTTGATATGTATAGAGAGGGAAAGTACTATAAGTTAAAGCCTGTAGCATCAGATAAAGCTCCCACTATAGAGATTAACGGGATTCATATGCATAGAGTATCGGGAGTAGATCCTTGGAGAGATGCTATTGCTAAGATTAAGAGTATCAGTAAGAAGATTAAAGGTGCTAAAGTTCTAGATATATGTACAGGGCTAGGTTATACTGCTATAGCTGAGGTTATGTTTGGAGCAGAATCTGTTACATCCATAGAAGTTGATGAAAATGTTCTTAGCCTAGCTTCAGCTAATCCATGGTCTAGGGGGTTAGAGCACCCCCGAATAAAGATAATAATTGGGGATGCACTCGAGGTTCTCGATAAACTTAAGCCTGAGAGTTTCGATGTAGTTGTACACGATCCACCGAGATTCGAAGTAGCGGGGGAGCTCTACAGCCTTGAATTCTATAGAAAGATACATAATGTTCTCCGTAGAGGAGGTATACTTTTGCATTACACAGGCAACCCTAGTAAGCATAGCAATATAGATATCCTGAAGGGGATAAAGAATAGGTTGAGCAGAGCCAGCTTCGATGGTATTAAGTGGGTTGAATCAGCCAAAGGTTTTAAGGCTGTTAAGGTAAGATAGCGGTTAAATACCTCTTTTAAGCATATAAGCTTAAGGTTTAACTATAGTTTTCAGAAGTTATAAGGGGTTTCCTATGGCTGTTGAAGACTGGAAGACCTATAAGTATTCACAAGTAGAGCTAAAGAAGGATGTGAGAGATGAAGTCCACGAATTCTTAACCAAGGTATTCAACACATACATGGTTAGGCTACCGCCTAACATCTTTAAGCAACTTGATATAGTTAGAGATAAACTGGTAACGTTAACAACTAGATTTAATAACGATAACTATGCAGAGTTCTGCGAAACATTCTCGAAAATCTATAGATTGATTATACTTGATAAAGATGTTGGTGGAGAAATCAAGAACGCTATTAGGGAGTTATCGGAGAAAACAAATAACTTCTTTGCTTCAAAAGGGATGAGTTTATGTGTTAGAGAACTTAGCTATAATGTTCTTAGGATAAAAGTGTTATTTGAATCGTCTCCACTAAAAGATGCTCTTGTAGCTGTAGAGTCGGAGGGTAGGGTTGTAGCATCAACAAAAACAAGCGATAATGGTGTTTGTTCGATAGAGGTTCCAGAAGGTAAATATACTGTCTATGTCTACAAGTACGTCAAAGGAGGGCAATACGTTTACGAAGAGAAAACGGTTAACGTACCTGTGGATTCGGAGGTTTTATTCGATATAAAGGAGACTAAGAGTGATACGGAGATTGTTAGGGAGAGAGGAGGAAGACCCATTATAAAAGAAATTTCTTAGTGTGAAATTTAAACGATTATAGGGTACGAACACTCCTTAAACATTTTCTCACTATAATCGAAGAACCTCAACTCTATAAATTGGCTAGAGTTAAGAACAGCTTCATCCAGTCTATCCCACAAATCTTCTAAGCCTTCTATAGTGTACCCATCGATAGAAGTTATTGTATCGCCGACATCGATGCCGCATACCTCATGCAATCGCGTATTAATTATTGAGGAGACCGTGACACCCTTTATACCTCTGGACATACCCTCTACAACCCTTATACCTAGACTCAAATGAGTTATCTTTCCAGTTTTCCTTAATATGTTATAGCTAAAGCGTACACGCTTTATTGGTACAGCTAAAGCAAATTCGTTAACATTCATAGCGCTCGCTACAACCATCCCCACAACTTCTTCATTAACCCCTACCACCGGGCCTCCACTCATACCAGGGGTTGTAGGTGCGCTTAACATCATAAGTCCTTCTAGGGATTTTCCATCTATAATGGAGTTCACTTTGTATCCGCTTACAATACCTGCAGTGAAGAAAGGTCTTAAGAGTCCGTATGGCATACCTCCAACTATAACTAGGCTTCCTATAGGGGGTTGATCGAAGGAGATTCTAAGAGGGTTCAAATTTTTTTCACTTTCTATAAACGCTAAATCCCATCTATTATCGATAGAAAGCACTTTACCTTTAAAACGTTGTCCAGAAACATCAGCTAAACATACATATTTGCTTGGCTCTATATGCGCTACAGTTACAACGATATTCTTATCAATTGCAAATCCTGTAGCTGTTTTGACCAACCCGTAGGGATCATCGCATGCGGAGTCGCCTAAGCTGATGTTGATTAACGTAAGAGATTCGCTGATCTTAGTTATAAGAGATGTAAGCCAGCTGTTGAGGGTTAAGGCAATTAACGATGGGTCTAGCTTTAGCTCTCTTGTCATGTGTTACTCCCTATGGAATTGGCTCTAAGCATCCCTAAAACATGTTTTCAAGGGTAGAGTCTTATTACCTCGAACACTTTTAACAAAGTTGTTAGGTGATACATAGCTTGAAGTGTATTAAGGTGGTAGTAGAAGGTGTTTTAAAGGGTCTTGGGTACCTAGGCTACGTGTACATTGTTGCAGAAGAGCTTAAAATAAAAGGGTGGGGTAGGTATACAGAAGAGGGGTCGGCTGAAATCGTAGCTATAAGCGATGCAGATACTCTGATGAAGTTCATAAACAAACTAAGGTCTCACGGTACTCTCGCTGTAGTTAACAGCATCCACATTGAGCCCTGCCCTCAAGACCTTAGAATAGACTTAGATTCATTCAATGCAGATCTTAATTAAAGTCTCTAGGTTCTAGTAATTTTGCTGGATCTGCTAGCTAACACCTTTTTTAATATTGTGTATCCTTTCTCGGTTGCCTGGAATTTTCCATTAACTTCTGTAACAAGACCTAACATCTTTAGCGTATTAATATCTAGCAGAACTTCTTTAACTATGCCCTCGCCTTTTCCGCATGTATAGTAATATTTGGGCAAGGTATTGTTTTTACATAGTGAAGATACATACGATGTTAATTCGCTTAACGTTAAACCATTTGTACTTTTAGCTATTATTGATAGTAGTACCAATTGTGGAGGTATGCTTTGCATCAAAATCTTACCCAGAATATCTATCGCTATGGGTAACACTATATGTAGACTAACCCGCTAAAGCTAGTTTCATAGAATTTCAACAACGCTGATGGCTCTGCATGAAATTATTTTAAAAATTGATTAAGATATATAAAGGCAATTAAACAGACTTCGGTTTTACGTGGTTTTTTCGCTTTTCTTCAGCATTGTGTAAACGTTATCCTTTACACCGGCTTTGGCTAATAGCCTCTCTAACCTATATAGTTGTTCGTGAGCTATATCGATTTTCTTAGCCATTTGAGCTATGGGTATATCATTAGACCTTGCGTAGAGCAGGTAAATTAAGGTTCTAACGCTATGGGGATGCCTTAGCGATGGTGCTATAGGGCTATCGAATACAAGCCAATCTATTACATCTATATGTTTCTTAAGCCACTCTGCTATATCTGGCGATAGTTCGAAGCTATGTTCTAGTCTTTTTCTAAAGACAACCTTGTTATCTTCGATTAGGAGTTTTCTTCTTCGTCTCCTCCTTTTTTCTATAACGAGTTCTCCGTCCATGATATCACGCTCAACTCTAAATCTTACTCTAGAGACTCTATTAAAGAGTTAATAAATTTATCTGTTTTTCGAGGTTTAAACATCTATTTAGAAAAGATTGTGGAGATTTTCTCAAGAATACAATATTATAGGCGTAGGTTATAATGGGTATTTTAGCTCTGCTACTATAGTTTGGATAAATAAGTATAAGTACGGTGAATATATTGAAAAATATTCCTGAACCTGAATCATCTTTTCTGGAGGTAACAGCTATTTATAGGGGGAAAATATTTCGTATATTATGCGATGTATACGACTTCGTAGGCTGTGAATCTAGTGACTGTGCATTAGAATTATTCGATTTATATCTTCAGAGATATGTTGATACACCGGAAAAAACTGTGGTGGCTATAGAGAATATTAGGGGAGGGAAGGTTTTCGTTTACAAGGTTAACAACGAAGTTCTATGCCTATGCATTCATAGAGCTGAAGTGGATTGCGAGAATATATGTAGAGGTTATACTAAGTAGTTGACTAAGTACTTCAAAACCTTCATCATATCCTCGTAAGAGATAGCTATGTGGAGCATAGATAAAGCTAGTGCATATGTATTAGATGTACAGAGATAGGCAAGGGCTAGAGATAGGGTAAGAATCTGAGGTATTGTAGCAGCTATAGCGAATTGTGTATGGTTAACAAATGTAGCTCTAAAACCTATGAGAAAACCGTTTAAGGTAAACTTATACTTAAGCTTAAATAGCTTTAGAGATACAAGGTGTAGAAGTTCATGGGTGAATCCTAGTACAGGTAATGATAGGAGTAGATGATGTATATTCTCTTTACCAGCAATTGAGGCTATAGCCCACGACGCTGTAAACCCTAGTAATATCTGCATAGCTATTTTTAGTTTCACCCGAGTCTCCCACTACGTACCGCCCTCTAGGAGTTTATAGATTTTCTAGGTTCAATAAGTAGTTGACAAAAACATTCAGTAAACTTAGCTACACCTAACATTACTCGTTAAACTCTGTGTACACTTACCAGGGCACATCCTTGAGCTTAAGCTTGTAAGATATGAGGTTAGTTACTACGTGAAGAAAAATAGTTATTATCGTTAATACAGATAGTTGAAGCACTGTTATACTAATAACGCTTAATGAGTAAGCAAAAGCTAAAGCTACAAAGAGGAAAAGTGTTTGATCTAAAAAAGGTAGTGGATCACCAGGTCTTATACCGAGTCTCCTTTTGATGAAAGCTCCAAGTAGGTCTCCCACCATGGCGCCTACGCTTAACGCTGTACTCCTTATAATATACTCTAAATCGTAGTAACATAGGTAAAACTGAATAAAACCAACAATTACACCGGATACTATGCCTATAGCTAGTCCTTCCCAAGTCTTGTTATCACCGAAGATTCTTCTACCATCAATAAAATGCCTACCTTTATCTATTGGGCATCTTTTAAACCCAGCTCTATCTAGGATTTTAGCTCCTATAACTGGCGATCCATTAGCTACGTAAGCAGGTAAAATAATCCATATCAGCGTTAAAACATCTTTAAGTACCTCCATATGGTCTATACCCATGTTCTTACCACGTTTAACCTAAAGTTGATAGAGCATCATAAATATTTTTATAGTTTGCACATTAAAACAAAGATCATGGTAGGTATAGTATGGCGCGAACTGAGATCCGATGGCATGGTAGAGGTGGGCAAGGAGCGGTTACAGCATCTATAGTTCTTGCGGAAGCTGCTGTTTATCAAGGTAAATATGCTCAGGCGTACCCAGAATTTGGTGCTGAACGTAGAGGTGCACCGGTAAGAGCATACACAAGAATATCAGATGAGCCTATAAGGACAAGAGCACCTATATTAAATCCTGATGTTGTTGTGGTTCTCGATACCTCTATAGATAAATCTATATATCTTGAAGGTATTAGATCTGGAGGTATACTTATACTAAACACGAAGAAAAGTTTAGACGAAGTTAGAGCTTATATAGGTAGGGAAGATCTTAGGATAGCAAGAGTAGATGCAACAAAAATAGCATTAGAAGTCCTGAAAGCACCCTTCGTCAATATGGCTATGATAGGGGCTTTAGTAAAGGTTGTACCAGTAGTTGATTTACACTACGTAGAGGAGGTTATCAAGGAAACTTTTAGACCTAAGGTAGCTGAAGCAAATATTGAAGCGGTTAGAAGATCATATCAAGAGGTTGAAATTATATGAGCTCCGAGAAAAAGCTACCTGGTTGGAGATCTATACCAAGTGCTGGTATGGTGCTGAAGCCGGGTAACTTTGCTGAAAGACCAACAGGCGATTGGAGGATATTTAAGCCTATTATAAACCAGGACAAGTGTCTACGATGCTTAATATGTTGGGCTATATGCCCAGAGCCGGCTATAAATATAGTTGACAAACCCTATAGAACAGCAACAGGTAAAGAGTGGAAGTTTACGCTAGAAGTAAACTACAACTACTGCAAAGGTTGTGGTCTCTGTGTCGAGGAATGCCCTGTTAAGGCAATAAACTTCGTTGAAGAGGTGAAGTAAATGAGCAGTCTATGGTTGAGGATCCCTCTAACATCAAATTATGCAGCAGCTTATGCTGCAAAAGATGTAGATATAGATGTAGTTGCAGCTTATCCAATAACTCCTCAAACACCTGTTGTCGAGAAAATCGCAGAATTTGTTGCAAATGGAGAACTAAATGCTGAAATGATTCACGTTGAAAGTGAGCACTCCGCGTTAAGTGCATGTATAGGTGCCTCAGCTACAGGTGCAAGAGTATTTACAGCAACGTCTGCTCAAGGTCTAGAGCTAATGCATGAAATGTTATACATAGCATCTGGTATGAGGTTACCCATAGTAATGGCTATAGCCGCTAGAGCTTTATCGGCACCGCTAAGTATTTGGTGTGATTATAGCGATCTCCTAGCTACAAGAGATACATCGTGGATAACAGTAGTAGCTTCAACGGCTCAGGAAGTTTACGATAGCGTTATCCAAATGTATAGGGTTGCTGAAGATCCGAATGTGCTTTTGCCAGCTATGGTCGCATACGATGGTTTTATAATGAGCCATACCTACGAGCCTGTGTATGTAGCTAAAGATAGAACAGCAATACTTGAGTATGCGCCGAAGAATTACAATAGGTATAGGCTTAACCCAGATAACCCGATTACAATGGGTGCTATTGCAGATCCAAATTGGTACTACGAGTTTAAGTATCAGCAGATGTTGGCGATGAGAAATGCATACGAAGTTCTTAAGAAAGCAGATGAAGAATTTGGAAAGATGTTTGGTAGACAATATGGATTTATAGAGACTTACAAGCTTGAGGACGCAGATACAGCTTTACTAACATATGGAGGACTCTACGGAACCGTTCAAGATGCCGTTGATCTGCTAAGAGGGAAAGGCATCAAGGTAGGTGCTGTAAAGCTAAGGTTGTTCAGACCGTTTCCACAGAGTGAGCTCCTTGAAGCTGTTAAAAACCTCAAGCATCTTATAGTATTAGATAGAGCTATATCGTTTGGAGCTCCCCTAGAAGGTCCTGTAGCCATGGAGATAATTACGGCGCTTAAGTTGAAATCAATAGATTTGAACTTACTTAACTACATAGTAGGTATAGGGCAGAGAACTGTTACAGAATACGATATTGTTGGTATATTTGAGCATGCTTCTAAACTCATCGAGAAAGGAGCTAGATTAACCGAATCATTTTATTGGGGTGTAAGAGAATGAGCGCCCCTACATTATATAAAACGCTGTTTGAGCTACCAAAAGAAGAATACTTTGCGCCAGGGCATGGGCTTTGCGCAGGGTGTTTAGCGGGGACAATAGCTAGGATGCTAGTTAAGGTTGCAGGTCTGAATACTATAGTGGTTACACCTACTGGATGCTTAGAGGTATCAACAGCTTCATTTCCGTACACAGCTTGGCGAGTTCCATGGATACATGTTGCTTTTGAAAATGCTGCGGCTGTTGCTAGTGGTATCGAGGCTGCGATTAAATCTCTTCAGAGAAAAGGTGTTATAGATCCGAATAAGAGGATAAATGTTGTTGCTATAGGCGGCGATGGCGGTACAGTTGATATTGGGTTCCAAGCTCTTAGTGGTATGCTTGAAAGAGGACACAAGGTTATGTATGTTCTATACGATAATGAAGCGTACATGAATACAGGTATTCAGAGAAGTGGAGCAACACCGTTTAAAGCATGGACTACGACCACACCTATTGGAAAGATGCTTAAAGGAAAGGTACAGCCTAAGAAACCTATAGGAGAGATCGTAGCAGCCCATAAGGTGCCATACGTAGCAACAGCTAACCCAGCGTATATAATCGATATGGTTAACAAGTTCAGAAAAGGATTAGCAGTTGATGGTCCTGCATTTATCCATGTAGTTCAACCTTGTACAACTGGCTGGAGGTTTGATCCTAGGTATGGCATAAAGATAGCTAAGTTGGCAACAGAAACAGCTATGTGGGTAAACTGGGAGCTTGAGGATAACGAGGTATTTAGGATCACAGTTCCTGTTCCAAAGCGTAAACACGTTAAACACTATATAAGAGCTCAAGGCAGGTTTAACCACTTAACGGATGATGATATTGCTGAAATACAGAAATTCGTAGATAAAGAAGTTGAGCGTTTGAATAAAATAGTTGGTAGAGAAGTTATTGGACCTGTTGTAGAGTAGCTACTCTCTAAATACTTCAACAAATTTTTCTTTCTCTCTTATAACCGATCTTCCACCTTCTTTACTAACGTAGAACACTTTATCAGCTAGTTCCTCGACCTCAGGATCATGGGTAACAACGATTACCTGTGGTACTTTCTCCGATAACCTCCTGATAATTTCAAATACAGTTCTACGTCTTTCAGTATCAAGAAACTGTGTAGGCTCGTCTAGAATAAAGAACCCCGGTAAACGGCCGAATACAGTATAAGCTAAGGCTATCCTAAGGGCTATAGCAAGGGAAACCATTTCCCCTCCGCTAAGGCTCCTTACATCGAGTTCACCGAGATTTGTGTAAACCCCTATTTCAAAGTTCTCGTTTATCTTAACTTTAAAGTCCATGCCAAGCTCCTTCAAAACTATGTTTGTGTACTTCTCTATTAACCTTCTAGCCTCTTGGGTAAGAACCTTAGCTAGTAAACCGTCTTTGCCAAGCAATTTGTTAACCAATAGATCTAGGACTGGTTGTAGCTCAATGGCTCTTTTAATATTAGTGAGCTTCTTTTCTAATTCATTCTCTTCTATAGTTAGCTCCCCTAACAGTTTTATGTTGCTCTCAAGTCTACCTCTAATTTTCCCTATCTTCTCTCTAACATTGTTGAACTTACCTAAGAACTCCTTGTATTCTATCTCTACTTTACGCACATCGAATTTATCTACGTCGAAGCCTAGGTTAACCACATCCCTTTTTACGCTCTCGTAAACAGAAACAATGTCATCTATGGGTACAGAATTCCCAACTAACCGCTTTAAAGATGCTAGCTTCTCCTCGTATACTTTAGTATACTCTATCGCTAGTTTGCTAAGGCATTTTAATGTTTCTGTGTTTGTATTGTACGACCAGCATTTTGCGAAAAGAGGTATACCTTTAGCGTGCTCTAAAACTTTCTCTACCTTATCTTTAAGCTCTCTATACCTTCGGAGGTAGTCATCGAGGTACCTTCTACTATTATCAATTCTAGCCTTAAGCTCCAGCTTACGCCTATCTAGCTTCTTCAAATCTTCTACAATTCTCCTGACCTTAGCGTACAGCTTATCAAGTTTCTCTATATCAGCTGAAGCTACTTGAGCTCTACGCTCGATATCGCTTAGAATCCTGTTCTTCAGCTCGTTGTCTAGTTCACGACCGCAGAGAGGGCACCTAGTGTTTACTGTAATCACGTCAGCTGAATTCCTGACAATAGATAACTCTGCTTTCCTTAGGCTTTTCTCGGAATCTATCTTTCTACAGTAATCCTCGAGAACTTCAACAAATTTAGAAGTATCGTCTAATGTCTCAGTAGGTATAGATATTCCCAGTTCTTCAAATACTTTTGTTAGCAGAGATTTAAGCTCATTATTAATTTCGTTGACCTTCTTAAGCGCTTCATCTATCTCCTTTTTACGCTCTTTCAGCATAACCATTATAGAGATGTAATCGTCTAAATTAACCTCCATGATCTCTCTACAAACCGGGATAGCCTGTTCGATGCTTTTCAACTCGTTAACGATTTCAACAGCCTTAGATAGTATCTCGTATTTTTTGAGGAGTTCTAGGAGTTTTTCGTATCGTTTAATGATTTCGACAAGGTTTCTGGATTCTTCTTCAAGCTTGTTGAGCTCATCTTTATCTTGGTCTACAGTTAGCTGTGTATCTCGTATCCTCTTCCTAACATCTTCTAGATTCACTTTAAGCTCATCGTACAATTTTTTCTCGCTATTAATTTGATCTAAGTGTTCCTTAAGTATATCCCTTGACTTCTCTAGTTCGTCTAAGCCTAGTAGCTTAAGTATTAGTTCTCTCCTAGTTGAAGACTGTTCTTCTAATAATCTACCTACCTCATTCTGCCTAGAAATTACCGTGTATCTAACAGAATCTACAGAGGGAATAAGTAAAAGTTTCCTAATATAGTCTAGAACTTGTTGAACCCCCGATGCAATAATTCTCTTCTTCCCGTCTTCAAGGACCTCGTATACAGTAGCTTCATCGCTTCTAACAGCACTTACAACCCTATGAACAATATATCTTTTTCCACCAATACTAAGCTCAACTTCTATAGATCCCGTAGTTGCTCCTGCTCTTAGGAAGCTTCTCCTATTCGCCCCTCTAAACCCCCTGATGTTCTGTGGGGAGATAAAGAGCGCATAAATTACAGAATCTATTACAGAACTTTTTCCTGCACCGTTAGGTCCAACTAATGCTGTTAAGCCTAGTGTGAATTCTAGTTGCGTTTGAGCGTGAGATAATATGTTAGTCAACTTAATAGACCTGATAAGTATTGGGCCCAGCAATTGTTTCACCTTATGGTAGCAACCCTTTGAGTTGCTTGCCTTGATTTTTGCTAGCACTTAGTTCAGCTGATGATGTGTCGGACTTTATGGTAATTTGGCTGAGCTTTGTTCTCATTGTCAGCTCTAGATTACGGAGATTCTCTAAGTTAGATTTGAGGTAACGCATAAGTTCCTCACCCGCTTGCTTACTCGGGTTCTCAACTAAGCTTAGAATATGTAAAGCGAGATTCTCGTCGCCTAATAGTTCCTTCAGTATTTTCTCGACATCGACGTATTCGAGTTTTTCAACAAACCCTTCAACAGCTACTTCATAGTCTTCTTCACCGTGCTCTTTATGTGTTAACATGTAATGCTCTATAAGATTCTTAGAAACGAGGTCATCGAGGTATTTAGCTATAAATTCCGATTTAATCTTCTCTACGGCTATATAGGCTAGCGGCTTCTTCTTACCGCCCGAAATAATGGTTTTAACCTTCTCAAGTAATTCATTTACGCATTTAGGTGCATCATCGCATTTAAGTATTACCCAAGGTCTAACGCTCTGCAACTCTATAAAATTAAATGTTGCTTCGCTTCTACTTAGATCAACTAAGGCAACGTACTTCTTATCGTATTCGTTAACGCGGTGAACTTCTGTAGCACCTGGGTAAACAGCTGGAGATCCATCTCTATGGCTTAGCACGGTTCTTACGTGGTAATCGCCTAAGGCTATATACTTAAAACCTTGAGGTATTAAATCTAGGGAGATATCTGCTTCGCTTGTAGGTATTCCCAGCTCTTTAAGGAGTAGATGAGCCATGAGTATGGATCGGCTCTCCTTAGGGATTGAAAGGGAAGGAATTTTGTTTCTAAGATTGTAAGGTATGCAGATGAACGTGGTCTTCGTGTTTCCGATATCTACCTCGGTGCTAGCAATATTATCTATAGCTACGTGATCTAAAACCCCAACATCTTTTAAGATTGAAAGAGGCGATAAAGCGTACCTTTTTGGGAGATCGTGTTGACCCGCAATAACTATTACTTTTATATCTTTTTCTTTAAGCTTCTTCAAGCCCCTGTAAGCTACTACGTATGCTTCTGGAGGTGGGTTAGGATTGTTGAAGAAATCCCCTGTGTGTATGTATACGTTTACCCGTTCCTTTAAAGCAATATCTATGGTCTCCTTGAAAGCCTCGTATATATCTCGAGCCCTAAAAAGTAATCCCGAAGGAATTGCACCTAGATGAGTATCGCTAACATGTAGTATTAGCATAATCTACCCTCAAGCAGTATATTGTTTAGCTGGGTAATTAATTAGCTAAACAGCTCCTCAAAATCCTTGGTAGCCTCTGAAGTGGCGGCATACATCTTCGTTGTTGCTCTACTTCTATGTAATCTCCAAATCTCCGCAATATCAAGAGAAGCACCGATTTTCTTACCCTCATGTTTATCTATTTTAACGAATACAGGGAATCTACCAACCCATTCACCTATTACAAGAGCTTCACCAGTACCCATAGAGGCTAGCGATCTAGCTAAATCCTCCGTAAGCATATCAGAGGCATTCATGATCGCTTGCTGGTCTGCTTCTTGTACAAGCTTCATGAACACAAAGTTCTGTACTTGGCTAAGAGCGTTCAAGTCTATGTTTCTCGGTCTCTGAGATATTATACCTAAAGCTAAACCAAATTTCCTACCTTCTCTAGCAACTCTCTCTATAGAATATCGAGAGATAGTACTTTTTGCTGTGGATAAGAATATATGGGCTTCTTCTATAAATACAAGGATTGGTTGGGGATCCCCTGTAAAGTACTTACTCTTAGAAAACCAGAGGAGCTCATCTAGCATAATCTTAAGCACGTGGTCCTTCTGTTCATCACTTAGAAGCGATACGTTAAGCACAACCAAGGTTGAAGGACCTAAGAGTGTGTTTATGCTAGGTGCTTCAAAGCTTATTGCAGCGTTTTCAAAGAATTCATCGACTTTGGTGCACGCTTTTTCAGCTGATTCACCGTATTGTTCGGTGTAACCTTCAATTAATTTTTTAATAAACTTCTTGAACAAATCAATAAGCTTCGAGTTTATATCTATTGTTTCTGTGGATACCTCTTCTTCGGGTTCATCAACTTCGGGTTTTTCTCCAAACATACTACGATGTAGAGAAGTTTCTAGTATAGATTTTGACTCTTTAATCAGCTCTTTAACTATAGTTGTGAAGTTTTCAATAGCTTTCTCTGTTAGCCCATACCTAGACCTCAGCTCCTTAAATACCTTCTGAGCTATAGCAAGAGCTCTGGATACAAGCATTCTCTGAACAGTTGCCCCTCCTTCGGGTACAATCATTCGGGCTAGAACCTTTGGAGGAATTTCAAGGAGGTTCATCTTGTATTCTATCGATATCTTCCTAACATCTCTCCCTACCTCTAGGGTTGAGTACTCTCCATGAACATCGTATATAACTACCGTTCCACCGTAGGAAGCTATTCTATCAGCTAATACAGCAACAGTATTACTCTTACCCGAACCTGTTGTACCTGTTATAAATAGATGTTTTGTTAATGCGTTAATATTGATATGTATTTCTACCTCAGGACGTGTTAACAGGTGACCTATCTTTATCGAGTTCTCCTTCTTGGAGCTGAAAAGAATGGATAGGATCTCAGGTGGTGCTAGGTATATCTCGGAATCCGGTGGAGGTGGTACATTGGGTATTTCAATACTTAGGTTATTTCTATCTCTAGACCTCACCAAGGCTATTATCCTAGCTATTGAAGGAGCATACCTAAGCATATCATCCTCTATGCCTATGCTTTCGCTAGCGGTTGCTGTTGGAGATATAGGAATTAATCTTCTATATGATGTTAGGCTTATAACGCCTATAGCGCAACATTCAACTGTTTCACCAGATATTATATCCAGGGTTTTAAACGGTATAGCTACGTAGGTACCTATAGGTATAGGATTCTTAGATACAATTTCAACAGATGTAGGATACGAAACTACACCAACCTTACCTATAGCAGATCTAAAAGTGTATAGCACTTTAAATCAGCCTTCAAAAACTAGTGTATCTATTCAAGGTTAAAAATACGTAGGCTAGGCAAAGTTTTCCTAAAGCTATTTCAAATTATGCAAGATTACAATAGGCACAATTGCTAATCCTGCTGCGTGTTTCACCTCTAAATAGTCTATGAGTTTGTATTTTTGGATAATGCTCGCTAAATCTACATAGAGTAAGAAGTGTTTTCCTTTATCGCATGATATTCTCCAATACCTCTTTTTATCTCTAGAAATTCTACTTTTTCTGCTAGCAATAACATCTGCAAGAAGCTCTAATCTTAGCTTAGGGTTAGGTGAAAGTAGTATATTTAGCATCTCGTCTACGCATTCTCTATAGAAATCTAATATTGAGTAGTCTGCTATCCTTAGATGTAGTTTCCAAGAACCTGCATCCACATCTTTACAAACATGCACGGCATCTGTAGCTAAACGTGTGAGCTCTTCAAGGTACGTAACGCCTATAGCTATAGCTGGGGATATATAGGTAGATGAATAGATGAGTAGCTCAAGGACTTCAAATGAACTGTTGTAGCTTTAGCCATGATCTTTACCAAAGTAGCTATAGCGTTTATTGGAGGCGTAAGTTCTACTAAAGGATTCCCATTAAGATACTGTGCTAGTACCCCGATAAAAATTAACCATAGTTGGTTTTAACCAAGGTCGCGATACTTAAATCGTTTGTTGAGCCATTTAATGTAATTCCAAACATTTGGCTCATCTATATTAGCTAGTACAACACCTCTAGGGTTCTTAATGAGGGCGGCGTATTTAGAGAAATTCATGTAGCCCTAATTTATTACGTTAAGATATTGAGCTATTTAAGTACTTTACCTCTAAAGGTTACGTATATAAGTGTTAGAAGAAGCGGTTTAGTTGATATGTGATGGGCTACATCGATGTTGTTTTAAAGCTTTCGAAGCATATAGAAGAAGAGGTTTGCAATACGCAGAATTGCTGGGTGTTACGTAGATATTACAGATTTAGGTCATCTAAGAATTATGGTGGTTCAGCAGTAGGAGATGTGGTTGGGTGCAATCTTAGCTGCGCATATTGTTGGTGTAAGAAGATAAACGCAAAACCTTGGGGGGGATCATATGAGCTACCGCAGAACGTTGTTGAAAAACTCCTATCTATAGCTAGAGCTAAAAAATATAAGGTGGTTAGATTAAGCGGTGGAGAACCTACTTTATGCTTTAACCACCTTGTTCAAGTAATTAACTTATTCGGTTATAGAAGGAACAAAGAAGAGGTATTTATTTTAGAGACCAACGGTCTTCTGATAGGCTTAAACGAGGATCTTAGCACTAAACTTAAACCATATAGTAGGTTTTTGATTGTTAGGGTATCCCTTAAAGGGTGTACAGAAGAAGATTTTAAGACTATAACAGGTTTAGGGAGTTCTGTTTACGATAATCAAATTAAGGCTATAGAAAACTTAAGCATAAAAGGTATTCCTTACATAGTTGCAGTTCCCGTAAGTTTGTGTTCGAAGCAAGGATTCAGCAAATTATTGGAGGTTTTAAGTAGAAGAATAGGGGAACATGTTTTAAGCGCTTTAGAGCAAGAAGTACTCATATTGTATCCATTTATTGTAAAAGATATATGCAGAAAAAAATTAAAGCCTTGGATAGCCTACGACCCTATAGAGAAAAAGAAGGTTATGGGAGATGAATTAAATGGGTTTCTCAAGAAAAGATGTTGAGATATTAGTTAAACAAACCTTATCTACGGCATCCAAAGGTTTAACATTTGAGGAAATCCGTAGCTACTTAGAGCTTAAGAGAGTCTACGTTGATGGGCTCGAACTTAGAAAGATAATCGCCGATATGGTTAGAGATAACGTTTTATGCAAGGAGGTGTCACCGAATCGGAGAAAACTTTTGATTAAGCTTTGCAAATAATGTTCATCGATGTTAATATACCCTAAATGTTAATGAAAACTTGGTGTAGGTGTAAAGATATGTCTGGAGTAGGAGATATAGCTATAGAGCCCCCCATAATCCTAAGATCTTCTATGAGGATTGGCGAGATTCTGCCTAAGTTAAGTGAGCTGAGGATTAGGGAAGCTCCTGTTGTTAACGATAGTAATGAGCTAATAGGTATTCTGAGCTATAGAGCGATACTCTCTAAAGGCGTAGGAAGGGATACGAAGGTTTTAACGATTATGGACCCACCGTACGCTTTAAATATAAGCGATTCAATTGATAGAGCTATAGCTCAGATAGTTCAGTGGAAAGCTAGAGATATTCCCGTTATCGATAGCTTTAGCAAGGTTGTAGGCTACATAAACAGGGTGATGGTATTGAGGTACCTCCTAGATCATAACTTAGTGCCAAGCGAAAAAGTTGAGAATGTTATGAGTTCTCCAGCTATAACTATTCAAGAGTGGGAGAGTATTGCTAGAGCTAGGTGGTTAATGGTAAAGAACGGTTTTTCTAGGCTTCCGGTGGTCGATAGGTATGAAAGGGTTGTGGGGGTTATAACTCTAAGCGATATAGTTGAAAGACTCTATAGGATAAAACTTAGTAGAAGGAAAGGATATGAATGGATAGAAAGCGAGGAATCATTCCTAGCAGCACCTGTCTCAGATTTTATGACTTCCCCGCCTATAACAATACCTTCGAGTGTTACTATCATAGATGCCTTAAAACTAATGTTAGGAAGAAATATCGCAGGTCTACCTGTAGTAGCAGGCGATGATCGCCCTATAGGGGTTTTAAGTGGTTTAGATGTTCTGAGGAGATACATTGAAGCATCTATCTCCGTACAACCAATAGAAGCTAAAATTAGTACCGTTGCAGAAATAGATGAATTCACGAGGTCTGCTATAGAGAGAATAGTGAATAGTTACTTAGCGGGATTCATTAGATACATAAATGTTTTGGACTTTAAACTCTCTGTCAAAGAGATAGGTAAACCCGAGGAATCTAAAAATAAAGATGTTAGAAGAGGATTCGAGGTTTCTGCTAGAATTACAACAGATATTGGGGGATTTGCAGCTAAGTCTTTGTGCTGGGATCTACCTACATGTGTAAGAGAGGTTATGGGAATTCTAGAGAGAAGAATTAGGAAACAGATCGAGAAGAGAGTTGTATCTAAGCCAGGTTACAAAAAATCCGAAGAATAGGCATATAAAAATATTGAGCTAACTTTGTTAATCAAACTCAAGCGAGAACTTATATGGCAGCCTCCAAGTTAACAGTTTTGTTAAAGTTTCGTAGCATTCGCTGATATTCCTCGGATTAGGAATTTCTATAGAGATACTAAGAACTATTTCCTCATCTTTAATCTTAACAGGCTTTATATCTAAATTTTCTCTGTTTATCATTTTCAAGTCCTTAAATATGATGTCCTTAATTTCGCTTACAACTTTGTTTAACTCTAGGCTTTGCCCTTTTATTATTAGCCTAAACTTTGCCATATTATGTAAGGACTTAACTATTACTGATCTAAGTAGAGTACTGTATGGTATATACACCTTATTGTCTCCAGCATCGATAACGGCATAACCTCCTTCAGCTATGTTTATACGCCCTTCATATACTCTGCTAGCTACATCGACTTTTACCACATCTCCGTCTTTAACAATGTTGGAAGAAACAAACAGAATATACGAGATAGTATTTTCTACATATACTCTCATTGAGTAGAGTATGAATCCAGAAATTATGAGGAGTAAAGCTACAAATGTTATAGCTACGATATGTATTTGAAACCAAGAAGATAAAGCTATAGCAACAACAATCACAGTTAGTACTGCGAAGAAAGCAAATCTTATCGCTTCTTCAGCTCCTCTTGATATAAGCCCTTTAGACCTAATCTTAGTGAGGATTTTCTTAATTGCAACGTATATGATTATAACTATTATAGTGGTTATGATTATAGGCATTATGATCTGGTATAAAATGTTTAAGATATCTCCCGTAACATTAGGTAATACGAATGACATTGTATGTCACAGGTAGCAGGTTTTAAGTTTACATACTTATTTTGGGTATCAACCTAAATAAAGCTATTAATCTCTTATCCTGTTACAATAAAATTCAATTTTAGCGCTTAAATATGAACGACTCTAGCTTATCTTTATGAACTATAAACACGATTTTATCGTCGTGCTTAATCATGTAGTTCTTATCTGGGTTCACTAAGGTGTTTTCGCTGGATAGAATAGCTATAACCTTTATTCCCTCGTCTTCTGCATCTCCTACTTTTTTTCCTACAAAATACGAACCTTCTTTAATTGTTACTACGGCTAGGTAGTGCTCTTCATCTAATTCAATTAGTTTCACATTATATACAAGCTCTGTAAGAGCTTTAGATAGAGCTCTTGATTTTATTAAAACGTTACTTGCTAGGCCTAGTTTCCATAATATATTGGCTGATTCCTTTGAGCTAACTATAGCGTATATTCTCGGTACGTTAAAGTGTTTAGCTAAAGAGCAAACTAGTATGTTTATTGTATCGAGGGGATGCATTGCTAAAACTATATCTGCTTTATGTATACCTGCTTGCTGGAAGGTATCTAAATCTACTATTGAGAACATGTAAGCTGCTATATCGAGTTCTTGAACAGTTTTATCAATTCTTGACTTGTTGTCATCTAGAATTACAACCTCGTGTCCTTCATTTAATAGGCTCCTGATAATCTCTAGTGCTTCGTCTGTAGCACCCACAACTAGTACTCGCATATATTATTACCAGTAACTAATATTCCTTCCGTAGTAGTTCTAGGTCTAAAAATTTATAAGGTTTTGCTAAGTTAAAGGGTTACCTTCTCTTTATACCAATACCCGATAATAAGGTATATAGGTGCAAATTCGAGCCTCCCTAGATACATGGTTGTTGCCAGTATCAACTTTGTTGCTAAGGGGATATTTATGGAGGTTATACCTGCTGATAAACCTACGCAGGATAATGCAGAGATAGTCTCGAAGAGCGTATCTATATAGCTTTTGCTCCAGCTATATTCTGTACATATGTTTAAGGTTATGTAGAGCAGTATAGAGAATACTATGGCAGTAATTAGGTAGACTAGTACGAAGGCGTATACAGATTCTATATCCTCTTCCACTACAACTTCATCGTTAATCCTCCTCACAACGTATACTTTCTCCGGCAGGAAGGGCTTAGCAGATGACCATATAGCAGCTTTCAATGCTATAACAACTCTTTTAATCTTTATTCCTCCTGCAGTAGAGAAAGTTGCTCCTCCTATGATCATGGCAAGAATTATAATAAACTTTAATGCATCCGGGTACTTACCTATATCACCTACCTGAAAGCCCGTCGTAGTAAACCCGGAGATCACATGGTATATAGCTACACCTATAATATCATAGTTTCCGCCAAACGTCGAAAACGCTACTATCGCTATTAAGGCATTTAACGTTATCAGCAAGTAAATAAACCATTTAACTTCAACGCTTTTTAAGAACTTCCTGATACTTCCTCTTACAAGGTTATATAAATCTGAAAAATTTAGAGCGCCTAAAGCCATTATCACAGAGGAGGTTACCAGAACCATTGATCCGCTGGCTTTAAACCAAAAACCTATGCTTTCAGATTTCGTCGACATACCACCTGTAGCTATAGCAGTCATTGAATGTGCAACAGCGTCTAAGAAGTTCATACCGCTTAACATAAATACTATAATACCTAGGAATGTAAGGAATACGTATATGATTACCAATCTTCGAGTTGTTGCTAAAATTGTTGGCGAGAGTTTAATCCCACGTTCAGCTATGTATACGCGGCTTAGAACTCTATGGATGTAAGGTAATAGTGCTGCAGAGAAGACTATTATACCTAATTCTCCCATCCACTGCGTTAAAGCTCTCCATATGAGTATAACGTATGGTAGCTCTTCAGGTTTGGGGATTATTGATAAACCTGTTCCCGTGAAACCGCTCATCGACTCGAAGAATGCGTCTGTAAAATCTAGCCTAATGACATAGCAATATATGAAAGCATTTAATGTAGGGATTATGAGCCAAGAAAATATTACCACGATAATTGCCTCTAGAATTTCTGTTACTTCATAACCCCTTAAGCTAAATGCTATTGTAGCACTTGGTACAAATATTATGATCGTAGCAACTAAGAACTCTATTGAGGCTTTAAGTTCAACAGGGTTCTCTATATAAATAGAATATACGAAGAATGTCAGGCCTATCAAGAGACCTACGAGCATTACCGTTGAAACTAGTATAGAAATAGAAAAAATAACCGATTTCACCTTAATACCTATAGTCTCCCCCCAGTTTGCTTAAAGTTTAGCGCATTACAGGGGTAAATTTTAAGCCGTATACAATTAAACCTTCATTACCTTCTACCCACAGTCTCCTCAGGGTAGCTTCTACCTCCATACCGTAATAAACTTTGTCAGGATCTACATCGGTTAAAACCGATAAGATCTTAACTCCATTTTCAAGCTCTATAAGGGCAACTACTAGAGGTGCTTCTATTCTGTAACCTTCTGGAACCGTATATTCGATAGTCCAACTTATTACACGTCCCTTTTTAGGTAACACAACTATATCTGTCTCTCTATGTCCACAGTATGGACACGAAGGTTTTGGTGGATAAAATGTTTTTTCGCATTTCTTGCATTTCGAGCCTTCGAGCCTTAGTTTAGCACCTCTTTCCCTCCAAACTCTCGCAGGAGACATAATCATATTCTTCACCTCCTCAAGATAGCTACCGACGTTAGTGTAGCTACCCCTCCGGTATTTAGTGCTAACCCAGTGCTAGGCGAGGATGCTTTAAGTCCTGGAAAATCTCCTCTTAGCTGCATAGCTATTTCAGCTACTTGATAAACTCCTGTAGCTCCAACAGGATGACCTCTAGCTTTTAAGCCTCCGCTAAGGTTTATAGCAGGTTTATCATCTCGAGCGAATCTACCTTCTTTTATTAGTTTCCAAGAGGTACCCCATTCAGCAAATCTAAGGCCTTCTATGCACAGAAGACCGGTTATTGTAAATGCGTCGTGGATTTCAGCGATATCGATATTCTTTGGCTCTACCTTGGCCATTCTATAGGCTTTTTCAGCTGCTTTAACTATACTCAAAGGTTTTAATAGATCATTTCTAGAGCTAAGATCGAGAGCGTCGCTACCTAGCCCAACACCTGAGATTTGCACAGGAGAATCATTGTATTTCTTAGCAATATCCTCTGAAGCTAAAACAACCACAGCCGCGCCATCACCTATAGGAGCTGAATCCATAAGCCTTATAGGGTCGGCAATAATAGTTGACCTAAGCACATCGTCGACAGTTATCCTATTCCTTAGTTGTGCGTACGGATTATAGTAAGCGTATTCATGCATTCTAACAGGCCATAATGCCAGATCTTCTCTGGAAGCTCCGTACACCTCCATGTAGAACCTCATGGCAAGAGCATTGAGAGCTGGGAAACTGGCTCCATATATAAGCTCATGTTCTGCATCAGCTGCTTGAGCCAATGCTATTGTTACACGAGATGTAGGGTAATCAGCCATTTTCTCAACGCCTACGACTGTCACAACATCGTATATCCCTGAAGCAACTAATGAATAACCAGCTACAATTGCGTGTCCTCCACTACCGCAAGCTGCTTCAACCTTTAGTCCCCCTACACCTCTTAAGCCCATTGCATCTGCAGCTAATGCTGCTAAAGAATCTTGTTGATATAGAGAACCGCTAAGCATGTTACCTACGACTATAGCTTCAGGTTCAGCTCCCTTGGAGTCGTTGTATGCTTTAACGAAAGCTTCGTGGATAAGATCGGCAAACCCCTTATCGTAGTGTCTATCAATCTTAGTCATGCCTACGCCTACAACATAAACCTTCTTCAAGGCGTAATCACCTTAACTGTAATATGCTGAACGATATACGTTAAACCCCAAATATTTAAGACTTGATGTGAAAATCATCGTAAAGACTTAATAGCCTCTAGGTAGTACATAAGCTTAGGGGATGTCTTTAGTCATGCCCCCTGAGTAATGATGAGTATCGGGGTACAGGAACCCACTTCATCTATGAACCCTAAACATTTGTTCGTCTTTACGCTCATACAACGAAATATATGTAGTTTCGTAGACAATTTCAACTCTAAGCACATGTGTATAACCCTTGAAATCTACAACAGCTATACCTAGATCTTCAATTTTTTCACCTACATATCTAAGCAATCTAGAGCAAGAGTCTATGAAATTACCCCTCTTCCTGCATACGCCGACAACGCTCAAAGGGAGGTTAACACCCTTAAGCATTATAACGTTGGTAATACATTTAGTGACATCTTCATAGCGAGACCTACAAACAATATCTATCGGTATAACCCAGTAACCTCTGACATGTCTAGAAACAAGAAGCTTAATAACCCTAAAAACATCAACTTCCCTACCAAGATCTACAACCACAAAACCTTTACCATGAAACCACCTACAATTAGCTTCAACACCGTAACTAAAAAGAATATTCATAACGTCTTCACAAACATACTTCTCTCTATATATATCGCATGTAATGAAGACTCGAGGCTCAGCATTTTCGACATCTATCATAACATCAACACGCTCATGCATCATCACAGCCCAAGTATTGATAAATATTTAACCCCTAAAAAATTAGATAACACTAACAGGTAGCAAAACAGCTGCGGGGGTGCCCGAGCTAGGTCAAAGGGGGCGGGCTTAAGACCCGCTGGCGTAGGCCTGCGTGGGTTCAAATCCCACCCCCCGCACCAAAGATCCTTAACATAATTACATTTAATCTGTATTACCTTATTACACAAATACAGGACATTATTATTGTATTTAAATAATGGAGTTTTCATGTCATACTTTTAAATGAATTAATTATTTTTACAGTTAAAGATTAATATAAAATTAGATCGGTTGACGAAATAATATCTATATACTACCTAGTAAATTATATTCTTAAATAATGAAACTAAGTATTTTAGCTCATATAGTCTGAAGTAGTTTCTTTTAAACTCCTTGATTAAACCATTGCTAAATTGTATATGGGCTATTGCTGTAATGATTTTAGAGGTCTTCATATATCCTGTGGCATGATCTTTATGTCGATAATGGTGAGTGGCAATAGTCCATGGAATCTCCTCGTAATTGCATAGATAAAGTACAACACCTAATACAGCTTCATCCGATATATTATTCCTTATTGAGTATTCAATATTATTGAATGCTTTCTCAACTTTTTCTAATACCTCTAAGTCAAGAGGTTTGGATATATATACCAATTGCTTAGGTCCTATGAAAAAAGGAGAACCTTTGCCCAATAAGAGTTCTAATGTATTCCTTGGTTTAATTCTATACATATATATAGGATATTTTTCACCATCAATATTTATATCTCCTACATACTTACTCCTCCTAAGCCACCCTGTTATATTATGTTGCGAACCCTCATAATCTAATAATGTATATATGTCATACTTTTTTAATATACCATGTATTTTAGGGTATCTTGCGTCTAGAACGTTATCACTATCGATTACAACGATATCTTTGCCATAGTTATGCATATCATTTAAAATCTTTAGCCATGTCCCTCCTCTACTACGCCAATTACCAAAGACAATCTCTATATCTCTGTTAATAACCTTCTTCACAATATTTATCTGTTTTTCGCTATAAATGTTATCAATGTATACCATGGAGTATTCCGGCTTAATTATCTCGATGTTTTTGATGAAATAATCTTCTATTTCATGTAGTCTATAAAAAGGTACATACGTAATTAAAATCATGTTTTGGATACCTCACTCTTTACTACTACTAAAGAATGTTATTAGAACTTAAACTACATATTTTAATGAAAGGCGTATATGTAGAACAGTTTTAGAATTGCTAGGAATCTTCAAATTAAGGTTTCACGATATCTCATAGTGCTATGGTTAAATTTGAATAAAGAAGTAATTTATGAATCTATACTTAGGTAAATATATTTCTACTATAGCAGTTAAATGTATAGCATTTGTTGAAAATAGATCAACACTAGAATTATTTATTTAATGCTGTTTTGCAGAGGTTTATGTAAAATTATAAACCATAGATATTAATTAGAATATTAATTTTGAAGACATAAAATTTAGTCAAATAAGTTTTCGGTTGTTTTTACAAAGCAAGACAAAAATTATATATTTGATCTTACCTTCAACCTCTACATTTCTATGTCTAAACCTATTTGAGCAAATACATGGAATCAATATATCATATTATAACATTAAGTTGCAAACTCTATCATTGCATGAACCTACTTCTATATAATGATATTAAGAAACTTTTTTATTTGAAGTAGGGATATTATTGACCAAAATTAGGCGGAGAAACTCTATTTGACACTCATAGAGAAAACTTATTTAGTTGAGATTGTATCTTGAGCTGGAATGTAGGGCTCTATATGTACCGTTGCTTCCCATTTTAGGGCATCCTTGATTATCTTTTCGATATCTGATGCAATTTTGTGGGCTGTGGAAACAGGGGTTTCTGGTGGGAGTCTAATATGTAGTGTAACTTCGGTGTGTCCGCCGTATTCGTGTATATGTATGTGATGTAAGTCTTGAACTAATGGGGATACGTTATAGGCAATTTTCTTTATTTTTTCGATTTCTTCTAGAGTTGGAGCTCTACCTAGAAGTTCAAATGTTTTTTCATACATTATTTCTATCCCTGTGTAAATTATTAACGTAGATACTACGAATCCTAATACACTATCAAGCCACCATAGGTTACTGCCAAAGGTTATGGCTATAGCTAGCAACGCAGAGGCAATCGCATCGCTTCTATGATGCCACGCATCAGCCGTAATAGATGAAGCTCTATATTTTTTTCCGAGCTTGAACGCCCATAAAGCGAGAGCTTCTTTAGCTATAGCTGAAGCACCTAGTACTGCAACTAAAGCCCAGCTAAATACAAAAGGTTCTCTAGAGATAAGCTTTGTATAACTTCTTTGAATAAAGTCTATCCCTACCATAACGAGCATAGCCCCGATAATAATTGTGGCAATATACTCAGCCCTACCGTGACCAAATGGGTGTTCTTTATCAATAGGCTTATAGGTTATCCAAAAACCTAAGATAACAACCATAGAGGTTAATGAATCTGATAAAGTATGGATAGAATCTGCTATAAGAGCTATAGAATTAAATAGAACACCATAGAAATATTTTAATACAAAGAAGACTGCGTTTAAGGTTATCGAAACTACTCCTTCTAAGTATCCGATTTTCTTTCTATCACTAAGCATAGGATTAAGTCACCGTATCCTCCAACTTTGTATTGTTAGTTATGTTCACTAAGCTGAATTTATGCTTATAGCAATATAAGGATTGTAATAATTCAACGTCTAAGCACAATCGCATTCCAAAATACGCTCATTTGTTTAAAGTTTATGATAAAGTATTATTATTGTTAACCCAGAAATCAATTAATTATAAGAGATAAACTTTACCTTGTAGTAAAACGTTGATAAACCCTTCGTTTAATTTTTAGATATAAATGGCATCATATGATTTGACTATTTAAATACATACCAAAGTCTGATTTAATCGTTTGATGTAAAGTATTGGCGTATCTATATCATAATCATTTCATTTTAACTTCTATGGGTCTCCGATACACATAAGGGATGGGGGGTGTTTTGAAGAATAAGCGTCTTAATATAATATTAGCACCTGTGTTTACTTACATTATATCCTTCTTAATCATAGCCTTATTGTCTATGCATTTAGGGCTTCTTAGTATACTGGCTAACTGCGTATCTTTATTATCTTGGTGGGCATTGCTATATCAAGAGTTAAATCTAGCTAATTAGAGTGTTCTTATTGTAACTATAGCCACTCACAATAGGTACATCTAGTCGTGTATTCTTCTTCATATGGTAAGGTGGCTCTTCTAATAATGAACTGTTCATCAAAGTTCTTCATATACTCTAACACTAAATCTTTTATTTTCTTTGTTAGTATGTAAACGGGTATTGTTACACCTAATTGGATTAGAGCTTTCTTTGCTAACGACTCTCTTATCATCTGGTTTGCGCTTGTGCAAACATAATCGGCTTTCTCTATATGTGTAATACAGCTAGCCTTGGCTAACGTATTACATGTAGAGAATACCGTTAAGTTGGCGCCATGCTTACTCTCTATTCTTCTAATTTCCGATATCTCCCAACACCTTAAACCTATAACACTAACAGCAATATTCTTGCAACCTAACTCGATAGCTTTTATAACACCTTCAACTTGATCTATATCAGCGCTATTCCTATCTAAAATTACACCTCCTAATTTTTCGATAGTATTAATCACCTCAGGAATCGAATAAGTCTTGAGGAGACCATTCATAACTGCTCCAATACCTTGAACAAGCTGAGGTGATTTTGCAACAACAGTTCCTGCGCCATCGCATACGATTACGGCGCAGTCAAAGAATTCTTTCTCTATTCCCCAAGAAATAATCTCAGAAGTTCCAAAAACAACCACCCTCCCTAGGTCAAATCTCCTTCTAGGCGTAAACAAACCATACCTATTCATTTTAAGCTTTAATACATACTCAATAACTTCTTCACAAGCTCTCCGTATACCGTAAACTTTACGCATATATGTGCAGTATGGGACCTTTGGCTCTGAAACAACCTCTACAGATCCATCCTCGTATACTCTAGCTATAGCTCCCATAATTAGTGTTTCGTGATACTTCATTTTGTGGACCTCTTTTAAACCATAGCTATTACGTTTTTATATGCAATACCCTAATATCGTTATATTACCGTTTCAACTGTTCCATAGAATAATTGTATTTATTTATCTTAATATTTTGATTATAGAAGGGTACTTATGTTAACCTACACATAAAACGTCGGCATCAAAATTGTTTATCAAAGAACCATGACAATTTTAGGGATAACGTATCGAGCTCTATGTGCAAACCTCTTCGATAGCCTCAATTACTGTGCCTATGTTTACCCTAAGCCCTAGCTCCTTCAATGTTTTTGCTATTGAGATGTAAGCTATTAATATGTGGGTTCTAGATGCTTGATCATCCATATGTCCCACTCTAACAACTTTGCCTTGAAGTTACCCCAGTTACTAACAAGTATAATCCTGTATTTTCTCTACATAATATCTCTAAGCATTTTATAGTCAACTCCTTTAGGGGTAGAAATGCTGTAACAGTAGGTGATGAACCTGACTTGTCTATTGGGTAAAGCTCAAGGTTTAGCACTTCTAAAGCTCTCTCCACGAAACTTCTTTAATCATTACGTATACATCTGATATGTTGAGTCCTAGCAGTTTCTTCAGTTTCTCTCTAACATGATTCTATACCTCTAAAAACCAAGATTTAAATAAAGGTTTCTAGTCTCTTTAAGCAAAAATCTCTTAATTCTTTTATGTATCTCCGTAGGACCAAGCGTTAATACGAATTTATCTGTGTAGAACCTCATGGCTTATTCCAATTAGGTCTAGAAGCAAGATGTTTTAACACTATCTCAAAAACGTGGGGGAGTAAAACTTAGTTATCTAAAAGAATGAGCTCCCTATACCCACGGTGGCGGCTTTACTGTATAAAATAAATTTGTGTTGAGTAATTGCTAAGGTAATGTACTAGCAAAGTACAGTTCATCAACTTTGGGTTGAAGTTCTTCTCGCACACAGTATTTATCAAAGAAGCTATCCCGTAATAGTGAACGGAAAAGAGCAGAGTAGAACATGCTTAGGTGTAGGGAAATACAAGGTTTTAGTTTATGTTAAGAGTCGGCAGCTGAATTAACACATGTTGTATAGTAATGCAGATATTTTGATACTTGGTGTTGGGTAGATATTTTGTGTTATCTATGTGGTGGTTATGTGTTAGTAAAGCGGCTAGGTTTTTGATACAATCCATTCTAGTATTGTTCTCTGTTCAGCGTTTGGTATTGGACTCGCAAGTATTTTTTCTGAGAAGGTCCTTACACCATAGGGTTTAATTGGGTGTTTTATTAGTTCTGCTACTATCCATTTGTTTCTTCGCGTAATCTTTACAATTACCTTTACTAGGTGGTGGTGTAATGAACCTCCTTCAGGTAATTTGTATCCAAACCTAGATATTGTATTGAACAGTATTACTTGGTTTGTTTGAGATAATCTGCTTATAATTCCTGTAATTCTTGTTGCTTCGGTATAGCTATTAGGGTTTAGCTGTACATAGCTATAGGGGAATATAACGATTATCGTTTCGTTTTCTGCTTGCAATAAGCTCTGGAGGATACTTAAAGTATCTTGTAATCTAAAAGCTCTCGAAATATATATGTTATCAAGGTTACAGTCGTATATTCTACATAGCTTTGTTAAGTAGGGAACCTCTATACCCCCAAACTCCATGTTTAGAACAACGTAAACTTCATTGTAAATAGATCTAAAGACCATAGCATGGTGAGCTATGTTTAGAACATTCTTTTCGTCTCCGTAAATCTCTATAATCCAATCTCTTTTTGCAGGTTCGATGAGCTCGTCGAGGGGTTTAACGCCTGTTAATTTCAATTGCAGCAATATTGAGCCCATTTAGAGTATATCTGTATAGCGATATAAAAGAACGGAGGGTAGGCCGAAAATACAGAATACAATACTGTTAGTTATCTCTGTTCTTAATAAGTGTTCAGAGAATCCTTGATAGAGAGACTATGGGTAGAAACACATCTTCGTTAAGAATAGCTGTTGCCCGCTATGTAGAGAGGATTAAGAAGTTATCGGAGGTACTTCCACCAGAAGAAAGGCAGTATATTGAGGAATTTCTACAGGATCTTGAAACAACGTTATCCTTATGTAGTTATACTGGTGTTGCTGATCCGCTAGAGGTTCTTTTCTTTCACTTTATACGTAAGCTCGTACAGTTCAAGGCCTACAACACGAAGTATAAGCCTTTGGGTAGGTAAAGTATCCTCATATGGGTTGTATATGGCTGGGGTATGGGTTCTGGATGCATTTATAGATAATGGTGAAACATTCCTTACTCTATACGAAGATGGTAGAGGTATTAAGGAGGAGCCTTTTAGCCTTTACTTTTACGGATATATTGAGGCTAGGGATTCTCATCGGATACTAGCAGAGTTAGAGAATGTTGAGGGAATCGATGAGGCAAAGATTGAATTTTGGAGTAAACCACCTTTTTATACAGATGTCGTTGATATTGTTGTTTTTAAGACTAAGAGCTATAAACTCTACAAGAATATACTTAGAATTGGTGCTTTTAAAGGATTGAAAGCCGTTAATATGTTTCCCCATCCACTTGTAGAAGCTCTATATAGAGCAAAACTACGTCCTTTAACAACCATAGAGGTAAAACCCTGTAATTCACTAGATGAGCAGGAATTCGATTACGGAGACCCTAAAGTAAGCTATATTGTAGTAGATTTTCAGAACGGATACTACACCGTTAGAACACAGGAAGGTACCGAGGAGTTTTGGTATATACGGGACTTAACCTCTTATATTTTAGCTGGTAAGTTCCTTCTTGGTTTTACCGATCCATATATCTACATCAAGTTAATCGATGCTGAGCCTAAGGTTAGCAAAGCAGTTTATAGATGGATTATAGGCGGAGTTCATCACCCCTTGGAATACTTTGAGTGGAGTAGGCTTAGCTATATTCCGCTGAGCCTTATGAAGAATATAACTATTGGGAAAATATTGACAACGATTGAAGCTCTGGTAGCTAGGGAGAAGAACTATATAGTTAATAAAACCTTTGGTAGAGCAGAGCCATGGAGACCTATAAGAGAATTAATAGTCTACGATCGTGGAGGCGTTGTACATCAGCCTAAACCAGGGCTTTACTGGGATGTTTGCCAAATTGATTTTAGTAGTCTTTACCCAAACATAATAGTTAGATACAACGTTTCCGGTGAAACAATAGATAAAAACCTTTGCAGTAATAAGCTGAAGTTTCCGTGGAGTACTCACAATGTATGCGTAGATAAAGAAGGAATTGTTTCGGCAAGTATTAAGAAATTAATAGACCTTAAGGAGCGCTACGATCTCCTAATGGGAAAAACAGGGGAGGTAGTATACAAATACAGGAAGAGCGCTCTTAAATGGATTCTTGTAGCTAGCTTCGGCTACCTTGGCTATAGGAATAGTTTGTTCGGCTCGGTCATGGCCCACGAGTTCGTGACTAGTACAAGCCGGGAAATACTAAGAAGAACAAGGATAGCAATTGAAAAAGAAGGATACAGGGTTGTGCACGCCATCGTAGATAGCGTCTTCATAGAGAATGTTGGATCTCTTAATGGTTGCGAGGAACTTAAAAATATCGTAGAGAAAGCCGCGGGTTTTAAGGCTAAGGTTGAAGCTTATTATCTATGGCTATATATACCTCAATGTACCTCTGACAAAAGAGGAACTTCTAATAAATATTACGGTCTTCTTTTCGATGGCTCAGTAAAGATGAAGGGGATAATGGCTATTAGAAGAGATATACCGCTCTTAATTAAGAAAGCACAGCTAGAAGCTCTAGGAGAATTATTTAAAGCAAAAAACAGGGATGAGTTCCGATCTGCCGTAGGAAGAGCCAATAATATAATTAATGGTTACATAGGGATGGTGAAGCAAAGTAATTTTGATCCTAGAGCGCTTGTGGTAACAAGAAGTGGTAGGATAAGAAGAGAAGGATATAGCAGACCACCTAGATACGTTGTAAATAGTTCACCCCCCTATAGGCTTATCTATGTAGAGGGTAGGTTAATACCCTATAGAGATGATCTTATTCAGCGCATAGATCTCGATAAATATATTTCTCTATTAGAGAAAACGAGAAGGGAACTTCCATCAGAAGAAGATATACGCTAACCTGAAGTAATTATTATAATACGGAGATACCAAGGATTAATCACAGGAAAATTTGAATCTAAATAAAATTAGAAATGAAAGACCTAAAAAATTCATTCCATTTTCTAGAGGTGCAACCTTAACCTCTCTAAATTCATAAATGTAGAGTACAACTAAATGTTTTTCCCTCTAAGATACGGAGTCCAATACGTTGAGAAAATTCAATGTAAATATGGAGATACTTTCTCTAAGATAATGTCATCTATTTGCATAGGTTAAGATTATGAAAATTTATATTAATGTTTTTTTTTGCTTCGATAAAAGGTGAAGTACTTGAGTATAACACCTAGTGTTCAAAGCCATCTAGACATTAATGCATGCATGAAGATCCTTACTAGGTTTAGAATCATAGTTATAGTGTTGGCAATTGTGGTAGTTGTAATGGCTGGGTTTTTAACGTGGGTGAGCATCAATTATTTTAATTATAGGCAGTTTTACTACGGAGGTTCTTCGGGATTACCTTACAAGATACTTTTACTAGATATGTACCATTACTATGGAGTTGCATTACGTAGTATACAAGCTGCTCGCGACCTTCTTATCGCTAATTACTATGCTCAGTATCTTCCTGTTCAGCATGGCATTTTATGGATATTAGATGGTTTATTGGATGCTCCGAAGCTCTATGTTAATGATTCGATAAAGATTATTGATGCAATTTTAGAGCTAGTTAAAAATACCAGTTGGCCTAGCAGTTTCAATGACGAGGTTGAGCAATTAAAGCAGTACATCTACGAGCTTAGATTGCTTGCTATTCAAATACAGCAAATTGTGAATAAGGACACGTATACAGCTAACGATATAGAATTGATTAAATCTCTTACTGCTTCATTCAGCAGTTATAACGATAAAATCTACAAGATAATTGAAACTATGTCATGATTTTATGCCTTGCTTTCGTTAGGCTCAACATTGTATTTATACCTTAATCTTCATCCTTGTCTTAAAACCCAAATGTTCTAATTGCCTACCGGGAGCTAAACAACTAGTTGGTCGTCTATACCCATTATCTATACCCTTGAATTTTCCATAAGTAGGAAAATGGTTGTTCCTTAAGGTATCAAGATTCTTCTCTATAAGGATGTAATCAAGGGTAAGGTATGTTATGTTAAATAGTTGAAATTAGGATACTTATACAATAAGGTAATTCAATAAGGTAATTTATAGTTCCGCTTTTATAGTATTATGTATACACAAACTAAATACAAGGTATGTGGTTGCTTTAACGGTTCAGGTTATGGTATCTATTACGGTATAAGATTCCGTATTAATATAAAGTCGTTTACTTCTAAATTGTTGCGACATTAATCAACAATTCCTCGATATCTTTACTAGGTTTTGCTACAACTATATAGAATTTCTTTAACCTCCATTGAATACCTGCGGACCCAGGTTTGTATACGAATACCTCTGTTCCTATCTCTATATTGTTAATATGGAGTTTATTCGTTTTTTCATGACCTAAGAGAACCTCGACGTGTTTTAGAAACTCTGTTAACTCTATAGCTACATCCGTAGAAGGTTTGGTGGATACAAATGCTAGGTAGCTCCACCCACCCCATGGAACGCTTGGGTGATACCATACATCCCAACCAATGTTACTCACATTCCCTTCTACATATGTTGGTATATTAACTTCACCAACTTTTTTACCAGCAGGTGATGGGAGCCATTCTGAGCTTGAACCTCTGTAAATCCATACCATAAGCTCTACATCTCCAACCTTCGGACCTCCATGGAATCGAGGTGCCTGGGTTAACCAAATATCGTAAGCTATATTTGTTGCTTGATCTAATCTCTCAACCATAAAATTGGTATAGAGGGTTACTCGCTTACCACTAATTAGGTCTTCAACTGGCAAGGGAAGCTTTAGAGGTTCTCGGCTCTGTGGGTGATCTGGAGGCATTCCCCATGGTTTTGGACCGTAGATAACCTCGTGATAAGCGTATGTATTTATAAGTGCTAATGGGGAAAACATGTTGTTATCTACAACAACCTCTCCATTTATGCACATCATAGTAACTTCTCCAATGAAGCCTTCCTGTATTGCCCAAAGGTTTGGATCAATACTTGCTTTACCAATAGACGTAATATTACTTCTTCTATGCTTAGATGCTTTAACCTCAACATCTCTATCGCATGGAACTAAGACCAAGTTCTCCAAAGCCCCCACCTAGAAAGACATTGATCACATACTACGTAATAATGTGCCTCAGAATATATAGGTGTAAGAGTTAAACAAAGTTGAGTAAAAATGATTCAGCGAAAGAGTAGTAGGTTAACATATAATGCTATGCTACATGAATTCTTAGCGATGCTTCACGATATATAGGGTCCAAGAATTGGTAGTTGTAGATTATACTCATATCCTCGAGGTTTTTCACTATATTATATAGCACGCTAGAGGATACAATAATCCCTTCTTTTTCCTCGACGTACCTCTTTAGACTACTCCACGTCGTAATCCCTTCGGCAATTCCTTTCAAAACCAGTGCATATCTCTTTCCTCTCTCCTTAACAATATTTTGTAGTTCCCCTAAAGCGACGCCTATGGCTCGCTCTTTTATCCTAACAATATCTTTATTCCCCCTAGCATACTCGTTACCAAAGAATGTCAGCCAACCCGGTATTCCATCAAATTCTTCGATAGCTGTTTCTAGAACTTCCATCTTTACATCTATTCCTAGCTCTTTGAACCCAGCCCTCAGGAATTCTAGCGAGGTATCTTTATCAAATCTTTCAAGTCTAAGGTTAAAACAGTACCTACCATAAAGAGGTGAACTATGGTTATCAATTCCCAGAAATCCGTAAAGTAAACCAACTTCTGAACCAGTAAGTATAAATGTTACATTTCTATCGTAGTCATAGGCATGCGCTAAAGCATTAAGAAACTCCTGGGAACGAGGACCTCTTAGCTTCTGAGCTTCATCAAAAGCTACTATAATTCTCTTCCTATTAAGTACATCAAAGAGCGAGGAGAGCGTAAGAGAACCTCTCCCTCTCCATTTAATCTCCACCTCAACACCCTTAATACTTACACCTGATATAGACTTAAGAACATCATATAGTTTATCAAGCCTCGATGAAAACGCTTTTGAAAGTAAATAATAGAGATCACGTAAACCATAGTTAGTACGCAAATCCCTTAAATCAATCAATACGCTTGGAATGTCAACCTCATTAAGGAAAACGCTTAATAGAGAAGTCTTACCTATCCTCCTGATACCGGAGATAATAGTAATAGGCGAATCAATATTGTTGTGGAGTAGCGCAAGCTCGTAAGCTCTTCCAAAAAGTTCACTTCTACTAGTCTTAGGCCTAGGATCGAACAACAAGCGTTCTGCCCCAGAACCTAGGTTCTGGGGCAGAACCTATAAATTTTAAGGCAAAATCTCTGATACCCTAAGTTATTTAAGTTCACTTCTAAAAGTCTCAGTAATTTTATTATGTGTTGATTTAGCTGCAACTTATTATCTCTCTTATTTTTAACAAATATTAAAGTCCTTGATAGGATTTTAAGGGATATACCTAACTGCAGGGTGTTATGAGATAGCAGAGTTGCAGCATTTTAATTTTGATAGTATTATCTTAAGTTTTGGGGTTCGGTATGAGCTTAGTTGACGTGGTTTGTATAGGTGAAATTCTTGTTGATGTAATTCCGGTTGAGGTGGGTGATTATAGGGAGGGGATGGCTTTAGAGGTTCATTTTGGTGGGGCTCCTGCTAACGTAGCTGTAGGTGTAGCAAGACTTGGACATAGATCTGGTTTTGTTGGTGCTATAGGCAATGATCCTTTAGGTTATATGCTTAGAAAGTTTCTAGAGGTTGAAGGTGTAAATACTAGGTGGCTTGTAACGAAATCTGCTAGAACTAGTTTAGCATTTGTTGTTCTTAGGGAGTACGGGGAGAGGGACTTCTTTTTCTATAGAGAGCCCTGGGTTAAAACAGCAGACACCATGTTATCCCCTGATGATGTAGGTATTAACGAGGTGGTTAAAGCTAAGGTTGTGCACGTATCTGGTGTAGCATTTGCCTATCCTCCTCTTTCGGAAACCGTATACGATGTAATGAGGAGGGCTTTCGAGGAAGGGGTAAACGTTTCCACAGATCCTAACTACAGACAAGATATATGGAGTTCAGGAGAAAACGCTTTAAAAGCTATGGATAGGTACTTCAAGGTATCCACGATAATAACTATGGGTATCGAAGAACTAGATAACATGTTTAGAACAAGGAACTATAGGTTTGTTGCCGGGAAACTAATGGAAAAATACAGGAACATCGAAGTAGTAGCAATAAGACTCGGAGCCCAGGGAGCATATGTAAAAACCAAAAGATATGAAGTATACAAACAAGCGCTAAAAATAAATCCTGTGGATACCACAGGCGCAGGCGATACTTGGTCAGCAGCGTTCATAGTATTTTACGTTATCGAAGGTAAAGATCTTGAAAAAGCTGTATGGTACTCTAATATAGCTGCAGGATTAAAATGCCTTAGAAGAGGAGCAGTAACGGCTATACCAAAAAGAGTAGAATTAGAGGAATACCTAGAAATTAACAAACTTAAATAAATCATTAAATATCCCAATAACTCCATCTAAACCTACTACACTTTTTTGAGATTAACTTAATATCTAGGAAAATATTTCCAACTTTTAATAAAATCCTATTACAGATTCATATTATCCTCAACTAATTAAATATAACGTAAACACCTCTACGTTATGAAAAGGATGATCCGGATGTATAATTGATAATGCATAAAAGACTCTACGTTCAAAGATTTACAACCTCTTATATCTTTAAACTACGAAAGAATTATAAGATATAATCAATTCGTAGACAACCTATGAATTAAGCGAGAAAGCACCTAAGTTTATTACCGATAACATGTATATAAGCTAACCTTTAAGTTTAGTTTTGTTTTAACGTTGATTATTAGCTTAATCAGTTTACTACATTAATGTATTCTTATTTTCAAAATTTAGATTAGTGATTGCATCAATCAAGTAAATTTTTTATTTACTGCTTCAATACAAATTTTATAGAACTTAAAGAATTAAAGCTAAGGTGATTGTAGTCATAGTGATTTTCACAATTAACTTCATCTTAAAAATAAGTGCTTTATTCAAGAGAATACTCAGGAATAAAATAATAATTATACTTATTATGTTTTGCGTAATAGCTTTAATTAATTCTTTTCTTTTCTATTATTTCGAGGTTTTAATAGGTCCTCAGAAAAACCTTAGCTATGTCCATTGTTTTTACTGGGCTATTGTAACTATGGCAACCGTAGGTTATGGCGACATTGTTCCACAAACAGTTGAAGGATATATTGTAACAGCTTTAGCTATAGTACTAGGTATATCTATATTCACTTTACTCATATCATCGCTTGCAGAAATATTTTTGAATAAGAGTATGCGTAAATATTACGGGTTAATAAAAGTGAAAAACGCGGACATAGTTGTTATCGGGGGTACGGAGATATGTAGGGAAGTAATTGATGAGCTTAAGCTTAACGTTAAAGACTCTAAAATGACGTGGGTTTTGGAATCACAACCCCGTTCAGTACCTGAAGATATAGAGTTTGTCGTAGGGAATCTAAACGATGAAGAAACGCTTAAACGAGCCGGTATAGAGAAAGCAGATAACATAATTATATGTACGTTCGATGATTCTCTATCTATACACTTAGCCTTATTATCTAAGAAGTTGAATAAAAACGCGAAAATAACAGCTTTAGCAATAAGTAAGAAAACAGAAGAATTACTCAATGAGATTAACGTTAACTCGATACCACTACGAATAATAGGTAGAACACTTGCATCAACAGTATTCGAACCATCTGTAGCAGAGTTCATAGAGGAAGCCACATCAGCTAAAGGAATAGTAGATCTTATTGAAATAGACGTAGATAAAAATCTTGTAGATAAAACTTTAAAGGAAATTATTGAAGTATTCAAAGATAAAAAGAAATATAAAATTAGACCACTAATGATTGTTAGAAAAGAATATAACACTATCAAAAGGATTCCAGTTACAGATGAAGAAATTAAGATAAGTAAAGAAGATAAAATTGTTGCACTAAAAATCAAAGAACAGACGAAACAATAAAGTTAGATATTCGATAACAAAAATCTAGAATTTGATACTCTATTAAAAAATAAATACAATGAAATAAAACGGGGTTCTTAGAGGAAACAGCTTCAGCATATGATTATCATAGCATAGGATTAAGCAGTATTTTACTAAATAATATAGAGATGAACTTATAATTAGGTAAAAGAAAATTTAAAGCAATACCATTTATACGAGATTTGAAGTTCTTATCACAAAGTATATAGCGTTTTTGAGGATCTGAAGAAATTGAAACTCTAAAATTAAAGTATTGTTAATGGGTAACAAGAATATTGTGGTTAGTTGTATGATAAGGTAATTATTTTAAAAACACAATAATCTATTTATTGAATAGAAAGTAGCTTATTGAGAGAAGTTATAAGATTAAACTTATTCAATACAATTAAATAGTAAATTTGTTGTTTGTAGTGTTTTAAGAATGATCCTAGTAATTAAATTAAACGCATAATGTTAAACATAATATATCAAAGTTTTCAATGAATTAAGGATCTATTGAGCTTGGCGATTTTAGATACCTTTGAAATTAATAATATCATTAAATTTGACGATATGATTCTTATCAACGCAAAGAGGTATTTAAACAAATTTTTGTTTACCCTATGTTATAGATGTATTCAGTAAAATTTTATGTCATTTTTTAAAAATGTAATTTAATCCCGTAGGGGTTTTCAGTATGGTACGATTAAACATCTTCGTACTTGGGGTGGTCAACACTAATACATACATTGTATACGATGAGAATTCACTTGATGCTTACATAGTTGACCCAGGTGATGAATCGCAGGAAGTGTTGAATTATATTAATGAACGGGGGTTGAGGGTTAAAGCTGTTATAGCAACGCATGGTCATTTCGACCACATACTAGGAGTTGATTATTTTAGGGATAAGCTGGGAGCTGAATTTTATATGCACAGAGGGGATGTTATTGTAGCTAGAGATAGCATAGAATGGTTAGCTAAGCGGGGTTTAAAGAAACGAACTCCCCCGAAACCTGATAAATTAATAGAAGGTGATGCCGATCTTAAACTTGGTTCTTTAGATGTTAAATTAATTCATACACCTGGCCACACCCCAGGTTCGATATGTATATATTTATGTAATGCGAAGATATTGTTTAGCGGAGATACTATATTTTATGAATCGGTTGGTCGCACAGATTTACCAGGAGGCTCTGATATAGAGCTAATGAAAAGTCTACGGAAGATATTCACCTCCTTACCCATTGAAACTATTGTGTACCCGGGGCATGGCTCTGCTACAACGCTTAAACACGAACTTACAGCAAACGCGCTAGTTAAACTAGCTCTGCAACCTTAGAATTAGCAAATTAGGTTAGGTATTTATAGTGGTTCAATTGATGTTATGTCATTGTTAAGATGTAATAAAGTTTATGGTGTTGATCTACATGAATAGCTCGATCTTAGAATCACTAGCAGTAGGATTTCTTCAAGGTATTTTTGAGTGGCTTCCTGTTTCGAGCAAGACCATAGTCATGCTCTTTTCATCGCTTGGACTAGGAAAACCTCTTGTTCTTTCATATATCATTGGGTTAGCTATTCAAGGAGGAACAGTTTTTGCTGCTATAGCTTACTTTTGGCGGGAAATTCTCGAGGTAATGCTGTTGAAGAATAGGAAGTTATTTGTGTACTTAATTGTTGTAACATTTTCAACGTGTTTAACGGGTCTACCGCTATACGTAGTGTTTACTAGGTTTTTATTGTTAGGAGAAGAATTCTTAAGCCTTATAACTGCTATGATAGGCTTTCTCCTCCTAATCCAAGCATTAATCCTAAGTAGATTGAAAACTGGAGCAAAGAAGCTTACGAACGTAAATGTATTTGATTCATTTATTCTAGGGTTTGCGCAAGGTCTTTCTGCTACACCGGGTATAAGTAGATCGGGTGTAACAGTAGCAGTTTTACTCTACCTAGGTTATAACGTTGATGATGCTCTTAAGCTAAGCTTCTTAGCTTCTATACCCGTGAACCTAGGAGCTTCAATTCTTATATTAATTCTTGAAAAACCAGATGTCTTATATCTCGATACCGCCTCGCTAAGCTTAGCCTTCTTAGTATCGGTAGTTACGGGTTTTGCCACGATTAAGCTATTGCTTTTCGTAGCTAAGAGATACAGCTATAAATTAACATTGGTACTAGGTATAGCGACTATGGCGATTGGATTAGCTACAGCTATAGCCTTACGTTGAACATAGTATTACTTCGGCTTAGTTTACGAAGTCTTCCTTATCCTTAAATCACAAAAACCTCCTGTAACTTTGGATTCTAGCTCTATAACTCTCTTAGATTCCTTCAGTTTCTTAAGGTCATCATCTATATTTATTCTAAGTAATCCACCAAAATTCTGCGCTGATGGAGTAACCTTAGTATTAGGAGGTACAGCTATGTTTGCGTTTATGTATCCACCCATGAGCTCAAAACCTATGCAGGATACTCCTTCGAAATCTTCGTAGCCTAAGATTATGTTCAAAGCTCCTCCACGTAATAAAGCCTCGAATACAAGGTTTTTCTGATTATAGAGTTTTGCTGAGGTGAAGCCTCCCTTCATACCTAGCTCAAATTTATTCAATGTAGTCTTCTGTTCTATTTCTATGTATCCCCCCTTAGCATCTATGGTTAAACTAGATATATTCTCTTTAGGTAACGCGATTTCTGCTTCACATCCGTCTACCTCTACCTCCATTATGCTTCCCTTAACATCTACATCATAATTGCAACGACTAATACCTTCGCCGTATCTATATATGGTTATCTTAGCCTCATCTCCATCCCACTGAAATATCTTTACTTTGCCTCCGCGAATCTCGCATTCAATACTAAATATATTACTAAATACGTTTTCGTATATAAGAGTTTTAGCTATATTTTTAGTAAATTTAGTAGCAGAAAATTTGATTGCAGAAGAAACAGCTTCAGCTATAACTGACACTATGTTACCTATAGATATAATGGTTGATGGTATAGAACTCAAGGTTCTACTTCCTACATCAATCTCTTTTATCGTTAAAACATCCCTAGACTTTAATTCAACGATAGAGCGTAAATGCTTTGGCACCTTAATCATAATGATATCACTTATCGAATCAACGGTTTCCTTGAAAAGCTGCGGATCTATGTCTTCAGCTATTTCAAGGGTTATAACGTCGTTCACGAGAAGCTTCTTCCCCTGAGACTTGGTGTGCTCAAGCAACTGCTTATCTATCACAAAGTTGATTCTATCGACAACGAAAATTAAATCAGGTTTAAGTTCTTCTCGTGGTTTTACTTCCTTAACTTTACTAGCAATATAAAAATCTTTTTGTTCGATATTATGCTGTTCTAAGGTTTCTACTCTCTCCATATTCATCATGATATCGTAGGCCTTCTTTCCAAGGTTTGTTAGTGTATATTCTCCAGAGGATATCTTCGTTATAAGTCCTACAAGCTTCCTTAGATGAAACGTAAGTGTACCAGTATCGTCTACACCTAGCTCTTTCATAAGCTCTGAAAAAGCCATTTTCTTTCTTTCGGCTAATAGCTTAATTATGTCCCTTCTAAGCTTATGACTTAAAGCTATGTATATTTTATCTTCGAAATCCTCAGAGTCGGATACCATATTCAAATCTGTTCAACCTTATTGATAGAGTAAGCTGAGTAGGTTAAGAGTTCTTCAGTTGAGTGGGCACAGCAAAATGTATTCCTTTATATGATTAGATTCCTCGGCAAATAAGTATATACATGACGAGGCTTCTAATCAATGTATGGTGCAGAGGTTCCCTCTATGTATGCTGTAGAAGCATATGATATGGGGAAGAAGTTTGAGAATGTGTGGGCAGTTAAATCAGCTACTTTTACAATACCTAGAAAATCTGTTGGTGTTATAGCCGGTCCTAATGGAGCTGGCAAAACAACAACCATAAAAATGCTAATAACAGCTCTTAAGCCTAGTAAAGGGAATGGGAAAATTATTGGTTTCGATATAGTTGAAGAGTTTAGGGAAATTAGGAAACATGTTGCCTACCAACCTCAGGATTATTCAATGTTTAGCGATTTAACTCCTGAGCAATTCATCATATCTACCCTTATGATGAGGGGTAGAGGTTATGTGGAGGCTAGAATCGAAGCTTATAGATGGATAGAAGAATTAGGGCTTATAGAGATTAAGAATAGAAAAGGCTGGAGCCTCAGCGGAGGTGAAAGAAGAAGAGCCGTAGTTGCTGCAACGCTTGCTACAAATGCAGATGTGGTTTTCCTTGATGAACCAACATCTGGTGTCGATGTTGAGGCTAAGTATGCGGTGTTAAAGGTTTTGAGGAGCTGTATTAGGAATGGCTCAACAATTGTTTTGACAACACATAACCTCGTTGAAGCTGGATTAGTAGCAGATACTATTATTGTTATTCACAATGGCTATACGCTATTCTATGGAAGCCCTACGGAGCTTATGGAGAAGATCCCCTACCGCTACAAAATGACTATGTCTAAACCTAGTGGAAACCTTAGTGGTATATTCCATATAGATCTAGGGGATAAGGTTATCATATGGTTAAAGGATAGATCTAAAGCGTTTGCTATCGCTGAAACTTTGGGAGTAAATACTTTCTCTATTGAGGAAGTGAACCTTGAGGATGCATATCTATACCTAATTAAATCGCTTGGTGAGAAACTATGAACATTGTAAGAAAAATAATAGGAATTGCATACAAGGATATAACCTTCATTAAATCGCAGTGGATGTGGCTAGCCCAATCTGCTGTAATATCTATTGGATGGATGCTAATGTTATCTTCGTGGGGTGGTATAAACGCCTTGAAGAACATGGTTGCAGTATACATTGCTGTAAGCGGTTGGGGGCTAGGGTTGAATCTCATCGCACAATTTGTTGGATGGGATAAAATTAGCAAGGAGTGGGAAAGGATGATAGCTTCACCTATATCGTTAGGAGAGTACTTTTTAGGAGTTACCTTAGCTATGGAGCCATACAACCTACTAGCTATAGTAATATCAACTACGGTAGCATTCTTTATCGGAATAAATATTATGAAAACATTGGTGGCATTCTTAGTTGTTAATACTTTATCAACTGTACTAGGAGCCGCTTTATCTTTATCAATTATTCTAAGAATTAAGAAACCTACGAATATATCAGCTATAACAAACCCACTTCAAAGTTTAACAACATTCCTCCCACCAGTATACTACCTACCATCGGTGCTACCACCCATAGCTAGAGATATCAGCATAGGAATCCCGACAGTAGCCCTAGTAGATTTAGCACACTATATAATTGGTATAGATTACTATTTCAATCCATTAGTTTCAACTACTTCTATACTTATATGGCTGATAGCTGTAGGGATTCTTACTGCAAAGGTATTAAAGTGGGGTCTTGAATAATCGGTAACGAATTAATTTTATTTCAAGTTTATCAATAGCTATATCTGTACCTTTATTTTAATAATCTTGTAAGCTGCATTGATGTGTTATCTCCTTACCGTTGGCGATAAGTATTTCTGTAGATGAGGGCTCAATGTCTCTTTTAATATGAGTTGAATCTATCGCTTAATCTTCATAAATATTCTTACCCCCAATATTGGAACTAGATTTTTAGAAAACCATAAAAGCAAATTTAGAGATTTTGTCGTTGCTATTACTGTAATTTGAGTGAGATAGTTAATTTGTAAAAAGCTTTTATTGGTGCACATTAATTGGTTTAGTGGTGTACTTTACATGGTGTCTAGGGAGCTTATCGATAAAGCCAAGAGGTTTCATGGTCATATATGCCCGTTTCTTGTTCTTGGTCTAAGGATGTCTGAGATAGCTATGAAGAAGCTTGGAGTAGCTAGGGCTGGGGTTGCAGATACCATTAGGGAGGATTTGGTAGCAATAGTTGAAGTTAACAACTGTTTAGTTGACGGTGTTCAAGTAGCTACAGGCTGTACTTTAGGCAATAATTCCCTAGTATACATTGATTTAGGTAAGAATGCTTTAACATTGGTTAAAAGAGGTGGGAAAATAGGCGTAAGGGTGTACATAGATGCTGATAAGATTAGGTCAAAGTACTTCCCTGAAGAAGCTCTTAAGCTTTTCCAAAAAGTTGTAGTTGAGAGAAAGGGTAGCGAGGATGAGGTAGAGAAGCTCCACGCTATGTGGGAGGAGATAGGTTACAGAATAGCTGATGTACCTGAGAAGGAATTCGTTGTTCAGGAGGTAGAGATAATAGAAGAAATTGAAAGAGGACCCATATTTAAGAGTTTAAGATGCTCTAAATGCGGTGAACTAGTTATGGAGACACGTATAATAAGGGTTAACGATGATATACTTTGCTATAAATGCGCTGGTTTCGAAGCAAACGCTGTTATAGGTAGAGGTATAGAGAGGCTCAAGACTTTACCATACAAGGTCTCTAAGGTTCTATAACTACGGTCTTTAGCTTATTATCTACAACGGCTTTAACTTCGAAAACTTTCTCTATATTTTCAGCTGTTAAAACGTCCTCCGGTCTTCCTAGTGCAACTATGTTACCGTTTTTAAGCATTATTATCTTTTCAGAAAACCTATAAGCATGAGTTAAATCATGTATAGCCATGATAACAGCCACTCTTTTTTCCTTGGCTAATCCTCTAATTAGCTTAAGTACCTCTAATTGGTACTTAGGGTCGAGATTAGCTGTGGGTTCGTCAAGTAGTAGAACTTTAGGTTCTGCTACAAGAGCTCTAGCTATGATAATCCTCTGTAGTTCACCCCCGCTAAGATTATCTAGTCTTCTATGTGTAAGATCCTCTGCCTTGACAAGCTTAAGCACTTCCATAACTTTATCTAAGTCTTTTTTGCTATAGTTAAATAAGGCATAAGGTCTTCTACCTGTTAATACGAAGTCTAGTACTGTTAAGTACGCTGCTAAATCTATTCTTTGAGGAACGTAGCCAACTATTTTCGCTAGCTCGCGCCTTACATATTTATGAACCTCCTTACCATCTATGTATACAGAACCTTTTAAGGGACTTAAGATACCATCTATTGTTTTTAGTAAAGTTGTTTTCCCGCTACCATTTGGCCCAACAACTGAAACTACTTCTCCTAGAAGAACTTCGAAGAATACATTGTTTAGAGCTCTATGGTTCTCGTAGTAGACGCTGATACCAGCAACCTTAACTATGGTCATTGCTTTGCACCTCGTATAAGCATGATTATTAAGAGCGGGGCGCCGAGAAACGATAGCACTATGCCTACAGGGAGTACTCTAGGAGTAAGAACGATTCTAGCAACTGTATCAGATAACAATAGAAGTATAGAACCTATAAGCATCGATGCTGGGAGTAGGTACCTATGGGAACCTCCAACTAAAGCTCTAGCTACATGGGGTGCTACAAGGCACAAGAAGGCTAGTACACCTACAAAAGATGTTGCTAAAGAAGATCCTAGAGCTGCTATAACTGTAGTTATGAATCGGGATTTCTTTGGATTAATGCCTGAGGAATAAGCTACTTCATCTCCGAGGGTTAGTAGGTCTAGGTCTAAATGCATAATCATGTAAGCTAACGTTATGGGTATAGAGCCAAGGAATAGAATGAATAGCTCAGTATTACCAGCTCTACCTAGGTCCCCAAACATCCAAAAAACAACTGTAGCTATCTGAAGCTCGTTAAGAACAAGGTACTGCAGCAACGCTAGAATCGCTTGGTAAACAAACGATAAGGCTAAAGACGATAAAACAAGAGCATAAGGGGAAAGACCAGCTCTATAAGCTAAAAGAAGTACGAGAATAGCTTGGGTAAAAGCTAGTAAGAAAGCTGCTATAGGAAGTACATAGGGTTTCGCAAAAACGAGAAACCATTGAGAAATAGCTCCACCGTAGCCAATAATGAGAGCTACAGCAATACCTAATGCAGCTGCTTGCGAAATTCCGAGGGTAAAAGGCGATGCTAAGGGGTTTCTAAAAGTAGCTTGAGCTACTGCACCAGCGCCTCCAAGGAGAGCTCCAACGATAATGCCAACAAGTATTCGCCTAAGCCTAAGCCAAATAACTATAAGTTCATCACCTCCTAAAGGATACCCTAAAATTAGCTTGAGTACATCTATGAATGTTATGTTGTATTGCCCAAAAGAGGATGTGATAGGTATCAGGAGTAGAAGAGCTATGGATAGGAAGATTATTATTGACAACCTTGTTGAAAAAATAGTTTTATGTGAGGCTTTGCTCATCTATTTTACCTACTGCATTTAAATAGATCGCTAAGAGAAGCAAAACCTTTACCAAGTCCTTTAACAAAATCCTCGTAGAGCTCTTTCCCTAGAAATACCTTGAATACCTCGTTAGCCTTAGCTTCAGGATCTATATCGGTGAACTTATCTAGGTAGATAATTTTACCCATGTAGTATGCATCTGCAAGAGCTGTAGCTATATTTGTATGATAATAGTTAAACGGAAGTATAGCGTACACCTTTCCTTCTTTAAAAGCTTTTAAAGAACAATACTTCGTTGGATCCTTAACGTAATCCTCTAAGACAACATCTAGGTTGTTAAGATCTATGAATACGATATCTGGTTGCATACTTAAGATATACTCGAAATCTATTGAAACAAAACCGAATTTATCGCTGACTTTATCTACTATCGATGTAGTATTTAGTAGGATTAACGGCGGGAAATTAGATTGCGATGATGTGAAAGGCTGCTTGCCTTTATATGATATCGCTCCAACGTAGATGCTAGGCTTAGATGCTATGTTTTCGGTTCTCCTCTTTAAATCAGCTGTAATCACATCTATGAACTTGCAAAGTTCTTCAGCTCTATATTCTCTATTTAAAATTCTTCCGAGAAGCTTCAATGCTTTCTTAAAAGACTCTAAATCGAGGTAACCTGCGGAACCGTAGTCTACAACAATTACTGGTGCGTTAACTTCTTCAGAAAGTCTATCCGGATTGTAGAGATCCACATAAGTTAAACCCATTATGACTATATCCGGTTTAACAGCTCTAATTTTCTCAGGATCAGGTGCACTCCTAGGACCACCAGGACCCACTATAGGCAAGTTCTTTAGTTTATCTCCGTAGGCCATAGCATAGTCTCTACCAATAGCAGACCAAGTATGTTCAACTTCTTCTACTCCTACAACAAGGTCTAAAGCGTTTAAGTAGGATAATAACCTAAGAGACCCAGGACCTAAAGCAACAACTCTTTGAATATTAGTAGGTATTTTAATTGACCTTCCAATAAAATCTTCTATAATAATGAAGTTACCAGAACTTGTAGCATCCTTATTTTTAAGGGGGTTAAAGTAATTGACTATAACTATAGCTAAGATAGCGATTAGTATTAGTGCTATAGCTACTACTATAGCTGTTAGTATCCTGGTCATAATATGTGCACCATAGAAAATAACTAGGTGCACCTTTTTAAGCTTTATGTGCAAGCATAAACCACAACCATGAAGATAAAGTCAGTATTTAGGATACTAAAAAGATATGTCCAGCCAATGCATTAAATTAAGTTAGGTTAAACGAAATGACTGAACAGTATTCGAAACCTCTACGAGTTGGCATATACATACCAAGAGACTTAGCAGAGAAGCTATCAGCAATTATAAAGGATCTTGGGGTAGACTCAATCTCTAAGCTCGTGCAAGAAGCTTTGAGACTCTACGTAGCTGAACACAGCTGGAGAATCGGAGGGGAGGTCTTCGGTGCTATAGGGGTTCTGTACGATCATGAAGTTGGTCACATTGATGAAGAGTTAACAGATCTACAGCATAAACACATGAACACAATTATAGTTGCTACACATGTTCACGTAGATCAAAGAAACTGCCTACTCATCATAATTGTTAGAGGGTCCTCTGAAACCATTAAAGAACTTATAAGCGATATAGAGAAAAAGAGAGGAGTTAAAGTTGTAAGACTCATGTTGATTCCAAGACATTAGCTGAGATACCAAGCTGTATAACTCCTATATGTAAAATCCTTAACGTTAAAAGATTAAGTTAAGCGCTATACGGTACTTTTTAGCTTAAAATAATTGAACTATCGTTTACTAAAAGTAATTAATAAAATATGTAGCATCAATTTAGGCTTAAATGATAAGAAGCTCTTCACCTATAATTATGCTATCTTTGTATTCTACTTTGAAAGTAGAATACAAATATATATCTTTTCGTTTTACCACCTTTATCATGAATACTACCTATGCTCAATGCAAATAAGTTGAGATGTATATAGTTACTACAATCTAAGGTCTGATTCTTTAATATTAGATGAAAAAGTAATTATTGGATGTGCTTGCTACGTTAATTATACGGAGAAGAACATGATTTAATATGAGAACCATAAAACATCGCAATTGCTTCGCAGTTGAAGTGGGGTATCTTCGAATAACTATGGGAAACTTGTAAACGAAGTAAATAGATCCTTGCTCTTTAGGTCTATCAGGAGGTCAATATATTTCGGTAACCTGAAACCCTAGGGTGTAAATACGTAGAAGTTTAACTTAAGAACTTTGTTATTTTTATAGAAGATCAATGGTAAATACATTATGTTCACCTTTGGGTATTCCCGAAAACATGGATAAGATAATCTATAAATTTCTTAAAGGGTTTAATTAATGAGTAGTAACTAGGATTGTAGGTGAAGGAAATGACTCCAAAAAGTAGAGCAGAACTATCGAGCTGTAGGTTTGAGTGTAATACGTTGTATAAAACATGTTTAAAGCTTTATCCTAATAAAGAGAAAGAATGTTACGAAACCTATGAAGAATGCTTAAAAGAATGCGAAGAAGAGGAGGAAGAAGAGGAAAGTTAGAAGGTACATAAAGCATAGACAGCTTAATACAAGGTTTTTTGAGCCTCTGAAGTTATATAAGTCGAGTAAATAATATCGATTTATCTCAAAATTATTTTCAAGTATTGCTATAATTTATATCGGTATTCCTACGATGGTGGTTACCGCACGAATTAACAATACAAACGTACTAGGCTAAAACACATACTTAACCTAAAGTTATTAATTGGAGAAATTGAATTATCTGACGTTACGCATAGATTATTAAATATTTGAATTAAATATTTGAATATATTTTGTGTAGAATTTTCCGCATAGGATTAGAAATTAATTGTTAAAATCGCAACGTAGATATCTATGAGTATAACACCATATATCTCTAGAATTGCCACTGAAGGCCATTTAATCAATATGGCTCCCAAAGGTCCTATAACGACTATTATCCACATTATTAAGCTGTAAATAATTTTTCTATCCTTTATCATACTTATTGCAGTTGATACTAAGGATAACCATATTTGTACGAAGAACCATAACGAGACAAAACCATGAGGCTTTGTACTACTTGGGAATAAACCAATTAAAGCTAGGAATATTCCTGCTATAAACATTAATGCAAATGAAAAAACATAGAGTTTGTTGATCGCAATATAAGCTAAATATAAAGAGTATATACAGATTATAGAACCTACGATTACTAACCCTATGTTGTAAATCCAAGGAAGATTAGCTTTAGGAGCTCCTAAATCACTGAGGGCATGCTTGAATACATTGAACCATGGATTTTGGTAAACAGATGCTACTATAACAATCCACGTTAATATGATTGCTACTAACCCGGTAAATCTCCATAACTGTTTAGCTAGCGTCAAGTTTCTCTTCCTTATCACTTTACTTTACACTAAGTCAAACTATGTAGGTGAGATTGAACAACCTTTTGTTAAAATAATATATGTACAAGTATATCTGCATATGGGCTATTAAGTTGAACATTCATTATATATACTGAATCCAACTTCTCCAATTAAAAACAATGTATATTTTGGGTGACAAAATTAAGCTTAACTACTCCACAAAGCAATTTTGACATTCTTATTTATGAATTTTAGGTAAATTTCTTAGGCGTATATCATGCTTATGGTAAGGTGTACTACGAAAAATAGATTTACTTTACTCAAAACCTTTATTATATGGTAGGTCAGGTGATCATAGTGAGTGTACGTAATTTTAAGGTTTGTAGTGCAGAAGAAATGAAGAAAATAGACGAAGAAGCTGGCAAAGTTTATGGTATAGACCACGCTTTACTTATGGAGGATGCGGGAAGCGCTATTTATTCAGTTATACTCAAGGAGTTCGGTGATGTGTATGGAAAGAAGTTTCTCGTAGTAGCTGGTACAGGTAACAACGGTGGAGATGCGCTTGTTGCAGGAAGAAGGATATACGCAGCTGGAGGAGAGGTAAAGGTTGTTATTGTAGGCAATATATCTAAAGCTACAGAGCTGTGTAGAAGAAACCTCGAGCTTGTTAAGTCATTAGGCATAGAAGTTCAAAATATTTCATCCAACGAAGATATGGTAATTTTTAGGAACTACGTTGATTGGAGTCAATACATTATCGTGGGTCTCATAGGCATTGGTTTAAAAGGAGATATTAGAGGTATATATGGAGATATTATCGAAGAAATCAATAAGAAAAATAAATGCGTCATAAGTGTGGATATTCCCTCAGGTGTAGATCCAAATAACGGTTTAATCCGTGGAGCTGCTGTTAAATCCACTATAACGGTAGCCTTTGGTCTCCCTAAATATGGAAACGTACTGTATCCCGGTTATAGTTGCTCTGGAAAACTCTACATATCATTTCTATCCTATCCAAGACGACTACTCGATGAACCAACTGTAGAGTTAAATATTCCTCTAAAACCCCCAGAGAGGATTAGATGGGGACACAAAGGGACCTTCGGCAAATTCCTCGCTGTAGCAGGGTCTAGGTACTACTATGGAGCACCTTATTATACATCATATTCTTTCCTAAAAGCTGGTGGCGGTTACTCTAGACTTGCAGCCCCAAAATCCGTTATACCGTTCATTGCTGCTAAATGTAGTGAAGTTGTTTACGTACCTTTAGAAGAGACGGAGGAGGGCTCTATATCGTTTAATAATTACAACCGTATAATCGAATTAATTGAGGAATTAGGAATAGATGTAACTGCCATTGGACCTGGAACCTCTCTAAATGAAGAAACACAGCTGCTGATAAGGGAGCTTATCGAAGCCATTGATAGACCTACTATAATAGATGGCGATGGGATAACAGCTATATCAAAAGACGTTGATAGGGTCAAAAAGAGGAAAGCACCTACGGTTATCACCCCTCACCTTGTTGAGTTTTCAAGGTTAACAGGATTAGATATTAAAACTCTCCAAGAGGATCCTATTGGAAGCCTTAGGAAAACATGTAAGGATTTAAACGCATACATAGTTTTAAAAGGTGCTCATAGCCTTATTGGTTACCCAGATGGAAGGATCTATATAAATATGACGGGGAACCCAGGAATGGCTAAAGCTGGCTCCGGAGATGTGTTAACAGGTACTATAGCTGCTATGTATGGAATAGGTTTCAAGGATGTAGGAGATGCAACAAGAATGGGAGTACTAGTACATGGATTAGCAGGGGATATAGCTGCTCAAAAACTTGGCGAAGACGGTGTAACTCCGGACGATATATTAAATAACTTGCCAGATGCTATTAAAATACTTAGAGAGAACATAGATAAAATCATGGAAAATTACTTCCCAAAAATAACGTAATAAAAACACAAAGGTACTAAGGTTGATTACAGCAGCAATTCTCGCTGGTGGTTCTTCAACTCGTTTTACGTTTAATAAACTTTTATACCCAATAAAGGGTAAACCACTATTACAGCATGTTGTAGATAAAATTAGGAAATGTAAGAGTATCACAAAAGCAGTTCTTGTTGTAACACCATTACATTCAGGAACGTTCTCCGATATAGATGTAGAAATGGTCATCGATTTCCTTGGAATAGGACCCATAGGAGGTATATATACTGCATTAAAGATGTTCAGAGAGGTAATAGTGGTAGGAGGAGATATGCCTTTTATAAACTGCGAATTCATTGATACTATACTTAGCTTCTGTAGAGAATATGAGTACGCATGTTTACCTATATGGAGAAAAACAGGATTTTTAGAGCCATTAGCAGGGGTATACAGCAAAGATTTTATTTCATTACTTGAACAAGCTATATCGATTAATGAACTAAGCATTCAGAGAGTAATTAAGAGATTCAACCTAAATATAAAAATAGTCAGTATAGAGGACCAAATGAACGAAATCTCAAATGTCTTCATAAATATAAACAGATTTGAAGATATTAAAGAAGTTGAAGAAAAACTTTAGTGAATTATATTCTATTTAATTAAGCTATATATAAAACTAACCGATTATAAACTAGATAACACCTATAACTAAAATAAATGCTGGATAGTAGATGTAGGTTTACTTCACCAAATATGGTTAGTACAGCATAGGAGTATAATAAAGTTAACTTAACATTGTCGAGATCAAAATAGTCAAGGTCTCAATTCAATTAAAAACACAATAGAAACTTATTAAACCGCTATAAAAACTATATAGATTTGGCTATAGGAATAAACTAATACTAATGTCTCACTTCTTCTAAGAATCAATATATTAATCAATAGATCTCTAACACCTTCATTCTAAAATATTATATTCTTGATTGTAACACCAACTCTAAATATCAAACGCATTTAATGTTATAATAATATAAATATATGTGTTCATGAGCCTAGCTGAATGCATGTTTATTTACTAAATATGGAATGGATAACATTCGTATTGTGGTACATCTACATTAGATAGCCATTGTGTTATCTATATGTTTCTAAATTGTGCTAAAGCTTTGTTTGCTATTTAATGGAGATTACCTTAAAATTTTTGTTTTCTCTAATAATGCATAGAAGAAGCCATTTACTCCATGCCTATGCGGCCAAGATCTCATGGTTCCTCTAAGGAAGCCAGGGTCAAAAGGTTTGTCTATTGGTACTAGGGTTAGCGCTCCTTGGTGTTTATCGAGAATGTATTTTACTACATCTTCTCCTTCTTCTTTGAATACTGAGCAAACCGTATAGAGTATTCGTCCCCCTGGTTTAATAAGCCTAACCGCTGTATCTAGTAACTCTATTTGTAGCGTTTGTATATCCTCTACCTTTTCGTATCTAACTCTCCACCTAAGTTCATGATTTTTAGCCAGCGTTCCGGTGGATGAGCAGGGGGCATCAACTAGAATTTTATCTGCTATTTCTTCGCCTAGTAATTTTGGAGCTTTCCTTCCATCCATATGGTGTATCTTAGCAATTGTTACACCTGCTCTATTTAGCAATTTCTTCATTCTTCGAAGCCTTTTTTCATCTACATCAAAAGCGTATATAATGCCTTGGTTTCTCATTAGCTCAGCTATATGCATAGTTTTTCCGCCTGGTGCTGCGCAGAGATCGACAACTATTTCACCGGGTTTAGGGTTTAGTAGAAGCGATGCTACAGCCGATGCTTCTTCCTGAATAACTATCTTCCCTTCATTGAATAGCTTAGAATTGTTGAAGTCGTAAGGACCCTTGAACTTTATGATGGTTGGAACGTATTTCCCTATAGTTGGTCTAACTCCTTCTTTCTCGAATTCAGAGACGACCTCTTCAATTGTTGATTTAAGCGTATTTACTCTTACATTGATAGGTGGAATCTTGTTGATAGATTGTAGAAATCTTTTGGTTTCTTCTTTTCCTATTAAGTCTACGAGTTTTCTGATTATGAATTCTGATACCATGTATTTGTACTCCCATCTAAGTATAAGGTCTTTAGGGTTGTAACTGTAGTTGATTATCTTATCTATTACTTCCCAGAAGTACATACCTACATAGGGATGGGTTGCATTGGATAAGAAAGCAGCTACAGGTCCTTTGAGGTATTTAATATATGTTTGTTTTGCTATTTTATCTCTATCCTTGATAAATCTCTCAAAGACCAATAGCTCTATAGAAACCCTAAGTGATGCTCTTAACCATGGATCTAGAATGGCTATATCTTTTACTCCCGTGACTTCAGATGCTATCCTATCTATAATTCCTACTCTTTTCCAAATATCGTAGAAAATAGCTGTTAATATTCTATCCTTATATGTGCCAGCAATACCCTCTTCATCGAAGACCTGCCTTTTAGCTTGCTGACTAGGTTTAATTTCTTCGCCAAGTTTAGCGGCTTTAATTAACGCTATTATATCCCTAGCTACAATCGTAAGCACACTCATATATTATCCCATTGTGCATAAGGTAATATATACATCAACACTTATATACGCTAACAACGTTAAATCACATGAAAGAATTAATAGTAGACTATGACGACCTAATACTAAGTTTATATAAGGGCTAATTGCAACTTTTAATTATTTTAGAATAGATAAATTTAGTTTTATCAAATGCATTCTATCAGCTATCTCTATAGTCCATGCGGCAAGATCTTTAGCTATAATTTCTCTCGCTAATATTGTATCTACTTCTTCACCTAAAACTTCTTCAACGGCTTTCTTAGCTGCTTCCCCTATAACCCTAGGTATAAACCTACGAGTTAAAGCTGAAAGAGCTTCAAGCAAACTGATTTTTCCTTCGTAAATAGCTTTAACCAGGAAGCTTATATCATCTGATGTAGGTACAGAAACCGATTTATCTATACCCATTTTCTCGAGTGCCTCGAAATATTTAAGTAGAAGGCTTTGATTTTTCAACAGCTTTCCACTTGCCATAAATAAGCTATGCATAGCGCTATACCTTCAGGGAAATTGTTCTACATCTTATAAATAAGCATCAACATTTATTTATCCAGTTAAAAAGTAAAATACTGATTGGCTCCTCAGACACTCCACGAAGTGGAGAGTGTGAAGAGGGTAGCCGACGGGGTCGAACACCACATCTCATCAAATTAATGCAAAGCATCAATTCATTTACTGATACATAGATTTCTTAGAATCTTCAGCGTATCTCCAGCAAACCACATAGCTATTTCCTACCCATACCTTTGGAGGCTGTGTAGTTAAACATAGCTCTAGTCTCCATGAGCACCAGCTGGCTATAGGGCATGCGCTGTTGTTAGATAAAGTTATTTTTTCTGTTATTTTTTCTGGATTAATGAGGGTCTTTGTGTATGGGTGTAGAGGTTCATTTAATATTTTCTCGGCATCGCCTTCTTCAACTATTTTACCTGATGCTATAACGGCTATTCTATCAGCTATATAGCTTACAACATCTATATCGTGGGAAACAAATAAGTATGTTAGTTTAAGGTCTTGCCTAAGGTCTATAAGCATGTTGAGGATCTGTGCTTGTATAGATATATCGAGGTTGCTCGTAGGCTCATCTAGGAGGAGGAGAGAGGGCTTTGTTATTATAGCTCTAGCAATAGCTATTCTCTGTAGCATACCTCCACTAAGCTCTTTAGCGTACATATTCTCTACGATTGGGTCTAGGTCAAGCGTTTCTAGAACATCCAGTATTCTCTTCTCAATTTCGTTTTTCTGAAGTTTGATAGGTTTTAGGGGTTCGACTAAAATATCTCGTATCTTCATTTTAGGGTTTATTGCTTGGCTAGGTTCTTGAGGTACGTAACCTATGTCTCTAGCTACCTCTATTCTCTCTTTGCTTCTTAGCTTTGTAAGGTCAACTCCTTTAAATTTTACTCTACCTTTCTCTACTTTAACAAAACCGAGGACCGCCTTCAATATTGTTGATTTTCCGCTCCCACTACCACCAACAATTCCCAACGCTATTCCTTGGGGAACCTCTAGGTCTACTCCTTTAACTGCCCAAACCTTTTTGTAGCCGTACCTAAGATTTCCTACTGGAACAATGTAGCTTACGTACAGATCCTCTATTTTTAAAATACTACTCATTGTATCTCCAGCACCTAACCATCCTGTTGTTGACTTTGCTCAGCGAAGGTTCTTCATATTTACATCTATCGAAAACATAGGGGCATCTTGGATGGAATTTGCAGCCAAGAGGATATCTGCCTGGCGGTGGGGGGATCCCGGGGATATCAACCAACTTCTCCCTAGACAGCCTATGGGGGGTCGCTCTCAATAGAAGCTCTAGGTATGGATGTTTAGGCGTATTAAATATATCTTCAGCTTTACCAAGCTCAACTATTCTCCCCGCGTATATAACAGAAACTATATCGCATGCATGCTTAGCTATAGATATATCGTGCGTTATGAAGATCATGGTTAGCTCCCACTCTTTCTGTAACCTCTTTAGCAATGATGAAATAGTGAAGCGGAGATAAGCATCTAGAGCGGAGGTAGGTTCATCTGCAACAACAATCTTAGGCTCTGGCACCAAGGCTAATGATATAGCCGCTCTCTGTTTCATCCCACCGCTAAGCTGGTGGGGATAGAGGTCGTAAACCTCTTTATCAAGTCTAACTTCGCTAAGAAGCTCTAAGGTCTTCTCTTTTACTTCCTTATCTGTTAAATTAGGAAAGTGATTTCTTATAGCTAAGGAAAGTTGCCCCCCTATAGTCATGAATGGGTTTAATGCTGACGAAGGATCCTGAGGTATTTTAACAACGATTTTCCCTCTAATTCCGTTAAACATCCTATTATTGTTATCTATAACTTTTTTACCCAATATAATAAGTTCTCCGCCCGTCTTTGCATAAGGCGGTAGAAGCCCAGCAATAGCGTTGCCTATGGTTGATTTTCCGCAGCCGGATTCTCCCATTAGACAGTAGGTTATTCCTTGTTCGACACCAATATCTAGGTTTTCCACAACCCATAATGCAGTTTCCTCTGATTCGTAGCCTACGCAAAGCTTTTTACCCTCTACTACTAGAACCATAGCCACCATCTCTTCTTTAAGACAGGATGGTATTGCTCGTAGATTAACTCGCCGAACAATGTAAAAGATATAGCTATGATGGTCAAGGTTATAGCTGGGGCTATGAAGGTCCAAGGAGCGGTTGTTAAGTCTCTTAGGCTATAGGCTATAATCATGCCTAGATCCGGCTCCTCGATTGAGCGTATACCTATACCAAAAAGAAATGTGATGGTTGAGATCTCTAAAACTACACTACCCATATCGCTTAGAGCTTCTATAAGCATCGGAGCAACTATGTTTGGAGCAATATGCTTTAACACTATGTACCACTTAGGTAAACCGTAGTATATTGGGATTTTAACGAAATCTAGTTCCCTTAGACTTCTAGCCTGTAGATATGCTACCCTACCGTACCAAGGAAACCAAGTTACAATTAATGCTGTAACTATGCTCTCATATGTACCTCCCATAATTATCGCTAGGAGAGCTGCAAGAAGTACTGAGGGTAATGCAAGTAACAGCTCAACTGCATAGGATAAGAGTATTTCTAGGTATTTAGGCGCTAAAGCCATGAACGATCCTACGAATAAGCCTAGTAGGAAACTTATGAATACAACTACTATGCACGATGTAATAGCTCTCTGAAGAGCAAAGAGAATTCTGCTTAACACATCTCTTCCTAGGTTGTCTGTGCCAAGGAGATGCTCCAATGAGGGGGGCTGAAGAGCTTTTGTTCTATCTATTTCTATTCCTATCCCTTGTCCTGGGTAGGGAGCTACATAAGGACCGATGGTAGCTAGTAATGCTATCAATGCAATTGTTGTGCAAGCAACTCTAAATACAATTCTCTTCCTCCACGTCTTCTTGATCATCGAGAAAATATCTTGCAATGTCGAGTATAATTGTGCTGTCATAGTTGAACCCTTGGATTAGTTATAGCCTGAATTATATCGGCTAAGGTGTTGGCGATTATCAGAACCATTGCTGTAAAGGCTGTTGCACCAACGAGTAGAGGATAATCAGAAGCTACAATAGCGCGCGATATAAGTGTACCTAAGCCTTCTCTAGAGAAAACATTTTCAACAACCATGGTTTCTAGTAATAGATAGGAGAAGAGTAGACCTGAGAGCTGGGCAACAACAGAAAGAATATTAGGGTATGCGTATTTCCTTACAACAATTTTCCTCGGTATACCTAACGATATTGCCTGTCTTACATACTCTTCTTCGAAAGTTTCAGCAAGCGAGACCCTGATAACACGCGTTATAACACCTATAGGGTAGCTTGCCAGAGAAATAGCTGGGGGTAGGATTCTTAGTAGCGAATCTATGAACATACTTAGGTTACCGTTTAACAGAGTATCTAAAGTTATGAAGCCTGTGTACCCAGTAAAAGTGGCGTATAGGGGGGATATTCTTAGGCCTAGAGAGCTATACCCAGTAATATAAAGAACTAAATATAGAAGTGCAGCTATTAAAAACCTTGGTGCTCCTGCTATTATTACGGATAGAAAGTATATTACTTTATCAGCTAAACCTCCTCTAGATAAAGAAGCTTTTGTTCCAAGCCACAAAGATAAGGGCATTGCTATAATAAAAGCGTACACTACTATCTCCAACGAGGCTACAAAGTTCCTAACAACGAGAACTAGTACTTGTTGCTTAAATTCAACAGATACACCCCAATCCCCAACAAAGAATCTGTACATATGAAGAGCAAGACGTTGATGTAACGGCAGATCTAAGCCTAAGTACTCCCTAGCCTTAGCAATAGCTATTGTAGCACCGGGACCTCTAGGTTTTCCAGCCCAAATAACAGCGGGGTCTCCTGGCGTAAATTGCGTTAGTACGAAGGTTATAGATACGACTCCAAAAATAAGTAGAACAGATATAAAAAACCTTTTTACTATGTAATTAAGGGTTAACATCGCTTACTCCTACTTCAGCACCTCAACATACTGGAAGAATATTGTATACGTATACAGAGGGTTGAACGCTTTACTCTTAATAACCACTTTTTGTGGATTATACACATAAATATGTTGCATATCCCAAAGGTTTAAAGCAGGCATATCCTCTAAAACAATTACCTGCAATATATCGTATGACAGTAGCGATGACTTGACATCGCTAAGAGAGACCTTATAAGCATGAGCTAAAAGCTCGTCGAAGTCTTTATTACAGTAGCCAGCCCAGTTCCAGTAATTTATAATCCCCTCTTCTGGCTCTAAACACTCTAGAAGACTGAAATAATCATATGGGACTAGATATGTTGGCCACCAATCGTTTATTATTATATGTGGTGCTTCTTCAGGGTTCTCCCAAACAGCTTGTCCTATACTCTTCACTTGTTCCCATGGTAAAGACTTGATATCTAGCTGAACCCCTATTTTCTGGAGCTCAGCTTTAAGCATGTTAGCAAATATCTCTTCTTCTTCGTATCCCTGTGTTATAACCATTTTAAGCTCAAGTTTGCATGGAATATTAATGCTATTAAGTAGCCCTCTGGCTTTATTTAGGTCTTGTTGTAAAGCCCATTTAGTATTGTAACCTGGGAAGCCATATGGTATTAAGCCGCTTCCTTTTCTACCGTAGCCCATTAATGCTTGGTCCACTATTTTATCCCATGGAATAGCGTATGCTATAACTTTCCTGAACTCTGTTATATTAGTTGGACATCTCTTTACGTTGAACATAATTATAAAGTTATGGAAGGTATCTGTAACAAATACCTTAAACCCTGCTTGTTCAAGGGACTTAAGCGATACTCTAGGCACAGACGATGCAATATCTATACCACCTGTTCTTAGAAGTCTCTCTTGCTCACCTGGATCTTCTACAATTCTTATGATGACCACATCAGGGGCGTTCGGGTTGTTAACTATTTTCCAACCCCACCAGTTCTCAAATTTTTCTAAAACAACTTCGTTCTCGGGTTGATACTTAGCTAACTTGTAGGGCCCTGATCCAAGAGCATTTCCTTGGTTAAACCATGTTATGAGATCTTCCGATAGCATATCGTTAATTCTGCTTAACTCTAATACTTTTCTACTATATATAAAAGCTCCGTAGGCTCCAGCTAGTGAATATCTTATATCGCATTTATAAGCGGTCTTTATATCTACTGTTTTATCGTCTACTACCACTATATTGTCTACACACTCCCATATATAACCTAAACCTCTACCTAGTTTCTCGTACAGTAGCTTAGTTCTCCAGATGCTGAAGTTAACATCGTACGCTGTGATAGGGGATCCGTCATGGAATTTAGCGTCATCTCTTAGTATGATTCTCCAGGTATTTTCATCTAATTGTTTAACTTCTTTGCCGAGAACATAGTCGTACTCTCCTGTTTCTGGATTATATCTAAGTATTGTTTCGTAGACGAGGTGTAAAATCATGATACCTGTATCGTCTTCTACACTTGGATCTATACCTGTTATAGTGTCTCTATAGGCGTAGACAACAACTTTTTTCTCTTCTAGTGGTGTTGTAGTTGGAGTTATTGTTTTTGTAATTGGGGGAAATATGGATGGTGGAAAAAGAAGGAGAACTGTTGCTATAACTATTACTATTATTAGTACGCCAATACCTATGTAGGTGTATTTTCCTACCACTTTGGATCAAGAGTTGTTGTTGTGCTAAGCTTTATAAACCTTAAATATCTTTGCTTATGTTATTTCTAGTCTTTAGCTCTCTAAGTTACGGTGTTGATAACCATACGTAGTATGGTTTAATTAACTGTTGGAGCTAAATTTATTTCTTCGGTGTACAGCATATGGTGGTATATGTTGGTTGTTGTGGCTTTTGTGTAACCAGGTCTAAGTATTACCTAAGTTTTAATGTTGTAGAACTTCAGGAGACGTTCTACGATTTGCCTGATATAGATAAACTTAAGAGGTATAGATTAGAAGCTCCTCAACACTTCGTATTCGCTATAAAAGCTTGGCAAGGTATTACACATCCTCTTGATTTACCTACATGGAAAAAAGCTAAGTTTGTGCCGGACAAATCTCTTAGCAATAGGTATGGATTCCTAAGGCCAACTAATGAGGTTTTCAAGGCATGGGAAAGAATAGTTGAAGCAGCAAAAACATTGAATGCCAGAGTTGTTGTGGTTCAAACACCACCAAGTTTCAACTATAACGAGGAGAACTATAGGAACGCTATAGAGTTTTTCTCAACTATAGATGCAGGAGATCTCGTTGTAGGGTGGGAACCTAGAGGTACATGGATTCAGAACTTAGATAAAGTAACAGATATAGTTTCTAGGTTTAAGAATGTTATCCACGTTGTTGACCCGCTAAAGTTCTTACCTGCTGTTGATAAATCTATAGCATACTTTAGATTACATGGTCTTGGCCCTGGAAACGTTAACTATAGGTATAGGTATACAGACAAAGACCTAGAAAATCTATGTAACGTGGTTTCCAATATATTTAAGGAGAAGAAAGATGTGTACATATTGTTTAACAACATATATATGGCTCAAGATGCCGCTAGGTTTATACAAATATGTAGATACGCTAAGTAGAAACCTATATTAGTTTCCTAGATATAACCACTTTATCGGGGTAGCCTATAACTACTACATCAACTAAATCCTTTGTAAAGATACCTGTTTCTATAACCCCTGGAATACTCTTAATCTCTCTATTTAATTCAAACGGATCGTAATTCTGAGGCACTATGACATCAAGTAAAATACCTCCGGTATCTGTAGTAATAAACCCGTACTTACCTTCCTTAGACTTCCTAATCTGAACACTAAACCCTTTCTCACGTAGCTTCCTATAGACTATTGAAAGTGCTTGTGAAAGGACTTCTATAGGAATTGCATGTTTTTCGCCTAATCGTTTAACAAGTTTGGTGAAGTCTACCATATATATCCTAGAGTTAGCCGCTGAAGCTAATATCTTCTCTAATGTAGATGCCCCTCCTCTGCCTTTCACCAGGTTTAGCTCAGGGTCTACTTCATCAGCTCCATCTATATAAACGTCTACTACATCAACATCCGAGATGCTAAGAACCTTGAAACCTGCTTCTGATAATCTCTTTGCTGTGTACATTGATGCACATACAAAGTAAGATTCTATAAACAGATGGCTAGATATTGTAAGTAGATCAATGAATAGATCTACTGTAGAGCCTGTTCCAATACCTACGATATCCCTTTTATAATCTAGAACAATCTTTATGCTTTCCTCAACAGCTTTCTTTTTAGCTTCTAAAACTGGATCAACCATTTAATTCATCCTCTTCATCTTTACCTATAATACTGAGCTTTAAGCTTAAAATGTTTAATGTATTCAATAGCTCTAATCGCAATAGATAAGGTGTTGCCAATGCTTAAAGCTCTGTACGGCTCAATTATACTACTAATAACAACGGCTCTCTGGGGTAGCTCTTTTATCTTCATAAAACTTACAGTAAGCAATATATCTGGTTTTAGCTATACATTCTACAGAACATTAATATCAGTAGCAGCTTTAACCCCGATAATCATACTCAAGTATGTTAGAGAATCGTTGCAGAGAAGAGGCATTGTAAGTGGGCTAGTCACAGGGGCATCGTATTTTCTTGGGCTTCTACTTCAAGGAATAGGAACAATTCATACATCTCCGTCTGTTAGTGCCTTTATCACAGGTCTCAACACGGTACATGTCCATGTATATTCAGCGTTTACCAAGAAAAGATACAGTTTGATGCTCTTTGTATCCCTTGTTTTTGCAATCGTAGGGCTTTACATGATTACAGATCCTGTTAATGGCTTAGGGTTTGGCGAATTCATGGTCTTTCTAGGATCTATTGCTTGGGCTTCAGAGATACTTCTTGTATCTAAGTATGCTAAAGAAGGAGTCAGTAGAGTAGAATTTCTCTACGGTTTGCTATTGCCATCACTACTGCTTGCTCCATATGTGATAATATTCGAAAAAACAACAAATTTAAGTTCAACAACTTGGGTTTATCTAACTTACTTAGCCCTTGTGTGTACGTTATTTGCTGTACTTCTACAAATTATCGGTCAGAAATATGTAAGCGAAGCTACTGCTGCAATAATCTATATCCTTGAACCTGTTTTTGCTATGATATTCTCCTTGATATTTTACCATGAAGAAATTACGTCTAGAGGTGTTGCTGGGAGTATCTTGATGTTAATTGCCTCAGCGATAGCTGTAATAGATGAGATCTGCGTAAAATAACATCATCTATTTTGCCTATTGAATTAAATAATTTAGTGCTTTACTCTAGGATTTTTTACTTTTTTGCAGAGGAACTAGATGTCTTGGCTGGATATAACTAAGACAAGGGTTAAAATAAAATACTTTCAGTTTAAACTCCTACAATAAATTTTGATTAAATACCAACAAAATTAGGGTATCACCTCTATAATGAATATTTGATAGTTAAATTGAATAGCAAGGTTAAGTTATATTATTAAACTTACAAAATCAAGCTCATATCTCTTCCTTGCTATGAATTTATATATAGATACCACAGAATATAATGTAGAATATAATGAATAAGTCTGTAATTAAAACACTTGATATGAAATTCTTAAATCGTAACGTTAAGTTTTATATCTTCCATATATTTGTAATTTTACTAGTGGAGAAGAAAAACATAGTATAAACAAACTAGGCCAAGGTGTAGAAATATGTTAAGTATTGAAGAAAAGGAGAAGATTCTGAGAACCCTAGAAATTGATAAAGAATTCCGGTACGCTGTTATGGGTTTGATTGGATACAAAGAAGTTTTAGAAGGAATTATGGCGCTAAACGAGAGGGTGATTAAGCTTGAGGAGAGATTTGCTGAACTCTCTGAAAGAGTTGCAAAATTAGAGGAAAGGTTTGCTAGATTGGAGGAGAGGGTGATTAAGCTTGAGGAGAGATTTGCTGAACTCTCTGAAAGAGTTGCAAAATTAGAGGAAAGGGTTCTAAGGGTTGAAGAAGAGTTACGGGATCTCGGTAGAATTATGAATGCTATAGCTCATAGATTTGGTATTCTAACTGATGAAGGATTTAGAGAAGCTATGAAGTATGTTGTTGAAGAAGCTCTAGGTGTTGCTAAAGTATCTCGATGGATTTACTATGACGATAAAGGTGTTGTTTATCAGAGACCTTCTATTGTTGAAGTCGATATTGTTATAAGAGATAAGGAACACATATTGTTAGAGATTAAATCAAGAGTTGATAAAAGTGATCTTCTCGAACTCTACAGAATAAGCAAATTATATGAAGAAGTACATAAACTAAAACCAAAGCTAGTAATAATAGGGGCATTCTTCGCTAAAGATGTTGATGAATTAGCAAAAGACTTAGGAATAGAATTAAGACCTATAGTAAAGACATACAGCTAGCGCAGATACTTTTTCTATTTCTATGTCTAAAGTCTTCATTTAGCCCACAGGCAATTAATATGGTTCTCCAAGTCCAACCTAAAGGATGTAAGGAATAAACTTTAACTATATCAAGGAGTAATGGTTTGAATATTCAATGGAGCTAAAAATTTCTACTCACATGAGAAGGTTCATACCGTCAAAGCAATTGCTGACATTAGCTATGTAAAATTAAGAAATAAATTAATATCTGCTTGAGAAGCTTTATCTAGGCAAAAATAAGGTTAATAAATAAGTATTATATAGTTGCTCTCGTTAATATCTTGTTATTAATCTTGCTAATGAAGTTCTTGCGTAGTTGATATTACATAAACAGAATCACTAATATATTACATTACTTCTATAATGTCATAGCTCTCCTAGCTATAGCTATGAAATTAAGAAGAATTTGAGGTTTGATATAGCTCTAGGTCTAGGTGTATCGGTTATAATCGTCTACGTACCTTGAAGAAGTCATGTTATGGAGGGCAGTAGTAAGCTCTTAGGAGGAGCTATGGAAAGTAAAGGAGCAATGATTAGAAATATCATCTATGGATTATCAAGCTGTATAAGAGATGTTCATCACATACAACAGAGGTATAGAAATCATGTAGAAGTACCACTACCTATGAAATTTATTCTCTTTATAAATAACTAAAAGTTAGTATTCAATGTAATATCGATAAAGAGATGCCATATAGATAACTATGGAGACTAAACCTATGTTAGAATTCGATCTTGGTTAGCTTGCTCAATCCTTTAACGAGTTTATCTCCGGTGTTTCTTGTATTTGCAGTTTCAACTACTCCTACATACCTTTACGCAAATGTTTAGCTACCTAAGTATACAGAGGTTAGAGCTAGATTCTTTTTCGGGTAGTACTAAGATTAAACTGCATACCTTCCATGTTGGTGGTATATAGTTGCTTACCTTGGTTTTCCTCGGTAATAGAGAGCATATTATAAGTAGGTTTTCGTTTTACTAGGCTATATAATAACTAAGTATGTTTACAGTTAGAGGCAAATTTTGTTAACTAGTTTTAACGGTTTTCAACGAACTAAAAGCTCCAATTTTCGTATAGGTTTTTTAGACCTTCTTCAAGGTTGATACTTGGTTTATAGTTTAGCTGTTCTTCAGCTTTAGCTATACTACCCCAGCTATGCTTTATATCACCAGGTCGTGGATTAGTGTAGATAGGTTCTTTATCTAGCCCTGATAACTTTATCACCATATACGCTAGGTCTTTTATTTTCACTGGTTTTCCTGATGCTATGTTTAATATCTGCTGTGGAAGTTTCTTCTCTATGGCTAATTCAACAGCTTTAGCGACATCCACCACATGCACAAAATCTCTTGTCTGAAGACCATCTCCGTAGATCACAGGCGGTAACCCAGCTTTCACCCTCTCAATAAACCTCGTTATAACCCCTGCATAAGAACGGTTTTGCCTAGGTCCATAGACGTTGAAGAGCCTAAGTATGGTGAACCTAAGCCCTAGCCCTCCATAGAACTTAACAACTTCTTCTCCGAGAAGCTTACTAAGACCATAAGGCGATAAAGGCTTTGTTGGGTGATCTTCATCTATAGGAAGCTTAATTGGGTCTCCGTAGACAGCCGCTGAGCTTATGTATATAAGTCCAACACCACGGTTAAAACAAACGCTAGCCACAGAAGCTGTGCCAATAACATTGTTATTTAGGTACTCAAGAGGTTTAGCCATAGACTCAGCAACATCGACATAAGCAGCTGCATGAACAACAACATCAACTCCTTGGAGAATCGAGCTAATAATAGATGTATCCTTAACATCACCTCTAAAAACACGTATACCAGCACCTAAAAGCTCTTCAAAAGATATAGATGATCTCTCAAAACTATCGATAACCGATACCTTGAAACCTCTAGAACATAAGTAAAAAGCTGTATTAGACCCTATAAAACCAGCTCCACCAGTAATCAAAATAGATACCAGGTAGCCCACCTCTAAGCATTAAAAACATTAAAACTTTATTAATATTAAGGATGATGGGTATATTTATCTACATGAAAAAGTAATAACTTTTTAACCAACAACAAAACGTTTATGGTTTTTATCGGCACCCCCTCTTAACTTTTAATGATCTGATTAAGGTAAAGACCACGAAATTCTCGTAGAGAGTTCTAAGCCTTACATTCTTACATAGCTGTTGAAAATACGAGGGCCCATCCATTGAGGAGCTATTTATATAACCTCATTCTTAGTAGCATCTATGCTACTACACATTGTGTTCTTCTAGGTGGAGTTTCTTAATTCGATCAGCTTTGCAACGTATACCTATGGGATGTGACTGAAGAAGCTTGTTTACAGTATAGAAGTTGTGGGAAAAGTTGACTTTATCTACATATTTATTTTTGTTTGTTTTATTATGATTTACCGTTGTTGAATAGCTTATCAGTAACTTTGGTAGCGTCTATAAGCCTCCATTAGTGTTGCTCTTCGTAGCCGCTGAAGCTGAGGACTACGACTATTGATGTGATTACCTCTTTAAACGTCGTCTGGTATTAACTTAGAACTCTACTGAGGCAATTCTTAGGGATTGTATTATCGCTACTGCTACAGAAACATACAGATATGCCATTGAGATTCCACTTGTATATCCATATTCATCGTTTAATAATGGTGAGAATGTGTTAACATGATGCAACTATATCTGAGTTCCTATTACTCCAGCTAGGAGGCTGTGTATTTGTATCAATAGCACCAACAGCTATAACCTCGGGATATCATGCAGAGCAACCTAGGTGTGAACCCCTTCGTCTCCAGCTACTACAGCGACCATTATAGTTCGGAGCTATAACTATACTTTATAGCATTATACAGTGTTGTTGAGGTTGGTCACAGAGGGACATAAGTATAATATCTGAGTTCTTGGTTGTACCATAAATTTTATCAGAGCCTTTAGTAGCTTCAACCATTCTTTTAACGATATCGCTCATATAGCTTGAACCTGATGATGATAAAACTTTAACCGCGTATAGAATAGATTTTGGCGCTACATCTATTACGCTGAAACCCATTTAGCCGAGAAGCTATTGTATCGCCTACGTGGATTCCATGGTTCTTTTAACTCCTACGATTCTTTAGATTGTATCCTCTGTAGTAATGTACTTACATTGTTAAGCAATACCGCAAACTACACAACGGAGTTCTTAAGGTCTTTACGGTTATAACTTGCATTACATCGATAACAGTAACACTACGCCTACACTATAGCCGTAAGCATCATCACCGTAAGTAGCATCATATATAATCTAAACCATCGTGATAGCTACTACCTCACAAATTATACTGAATCTCGATGTGTACCATAACCTTGTAGCCTAACTCGATATAACTAACGAATGGCTTTAACCTAATGCTATTAAATAAACTGGTTGAATCCTCAAGGATTACAACCCTAAGCTCAGAAACTTAGTTGATCAACATCCCTAGCTCTGAAAGTTTACCTATACGCGTTAGGTATCTCCTTAGGATAAGGTTAACGGTAAGCCGCACGCTTCGCGTTGATGCTCTTAGCGTATGGAATGATTCCAGCGATGTCGAGGCAAAAATTACAGGTAGCAGAAATGCTTTAACGTACTCCTTTACACCCATCTATATAATCTTTGCTACACATATTTAGTTACGTATATGTAGAAGTAAAACTATTCTACTAATAATTGCATAATCACGACAACCTACACCTTAGCTCTGCAACCTTGTTACCTGGTTTTAATTCGCTAATTAGATATCTTGCGTTTAAGCGTAGGTTCAACCTCTAATTCTGAGCTTAGGTTATGCTATTGAGTAAACATATTTTTATCTACCTCAAACTCTTTTTGTATATAGGTGGCTGAATATGTACAGATTGCTTTATCCGTTGAGGACCTACCTAGTTGTATCAGGAAGATCTGGGGAAGAAGTTAACGTTATGGTTGCTGATTGGGTTACAGTTGTATCAGCTAAACCATTCATGGTTGCGGTATCTATTGCCCCAACTAGGTATACCTACAAGCTTGTTAAGAGGTACGGCGAATTTGTTGTAAGTGTTCCAGATTTAAATATGATTAACGATGTATGGATAACAGGCTCAGAGCATGGTCCGGAGAAGCTAAGAAAAACAAGAATAGAGTTCACCTTCTCAAGCAAGATAAGCGTACCGATAATTAAAAACGCTTTAGCTAACCTAGAATGCAAAGTAGTTGGAGAACACCCATACGGCGACCATGTACTCTTCGTAGGAGAAGTAGTAGCATACCATTACAAAGAAAACGCTTTCAAAAACAACGAACCGCAACTAGAAGCTGGTTTTCTAGCACATATAGCTCTAAACAAATTCACAACGTTCTCCAAAGAGATTATAACACCAAGGGAGTAGATACATGTAGAAAACCTATCTACATCATAGCGGAGACCAAGGACATCGACTGCAAAAGTATTTTCTTTTCATATCCTTAATCTTAACGGTGAACACCTATATACTCCATTTAAATATTCTAAAATTATCAAGTTGCAGCATATAGATTATAGATGTTGGAGAACAACAATTTTGACGGTGTTGAAGTTGATATCTTTGATAGTTACAGATAAAGCTGCTTACGTTGTTGAGGTTAAGACTAAAGCTGTTGATTGAAGATGTTAGCGAGCTTCTAGCTAAAGCAGATATTGTTCAACAGAAACTAGGTAAACCTGTGGTTCCAATTCTAACGGAGATACTTATAGATAAAGAAGTTGAATCTTATGCTAAAGGTAGAGGGGTGAAGGTACAAGTACTGATAATAGACTAGAATATTTGTGCTAGAGTTATACACATACTTTACCGAAATGAGGGCTTTACCTCTGCCCTAAAGAGCTTAATCGTTTAATCAACCGTGTTATAGTTTTACTGTAGTTAACACAAAACATCTACGATTTGTTTTGGCGCTTAACGATGTTCATGGATCTTCAAAAGCATATTCTAAGCCTTAAACATTAAGCTCACCTTAAGTTTTGCTCTTCGGCATAATCTATGGATTAACAGTAAAATCCGGATTCCTGAACTTTGATATAATATGTTCATCTCTCGATAGTATTTCTTCTCTAAGATCTTTAGAAATACACCTACTATAAACACTCTCCGAAAGGATGCCCAAAATCATATCGATACGGGAAAGCCTTTTATTATTTTCCTCCCACCTTCTATCATTATCATCCCATCTCTTACTGTTCTCCTCCCATCCCCTCCAGCTCTTTAACTATAGAATCTGGATCAGGCCAGTACCTAGGATCAAATTTTCAAACTCCCTGGTTTGTCCAGTGGAAAAAATCGATGACTATTATCGATAACGGGAGGCTGCGCCTCTTATACTCTTTGCAATACTAAGTAATTCCTCCTGAGTTCTATACCTGAGCTTACTCTGCCAAAAACCAAAGGCGTACCTTGGCAGTAACGGTGGTTTACATGTGATCCCCATGTATTTCTTAACAATCTCCGCAGGATTCTTTCCGTATATTACAAGATAGTCTATCTGCTTTGACGCTTCGCACTCCCACATAGTCCAGTTCTTGGCAAACTCCACCCTGCCAATACATGGGTTGTTCCATATAAAGCCATAGAAAACTTCTTCGCTAGGTCTAGCAAATATTGCAAAAGGGATGCTTACTTGGGTATTCCTATGCACTAGCTCAAGTAAGCATCCCTTTAGATCAAGGTAGTCAATTGCGTACTGGCCCATGCCATAGATATACTCATCATCGTAAGACTTCAGGTAAAGCTGTACCCTATATAGATCTCCATAGAGATGCTTATAGTTTCTAGCTTTCAGCAGATTAGCATTGTTAACCCTATAATCAATCCACAGCTCCTCAAATAGGATATTACATGTAGCCGTGGTATACCTAACCACACCATCCGATGAGATTCCGCAGATCAACCTCCCATAGTGTAGTAGAGCTTTGCTATCGTCTATAGTTACTTTAACGCTAAGTTTAGAGGATGGCTTCAGCAATGTCCAGTCGTTCATAGAAAGCCTACTGCTATAAGAAGACCTAAACCTAGTTACCTCCTCACCCCAGGGCTCGATCCTTAGCATCTCCCCCGAACCGGAAGCAGTAACAACATTTCCATCAACTTGAAATAAATATCAGTATGGCATAGTAAACATCCACGGACTTAAAACCTGTGTTCTCTATGATATACCAGGGTAAAAGCTATTTCGCTGTATCAACCACAAGGTAAACATACCATAAAAACACTAAATGCTATCTATGTTTGCTTCATGCATAGGGTGAGGGATAAACTATGTAAATTTTAACTATAAATAAACTTAATTCTATATTCATCACCTATACCAATGCTCTACTAGTTTAAAACACACCATTAGTTTATCCTGCCCATATTTACTATTCATAGCAATCCAACAAACTTTTCTCGATTATGAGAATACTCTTTAGGTGGAAATAGTAAGAGATTAAGGAATGTTTTATAAAGTTATTCTGTATAAGAGAGAATAAAGTCTTGAAAATGGTGGGGAATTTCTGTTTACCTCTATTGCTATGCAGATAAAGGATGCATCCTTGAATAGATGTTGAAACATGTGAACACCCTAAAAAGATCCCTACGCCCTTAGCGGTGGGGAATATGTTTAGATTAAAATATATGGTTTTTATGTATAGAATGCGAGTTGTGTCTTTAGCTAGTTTAGTTATTTGTTATAGTTTAAATTTATTGAGCTCTATAGGAGTGATTATGATTTGAGGTATTCAAAGATTAATTCTAAAAATGCTTGTTGATTTGATTGTTTATAGAGATTCTAGGTTATATTATTTATCCTCCTGGGGTGCCATGCCATGGGCTATCTCTCCATATAGCGTTCCACATATCTTCTTCGCTGACAACGTATTCGCGGCTAACGTTGTCCCTAATACTTATTAGAAGTTTATGATGCTTAACTTCGTCTTCATGTATAGATGCTATTAAGAGCTTTACTCTGGGGTCGTTGAGTTTGGTAAGAAGCTCTCTTGTTACTTCCATCATCTTCATCTCTGTTTCTATGTGTTTAGTTATTTCTTCGCTAAGGGCTTTGAATTCTTCCTGGGAAAGAGTTGGTTGATATTTTGTGAGAAGCTCTACTATTGCTACATAGAGTTGAGCATGTTTCTCGCTATCGTTTGCTATGCCAAGTAGTAATACCTTCATAACTGGGTGCTTAATTCTATTCGCTAAAATCCGGAGTTTATCTGCATAGCTCTTCTCCATATCAACTAAATCTGTAAACACCTTAGTAAACTGTTCTCCATTCACCGGAAGTCCCCCGGCAGATATTTACTGGTTTAAGGATTTAAATGCTCTTCAGCAGAGCCATAGAGGTATAATAGAGGTATATCTATAATGGGTTTCTTCGCGAGTTTTGCTGAAACCTTTGGAGTTTTAGAGGTGTATGTAGCTTTAGAAAGTTTTGTTAAAACCTTTAATCTCTATCTCCGAGAATATGTTTCTCCCTGTTTCAGTATTGCTTTAAGCTGTATTAAAGAATTTATCCTTCTGCTCTAAGATCTTTAAGATTACTAACAACCTTATCGATGTCGTACTCAACTCTACGTATTTCTAAAACGTTGGTCTTTGTACCGTATACAGCGTAAGAAGCTCTATAATCGTCATAGCTGGGTTTCCTGCAGCTCCTGGAATTTACAGCTCTTACGCAGTCTATGTTAATATCCATAGGTACATGCGTTTGATCGGCAACAACAGTATCCACTTGAAGAAGCTTAGGCTTTAACACAATCATAGATAACGTTAAAGATGGCTTTAGCTCATCTAGTGAGGGGCTTAGCTTCATGTAGCCGTGGAGGCAGTTCCTAGGGTTTCCATGGACAACGTAGAACTTTCTACTCTCGATAGCTACCTCGATGGTTTTAGGGAAAGCTTTAAGCCATTCTATCTGCCCCTTGATAACAATCTCATAGAGATAACTTTTTCTTGTGTATTCGCTAAGTTCGTGAAGTTTACGTGCACACTTACAATCGGTATCGTATGCGACAACGTAGTCATAGTTATCTGCAACAACTACATCAGGCTTAAGCTCTTTAACAATATCGATAGCCGTATGGGGTTCAGTCCATAGATTAGGAAATGACCTAAGAATTGCGCGAAATCCCATCTACCTGCAGATCCTAAGATGACTTTAAGGGCTTCGGGGTTTCCATGTATATGTATCGGAGGCAAGTAACACCTTTATAGTTTAAGACCTACAGCGTTACATTATATAGCTAAGCTTAATATACTTAGCTAAAGGATCTTAATTATGCTAGCCTTGAGCTGATCCCCAGAGGTTGCTATACATTTTCTATTAACCTTCTTCACGTGTTAGCCAAAGCTTTAAGCCGTATGCTTAGCCGTTCCATGATTGGTATACGCTAGGCTTATTAATCTAGGTAAACATAGTAACCTTGGTGGTTAGTAGATGAGTGATGTCCTGAGCATCCGTATACCTAGGGAGCTTAAAAAGTCCTTAGAAGAGTTGAATGATGTTGACTGGAGGAGTGAGATAGTCAATTTCTTAAGAGAAAGAGTCGAATACTACCGAAGACTGAAGGTGTTGAAGAAAGCTCGAGAAGTTATTGAGAAACTCCCAGAGGCAACTCTTGGTACCGCTGACAGCTACGTAAGGGAGGATCGTGATAGTAATTGATGCATCATCTTTAGCGAAATATGTTTTAAGGGAGCCCAACTGGAGCGAGGTAGAGGCTATGTTAGCACTAGGCTCTTTCTCAATAGATTACGTCGTTAAAGAGGTTTCGAACGCTATATGGAAGTACTATACAAAGTTTAAGAAAATAGATAAGGGTTTAGCGCTAAAGTTGTTAGAAGTACTACTTATGCTAGTAAACGAGAAGGTGATAGTTCTAGAGAGCCAAGATAAATACCTTAAGAGGGCGTTTGAGCTATCCCTTGAGTACTCTGTACCAGTATACGATACACTATACGTTGCCCAAGCTGAGAAACTCGAGGCAAAGCTATTAACGTCGGACAGAACGCAAGTTTATGTAGCTCAAAGCATTGGCGTAGAAACTATATACATATTGTAGATGTAGAGCGATTATCCCCATTTAGGCGGACAGTATAGCAGAAGGATAGATGTATCTTAAAAAACCTTGAAAAACCTATAAATAAAACCCTTCAACGCAGTTGCAATACTAAGTAACTACCTATGTTTAAGAGGTCCTCTGCTTCACACGGATAAATTCTATCATTGTTAACACTACGTGCTTCATACCCTTCACGAAGTCCTCCAACCTTATGTTCTCGTTTGGCGCATGAGCTTTTGAATCATAGTACCCAACACCTCCACCTGTTAAAGGTGTTCCTACGTAGTTAGCTATGTAGTAGAAAGGCCCTGAACCTGCTGACATCGGTATAACTACTGGTTGATTGCCGTATACTTTCTTAGCTGCTTCCACCGATGCTCTTACGATGTCTTCGCTTGGTTTTGTGTAACCTGCTGGGTACATACCGTATACGAATAGATCGTACTTCTTAATACCCTGACGTTCTATGAATTGCTTTAAACTGTTGAGAATCTTCTCCGGGTTCTGCTTAGGCACAAGCCTAATATCTATCTTGATACCTGCTATCGATGGAATAACGGTTTTAGAACCTTTACCTATGTAGCCTGCATAAATACCAGAAACATTTATTGAAGGTAGTAGGTGTAGAGCTTTTAGCGCTTCAAAGCCTTCGAGATCTGCGTTGAACTTCTCAATACCTAGCATCTTCTTTAGCTCCTCTAAATCCTCTGAGTCTAACATCTTAAGTAGCTCCAGGGATTCTGGATCCACCTCAACGTCCTCGTAAAGCCAATTAACCAGCGTTCTACCTTCTGAGTCTCTTATAGACGTTAACAACTTAGCTAGCTTCCACACAGGGTTTGGCACTAAAGGTGATAAACCGCTGTGAACATCCCTACTAGCTTCGCGAACCACTATCTCTGTGTATACCATACCCTTAAACCCTAGGGCAATCTGAAGGCGGTTTCTTCGATCTACGTAGCCTGTTTCCCAGAAACCCCCATCAGCTTTGAGCCAAATCTTAGTATCTTCAACAGCTTTAGGAAGAGTGGGCGAACCTATCTCTTCTTCACCTTCTATAATCCATTTAATCTTTAGCCCTAGCTTCTCTAGGTAAGGCTTAAGAGCTTCAATAGCTGCTAGCCTAGCAACTATGTTACCTTTGTTATCTGCAACTCCACGCCCGAACAACTTACCGTTTTTCTCGACAAGGTCAAAAGGTGGTGTACTCCATAGCTCAACAGGGTCTGGGGGTTGAACATCATAATGGTTATACATTAGGACTGAAATTGGTCCATCGCCTAACTCAGCCAGAATAAGAGGGTGCCCTCCGTAGGCTTTAACTTCTATGCGAAAACCTACATCAGATAGTATAGAGGATAAAAGCTGAGCTCCCTGCATCATCTCGCTACTACTACGCAATGTTGATATAGTGTCTACTGCTATAAGATCCGCTAAAATTTTTACGTACTTACGCCAATTTTTATCAATTACATCTAAAACCTTTCTTTCAATTTCTTCTAGATACATGATCATAGGATCACGCAAAACTACTTTTCCTTACAACTGTAAGCTTAACTTAAGAAAAACGTTGCGGTTCCGAAACTACTAGTACCATCCACTTATATCGAGTTCTCCCCATACTAGCGAATACCTCTACTTTTTCTAATAAACAATAACAGAAGAATGCCATAGCTTACAGCGTCATTGAGTAATATAGTTAACGCTCTTACCTATGCGGTAACCTCTACCTCCGCTGAATTAATTCAAACTCTTCTACACCAAAACATAAGTTTTTACCTCTTAGTATCTTCACATATGGTTTTAAAGGAGTTAGAATACCTAGGTACAGGTGGTGATTATGGGGTATGCTGGTTGTAGTATTGTAATTTGCGAGGTTGACTCCTTCAAGGTTATTATTTATTATACCATTTTTAGGGGTTTAGCGTTAACCTAGGTGGGTGGTTTGGTTAAAGTGTATAAATCTGTTCTAGTTGTAGCAGATGATTTTACCGGAGCTAATGATACTATTCTGCAATTCGCAAAACAAGGCTTAAGATCTATTTCAACACTTAACCTTGATTCATTGAAGAAGTACTTAAACGAGTATAAAGCTGTAGCTGTTAGTACTGAGAGTAGAGCTGATGAACCTTCTACAGCTTATAGGAAGCTCTACGAGGTTGGGCTTAAGGTAAAAGAGTACAAGGATTTGCTTCTCTACAAGAAAGTAGATTCAACTCTTAGAGGTAATATAAGAGAAGAAGTAAAAGGGCTATACGATGCAGTAAAACCGGATTTAGTTGTTTTCGCCCCAGCTTACCCTAAACAAGGTAGGGTAACAGTAAACGGAGTTCACCTAGTAAACGAAACCCCTGTTGATAAAACAATCTTCGCTAAAGATCCTAGGGCACCTGTTAAAAGCTCTAACCTTCGCTGGTACTTCGAAAAAGTCTTTGGGGATCTATATACCCACGTATACCTAAATGAGCTAAGATCCGGTAAATTCTTAGAGAAGCTAGGGGTATATACCTTACTATCTTTTGATGTTGAAAACGATTTCGATTTAATTGCTATAGCTAGATCCTTGGTTAACTACAGTGGGAAGATACTATGGGTTGGTTCAGCAGGTTTAGCAGAAGTACTTGCTTATTCAGCTATCATAGGTAATACTAGGGGGAGACCTACTTTGCTTATCGTAGGATCTCTTAACGATGTAACTAAGAATCAGCTAAACAACTACCTAAAGGTTTTCCGCTGTAGGTTGATAAAGATTAGCATTAAGGACATGGTGAAATATTTCGATAAAGAGTATAACAGAGTTGTAGAGCAAGCTGCTGAAGCACTAAGGTTAGGCGAAGATATTGCTATTGCTACCTCGTACGATCAAAGCCAGATAGATGAAGGCTACGCTTTATCTTCAGAGCTTGGGGTGGAAATGGATAGAGTAAGCGATTTAATAGCTAAGGAGTTTGGTAGAATAATGGCTAAGCTAATACTAGAGCTAGGCAGCAAATCTTTTAGCGGTGTTTTTGTAGCCGGGGGAGATACAGCTATAGCTTTGGTGAAGAGCTTAGGTATCGATTCACTTGAGGTTATAGGAGAGGTTGAACCGGGTATCCCTATCCTGAAGTGCGGAGACCTTATTATGGTGACTAAAGCAGGTGGTTTCGGTGAGGAATTAACTATAGTGAAGATCGTTACAAGAATTAAAGGTGCATCTATATGAAGGAGAAGGTAGTGATAGGAATAAGCATGGGGGATCCAGCAGGCTGCGGACCTGAGCTTATAGTAAAAGCTTTGCGGAAAGCTAGCTACAATTTAGCAAAATATGTTATCATAGGTAGCTACAAGGTTATACTTAAAGCCCAGGAAATCGTTGGGGATAAAAGCCTTAAGCTTATAAGGATTCAAGATTTAAGCGAACTACCTGAGGAAAGTAACGCGATAGGAGTCTACGATATAGATAACGTTGATTTGGGTAGCTTAGTCTACGGCAGACCTTCTGTTGTAGGAGGTAGAGCATCGTACGAATACATAGTTAAGGCCGTTGAATTTGCTAAAGCAGGCTTGGTTAACGCTATCGTTACTATGCCAATAAGTAAAGAGAGCTTAAACATGGCTGGATATAGGTATCCAGGGCATACAGAGTTACTAGCTGATTTAACTAAGGCTAAGGAAGTTCGTATGATGCTAATCGCTAAACATCTAAGGGTTACCCATGTGACAACGCATATTCCTCTAAAGAACGTCCCGGACTTAATAAAGAAAGACCGTGTGCTGAAAACTATAGAGCTAACCCATGAATATCTAAGGGATTACTTTAGATTAGAGGAACCTAAGATCGCTGTAGCAGGATTAAATCCCCATGCAGGGGAGAGTGGGTTATTCGGAGATGAGGAAGCTGAGGAGATTGTGCCCGCCATATACGAAGCGAGGGGTAGAGGTATAGATGCTCAAGGACCTTTTCCGCCTGATACAGTATTCTATAGAGCTTACAACAATAAGGAATTCGACGCTGTTATCGCTATGTACCACGACCAAGGTCATATAGCGGTGAAAATGGTGGGATTCATGGAGGGGGTAAACGTTACACTTGGTTTACCAATAATCAGGGTTTCTCCAGACCATGGAACAGCATGGGATAAAGCTGGGAAAGGATCAGCAGATGAAACAGCAACCTATGAAGCAATTATGCTAGCTGTTTACCTCGCTATGAATAAAGACAGAAAGAGGTAGCATTATACTCCAAACACGGAATTCAAAGCCTTAAGACCACTTGCGTTTATGTCATTTGCTTAAATGCTTATCATACACTTGAATATTACGTATACAACTCCTAAAATAAACTCGTTTGCTTAGAATAAGGCTAGCTAAAAAATAAATGTATTCTTTATTAATCCAGTTTATCGATTTACTGTATACCTAAATCATGGGAACTACTATAGGTTCTTTCGGTACGTATTTACTGCAGTTCCTTAGCTTATCAGCACCAAAAAGGGAGCAGACAACCTTGCCTCGGCGGTTTATACCGTATCTACAAAATGCACATTTCGAGTACATCTTGTATCTACCTGATTTATATCGAGCCTTTGTGGGTTTATAACTGTATAAGTAAATCATCTGCCTTGTTTTAATATATTTGGGGCTTAGCTCAGCTATTAATACTATTTTGAATCTTGTTTTTATTTAGCGGACGTTGCTTCAATTACTATTTATAGTGGTAAAGATAACTTTGCATATACCACGTTTTAGTGTTACATGCTACCTTGGTTACGGGGAAGAAACCTATATACCTCCGCTGATTTCTGATATCCTAACTGAAACAGCTGTAGGTGAATATCTTGTCTGTATGCGGTAAACCAGTAGTTGTTGTGCATGGTGGTGCAGGTAGATGGAGCGTTGATGAAGCAACGCGTATACATACGCTTGAGGTTCTTAAGCTAGCAGCTCAAAAAGGTTTAGATGTTGTTATCCATGGTGGTAATGCTGTTGACGCTGTTGTAGAAGCAATTAAAGTTCTAGAGGATTCAGAGATCTTTAACGCTGGAGTTGGTAGCGTACTCAATGTTCTTGGAGAAGCAGAAATGGATGCCGGTATAATAGATGGAAGAACTCTTCGTGCTGCAGGAGTAGCAGCTGTAACGAGGGCTCGACACCCTATAGAACTTGCTCGGTTAGTTATGGAGAAAACCGACCACGTACTTATAGTTGGGCGTGGTGCTGATAGATTAGCAGATTTATTCGGTCTTGAGCCTAAACCCACAACGCCCCCTAGAGTGATGGAGAGGTACCGCCAGCTCATGAAAAACATAGACAATGTTAGGTATTGGAAGAAGCTACGGGAGATACTTCTACTTATGATGCCCAATATCGGGGATACTGTTGGTGCTGTAGCAATAGATAACGAGGGGAATATAGCTGCTGGCGCAAGCACAGGAGGGGTATGGCTTAAGCTCCCAGGTCGCGTAGGCGATTCCCCTATACCTGGAGCTGGTTTCTACGCTGATAACCGTGGTGGAGGAGCATCTGCTACAGGGTTAGGGGAAACCATTATAATGACTAACTTGACTAAGCTAGCCGTAGATCTTATGATTCAAGGCAAAAACTCTGAAGAAGCTTGCATAGCAGCGATTAAGGAGCTTACTAATAGGTTTGGACCTGATACAGCGGGCATTATAGCTATAGATGCTAGAGGTTTTATAGCTGCTGTCCATAATACCGAGCATATGCCCTACGCTTATGCTTGCCAAGGTAAGGTGGAGGCATACTTCAACGGTATTATCATTAGGTAAGCTCTAAAAATTGATGTAGCTATAAGAATATTGTTCTCTACTAAGAAAATCCCTAGTCTATTAAACCGATGTTTTTGGCTATACCTCTTGCTGCTTCAACTGCTTTGCTATCCTTAGGCAATTCAAGCAACGATCTACCCTCAACACTATACCTCAATATAGTTTCATCCATCGGTATTGTGCCAGCGTACTCGTAGCCTAAGCTCCCTAAATACCTCTTCACTTTATCTGCTAAATCTTGTGAAACCCTGTTCCCAACGACGTAGAACTTCTCTGGGTTGATGTTAACTTCGCTTGATATCTTAATAATCCTCTCAGCGGTTCTAATACTCATAACTGAGGGATCTACCACCACAACTATGGTGTTTACATTCCTGTCAACTCTTCTATTTAGATGTTCTAACCCAGCCTCCATATCCATTAGTACAACCGTGTAATTCTTAATTATGCTTGCGAGGATCTTCGTTAGGAGAGAATTGATGAAGCAGTAGCATCCTTCTCCTTCACCTCTCCCCATAGCTATGAAGTCGAAGCGCTCCGACTCAAGCAGGCAATCCCTTAATATCCAGTAGTTTAAAATAGAGAATTTGTCTACCCCTAGCTCGGATAAATCAGTTGTTTTCCTCCTAAATTCTTCAGCTACATCACCTATCGTTTTAACAATCTTTATGCTTAGAACATCTGGGAGATTTGTTGCTGGATCAGCGTCTACAACGAGTACTGTGTCGTCCGCATCGTTTTCTAGTAGTGTTTTTAGTAGGAGAGCAGTTAACGTTGTTTTACCTGAACCTCCTTTACCTGATATAGATGCTATGAAGGGTCTTCTCAACTTGGGCTCCTCATCAGCTATTACTTGGTTTCCAAGGCTTTATCTCTTTACTTTTCCTCCACCAGGTTGGAAAGAGTTCAGGTTTCCCTGGTAGTATAAATCCAACCTCGTATTCCTCCATAAAGTTTGGATCCGCCATAAGCTCTATAGTGGCTATATTCCTAGCAACATTTTCTGCATTACGCATACATGTCCTAGATAACAGGGTTAGTATTGCTCCACCTAGAGAACCGTTTCCCAAATATATTATTTCTGCGTTCTTGAATTCAGGTATCATGCCTATAGCTACTGCGCTGTCTATGTTTAGATACCTACCGAAAGCACCGCATATGTATACGCGTTTTACTTTATTTACGTCGATCATCATCTTCTTCATAAGTATAGAGATGGCTGCGCATACAGAGGATTTAGAGTCTACGATGTTGTATACGTCTTTCTCCGTAACAACTATATCTCTTCCTGTAGCTGTTTCCTCAGCGTAAGCTACAACGTATTCATATCCCTCAGCCCCTTTCCTGACGTGCGGAGATTCTATATCTCTGTAGAATTTCCCGCGGGAATCTATAACACCGTTGATAAACAGCTGCGATACAGCATCTATGTAACCTGAGCCGCATATTCCTATAGGCTTTACATCCCCTATGACCTTGTACCTAGCCCTCAAAGTCTTTGGATCTATCTCTATACTCTCTATAGCCCCCTCAATAGCTCTAACACCACATTTAAGCCCCCAACCCTCGAAAGCAGGCCCCGCAGGTGCTGTTGTGCCTATGAACCAGTTTTTGCAGCCAATTACAACTTCGGTGTTTGTTCCTATATCGATTAAGAGTGCTGGCTCAGATTGGGTGTGAAGCTCAGCTGTTATTATATCACCTACAACATCTCCTCCGAGGAATCTTCCAGAGCATGGAAGGACATAAACAATAGCGTTCTTATTAGCGTTTAGACTTAGATCTGAAGCTCTAAGCATTAAGGGTTTTGGATCTATTTTTACGGGTTCTCTAAACGTTCGTATGAGTGGATAGGGGTCTAAAGCAACGAATAGATAAGTCATAGCAGTGTTTCCGGCTACAGAGATTTGGTATACGTTGCTACTGTTTATCCCTATCTTCTTGCAGAGACGATCAATTAAAATGTTTACTGTCTCTACAACAGATCTCTGGAGCTCCTTCAATCCATTTCTGTCAAGTGCGTGAGAGATGCGGGAAACAATGTCTTCCCCGTACATCATTTGCTTATTGAATTCTGACTCTATTGCCAATATATCACCTGACGAAATGTTTACGAGCGCTGCAACAATTTTTGTTGTCCCTATATCAACAGCAACCCCGTAGAGAACCCCGTTTTCGCTTACATCTATAACGTTGTTGCTCAGCTGATTTACCACAATGTAGGTTTTCCCGAATTTATTCAGATTCTCCTCGGCTTTCTCTGTAATATATTCGCTTACTTTGTAGAAAAGACTTAGCTTAACCAAGTCTATGTAGTCAGATACCTCTACTTTAGTTAAAATAGGCTCAGAGGTAATCTTAGGTAGATTAACTTGAGACAGTAACTTAGCTTTCTTGAACTGGCTTTCGGGAGGAATAAACACCTCTGCATCGTTAACCACCTTAGCTAAGCAGGCTAAGACGTAGCCTTTTGATAGCTCGTCTTCGGGTATAAGCGTTTTATCAATTAATTTATGCTCTATCCCGCCTTTTACGAGCACCTTACATTTACCACAGAATCCTTTACCACCGCAGACACTTCTAATACCTATACCTACTCTTTGAGCTACCTCTAAAACTGTAGATCCTTTATCAACTTCTACAACAGCGTTGAACTGTGGAAAAGAGACCCTAACTTTAGCGGTTTTTTCGCTATCTATACGTATTCACCGATGAAACACGTATTAAAAGACATAGGTTAAGTATAAAGCTTTTTATTTTTGCCGTTAAGACAAAAACTCCTTCAATTTTTCTTCTGTCCACGTCTTCTCAAGGAATTTACTTATTTCGCTAGAATCCATAGGACCTACTAATACTTTCCAGCCGGTTGAATCCTCTACATCCCCCGAAACCCTAGCTGCTTTACCGGGTATTATTAGAACCTTATGTTTAACTTTTTTATCGAGTTCAGAAGATCTTATTACCTCCGCAATTTTATCGCCTATGAACTTCTTCGCTGCTACAGCAACATCTACAGCAAGCCCTTCTGTGTCTATTACCACTAACCATGCATTTACCTTAGATTTCTCTGCATCGCTTAAGACTATGCTATACGTTAGTGCATAATTCGATGTAACTAGAACTGGTGATATCTCGTTGGGTTTACCTATCTCTCTTACTCCTGCTGGTACAGCTACAGGTTTCCTTGGGTCTGTGTATAGCTGGAACCTCCAGAGAACCTGGGGTAACAGCACCCATCCTTCGAGGGAGTGCATGATCAATAGATCTGCGTACCTCGTCATCAGCAGGGTAGCTGTTATAGCTTCCCACCACATTTTATCCATAACGTCTCCTTCAAGCAATGTCCAAACAGATATCGGTGTTCCTAGAAGTGGATAACCTGCATACTTCCATAGATCGTATACAGCTTTATACCTTAGCCACGTAAACGCTTTAACCGTATAGGCAAGACCCTGGGAACCCGTAAGTGTTCCTGGGTCTAGTACAAGATCGTTAACTCCAAGGCCTTCGCCGATGGTTTTAACCAAGGATGCTAGGGTATCTAGGTCTCCAGGGCTTGAAACCGCTAACGGTGTTTCAAACCTCTTAGCCAAATCCGCCATCTCCCTCCAGTTATCCTTCGTAGCCGCATAGATTAACGGTCTATGCTCTGTAGGAAGCACGTTGAGCCCTGCCTCGATTATCTTTGGGTTTGCTGAGCATAGAATTAAAGGTAGGTTCGAGTTTTCTGATATAAGTTGAACTGTTTTCGCGAACTGCTTAACATCATTCGATGTCGATCGAACCGCAACTAAGTCTAGCCTAAGTTTTCTACCAACGTACTCGTATTCGAACTTCTGTATTTTCTCAACTCTCTGAAGAATGGAGTCTTTATCCATGGAGTCGTCTACGTCTATAGCTATCGCTGTTGGGTTCATATACCTTAACTCATGCCTGAATAAAACATATTCACCACCAACCTTCACAACGCTCTTAGGGCTCCTTATGGTAACTTCCCTCACAGGCGGAGATAGTAGCTGCTTTAATTTAACATAATTATCTGTATAGCTCTTCTCCTCAATTAGCGGTGTACACTGCTCTAGAGATGCCTCAAAGTTTGCCAGTTTAACGGCGAACGCCATACAGTTTGGTTCGCCGCATTTCCCGCAATTCGTTTTTGGGAGTAGATTATAAACCTCTATAGGTGTAGGTGGTTTCCAAGGCATAGGTCACACCACTGGGATTTTTGCTGAAAGCCAGCTCAACGCTTTCTCTGGATCTTTAGGCTTAGGTTCTGAAAACAGGTATTCTCTAAGGCTCTTCAACACCTTCATAGTTAATGGGTGGAGTATCATAAAGTAGTCGGCGCCGGCTAAGAGGCATATTATGCATGTTAATGTTTCCCACAAAGGTCCTCTAATCTCTTTTAGTCCCCAGTAGGGCTCCATGGTCATCCATGCTTCTCTAGCACCCCATGCATTAGCTGCCCCTACATTGAATGGGTGTTGTAGTAGCTCGTTACCTACTAAAGCTGCTAACCTGGCTCTCTCCATAGCTGTGAAGCCGTACTCAGTTCCATAGCCTATACCGCCTATGTTTAGATCTAGCATTATTCTGTTCCTCGGGATCCATGTATACACCTTCCTGTTAATCTCCTCAGCTTTCTCAACACTCATAGGCGAGAAATCTATAACGACCGCATTCGAGTTAGCTATTATTGGGCATGTTTTCTCTAACTCCATATCTAGGTTTAAGCTGTTGATTACAAGCCCTTCGTTTGGGTATACCGATACGATCTTGTTGAATACCTCGATATCTTTTACTGGATTACCGCTACCGCCAACGACAATAGGTACTTTAACGGCTTGTAGAATATCATCAACAACTTTTAGGGCTACCTCTGGAGGAGCATCTTTTATTGTTGGATCAGTACTAACAAGGTGAATATCTATAGCTTCAGCGCCAAATTTGCTGATCCATGTCTTTGCCCACTCAACCGGGTTGTCGATAGCGTCACCGAAAGCTTGCCTTACAGCCCTCGGTAACCCTATCCTCATATCAAATGTATCTCCACCGAAAGCTGGTGGATGTGGTGGTTTATACCCGAGTATGTAGTAATATGGGGGTAGCTCGTGACCCCCTAGAACTATAACCTTATCTCTTGTACCGCCTTCGCTTCTCGATCCACCTAGCTTAATTTCAACTACTTTACCCGTAAACATAGGTTTAGGTTCTTCGAAAGCTGTGGTTATTAGCTCAACTATCTCTCTTCCAATAACCTCTACAGCTTTAGCAACTGCTGTAGCAGCTTGAACCTCGGGCTTGGCTTCAGCTATTCTCTGAGGTTGAGGAACCACAGCTATAGGTATTGGTAATGCTTCGCTACCAGGTAGCTGTATTTCTACTTCATCTAAGGATACGTCAACGTTATACAACTCTACAATTCCTTTTTCTAAGGATTCCACAATCTTTGCCAGAAGTCCTAGTATACTCGAAGATACTCCTAGATCTTCTTCGTTAAGCTTTTTCTCTTGTCTATTTTTTGATTCGCTCACTTCTTCTCAACCTCTCCTCTCTTTATAACTACCTTCTCTATTCTTACCTTAACACCCTTCAAGGCAATGTTTATCGGAGGTCCCCTTGGCTGGGTTAGATGAGTTGGTACTGTTACTGAAACAGTTATTCCTCCGGGTAACGGAATTGTAACAGCCTGTGAAGATGTAGATGCTGGAACCTGTGATAGTATCTGGGGCTGGGGTGCTGAAACCATGGGCAGGGCGATCGGGGGTATAGCCGTAGGCGGAGCTGATGGGGTTACTTCAGCGGGTTTCTCTACTTTCTCAGATTTTGCTTCAAGCTTCTTCTCAGCAGCTTTCTCTTTTTCCGAGATCTTCTTTGCTACCGGGTGTCCTTTCTCGATTAGGAACCTCCTCAGCTCCTCAATTGTCTGAGCATCCTTCTCCGTCGCTATCTTATCCTTCAGCTCCGGAGGTATAGCGTCTAACACCTTCTGCTTAAGCTCTGAAGGCATCCAAACGACCCTATTCCACCCACCATCCGCCTGGAATAGCTTCTTACTCCTTAAGTATAGAAGCCCTATACCCTGAAAACCTGGAACCTGCTTACCACCACCAACAGCATCCGCTATCTGACTAAACCTTAGCCCTATAGGTGTTGCAGTTGCGTAACCTCTATGGACTAGCCCTACAGCGTCTAGCTCTGGGATATAGTATGTTGCTATTTCGAAACATCCGCATATGGTGGGTGGGTAGTCGAAGAGAGAGTATATCCTAACCCTCTGTATAGTTCCATTAGATAGCTTCTTGATCGCTTCGTTAACACCTTCGTATTCTCCCGCTACCGGATCTATTAATCTACCCTTTGAAACAGGCTGTATAGGTCCCTTTGGATCTATTTGCGCAGCAACCCTAGCATCTAACCATGAGATAGCTCCGCAAGCTGAAGGTCTTTCGGGGGTAATTATGCAAGCATGCGTTGGTGCAAAGGATTGACATAGTTTGCAGGCGTAGAACATATCGACATCTTCATCCTTTAAACCAAGGGCCCTCCTATCTCTCTCCTCGTAGACCTTCAAAGCCTGCGGATAGAGCTCCTCAACAATCTTTGGATCAGTTACAAAGATTACCCTTAGCTTCTCTATGACTGGAAAAGCCGATTTGAATAACCTGTAGAGTACTGTACCTATAAACTTAAACGAGTTCAAACCTTTCTGATAGGATCTTTTACTAACTCTTAACCATATATCGTACCTTTGGTTAAGATGCATATAACCTTGTATATAGTTACTAAATTCGTGAACTCGTCTCTCGAATACACCTTCAGCTTGAGGATCCAGACCTTTACCAGCAGCTTCTATGATTACAGCGTAGGGACGGCTTTCGCCTTCCTTAAGCTCTGCAAGATCTGGTCCTACAACGATTACTTCTCCATCTTCGATCTCCTCTAAGGTTTTTATTAGAAATAATTCAAACTTGTGCTTAACCTTTGGCCCGCCGAGCTCCACGTACATTTCTGGAGCTCTAACCCTTTGTCCTTCGTACTGAGGACCTACATCAACAGGGATATCTCCGAATACCGATTTTGGTGGTGCAGGGGATACCTTAAAGATTTTGGTAGGTATACTTGGTGGAATAGTAGTGTTCTCTATAATTCTTATAATAGGGTTATTTGCTGACATTACAAACACCTACTGTTTATCTATCTATGATTAACCTACGTTAAAAGTTTTAAGTAATACGTGACCAGCCTTTAACCGCGTTTTATTAATTGAATTAATTGGGTTATGTTTTTATGCCACATGGGTAGAGGTAGCGAAGGTAGAGTCCATACAGCGTTCGGTTGGGCAAATGGATCTATAGATAGCGTCTGGATCTCTGGTCTATAGTGTTTTAGTGTGTTTAGTAGTAGCCATTCATAGGCGTATTTAAGGCCAACGAATACTACGAGTTTGTAGTGGATTTGATTTCTTACAATGTATCTAATTGCCTCAAGAGGTGATAAGATCCTATAGTTCTTAAACTCTTTTTCATCAAATCTCTTAACTATATCTGAATCCGATGTAACGATAGAGGCATCGACGGATTTAGCTATTTCTATTACTTGCTCAAGGATATCTCCGCCAACCACCATTTCAATATCTTTTACACCAGGTCCTACGACTATAAGTGTATAACCTCTGAACTTCTTCAGAATATCAGCTACGCGTGAGATATCGGTAATAACGGTGGCTTTTATTGGTCCTGACGGTATATCTCCTCTCAGCCAGTACTCAGTTGCCATGGAGCTCACCTTATATTGATACACCTTCTCTTCTCAACCTATACTTTTCAACTACATCCCATAGAAGAGTTGGATTTGCTGTAGAAGGTTTCTCTTTCCATCCAACCTCCTTTAGGTGTAGTAGAATCTCATCTTTGTACGTCACCGGGATATCCCCTTCCGTTCTTATGTATAGATGAACATCGGGGGGAAGCTTATCGTGTCCATAGAACTGTTTGTAGAGAGATATATAATTCGTTAATTTAATTGCTCTACCTTGAGGTGTATCCGCAGGCCTAATACATAGCTTGGGAACCATAATCATCGCTTCTTCAATTGTTTCAGCAGCATAGAATAGGTGATGTGGTGCTGGATCGAGGCGCAGTTTCTCGCCGTTTATAGCGTCGTAAGCTACCCAGCTCTCTTCATCGTTTTCGTCCCCGAGTAACATTCTCCTATACTTAATTCCATGAGGACCTACGATAACCGGTACACCTAAACGCCAAAAACCAGACGCTATAGCTGCTGCTTTTTGGCTCATAGCACCCCACGCTACTCCTACAGCCCCAACTCTGTTTAGTATGTAGTCCGCGATCTCTACGTAGTTTGCCCTAAGAGGTAGCTTAGCGAATATGTTGGCGATTTTAATTGCTGCACCAGCGATATGCGAATTAGCTACACATGAGCCAACGTTGACTATACCGCTAGCCTCAAAAACTCCGGAGAATTCCTCATAAGGTGTTTTACCTTCTTCGCTTCTAAGCTCTGCAATAGCCATAGCGGAGCAACCGGAGGCTACAACTATATACCTCCTAGAAGCAAACTCCCTAGCCATTTTAGCAACATCTTGTGGACCATCAGGCCAGTTAGCGCATCCAACAAATGCTACTACACCTGGTATTGTGCCTAAAACTATATCTCTTCCAACAGCTCTTATCTCAGTATCCTGTATAGGTCCTCTACCAACTCTTACCTTGTACTTCTCCTCTGTTATAATGTTCTTTGCAGATGCTAGAATCAGTGTTAGAACCGGTATCTGCCTCGGACAATCGTACTCACATCTTCTGCAAGCAAAACATCTATTGTATAGGAATGCAAGCTTGGATAAATCGCCTTTAGCTGCAGAAGCCAATGCACTTGTTATTGGGAGGTTCTGCGGACAATTTCTTTCGCAGTTTCTGCATATTGTACACTTCTTAGCATAGTCAATAACCTCGGAATCCCTAAGTAAGCTCCACCTATACTTCACCCTCAACGGAGCGATTTTTAATGCTACTTTAACAGCTACTTGAGCCGCCTTCTCCTCATCAAGTATGAGTACACCTGGTATTCTACCGTTTACGAGCTCTTCAACCACAGCATCGGGGTCAGCGTATGTTTTATCCGGTAGCCCTCTCATGGCTTTATCTGTTGTCGTTATAAGAACTGCACCAATTTTTTGAATCTCCTCGAGCATGTTTGTATATATACACTGCTCATCTATTACAACGACATCTGGTATACCTGTTCTAATGAATCTAAGCTGCCATGATATAGGACCAACTATTTTAGCTCTTTTCTTCTCGTACCTAGTTATATCATGAGCTGTACAGCAGAGACCGCAGACTTCAACTTTATCTCTTATCCCTAGAGCTTCTAGGTAATCTACTATAGCTGCTGAAGGCAAGACGTTGTGCCCTATTACGAGGATCACAGGTTTAGAGGAATCTACGGTGCCTATACCGATATCAACCAGAGGTGCGTTTGGATCTGCTTTAGGCATACCGAGAGAAACTACTTGAACAACATCTGCTACTTCTAAAGCTACATGGTCTAGCATTCCTAGGTGGAAAACCTTAGACTCATAGTCTATCCAATCCCCTTCTTGCCCTGTGTGAACACTTGCAAGGGTTTGGACAATCTGTCTCTCAACGTAATCTAAAACAACTTCGAGATCCTTTATAGTCTTTGGTTTAACACCTGTAACTAGCCTAGTTATAGGCATTTCAACGAATACTTCTCCCCCAAGGTCTATGGGTGTCTCTTCACCCACTTTCTTCTTTAGTTTCTCTAGAAGCTCTCTAGCATGACTAGCATGTGTAGAGGCTCCAATGGCGCATACAAGCGTTACTAACCTAGATTGTTGCTCCGATAGATTTATTCCGCATGACCCTCTCTTACCTCTAGACAAATCGCATTTACCATAGGTGCATAGACAGCAGAGATCGCAGTACGGTAAATACAGTGGTTTGTACCTCTTTAGCAGAATATGATCCCAGTGCCGTAGCGTTGCTATTGATGGAAATGGGGTAGGCCCTGGGGGTTCCTCCCATTCTTCGATGAGGTACCCTATGCTTATATCTAAACCCTTAACCTCTCCTATAGCTGACTTCAGCTCTTCTATTCTTAGCCTCATGTTTCTGTAAGGTATACTCATAAAATACTCACCACAAAACCACGGTAATATACGTTTGCAATACGCTTAAAAATAGATTTGAATCTCAATCTAGAATTAAAATATCTAAGACCTGGATATTATCTTATTCTTGAGCAGAACTAAAGCTTTCACAGCTTCAGAGTAGGGTTTATAGTCTAGTGGTGAAACCCCCCTTAGGTCTGCATCCATGATCGCTTCATCGTATGGTATTGCGTGGAGTAATCTCCTACCTAAACTGCGTTCTAAGAATTCAATATCTTTATCACCCCTTATCTTGTTGGCTACAAATTCAAGCTTCTTCACGTTGATATCTTGAGCGAATTTCTCTATTTTTATCGCTACATCTACCGATTTTTGGGAGGGCTCAACAATACATAGAACAATATCTACACCTCTAATAGCTCCTCTGCTCATGGGCTCTAAACCGGCTACCATATCTATTACAACGATATCTCTTCTACCTAGGACGAGATGAGAGAGTAGCGCTCTTAAGAGAGCGTATTCGGGGCATAAGCACCGCGTACCACCCTTCTTAACCTCTCCGAGCTTTATTACCGTTACGTTATCTGGTCCTCTGATGCCGAACTTCTCTACAATGTCATCTACTATAGGGTTGAGCACGTAGAGCCCGTTGGGTAGTAAGGTTCTAGATTTCACGAATTCTTCTTCATCGAATAGAACAGGTGATCTCTCAGCTACATCTCTAGGTATCCCGATAGCTATAGCTAGGTTTAAGCTAGGATCTGCGTCAACAGCAACAACATTGTATCCATCTCTGCCAATAAGCCTAGATAAAGTTGCAGCAATAGTTGTTTTACCTACGCCTCCTTTGCCTACAACAACAATCTTCATAAGTTAAACCTATTCAACTGCTTAGCGTGTAGTTCTCTTAAGCACAACCTTATGCTGGACAAAATCTATATACTCGATTACTACATCCTCTACCTCGTACCTTCTACCCGCAATATCAACTAATACGTAGCCATTGCCTTTAGGGGTCATGGATACAACCTCCTCGGCGACCAGATTTATCTTACCATTCTCCATCAAATAAACCCTTGATTCGCACATAGATTGATAAACCCTCTTGCTCTCTTATACGTAGAGCTATATAGTACTATAATTTATAAGTTTGATAATTTTCATCTATGAACAAATTAAGCTTAAACTTCGTACTATATACGACTTTACCACTATGGGACACAATATAGGGCTCCCTTACCTTAACCAGATTGTACTACTTCAACAATTAATATTTTTAATGTTGCGAATTAGTAGCATTAGATCTTACAACTATGTGTATTTGGGTATACATTAAAAATTAAGCAATTACAGGTTACTTACTTATTTCACTAGTTTGAGTTGAACTAAGTAGTTTATCCCAGAACCCCTCGTCTTTGACTTCTCCTACAACAATAGTATATATAGAGTTATTCTTTGCAACTAACATATGGGGTACACTACCCGCAATACGCATATCTATGCCGCTAGATATCTCTATTTGGGAAAGATTATAGAATAACTTATAAGCTTTTGCATCTGCTTCTAGCCACAGTATTCTGCAAATATCTCGATACCTTGTATTACCTACAAAGAACTCGTACATTGCATGACAGTGAGGGCATCCCTTAGATCCGAACAATATAATGCATAAACTGTTAGTGCAGTTAGTGTAACTTAGTAGTGTTCGAACATACTCGTTACTGTTTTCTAAGTTTACGTAGCCGAATATTGATGTAGAAGTATATAGAGGTATACCTTTACTTGAGCTGCTTGTGTATAACGATATAACAATGATGGTTATAGCTATAGCTACTAAGATTGTTACCCCTAACACTATTAAAGCTAAAGGTTTTTTGCTAGGTTTCTTAACTTTTTTCCTACTCTTGTTTTTCGACATAGTTAAACCGAGAGATGCACTGTAACATCTATAATATCCTTACATTCTGGCGGTATAAGTATTCGATAGCTATTTAAGCTGTTAATGAGGTAAAAATATTCTGTTAACCTTAATTTAAACTCGGTGAAATCTATACCAACAAAAGGGGTATACACATTACTTCTTGACATTAGAGAAGATATGTGCGTAGAAGTTGGCTCTCTAGGGAACATATGCTTGTCGAAGGGTTTGTACGGGTATGTAGGTTCCGCTAAGGGATTTGGTGGTATTAAGGCTAGAATTAAGCATCATTTAGCTAAAGATAAGAAGAGACTTTGGTGGCACATAGACTACTTGACATCGCGGAGAGAAGTTATTGTTAAGTACGTTGCCTATGCGGAAACTTTAGCTATAGATGAAGAATATGTTGCTAGAGGTTTTTCTAGGAGTAGCTGCTGGTCTATTGCTGTACCTAAGTTTGGTTCAACAGATAAGAAGAGTTCTTCGCATTTATTTAAATGTGTATGTAATATTGATTCATGCATGGAGGATTTGAGGAATATTTTTATATCGCTAGGGTTAGAACCACATATAATGGGTGCAGGTGGCTTATAGTAGGATGAGTAAACAGTATGGAGAAGTGGGTTGAAGAACTGCTTAAATGGTTTCGCGTAAACGCTAGGAGTTTCCCATGGAGAGGGTACAGGGATTGGTATAGAATTCTCGTTGCAGAGGTAATGCTTGTTAGAACAAAGTCCGAAACCGTTGAGAAAATGTACAGGTTATTTCTTGAGAGGTTCCCAAAACCTGAAGATTTGTGTAAAGCTAGCTTAAATGAGGTTAAGGATATATTTACAAGATTAGGTCTTGTGCAAAGAGCTATAAGAATTCGTGAAGCTGTTTGTTTGATTTTGGAAAAGTATGGGGGGATGCTACCGTGTAGTTACGAGGAGTTGATTTCATTGCCTGGTGTAGGAAGGTATATAGCTAGAGTACTTCTCACAAGGGTTTGTAGTAACCCTTCGCCATTCATCGATGCTAACCTAATTAGGGTTGCTAGAAGGTTTCTTGGTTTGCAAGAGGTTGATGTAAGTTATATTGAAACATGGCTTGAGAAATCGGTATATAAGGATGTTCTTGAAGATGTAAATGTAGCGTTGCTAGATCTTGCGGGTACTATTTGCAAACCTAGAAATCCTAAGTGTAGTATATGCCCGTTGAATAGCTCCTGCACATCAGCTAAAACCTTAAGCTAGTTCATACTATTATCGAAATTCGTACGAAAAGTTAAAATTTATTAAGCGATATAGTAGTTCTTCTGGGGTTGATTATGAATAGGTTAGCACCCCTCATAGCCCTAGGTGTTGTTGTAGGGGTTCTTCTTGGAATATTGTTAGCACCATATGTAGGGGTGGGTACAAGAGCTACTACAATAACATTAGCTACAACCATAACTAAACCCGAGCCTTACTACGTAACACAAACAATAATATCACATATAGTGACCACCACTACAGCAACTACAGAGGTAAGGACTACTACGACGGCTACTTTACCTATAACGATAACTTTAAAGGAAACAGCTACACAGATTGTAGCAAGTGAAGGGTCTTTGATCCCTGCGGAGCAAAAACTATTCGAATTCGTACTCCCCTGGAATGACACTGCTACTTCGTCATTTGATCTATCAAAGTACTTACATAAGCCAGCCGGTAGATACGGTCATGTATACGTCGGACCTGATGGTCATCTCTACGTAGGCGATCAGAGGATTAAATTCTTAGGCGTTAGCATAGTTGCTTCATCGGCTTTCTCACCTCCTTCAGTAGTTGACGAATTTGTTGAAAGACTAGCTAAATATGGTATAAACCTTATAAGATTACATGCCCTTGACGCTCACTGGACATCAAGGAACATATTTGAAATAGGCACTACGCGAAAACTTGACTCAGAAAGACTTAGCAGACTTGATTATCTAATATATAAGCTTAAGGAAAATGGCATCTACGTAAACATAAACCTCATGTGTTATAGAAGCTATACATCAGCTGATGGATTACCGAAGGAAGCTGATAATATGCAGGTTAAAGATAAACATCTCCTACCATTCTTCTATGAACCTGCTAAAGAGCTTGTTAAAGAATTCTCAAAGCAGTTGCTAACCCATGTAAATCCCTACACAGGATTATCCTACGCTGAGGATCCTGCTGTAGCATTTATAGAGATACTCAACGAGTATGGTATGTTGTTTGGATGGCTCGATGGAGCAGTTGATAGATTGCCAAGCATATTTAAGGCTGAGCTTCAGAAGAAATGGAATGAATATCTAAGGCAAAAATATGTTATAACAGAGAACCTAAGGAAAGCATGGGGGGCCTTAAATCCTGACGAGAATCTTGAGCAAGGGACTGTAAGGATATTTACATCGTCGGAGTATAGAGCAAGATCGGTAGCTGCTCAGAAAGATTGGGTTGAATTTCTATGGCGCTTAGAATACAACTTCTTTATAGAGATGTACAAGTACCTTAAGGAGGAGCTGAAAGTTAAAGCCTTAGTTGTAGGAACTCAGGTTGTGTTCGGCGGTACACCTAATATACAGCAACTACTAGACCTTATTGATACCCACCATTACTGGAGATACCCCGTAGGATCAGGCTCAGATTTCTATGTAGTTAACGACGCTATGGTCAATAGCCCTACGGGGAACACTATAATCAGCATTGCTTATAGAAGGGTTTATGGGAAGCCTTTCATGATCAGCGAATACAACCACCCAGCTCCCAACATGTATAGGTCGGAGGCTATGATTTTCCTACCAGCTTTTGGAGCATACCAAGATTGGGATGCAATAGTATTCTATAGCTATGGCGATGCTGGAGGCTCCTTTGTCTTTAATTCGATGAGAATGAGGTCCACGTTAGACATAGACCAAGACCCTGCTAGATGGGCTCTAATGGTTACGGCCTACATGATGTTTATGAGAGGAGATGTTCAGCCAGCTAAGCAGTGGGTAGCAGTCGATTTCCCGAAGGATCTTGAAATAGAGCTTGTGAGAAACGGTAGAGCAAGCGTATGGAATCTACCACATGGCACAATGGTTTCACCAGAATATATTCCTTTGCTTCGCGGTGTAGGTTTAGTAACCTCGAATAGAACCAAACCTACTAACGCTGTAGCACCAGCTAATGTTGTTGCACCAAGGGAGCAGCTTTATGTTAGCGATACCGGTGAAATTATCTGGGATTGCAAAGAAATAGATAGATGCGTATTTATCGTAAATACCTCGAGAAGTAAGGTGGTAACAGGATTCATAGGAGGTAGGAAAATAGATTTAGGAAATGTTTTCATAGAGGTAAAGAGTACCCTGTTAAATGGATGGGCAACAATAGCGCTACACGTTCTGGAGGGAGAAGACTTTGCGAATGCAAAGAAAGTGCTAGTTATAGCCATCGGCAGCGTATTCAACACAAATATGATGATTTACGAGTATACATCGAGATCATTGCTTTTCCAAGCGGCAACCAATCTTACCTCTATACCTAATATCTACGGGCTAAGAATATCAACTCTCGGCAATTGGGGTAAACCGCCAACAATTGTTGAAGGAATAAACGCTGTAATTGGGGTTAAAACAAGCGGTGAAGTAATAGCTTATTCCCTAGATGAATTGGGAATGCCAAAAAGTAGGGTAACTATAGAAAGAAAAGAAGGTTATAGGGCTGTAACTATAAGTAATATCTACGGAACAATATGGTACGAGGTAAACATAATTAGATGATGCTTCTAATCACAGGCAATGCGTTATACATTCTTTGTATAAACAAATTTTTATCATATGTTTCAAAACCATACATTTTTACCTCAATGATAACTCTTGTTCTTGAACCTACTTAACTTACAGGGACAACATAGCCGTTGCAATGGTAAAGTACGTAATCACGGTAGCTATATCCCCTATACTCGTTACTACAGGTGCTGACGCTGTTGCCGGGTCTATTTTTAGTTTAGCAAGTAATATTGGCAGTAATGCCCCAAAAATATCAGCTACGTAGCATGACGTTATAAGCGCTACTGTAACCACTAATGATATTCTAACTGCGTAAACCAGGTTCCTTGCGGACATAAACGGAATTGCAAAGCCTATAGCGAAGGCGAGGGGGGCTAGAAATAAGAGCATAACTGTCGTTGTCATAAACTCTTTAAGCAGCACCTTAGCTATATCACCTTTAGTAAGCTTTATCTCGCCAGTAACAAGCCCTCTTAGTATCAACGCTGATGCCTGCGAGCCTATGTTTCCTGAGTTATCTGCTAGAATAGGCATGAAGGCTGCTAGTATAGCTACCCTTTGTATAACATCTTCAAACGACGCAACAATACTTCCTGTAACAAGATTTATTAGGTATAGGTATAATATCATGGGAACTCTTCTAAGAGCGAGTTTAAAGGGTTTAGCTGTTATGTAGCTCCCTCGAATAACCTCTATAATACCACCGTACTTCAGCAGGTCTTCTGTATGCTCACTTACCACAACATCTAATAGGTCATCTAGAGATACTATCCCCAAGAATCTACCATCTAGGTCTACAACAGGTACCTCGATTAGATCGTACTCTATAGCTTTCCTCGCAACTTCTTCTCTATCGTTAAAAGGATCAACGTGAACGTTAACCTTCTCGACGCAGTCCTTAAGTTTTAAGTTTCTAGGCTTAGTTAGAAGAGACCTTAAATCTATATACCCAATAAGTTTCCTGTCCTTATCAACAACGTATATGTAGTTATGCTTATCGTAGAGACCGAGCTTCGTTTTGTGGATATATATGTCTATTGCTTCACTAATGGATAAATTCTCCTCGAAAATAGGTACTTGGGTGGTCATTATCCCTCCGGTGCTCTCCGGAGGAAACTTCATAACCTTTGAAACCTCCGCAGAAAAATCCGACGGTAACACCTTGAGGATCTCAAACCGCATTTTTGATGGAAGTTTTAGAAGAATATCTGCAACTTCATCAACAGGGAGCTTAGTTAATATCCTAGCCAAATCGTCAACGCCTATAATAGAGGCTATTTCAAACACAATTTCGTCCGGTAAACGAGCTAAAACCTCTATAAGGTTGTTTAAACTTGAGTTCATAATTAATTTCCTTCTATCATCGCTATCAAGCCTTACGACAACATCCATAGCGTTCGGCGGATCTAGAGACTCAAAGATGCTAATAGCTTTGTCGATTTCATCTTTTTCGATGTGCTCCTTAATCATATTCACAATTTCTTCTACTGTTGACACAATACCATCCTCTTACATTAACCTCCCGCATTACTTCTTATTAACGTAGTTATTGCTGCAAGCACCTTAAAATTAATTATGGTGGGTAAAATTTACAGAATAAAGCCATGTCATCTATAGGATATCAATAAGGTGATAAACACCTCAGAGTTCTCTTTTTAGACAGTATCTGTAGCAAGCTTGAGCTAAATACTCGATATTTTCTATAGGTGTTGGGGGGTACACTTCTATGTGTATTATTAACCCTCCTCGTTCTGTAGATAACTTTTCAATAACATTTCGTATGTAGTTATGTATCTCCTCTTTTGTTCCATAGGGTATTAGCTTCTGCCTATCTATATCTAGATCTACGCATACTCTACCTTTGAGCTTCGTCGCTATATTATCTACGTTGTTAACAACATCTTGTATATTTAGTACATCAACTTCAGCCTCTAGAATTACATCAATTAAGGGTACTATCATTCCATCGCTATGGAAGTACGCTATGGCGCCCATACCTTTTACCTCTTTAGAGAATTTCCTATAATACGGTAGGAAGTATTTCCTTAAATGCTCTGGCTTTATTAATGGGCTGTTCTGGCTACCCAGATCCTCTAGGAAAGTAACCACGTCTATTCCTCTATATCTTTTCGCTACCTTAAGCAAACCATACTGGTACTCAGCTATCTTCTCTAAAGCTAAAAGGAGCCTTTCATCTCCTTTATAGATTGAGTAGATAAGTTTATTCAGTGGTATAACATCCATTAACTTTTGGAATAGAAAGTGATGTAAACTAAAAACAACTAATCTACCTTGTTCTTTAAGTTTATCAAAGCGATTGAACAGTTCCTCCCAATATATCATAGGCTTTGGATCGGCATAGCCTATAGGATAGCCCTCCTCTGGATCCGGTAAAACCCAATCCTTAACCTTGTTCAAGTCATCTAAGGGATAGCTTGATGGCTGAGGACCTAAGCCCCTGACTTTATACCTCCAAACAGTTCCAAAAACATCTTTTACATACCTATCTTCAAAAAGCTCAAGAGGAGTTTCGCTAACCCTTATACTGCTAGGCTCATAATCTGGAAAAGCATGAGGATACCTCTTAATAACATCAATGAGTTTCTCACGATGTATGTAGAACATGGCTTCGGGTAGCGAAATTCTACACGGTATGAACTTGGGATAATCAAACTTGACCGCCTTCAAGAAGCTGTCCTTATACATTATTCGGAATTCTTTAATATTAATACTTGCTAAGTTGATAGGATCCATAAATACCATCCCCTAAGATTAGCGTCCAACAAATCATTGTACCAGGGGTAAATATAAAATTTTTATCTTAATTTACGCAATTAATGTAAAAATCTCTTTATGAGAAAACCAAAGGGTGCTTGAATTAATGTTTATTATTATTAGCTGAAATGTTTAGCCATTTCTTCATTTCCTGGCATCTTTAGTATAGCATCTATAACGTTATTTACTTGCTGCATATTCTTTGTCCTTACATCAACTATTAGCCACTGAACTAGCGAGTCTCTTCCACCTTCTAGAAATGCTTGTAAAGCCCATTCAACTCTCATCAACCTATGTAGTAGTACATACCTGTATATCTTAGAGGGCGTTGGCCCTACAGGTTTAGGATGAATCCCTCTACCATCAGCTCTCACAGGTATCTCGACGGCGACATTATTAGGTAGACCGCTAATTACACCGTTATTCATTATGTTTGCATACATTGGAATCCTCCTAGCGGATGAGGGGTGTTCGTAGCTATCTGCCGGTTTATCGTTGTATATAGAATCCATGAGGGCTGCCAATACTTCTCCGCTAGGTCTAGGAGGTATTCTCTGTGCTATTGGCTTAGATTCATCGAATACTATATTTGCCATCTCTTGTACTGCTCTTCTAACGTTTAAAACCCTTATGGCATCACCTATCTCTGAATCAGGTCCACCGTAAGGTCCATACCAGTACTGCTTAGTCCTTAAATCCCAGTGATACTTCCAAGTACCACCTCTAACTGAGTCGCCTATTGGTAGATAGCCGTAGGTTTTATACATGTCTATTGCTGCTGGAGCTAGGTCGACATCCCATGGGTTGGTTGTATACTCCCTCCATACGCTCCAATACTCCTCGGCATCCTCTTTGACCCAATCATCGACGTAACGGTAAGCGTTTTCTCCCTTATACTTAAACTTTGTAAGCCATATAACGTGGTTAAAGCCTTGCATCTCGAAATCAAGGTCGTTGAAGTCTATGAGACTTGCTATCACTTTGCGGCATTCAGGGCTGTGCATTGCGCAAAGAGATGTTATGTTCTTACCAAGTTTTTCTTTAGCTAATCTCATTCCTAGAATCTCTAAAGCTGCTCGAAAACCTAGGAATCCATGACATATACCAGCAACTTTAACCTTGGTTTCTCTCCCAATTAACGTTGTTAGTTCTAGTACTGGGTTCGAGATTATGAAGAACCAGGCATTAGGAGCTAGCTCCTCTATATCTCTAGCGATCTCTAAATGGGCTTTGAACTGATGATAACCCCAGATAGTATGGTAATCGCCTACGTAATTCCATTCAACGCTATTAATACCGTATTTATACCCGTATTCCTCGGATATAGCCCTCATCGTCTCGTAGTATGTATAGCCCTTTGCAAGAACTGTTGAAACAACGAAGTCGGCATCTTTTACAGCTTCTCTTCTATCCTTGGTAGCAAAAACCTTTGAGGGTATCTTCAGTTCTTCAACATATCTTTTAGCGAATTTACTGATAATTTCAAGCCTGTAGTCGTTTATATCCATAAGCCATATTTCAGCATTCTGAAGCCCGGGGGTTAACCATATATCTATCAGTATTCTGCTAGTCCATCTAGCGCTTCCAGCACCTATAAACGTAATTTTGGGACCTTTATTTCCCATGCGAATACACCTTAAACCACTTTAGAATAGTGCAACATAAATAAACTTTATCCTCTGATATTAGCGTCTTTACATCTAGACAAAGGCAGGGTTATAAATGTACCTTTGTTCCGCTTAAGCTCATTATAGCAACAGAGTTCCTACGGTTATTGTTTCTCCATGTTTATTTACATTGCCTAAGCAGGATGCTATGGATCAATATCCTATATTATATCAGCCCCCGCCCAGAAGAACTACATACAATCATCGGTGTTACCTCAAAGTCCGGGTCTTTCATCATTTTAAGTTTCCTCAATATCTAGAGCATTAGCTTGGTAAACCTAGTTAGAATCGCTTTATTTATTTTGATCGTATAATTGGATAGCTTATATTTTGGTTATACAGTTAACCTAATTATTGAGTTGGTGAGATATGTCTTTAGAGCATCTATATGATAGGTACGATCGTCAAATCCCAGTTATAGGTGTTGAAGGTCAGAAAAAACTCGCTAAATCTAAGGTTGCTGTTATTGGTGCAGGTGGTTTAGGGACACCTATTATTTTGTACTTAGCGGCTGCAGGTGTAGGTAATATAGTTGTTGTTGATAAAGATGTTGTTTCATTAACTGATTTGAATAGGCAGATACTTTACACAGAAGTAGATATCGGTAAGAAGAAAGTTGATGTTGTTTGTGAGAGAATTAAGAAATTCAATAGCTCTGTAGACGTGGAGTGTCTAGATTTAGAGTTTAACGAAGAGAATGGTAGAGATATTGTGAAAAAGGTAGACGTAGTGGTTGATGCGGTTGATAACTGGGAAACTAGATTTGTTATAAACAAGCTGTGTGTTGAACTCCGTAAACCCTTTGTCCACGCAGGGATCTTAGGGTGGTACGGACAAGCAACAACCATAATTCCCGGTGAAACACCTTGCCTTAACTGTATAATCCCTAAACCTCTTCCCCGAAGAAAAATACCAGTTGTGAGTGTTACCCCAGGGATCCTCGGGATTATAGAGGCTTCCGAAGTAATAAAGTACCTCCTAAACCTAGGGGTGTTACTCGTAGGAAAACTACTCATTGTTGATCTTCAATTCAATGAATTCAAGGTTGTAGAGATAAAAAGGAATCCTCAGTGCCCGATTTGCGGAGGTATACAATAACCCAGCTCTTTAAGCTGATACAACACCTAGTGCCTCAAGGTATGAGAGAGTTTGCTTGATATCCCCTATATTCGGGTTATACACGTAGTCTACAGCTATCTGCTTTACTATTTCTTTAATTGTGCAAGGCTTCAACATTATTTGTAAAGGAATATACCTTGTGGTTAAGTGATTCATAAATGTATCCTCCGAGAGCTTCTTAGCAACTTCTATTGCTTTCTCAAGTCCGAGTCTTGCAACCATAAGCCTTACCGAGATAACACCCTTAGGCGCAATGTATGTGTAAACCACATCCTCTTCAACGCTCTGCAGAGGCTTCCCATCAAAATCCAGCTGTTTTAGGTTTGAGTAAGATTTAACGAAATCTACATATGCATCGCTAACAATTTTTACTATTTTATCCTTAAATACCTCGGAAGCCAAGAGATGAACTCCTGTTCCAACACCTACAGCTATATCCTTAGTCACCTCTGCATCAAATTTATCTATGGTGTCCATGTTGCTGTGATAAAATATATCCGGCCACTGATTAAGCATAATAGAAGGTACGCCGAACTGCAAGTATATATCGTGGTCGCTACCGCTATCGTAAGGTACAACATCGAACCTATAGGAATTTGTCCTAAAGACTGTTGAAAATGTTCTGTGCTTAGCCAAGGCGTACATTAATAGCTTAAGCGTTACAGCTTCACAATATGGTTTTGACAACACATGTGGTGGTCTTATAAAGTAAAGCGTTGAATTTGTTAACCACTGTTTTTCTCCAATCATATCGAGGTTTATGCTAAAATCTATATGTGTATTCTTCTCTGCTTTATCCATGAGGTACGGTAGCGACCCATAATACTCAGGGAAGAACACAAATACTAATCGCCTCTTAGTGGGAGGACTTAGATCTCCTTTAACGATCGCTCTATCCATTGCATTTACAAGCTCTAAAAGCGCTGCAACACCACTAACATTGTCATTTACTGTGCCCCCTGGATGACACATATGTGCATACATATGAATCTCTGATTCACCATCGCCTAAAGATGCCTCAACCACGGGTGCATAGGCTTCAACCCTGTAGTTAGCCTCAACATAGATCCTAGCCTTAACCTTATCTCCTTTCTCTAAGCGATCTATAATTCTCATCGCATCTTCTTTCGAAATAGTGGTTGCAGGTGCTTTGCACTCTTTCAACTCATCTCTTGACAGAAACAAACCTGCATACGGTATTGCTTTTTCGTGAACATTTCTTCTAAAGAATATAAAACCAGCTATACCTAATTTACAACCAATCTTGTAGACAAGATAAGGCGATCCGTAACTCAATACTATCTTATCTTCAGCTCCCTTGTAGCTCTCTAAATCAAGCCCATTACCAACATACACGACGCCTGATTCAACATCGCCTCCAGGGCTATGAACAACAACAGCTGTTTTAGCCTCAAGAAAGCTGCTTAGCACCCTATTCTGATGCAAAAGCTCTGTAAAACCATCTTTAACTTCCCACCCAACAATATCGCTATGAAGCCCGTAGACCCTGCTGTAGCTAAACCGCTGAACCTTTACCTCAAAATTCTTTAAGTCTAGGATGTCCCTGCGCATAAATTCAGCGGCTTCCTCCAGCCCTTTACAGCCTTGAACTCTATGAAACCGCGATATAGATGAGGCAAACCATAGCAGTTCTTCACTTGAATAGTACCTGGAAATAACATTAAATACATCTGAAGCTGTCATCATCTAGTTTCGCCCTAAACCAAAAGACTATAGATTGAACAACTATATAACCTCTTGATCCTACTACACCTACTCTGTTTGCTATTTCTAAACCTTGTTCAACTCTAGCATATGCAGCAAAGAGACTTTGAACTAATATACGTGGAGTTCTGTTATTTTTCTAGGTCTTAGATAAAAACACCGATGTCGTGAAGATATATGCGCATAGTTGGCACATTAGAAATTACGTTAAGTAAGCCGCTTCCAGAGGTATTAAAGAGTAGACTACCTAGCATAATCCAGTATTTAAACAATGACTACCTCAAGCGCGGTGTTAAAGATATTTTAGAAGCTGCCAACATAATCAGCTTTAATGTTATGGATAACAAGATAGTACTACACCTTGAAACAGGGTCTAAGGTTAGAATAGACGAAGCTTCTCTTAGAATTAGAAACGTACTAGTACAAGAATTAGGGAAAAACTTTAAGATAGGTATTAGAGGTTTAAGACTTACTGAGCCTAAGATCTTGATAGACGGTGCTATTTCTATATCTCTAGCTCTTCCCTTAATTAGAAACGTTTATGGTGATGGATCTAAAACCGTTATAGAACTTGTAGAGTTAAGCGAAAGCGATCTCAAGAAGCCCATCTTTCTTAGGCTCTTAAGGCTTATAGAAGAGAAGGAGAAGAGGTATAGATGGGGCGGCAAGGCGGAGAACTGGGTATTATTTAAGAAGAGCCGCGAGAAAGATGCGAAATTCTTTGAGGATCCGAATAAGGTGTTAGAGGATATAGGGTGGATGAAGAGGGCTTCGGTAGGGCAATGGATATATACGCCTCCTCTTGCACATATACTTAATGTGATAAGAAAATTATTCTTAGATGAAGTTGTTAAACCCCTAGGCTTTGAAGAAGCTATATTCCCAAAGATGTACCCACTCGAGGTTGGCCTTAAAACTGGGCATCTTAAAGGAGTTATAAACTCAATGTTATTTGCATCGCTACCAAAGAGTTTTAATATAGCGGAGTTTGAGCCACTAATAGACTACATGTACGTTATGGACTCTGCTCCCCCTGAAGAGCTCCAGAAGTACCTTGAATCACCATCTTATTTCCTGTGTTTTGCTCAGTGCGAGCCGTTCTACTGGTTTTTTGAAAGCGAAATACTAGATGATGCTGCGCTACCGGTAAAATGGTACGATATGAGCGGGCCCTCTTTTAGGTGGGAGTCAGGTGGAATTCACGGTATTGAAAGAGTTGTGGAATTCCATAGAATAGAGGTTGTATGGCTGGGTAAACCAGAGCAGGTTATAGATATAAGGGATAAGCTTATGGAGAGATATGAACGTTTCTTGGACGAAGTTCTAGACCTAGAGTGGAGATTCGCTTGGGTAACACCGTGGTTCTACGAGCAATCAGGTGTTGTTGAGGAGAAGCTTGAGATAAATATCAATACCCCGGGGACTATAGACATAGAGGCATGGGTTCCATACAAAGGTGATAGAAGCGATAATAAGGCATGGCTTGAAATAGGTAATATCTCGATACATGGAACTAAATTCACAGCTCCTTTCAAGATAAAACATAACAGAGATGAAGAGCTATGGACTGGTTGTTCGGGTTTTGGAAGTGAGAGGTGGCTTGTAGCACTTTTAGCACAAAAAGGTTTTGATCCCCTCAACTGGCCTAAGAAATTCCTTGAGTATGTAAGGAGAGAACCTTTCCCAAAGTCTATAGCGATTGTGACTTATCCTAAGACTAAGGAAGGTAAAGAGCTTCTAAATGGCGTCCATAAAATGTTAGAGGTGCTGAAAAATGAGACCTAGGTTAGTTGAAGAAGCTAAGAAAAGACCACTACTCCAAGTAGCCTTGGACTTTACCAACATTGACGAAGCCTTGAAAGTAGCATCAAAGGTTGTTGCAGCAGGAGCCCATATAATTGAGGTTGGGACTCCTCTCGTGAAGATCTACGGCCTTAAAGCTGTAGATGAAGTGAAAACAGTAGCCATGGATAACCTTGTTGTAGCCGATCTAAAGACCGCTGATGCAACTAAGCTAGAGATACCGCCGTACATAGGTAAAGGCGTAGATGGGGTTACTTTGATGGGGATAGCGGATGACGATGTTATCGAGGAGGCTGTCCATATATGTAAAGAAGCCAAAGTAGCGTTAATAGTTGATCTGATTTACGTTCAGAACCCTATAAACAGAGCTTTTAAGCTTGCTGATCTAGGTGTAGATGTTGTTGCTCTTCATGTTGGTGTAGATGTTCAAAAGAAACGCGGTGTAACAGCAAAAGAGTTATTGAGGGAGGTTTCGGAGATTTCAGCAAGCGATATTATAGTTATGGTTGCTGGAGGTATAAAACCCAAAGAAGCAGGGATCTTTACATCACGTGGTGCAAGAATAGTAGTCATAGGTTCTGCTATTACTAGAAGCCGCGATCCTTATCAAGCAACTATCGACGCTTTAAATAATTTGTATAACGCTTGATGATTTTTACGATAGCTAAACCTAAAAATCTTCTACGTGTAACACAAAGGGGGAGTAATGATGAGCAACGCCGAAGAGATAAGGCAGAAGGTTGTAGAGCTACTCAGATCGGTATACGATCCTGAGATACCCATAAACATATATGATCTCGGCTTAGTTTACGAAGTTAATGTCGTAGATGAAACAATAGAGGTTGTAGTAGGTTTAACAACGCCGTTTTGCCCCATAGCCCACATCGTTGTATATCAGGTCGAATCAATTCTTAAAGAGAATTTTAAAGACAAGAAAGTTGTTGTAAGACTTGATCTGGAGAGAATATGGACCCCTGAAAGAATGAGCGAAGAAGGTAGGAAGCTCTTTAAATTGCTTTACGGCTACGATATTCTTGAAAAGAAGTAACTTAAACACAATACATAATCTAATAGCCTAAACCCTAGATACCCAACATATAAAATTCGTAAGGTTTTAAAGCCTCTCAATGATAAATACCTTGAGGTGTTTGGTTTGGCGTATGAAAGAGTTTTAATGGGAGCTACAGCTGTAGGTCTTAAGGTTGACGAAGGTATTATAGTAGGTGCGGAGAAGAGAGTTAGCTACGGTGGTTTTGTTCTTAGTAAAGCTGGGAAAAAAGTCTTCAAGATAGGGGATAGAATGGCTATGGCTGCAGCTGGACTCTTTGGAGATATGCAGACTATTAGTAGGATTATAACAGCTGAAGTTATGTATAGAGAGGTGTTAACATCCAAAAAGATTAGTGTTAGAGCAACAGCGAAACTGTTATCGGCTATACTGTACAGCTACAAGTTAATGCCTTTCATATCAGAGATAATCTTCGCTGGATATGATGAAGAAGGGTTCCACCTATATGTATTGGACCCTGTAGGATCGCTTATAGAAGATGAATTTGCTGCTGTAGGTACTGGAGCAGCTATTGCTATAGGTATTCTTGAGAATGGATATCGAAGAAACATGTCTTTGTCTGAAGCAGAAGAACTCTGCATAAGAGCTATAAAGACAGCTGTATCTAGAGATGCTGTTTCTGGTGATGGAATAGACTTAGCCCTTATTACTAAGAATGTAATAACCGAGAAAAGTATTCCATTTACATAACAAAGAGTTTTCTTAACTGGTGCTGATAACGGGAGGTAGATACTTCGATTATGAAGCCGCGAAACAGCTTCAGCTTCAGTTAAGTAAACTTGTTAGAATAGATCCTGTGAAACCCGACAGTATAGAGATTATAGTAGCTACTGATAACGGATACAAAGGCTCTAAGGTGATAGGAGTGGCTGTAGCGTATAACGCAAAGAAAAGAAAAGAACTATGTCATATAGCTATAGTAGATGAAGTTGAAATACCTTATATACCTGGGCTCCTAGCTTTTAGGGAAGCACCGTTAATGATAGAAGCTATTAAAGAGCTTTCATTAAGGTGTGTTGAAGCCGATATAATCATGGTAAATGGGCATGGTTTATCGCATCCAAGGAGGTTTGGTATAGCATCGCATGTAGGTATAGCCCTAGATAAGCCATCTATAGGTATTGCCAAGAGGCTTCTTTACGGATCTATAACAACAGATAACAATCTTAGGACCGCAATAACTGTTGGCGGAGCTGTTGTCGGTTATGTATTAGAGAATGTGTATGGCGGTAAAGTGTTTGTTTCTGTAGGGCATAAAGTAAAACCTGAAGATGCCTTAATTATAGTTGATATGGTGTGGAATAGAAGTAATCCTTTACCCGATCCACTTTATATAGCTGATAACCTAACAAAGAAAATGAGATTAAAAATATAATAGTTGAATGCTATTCATATTCTATTGTAGCTGGAGGTTTAGGCGTTACATCGAATGCAACTAGCCGTACCTTAGGCTCATCAGCTAAGATTTTCGCAGCTAACGACTTCAGCTCACTTAAATCTACTTGAGGAACTTCGGCCACCATGAAGTTCTCGGTATTAACGATTCTTATAGCTACTACGTATTCACCTTTACCCTTATCACCTATGTTCACTAGTATATGCGGATAATTTACAGTATCGAAGTATTTGTGCAAATTGTAGATACTAATATTCGCAGGGTACTTCTTCACAATAATCGGATGCCCATAACTTCGTCTACCTTCTATAACACCTGTAACCTTTACTTCATAGACATCTAGTTCAAGATTATTTTCATGGCGACTTTCAATAACGTTGTACTCCCATACTGCTGGAAAATACTGACTAAACCCTTTATCTTTCAGCATCTCCTCAACAATATCTGTTAACCTTCTAACAAGCTCAAGTTTCTCTCTGTAAAGTTTACCAACAGTACGAACTAGAAGTCCTGGTCCTGGGAATGGCTGTCTATGCGCTATCCAGTTCGGTAGCCCAAGGTGTTTAGCTATAGCTCTAACTTCGTGCTTATATAGGTCAGCTAAGGGCTCTATAACCTTAAACCCGTATCTCTCAAGAAGTTTTTCGCTTAAAACATTATGCTGAGTTTTAACACCCCCAACGGTTTCAACTACATCTGCCTTAATAGTTCCTTGAACAATCCAGCTACATCTTTTTTCCGCGGCAATTAGTTTAACAGTTGTGTAGAATATTTCTCGGAATGCAATACGTTTATCCTCAGCATCACCTATATTCTCTATTTTCGAAATGAATTCTTCAGAGTAATCGTGTATTTCTAAATCAATTAAACTCTTAAGCGCTTCCTTAACTCTTCTCCCCTCATTTAACCTCATAAAACCGGTGTTGATAAATACAGCGTACACTTTCTCTCCTAAAGCCTTCTTAGCTAATATAGCTGAAGTAGTACTATCAACACCACCGCTAACACAAGCTACAGCACAATCTACTTCATGTTCTAGAGACCTTATTTTCTCGATTATGTTTTTCGCGATAACTTCTATATCAGGGTGTGAGCTCATTTAGCCACCTCATAACAGTTAGATTAAACTACTTAGTTAGCTTAAATAAATTTTTTGGATCTCTTTTGTTATATCCATGTATAAAATTTGGTGTGTTTAGTTAGATCTATCTTACGTTTTCAACTATACTCTCAACAACGTTGATTATTTCGACTTTATGCACAAAATTCGAAGGAATTCTCTTACCTTTGAAACTTTTTTCTAAGGGGTTTGTACAGTACATAGCCTCGCTCACGATATCAAAGAAAGCTATTGGGGGTAGTATTGCTGCACCTCTCAACTCCCCCTTCTTTATGCCCTGTATATTGGTGACTATCGTTAAAGAAAACTGCTCTGTTCCTGCTTTAGTTACCCAAAGTTTTTTTGCTTTAGGGTGCTTCTCTACGTAACCAACTTCAACTCCAACTATGTCTATTGCATATTCAGGATTATTCCCATCGCCTAGCGCAATCCTATTTCTTAGTCCTAAGAGTACTGACAGCGCATAGCGTATTTCAGCAACTGCAAGTTTTGTTGTTGTAGTATCTAATTTGAGGGTTTTCGGCGGTAAAAGAATAGATGCAAGTTCTCTGACGAATTGCTCTAGATTTTTAAATTCTTCGAACTCTATCAACATGGTATAAGGCAAGTAAGAGTACTTAATTTTCATGAACGTGGACTTAAGTTTCTTAATTTGTTCAAGTGCAACTGCTTTATTTAGTGGGTAGGGAAGCCCCCATAATTTAACCCTATTCTCTATTCTATTGATAGCATCTTCGGCTACTAGGAATCTATAATCATCTGCTGTTACCATGGATAGATTCCCATCGAAGTAAAACTATAATTCATTAATATATAAAATGTGTAGATAGTAAAATAAAAAGTTTGGTTATTGTATACTTTCTTCGAAAACTCGATAAACTATTTCAAACCACGTGCTTGGTTATCCTGGTATTTCTTATTAATATGTAAGGCGCTTTAGTTGGTGTTCTTACTTCCCACCACTGAATATTGTATAGTTCTTTACCCACCATGTCTATATTCTTCAGCACATTATTGAAGGTATCAGCTATTCTTACCCTGTTTACTGGTTTAACTATTCTTCCGTTCTCTATTAGAAGTATGGCATCCCTAGCTATAGTGGAGAACTCTCCCTCAATGTAGTTTTGCATCCTTGTGTACCAGTTGTTATTTATAAGCAGACCCTTTCTTACGTTTGCTATCATTTCATCCTCTGTTGCATCCCCAGCTACCACTAATATATTCCATGGGTGAGGGGCTATCCAGCCAGCATTACCTGTAGTATTAGTGTTCATCATCTGTGCGGTTTTTGTATTGTGTAGAAGCGATTTTAGCACACCGTTCTCTATTATAGGCTTATCGTAAGTTCCTATACCTTCATCGTCGATACCTGTGGCATTCGGCATCTCAGTATCTTTTGGAATATCGTATATGCTAAACTTATCTGATGCTACTTTTTCACCTACAGCTTTTTTCATGAATATAGATGTCCCCATTAAGACAGAGAAAGCCGAGGACATTCTACAAAGATAGTTCACTAAGTTTCCGAAAACCATGGGTGTTAGAATTACATCGTAGTACCCAGGCTCGATATCTACTCTGTCCTTGCTTTCTATTGCAAATCTCGAAGCTATTATAGCGGCATTTTCAAGACCTTTGATGTTGGCTTTAGTTGATGTATAGCTCCATTGCCCAGAGCCATCTGAAGCAAATGCTCTTATGTAGCCTGTTAACCATGTTTTCTGCTCTAGAGCATTAACGTCAGTAGATGTTGATAAAGTTTTTTCTTCAAATCCTAGTTCTACCATTCCAGCGATATTGTCTATATTCTCTCTATGGCTGACCTCAATAAGAGTTTCCACGATTTGGTCAACCTTATCCATATATTCTATAACCGACCTATCAACGACGTTAAGAGGTTCAACTTTTTCAACTTTTGGTAACGGTGCATAGAAAGGTGATTCAACTACCTTACCAGCTATATTCATGAGATCCTTTATCGATTTCTCAACTTCTTCTACGTTGCTAGGCTCAAGACTTAAAACGAATATTCTTTTATCCTTAGCTAGATATAGGTCTACTGTTAAGGTACGCCATCGCTGAACAACGCTTAATTCACTATTAGCTATCTTAGCCATAACGTTTACTCTACTACGGATAAGCGAAGCTACTTCACTAAAGCCTTCTCTAAGAGCTCTTTCAACTATTTTTTGCGAAAGTTCCTGCAATTGGATCTCCATTTCTATCCCACCCCAAGCCTAATCTTCTTAAGTCTTACATCTGGTCCTCCAAACCATACCGGAACAGCTTGCGAAGGTTCTCCTTTTCCGCAGAACCCTGTATAAAACTTCAGCTCTTTACCAACAGCATCTATAGAGCTGTAGAATGCCTTAGTTGTTAATTCGAGTACTGGGTTCCTAATGTATTTAGTTAACTCTCCATTCTCTATAAGGTAGGCCTCTAGTCCTCCGTACCGTTGGCTCCACCTCTCGTCGTCTATGTTCCACTCCATGTAGCTCTTTACGTATACGCCTAGTTTGATACCTTCTAAGAGTTCTCCGAAGCTGTGATCACCTGGTTTAAGGTAGGTGTTTGACATCCTTGGTATAGGTTCAGAAGCATAGTTCATAGATCTTGCAGAGCCATTACTTTCAACCCCAAATATGCTAGCTGTCCATCTATTGTGCAGGAACTCATTTACAATACCTTCTCTATATAAGTATTTTGGTCTCGCTGCAACACCTTCATCGTCGTATAGGTAGAACCCAAAGCTTCCCGGTATTGTTGGATTATCTACAACTGTGGCAAGCTCATTACCAATTCTATATCCAACCATATTGGGTTTAATGAAACTTTTACCTGCTTGAGCAGCTTCTCTACCTAGAATTCTGTCGGCTTCGCTTGGATGACCACAACTCTCATGTACTATTATCCCAACTATCTCGCTTCCAACTACTACAGGTATCTCTTCTTTTGGAGGTTCTATGGCTTCAAGAAGTATTCTTTCGTAGCGTTTAACATCTTCAGCAAGCTTTTCTTCAAGATCCCATTTCTTAAGCCATTCAAGGCCCCCACTACCGCCGTGTTCCTCGAGACGCTGAATAGTCCCCTTTTGAGGGTGAGAAATAACGATGTTCAACATCATGCATAACCTCGGTATACGGCTTTTAACTAAAGCTCCTTCGCTATTAACAACTATTTTCTCCTCAACGGACTCGATATACCTCAGCGTAAGAACATTAACACGAGCTTCAGATACCGCTGAACTTACACGTTTCCACAGATCACTATGAAGCTTTATCTTTTCGTCTAACACTAAGTCTGAAAATTTCTTCTCCTCCTCAACACTATAGCTAACCCTACCAAGTCTACCTGGTGCAAATGTTATAGGCTTCTTCATGACCTTCGAAAGAGCTCTTGCATGCGAATAAGCTTCTTCAACTATTCTCCTAATAGCCTCTTTGCTAAGCGTATTAGTTGAAGCAAATCCTAGAGCTCCATCAACTAACACTCTTACGCCTATACCATTGGATGCTTCCTTGCTCGATCCAACTATAACCCCATTCCTAGACATTACAGTAAATTCATCAACTCTATGAATTCTAGCCTCAGAATACAGCGCTCCGAGTTTACATGCATAGTCAACAGCGTAGAGGGCTAGATCCTCGCTCATATTTCTAACCAGCACTATAGGGTGAAAACAAGTTTTAAAAATATTTTACTATTTTTGAAGGTGTGTGATCTAAGAAGCTCCATTGAATCTTCCTTTTACTACGTAAAGCTAAAAACGTTAAATCGATACAAATTTATTCTAGTGCAATAACTAAGCTCTACTGATAAAGTACGTTGATGCTCCATGGCGGTCTACGTTGCAGGTAGGATAAATATAGACTTTATTATTAAAATAGACGACGTTATGACTAGAGGGAGAAAATATAGGGGTAAGGTCGTTGAAGTTGATGTAGGGGGTACAGCGGCTAATATAGCTACAGCTATTGCTAGGGTAGATAAATCTCTTAATACTGTGCTTCTTGGTGCTATAGGCTTAGATTACAAAGATCTTGTGTTAGAGAAATTAGGGATCGAAGGTATAGACTTAAGGTATGTTAGGGTATTAAATAGTGAAACAGGAAAAGCTTTTGTATTCATAGATTCTGAGGGAGAATCAACTATAATATCTATACCTGGAGCAAACGATCTATACTCAGAGGAACATGTACCTAGTATAGAGGATGCGAGAGCCTTAGTCCTAGGTAATACGATGCTAAGCTCTGCTATTAAGTTGCTAAATAGCTTACCGAGAGATGCGTTTATTTTTATTGATCCTCACGATCTTTGGGTTAACATATGGGATAAGCTAGCATTTACAAACAACAAATGCTTTTACTTACCAAATGAGGTAGAGTTTAAAGTGTACGCTAACGTTGACGTTAATGACCTAGAAGCCGTTAAGAAATACGCTAATAGAGTTAGATGCTCTATTATTGTTAAGAGAGGAGAAAAAGGGGCTATTGCAATACATGAAGATAAGATAATAAAGGTGAATGCCATTAAATTAAATAGCTTAGGTTTAAACATAGTGTCAACAGCTGGTTGTGGTGATACTTTTACAGGCGTTTTTGTTGCTACGTACTTGAAGTACCGCGATATAATAGAGTCGCTGAAGTATGCTACAATAGCTGCTGCATTTAAGACTACAAAGCTTTCTTCACGGGCATCGCCATATATTGATGAGCTAAAGTACTTAGCCGAATACATCGAGAGAAAGAATTTTATGAACATTAGTGTACACTAAATTTAATAGCAAATATTTGATTAGGTATTCTTCGTAAACCATGACTTCATAAATACGTTAAAGTTTTTGGTAATACTCACTTCAACTACATGTTTAACATTATTTGAGGCATTTATCATCGCCAATACCTTATCTTCCCCTAACTCTAATACATTGCTTTTTCGCTTAAGCATTGACGTAATATTTTTGTAGAAGTTTATAGCATAAGACGGCGAACTCCATGTAGTGTTCCACAGCATTACCCAAGATTGATTCGCTTGATTCTCATATTCGCACAGCATAACTCTATCCCCTCTCCAATTAAGAGCTAAATCCGTTGCTTTCTCGATACCTATGTAGTTGATTAAGATAAGCATTACGTAGTAAGCTCCTAGCGTATCGCTTAAGGCACACTTATCAATACCGTTTATAGCTATAGATACGTTTACTATTACGTTTGCTCCATTTAATAGGTAGCTAAGGTATATCTCCGGGTTCATAATCATTAACGTCGATTTTGGAGGTTTTTCGTAGGCTTTATTGATTAAATTCCATCCTCCGCGTTGGTATAGATATCGGGCAAAACTCTCGCCATATATATATGGGAAGAGGTTTAAGGATAAGTACAAGTCACCAGGGTACAAATGTGTTGGAGGTGAAGGAGTGCAAAGTTTTGTCTCAACGCAGTATAGATGTTGTGTTAACCCTGCATCGCCTTCTACGAGGGTCGCGTAAGCTAAGCCTTCATCCAGAGTTAAGGGGTTGTAACCTATTTGGAAGTGCAAAAACTGCAAAACATGTGTTAGCTCGTGAGCTAGTAGATTTCTTGCTGATGGATCGTTTGGGTTAAAGTAGTCAATATTTATGTATAAAGTTGTACCAGCTGTAGCTGCCCAGAACATTCCGACCCATGATCTTTCAAGCTGTATAATAGTTTTATCGTAGGGTATTAGAAACGATAGCTTGTAAATTAGTTCTCTATATAGGAGTTCTCTAGGTATTTCGATGCCCTCCTCAGGGGCCCACATCTCTATAGCCCACGAGGTATTGATTATCTTTATAACTATGGGCTCTTTAAACCTTAACCCCCTAATTTTTTCTAAATTCTTAGACACATCATCTATAAGTCTACGAATGGAGAGCTCCACTAGGTTTAAATTGTACTTCTGTTTATTGGGTAAACCTATGAATGTCGCTATAAATGTTGATAATAGGGAAACCAGAATAACTACAACAAAGATTAAGAATATTGCTAAGTTTTGTAACTTAGCCATCTTCCTCACCTGTAAAGAGCTAGAGGATACCCCCACTTGGAGGAATGTCAACGGAATCTAGGTCAGCTATTATTGCTAGCTGAAATATAGTTGAAAATTTGTACCTTAGTTCATAAAGTTGTGGTTTGTATAAGAAAAGCTTTTTAAGTTCGCCTTCCAATGGCGGTTTTAACCCTAGTATACGTCTAATTATAGATGCTTCAAGTTCGTTTTCTACAAAACCTGTCATAATATCCATATCTGCTCTCACCTGTATAACTATGGGGAGGTAAAGTCTAGAGGCTTCATCATCGCTAACATATGTTTTAAGCATCTGAAGCTCGCTTCGTCTAAATACATGAATAGAACCATCTCTACAGAGAACATATGGTATTTTTTCATCTAAAAGCTGTTTAAGGCTTTTTCTAGAAGCAGGTAGATGCTTGTTTACGATTCTTAGCTCGGCTTGCAATAATTTATCGATAACTTCACTCAAAAATAAATCCCTGAATAGTAATTAGTTAAGAAATTTTAAATCTTATTCATTTAGAGCCCTCATGATTTAAACATTATATTAAGAATTGCCGTAGATGAACTTAAATTATCCTCATTAAACAATGTTGAATATTATGCTGGTATATGTTTATATATAAATCTAGACATTATATACATAAATACCATATTATTGATTGAAAATCTAAAAGTTATAAATCTAACCTAATGTCTAATTTACCACGGTATGCCTTATGAGTAGCGTTATCCAGGCTATCGAAGCTGAGGCCGTTAGCATAATCGAAGATGCCAAAAAGAAAGCACAAAAAATTATTGATGAAGCTAAGGCTAAAGCTAAAGAAATCCTCAATGATAAAAGTTATCTAGATGAGCTTGCGAAATACCGAAAAGAAATTGAAGAAAAACTGAAGAAAGAAATAGAAAAAATTCTTGAAGAAGCTCAGATCGAGGCTTCTATGATAAAACATCGTGGATCTAAAAAAGCTGAAGTAGTGGCTAGAAAAATTGCGTCCATGGTTGCAGGCATAGAAATCTAGGGGAATTTCATGGCTAATATTGGAAGACTGATTCTCTCTGAACCGGATTTTGCCGTAAAGACATATATTGTTGTTCCAAATGATTATCTAGAAGTAATTTCGATAAAGATTTTAGAACTAGGTGCGCTTGAGGTTATTACTCCAAAAGATAAATCAGAGGAGTACAAGAAAGAAATTGAGGAGATTATAAATTACTACAATCTTTTAGAAAATGCAAAAAAACTATATGAAGAACTTACATTTCAGCTAGATGAAGAGATAGTGATAGAGATTAAGTATACCCCTAAACCAAGCGAATTCAAAGACCTCATTAAAAGGCTTACCGAGAAATTTAGCGGAATAGCTAACGAAATTAAAAGATTAAACGATTTAATTGTTCATTTAAAGAACGAGATAGACGAACTAGAGCTTTATAAATCGTTGATAAAAGACATTGTTGGCAAATACCCAGAGGCTGATGCCTCTTTTTTAAGTTATAATGGTGTAGAAGTAGTCATAGAAACCTTTCAAGGTCCTCCAGAGAGCATATCGCAGCTACAAGCAAGAGCTTTATATACGATATCTATCATCTCAAAAAGTGATAAGTCGTTAGCAAGCCTTGCTTTTCCAGCGAGAGATTTCAATAAAATTGCTGAGTCTCTGCCAAAAGGAGTTGAGAGATCAAAAATTGTAGAAAAGTATAATTTGAGATCACTTAAAGAGTTTATCAAGGAAATGGATAATGATGTGGATAACTATAAAAACAGACTTACTGAGTTGATAACAAAGAAAAAAACCCTTATTAGAGATAACTTGGAGGATATAGCCCTACTAAAGGTTATTCTTGATTTAGAGTACGAAAGAGTTAAAGCTCTATACGAATCATTGAAATCCCGTTTCGTAACATTGATAATGGGATGGGTGCCGGAGACAAAAAGAGGATATGTCGAAAACCTTGTAAAGAATTACCCAGTCCAAGTAATATTTGAAGAATCTGCAAATCCTCCAGCAGAATTTAAAAATCTAGAACTGTTTAAGCCATTCGAACTTATAACGGAGATGAATGGAGCTCCCTCAAAAACCGACTGGGATCCAACTCCCCTATTAACCTATGCTTTCGGGATTTTCTTCGGACTTATGATGTCAGATATAGGTTACTCTATAGGGCTTATAATAGCATCAAAGTATATACTTCCTCTCTTGGTCGAAGACCCGAAGAGTGAAGGGGTTAGAAAACTTCAGAGAATCCTTTACGTTGTTGGATTTAGCGGAATTGCTGTAGGTGTATTATCCAAAAGTTTCTTCGGAGATCTTCTAGGCAAATTTATTCCAATACCACAACCGCTTATTAACCCAATGAATGCCCAGCAATTAATTGTCTTAAGCTTAGTATTTGGATGGATCTGGATATTCTTATCGCATGTCCTAGCCTTCGTAAAGAATGTTAGAAAACTTCGTGATGCTTACGGTGCTATATCGGAGCTAGCAATAATCGCCATAATGCTGTTAGGTACGTTTATGATACTCCATATAATGTACACAAATAAATTAATTGAAAGAATAGACCTAATCGAGAACAACTACAGTACAATAAAGATCTCGCTTATTGCTTCAATAGCTCTACTCGTATTCAGTAAAGTAAGGACATCTGGAGCCCTTGGAGCAATTCTATGGATATTCGACGTTGTAGGAATCTTAGGAGATGTATTCTCATTTATAAGAATTGCAGGTATAGCGCTAGGCACAGCAATACTTGCATACATATTCAACCTCATAATCGGAGGAGCTATGGCAACAAACATAGCCTTAGGAATTTTAGCCGCTATAGGGTTACACTTTTTCGCATTCATGCTATCACCTATAAGTCCTTTCGTACATTCACTAAGACTATGCATGCTAGAGATATCATCAAAATTCTACGAAGGAATGAACCAAAGAGTTAACGCATTAAAAGTACACATACCGTCTAAAATAACCATAAGTAGCCGTAGAAAAGCTTAATGTCATCGTTTAAACAATAAATTATCATATTAATGTTAATAAAATAAAAAAACTTATAAAGAGGGGGCAAACACTAACACACTAGTGGTATTGCCCATGTCCCTTGATATAGCTACTGCTCTAGCATACATAGGTCCACCAATAGCTGAAGCAATGGCTGTAATAGGGTCAACGTTAGGTATACAGAAATCTGCATCAGCAGGCCTTGCAATAGTATCAGAAGACCCCAAGATGGTCACTAGGGTATATGCGCTGGCGTTCTTACCTGCTACCCAGGCCATGGTGTACGGCTTTGGTTATCTATTTCTAACATATTCGATGCTTAGAGTATATACCGACGCCTATGGCTTGGTACCTCCGCATATTGCTGTTGGCCTACTAGCTTTAAGTATATTCGTAGGAATTGCAGAGTACTTCTCTGCATTAAAACAAGGTGAGGTTTGTGCTGATGGTGTAACCCAGCTTATAAAAACAGGAGGTAAGATATTCCCATCAACTATAGTGCTAGCTGCATATGAGGAGTTATTCGGTATCTTAGGTTTAGCCTTCGGCTTCTTAATATCATCGTTATTATTGGCAGTATGATATGTTGAAGATTATTTACGGACCATATCGCAGAGGAAAATAAATTATGGCATCAGAATTAAGGAGAGTTATATTAAGTAAAGCTGAAGAAGAAGCAAAGAAAATTATCTCTATTGCTGAAGAAGAAGCAAAGAAAATTATTGAAGAAGCTAATAAGTTAAAGCAACAAGAGATTTCCAGAGAAAAAGAGAAGATAACTAAGGGTGTTAATTATGAAACAAGAATTGCTGAAGCACGTTTAAGAGCTAGGATGCTAGTTGCAGAGGCAAAAAACGAAGTTTTAAAATTGCTTGAGAAGTATGTTTGGAATTACTTAAATGACATAGATTTCGTTCAACGTGAACAATCTCTTTTAAACCTTACTAAAGAAGCTATTAAAGCTATATTAGAGGATTTAGGTGGAGCTAGTAAAAGAGTTGTTATTCATGTTTCTAAAAAGGATTTAGATATAGCTAAAAAAGTATCTGAAGCTCTCTCAAAAGAGCTTCACCTCGATATTGATGTGAAGGAAATAGATATATCTGGAGGGGTAATAGTATCTTCATCCGATGGAAACATGGTTGTAGATAACAGCTATGAAAATAGATTGAAGAGATTCATAGAGGTATTTCTAAGTGAATTTAGAAATGAGGTTTTTGGTTAATGAGCCTTAAGCTCACTAAGGAAGGAGCGTATGGTTATATCTCAGTACTAATATCGAAATCTCCTAATCTAGCTCTTCTATTAGATATTATTGAATCTAGTGAACCTATAGATGTTCAAACAGCTATATCTAGGGGTATACTAGGATCAGAGTATTCACTACTTATACAAGCAAAAAGCATTGATAGCATTGACGAAATAGTCTATAACTCATACAAACATCTGATAGAGGACTTGCTGAAGTTTATGCCAAAGCCTTACAATTATTTCGTAGATCACTTTGTAGAGATTTTTGACCTAGATAAAGTTATCTCAATGATTTTCATGATGGAGAAACAAAAATTGAAAGTAAAATATATTGTGTCGCAAATAGGACCTCTAATGGAGTACATCGTATATTCCAAGAGGGCTTCGGGTGCTCTATCCTCGTATACTAATTGTTTAAGTATAAGCAAAGAACGGCCAATATTAGATGTTATAAAATGCTTAATGAAGGTTTATGTAGATAGAGTTGTTAACACACTATATCTTGTTAGCGAATTGGAGCCTATAGAGAATAGCTTGAAGATTTTCTACTTGTTCTCTTTATTAAGGTTCTATAGGTATGTTTTGAATTATAAGATGTTAAGGATTACGTATAACATTGAATTAAAAGATTTTGCCAAAGAAATAGGTGTACCTATATCAATTATTTCGCTAGCTATTGAGAAAACAGACAAAATCTATGAATACATTAAGAAGGATCGCTCGTATGCTTTAATATATGAACTAAAATCGATCTATGAACAACTAAAACTCCTCCTATACTCGCCTTACTCATTCATAGATAGGCTTACGTATCTACTTATACATAAATTCTATGAAAGCATGCTTATTAGATACTTGACGATGCATAGGTACGCATGGCGGTAATCATGGCTTTACACCTCAAGTCAATTAAAAAAAGTATTATTGCTATAGTTAAACCTGATCTAAGTCCGCTGATGAAGATTCTAGGAGTTGAAGAAGTTCTCGAAGTTGATGATAAAGTCAACGTTAATGAACTATTCAAGAATGTTTCCAGGCTTGATGATGTGGGTATTATATTGACGCAGAAAAGCGTTATCGATAAAGTTTCGGAAAGTGTGTTAGAGGATATACAGTCTAGGTTATTCCCAGTAATAATTACGGTACCTGATAGTATTGACGAAATTAAGAAGAATCCCATGGATGTTTATAGAAGTTGGATCAGGAAATTCATAGGATTCGAAATATACATGTAATCCGCTGTCATAGCGTTACGAGATTTTTCATTAAAGTTTTTTTGTATAGTTTGGCTTTAGCTGATACAGACCAGACTTAATAGCTACTAAGATTCGGTGATGTTGTTGGAAACTAGTGGAAGAATATATAGAGTAGCTGGTCCATTAGTTGTTGCTGAAGGATTAAAACCTATGATGTATGAAGTTGTTTATGTTGGCGAAGAAGGGCTTGTTGGTGAGGTTATAGCTATACGAGGCGATAAATCGTATATACAAGTTTATGAAGATACCACTGGGCTTACACCTGGTGAAAAAGTTGTTGCTACTGGTAAGCTTTTATCAGCTGAACTTGGCCCTGGTTTGATAGGTTCGATATATGATGGTCTTCAGAGACCTGAGAAGGTTATTGGTGAAATAACGAAGGATATTTTTATTAGGAGGGGTCTTAAGGTATCCGCTCTAGATAGGAGTAGGAAATGGTATTTTGAGCGTGAGAAAAGTTTAAACGTTGGAGAAAAGGTTGAAGCTGGATATATTATAGGTTACGTTAGGGAAACACCTATAGTCATACACAAGATTATGATCCCTCCAGGTGTATCCGGTATTTTGAAGTGGATTGCTAACGATGGTGAATACCTCGTCGAAGATACGGTAGCGGTCGTAGAGAAAGGAGCTAGTAAGTATGATGTTAAGCTATACCAGGTTTGGCCTATTAGAGTCCCAAGACCTTTCAAAGATAAGTTAGACCCTGGCGAACCCCTTATAACTGGTTTAAGAGTTATAGACTACATGTTTCCACTATCAAAAGGAGGTAAAGCTGCAATACCGGGTGGTTTTGGTACAGGTAAAACTGTAGCCCTTCAGGAAATTACTAAGTGGAGCCACGCAGATATCGCTGTCTTTGTTGGTTGCGGGGAAAGAGGTAACGAAATGAGTGATGCGTTAACAAGTTTTCTCAAGCTTATGGATCCGAGAAGAAACAGACCTATGATGGAAAGATCCGTCTTCATTGCTAACACCAGCAATATGCCTGTTGCCGCTAGAGAAACAAGCGTTTTCTTAGGTGTTACTATAGGGGAATACTTCAGGGATATGGGGTACGACGTCATAATGGTTGCAGATTCGACTAGTAGATGGGCAGAGGCTATGAGGGAGATCAGCGGTAGAATGGAGGAAATGCCTGGCGAAGAAGGATTCCCAGCTTACCTCTCTTCAAGACTTGCGGAATTCTATGAAAGAGCCGGTAGAATTGTTACACTTGGCAAACCTGAGAGAGTTGGAAGCTTAACGTTAATCGGTGCTGTTTCACCTCCTGGAGGAGATTTTAGTGAACCTGTTGTCAGAGGTACCGTAAGGTATGTACAAAGCTTCTATGCTTTAGATTATGGTCTTGCAACTAGAAGGCATTTCCCTGCTGTGAACTGGTTGTTAAGCTATAGTCTCTACATATCGTATGTCAAAGATTGGTGGAATAAACTTACAGATAATGAATGGGAATCATATAGAGAAGTAGCTATGAAGATTCTCCAAAGGGAAGCAGAGTTAAGTGATATTGTTAGAATTGTTGGTCCTGAAGCACTACCTGAAGATGATAAGTTAACGCTTGAGATAGCTAGGATGATTAGGGAAGACCTCTTGCAACAAAGTGCTTATGTACCTACGGACGCCTATTCTCCTCCAGAAAAAGATCATCTAATAATGAAGGCTATAATAACTTTCTATAACAAGGCAAGGTATGGTGTATCAGAAGGAATACCGGTTGCAAAAATTAGAGAACTTAAAAGTAGGACCATGATAGCAAGGATGAAGTAC
>JAWAXP010000001.1:248277-376827 GCA_038820005.1 Ignisphaera sp. | reverse complement strand
CACACTCTAGATGATCTAAAGGGAAAAATATTCAAGGAGGTTATTGAAACAATAGAAAGAGAATTTTCCGAACTTCTAAGGTGATTCCATGTCCTTACCACAATTAATAACGAAATCAACTAGAGAAATTCTAGGTGCTAGGGGTTCACTTGTATTTGTAAAGGCTTTGAAAGGGATTAAATACGGTGAAATAGTTGAGTTAAACATAGATGGCGATACAAGGTTAGGTCAAGTAGTAGATGTAAGTACCGATATTGCGATAATCCAGATATTCGGTTCTTCCGCCGGTATTTCACCTGGGAAAACCATTGTTAAGCTTCGCGGAGAAGTTCTAAGGTTAGGAGTTTCAACTGATATGCTTGGAAGAATATTCGATGGACTTGGCAGACCCATAGACGGAGGGCCATCGATTGTACCAGAAGATTACCTTAACATCCACGGCGAGCCGCTGAACCCAGCGCTAAGGATTCCGCCTTCGGAGTTCATAGAGACAGGTATATCGGTCATAGATGGGCTACTTACTCTTGTAAGAGGCCAAAAACTTCCTATATTTAGTGGCTCAGGGCTTCCACATAATAGAATTGCAATGCAGATAGTTAGACAGGCAAGTGTTAAAGGTACTGGAGAGAAATTCGCTGTTGTATTTGGGGCTGTTGGTGTTGCATACGAAGAAGCATACTACTTCCTAACAGAGCTTAAGTCCATGGGTGCATTAGATCGAACAATAGCGTTTATAGCACCTGCTTCAGCACCAACAGTTGAAAAACTTGCTCTTCCAAGGGTTGCTCTTACTGCTGCTGAGTTCCTTGCTTGGAGGTACGATATGCATGTGCTAACGATATTAACCGATATGACTAATTACTGTGAAGCTCTTAGAGAAATATCAGCGGCTAGGGAGGAGGTACCGGGGAGAAGAGGGTATCCAGGCTACATGTACACAGATCTAGCTACAATGTATGAAAGAGCTGGGAGAGCGATAGGAAAGAAAGGCAGTATGACCATAATGCCTATACTCACCATGCCCGATGACGATATAACGCACCCAATACCAGATTTAACAGGTTATATAACTGAAGGCCAGATAGTGCTTTCTAGAGATATGTGGAGAAAAGGTATATACCCACCAGTAGATGTATTCTTATCGCTATCAAGGCTTATGAAGGACGGTATTGGTCCTGGAAAGACCAGGGAAGACCATAGGGAGGTATTTGCACAATTAATATCAGCTTACGCAGAAGGTCAATACCTTAGAGAGCTATCGGCAATAGTCGGCATAGAATCATTAACGCCTAGGGATAGAAAATACCTAGAATTTGCAGATAACTTCGAGAGAAAGTTCATCAATCAAGGAGAATACGAAAGAAGATCCATTGAACAAACACTTGATATATCCTGGGGACTGCTGGCAATGCTACCAGATGAAGAACTTAAGCAAATAACACTGCAAACACTTCAAAAATACCATCCAAAGTACAGATCTAAGTAGGCTTAACGGAGATGAGCTCGGAAATAATAAAATTACCTAGAGTAACGAAAATAGAGTTGATTAGGCTTAGAAGGAGGTTAGCACTTACGAGAAGATTGCATAGAATTCTGAGAGATAGAATGACCCTCTTAGTGCAGGAATTCTACATAGCCTTAAGAAAGTCTTTAGAATTAAGGCAAAAACTTAACGCCTTACTAACCGAAGTTTATCCACAGTACTACAGAACCTTAAGGTTTTATGGAGGAGAATCACTATTTTTAGCTGCATCAACAACACAGCCGAATAAGGTAATGTATGGAACAAGGAATGTCTTAGGGATCGTAGTACCTCTTCTCGAGCTAGAGGAGATATCAAAACCTAGTGTAATACTACCTCTAGAAGTTGCTGACATTCAGTTAAAGAAAGAAGAGATAATTAAAATACTGATAGAGCTAGGCGAGTACGAAAAAACACTTTATTTAATAGGTCGAGAAGTTTCAAGATTGAGAAGAAGAGTTCAAATGATAGAAAAGATACTTATACCAAGACTACTAAATACCATAAGATATCTGACGATGAAATTCGATGAAATGGAAAGAGAAGAAAAAGTAAGATCTATAAAGATTAAAGCAATATTATCAGCGAAAGGAACTATATAAATCGATAAATGAATTAAAAAGCCTTATATATAAAGAAAACCAAGTTCTATTTATATAGAAGGTACTCCATTGGGTTTTACGATAAAACAACTCAAGAATTTTTACCGTCATAATTTTTCCGAGCTAAGTAAATCTTTAGGAGCTTTCTTATTTTACTGTTCGAAACGTATCCCTTATGAGGTCTTAAACCACCACCAAAACTTTTAGGTATGTGGAGAAGCTCATGGATGATGACGTAAGCTTTTTCCTCGAAATTTAGAGAATCAAACTTCTCTGAAATCACCTCAATAATATATTGAGGCGATGAATTTAGAGTGTACTGCCATATCTTTGGAAGTGCATGGATTCTAGCAACAGCTGTACTTTTAGAGTTCTTAGATCTTACTACGTATAACCGTGAACAATCTATATACCAAAAGAAATCCCATAAAGACTTTACAATATCTTCAACGAGATCTTTAACATCATCGGCGTAGGTATAAATAATTCTACCTCCTCTCAAACCCAAATTCGCCACCTAATATTGTAGCTCTTAGGCAACCCCTATAATTAAGCTTAAAATTGAAGAGCAATACATTATCTGAATTAAACATAGAATTTCATTGAAAGTATAGGTATTGTACAACTTAGTACAAAAAGTTTATAATCTACTATTATTGTCTATGCCTCGACTACTTCCTCCCTTTACTAAAGGATGATGTTTTCTATGCAGAAATACAGAGAGTGTATTTTAGTATATACCTGTGGAAGATCTGTCTATTGCTATTAACTTGTAAATTTTAGAAACTTTAAGGTAAAACACTATAGTAATTATGATTCAGTGGACAATAATAATGACCCCTAAGAACCTTTCTGTAGAAGCAGGAATACATCTAGCGACCTCTATGTTTATAATTTTCTGTAGTAAACTTTCTGGTAGGTATTGTTGATAACTATGAGTGTCCATGGCTACGCAGAGCTACCACTCCATGACGGTCATGTTCCTCCCCACTTACTTTACTACATGAAGCGCTTAGGTAAAGCGATAGCTATGTACATAGTCGATGCTTTTGGTCCAGATACTCTTGTAAAAAAACTAGCTGATCCCCTTTGGTTCCAAGCATTTAATAATGTTATCGGTATGGATTGGGATAGTAGTGGATCCACAACCGTTGTTCTATACGTTCTAAAGAGTTTTGCTAATGTAGATACCATTGAGGAAGCAGGTTTTGCTCTACTAGGTGGTAAAGGCTTAGATTCGAGGAAGATAAAGAACGAAGTTGAAAAACTTGCTCGTTACGGATTAGATGTTGAACGTTATAAATACTTGAGTAAAATTAGTGCTAAAATCGATGGAACGGTTCTTCAAGATGGCTACACCCTTTATATCCATGGCCTTGCCGTATCACGTAATGGTCTTTGGACAGTTATTCAACAAGGTATGAACGTGGTTAAGAGAGTGGCTAGGAGGTACCATATACATACAAATTATTTAACGATTGAACAAGACCCTCACAGCGGTATAGCTTGCAATCTCAGAGCTTATGCACTTAATCTAATAGATTTAGAATCTCGCAAAGCACGAAAAACAATACTAGATCTCTTAACGAACCCACGTCAACTTATAAGAGAGGTATCCTACATCAACAGAATACTCAAGCAAGAGAAATCTCTCGAACAATGGGTTAAGAGAACAAACAGCGGAGATAACATCAAGGTCAACTACGATATACGTAATTCAGCTAACATTAATCCTCTATTCTACAAACCTATAACTAATATATCTAGAATAGAGAGAACCTTAAATAACTTTGTGAACAAAACCATAGACTCCTTCGATGCATTGGTGATACAAGAAAACGTAGGTCCAGAGTTTATTCGAGCTTTAGCACTTGTAGCAGATATTATATATGGTGATACTCCTTCATTTCGAGATCCTGTAACACATACAATAGATCCCTTTGCTTACGCCTTTGCCCACGGCGGTAAAGATGGTATACCGTTCCCAGTCAAACTAGATATCATGAGAGAAACCATAGAATTTCTGGAGGACGCTATAAATAATGCCGACATAGAGAGTAAGCTTAAGAAAAAAGCCCTTGAAAACCTTTACTGGTATTGGCATTCAATTCAAAGTTTTAATTATAAGAATCTTAGAAGTAGATAGAGTTAAGAAATCTCGCGTTCAATAGTTACCAAATACTGGGCATGGTTTTGCAAAGTATCTGATAACCCTCTATTACCTCTATAACTATAGACTCTAGTTCTAGCCTTTTATGACAGCGATAGGAACCAATCTTGCTACGGGCCTCGCAATATTTGCTCTAGTAGCTACCTCTATAACTTTATCAACATTTTTATAAGCCTCAGGCGTCTCTTCAGCTAATTCACGCATTGTAGCTGCTCTAACAAGAACTCCTTTCTTTTCAAGCTCTTCAATTACTTCTCTCGGTGATATAGCTCTCGTAGCAGCGGCTCTGCTCATCCATCTACCGGCTCCATGAGGTGCTGACCACCAAGTTTCTTTAGCTCTTGAACCTGGTATTGTTATATAGCTAGCTGTGCCCATGCTACCCGGTATAAGCACTATTTGCCCGAATTCTCGATGATCTTGAGGTATCTCTGGGTGATTGGATGGAAATGCTCTTGTGGCACCTTTTCTATGTACTACAATCTTCATTCTCTTCCCTTCGTATTCATGTTCTTCGACCTTAGCTATATTATGAGCTACATCATATATCAACTTAATACCAAATTTCTCAGGGTCTTTACCACCTATAGCGCGCACAAAGGATTCTCTAACCCAATGCGTAATTATCTGCCTATTAGCCCAAGCATAGTTAGCCGCGGCCGCCATAGCAGAGAAGTAATCCTGACCTTCTGGGCTATTGAACGGTGTAGCAGCAAGTTCTCTATCTGGTGGATTTATCCCATACTTCCTCATAGCCCTCTCCATAACCATGAGGTAGTCGCTTGCAACCTGGTGCCCTAAACCTCTAGAACCTGTGTGAACCATTAGCGTTACTTGACCTTCTTCGAAAATACCTATCTTCTTAGCTATCTCTGACAAGTATATTTTATCCACTACCTGAACCTCTAAGAAGTGGTTACCGCTACCAAGTGTTCCCAGCTGAGGTGCACCTCTTTCTTTAGCTCTTCTGCTAACCTTATCAGCATTAGCCCAATCTAGGCTTCCTCTAGACTCTGTATGCTCTATATCATCTTTGGTGCCAAATCCTTGCCTTAGAGCCCATAAAGCGCCTTCCTCTAGAACGTCATCTAACTGCGAAATTGTTAATCTTAGTTTCCCTGTTGCACCAACACCACTAGGTATATTTCTGAAGAGCTCGTCAACAATGTTTTTGATCTTGGGCTTGATATCGTTTATTGTTAGATCTGTTCTTAAAACTCTAACGCCACAGTTAATATCGTAGCCAACGCCGCCCGGGCTTATAACACCTTCATCTAATGAAAAACCTGCTACACCACCTATGGGAAAGCCGTAGCCTTGATGACCATCTGGCAGGGTGTAACTAGCTGCAACAATACCTGGTAGACATGCAACATTAGCTGCCTGCTCAAGTGTTGCATCTTCCCTCATTTTGTTTATCAAAAACTCATCTGCATAGATAATAGCTGGTACACTCATGCAACGTTTATACTCACTAGGAATTACCCACACAACATCTTCTACCTTCCTAATAGGGGGAACCATAGAGACTACCCAAGACAGTAATATATTACTCTAAATCTTATGATTTGCCCAAGAAATTAATAAGCTTATCATACATTAACAACAGATTTTTACTCCTTAGCTATGATAAAGTTTTATACTCTCTGCAAAACGATTACTATTACGCAATTAAAGTGTCCTGAAAGGTACAGCAGATTTTAGATGTTATTTAGTAGAGTGTGAAAACTATGTCTGAGGACAAGAAGCACTTTACACCTAAGTTTCCTGATACCCGTTGGAACAAAGAATATGAAGCAATGTTTTCCGAGATTTGGGAGAAAGAAGGTCATAATAAGTTCAACTACGATCCCTCTAAACCTACTCTAATAATAGATACCCCACCTCCGTATATATCAGGCAGACCCCACATAGGCCAAGTAGCATCGTATATGCAGATGGACATGATTACGCGTGCCTACAGAATGCTAGGCTATAACGTTCTAATGCCCTTCTACGGCGATAGGAATGGGTTACCTGTAGAGATATACGTTGAAAGGGCTTATAACATAAATCCTCATGAGATGGCTAAAACTGTTGAAGGTAGAACAAAATTACTTGAGTTATGTAAGAAACATTTAGATGAAGTTGAAAAAGAGTTCATAGCTATATGGAGAAAACTTGGGTGTGTATTCGAATACTGGAAGGAAGGTACAGATAGCGAAGAATATAGGAAGATTACGCAGTCTACATTTGCTATGCTATGGCAGAAAGGCTTGATATACGAAGCCGAGAGACCAGTTATATGGTGTCCGCGGTGCAGGACATCCCTTGCCGAAGCCGAGATAGAGTATAGAGAAAAAGAAGGAGAACTCTACTACATAAGATTTCCCCTACAAGATGGAGGAGATAGCTTGATTATAGCTACAACAAGGCCAGAGTTGTTGGGGGCATGTCTTGTTCTGGCGTACAACCCTAGTGACAATAGGTATAGGCATTTAAAGAACCGTAGAGCACATGTACCGATATACAACACTATAGTGGATATAATTGAGCATCAATCTGTAGACCCAAACTTTGGTACCGGTATAATGATGATATGTAGTTACGGAGACTTAGCGGACGTAAGGGTTATCCGTGAACTAGGGTTACAGCCAAGGATAATTATAAACCAAGATGGGTTTATGAATGAAAGAGCGGGACCATTAGCCGGTCTAAAAGTCGTAGATGCTAAAAAGAAAATTATCGAACTTCTTAAGGAGCAGGGTTATTTAGTGAAAGTAGAGAACATATTAAGAAATGTGCCTACATGCTGGCGTTGCGGAACACCAGTAGAATTTATTCTTACACATGAGTATTTCTTGAAACAACTCGACTTTAGGGAGGATCTTAAGGATATAGCACGCCAGATAGAGTTTATACCTGAAGAATACAGGCAAAGGCTTATCAACTGGGTAGATTCTTTAGCTATGGATTGGCCTATATCAAAGACTAGATACTATGCAACAGAGGTCCCTGCATGGAAATGCCGAAGATGTGGAAATACTTTGGTACCGGAACCCGGTAAATATTATAGACCATGGAGAGACCCGCCGCCATGGGATAAATGCCCTAACTGTGGAGCACCTAAGGAAGAGCTTTTCGGCGAAACCAAGGTTTTCGATACATGGTTCGATTCATCTATATCGGTTTTATATGCTGCTGGTATTACTAAGTATCCGCATATCTTTAACCTCTATCTACAGGGTAAAGCCAAGGCTATGAGACCCCAAGGGTATGACATAATAAGGACATGGCTATACTATACATTGTTAAGAGTACACCAGCTATACAGAAAACCGGCCTTCGACTTTATCAGAATTAACGGTATGGGTTTAGATGAAAAAGGAGAAGCTATGCACAAAAGTAAAGGCAACGTCGTGTACACAGAACCCATGATACAGAGGTATGGTGCTGACGCTGTTAGGTTCTGGGCTGCTGCAGCAGCTAAAGTTGGTAGCGACTATAGGGTTTCCGAGCAGCTAATGAGAACAGGTATGCTATTTGTAACAAAGCTTCTAAATATAGCTAGGTTTGTATCTATGTTCCCATCGATAGATTATCCGGGGGTTATACACCCCTTAGATTTAGCAATACTCGAAAAACTCAATAAGATTGTAGAAGTTGTTAGGAAAAGCTATGAGGAGACCGATGTATATACGGCTATTCATACAATATATCACTTTGTATGGGATGTATTCGCCGATCACTATCTAGAGCTAGTAAAACCTAGAGCTTATGGTTTAGATGATTATACAGAGGAAGAACAGAAAAGTGCTTGGTACACACTACACACAGTCTTAAAATCGGTGCTACTAATGCTCGCACCTATAATGCCTTTTACTACAGATTACATTTGGAGAAAGCTATATAGCGGTAAATCCATACACTTTGAGGCTATGCCTATACCTAACGAGAAATGGAACATGGGGTACGCTGAAACTCTTGACAATGTTATAGAGGTAAACAGCGTTATTTGGAAGTATAAGAAACAAAACAATATGAAGTTGTCAGAACCTCTAAATGCAACAATGTACATACCGGAGAAACTTGCTATAGCCGCCAAGGATCTTAAGCATCTACACAAAATCAAAGAAGTTATCGTAGGAGGTAAACCCAATGACAACTACATAAAGCTTACTCAGAACATATACCTAGTCTATCAATAAGGTTACCGCTAACCATGTATATCAAAGCCCTAATTGATATTGATGTTGATTTAGATTTCGGTTTAGCTAAAGCCTTAAGGATAAGCAACAGCTGCGATTTAAAGAAAATCCTAAGCGATTCGGTCAAACATGTCATTCATACGGTAATAACGGAGAACATCGAGGATAAGGTAAAATGTCTATCAAGTATTAAAGGTTTTTTCACTGTAGATCTAAGGCTGTTTATGAAATTGTGTAAACTTGATCGTAATACCTTGAAATCTTTGGGAATCAAGGTAGCTCCAAAAACTTTTTACGAACGATCGAAAATTATAGGGTATACCTATGCTGATAACAAACTATGTATTGTGGAGAAAACATCTAAGGATAACATCGTCCTAGTACGGGTGCTTAAATCTAAAATGTTGCCTATTTTTGTTGAACCATCATTATACCTAATATCTGCTCCAAATACCGAGATTGTGGATAAAGTTCTAGAGATACTAAATATTTTGAAAACTTTAAATAAGAGATTCTCAACAAATTTAGTTGAGTTATGTAGAGAAATAGCGTAGGGAAATCCGTTACGAGACACAATGATTTATCAATATCTTTTAGCTCTAGTTAGCGAACTAAACTAAGGGTGGAAAAGTGGTTATTGTATCTGTACAATTAATACATAAGAACATCGATACTTCATCTCTACTTAAGTCTGCTTTTAAGTTGCTTGAAGAAGATGTTGAGGTATCCGAACTTCTCAGAATTAGTAATACTATGGCTGTTACACGTCTTAGGTATAATGATCATGGAATAATGCATGCAAGAATTGTGGCAGGAATTGCTTTAGAACTACTCGATATCCTCATGAATAACAATGTTATACCTACAACTTTAAGAGATGGAACTACAAAGAGCATAGAGGAAGCTAAACTTGTTGTACTCATGGCTTCTTATTTTCATGATATAGGAAACGCTGTCCATAGGGTTAATCACGAATACATAGGGACTTTTTTAGCTAAAGACCTCCTAAATAGATTGTTGCCTAAACTAGGGTTCGCCGATAGAAGAGTTATAGCGTTAAGGCAAGAGATAATGCATGCTATCTACGCTACTGAGTACAACACTAAATGTTTAACTGTTGAATGCGGTGTTGTTAAGGTTAGCGATGGGCTTGATATGGCTGAAGGTAGAGCGCGTATACCGTATAGGTTAGGTAAACTAGATATGCACGCGTTATCGGCTATAACCATTAAGAAAGTTGAGGTAGAGCAAGGTACTAAGGAGAAGCCTATAAAGATAGTGGTTCACATGGATGAGTACGCAGGTGTTTTCCAGCTTGAGGAAGTGTTGGTACCTAAGATAAAAACAAGCGGTATTGGGGATTACATCGAGGTTTACATTAGTACACCCACTAGACAAGCAAAATTCTACCCTATATCAGCAACTATGTAATGAATTCAACCCCCTCTATGGATTCTAAGCCTAGAGAACTTAAGGTAATGATATCGATGTATTCCTGATCTTTAATAGCATTGAACAACTTAAAGTAATCATCTAAAACGAAAGGTCCACACCTATACACAACTAGGCATGAAGATGTGGATATCACGCAACTACCGAGACCTCTATTAGATAGTAGCTCAAGTAATGATCTAGCATCTTCCTTAGATAACAAAGCTCTATAAGTATTCGGATGTGTATGACAAGTAAATACGGTTCCAGGTATAAATGGTGCCACAACCTTCTCAGGAGAACCTTCAAGTATTGCAGCAGAACCCCTATCTAGGAATATAACCATGTATTCTTCTTCTCTCCCAAGAAAAGGTCTAAGAAGGTTTACGGATATTTTTGCTAAGTTAATAACTATATACCTGAAAATTTCATTAACATTAGGTAAAACCCGTTGACAAGATACTTTAATAAGTTTATCATCCTTAGATACTTCCTTAGAGCACTTCCCGTTTAAGTCTATGTAGACATGTACTGTGCCTCTATTGGGATCCTCAAGTCCTTCAACTCTATATTTATGTTCCTCGATTTGATGCTCTGACAGAATTTCGTCAACTATATTCTCGATTTCTAACAATAACTTTGCAGTTTTTGTAACTATAGCTACGTTATCGTCTTCTACAACCGTATGGTACTTAGGCATAGAGATCTCCTTATTACTCTCAATGCACCCTACTATTACTAGCTGTTAATTAAATTCTAGCTGCTTTGCTAAACAGGCATTACCCCGTGTTTTCTTGGCGGTGCCCTTATTCTTATCTCTCTTTTAGCTAGTAAAAACTCTATTGTCTTAATTATCGTAGCCCGTGTTTGATTAGGTTCTATAATCATGTCTACATATCCTCTTGATGCCGCAAAGTAAGGTTTAGACAACCTCTCTTTGTATTCCTCAGCTAATTTCCTAAGAAGAGCCTCTCTTTCACTTAGGTCTTGAACAGCTTCTAGTTTTTTGCGCCATATAACCTCAGCTGCCGCTTCGGGACCCATAACAGCTATTTCTGCTGTTGGCCACGCTATTACTAGGTCTGCACCGAGGTGTTTAGAGCTCATAGCTATGTATGCTCCGCCGTAGGCCTTTCTAACGATAACTGCTATCTTTGGTACTGTTGCTTCACTATAAGCGTAGATTATTTTCGCGCCGTGCCTTATGATTCCTTTATGCTCTTGAAATGTACCCGGCACAAAACCTGGTGTATCAACAAATGTTATTATAGGTATGTTGAAGGCATCGCAGAATCTTACAAACCTAGATATCTTGTCGGACGAGTCGATGTCTAGTGCACCCATGTAGAACATCGGGTTATTGGCTACTATACCAACGGTGTAACCATTCATACGTGCAAAACCTATTATGGCATTTTTGGCGAAGTCTCTCTGTAGTTCAAAGAAAGTGCCTTTATCTGCTACAGCCTCTATTACTTCATAAATGTTATACGGCTTCTTTGGATCTTCAGGTATTATAGAGTCTAGCTCTGGGCTAAGTCTTTCTGGGTCATCATCTGTTTCTATACGTGGCGGCGCCTCCATGTTGTTTGATGGTAGATAGCTTAGAAGCTTCTTGACAAGCTCTATAGCTTCTTTATCGTCTGCAGCAACAAGATGTGCAACACCGCTCTTCGAGGCATGAACATGGGGTCCCCCTAGCTCTTCTTCTGTAACATCTTCGCCTAAAGCGGCTTTTACTACTTTTGGCCCGGTTATGAACATGTAGGATGTTTTTTCGACCATTATCACAAAATCCATTAATGCTGGGGAGTACACAGCACCTCCTGCGCATGGACCCATTATAACTGCGATCTGTGGTATAACGCCTGAAGCTACAACATTCATATAGAATATCTCGCCGTAGCCTTTAAGAGAATCAACACCTTCCTGAATTCTAGCGCCTCCCGAATCGTTGAGAAAAACCACAGGTACACCTATGCTTAAAGCGTACTGCATAGCTTTCACAATTTTTGATGCATGCATTTCACCTACGGAGCCCCCCATGAATGTGAAGTCCTGGGCTATCCCAACGACGAATCTATTGCTAACTTTACCTATAGCTGTAACAACACCGTCACCTGGAACCTTTCTTTTATCCATTTCGAACTCTGTAGCCCTCGAAGTTACAAATGTATCGAATTCCACGTATTTACCGTCATCAAAGAGAAGTTCAAGTCGTTCCCAGGCTGTTAACTTACCTCGCTCATGTTGCTTAGCTATAGCTTCACGACCTCCACCAAGTTTAGCTCTTTCGATAATATTTCTAAGTTCTAAAATTTCTTTACGTATACCTTCTAAACCCATGTTCATACCCTTATCTAGATCATACCCACTGACTCACATATTTAAGACTGCTAATTACATGGTTCAAGGTATCATGGTTAACTGTAGGCCAAACCTTATATAGCTTCAACGTTATTACTTTTAACGTGAGGTGCTCAAATGAGTAAGTTTACTGTTGTTATAGGTAATAAGAGGTACCACGTTGAGGTACACGAGGAAGAAGAAAACGTCTTCTTGGTCAGGATAGGGGGAAGGGAATACATTATTCATTTTCCTCAAGAGTTATTACAAGAGGGAGAAGGTGCAGGTTCAGAGGTTATGTCTAGGCTCACTAGAGCTATAGAAGAAAGTACAATGAGATTACAACTCCATCCTCTTCCTGTAACCGAAGAAGTTGGAATTAAGATTGCAAGCGAAATTCCTGGTAGATTAGTTAAGTTGATGGTAAAAGAAGGTGATATAATTAGTTCGGGTCAAACCATAGCTGTAGTGGAATCTATGAAAATGATTATAGAAATAAAATCGCCTTATAAAGGTAAGATAAAGAAGGTATTCCCCAGAGAAGGAAGCTTCATAGATGTTGGTCAAACTATAGCTATTTTAGAACCTACTTAGGTTATTCTTTGTACCCCCTGTGGAGACCTCACACTCATATTCCCCATCGGCTCATTAATTGTGCAAGTCTGGCCAACAGGGGGCAAGAATAGACTAGCTTCATAACCTTATTAAGTTTTCAGCTATCCCAGCATTCATCACAATAAATCCTCAGCACATGAAGGGGTCATCATTCGTCGAACCTTATACTAATTTTATCTCAAGAAAACTTTATACTTTATCGGTATAAGGTTATGACCTTAAGCTCTGCTGAACTTGAAGTACATAGGAGGTTTATGAGGCCAATCAGAGCAAAGCCTTTCATATCTATCGCAATTCCCACATCGATAACAGTAGATTCAAAAACTCTTAGAGAACTAACACTTAAAATAGGATACATAGGTAGAGCTACTGCCATATTTCGTGTTGAAGAGATAATGGTGTACTGCGATGATGAAGGAGATACAGAGATGATACAAAGTATTCTACAATATATGGAGGTGCCGCCATACTTAAAAAAAATTCTGGTTCCTATAACTCCTCAGCTGAAGTTTGCGGGTATTATACCACCTCTTAAAACACCTCATCATGTAGAGCTAGAGATCTTCGATACAAAGTTTAGGGAAGGTGTAATTATTGATAGGAGAGAAGGCAAGTGTATAGCAGAAATAGGGTTAGACAAGAAAGGGATTATATATGGTAAATGTCCCCCAAAAGGCTCGAGAATTACTACGAAAATTATTCGAAAAGGTTCAGACTATTACTATATTGATATCATCGATAAATCTATTATAGACATATACTGGGGGTATACTGTTATATCATTTAGTTCGCTAAGTAGCATGTTAAAAGAGGCTATTTCTAGGGAATACCTAGTTATTGTAGCATCAAAGAAAGGTGAATCAGTATATAAGCTCGAAGATGTCCTAAACGAAAAGTTTAGACAAAAAGAAAGAGTATTAATTGTTTTTGGTGGACCCTACCTCGATGTAGACGAAATAGCTTACAAGGAAGGTTTTGACATAAACAGATATGTAGACTTCACCATAAATTTCGTGCCTAGACAAGGCTCAGTAAATATAAGAACAGAAGAAGCTGTTATAGCTACATTATCTATTATAAACTACATTAAAGAGAAATCGGTAGAGATAAAATAAAATAATGTATTAGAATGGCTTAACTAAATAGATACATGTCGTAAACTACATATTTATGAACAAATCAATGTATAAAATGAACATGGATTGCTTACAACTTAATATAATTAAGAATATAATTCTACATATTTATTGCTTATTAAACTTAATTTGATTTAACTTATAGGCTATTTCCAATTGTACTTATTAATGTCATTTTAGGGTCTGTAAAGATATTTACAAGTTAATGAAGATCAACCTTGTGAACGACTAAAAATTAGTACAGCTACTCTATGATTATATTTATAGTGCACCATGATTAAATGCGATTAAGAGCTCTTAGTATATCCCTGACAGCTCTAATTATAAAACTCACATCACTTCCTATAGATATGAATTTGAATCCTTCCTCTATGTACTTCTTAATCTGATTAACATCAAACGCATGTATTCCCGGAGCTACACCATATTTCTCACATGTTCTTAAAATCTTGTTGACAGCTTCAATAAATATGGGATGATTGTACTGCAAAGGTATTCCTAGGTTCACCGTAAGATCTATAGGCCCTATAAATGCTACATCAATTCCTTTTACTGATACAATATCCTCTAAATTCTCTATTGCTTTAGGCGTTTCTATCTGTACTATTAATACACGCTCTTCATATTCAAACTTGCTGTAATAGTCTAGGAAAGGGCGGATACCATATTTAACGGCTCGTCGAGGCCCAACTCCTCTAAAGCCATGAGGTGGATAACTAGCATATTTTACAACAGCTTCAGCTTCTTCTTTTGTGTTAACCCATGGAATAAGTATACCTTCTGACCCTATATCTAGGGCTCTTTTTATGACAACCATGTCGTTCCAAGGGACCCTAACTATAGGGGATATGCTAGTATTTCGGAGAGGCATCATCAATACCTCTATATCAGATACCTCTAAGGGTGCATGCTCCATATCAAATATTAGCCAGTCAAAGGGAAACTCACTTAGTACATCAACTACATCTGGATGATTTATGGTTATCCAAGTACCAACTGTAGCTACACCCTTTTTGAGCGTTTTCTTAAGGTTAGGCATTATAAATCACCCATAATAACTACTTCTTAATTCCTACTAAGAAATACTACTATATTTAATCCTCTAAAACACATAGTGTAATTTTAATAAATCCTTAACTTACCATAAACTAAAGTCGAAGTATCTATACATCTTTTAAGATAATAATACAAATAATTATGTAGATAATAAAATTCTTATTTCGACAGCAAACAATACTGTCATTTTAGCTGATACTACTAATACCTATAACAGTTTTACAAATCTTTGCGTTGCAAGAAATAAAGTGGTAGTCGATGAATAGAAGACCATCGGATCTCCTGAACTTTGTTGATTTTGGTAATATATGCAAATCATGTAATATAAATTGTTGTAAAAGATTTTATGCTGTATTACTTCCAGAAGAAGAAGGTATTTTTGAACATGAATTTGAGGTAAAAACGCCGTTGGGTAAAGTTAAGGCTATTGGTTCTAAAAACGGCTCGCCGTGTTCATACCTAGACGAAAAAGGTTTATGTAAGGTATACAACATAAGGCCTTTTGATTGTAGAGCTTGGCCTATTATGCTATACTACGATTTTGAAAAAGATGAAAAAGTGGTTTACTTAGATATGGACTGCCCTGCGGCTAGAGAAAATAAAATCCCTAAAGAATTACTTGATAAGATCATAGAGGTTATTAAAGGAATTAATATAAATAAGGAATGGTTAAAGAAGTATACCTTAGCACCTTGGCCTAACAACCTTAAAGAAATCACGAGATTTAAATAGGTTTATCCTGCTAATATCAAAAACATAGTTTTAAATATCGAGGAAAGCTTTAACATATTATTAAGAAGATCTTCACCAATTTGCGTGATGACTTGTGACTAACTTTAAGAGGTTTAAGCGGAATGAGAAGATAAAGGTTATGAAAATTCTTAGAGCTTTGAATTACATTTATAGTTTACGACATCTAGAATCTTTGTTAGAAATCCCGTATCAAAGCTTATGGAAATATATCAATATGCTCAGTATACCAAGCGATGAAGTTACAGCAAATATACTTGCAAAACTTAACGAGCTTAAACTCATTGATCAAACCATCAACGATTTTATGAGTATGCATAAAAATAATGTACATGAGCTGGTCTCCGATATAGGTCTCCTCTCGCTATACGCTCTAAAATTAGAAGACGATTTAAGAGACCAAGATATAGATATCATTATACCTATATCTGGAGATTCTATACCTTTTGCAACTATTCTCGCATGGGAGTTAGGATTGAAAATGTGTATTCCTTTTTTCGATACTAAAAAAGTTGAAGACTCTAAAATTAGAGTTACATGGTATCATTCGCACTATAATAATATTGAATTGTTTATAATTTCAACAACGTGTGTAGATGATCTAAATGTTCTTTTAGCAGATACGGTACTAGATGATGTTGAAAAACTTAAGGCTATACTTCATCTACTTAAATCTGGAAATTCAAAGCTTAAAGGAGTTGTAACAGTATACATAGGTAAAGATTGCCTTAATTTTATTGAAAAACATCCCTTACAATCAGTAACATACTATATAGCTGTTATCTAGGACTAAATTAAACGAAGTTAGTTAGAAAAACAGGATTTTAACTTAAATGATTGAACATATTACTTTATACCAAGATGTATACTATATATAGTTATGGTGATCCCTAATGTCGAAGAAACCTGAAAAGAAAGCCGAAAAGAAGGAAGAGAAAAAAGCTGAAAAGAAGAAAAAGTGAATTCAATTATTTTTGGCTTCTTTTTAACTCTGGCATATGTTCTTATAGAGACAAATAATTATAAATATAAACCTTATAATTCGTGGTGTACAGCATTAATATTTATAGTGATAGATTAAAACAGTAAATGCTAGTCCATTTTAACTCTGAGGAGAACTCCCATGATTGAATGTAACTGGTTCTGCCATAGATGCGGTTTTAAAGATAGAATAGCTAGCAGATATTACTGGAGGTGCCCTGTTTGTGGATCTCCTATCGATTTAGACTACAAGCCTATTTACGAAGTTGGATCAAAGGGTCTTGATAGATTTAGAGGATTACTTCCATTTACTCCAACTAAGTACATCGGAGAAGGTGAAACTAAGAGTATTGTTGAAAAAATTGATGGTGTTGAATTTCTCTTTAAACTTGAGTATATGAATCCGAGTGGTAGCTTTAAAGATCGTGGAACGTCTTTAACTGTAAGCTATGCTTATTTAATGGAATTTAAGGATGTTGTAGAGGATTCAAGTGGGAATACAGGTATTTCTGTAGCCCTATACTCTAAAGCTTATGGTCTTAGATCTAGGATAGTTATACCTTCGACAACATCTAAAGCAAAGAAATGTCTTATAAGGATGCTTGGAGCTGAGGTTATAGAGGTTCCAACGAGGAAAGATGCTGCTGATTACGTTTTGTCTTTAGCCGGGAAGTACTTCTATGTTGGCCATACATGGAATCCTCTCTATGTATACGGTAGTACGACGATATCATTTGAGGTATACGAAGAGTATGGACCTCCTGATGTGGTTATCATACCTACAGGTTCAGGAGGTCTTCTCTTAGGAATCTTAAAGGGATTTGAAATTCTTAAAAAGATAGGGCGTAACCTGAAAATCCCAACACCTATAGCTGTGCAAGGTTATAGTGTTCAACCAGTATTCAAAGCTGTCAAAGGTTTTGAAGAAGTAGGTGAAAGTTCTAATTTAGCTGAAGGTATTATGGTGCCTAATCCTCCTCGATTGAATGAAATTAAAGAGTATATTGCTAAGTACAGCGGTGACGTGATCTTAGTAGGTAATAGCGAAATTAGCAAGGCTATGGAGGATCTGATGGGAATGGGCTTCATAGTAGAACCTACGTCGGCAACTGCTTACGCAGCATTTAAGAAGTACAAGGATAGATTCCAAGGTTTAAGAGTTCTAATAGTATTAACTGGCTCAGGGCTAAAGCTCTGTGAAAATTAGAATACGCCTAGCTTTTAAGAACATTAACTGTTATAAATGTTGAGTTGGTTAAAAATAAAGAATATAATGTTTTTACTCTGTAGATATGTATTCCTTAAGGTATTTAACTGATTCCGTTAATTCTTGGAGTACTTTATCGTCGGGATATTCAAATGCTGGGATGTATTCGAGGAATAGATATACCTCCTTTGCACCTGATGCCTCGATTGCTTCAATAATTTTATCAGGTTTTATAATGCCTATTTTATTGAACTGTTCAGTAAAAGGCCAGTGTCTATCTCCTTTACCATCCGTTTGTTGTATGTGTATTGCTGGGGATTTTGGCGCAAACCTCTTCAACCATTCGTATGGATCCCATTCATTTCCTTGTAACGTGCATTGGTGACCTAAATCTATGTTTAGCAGAACTGCTGCACCTGGACCTTCGTTGGCTCTAACCAGGATCTCCTCTGTTTCATTAATTGTCCAGGGAGTCTCTCGGGGCACAGGCATCGGTTCCCAGAGAATTACCTCAAGACCTTTTGATTGGGCATACCTCCTCAAAGTCCTAACATTCTCTACAAGTGAATTATCTACTTGCGCTCTTCTTTTGGGATCGTTGTAGTCTTTAACGCTTTTAGCAGCTATATGTCCACCGGTTGCTTTTACACCTATCTTAGCTGTGAAATCCACCGCCTTCATATACCAATCTAGAGCATCAAACCTCATAACTGGGTCTGGATGTGCAAGAAGGTTAAAGCTGTAAGCTCCTAAACCAGTAAAAGTCGAATGAATGACTACGCCGTATTTTCTCGATGCATCAAGTATTAGAGCCGCCATATGTTCAACAGCAGCAGGCAACGATCTTGGGTCTAGAAGATCAAACGAAAACTGGACATACTTAACATCAAGACCTACTACTATTTCAGACCACTCATCAGGCATAGGCCATCTTTTCACAGCCCAGCTAAGATTTAAACCAAGACGTATTTTTGCCATACCTTACCCCTAGAAGATGTATTATAAACAGAAAATTAAAACCTATATCACCAAGAATCTAATATTGGTCTTAATTGTATATTTTAACGCGATATTGCTTAAGCTGTAGATGGCCAATACCATTATTAATACCATTATTCTCTATGGTTCAAGTACTATTTCGGCTAGAGCTTTATCTAAATCGTCTTTGAATCTAAATGCCACTGCATCATAATATGATGATAGCTCGATAATATTCCATCCGCTATTTAAGCTTACATCATCTTCAGCGATCTTTGATAGAAGGTTATATTCTGCTACCTTCATCTTCACTTCCTTTGTAACATATACTCTCAATTTTTTAGTTGTAAATCCTTTTAGAGGTATTCCTCCAAACCATCCAGCTACACCTGTTTCCCCATACTTATACAATCCATCGAATACCCACAGCCTAATAGAGCTCCATGGCTTTGTAAAGAACTCTTTTAGAGGTACAGCATATATTCCTCCATCACCTGTTCTATAGGTGTATGCTGGGCAGTGGTTAGCATAAGATGCCCCTAAGTATATATTTTCTCCATCAGATATCATGCCCGAGACAAAACCTGTTGATGTAACGATTTGGGGTATGACTGGGTCTACCCTAATAAGTAACCCAACGGTTGTTCTTAAAGTTGGTTCTGTTAAACCTTCAGATGGGTTAACAGCTATAAGGGGTAAACCTAGAGGGTAGACCTTCTGGGTTCTAAGACCAGGAATGTATGCTGGTCTATGAAATTCAGGTCCTACAACTTCTAAGAAGGGATAGAGCGTATATTCATTTTTATACGGATCCACGACTATCATTGCACCACCGTAGAAGGCTATAAGCTTATTCTGGAGTTGAATTATTTGACCTCCATCTCTCTTCATGGATATCTTTTTACCAGGGTCTAAAGCAAAATTGAATTCCTCTACAAGCTTACTCTCACCGTTTACTGTATCGTATATAGCTATAGCTGAATTCTCCATATGGGCAGGGTTGAATAGAGTTGCAAAGATCTTATCGTCTTTGAGCTCCATTTTGTATACAGTTCGGTTTTTGATTAGCCATTCAGCTTTTCTATCACTTAGAAATATTCTCCAAAGACCTAGCTCAGCATAACCATCGGCTCTCGAGAAGTAAAGGATATCCTCGTGTCCATCGTATAGAAGATCCGTAACTTCTCCATACCAGTGGTTTGGAGGTAAATTTTCATCCCATTTTCTAGACCATAAAAGCTCTACTTTACCGTTCTCATCTACTGTATGTATGTGGCTGTATTTATTCCTCATATCTTGCTTAGATAAAGTTCTATCAGTAGATACAAGAAGCCCCGGTGGTGCTTTTATCCAACCACCTATGAATACGAGATCTTGAGACCAAGTTATAGCGCCATGAGTATCTCCGCCAGCTCTAGGAGGTCTACCTATAAGGCTGTAAGAGTATATGAGTTTTCCATCCATAAATACTTTCCCGGAATGGCCTTCGTGAACTACAAACGCATCATTCATTGGATGGAAAGCCATGTAAAAGCATCTAAACTGATTATTCCCCATACCGACTTCATCGTGCTGTATAAGCCTTCTTAAATGAAGTTTCGAGGGCTCCATCTCCATTCCCTCTATGCTAAGAGTTAATATGCTGATAAAAATTTCTTTTGGTATTACTCTACATAGGAATCTGCAAAGAACTTCCTTCTGTCCTTAAACTTTAAACTTTCTCCAACGACTAAGAATCTGTCTTCGACTACAATATCGTCTGCACTCCTACCAATCATAACCTTGTATTCCCCTGGAGTTATAATCAATTTTAATTCTTTCCCGTAGTAAGCTAGTTGCTCTGTTGATATCGTGAATACTATTCTTCTTTTCTCCTTGGGTTTTAGCGATACCCTCTTAAATGCCTTCAATTCTTTTACTGGCAATGCTACTTCGCTATAAGACCTAGATATATAGAGTTGAACTACCTCGTCTCCTTCCACATCGCCTATATTCTCAATGTCCACAAATACCTTAAGTTTACCGCCTATGGGAACCTCCTTAGGGTCTACTACGAGACTGCTGTACTTAAACTCTGTATAACTTAATCCGTAGCCGAATGGGTATAGAGGCTTTGAATGAAATTCCATGTAATCCCCAAAGGATGAAGGCTTCCTTGAGTAGTAGACTGGTATTTGACCTACAGCTCTCGGTATTGATACAGGTAGTCTCCCACTTGGCGAATGCTCCCCAAATAGTACATCAGCTAGAGCGTTACCTCCTTCGGCGCCTAGCTTCCAACACCATAGAATCGCGTCGACATCCGCATATATGCTCTCTATAGACATAGGTCTACCTGCCACTACAACTAGTATTATACTCTTACCCAACCCTTTCAATGCCTTAACAAGTTCTTCTTGAGGTTTGGTAAGCGAGAGCTCAGCTCTATCAACGCCTTCACCTGATGTACACTTCTCCCTATTGAATATACACGATATATCGCCGACGACAACTATAACTACATCCGCCTCCTTAGCTAAGTCTAGAGCTTCTTCAAGAGCCTTGGGCTCGGTAGATCTAAGGTTGCAACCTTTAGCAAAGAACACCGTTGTTCTTGAGCCAACTTTATTCTTTATACCTTCGAGAGCTGTAACTATATGTACATCAGGTTTCAGTAACCCTATGTGAGTAGCATAATGATAGTCACCCAACATAGCCAGCGGGTCGTCAGCTAAAGGACCTACGACAGCTATTCTCTTAATATTCCTGGGTATCGGTAGTACTCCGTTATTCTTGAGAAGAATAATGGATTTCCGTGCAACCTCTCTTGCAATTGATCTAAACTGGGGATTATCAATGATCTCCGGAACTTTATTCTCATCAACGTATGGGTTGTCGAATAAGCCTAAGAGGTACTTAACACGTAGAACTCTTTCTACAGATTTATCTACTAAGGATTCAGGTACTTCTCCTTTCTTCACAGCATCTATTAGTTCCAAATAGTACTCAGCATGTGGAAGCTCAATATCTACGCCAGAGGATAAAGCAAGTAAAGCTGCTTCTGTACGGCTTCTGGCAACTTTATGTATAGTTTGGATGAACTTTATACCCCAGTAATCAGATACTACAATCCCGTCGAATCCCCATTCACGTCTAAGTATTTCGTTTAAGAGCTCCTCATTTGCATGACAAGGCACGCCGTCTATTTCATGGTATGCGGGCATGATGGCCTTTACCCTGGCTATTTTAACCGCTGCTTCGAATGGATAGAGATGTGTGTTCCTTAGTTCACGGAAGCCTATGTTTACAGATGCTATGTTCCTACCTCCTTCCGGAACCCCGTGCGCAGCAAAATGCTTTGCAGTTGCTATAACCTCTACTTTCTCTCCTCCCCCTTGCAATCCCTCTATATATGCTGTGCCCATAGATGCAACAAGGTATGGATCTTCACCAAAAGTTTCCTCGCATCTACCCCATCTAGGATCTCTACAGAGGTCTAGAACAGGCGAAAGGCAATGTTTAACACCAACAGTCAATACCTGCGCCCTTATGGCTTCGGCAACATGTTTCACTAAATCAGGGCTCCAGGTACTCGCTAAAGCTAGAGGTATGGGAAACATTATCACCGATGGACCCATTAAGCCGGCTAGGCATTCTTCATGTACTATAGCTGGTATACCCAACCTCGTCTTCTCCACCAAGAACTTCTGAATCTTATTTATTATTCTAGCAACTTGTTTTGGCTTGAAACCTAGCTTTGACCCTGCAACTCTAGTTATCTGACCGATACCATATCGAAGAACCTTCTCCGCTTTTACTTCAGAAAACTCATCACCTTCAACAAGATCATCAACAAAGATTGATGTTAGTTGAGCAATTTTCTCCTCTATAGTCATCTTCCTGACTAATTCCTCCACTACATCACGAGTCAACTAAAACCCCTAGAAAAAATGAAGGAATAAAAATAAATATTTAACTACATATAGGGAACAAGATTTATTAGATAATTCTATCTCAAGGCTGGAGGTATAATCCAAGTATTTCTCTAATCAGTTTTTGGGACTCTATAGGGTCAGCAACATCTATTGTTCTCCTAATCTTCTCCCAACCAACCTTCTCTAATGCCTTAACAATAGCTTTTATGTTGAATATGCTTTGCCTGAGCATTTCTGCTGCATCTAGATATCTTGGGAAAAGATCTAACCCATACCAACCACTGTAGTTTAGTTCATGTAACCAATAGAGTAGTTCTGCGAACTCTAAAATGTGGACGCTCGCTGGAAATAGATCTAGATCTACTTCTGTAAATATATCGTTTAAATGCAGATGATACAGGGCATTATACCTTGATATGAGGGCAATGGTTTCGGGCACGTATTCTTTAGCTAACTTTGCATGGGCAAATTCAACATTTACACCTACGTTCTTTACACCCTCCATCCTAAGTTCTAAGATGGTTGTTAAAGTTCTTCCCGCTGAACCATGTAGCAGATAACTAGAGGGATCCTCCATTTTATACTCAAGCGCTACCTTAAGGTCTGAGCCGTACTCCGCTACCTCTTTTATTGCCGAAATGTAATTACCCCAAAGTTTTCTATAATCTGATGTAAATGGAAAGTCGAAGCCTTCTCTACCAGGCCATATTATCAATATTTCAGCACCAAGCTCGCGGGCAATGTCTACAGCCTTCTTGCATCTCTCTATAGCTTTCCTCCTAATCTCAGGATCTAACGCGCATAAAGCTCCTCTAGCCCATTGAGCTTCCTGAGAAAGAACCGGAGCTACAGCAGCAGCTTCTATTTTATGACTTGATAACGCATCTTTAACAGCTTTAACGTTTTCTTCATTAACCTCCGTAGGGTAATGGAATTCTAACCCTTGGAGGTCTTCAACTTTAGCTGCATCATCTATTAATTCAATAATTGGTTTAGCTGGTTTATAACCCATAGGGGCAAAACGCTCAACCCCAGCACCAAAAATCCATATCCCTGTTGAAAATCGTAACGCCATTTTTACCCCCCAACATCATATCTAAGCTTATTCATATAAAAATCTTTGTTATATAATTCTATACAAAATACCAAAGTATCTACGATGATGAAAAATGCAATAGATAGAGCACTTAATCGAAACTAATTTTAATTTAATTTAAAAATAATTAGTTTACTTAACTATTCGCAGTTACTTCTTCTTAACAAACCAGCTTATGGCAAATCCTACAACAAATAGTACAACAGCTAATACAGCAGTCATAGTCCAGTCAGTAACACGCTCAACCGTAGTAGTAGTAGTTGTAAAGGCTTTTGTTACCGTAACTGTTGTAGGGGTAACCGCAGGCGCCGTTATAGTTATAGTTACTGTTGCTGGAACAGTAATAGGCCCTACGGCTACTTTCTCTAGTTCTTCAAAGAATTTCGATGCAGGTATTCTATTTCGAGGCTTTAGGAACTCCGGTACGGTATCAACATCTGCTCCCGGCGATACTTCTTTAGAGGATTTAACTTGGAATAGTACAAATACAAATGCTGGATCCCAGTTAGTTGCATAGAATGCTCCATATTTCTGTATCCTATCAGTATTTGGCCATCCAACCCAGTATTTCTCTGAGTACTGATACCAGTGAGGATCTTGTCCGAATATCAAGAACGGTAGATCCTTAAGCCATATTTCTTGCAGAAGTCTGAATAGATCTTTCCTCCTTCCTTCATCCCACGTCCTACCGATTTCGTCTAGTATCCAATCGGCTACAGGATTCTTGTACCTTGATATAGGTCCACTCCATGGATTTGTAGGAAGCCTGGAATCCATAGCTACATCGAAGTTTATCCACGGTGAAGAAGCCCCCATTCGTGTACTATGCAACCACCACGTTGCTTCATAATCTCCTTGGCTAATCCTCGACCAAACTACGCTAAAGTCCAGTTGCAGAACCTCGGCAATTACCCCTAGCTCTCTTCTCCAAATATCTGAAAATACTGTAGCAGAACCTATTACAGGTACCCAGCCCACAGGCACTATGACCGAGAATTTGAAGTCTTTTCCGTCTGGTAGTTCTCTAATTCCATCGCCATTTCTATCGATTATACCTGCTTCATCAAGCAACTTTTTAGCATTTTCTATTGTAGCCTCTTTAAGGAATGCCTCAATAAGATCTGTCGCCAAATATCTCTCAGTTCTCTCTAGCATTGGTATTATTGGTACGGGGTACAGACGTGGAGGCATTAGGTAACCCGAGAATGCTGCTTCAGATGCTTTCTTCAGAGCATCCATGTTATTAGCAAGCATAACGTAGTATAGAGCTTTTCTAACCCTTATATCGTTGAAGGGGTATCTCTCTAGATTAAATGCGAAGAACACTACGCTACCGCCGAACATACATGGCGGGCAATTCTTATTATCGAATGTACCTTTAGTAGGATCCGCTTTAATTATTTCCCATAGTCTATCAACGAAGTGTGACATATGGTCTCTATTGTTTTGTAACCACTCAAGTCTTACCTGTTCATCGCTTTTAGGTACAATATGCATTACGTATCTAGGTTCAGGAAGTCCGAAGTACTTCTTACCCCACCAATTATCTACTCTTTCATAGACCCATGTATCACCTTCCCAGTAAACAGGTCTATATGGTCCTCCACCAACTATCTTATCAAACTCTGTATCCATAAACTCTGTAGCTATTTTGCAACCCATTTCCTTATATAGAGCCTCCCACCTATGCTTAGGCAATATAAGCCATACTAAGACGTCGGTTAGCCTGAAGTAGTTAACATTGTTTTTGTTTACAAGGATCCTAACAGTATAATCGTCTACAGCCACAACATCTTCTAGATAATTCCAGATATAACTACTGGCAGTTGTACACATCTTATGAATTTCAAATGACCATTCAACATCGGAGGACTTTATCGGGTTGCCATCCCACCAATACGCATCGGGTTTGATTGTTAATTCTAAAGTATATGCATCTATCCATTTAAAACTAGTAGCAAGATAAGGTATAAAGTCATCAGAGTAGGGTCCGTAGACGAAGGGTCTTGGATACATTAGAATGTCTACGCCCCAAGCATATCTCCCCGCTATAAGTGGGTTAAATGCGGAAGGTGTACCCCACTGCTGTGATATAATGGCTGTTTCTTCCCTTGGATAGCCGGGTACTTGGGCATGCAAGTGTATTGGTAATATTGACATAAGCAATAGTACAACTAAGGTAATAATCCCTAGAGATATAGCAATCTTAGTTTTCACAGGAATTCACCCTACTCGATGTATATAATGTTAACTATTTTATAAGTGTTTATGTTAATGTTTAACTGATTGTCTAAAGCTGAACAAATTAAGTTAAGAATTGAATTTAGTGATGCATTAACGCTTAAACCATGATGTGTACAGCTTTGGAACCGAATCCAATAGATTTCGCGTATATTCATGCCTTGGATTTTTAAGTATTTCCTCAGGTGAACCCTCCTCCACAATACCTCCTTTATACATTATGAGTATTCTGTCACTTACATATGTTGCTAACCCTAAATCGTGAGTTATGAATATTATCGATGATTTTAACTCATCCCTTAACTTTAAGAATAGCTTAAGTATCCCAAGCCTAAGTGTTGCATCTATCATGCTGGTTGGTTCGTCGGCTAAAACAAGTTTTGGTTTTATAAGAAAAATCCTTGAGATAAGTATTCTCTGCCTCATGCCTCCGGATAACTCAAAAGGCCTTCTCTCTATTACTTCTTCTGGTATGAGTCCAACGCTTTGAAGAGCTTCATAAATGAGCTTCATCTTTGCATCTTTATCGTAATTTTCATCAAATAAATTGAACACCCTTAAGAGGATATCTTTAATTCTATGGGTTGGGTTAAAGGAGGAGAAAGGATCCTGGAAAACACCATTTACGTGCCTCCAATACCATTTAAGATCCTCTCTAGTTCTAAGCTCGTCCCATATATCTTTACCCATAAACATCACGGATCCTGCTGTGGGTTTTAGTAGCCTTAGTATTATCCTTGCTGTTGTAGTCTTACCTGAACCTGATTCGCCGACAAGTGATAGTATTTCACCTTCCTTTATATCAAAGCTAACATTATCAACAGCTAGTATCGATTTATGCCTTATTAAACCTGATCTATAGACTTTAGTTAGATTTCTAACACTAAGCAGAACCATATGCATCACTTATTGAGGTAAATCCAGCATGCGACAAATCTTCTTTTCTCTAGCTCAATTAAAGTAGGTTCTTCCCGTCTACATATATCCATTGCATATGGACATCTGGGATGAAATCTACACCCCGGCGGTGGATTAATTAAACTAGGTGGTTCCCCTATAAGCATAAGGGATTCAACTTTTTCAATTCTTCCTCTTACCTCTAGCTCTGGTGTAAGTATGGAATACATTAAAGCTTTTGAGTATGGATGTAACGGATTATGCAGAACATCCTCTGTTGAACCTATTTCAACTATTTTCCCAGCATACATAACAATAATTCTATCGGAAATCTGTCTAACAGTTGCAATATCATGTGAGATAAATAGAATACTTTTTACAAGCCCTTTAACGAATACATTATATATTGTTATTAATACTATTTTTTGCGTTGAAACATCTAAGGCCGACGTAGGTTCATCGGCTATCAACAGAGCTGGGTTTAATAATGTTGTTAAAGCTATTAATACCCGTTGCCTCATACCACCAGAAAGCTCAAAAGGATACCTCTCTAAGCTTTCTATAGGTAAATTAAGCTCTTCGAATCTTTTTACAGCGAGATCTATTGCCTCCTTACGTGTAAGATCTCTATTTTTCTCTGTTATAATGTCGGCGATATAATCCTTAATCTTAACCGTTGGAACTATGGCGTTCATAGCGGCTTGAGGTACTAAGGCTACCCTAACCCCTGCAATCTTTTTCCTAGCTTGATCTAAAGGCATCCTTGTTATTTCTATACCGTCGATAACTATCCTACCTTCAACAAGCTTTAAGGGTGGCGTAATATCTAAGGCTATGGCTCTTGCTAAAGTGGATTTTCCGCAACCTGATTCACCAACTACACCTACTATGCTCTTATCTTCGACTACAAGATCTACACCGTCAACAGCTTTAATGCTTCCTCTTCTGAGCATATAGTAAGCTTTTAATCCTTGAACCTCTAGAACAGCCATAATCTCACCTTGGGTTAAGATGTCGCGAACTTCGGTGAGAAGTACTCATCCAGCGATATAGCTATCATGTATAGAGATAGATATATAGCTATTATTGTTATCGTTGGAAGTACGAAAGTCCACCAAATACCTTGTGTTATATTAGCGTAAAGCTGAGCTATGTAGAGAACTAAGCCTAGAGTTATATCTTTAGTCATGCCCACGCCTATGATAGTTAACCCTACTTCTGACATAATAGAGAACGAGAAAAGCATTGCAAAAGCCGCAAGAATGTAAGGTGATATTACGGGGAGTATATCTTTAACTATTATGCTAAATCTTGAAGCTCCCGAGAGCATAGCTAAGCTTATGAAGTCCGAAGATAGTATACTTAACGTTCTAGATCTAAACCCCCTAGCCCATCCACCCCACGAGGTTATCCCTATTACAAAAGCTACAATCCATAGGTTTCTTTCCCTTAAGTACGCTGCTAAGATCATCATAAGTATCATTGCAGGAATTATAATGAAAATCTCCGAAACCGTAAGAATAACCTTATCTATGAGACCGCCAAAGACCGCTGCTATAGTTCCAAGGAAAATAGCTAGAACCAGCGATATGCCTGCGGCTACGGATCCAACAAGCAAAGATCCTCGAATACCATGTAGAAACTGAGCTAATACATCCCTCCCTAAAGCATCTGTTCCTAAGGGGTATATGTTTTCCTGTTTTAAAATTCCTCTACTCATTGGTGGAAGATACCTTCTATCTATCATAACCCCTGGATCAACTGTGTACAGTAGCGGACCCACCAACCCTGCTACAAGTATTGTTAAGAACATGGTTAAGCCTAAGACAAACTTTCTTATCCTGAGAATACCGGGAACCTTTATTCCACGATGTATGGTTATGGCTAGAGAAGCTTTTGCGAGAACCATACTATGCACCCACGTAAGCGTACCTAACCCTAGGATCTATTACAGCGAACATTATCTCGGAAATGAAGTTCGCTAATATTATTGTACCTATTATTATTATGAAGAAGCCTTGAATTAGCATGAAATCTTGAGATTGTATTGCTCTCCAAACCATAGTTCCTACACCTCGGTACCCAAAGACTATTTCTGTTACAACAGAGCCTGCAACGCTCCAGCCAAGAACTATAGCAAGACCTACTACCTGAGGTAATGCAGAGCATTTAAATAGGTATTTTACTACTTTTTTCTGGGATAGAGCTAAAACCCTCGTATAGTCCATGTAATCTGATGCAAGTTCTTGGAGAGATATATTCCTCATACTTAGCCCCCAACCACCTAGCGATGTTAGGAATATGGATGTAAATGGAAGAATATAATGACGTAGGTAATCCAAGACGAAGACCAGGGATAGACTAGGTCGAAGCGTAGGAGACCAACTTCCTCCTGTTGGCAACAATTTTAATGATACGCCAAAAATCAGCACTAAGTACATTGCAAATACGTACGGTGGTGTACCTTGAAGAACAGCTAATATGGGGAGAAGAACTTTATCTACTGCTTTACCACGGTTCATAGCCGCTAGAACTCCTAAGTAATTTCCAACAACCCATGAAGCTATTATAGCAGGCATCAGAAGGGCTAAAGTCCATGGCAGATTCTCCGCAATTACATCGAGAGCTGGTCTAGGAAAAAACATTATAGATCTACCAAGATCTCCTCTAACCATACCTTGAAGGTAAAGTATATATTGTTCATGTATAGGTCTATCGAATTTGAAGTATTCGAGGAGCATCCTCTCTACAGCTTTAAGTTTCTCAGGATCTATAGCTGCTTCTCTAACAAGCGAGTAGAGCAAAGTAGCTAATGGGTTTCCTGGTATAAGCCTTGGGAGCATGAATATTAGCGTTAAACCTACGGAGAATGTTATGATCATTATAGCAAAACGTTTTATTATAAATACAACGAATGGATTTATTCGCGACATGATCTTAGCCGAATACTAACCTTGCCACATGAATTTATACTCTCACTTGGTATAAAAGTTTATATCTTTGAATTATTGTGATAAAGATTGGTGCAAGTCTTGAGCGAAATAGTTGTACTTGCTTTTGATCTTGGTGCTAGCAGCTGTCGTGCAATGATAGGATATGTTAATGAGAAGGATAAAAGAGTTAGAGTTGAAGAGCTTTACAGATGGCCTAATTACATGGTTAAAGTTAATGATAACTTGTACTGGGATGTTCTTAGGATATGGCATGAAATGAAACAAGCTATAAAACTTGCTTACAAAAAATATGGGGATAAACTTGCTTCTATTGGTGTAGATACCTGGGGTATTGATTTTGCACTTCTCGATGAAAAAGGAGAACTTATTGGTAATCCTCACACTTACAGAGATCCAAGAACTGAGGGCATGCTTGATAATGTTCTAAAGCTAGTGACTAAGGAGAAGATATATGAGAGAACAGGTATTCAGTTCATAAGGATTAATACGTTATTTCAGCTATACTCTATGGTTAAAAGAGGTGATCCGCTACTAAGAACTGCAAGGACTTTCCTAATGATTCCAGATCTATTCAATTATTGGCTAAGCGAAGCAATAGCTGCTGAGTTTACAGAAGCTACAACGACACAGTTTTTAGACCCTAGAGCTAAGAACTGGGCTTACGATATACTAGAAACCTTAGGTATACCCACCCATATTTTTCCGCCGGTAATAGAGCCTACAACGAAACTAGGTAAGGTAAACCCCAAACTTGCAATTGAACTAGGTGTATCGAAAGACATAGAGGTAATAGCCCCAGCAACTCACGATACTGCTTCAGCAATTGCCGCAGGTCCTATGGTTGGGGAAACAAGTGGTTATGTAAGTTCTGGTACATGGTCTTTGGTGGGGGTAGAGCTTCAAGAGCCTTTAATAAATAAGAAAGCCCTAGACTATAACTTCACTAACGAAGGAGGAGCCTTCAACACCATAACTTTCTTAAGAAATATACAGGGTATGTGGCTAGTTGAAGAAACGAGAAGAGTTCTAGCAGAACAAGGATATCAGTTAACATATGACGAGATTCTAAAGATGGCTTCAGAGGCGAAACCTTTCAAAGCGTTCGTAGACCCTGATGACGATAGATTTGTTGCGCCGCTAAACATGATCGAAGCTATTATGAGCTTTATAGAAGAGACGAAGCAAGAGAAGCCTTCAAGTATAGGTGAAGTTTTCAGAGTACTTTTCGAAAGCTTAGCGTTAAAGTATAGACTTGTATTTGAGCAAGCCGAAGACCTTGTTGGGAAAAAGCTTACCCACATAAACATATTTGGAGGAGGCTCGAGAAATTGGTTCTTAAATCAACTTACAGCAGATTTTACAGATAAAGTTGTATACGCAGGACCCGAGGAAGCTACATCAATAGGCAACGTACTTCTACAGGTTGCAGGCTTAGGCATAATCAGGTCATTAAAGGAGTTAAGAGAATACGTTGCAAACTCTTATCCAATAAAAGTCTTCGAACCTAAGCATACGAAAGAACATGATGATGTATACACAAAGTTCTTAGACTTAGTTACAAGTAAAAGTTTTTAACTATAAAATAAATCATTGATTATCGTAACTTAATAAAATGTTATGGTTCTTCGTTATATTCTTTCAAGGAATTTATCAACCTCTTCACGGTTAGGGACGCTTTGCGCCCCCATACGAGTAATTTTAAGAGCTGCTACAGCGTTTGCAAATCTAACGGCTTCATCTAGGTCTTTACCTTCAACTAAAGCCGTTGCTAATCCAGCTGCAAAAGCATCACCAGCCCCAACAGTATCAACAATTTTTACCTTAAATGCTTCAATAATTTTCTTTTTAGAGTGGGTTATTATGGCTGCTCCACGGGCTCCAAGAGTTGCTATAACGACTTTAACGCCTTTGGATAGAAGTACTTCACCAGCTCTAAATACGTCGTCTTCTGTTTCTATCTCAATACCTGTGAGTTGATTAAGTTCAACTCTGTTAGGTACTATTATATCGACAAATCTCAGTATCTCTGCGTTAATTGGTTTAACAGGCGATGGGTTGAGGATTGTTATAGCACCAATTTCTTTGCCTATTTCAAGGGCTTTGTATACTGTTTGGAGAGGTATCTCTAACTGCGTTAAAACAGCTTTTACCTTCGATGAAAGAGTTGTCATCGTTTTTTCAACATATTCCGGTATGATAGCTTCATCAGCTCCGGGAGCAACAAGTATCATATTCTCCTTCGTTACCTCGTTAAGGATTATGAACGCTACGCCAGAGTGTACACCTTTTGCAATATACACGTAATCTGTTGAAACACTATTTCTGGCGAGGTTCTCAACTAAGATCTTTCCCAAAAAATCATCGCCCACAGCTCCAACCATATACGTTTTGTTCCCAAGCTTAGCGCATCCAACTGCTTGATTTGCACCTTTACCCCCAGGGTACATAGCAAATTCTTTTCCCATGACTGTTTCATCGGGTTGTGGAAACTTGGAGGTTTTTATATAGAAATCCGCGTGGATACTTCCAACAACAGCTATAGACATAATTAGGTCCCATTTAAAGACGTTATAGCACTAATTTAAAAATATTATGAAAACCATTTGATAAAGTTTATAGGTTACTGCAGCAATATAAAGAGATCATTCATAGCGATGACTATGATTAAGCGGTTATAGCATAAGTAACTATTGCCTAGATTTATACTTATATTTTATTTATACTTATATTTTACTGTATTACTTTCGTATATTAGGGGCACCAGCTTGAACTTAGATAATATTGTAAAAGAATTAACACTTGAGGAGAAGATAACCCTTCTCGTTGGCGCAGGAATTTCGAAAACTATTCTTGGAGCTGCCGGAGAAACCCGAGCAATACAACGGATAGCTATCCCTTCTGTTGTTTTAAGCGATGGCCCTGCAGGTGTAAGGATATATCCTGCAAGGTTGAGTGATAAGAAAACCTACATTACAACAGCTTTCCCTAACGCTGTTCTCTTGGCATCAACATGGAATATTGAGCTTATAGAGAAAGTTGGTAAAGCTATTGGCGAAGAAGCTAAAGAGTATGGAGTAGATGTAATGCTTGCTCCTGGTCTCAACATACATAGGATTCCTCTTTGCGGTAGAAACTTTGAGTACTTTTCCGAAGACCCTCTACTTTCAGGTGAAATAGCAGCTGCGTATGTAAGGGGTATTCAAAGCGTAGGTGTAGGAGCAACATTAAAGCATTTTGTTGCAAACGATCAAGAGACCAACAGATTCTTTATAAATGTTATTGCATCGGAGAGAGCGCTTAGGGAGATATACCTTAGAGCATTCGAGATAGCTATAGAGAAATCAAATCCCTGGGCTATTATGGCTGCGTACAATAAGCTTAATGGTAGGTACTGTTCACAGAGCCCGTGGCTCTTAACCAAAGTTCTTAGAGAGGAGTGGAAGTATGAGGGGCTTGTCATGACTGATTGGTGGGCTGGAGATGACCCTATTGAGCAGATCAAAGCAGGTATCAATCTTATAATGCCTGGAGATGATAATATCGTTAAACGTCTTTTAGAAGCCTATAAACAAGGTTTACTAGATGAGAAAACCGTAAATGATAGAGTTTCGAGAGTTTTAAACCTAGTGCTTAAGTCTCTAAAGTATCAAGGATATACACCATCGTTTAAACCAGATCTTGAGAAGCATAGCGAAATAGCTTACGAAGCTGCTGTAGAAGGATTTGTTCTTTTAAAGAATGATAATGCCTTACCTCTCTCTTCTTCAGCTCGTATTGCAGTATTTGGTAAAGGTTCTTACTTTACTGTTAAAGGTGGTTTAGGTAGTGGTAATACCTATCCAAAACATGTAGTATCTGTAGTTGACGGTCTTAGGGGAAGAGGTATAACAATAGATGAAGAGCTCGATAATATATACCGAAAGGTATTGCCGTCGTTTTGGGGTAATGTAGACTTCATGAACAGTATTCGAAGAAGCAGAATAGATTTAATAAAGGAGGCAGATGCGTTAGGTGTATCGTGGCTTCTCATAGACTTTACAGAACATATGCTCGAATACTTGAACAACTTACATGTGCCTGAAAACTTCCTAGACATCAATGTTCTAGAGGGCATCGCTTATAGAAACGATGTAGCGTTGATAACTATTTCGAGAATTTCGGGTGAAGGGTTTGATAGACTCCCACTTAAAGGCGATTTCTACCTTAGAGACGATGAATTCGATCTCATTAAGAAAGTTTCAGAGGTATTTCATAGATTCAATAAGAAAGTTGTTACAATACTTAATGTACCAGGACCTATAGAAATTGATAGTTGGAGAGATTTAGTAGACGCAATACTTGTTGTATGGTTACCTGGACAAGAAGCTGGTAGAGCAATAGCTGATGTACTACTTGGAAGAAATTCGCCGAGCGGGAGATTACCGTTATCTTGGCCTAACAATCTATACGAAATACCTACAATGAGGGGTTTCCCAGGCGAGCCTAAGAATAATCCTGTGAAAGTTGTTTACGGAGAAGATGTATACGTTGGGTATAGGTACTACGATACCTTCAATGTTGAGCCAGCCTACGAGTTTGGTTATGGTCTTAGCTATACAGAATTCGAATACAGAGACCTTGAAATTAGGAAAGAAAACGATATGGTTAAGGTTAAGCTTAAGGTTATAAACGTAGGTAGGTACCCAGGTAAGGAAGTAGTTCAAGTTTATATAAAGCCTCCTCAAGGGAGAATTGATAAACCTATTCAGGAACTTAAAGGATTTCAAAAAACTAAGCTACTAAACCCAGGTTGCGAAGAAGAAGTAGAGATAGTTATACCAATAAAGTACTTATCAAGCTTCGCTGAAGGTAAATGGACTGTAGAAAGAGGTATTTATGAGGTAAGAGTTGGAAGCTCATCAAGAAGAATAAAGCTCTCCGGTTACCTAGAGCTAGAAAACGATATATGCTTCGATGTAAGTTGGAATAGAACTCGGTGTAATGAAGGTAATTAAGGCAGAGATACCAATTTCATTTTACCATACTATTAGTTTTCGGTATACTAAACAATTCTAAAAGTATTACCTACTGTTAAAATCGTAACTTATTTGTTAAGATTTAATCAACGGTAGTGATTATAAGCTATGAGTCGTTCTATACTTACTCTCGGGTGTATTAGATGGCTGCATGTACAAAAGCTGTTAAAGTTAAAACACCTGAAGGAGCTGAAAAAGATCTTACACCTAAGAAGGTATGGAGTTTAGCACCTAGAGGTAGGAAAGGAGTAAAAATAGGGTTATTCCAAGACCCAGCATCTGGTAAATACTTTAGAGCAAAAGTACCAGACGACTACCCAGAATGCGGATAACCAAAACAAATAAACAAACATAATTTTTAATTCTATTCTAATTTAACATTTCAAAAACTGAGTTTATGCCCTTCTCATTTACGACATGGTTTGACATTGAGCTTTGGGGACGGAAGATTCATATCTGAGGCTAGGTAGAAGCTCGTGTAAGTTGATTGCATGTATCCAACACTTTCTTGTGCAACATCTATTCGGTATTGCGGGTCTTGTACAAGGGCATAGAATCTATAGTTAGTCGGTATCGTTGTTACATATATTCTTAGCTCTTTCTTATCACTGGATACACATACTACTTCTTCCCTCCAATCACCGAGTATATCTCCATAAAGAGCAGGCGTTCTATAACCCATGCAATCGCCGACAAATAGTGGCTCGAATTTCTGTTTTTCGTAATTCCATTTACTTATGTATAGCAGTCCATAGGCTATGTCCAAGTGTTCCCTAAGTAGATCTCCATCCCACCATATAGCCATATTGCAAAGCGGTGGAGCATGCCCTATGATTTCCCCTTTTGCACTAAACAATCCTATAAAAGCTCCTTTACCCGCGTGTGGAGCTCCATAGCTAGTCCAGCATTCTAACCCAGGGTACCTGGGATCAATGTCTGCGCAAACAGCTTGATCAACATCTACATCACTTATACCTGGCCCTGAAAGACTCCATAGAATCTTTCCTGTAGATGCATCAACCATAGCTATACCCGGTTTTTTCTTCTCCTTGACATCAGCAAATTCCTGAACATAGAATATCTCTAGCCCCGGCTTCGAGGGATCTATGTCTGTTACATGGAATCTATCACCGTGAACCAGCCCGGAATCCCAAAGCAGTCTACCATCGTGATCAATTGCTATAGCACCATATATTACCTCATCTTTGCCATCTCCATCAATATCGGCAACCCTTATATTATGACCGCCTTTAGCAACACCTGGGTTTGGGAGGTAAAAACTCCACACTTTCTCAAGTTTTTTATCTCTCCAATTCCATGCCTCAATAAAGATATGCGTGTAAATACCCCTAGCAATTATAAGTGAAGGTTTTTCTCCATCCAAATAGGCTACTGACATCATATGTCTTGACGCTCTATTACCGTAGTTATCACCCCAGAAACCCCACTCATGCATTGGGATCCATGTAGCTATAGCTAGAGGTTTTCCTGTTGAACCATCTACTACAGCGAAGTACTCTGGACCGTGCGTTTGCCTACCCAGTTCATCAACGTAATTCACAACACCGTCGCCATTGATGTCCCCTACATCTAAAACCTCTCCATCCCTGGTATAGAACTTAGCTCCTTCACCAATTTTAACCACTACTTCTGCTTTTCCATCAGAGTCTAGGTCAAACACTATGAATGGTGAATACCATACACCTGGTCTTATATTAGGTCCTAGATCTATTCTCCAGAGAAAGGTTCCATCTAATTTGTATGCCTCTAACTTGTAAGTCTCTATAGGCATATGTATTGGGTAAACCTTAAACGCTGGATCAAGACCTTGGTTACCTCTTTTAACCACCAACTCGTATTCGCCATCTCCATCCAGATCACCTACGGCGGCGGCTTGAACTCCTTGAACTCTACCATAAGAGTCAAGAGTGTCTTGCCTCAGAGGTATTGATATATAGTTTCTTATTAATGGGTTTGGAGGTAGTTTTCCTAGAGGAGAACTAGAAGCTTTATCCCAAAGCTCTTTGCCGTTAAAAACAGGGACAACAAGATACTCCACGCCTTTAGAGAAATCCTCAACCTTGTCTAATATATTAGTCTGGGACAGAGGTTCGATATTAACCTTAGCAGTATTATCGGCTATCTTCCTATAAACATTGAACTTAATATCATCCAGGTCATCAACTAAAAGCCTCCAACTAACAAATACTTCGTTCTCGGAAATCCTAAGAGCAACAACACCTCTACCTAAATTTTCTATGACCTTCATTCAATCACCGCTGATTTACATTTATGCTAATACTTTAGTTCTAATCCAGGCTTCAACTAAAAAACCTTAATAAAATTATTGATACGCAACGTAATAATTAGTTGGGAGATGGGTTTATTGAATTTAGTGTATGATTATGAAGTTTAACGCTATGATTAACGAGAGTACTGGCTTAAAACCTAATTTCGTTATATTAAGTTTTCTTAATTTACTTATGAATTCATTGTAATTAAAGTTTTAAAACTAGGTCAACATTAACTTTAAAGGAGCGCATCAATTTAGTATAAGGTGGTTAAGAGAATGAGTAAAAAGCCTATACTTATGTTCTTAGCGAAGAAGGTCTCCTTACTAGTAATAACGTACTTCATTGCAATATGTGTAGTGTTCGTACTTCCTAGGTTAATACCGGCAAGCCCTTTAGCTGTCAAAATGCAGAGTATATTGCAAATGTACATACTTAAGCCGGAAATGGTTCCTAGGGTTTGGCATGAACTTATAAAAACCTTTGAGCTTGATAAGCCTTGGTACGTTCAATTTATAACTTTTGTGACCAGGGCTTTTGGAGGAGATTTAGGGGTTTCTATAGAGCGGTACCCCATGAAGGTGAACGATATAATAGCCCGAGCTTTGCCCTGGACATTAGTTTTAGTAATACCGCCTACGATTGTATCATGGTTTGTAGGAAATATTATTGGTGCTTATGCGGGTTACAAGAGAGGTAGAATGCTTGAGAAATTTGTCTTAGGGTACTCGTTTATAGTGTCGAGAATACCGTATTATTGGCTAGCAATGTTAATGTTGTTTACCTTAGGTTTTAGGTTGAGATGGTTCCCAATAGGAGGAAAGCACTCAATATGGGTAACACCTTCTCCAACGCTCGACTTCTTCGTAGATTTCCTATGGCATTATACGCTTCCCTTCTTATCTATGTTCATAATTCAATCGGCGGGCTGGATGGGGTCGATGAGAGTTGTTATATCAGGTGAACTTGGGTCCGACTATATAGCTTACTCTGAAAGTCTCGGGGTTAGGGATGGAATCATATTTAAGTATGCGTATAGAAATTCCCTGCTACCGCAGGTAACCGGCTTAGCTCTTCAACTAGGTTTCGCTCTAACTGGAGCACTTGTAACTGAAAACGTATTCAACTACCAAGGACTTGGGTACTACCTTGCAAGCGCTATTGGAGCTCTTGATTACCCGGTTATTCAAGGAATATTCTTGATAGTAATCGCAACCGTATTCCTGGCAAACTTCTTAGTTGATTTCATGTACGCGTTAATTGATCCAAGGATAAGAGTTGGCGGCGAAAAGGTGTAACACATATGCGGAGCATTAAGGTCCCTCTAGCAGTATATGTTATGTTCTCAAATAAGAGATTCGTCGTAGGGCTTGTTACGCTGATAATAATAGTGCTAATGGCTGTCGTAGGTCCTATTGTCTATCCTAGGAATCCGTTTGAAAAAAGAGAACAATTTCTACCACCATCACTAGAGCATCCGCTAGGCACAGACGGATTTGGTAGAGATGTACTTGCAATATTTTTGCATAGCATAAATTCATCATTAATGATAGGCTTGGTAGCAGCTATCATTTCCTTAGCCATCGGGTTAGTTATCGGCGCTATAGCCGGTATAAAAGGTGGCTTAGTCGATGAAGCCTTAATGAGCTTTACAAACATAATACTGGCTATACCTAATTGGCTTATAGTAGTGCTTATAGCATCATTTCTACCCGTAGAAAGCAGAGGACCCCATATAATGGCTATACTTCTTGGAGCCTTCGCATGGCCATGGTTTGCAAGAGCTATCAGAGCCATGTTTATGAGTCTTAGACAAAGAGAATTCGTAGCATTATCTAAAATGGCTGGATACAACGATATTCGATTAGTATTTGAAGACCTATTACCTCTCATAGGACCTTACATAATAAACGCTTTTGCAGGATTTATGGGAGGAGCTATAGCTGGTGAAGCAGGTGTAGCTATGTTATTGTCCGGACAACCCATGACAGCTTATCTATCTCTTGGAATGATGCTGGTGTTCGCTAATCATTTCATGGCTTATGTAACTGGTGCTTGGTGGTTATTTCTACCTCCAGGTTTAACTATCATAGCATTAACAACATCTCTATCCTTAATAGGTGTAGGGCTTGAACCCCTCTTCAACCCAAGATTAAGAGAATCCTGACGGGAATTCTTACTTATCAATTCTTTAAACAGATACATAAAGCTATTTATTTCACATTAAGGTTTATATATCACAACAATCTCTATAATTGTAGACAACGTTTAAACTCGGGATCCTAAATGATGACGAAAAACCCTAGATTCTCTATAATTCTAACAGCATTACTAACAGCATTAATAATATGTAATAGTATTTGCACAGTATTCGCACAGGAAGGTGTAGGAGTAATACTACCAGATCCTTCAGTATTACCACGTGTAGCTCAAGCTGGACCTGACGCTAAGTGGTCTACCATTGATCTAACTTATGCAGCCTTTGTAGCTAACCTATGGAATTTAGCATCAGGAGCCCAAGGCATAATGATAATGAATTATACTAAGAACTACGTTGAGGTATACGGTAATTTCACTAACTTGCCTACAACTGTAACAATCCAAGGTGGACCAGGGGTTAGGTATGGTAGAAGCCTTTGGGGTGAAAGCCCTCCATCACATCCTGTTTACAAAATACCTAAGAAGATCACCGAATTACCTTACGCTATACTCTTCATCAACTACACTATTTATGAAAAAGAATCTACTCTACCTCTAACAACAACCTTATATATATGGACAGTTAAAGCTTTAAGGCAACAAGGTCCACAAGCAGGAGACCTCTTAATAATAGTTAGAACCTATAACCATCCAGGTAGACCTATAACAGGTACACCAGCAGCACGAGTTGTAGCACCTTTAATTATAAATGGCTCCCTTAATTATGTAAACTTCGCGGTATTCACATCAAATATTGAAAAAACAGGTGGACACACAGCAGTTGTATTCGAACCTCTTAACCTATCAATTAGGAATAGTAGAGTAGGTATACCAATACAGGAATATATCTCCCTAACAGCAACACTATTACCTCAACTAGCTCCCAATATATGGTCCTCAGAGGAAGTTCTTGGCCATACCCTTCAAATGATGGATATATTCGTTGACTGGTACTCAAATAAAGAAGGTAAAGGAGTATTCATATGGAGAATGTATGAAGTATCTATAATGTCCGGAGCCAACGTTATTGCTATAACCACAACCCGAACAACAACAATCACATTCACAGCAACTACTACTATTACCCAGACCCAGCTTAGTACTATCATTAGCTCAATTACACTTACAGCAACGAAGGAGTTAACAGAAACTCTAACAACAACATTAACTCATACAGAAGTAAGAACTACTACAACAACTACTGAGGTTGTTAAAACCGAGGTCAATTGGTTAATAACTGTAGGTATAGGGGTAGTATTGTTGGTAGTTGGATTAGCCATAGGCATGGTTCTTAGAAGAAGGTCTTAACGAAATTTTTCAAGTATAAAACAGAATTACAATTTTTACATTATATTTGTCCCATACTGCATTAATTAAAGCTTAAACTTCAATTTAATTGCTGAATTAACTAAAAATGAGACCTTAAATTTTAGTTTTCTTACCATGTTCTGTTGTTGTTAGAGTTTCTGTTAACTCCTTCGTTGCCGTGATAGAGATTAAACCAATTCTATATTGATGTATTTAAACAATATTTATATAACCCAGCCCTAAATAACTTTAGTAGGTGGTAGGTTTTGAAGAGAGCATTATTAATAATAATATTACTTCTATTGCTGCTAATACCGTTGATAACATTCTTAATAAACAGCAAGCCGTTGCATATATATGCGCAACCACAGGTACTTTTAGACGTTAGAATTGAAAATGTTGAAATACCTAGCGGAAGCCTTGTTGTTCCGCATCTATACACATGGCTTTTTACGGGCAAAGAAGAACAGCACATAAGAGTTCATTGGACAAAGTCGTATAATACAACAGCTTATGCCATAGCTTTAAGGTCTCCATGGGCATCGTATCCCTATTTCATGGTCTTTAGAAGAATAGGTCCTTATGGAGTAAGCCAATGCGATTTCTACTACGGTTCTAGACCTGCAGGAGTAATGCTAGTGGTTAGAGTAGCTAATAAACCAGCACCGGGACCTGCAGATGCATATTACCTAGACCCCGGTTATCCACCGCCAAAGGATACTTGGATTCATGCTTATGTCGATTATAATGCTACCTACCATGCAAACCTCTACTTGTATGAGTATAAGACTTTGAATTCAACCTCTGGTGGTACTCCACTAATACCGGCATCTGATCCTCTTTACCTAGGTGCTAGAGGAGACCAGCCTACACTAGAAGATGTCCGAAATGTATACGACGGTTATATGAGGTGGTTTATCTTATGGGATAATACTAAAAAGTCAACATCGGAAATGATCGAGGTATTCAGATCCTTAGTCGAGGGGAAAACTGTGGATATGGGTAATGTTGAGGTATTTGTTGATCCAACATTCTTCAACAGTACCCATTACTTAGATCTTTCAAAGAATAGATCACCAGTATACCATAACCCTGATGTTAAGAGGGAACTTGATGCACATCGCTGGCTATGGTTGTTAAAAGGATTGTATACTGATACTAAGCTCTATTTCAGATTCCTTAACCAAATAAGGGAGGTTAGCGGAGGTAAGTACATAAGAATAGTGATTACATCGGCTGGAACCTCAAAAGAGTATTGGGTTGATACGGGGGATGAATTCTCCATAGATCTTGTCAAAGAATTTGGTTCTAGCAAACTCTCTAGTGCATCAATAACTATCGAAGCTTGGTCAGATAAACCTGGAGCGGGTATTATGACTGTTACACGAACAGTTACTGAAACAGTTACACATGTTTCCCTTACTAGTGTAATTCAGTATGAATTTATGTATATAACTGATACGAAAACTGTAAGAACAACAGTTACTAGAAATATTACTCAAGTAGTTGTATCTGTTCAATATTTACCTGCAACAACAATTACAGAACAAAGAACCTTATATTCAACGCAAACAGTTAAAGAAACTTTAGTTTCAACCATTACGCAAACATCTACATCTGAAGCAACTAAAACTGTTACAACAACAGCTTACGAGGTTCCCGGATGGACTATGCCATCCATTATTGTACTGATATTAATTGTAATACTATTAGGAGCTCTTTACATGACTCGAGGTAAAAAATGAAAAATATGATCAATTTTTTATTTAATTATTTGAAAAGTTATTTTCAAGATGATTCTTACTAAAGGTTAGCTAAATCTTTAAACCTTGTCTAATTTAACGTTCCACACGTAGTAATTACATTCATCACATTACCAAGTAGAATATTGTATTAATAAACAATAAATTTATTAGTCTAACCTTGCAAATATTGGGATTAGGAATTATACTTAGTCTTTTTAAATGAGGTTTACATACATGAGTCTTAAATCCCTACTAGAGCTTGAAGATGTTAAAGCTTACTATAGACAAGTAATAGGCCCTAGAATTAGGGTTGTTAAAGCCGTTGACGGTGTTTTTCTAAGGATTTATGAGAGAGAAGTTGTTGGTATTGTTGGCGAATCTGGCTGTGGAAAATCAACATTAGCTAATGTTATAATGATGAATATTAAGCCCCCGTTAAGATTTGTCGAAGGATTTATCAAACTGTATACTTCTCAAGGTGTTTTAAATCTTGAGAAACTAACTAAAAATTACCTAAAGAGTTCTGTATGGGGAAAAGAAATAGCAATTGTCCCTCAATCTGCTTTGAATGCTCTGATGCCCACACTAAAGATTAAACGTATAATATATGATGTTCTTAGAAGTCATTTACATGATATTGATATGGACAAAGTTGTAGATTTAGCCAGCAAAAGATTTAAGGAATTAGGTTTACCAGAAATAGCTCTTGATATGTACCCCTTCGAGCTTTCTGGGGGAATGAGACAGAGAGCTGTCATAGCCATTTCCACGCTGCTTAATCCAAGGATATTGATAGCCGATGAGCCTACATCGGCTTTAGATGTTGTTACACAGAAAATGGTTTTAAAAACATTTAGGGATGTATTTGACAAAGAGATAATAAAAAGCATAATATTCATATCGCACGATATTGCTACTGTAAGACAAATAGCAACAAGAATGGTTGTTATGTATGCAGGTAAAATCATTGAGGATGGCCCTACAGAAGATCTAATATCTAAACCCCTTCATCCCTACTCAGATGGTTTAATAAATTCTGTTTTAACACCAGAAGAAGAAGTGAGGAAAAGAGGGCTCCGATACATACCGGGACACCCGCCAGATCTTTCTAATCCACCACCTGGTTGCAGGTTTCATCCAAGGTGCCCCCATGCCTTAGATATTTGTAGAAAAGAAGAGCCTCCGATGGTGCGAGTAAACGCAAATAGATTTGTTTCATGTTGGCTTTACGTAAAAAGGTGATGCCTTATGCCCCTTTTGGAGACTAAAAATTTAACTAAAGTCTTTGAAGTTGGATTTGTAAGGAGAAGGAGAATAGTAGCTGTAGATAAAGTGTCTTTCGTTATAAATGAAGGAGAAGTGGTATCACTTGTTGGTGAATCTGGTTCAGGCAAAACTACTACAGCTAGAATGATTCTACGGTTGCTTCCACCAACAGAAGGATCTATATTGTTTGAGGGTAAGGATGTTTGGAGGGATTTGAATAACCATAGAGATGTTGTAGAATACTGGAGGAAGGTGCATGCAGTTTTCCAAGATCCTTACGCTAGCTATAATCCATTTTATACAATTGATAGAGTGCTGAGGCAGGCGATAAAGTTGATTAATGTGGAACCTAATTCTAGTGAAGGAGAGAAACTGTTACGTGAAGCATTAATTTACGTAGGTCTTCAACCGGAAGAGGTCTTAGGCAAATATCCTCATCAGTTATCAGGGGGGCAAAGACAAAGGATCATGATTGCCAGGTGCTGGTTGTTGAAACCAAAGCTGATAATAGCAGATGAACCTGTTTCAATGATTGACGCTTCTCTACGCGGAGCTATAGTAGAGCTCTTTATGCGTATGAGAGACGACTACAAAACATCGATTATATTCATAACCCATGATCTCGGATTAGCTTACTACGTATCAGATAGAATATTCGTTATGTACAAAGGTAAAATAGTAGATGAAGGATCTCCTGACGAGCTTCTAAGGAATCCCAAACATGAATACACAAAGAAACTATTAGAAAGCGTTCCAACATTATATAGGAAATGGGTATTGCAATAAGGTTCCTACTAATACATAATAAATAATATAAATAATTAATTTAGGTGATTATTTCAAGCATTATATCGGTTGCTAAAACTAAATTAAGGCTGTTATGAAACATAAATACAGAAACAATAAATACTTTGTTAATATAGTTGTTTAATAATGAAACATATATGTATGGTGAGAGCTATTGGTAAAAAAGAGAAAAACATGCCGAGATAGCAAAATCGTATTAATATACGTGGTTATAGTTATAGGTATTTTGATGTTCATTGGTGGTTGGCTTTACATGTTGTTCTTCGGGGTTATAGATATGGAAACCAGATCTTATACAATAAGTATACCGAGGAAATATTACGGGGAGCTCGTATTATCCCCATCAGGTGGTGTAAGGCTTAATTTAGGAACAGTTGCCGAAATTTATAACACTAGTATCAAGAAAGGTGTTATTGAAAATGCAACAATTTTTGAGGTTATAAACACCAGTTTCTATATGGTATTCATAAAAATTCGAGGAGAAAACATAGATAATACACCGGTATCTCTTGTAGCATCCCTCAAAAACTTAGATAGTAATTCTTATGTAGGATCTGCCTACTTCGCTAACAAGTCAAAGTACGCGATAGGTGAAATGCCTTTAACATCTTATCTAGGCAAAGGTAGGTATATATTGGAATTGATGTCGAATGAAGACATGATCATAGATTATATAGCTGTACGTGGACTACGTTATGAGAATGTGACCAGCCCGATCCTTTCTATAACTTTTAGTCCTCAAGAATTCAATCAGCAAACATTATATTATATAGAGAAAGTCGATATCAGGAATCTGTGGGTATCAATGTTTATGATAATCTCGGGGACTGTCACCTTAATAGTGTCCTTTATGATATACACTTGGCACATTATATGGTGCAAATCTTATAGCTCATAAAATACACAGAGTAAATTAGCTATTCTCTTTCAAATGCTCAATTTATCTTCATAGTATAGGTCTTAAAAGTACCGATCTTTAACTTACTTCTTTATATTTAACGTTTTAGTGTACACTATAGTTCATTGAACGTTTAACCTCTATTAAATAAGTAATCCACAAATTCATAACAATACTAGCCATGCTTTATGATGTCCATAAACTTTTATAATGTCGATAGAGATAATAATGCTTGCTAGAGATGGTGTAAACTATGAATAGAACTCTCTTAATCGTTGTAGCTACGGTTATTATTTTAGGTATCGTGGGTTACACCACGTACTCATTCTTCTTCAAACCCCAGGAAGTTAAAGTAACTACTGATGAAAGCAAAGGACTTAAACCTGTGAATTTAACTATTATGACTGCATGGAGTCAATGGGCTCGAGATGACTTTAAAAGATACTTCTTTGCTGAAAGCGGTATGCCTAGAGCAGGCATATTTGAATCTCCTGCGGCTATGATATGGAATATAACTGATATAGTATATGTGTTCTCAAATAATTTGAACGAATGGGTTAAAGCTGGAACTGAGGGGAGTGTTAACGGTTTTATGGGTGGACCTAGATATAATTTTACCTTAGCATGCATTTATGGAGCCTTTAGACCTATAGAAGACCCAGTAATTCTAGAAGTAGCAAAACAAATACCCGATCCTCTCAAAGGCTATACAGCCGAAGGCAAACTATGCTGGGTCACCATGTACTACAACATCTTCGGTTGGCTTGTAAACAAGAATTATGCCGAAAGAAATAATCTACCTATCCCAGAAAGCTGGGATGACTTAATAAAGCCGGAGTACGTGATTCCTGCAATGATGAATGGCATAGCAGTATTTGCATCAACACCTGTTACAGATAGAGGTAATATGGAGAACGCTGTTACGGTTATGCTATCAAAGTATGGATGGGAAAAAGGCTGGACCATTATAGCAACAGTATTTAGTGGGATTGCATCAGTAGAACCTAATGTTAGATCAGCAAGAGATTCTGTACTACTTTTAGATAAAGCACTATTAACTTATTTAGAGTTCCCCGAATGTTATAGAGCATATTCTTTGGATCCGCAAAAAGTGATTATAGTGTTTCCTAAGAATGGAACAGGGTTATGGCTTTCCGGTATAGCTATAGCGAAAGGAGCCAGCAACGAGGGTGTAGAAGGTATGTATAGACTTATTAGATGGTGGTTAACCGACGCGCAAGATAGGATGCTTCTCAATAGATCTGGTTGGTTACACATGCCCGTACTCGGCTTGAACAACCCTAGCCCAAGAATGGAATTTAAACGTAAAGCTGATCCCCATCTATATCTTCCACCAATAGATTTAGAGGTGAAACTAGGTAATGCCTCCGATGTTATATTCCTTTACGCAGATCTATTAATAGAGAATGCAACGATACGTAGCATGATTAAAGAGTACCTTAATAAAATTTCTCAACTATATTCACAAAAAGAAATAGGTACTGATGAATACTACAACTACATATATCAGCTTGGTAAACCAGTAGAATTCATAGATCCATTAACAGGCGAAAAAACACAGCTAACCTTAGATAAAGCAGTTGAACTAGGTTTAGCCCTACAAAGAGGCAACGTAAACGAATATGTTCTCAAGCAAACACTAGGGAATGCTTTAATTGAGAAAATGAAGGGCTTACTTAATTTATTTTCTACATAATTTTTTAAACTCAACCAATTCTATTTATAACAGAGGCTGAACAGGTATGGGACCTTTTAATACCTCCAAATTAAGGATCACTATAGTTATATTCTGTATAGCAATCCTATTAATGACAACAGTTGTATATATACATTATGCGCAAGTAGTTGCACAACGAGCAACGAGAGAGAACTCGGTGATTATGGGGTTCCTTGGATCACCTGTACTTAACTGGAACATACTCGCCTTAGGAGGTTCTTCAGCTATGGAAAGAGGTGCATGGCAATACCTATACCCACCAAATGCGCCTCAAAATACTTATTTTATTCAGTGGTTTCTATTCCTTATAGATAGAATAGAGATTAACGGAGAAGAAGCCACAATAACATTCCACATAAGAGATGAAGCTAGGTGGAGCGATGGAAGACCTATAACAGCTGACGACTATATACAAGGATATGCATTAAGTAGACAAGTTGGTGCAGGACTTTGGGGTCAGTGGTGTACATATAACTATGAAAAAATCGACGATAAAACTATAAAGTATTATTTAGCTAGAGCGCCAGGCGAATCATTACCGCCAAGAGAAGAGCTACCCACGCTGATAAGCGAACCTTGGGGTTGTATTGTATTCGTAAGACCGATACCAGTACATCAGTACCAACCAATTGTCGATCAATATGGAGCTGCTATGGCTACTCAATGGCGAAATGAAGATCCAAAACAGCAAGTAGTATCTTCATTCCTTAAACTATACTATGCATCAGAAGAACAAGTCATATACGAAGTTATAGAGAATTGGTGGGGTAAAGACCTTTTTGGAGTTCCTCCATATAAATTCGTAGTACATTATTACTTTAAAGATAATACTATGCTATTAAACGCTGTAATTGAAGGTTACGTAGATTTAACATGGGCAGCTTTTGCCCCTAACCCCGTCGAATTATTAGCGAGAGGACTAAAACTCTGGAACGATAAACCACCCTACTTTATACCTGGAGCAGCGTATTGGCTATACTTTAACCATAATCATCCTGTACTTAACAGAGTTGAAGTAAGGAAAGCTATAGCTTGGGCACTACCGTGGGAAGATATCACTAAGTACGCTCTCTATAACTTAGTACCTCAAGCACCTATTCTAGGAATTGTTGCTGAAGGCTATTGGAAAGATTACGTAAATAGAGAAGCATGTCAAAAATACTGGGGTACCCCTGAGTGCCTACTAAAACAAAACCTTGCAAAAGCAAAAGAAATACTCGATCAAGCAGGTATAATAGATAAAGACGGCGATGGCGTTAGAGAGCTTCCTGATGGAACTAAATGTTCATTTAAGTTGCTAGTGCCTGCGGGTGCAATAATAGAAAACAATATTGCTGATTTAATACGTCAAGCATTGAAAGAAATAGGCATAACAGTTTACTTAGAAGTTCAAGAATCTAAAGTTCTATGGGATAATTTCAGAAATAGCAACTTTGATTCAGTGATAATGTGGAGCGCAGCAGGCTATGAATATGGTCATGTCAGAAACTCGTACGGTAATGCATTGTACGCACCGTGGGGTAATATGGCTAGATGGTGTAACTACAACAATGATAGACTAAATGCGTTATTTGATGAAATGTATAGGAGAGCTATGTTTAAAGAAGATGAAATAATTCTCGCCGGTAAAATCCAGGAAATAATATTCGAAGAATTGCCATCAATACCTCTATATTATTCGCCATTAACATGGATATACAATACCAAGTACTGGGATGGATGGCCAAACGCACAGAGACCGTGGTGGTTACCAACGTTCTATAATGATATGCCTATGCTACTATTTGTAAGAAGAAGTGGTGAACCTATTGAAGCTCCATGGTGGTATAAATCTGTAGAAGATGGAGGAGCCTTAGTCTCATACGATCTCCTTAGAGAATCGCTGAAGGAAGCAGTAATCGAAGTCCAAAACTTTGTTTATGAATCAGGTAAACCAGAAGCTCCTACTCCTACAGTAACAGTCACAGGGCCTTCCCCAACAACTCCATCGCCAACACCCACAACAACACCGACAATTACTGTTCCTGGCACAGAATTAATGGAAACAATAGTAAAAACCATTACAACTACTACCATGATAACAGTAACCTCAGTAACAACAATATCGACAACAGTAAAAGAAACCGAGTGGACAACACCTATCGTAGTAGCAATAGTAGCACTTGTCATAGGATTTGCTATAAGTTGGTTTGTTATAAAGAAGAAGTAATAAAGTAATTAAATAATTATATAATTTTTTAGTTATAAAACATCTAAATTTTACATTATTACTCTATTAAAACAAAAAGCAATATAACACAATTGTTTCATAATTACGATCTTGCACAAAGCCCTAGGCGTTATATTAAGCTTATTAATTGTTCCTGTGTTAAAACCTTTCTGTGATAAGTATATGATACATCATAAGTTGTTCCTGAATCCGTCAAAGACATTTAGGGGTATTCCTTTTTGGTCTATAAATGATGTACTTAGCGAAAAAGAGATTACAAAACAAGTAGCTATTCTAGATGAAGCTGGTTTCGGTGGAGCTTTCTTCCACGCTAGAGAGGGTCTGGTTACACCTTTTCTCAGCGGAGAATGGTTTAATTCGTTTGAGGTGGCTGTTAAAGAGGCTCACAGCAGAGATATGACAATTTGGATCTACGACGAAGATAGGTGGCCTTCCGGATTTGCGGGAGGTTATGTACCTGCACTTAGTGATAAGTATAGAGCTAAAGCGCTGTTGATGATTATCGACTCTAAATGCTTTGAAGGAGTTGATACTGTTGCTATGTTTAGATGTAGAGTCAACGAATTTGGGTTACCTACGGAATGCGAAAAAATTAACAAAGGTGAAGCATGTAGTAATTATCTATACTTAACCTTTACAAAGTATACTGCACCTATAGGCGATGTATGGTACTCAGGTTTCTCCTACATTGATACCTTGAATTTTGAAGTTATACAGAAATTTATTGATATAGCGTATAAACCTTATGTAGATAGATTTAAGAACTACATAGGTAATGTAATACCCGGTGTTTTCACCGATGAACCTAGGATCTACCACTTTAGGTTGGCTCCAACTAGTAGAAGATTTATGACGCCTCCTAGAGGAGGTAGATTCCACGTATATGCTGTTCCTTGGACGGATAACTTCCCAGAGCATTTTAGAAAAACAAACGGGTACGATATTCTTGATAAATTGCCCGAGTTATTCTTTGATATAGGTGATTATGCTAAAACTAGATATGATTTCTGGAAAACTATTACCCAGCTGTTCTTGGAAGCTTTCACAAAACAATTGTATGAATGGTGCGATAAACATGGACTTAAGTTTACAGGTCATCTATTATCCGAAGACACTTTATTAGCCCAAATTGCTGTAGGTGCTGCAATGCCTCACTACGAGTATATGCATATCCCCGGTATAGATCACCTAGGTTATCAGATATGGAATTCGCTTCTCACAGTAAAACAAGTTGCTAGTGTTGCTAATCAACTTGGTAAAGATAGAGTTATGTGTGAAACATACGGTTGTCTAGGAAACTATCCATCGTTTGAAGATAGGAAATGGATTGGCGATTTCCTCTATGCTTTAGGAGTAAACATGCTTGTACATCACCTAGTTCCATACTCTATGAGAGGTAGAAGAAAAGCTGATTACGGTTTAAACTTCCACTGGGGGCAACCTTGGTGGAAATATAATAGGGTTTTAGAAGATTACTTTGCACGCTTAAGCTATGTGCTATCGCAAGGCGTTAGAGTCGCTGAGGTTTTAGTGATAAGCCCTATAACGAGTGTATGGTGTTTATATACTCCCCTCAATACATCAAAAGCTAAGAAAGTAGATGAAGAATTCTCTAAATTATTGAAGATTCTGTTAAGAAATCACATAGACTTTGAATTAGGAGATGAATTAATTCTTGCTCGCTACGGTAGAATTGATGGTAAAGAGCTTGTCATTGGAAGAGCTAGATATAAAATAGTTGTACTACCTAGAATAATCAATATCACGTACCCAGTTCTTGAATTACTGAAGAAGTACCTTGATTTAGGAGGCATAGTTATACTTATCGGCGAGCCCCCAAAGTATGTAGATGGTTCTGAATCACCTAAGGTAAGAGAACTACTAAAGAAAGCCATAGTAGTCCAATCTGAAGAAGAAGCTGTAAAGATATTAAAAACCATAGATATGGAGGTAATAATCGAAGGTGAAGCTGTAGATGAAAATATATTAGTTCATACGAGAGATGTTGGTAATTCAAAGGTCCTTTTCGTAGTTAACATCAATAGGGATAAAGAATATACACTAAAAATAGGAGTAAAAGGTTTCTACGATGTCGAGTTATGGGATCCATTCACGGGCAATGCAACGAAATACAGTGGAGATATCGAAGGTGGAAGAACATGGCTCTACCTAGCATTAAAACCTGTTGAATCAAGGTTACTCGTTTTAAAACATGGTACCCCTGCTAAGGGCGAGGTTACTGAAGCCTTTGAAAAAATAGGTGAAATCTATGCTGAAGGTAACTACAAAATAAGGAGAAGAGACCTAAACATACTTGTGCTAGATTATGCTCAGCTATCCTTAAATGATGGAATATGGAGCAATTTCAAGCATTTAGTAAAAATCAGAGATGAACTTGTTTCAGCGGGTTTTGGAGCAGGGTATAAACTAAGGTTTAAGTTTATAGCAGAATTTAAACCAACGACAAATACTTACCTCGTTATTGAAAATCCATCTATGTATAGATGCTTAAGGATTAATGGAGTTGAAATAGATCTTTCAAAAAGTTGCAGTTCATGGATAGATTGGAACTTCAGAAAATACAATATAACTGAGTTAATTAAAGTTGGGGAAAACGTTGTAGAAGTAGAGGGTGTTGTAGTGTTAGAACCAGAGATAGAATCTATGTACATACTTGGGGATTTTGCTGTAAAAGAAGCCCCATACGGTGAATCACATATTATACCAGAGGTCCTAGAGGTTAGCGTAGAAAATAGTCTAGATCTATGTCGATATGGTTATCCATTCTATAGCGGTGAAATAGAACTTACAAATAAAATACATATTGAACCATCTACAGATTTCGATAAAGCTGAGCTATCTATAGAGAAATTAAATGCTGCACTAGCCTTAATATATGTTAATGGTGTTGAAGCTGGAAAAATAATATATACCTCAGCGGCGTCGATAGATATATCGAATTTCATTAAAAAAGGTGAAAACGAAATTAAAATAGTGCTTGTAGGAACACTTAGAAATACCTTTGGACCCCTTCACAAAGAGGATACATGGTGGATTTCGCCAGAAACATTCTATACTATGGACGAGAAGTGGAAAGATCATTACGTCCTAAGACCCTTTGGACTAAAAGGGTTAAAGATTGTGCTCTACCGAAAAATGCCAAAAATAGACCAACCATAGAGTTGATTAGTGTACGCGAATCCTTTAATTTTTGTACATCAAACTAATTACTTTTACTATTTAATTAAGTATTGCAACTTTTTCGATATACATCAAGTTTTGTGCCTTGATTTCCGCTGGAATAGTTAAAGCCATATTTACATATAACGCCTATTGAATTGCATAACTTAGATGCTATTTTAAATAGTTCACTCCAATCGTATTCTATGCTTTTCCTAGCTATATCTCTAAGTAGAGAATCACTCCACATAAACTTCTTTGCCCTAAATCTATCGATATACACATCGCTATTGGTATCCTTAGCTATCCTAAGAATTTTTGCTAGCTCTTCTATATTGTCGTTAAATCCCGGGATTATGGGTCCATAGAATACCCACGTCTTTATACCTTCTTTAGCAAGTTTTCTTAAGGTCTCTATACGAGCTTGAGGTGGTGATGAATATGGCTCAAATTTCATAATAGTTGAAGAATTCGAAGTAGAGGTGATAGTTATTCCCACATCAATTAATTTTCTATATGTTCTCAGAAGATCTAGATCCCGAAGAATTAACGAGCTCTTTGTTTGAATGCTAATTCTAAAGTTGTTTTCAGCTAATATCTCTATACATCTTCTAGCTAATTTATAAATAGCCTCAACCGGTTGATAAGGATCCGTTATCGTCCCGATACCTACAACGCCTCTCTTATTTCCCTTAACCTCTTTCCTTAAAACATCGATTATGTTCTTCTTTATAACAACTAACCTGCCCCAATTATCAACAACATCTTTAGATCTAGTATACGCTTTAGCATAGCAATACAAACATCCATGAGCACAACCTATGTATGGATTAAGAGCATAATCTATATCCGGCAAACCTGATTTTGATAAAGCGTGCTTAACCTCTACCTCCATAATCTTAAATCGCATTTATATCACTATGTATCATGTATATTAAAGCTATTGCTCTTCTATGTAGTTTGTATATGTATTAAACTTAAAATAGGCATACGTAGTCTCTTACTCGGTAAAATCTTTGATGCTACATACATAGGCTTACTAATATCCATCTATGTATGAAGTAGCTATATCCCGAAGTATCTAAAGATATACCTAGGTTAATAATTAGATTGGTAGATAAACCTGGCAAACTACCTTTTATAAATGTTAGCTATAATACTAACTAAGTCATCGAATTTTTAAAAGAGTTGACCGACTTAACAATATCTGCTACTCAATATGTTAAAGAAGCAAAGTACGTTAAAAGGATTTAATAAAAATTTTCATCAATTTTCTATATAGGTATTTAACATCGATATACGTATGAAATAAAGCAGTAGATACAGATAATCAGTATATAAATTTACAGTTAGTAGTGGATACCAAGTGGTGATGTACTCAGGCGGCACTGAGCTGTGATGAGGTCAGTCTTGGCTGATAACATTGAGAAGTAGAACCCATAACCTCTTTAGCTTTGCCATATCCTTATCGATATCCTTGAATCTATTGAATCTAGATATATTTTATGCTACCATAGTATCTATATACTTATCAATATCTATTAATCAGGTTACTGATTCTGTTTTAGGTCATAAGGGATTTAAGAGAACTCCTTACACACATTCGATCTTTGGGTCAACTATGATATCAGTTATTATGGCTGTACCTATGACGTTCTTAGTATACTTGTATTTCCCGAATGCATTGATTAATATAGCTATACCCCTAGTTTTAATATCTATTGCTGTAGGTTATACACACCTATTGCTAGACATACTTACAGCCGATGGTGTTTATCTTCTTTGGCCCCTTAGCAAGAAGAAGATCTCGCTATTAAAGGTAAGGTACGACAATTCTACTATTAACATCCTTATAACATTTATCTCCATAATGATAATCGCATGGATTTTATTTACTAGAATAGAAACTTACGTTAAAGGTTTTATACCATAACATTATACCATAACAGTTGCAATCTATCCAACTATATTTTCTCTAACTAATAATTAATTTCTAGGCGTTACATTACTTTAAGAGATTTCTAGCCATATAGATAAAGCAATAACATTTACTGTGCACGATGTGAATAAGGTCGTTCTTCATGCAATCTCTTATACCATCTCAAATTAAGTCACCTAATCCCTAAAATGTATCCCTACAAAGCCTAGCAAACAAAACCCTATGACGTTTCATAAGCTAATGCTAAATTCGGAAAAGCTACTCTGAGTTATTGAATCTTAGCAACATAGTATTATCCGTATAAGCCAACGTTATTGAAATAAACAATACATTATCTGTTAACACCAATAGAGGTGCTAAAGGAATTGATGTTAATGGGATCGGCTCTACAATGAGGAGCTTATACTTATCACATGCTATCCCTAGATGCACAGTTACTACACCGTTTACCACCATAGCTAAAGCGTAGAGAATAATTATAACGCCTTATGGAATAACGCCTTCACGACTAAGATGATACGATATTTAACCTCCAGTAGATTAGCCCAAAGCTTTAGAGAAGTATCTTAGCTTTAGGCGAATTATTAGGTTCCTCAATCTTGCATTTACTTTTGTTATACAAGGTTTCTTCATCTTAATCAAGTAATAGGCTTATAGTTATGGGTATTAGATTGCAGCACTAAAGGTAAGGACTGTAGTTATTAAGTGTAGATGCTGCTATAGAGAAGCTGTATTAGAATTCCGTTTGCTAAGTTTAATCTATGTACAGATCATTTCGAGGAATTTATTGAATCAAGGGTTAAAGGTACTATAGAGATATAAAATGATTAAACCTGGGAATGGCATAGCTTTAGCTCATATAATGTATACTATCTCAAGTTCTTTAAACTTCGAGCTGTTTATCTTACATAACGACTTAGGTATCGGGAATACTCTATAGGGGATTCAAAAATGTAGTAAAATATCTATGTTGGGAACTGGGCTAGAGTATCACGTTGTAGATCTCAAAAAATGAAATGAATTTTACCCCCGAGTTTGTACATAACTTAGAGCGTGGAGGGTATGCTCCTTATGCGATTCAATAAAGAGATTTATGATGAGCTCGATAGCTGATAAACTAGGAGTAGATTCTATAGCTACAACTCATCATGCAGTCGATATCTTAACTTATTTTTCAAGAAGTTTATTATTCTAAAAAGCTTATACCTGTAAGCAAAGGAATATAAGGAATTGCCGCTACAAAATCAAACCTATGTACGAAGTATACAGGAGGCATACAACGGTTTATGTTATCTATAGTAGAAAGAACTAAAATTTATAGATATTTAGCGTACGTACAATAACATTATATTATTAGAAAATAAGGTCAAGAGATCCTTAGAAGAGCTTGAAAAGGAGGCGCCCAGCATAAAAAAAATGCAATTCTAAGAAAATCTATATATACATACCTAGAACATTGCGAGGAATTTACAAATTTCAAAAGTTGTAAAATCTACGGATTGATTTCGTAGAAGGATGTTTGTACATTCTGTAAATTAACAGAAAAATCTTTGATGAATTCCCTTAACTTAATTGTTAGAGAAAAAGTAAGAAATACCGTTACTACTCATACTCTTAGCAGTTAACAAAACATATAAAATTTGAGCACTAAATTATTTTCATTACACATGTAATATTAAATAAATACAATATGAGGTACCATCAGTTGTTCTCAACAGAATTTAAAGCAAACATGTAATTAACTAAGTAGATTAATCGTAGGAACATAAAGATCCAATATATAGTAAAGAAATCTATCCAATACAATGAAATAGTAATTAATGTTCGGCACATTAGAAAATTCTAAGATTATAAACCGTCTAGATATAACTTGTAATTAATTGATGTGCTGATCCATAGACCCCAGGCACGCAAATCGTGGTTATTGATGTAAATGTTTAGCTTAGCTAAATCCATAACATAGCTAGATTTTTATTTTAGCTTTAGAAAAGAGGTTCGGTGTTAAAAGCATGTTAACGGAAACACTCCAAGGTATCCTAAGTAAGCTGAGCCCTAAAGAATTTGCGGAGTACATTGACAACACGCTTCTAAAGGTTGACACCTCTATAGACGTTGTTTTAAGTTATGTAGAGGATACAAGAAGACGCGGCTTTAAATGTCTTGTTTTATCGCCTTACCATGCTTTGTACTTGCTATCTAATGGTCTTGCTGAAGGTATTAATCTATGTGGTGTTATTGGTTTTCCAATGGGCTTTTGTACAACTAAAATCAAGGTTTTAGAGGCTGAAGAGCTTCTGGTTAAAGGCGTTAAAGAAATCGATGTGGTTATGAACATCCAAGCTTTTAAGAGTGGTAGATACGATGATGTTTTTGGAGATCTTGTAGCTATTGTGGATATGGCCAAAAGGTATGGGTCTATAGTCAAGGTAATAATAGAGTCTCCATTGCTAACATATGATGAGAAGGCTAAGGCTGTAGACCTTGTTGTTAAATCCGGTGCTCATTATGTCAAGACATCAACGGGTGTGCTTTCAAAAACTGATTTCGATGATATACATGCCCTGGTGAAGCTAGCTAAAGGACGTATCAAGGTTAAAGCGGCTGGCGGTTTTAGACATGCTGTAGAGGTACTCATGGCCATAGCTATGGGTGTGGATAGGATAGGTACTTCAACGGCTTCACAAATTTACAGAGAATTTTTAGACCTTAGGGAAAAGCTATTGGGTAACTTTGTATAAGCTTTGTTATTGTTGGGGTTATTTTATCCAAAGTCCTTGCTTAGCCAGCTCTATTCTATGGATGTAAGCTTTTTTAAGAGCAAATTTTAGGAATAAACTTAGATTGACGTTTTTATCGCCGTAATACTCATTCCACTCATTTATTGCATCGCTCCACAGTTTCAACTCAGCGCGTCTAATTAAAGCAATTCTTTTAATATTTTCAACGATATCTCTATCTATAGGTTCACCGTCCAGAATAAGACCAGGGCATTCATTTACGACTTTCTCGTTTAAATCCACATCTATTTCTCCATCTTCTTTAACCCAGTAGACAAACGGATAAAAACGACATACTAGTGGTTTGAATTCATGTATGGAACATTTACCGTCACTACGTAGAAATATACAAGTACCATCTTCTCTGGAAGCTAAAGCCAAGTAATACCTTTTGTTATTTATTCTGATAGGTGGATATAAGTCTAGTTCGTACTCTTCACTATCCTTAATCTCGACAATACTTTCATCAACTTTGATACCTCCGTAAATTTGTAGCCTTAAAAGATCTAGGTGTGTAATAGGTATCCAGTAATGTTTACAGCATTGTCCATCGCATAAACATCTAAATTTAACCAAATATTATCACCTACAAAAATCCTTTAACTTGGATAATATGAAGCTCCTGAATTAATCAGAGTTGACTCTCTCATCAAGCTTATTTATAAATTTTTATTACCTTAATTATCATTTAATTCCATGTTAGTACATCAGCATCACATTTTTGTTAGGTTATGAGCATTTTTAGATATGCTTAATAATGGCCATATTTACATTAAGGATGTTAAGTATATTGTGGATTAGTTTATAAGCTTTGTTTTAGAATAGAACTATTCGGTGAATTTATGACCAAGAAAAAAGTTGTTGTTATCGGCGCCGGTGGTAGAGATCTACATAACTTCAATATCGCTCTAAAAAATAACCCAGAAGTAGAAGTTGTCGCATTCCTCTTTACGCAGATCCCTGGTATAGGGTCTAGAAGATGTCCCCCAGCATTTACAGGGGAAAAATACCCTGGAGGTATACCTATATATTCCATCGATATGCTGCCGAACATCGTTAAGACCTACGGTGTTGAAGAAGTTATTCTAAGCTTAAGCGATTTGACTTACGAAGAACTTGGTAAAATAATATCCTATGTGATTTCCGTTGGTTGCGATTTCAAAATCCTAGGCTTAAGAAGTACTATGCTCGATAGCGTAAAACCTGTAATAGCTGTTACAGCTACGAAAACAGGAGCCGGAAAAAGTACTATATCAAGAGTTATAGTCAAAGAGTTAATGAGTAGAGGGATAAAGGCAGCTGTTGTTCGCCATCCAATGGTTTATGGAGATATAGAGCAAAGTCTTGTCCAGGTGTTTAGAAGTATTGAAGACCTAGATAAATATAAGCTTACTGTAGAAGAGAGAGAAGAACTTGAACCACATCTAGAGCTTGGAGTAGCTGTTCTTCTAGGCGTTAACTATACGAAGATTATTCTTGAAGCGGAGAGAATAGGAGATGTAATTCTATGGGATGGCGGAAATAATGATTGGCCTTTCTTTAGACCTTGGTACTGGATAACAGTTACAGACAGCATGAGACCGAGTATAGAAGTCGGTACTTTCCCTGGGGAGGTGAACATAAGAATGTCCGACGCTGTAATCATAACAAAAGTTAGTTCCGCAAGTTCAGATAACACTAAGAGAATTGTTGACAATATTAGAAAAATTAATCCATCAGCTCATATAGTTAAAGCTGAATTAGCTGTAAAAGTAGATAAACCTGAGCTAGTTGTAAGAAAAAGAGTCATAGTAGTTGAAGATGCTCCTACAGTAACTCATGGTAATGCACCGTACGGTGCCGGGTACATAGCAGCTAAAAAGTACAATGCAGAAATTGTAAACCCAAAGAAGTACGCTGTAGGCATTTTTAAGAATATATACGAACAATACCCTCATATAGATTCCGTGGTACCGAGCTTAGGGTATACAGAAGAACAGCTTAAGCATCTCGAGCAAATGCTTAACGAAATTGATGCTGATGCTGTTCTTATTGCTACGCCAGCTAAGCTAGATAGAATACTAAGTATAAATAAGCCCATTGTTAGAGTTACATGGGATTTAATAGTAGTCGAAGGTCCTACAATAAAAGATTTAATGGACGAATTCCTATCAAGACAGGGACCTAAACAGATCTAACCCACCTTATACTAAAATTTCGTACATGATTAAGAAAATACCAGCCTTCTTTAAAATTTATTATACGAGTTTTACAACTGGGCCCACAAAAATGTGGCTCTAGATGAGTAAAGTAGGGATGTATTCACCTCATCTAAATAATATCTAAAACCTACATGTATTTGTTTAATGCTATGGACAAGATCAAGAAGACTTTTATCACATTATGTTTACATATTTTTTATTATTAATTCATAGAGACCAGGGCACAGGATTAACTTATTATGTTGCCAATTAAAGGGGCTCATTAATTCAATTTTAGAATTGACCTAAATCTTTGGGCATAGTAACAGTATATTGCTTGGTATAAATAATGTTATTTATTAAAATCATTTTCTTAGATATAGCTGAAATTGCACTACTATGCTCTTTAGTTTATTTTTATCATATAATGATAATGTGACGCCGAAGCGGTTTGTTACATAAAATAATTGTAACAATATGTAGAGCATATCCTCATACCTAACACAAATCCTTAGTACCCAAAACATTCTCTGTGAGAGGGGCACCGAAGCAGGCTTCGCTATCTAGGACAGGAACATAAGATGATTATTATGAATTTAACCAAATCTTGCGGAATTTCTCAAGAATTAACGGATGATATAATTAATAAAATTGCATATACCTATTTTAATGCGTTGAATATTAGATTATTTTATTAGTATATAACAACGTGGAGTAAAAACTTATAAATTGCTTATATCGTTCTCTAAGTTCTACCAGTGGCAATCCGGTTAAGTCAACTACTACTGCAAGAACCAGCAGAATCACCGCTGTAATGTCTTGCCAGTAAGCTGAAATCCCTAGAAATATCATCCCTAATCTTACTATAGATACTAAGAAGGTCCCTAGAAGGACATTGATGGCATTTCCTTCACCACCTGCTAAAGCACAAGAGGCTATAGCTAGAAACTCTTGACTTATAGCTATATTTACATAACTTGATGCAACCGGCCCTACATATATTCATACCCGCGAGGCTAGCTAACATACTCGAGTACATAAACGCAAATAACCTATTATTGCTACACCTCTCTTAGCAGAAATAGCGAACCTAAGGTTGTAACGAATGCTGGTACCACTATTGATAGTGGTGGAGAGAATATTGTTACTATAAATCCGTGGTAAGGCCCTATAATAATGTCTATGTAGATTGTTACTAAGAATGCTAATACAAGGTTAACACCTACGTTAACTAATAGATGCACAAAGACCATAGAAGATGACGAAGCTGAGACCTTACTGACAGATTCATACCCCGATTACAAGCACCTATAATATCTGATATAAAACTTATTAATTCTCTACATAAGTATATTAAAGTTTTAATAAAATGGTGTAGATGAGCTAGTAATAGATTAAAAATACTTAAATAGCAACTTTCTAAGTTATTAAACTTATACAATAACTGTTTTTATGCCTAGTATTTTTGCAGCTTTAACTATTGATTCTACGTAGTCGCCGTAGATCATGCTAGCATGGTGTATAAACCCTTCTTCTATTAGCGTTCTATAGACTTTTTCTAGATCAGGTACTTCAACCCATACCCAACTACCTCTAAAGTTTGCTTCTTCTTCAATGGACCTGCCTTTGGTTACAAACAGTTTAAATTCACCGTCGTATTCGACGAGTCTGGCTATTGTTACAGTATCTGGTTTAAGCCTACCTTCGAGAGTTCCATAAGCTCTTTCAACACCTACATCTCTATACATTATACTATGATATAGAAGGTTGCCTGGTGCACAAAATAGCGCTGGTGGTGCATTCCCGCAGTGCCAAGCTAGGAACACGTTTGGCTTTGTGGGGTGCTTAATGGTCCAATCAATGAAGAATGGAGGCGAGGTCCCTAATGAGGCAGCATACTGAATAATCATTGTAAGAACTCCGTATATATCAACTTCACATGCAGACATTACACCATTTTGCGTTAACCTCCCAAGAACATTACATGGCGACAAACCGTAGTACCTCTGAATCTCAGTCCAGCATCTGAAACCTAGCCCTGATAATCTCTTCTCTTTAACAATTCTTCGTAGTACTGCTTCAAGCTTTGCCATTTTAAGTATTATATCTCTAGGAACTTGAGAAACATTCATGCTACTTTCTATTTCACTAGTTATTCTCGTAACCTCGGGATCATTATCTGACAGCTTACGAGCTTCTTCTACGACTTCAAGCAACGTTAAGTGAACAACCCTCTGCTTAAACTTTTCAGCCATCTTAGCTTCAGTAAATGTTACAGTTTCAAATCTCTCTGGTCTAGGACCAATAAGTCCTACCCTAGTACCAATAAATGATCTGTATATTGATACTACACGTAAGAAGGTTTCGAACTCCTTAGCAAATGCCTCATCTTCGGGGAAGACTATGCCCCCGAATAGGAACGGTATCTTCCTCCTATAGAGAGCCGATGTAAGCGATAATGTGCCGCAGAAAGAGTCTGATCTTCTAAAGCCTCCTGGAAGTGGCTGAGGTTCTTTTGTAGTAAATACAGCTATGGGGTAACCCTTAAACTCTTCTGCTACTCTAGCTCCAGCAAGCTCATCACCGAACGTAAGCGTTATTAGAACAAGACCTTCAATGCCTTTCTCTTTAAATAACTTTATAGCTACTTCAGCATCGTCGTCATCTGTAACTAAGCCCATTTTCGTGAGTTTTTCTGTTGGATAGATTAATTCTAGATGATTTCTAAATTTTTCCTCGATAACTTTTATAAACCTAGCTTTAAGCTCTTGAGCCCACGATTCATCGAAGGGATATCTATGAAGAGGGGTGAACCCTATTCTAATTTTCTCCATGAAATCACCTAGAGGGGGTGCCTGCCAGCTTTAAAAATGTAGAATTATATTATAAACCTTCATAAAGGATTGCCAAACAAGACAAAAGTAAATAGTAAATCAACTTTTAAGCACCTTAAATCGTACTAGACTATAACCTTTAGCAGGTTTGCGGTACCCGCGAAAAAATTATTTCTAGCGGCTATAACCTCAGCTAATTCAGCAAGCTCTAGAGCCATACCTAGGTTATCTGAAACTGCTACTACCCCATACCTCTTTAGATATACTATTCCACATCTATCCTTAACCTTATTCGCTACAGCTTTTGCAAGCTCATGTGTTTTAGGTGTATACTCTTCTACGGAGCATATCCTTGGTTTAAGAACATACTTTAGCTCTGTATCAAGGAAAAGATCGCTTTCGTTTAAAAAGTGAGTAATGTAACGTAGATACCGTGTATATGTACTATAGCGCTACATTTCTCACACGATTTATAGATATCTATGTGCATTGGTAGCTCAGTAGTAGGTACCTCCTTTCAGTACCTTCCCCGATAAATCTACTTCAACTATGTCCTCAAGTTTTAACTCATACTTTAATCTGATCATCGGAAAGAAAGAAGATGGTGTTATAAGTATTGTATCTCCAACTTTAATACTTATGTTTCCTGTTAAAGGTGTTATTAAACCTTTTAAATATATTAAATGTAGGGCTTCGCAAATTTGAGTTGCAAAGGTTCTCTTCAATTCGTCTAAACTCATATACTCACCTAAGCCTTGAATATTGTTTCTCTAGTAAGTCTAGGAACTTGGCGTAAGCGTCCTCATGTTTTTCTGTATGGTTTGGTTCAAATACTCTGATTTGGAACGAGTTTCTTACGTATTCTCTAACATCTTTTAATGATCTGACATAGCCTAAACCAGCTAGCTGAATAAGGATGTTACCTACCGAGGTTGCCTCCTCGGGTCCTGCGGTAACAATTCTGTTATTGAAATCTGCTGTAAGCTGGTTGTGTAGCCAATTCCTAGATCCTCCACCAACTATGTTAATTTTCCTTGTTTTTTTCCCAGTAAGATCCTCTATCCTCTCAATAACATATTTATACTTCATAGCTAAACTCTCTAAAACTAACCTAACTAACTCCCCGATATTGCTGGGCTTCTCTTGACCTGTATCTTCAAGGTATTTCATGATTTCGTCGATCATATCCAGAGGTGCTAAGAACCTCGGATTATCAGGGTCTATGAAGCTTTTGAACCCTTGAGCTTTAGCCGCCATATCTGTTAGCTCTTGATATGAATAGTTCATGCCTCTTTTAGCTAGCGAGGCTCTTATTTGCTCAATAAACCACATACCCTGGACATTCTTTAAGAACCTAATAGTATTGAATGCTCCTCCCTCGTTCGTAAAGTTATATTCCATAGCCTTCTTATTTATTAAAGGTTTATCAAGTTCAACACCAACTAAAGACCATGTACCGCAGCTAATGTAGGTGGAATCTTCATCTATGGGGGTTGCTGCAACAGCTGAACCAGTATCATGTGTGGCTGGGGCTATTACGTCAATTGTCCTAGCTATACCAAGTTCTTCAGCTAATTCGCTAGATATTGGCCCTAACTTAGTTCCAGCCTCTATTATTTCTGGGAATATATTCGTCAGGAAACCTATTTCTTCTAGAAGATCGAAAGCCCATTTCTTAGTATATGCGTCTAAGAATTGTGTTGTAGAAGCATCGGTATATTCGCATCCTATTAAACCAGTGAGCCAGTAGTTGAAGAGATCTGGCATCATAAGAAATGTTCTTGCTGCTTGAAGTAGCGATGATCTGTCTTTAACCATGGCATAGAGTTGATATAATGGGTTTATAGGCATAAACTGGATGCCTGTTCTCATGTAAATTTTTTCGGGAGGTATAACCTTGAAGATCTCTTCATACGCTTCTTTACGTCTTGGATCTCTATAACAATAAGGTAAACCAACAAGCTCACCATTACTATCGAGAAGTGCAAAATCTACTCCCCAAGTATCGACACCTATAGAAGCTATTTGATCCCTGTACCTCTTGTAAGAGAGTCTAATACCCTCTTTAACCTCATTCCATAGCTTCGGGACATCCCAATACAAGTGCTTACCTATTCTAATGGGTCCGTTAGGAAACCTATATACTTCCTCAACCTCTAACTTCTTGGCGTCCACATCAATTTTACCTACCAATGCTCTACCACTACTAGCACCAAGATCAAAAGCTAATACAATAACAATTCCCATAACTAAACCCCCGATACATTAAGTAGAAACAGGAAAGAATAAATATATAAATTATTTTCAATACAAAACAAATTATCTATGTATTAACCTCTAACCACAACTTCCTCAAAACAATTAAACTTAAATTAGCATTGAGTTAATTGCATTAAATCAAGATAATAAAATTTAATTAATCGACTTTTAGATAACACATTACCTTAATCTCTTAAATACGAATCCCCATAAACTTATCCAAGGAACTTTAATTGATTTTACTAACATAAGAGACCTCACCTTGAGTTGAAGAACTATTACATCTAATAATACTGTTAATCACCTCAATTATTAACATAATTCATTTTTCAATATTTACTGAAACATATTATCGGTAAGTAGAGCAATACGTATTGACCTTAAAATTATAAAATTTTCACACCGTAGCATAACTATACATAATGCTAGTACTTCAAAGATCAAATGTTATTATTTATCAATTCTAGCATTATGAAATCATAAAATAGATATCAAAATAATTGATCTATGCTTAAAATCGTATTCGAAATTAGCTAAGTATGTTTAATAATAATCAACCCCTACAACAACATTTAAATCTCTTTTAAAGCATTGTAAATTAATCATATTGCTGAAATTATAATTCAATCAATTATATTACAACATTTCATTAAGAGATCTCGCGAATCCAAGTTTAAAATCCCCTTGATAAAATCGATATCTCATTATTCAGCATATCAATGAAGTGTTACTCATAGATTTATGGTATAATTCAATTAAAGTTCTAATCTTCTTAAGCTACAAAAGCTATAATTGTTAATTGAATCAACAAATTTGACGTACATGACCTTTGGAATATAAATTTCTCAGCACATTATGTTTATTCATAATGTCTTAAATTATCTTCCATTAACGAATAGTTCTGCTTTAAAATAATAATCTAAAAATTATCAGAGGAGGTTCATTTCATCAACTCTCAGCGTAGGCGACATTTCATCACTACACACAATCTTCTAACCTTCTAACCGTTAATACCGAAAATTTATAGGTTCCTGTTAATTATTATACATATTAGATGGAATCGAAAACATAAATTGGGAAAACATATTCTCCTAGATAACCATTTGCACCAAAATACATATTATTATCAATTCAAGACATAAATTTACCTCACTTAAATTATCAACCCAGTAAAAGTACCCCAATATTTGAATCGTATGTCCGTAATTTATTTAAAATGCACGTGAAAATTCATATACTTATAAACATTAATCCACCCTAGATATATTTAATTGATGAAAAGGTATCCGGGCTGAGCAGTGATGTACCTAGACCAGGCTGAAAATCCCAATACCATAAAAGTATATAATCAATAATACAAGTATTCAAGAAAATTTTAAACATCTAGCACAACATATGATATTTGCTTAATTACAATTTGCTTTCTATACTGTTTTATATTTTACTTGACAAATACTATACATATCCTCGGATTACACAAAGGTCACTTATTTAGAGAATTGTTAAGAATAATAAGGCAGAAAACATAGGCTTAGCCCCACTAGTATAATATTAGTGAGTAAATAAGTATCATAACCAATAACAAACCAACCATCCCCCAAGGGCTTTATCACCCTTGAGGGTGATCGGCTTGTTATTGGTTATGATACTTATTTACTCACTAATATTATACTAGCAGACTGGCCCCAAGCTTTTCTAACACTATAGATAGTATATTAGGCTTTTGGTATGTGAAATACGTGGAAAAGAATGATAATACCGTATTTCATTTAATGCTATTGTTAGTTGTAGGTATTACTATAAGCATACTTTTAAATTTGTACTTTAATCTTTGATTAGGTTCTATCTTGAGCTAACTCCGTGTTATATATTCTAGTTGTTCTATTACCTACATAGGCTTTACGGTGAGGAGTAGAATAAACGAGGATGTAATAGTTCAAAAACTTGTTGATAAACTTAGCAGTATAGGTTTTGAAGTTCATAGTCATGTCCGGCTGAATGGGTTAGAGATAGATGTACTTGTTCTTGAACCTCAGGAAGATAGACCTTTAGCGTATGTTTATGAGGTAAAATCGAGACCTACATCAAAGCTTCTTAAACAAATATCAAAGAGATTAGATATTACTGATTACCTGTATATAGTAGTACCTATAAACCTTTATCCATGGGTTCTTAAAAAGCTTGATCCTTTTGTTGGTCTTGTACTTTATGTAAATAACGATTTATATATATTTAGGAGGGCAGAATTTCTAGGTAAAGGAAATAAATTAGTTGAAGAGTTCCAAAATACTTATAACAACCATAAGTTTAAAGTATAGCTACTATTTCAATATCTTTAGCAACTATGTTATTGATTCATTGCAGTATACATGAACTAAATATGAATTGCTATTTCGGCTTTGATGGTAATAGACAATGATATATTCTACATTGAAAAACTATCAGAGAATATTTAAACTTGTGTTTCTATGCACAATTTATGTTCGGACCCTAATTCTAACTGTATTGATTATTTTCTTAGATAGCTATGCTACTACGGTCATAGATTTAAGGAGGAATTAAATATCTATAGGGTTTCAGTATCCTACATCTGGATATCTTAGGGTATAAAGAGTGTTTTAAAGAATGGTATAATAGCTAGTAGAACATATATCTCTAAATAGTTGAATTCTTATAAAATAGTTGTATTTGTATATCTTAAGTAGTAAAAATTAAGTAGTAAAAAGTTCGTTATTTATTTATGCAATTATAATAATTAAGAACGACCTTATTGCTTTGTTTTCTTGACAACGATATTAGCTATTTCTTCACCATAGGTAGCAGCTTTTTCTAATGCTTTTTCATCAGGGGCTTCAATGCACCATACACCTTCTCCTACGAACTCCATACCATGTTCTTCAATAACATCTTTTAAGGCTTGGATGCATTTAATAGCTCCTATTTCAGATCCTGCTGTACATAGTGCTCCTCCTATCTTACCTTCAAGCATTTCGTAGACAGCTATGGATTCGTCGATAAACTTCTTTAAAGGCCATGCAGGTAGCCTGAAGTAAGAAGGGCTTGCAAATACGATGGCATTTGCCTTTAACAGATCCTCTACTTTTGCTTCATCAACTTTTTTAATAACAACCTCCACTCCTTCAATCTTTTTTATACCTTCAACAAAACCTTCAACAAGTTTTTTAGTATTGCCTGTAACAGAGTAGTAGACTACAAGTACTGTGGACATGATACTCCCGCTTCGGATAACAAAATACAAGAATATAAATTTATCATAAGACTTCTTGAAAGTATGTATAAAAGCTCGATACAGAACTACAAATAGTATACAAACCGAATTTTCACCTTAACAAAGAACCCATCATTAATTTTGCTTAGTGAAACGAATAGAGCTTTGCAGACTTGTTTTCGCGAGTCATACTTACATCGGTTATTATTTTACTGTATGGCTTGAAGAAACTTCAAACCATCTAATCAATTATTTCAATACATTCTCTGGAATACCTGGGTTAAACTAACATAGTATCTTTGGATCATGAAGGTGTAGTTTGCGGATTCATAAAGTTTAGCTTGAAATGTTAAGTTCTCGCTAACCTCGGTAACTTTCAATGAATCCACTAAGTTGCTAGATGTCAAAAATCATAAAAAGCTGACGTATAATTATCTAATTACATAATACCAATGTAGGTAATTTTACGCCGGTACTTAAAATGCAGGTGATCTCCAGAGTCAATATTTTATAGTCACATTAAGATTAATTAAACAATAATTCTAAATCACTATCATAGTAGTTAGCGCTAAGGTATATGCATCGATTATATAAAGATTAACAATAATCATACCAACACCTACGAGCCCTCAAATAGTTTAACCATAATCAAAACATTAACCACGATAATGATTTGCAACTGATTTAAATTTTTTTACCACATTACAGCTTTTTAACGTGTTACAAAAGCTAGGTTAAATAGAAAAACTTGAGGTGTTTAGGTTATGTCGTTTATGCCTGCTGCTATGGGTTATGATAGGGCTTTAACTATTTTTTCTCCTGATGGTAAGTTGTATCAGGTTGAGTATGCTGCTGAAGCTGTTAGGCGTGGTTGGACTTCTCTTGGTATTAAATCTGATTTTGGTGTTGTTCTTATTGCTGAGAAGAGGAGGGTTGCTCCTCTTCATGATGTTTTTAGTCTTGAGAAGATTTTTGTTGTTGATAGTCATGTTGGTGCTACTTTCTCTGGTCTTGGGCCTGATGGTAGGGTTTTAATTGATTATGCTAGGCTTATAGCTATTAGGCATAGGTTAACATTTGATGAACAAATAGATATAGAGTTATTAGCGAGAACAATATGCGATATAAAACAATTATATACACAACAAGGAGGAGTAAGACCATTTGGAGTATCAATAATAATAGGAGGAATAAACAAAAACAACCAAATAGAACTAATAAAAACAGAACCAAGCGGACTATACTTCAAATACTACGCAACAGTAGCAGGAATAGGAGAACAAACAGCACTAAACTACATAGAAAAACACTACAACACAAAACTAACAACAGAAGAACTAATAACACTAGGACTAAGAGCACTAAGAGCAGCACTAGCAGAACCAATAACAACAGAAAAAACAGAAATAGGATACACAGACACACAAACAAAAACATTCAAAAAACTAACAACAGAAGAAATAAACACATACATACAAAAAACAGGTGTTTCAACTTAATCAATATAGAGGTAAAATGAATTCATTCTGCAAATTACCTCCATTATAGGGTAACTAATAGTCAAACAAATTACATTCTTAGCAATCATATAACTTGATTATGCCTCTAGGATATTTATAATTTTAACCTACATAGAATGTCTTTTCGCTTTAAACTCATAGTCAATATAATTATACAGTTGAATAAAAAAGAAGTAGGTTTCGAAATTCTATGCTTATGTTCTAAACTTAGTAAGCAGTTTCAATAGCTCTTTATCTCCTTCGTAATCGCCAGCACATGTAGCAATTAAACCGTCCACTATGCCCACAAGTTTTTCAGCAAAAGTTGTAGCATTTTCTATTGATGTTGTTGGATTCCAACCTATTCTAGCAAGAATTTCGGCATTACGAGGTGTTTTGATAAGGAAGTATGTATACAATGGTATGTTAAGTTTTTTCATCTCGACGGATAGAGCTTCTAGTACAGGTAGTGTTTGCTCATCAAGCCTCATAAAGAATCCAAAATCCCAACCTGTCTTAACCCTATTAACCATATCCTCAATACCAAACTCTTTCTTATATCTATCTCTTACAGGCTTTGGTGATAGAAGACATCCTAATTTTACGCGTCTTAATTTAACTTCTTTTCTTAGAAAGTCTCTAGCATCCTCTGATCTTTTCCAATACTTAGGGGCTAGCGGATCTCCATATTTAGGTTCATCACCGAATGTTAATATAAGACCGTCAAGACCTACGGCATCTGCGGCAAGAGCTAGTGCACCTACTTCTACAGGCCCTTTATAATTAAGTATAAATATTGGTACGACTATCTTGTCTGGGTATTTAACCTTTAGAACACAACCAACAGCTGTACCACTTGGTGCAGGGATTCCCGCCGCACTATCAGTTATATTCCATCCGTCAACCAAATCCTTTGTCTCTTCAGCCATTTGTATAAACTTTCTCGTAGGAACAAACTCATGTAAAACCTTCATCGATTACCCCAGAACTAGTAGAAAGGTACTACGTAATAAATTTATATTAAGTTAAAATAAGGTACTCTAATGAAATAGAGATATGCCAGATTTACATTAGTTCAATACTTACACAAAAACTATCAAAAATAGCTACGGTTATGGGTATGCCCTCAATACTTATCACGGAATATTTTGTTTCTACTTTTAACCCTTATATCAGCGAACATAATCTTTTAGCTGAAGCTTGCGGAATGGTTATCTCTTTAATCAAAACATTTAGAGCTTCAAGCACCAATATCATGGTAACAGTCTCTAGGTATTTAGCGAATACAATAAAGAAAATATTTGCAAATGTTGATATTGTAGTAATTGATGAAGACAAATACTTAGACGAAGTAGAATTATTAAAGGATTTAGTAGACTTTGTTGTAGCCATAGCACCTCCCACACACCTTGTAGCTATAGCTGAAATTGTTAAGAACAAGTTCCTAGGTCCTTCTTTTAACATCGTTAAAAGTTTATCTAATAAATATGACTCGTTAGTCATTTTAAGGAAATGCGGTATAGATGTGCCTAGGACATTAATTTGTAGCAATAGCAACGAGTGCAAGATTCGCGAATTAGACCCTCCAGTTGTTGTAAAACCTTCTATGATGGCTGGTTCAGAATGCGTATACATAATCAATGATTTAAATAAGTGCAAAAAGTATGTAGATATGGCTATTAAGTGTGATCCAACAAGACGTGCAGTTATACAAGAGTATATTCCCGGATTTCATGGAAGCATCTCTGCAATATTTCATGATGGAGTACCTAGGCTTACGTCGTTAAATCTTCAGCTCATATCTATTGATGATAATAAAGTAAGATTTTATGGAAATATTCTCCCGCTTAGATCTACCCGCCATGTTTATTGGACATTAGATGTAATTAATAAAATGATGTGCTTAAGCGAATTAAAGGGGTACATAGGGTTAGATGTCGTTTGGAATGATAGCGGTATGTATGTTGTTGAAGTTAATCCAAGATTTACAACTTCAGGCATCGGTATAATTGAGCTATACCCAGGTTTGGGTAGAATTATTTTAGGTAGAGAAAAACCGCAAAATACATACCTCGGTAAAGAGGTTTCTGGATATGCTTACATAGTTAAAAAGGTTAACAGTATGAAGCACATCATTAATTACGATAAACTTTGTTTAGAAGGGCTTGCCTACGGTATCGCTAAAACTTACAATGAAGCTATAGAAAGAGTACTAAACTCAAATCCTGGGGCTATAAAAACACTTCCCTACGACATTAAATCTAGTTCATTAATTTCCTCTGATAACTATTAATTTAACTAATAGAACTGGATAATGATGAACTTTAGCCATATCGAGCCACATTATATCCTCCAAACCTTCCTTCCCAATCTTCTTGAGCATTTCCATAATATTACGACCGAGACCGCTGCCCATACCTTTTTCACATATCTTAGCTATTCGAAGTATTAAAGGAAGGCCGATGTTTACGCCGTTGTATGCAACCGGGGTTGGGTATGGGATGAAACATTTTCTAAGGATTCTCCCAGTAAAGTATATGTATGCGCCTAAGTCTATAACACCTTTGATTAATGAAGGCCTCGTGGCAAAAACTACCCTTTTTAGGAACCTAGGTTTGAATGACTTATCGGTATCTATAATAAGTATATTAACATACTTACCTAGTTTTCGAAAAATTTCCGCCCTAATACTGTTTAATATTGCTGGATCTCTTAGGGGGAGGGATACGTACTTGTAGGGAAGATTTGTTGTATCTATACCTGCTTCAGAAACCGGTTTCAGGAAATGTTTTATACCTCCATATCGTAGAGATAGCTTTTTATGGGCTGAAATAATGTTAAGCTGTACACTACTAAGAATTTGAATTGTCTCACGGTTTCTAAATACAAACTTCAAAAGATTTAACCACAGTATTCTCACGATAATGAAGGTGAAAATCTTCGTAAGCATATCTGCTTGGATAAGACCTTCATCATATATATTGCCTAACGCTGTTGATAGTGCTTTTTCTGCAATAACGATAATATCGCCGTTCTCTATGTGTTTACCGTAATTATCGATAATCTCTTTAACAACGTCTGTTCCTGGATACCAGTAGTTAAATTTTTTACGTAGTATTCTTATCTTTATCTTGACCAAGGTACTTCAACATAAGGTTCTACTTCTTAACTTTATCAATTATATATCTAGCTATTTCTTTAGCTATATTAATTTCCGGGTGGGCTTCCTGTAAACCTCTCCAACCAGGTTGACTGTTAACCTCAAAAACGTAAAGTCCTTGTGCTGTAGAAGCTATATCTACTCCAGCTACATCGCATTCAAGGGTTTTAGCCGCCTTAATAGCTATATCCTCAACTAGCGGATCTAGCTTATCTATTGCAATAGGCTTACCTCCTCTAGCTACATTAGTCTTCCAACCACCTTCCGGTGCGATTCTATACATAGAGGCTAAAACCCTATCACCTAGGACGAAAACCCTTATATCAACTCCTTTATGTGGAATAAATTTCTGAGCATAGACCGTTCTTCGCACGAAGGTCATAGATCTAATTACCTCCCACAATATATCCCTGTCCCTAACACGTACCCGGGTGCTCCCGTGACCTCTTGAGCCAAACATAGGTTTAATAACGACATCTTCTATTCTCAATCTATCTATTAACTTCAAAGCCTGAGAAGGTCTCTCGGAAACAATTGTCTCTGGTACTGGTAAACCATGTAGCTTCAAGATGTACAAAGATCTAAATTTATCCACACATTTCTCTATAGCAGATGGACTATTAATTACAAGCACACCATGATCCTGTAGCGCATAGAGAAGATCTATTCTAAAGATTGCTTGATCTAAACTAACACGTCCAAAAGGCCTAACGACTATGGCCGAGAATCTATCAACAAGCTCTACATCTTTTACGAATAGCTGTATTCTTTTCGAACCTATAAATGATACAATATCGCTAAACTTGAATGGAACTATATTACATCCTAAGGATTGGAAAGCTTTTATCAACTGCGAAGAACTCCAACTATTAGGGTTTCTGGTAATTATACCTACCTCCATAAACATAACGCCTTGTTAATAAGCTCCCTTAAATTAATGTAAAGATCAAAAATATTTTAAACTTTAAGATGGGTATTAAGGACAGATGAAGGTGTCTTAGTTTATGAGAAAGTTTAGAGATAGAGACTTCATAGAATCTACAGAAGGACTTCTATTCTGCGTTATAGGCAATATTCATCCAAGAAATAGAATTATAGCATATCTCAAGTATGTACCTAAGATGGAGTCATCGATAAGAACTAAATGGTCTAGAAACGGCGTTATGTATGGACGCATACTCCCTTTCTATAGCGCTATAGGGGTTAAGAACACAATGGAATTCCTTAAAAAGAATTACCCACATTATATAGCTTTCGATGAGTATAGATCCGTTGAACTTATTGAGGTACCAAAAGAGATGATTAATAAGCATTACAGACCTGAGGAAAGATTGAAAGAGATTACCGAAAATCCCTTAGACTCCCTTGAGGCTATGGCTAGGGAGATTGTAGAGAAACTGTCTCATGAATCAGGTGTTGAGGTTAATCTCTTTGGGATTACAGGCTCAATATTACTTAGAATTCATAATCCTTTGATCTCGGATATAGACATTATAGTATACGGTAAAGAAAATGCTTACAAGGTTAAGGAGGCGCTTCTAAAATTATACAACGATGATTCATCTGAGTTTACAAGACCTAGCGGTGAAGTACTGGAAAATTGGGCAAACGATATAATTAAAATACATCCTTTAACATTTAAAGAAGCTATGCTTTTATATAGTAAATATAAATGGAATAGAGCTTTATACAAAGGTAAGCAGTTTTCTCTACATCCCGTTAAACTTGAATTTGAAGTTAATGAAGAATGGGAGCAGAAGAAGTTTAGACCTTTAGATATTGTAACAATAAGGGCTAGGGTTATAGACAATAGCGATTCTATGTTTATGCCAGCTGTATACAAGGTAGATAATGTTAGAGTTATAGAAGGCGATACTACAGCAAACAAAGTATCTACTGTTGTAAGCTATGAAGGATTATATGTGGACCTTGCAGATTCAGACGATGAAATTATAGTTAGAGGCAAACTTGAGGAAGTCATAGATTCGAGATCTAGCGAAGTATACTATCAAGTAACTGTAGGTACCTATGAGGCCCAAGGAAAAGATTACATAAAGCCAATTAAATGGTTAAAAGGGTAAGTTTATGCATAGCATTAAATTACTTATATCTGTAAAAAGCTTAGATGAGGTTAAGGATGTAGTTGAAGGTGGAGCAGATATAATAGACGTTAAAGATCCTTCTAATGGTAGTTTAGGGTTACCTGATTTAAGTCTTGTTAAAGAGGTCATAGATGTTGTTAGATCTTTAGGAAGTAAGGAAGTTAGTATGGCGTTAGGTGATGTAGATAAAGAAAATAAAGCATTAAACTATATAGCGTTTGTTGGAGGAGTACTTAATGTAGATTATATTAAGGTTGGTATGGCTGTTATTGACTTCGATGTAGCTACGAGAATAGCTAGGAACATAGCTGATACAGTAAGTGTATTCCCTAAGTTAAGAATTGTGCTAGTAGGTTATGCGGATTATCTATATACGCAAAGCATTGAACCTTTAAAGATAGTAGATGTAGCTATAAAAACTGAAGCGGAAGGCGTTATGATCGATACTCTCAGAAAGGGTAGATGGACAACTTTTGATGTTCTCTCCTTAGAATATCTGAGAAAATTCGCTGAAAAAGCCCATGAAGCAAGCCTTTTGGCAGCTATTGCTGGAAGCATACGAATTGAACATATATCACTATGCATGAAACTTGGATTTGATGTTGTGGGAGTTAGAGGAGCTGTATGTACTGGTGGTAGAAGTGGAAAAATCTCTAGAGAACTTGTAAAACAATTTAAACTAGAAATCGAGAAATACAAAGCATTAAGAAGCTATTGAATTAGTAATATCTTTACTCTTCCTAAACTACGCAAAACATTAATTGCTGTGCTTAAACTAAATAGTTCAACAAAATTTTCTGGTTAAGGATAAATATCAGAAATGCTCATATATTCGTTGCGTTAACACTTAAATATGGTTGTTTAAGCATATGTGAGTGGTATTTATATGGAGTCAAAGACAGATATCTTTACTATTCATGATAAGAAGATTTACTTTATGTGTAGCGAAATCCACTATTTCAGGGTTCCGAAAGCTCTATGGTACGATAGATTACTAAAGGCTAAGAGGGCTGGTTTAAACTGTGTTGCAAGCTATATTGCTTGGAATTGGCACGAACCCTTTGAAAAATTCCTACTCTTTGGTGATGAGAGTCCTGGATCTCCCTACGATTCAACATCATTTAGTAGAGATCTGGAGAACTACATTAAACTAATTCAATCATTGAACATGTACTTTATAGCAAGGCCTGGACCTTACATTTGCTCTGAATGGGATAGTGGAGGGCACCCTAACTGGCTTTATACTAAGAACGTTATCTTAAGGTCGTTAGAAGCAAATTATATTAAGTACACAGAGAAGTGGTATAACATAATACTTCCTCTAATAGCTAAGTTCACGGTTCCCAAAGGAGGACCTGTAGCTTTATTACAGATAGAGAACGAATATTATTGGGGTGATATACCATATCATTTGAAATTATATGAGCTTGCGAAAAAATATATTGATGATATACCTATAGTAACTAATGAAAACTACTTATTGTCAGACGAAGATCCTATAATAAATACCATCGATTCTTATCCTTCTCCTTGGGAAGCAAAGCAATTTGATGAAAAAATTAAAAGGTATATGGAGATCCAAAGGTTGAAACCAAAGATGTTTATGGAACTTGAGGGTGGATGGTTCTCGACATTTGGAGATAAACTTCCAACGAATAGAGGTAGTTTCCCTTCACAGTGGACGGAAATTCTACTTAAAACATCACTCGGTTTCGGCATCAACGGAATAAACATCTATATGTTCCACGGTGGAACAAACCTAGGTTTCTATACGGGTAAATACATAACAACAACTTACGATTATGACGCAGCAATTAGAGAATGGGGTGAACTAAGCTCAAGATATTATACCATAAAGAGGTTTGCATATTTCATAAAAACTTTCAATAATTTTGTAGTTAATACTAAACCTGTCGATGGGCTTATTAAAGTTGTAGGAAACGTGGATTTATTTGTAAGAGCTGACGATAAAGAACAGATAATTGCTATTCTTAGAAATGTGGGTGAAGATACAAAGCATGTTAAGCTTATTTATAAGAACGAAATATATCCATACACAAGCACTATAAGGGTTCCTTCACGAAACGCAAAAATTGTATTGGTAAACTATACGATAGAGGAAACTCCATTTAGATTAATATATACCTCGTCAGAGCCCTTAATCCTTGAAAGATATGGCGATAACGTTGTACTTATTGTGTATGGTGATCCCTTAGAACTTGGAGAAACAGCTATAGAATCTGCTGCGCCCATCGAAGTAGAATATTCTAAGGATGTGCTCATTCATAGGTTAAGCGAGTCGAAGGTTGATCTAAGCTATATACATAGCGAAGAAGATAAGCTTGTCGTGCTTAAATCAAATAAAACAAATCTATACCTACTCATTGTATCAAGAGATAGAGCTAATAAGACATGGCTTATAGATGACGTTAAGCCTTCTCTTATATTAATATCGAATTTATACTTTGTCGGTAAAACAATAGAGCTCGGCAATGGTATTGAACTTGAGCTGGAAGTTGATGCTAAGAGTTGCGGAAACATAACGTTAATCTCAGCTAAACCTATTGCTACGATTAAAGTAGATGGTAGAGAGGTATCGTTAGAAAATATTAAAGGGCCTATTTACAGGTTTTACAATGAGTATTGTAAAGCGGAAGAGCGCGTAATAGATATAGAAGGTGCATGTAATTGGAGGGTGTTCGAAGATCCGCTAGCACTACAATTAAATAGGATTGAACCTAAGACCCCTCTAGAATTCTTAGGAAATGTATTCAACGGGTATTCAATATACACAATAGAATTCAAGATTAATGAAGAGGATTTAGAGAAACTTATAAATAAAGTAATGTATGTAAGTAATTTCAACGATTACGCTAGCGTTACACTAAATAATCGCTTCTTAGCATCTGATTATCATAGCGTAGAAGTTGATGCCTTTAACGCATTAAGAGAAGGTGTAAACAAACTTACAATAATCGTTGAAAGCACAGGTCATACAAATGATGGTTTAGTTTACATACCTAATGGCGTTGTTGGCGATATATATCTAGGGAAAGTAGATGAAAAAGTTTTGATAGAGTGGAAATACATACCCTATAAACTTCCAGTAAATAGAGAATTTAGTTTACCTATGTTCCTACATAATCCAGTAGATGTAGAGGATAAGTTAAAGGATTTGAACTTCGTTGAAAATGCAACGATAGTTCCAGTACCCTCAAGTCCTGGAATTTACGTGAAGGAAATTACCATAACCAAAAAACTAGGTAGATATATACTGGATTTAGGTAGAATACCAGGCAACTACTATAGAGGAATATTGATGTTTGTGAATAAAAAATTCGTTGGACTATACAAAGGACCTACGGATCTAACCGATTTCTACAACGATGGTGTAAACGAAATAGCTCTACTGATTATGGGAGGAATTACCTTATCCCCAAAACTAAAGATTTATCAAAAAGTTGTTGAAGGAGATTGGATGGTTAGGTTAAATACAGAAGGATTAGCACAAAAACTTTACAGCGAAAGTGTTGATGATAGCACTTGGAGGAAAATACGTATTCCAACAACATTGAGGGAATTAGCAGGAAAAATTTTGTGGATTCGAGGTAAAGTTAATGTAAAGTTAAACCAAGATGTTTCCGCACCATTAAAACTAATCTTAAGAGCTTCCGGGATAAGAGCTCTAATATACTTTAATGGTCATTTCATAGGTAGATTTGCTGACGAAGGACCTCAAACGGAATTCTACATACCGGAACCTGTAATGAGAAACGGCGAAAACAATGTAGCTATAATGATCTATATAGTTAATAATGTAGCCTCAATAGATTACATAGCGATTGCACCATACTTTATACATAGAAAAGCTCCGCTCGAAATAATATACATGTAACACCTTATTTTTAGAATACAAGTGTTATTCTATGTATATAATACGAAAGTTGGGTACATAACATGATTGTTTACATTGGTATTGCTGCATATTCTAGGAAACCTTCTTCAGATACTGTAGAGAAAGTATCGAAGTTCATTGATAAACTAAAGGATTCGTGTGAAAAAGCCGTAGAGGAGATAGTTTTCGTTGTAGGAGGATACGAGGGACTTATGAAAATATTCGTGGATAAAGCTCTTGAGAACGGGTTCAATTTAGTTATACTTCCACCCTTAGAACAAGAAAACCAAGAATTTCCTGAGAAAGCTGTAGTGATTAAGACGGGGACTACATTCATTATCCGAAGCTCTATACTTGTTCATACATCTGACGCCTTGGTAGCAATTGGAGGTGGTGTAGGATCGCTTGAGGAAATTTTAACTGCACATAACGAAGGTAAGCAAGTCTATGTACTAGTTGATACAGGTCTTCCAACAGATATAGTAAAGATGTTGCCCAGCAAACTTGATGAAAGAGTCGAAAAAACATTGAAGATTCTTAGCGATCCAGAGTACCTAGCTAAAGAAGTATGCAAAATCTTAAATAACAATATTACGTAATAAATATGACAACATAAGGAAAACAACAATTGCGTTTAAACGTTAAAACATAATAGAAAGTTCTACACGTACCGCAGATAGCTAGATATAGTGCGTTGAATAAGAATAATAAGCAGGAGGTATAGGTATGTCATCAATTATAGCTAATGTCAATGCTAAGCGTATTAGCATAGTACAAGGAGATATAGTTGACTTCATAGACGAAGTAGCAACTGAGGTAAAGGTTAGCATATACATAGATGGAATGCTCGTAAACATTTTTAGTACTTCTCCTTATAGACTTTTAGAACTTGGTCTTGGCTACATCTTAGCACATAAATTTAATATTCTAGATGAACGCTACATTAGAGTTCAAGGAACAGATATATATATTGAAAACGTTACCAAAGCATTTAACGAATGTAAATTAAAGGAAGAGAACGTTAAAGTACCTAAAGATACTGTTTTTCAGGTATTTAGGGAAATCCTGGATAAAGCTAGGTTATTTAGGAGAACAGGTTGCTTTCATGTAGCTGCTATAGCTAAGCTAAGCGGAGATATAATTGACTTTGTGGAAGATATTTCAAGGCTCTGTGCTTTCTACAAGGTAATTGGAGGTGCTTATAGGAAGGGGGTAGATCTTGGCAAAACATTTATAGTTATGTCTTCTAGGGCATCATCAAGCATTGTAGAGGGAATAGCTAATGTTTGTATACCTATAGCTGTTTTTCGTGGTGCACCAACGTTAAACGCTATTGAGGTATCCAATAGATTCTCGATAACGTTGATAGCTCATATGAGAGAAGGTAGGGCAAACATATATACTAAGCCAGAAAGGATATTATATGCATGAACCCTATTACGGCAACACTATTATACTGAAACCCCTATTTTCTTATTAAGTACTCTTTAACAACCCTTATCGCGCCTCCCATAAGCTTAGGCACCTTAGATCCATGAAACCTTAAATTTCTTTTAATTTCTATAGCCATAGCTTCAACTACTGGTGGTTTACCAAAGGTTGCTATAAACGCTCCACCAATAAATGGGTAGTCTATAGCAACCTTAAACCCTTGAACTCTAAAAAATGACGCTATCCTATCTACAAGTTCTTTTGATACTGTTGTTAGACCTCTTGTCGATATACATATGTCAGGCCATTTCCTTATATTCTTCATACCGTGGATATCTATTAACACCATTATTTTTTCGCTCTTTACTATCTCCTCTATTCTTTTCCAAAAAGGTGTTATCGATGTATAGCCTTTATTGAGATTATAATCTGGTATGTCAATACCATCAATGTAATCGACTTTGCTAAGCGTAGGTAGAACGCACCAAAGATCTTCAGCTAAAGCTACCTTGAACGCTATTTCCCATGTATAGACGTCCACGGAAGAGGTATACCGTAAGGATTTCTCTAACTCTTTGTAAGAGTTTAGCTTTTTAATGTATCCAAATATCGTTAAGTACTTCTTTAAAGCTCTAACGACAATTCTATAGTAGTCTGATCCAAATCCATGAAGAGCCGTAATAAGTATGGGATACTTCCCCCTAACCTCGATGTATCCTTCTAAGACGTCTAAATTCAACTTAATTGCACCAATACCATAAGGGTTTTCACTTGGTGATCAATTGTGTAACTGGTTATCATAAGGGTTGGTGTAGAATAAAAAATGATAATGATATAGTAGGATTAAGTCTACATGTTTTACTTACTTAATTATAGCATTTCTTAGTATGTCTAGATTCAGTTTACCTGCCGTGTACGTTGTGCCAGTTCTAATGTTGTTTATTGTAACGATAGCTGGGGCAAATATTGAAGAATCTACCTTGTATAAGAAATCCCAGCCATATATTTTAACAAGCTCTGTAAATGATTTCCCGTAATCTTTAGAGGCTATGCTAGGCGTTTTTTCAGCAAATTCTTTTAGTTTCAAGTCTTCGGGGTAATCTACAAGATAAAACGTTACCCCTCCATAGAGAAGCATATCGTTAGTTCTACCAGCCATGACCAAGGGATCAGGATGCAACGAAGCTATTGGACATAGACCGTATCCATAGCGGATAGTCTTTATATCGAAACCTAAGGTATTCAGCTTAAAGATACCTGTTTCAACAATTCTTGCACTAACCTGTACTGATCCCGCTATAGAAGCAGGAGAAACAAGCACAAGATATAAATTCTTTGGTTGAACCTTTGCCTCGTTAGCAATATATGTTACCACCTCGTCTGTTGGATAACGATCTGTTTCAAGAACTAATACAGCTTCATCAGATACCTCGGAGTAACCTAATAAATCAAAGAGTTTCTTGGGTTTTCTAGCTAAAGCTCGCGCAGGTCCGCTACCATTTGCAAAGAAGTCTTTTACTTGAATTCTCCAACCAGCAAGTTGCGAAGCCATACAAGATTCAACAGGGTAATCAGTAGATATAGTTACAGCTGGTAAAACCATATGATCCAAATAGAACGGAACTAAACCTATAGAGGCTAATCCGCCTAAGCATATACGTGAGACCGCCAACCCTGCTTCTAGGGTTCCACGAACCTTAACTCCCATGTCGATAACCGTGGCTTCACCTATCTTTAAACTTTGTATCCCAAGCTCTTTTTCCCTGTTAATCGAGTCCGCAGCTATGTCCACAGCTAGTTTATTCATGGGTTTGGGCACAGTCATGCAGATACCTCCTCCAAAATGTATTTGTAGTAGTCTAAAATATGCTTATTATCTTCGTAAGATACTTGGAGCATTCCCTTACCGAAAACAACAGCATCGCCTATAAATATCGCAAAAGGCTTCTGGAATGTAATACCTCTAACTTTAAGCGATGGAACTACTGAATCTATGTAGAAACTTGGAAATATAGCTCTTGTAGATCCTCCTACAACAATTCTTCCACCTATCATTCGCGAACCCGGATAGATACCTACGTTGCCTTTAACTATAATTACTCCTCCAACCATATCGGCACCGATGAAATTCCCCGCATTTCCATCGATGATTATTGTGCCTCCGCCTGCACCCCAACCTACGTCAGCACCAGCATTACCGTGTACATGTATTGTACCACCTTTCATGCCCTTACCAGCTTTTTCGCCTTGCAATTTTCCTCCAATTCTATGCCCAACATTGCCGTATACCTCTATTGTCCCGTTAACCATTTTTGCACCGAGATAGTTACGAACATTACCGTAAATCATTATAGCACCTCCCTTCATTTTGTACCCAGCGAAGTGCCCTACACCACCTTTAAGAACTACTTTTCCATTGCTCATCTTGTAACCTACATAACATAGCTTATCTAGGCTGTTCTCTACATTAATCTCTATAGCTTTAGCATCTTGGGGTGCTGTAGAAGGTCCTTCTACATCAAATAAAGTATCAAGAGTTGTTGCAACACCTCCTTCTAACACCTTTAGATTTCTAATTTCTTCTAATCTTTTACCCGCAAATTTATCCGGCGATATACAGCGTACATCTGTAAGAACTGTAGGAGTTGACTTAAGTCTTAAGGTAAAGCTCATACACAATTCACCGATTAAACAATGTCCTTAAACGGATTTCCGCTAAGTTCCTAACTTCATGGGTTTTTATTACAAAGTTCTCAAGTGTAACGGTATAGTACTCCTTGAACTTGGCTTCAAGAGCTTTTGTAAGGTTCTTTTCGAGATCTTCAGGAACCTCAGGTTTAACATAGAATATTTTTCCATAAACAGTTTTAACAACTTCGCCATCCTTAACAACTATCTCCCCACCCTTTATGACCGTAGAGGCTCTGCTAAACGCTTTAATAAGAGCTTCATAGTTCTTAGATATATCTAATTCGAATGGATTGATATCGTATATTGCAATATCTGCATCAGCGCCTATACCTAGATTACCTTTGAATTGTTCAAGGCCTAAGAGTTTTGCCGGTGAAGCTCTAGTCATTACAGCTAGGTCATACAATGTGTATTCTTTATCTATAGCCGGTAGAGCTGATTTCTTGAGAGCTCTCTGGTTCATCTCCTTCATTATATCTTCCCTGGCTTTCTTACTGACAAGCCATGCAAATATCTTTGGATAATCGTAGAATGTGCCGGCATTGGGATGATCTGTTGTTATAAATACTCTCCAAGGATCGTTAGCTAGTAGTGTAATTTCTAATCCTATTACCCACTGAATTGTATTTACATAGCTCTTCTTCTTGTATTTATAAGGAACAATACCGGCTGCTGCATCAACTTCTGTATCTATGCTTGACCATTTCCATCTTGCTAAGTGATATAACACAAACTCGAATGGCGCATCCGCTGTCATAGTCGTTGCAGGTCTTCCAGGTATAACTTGCCCTAGATCTAACGATATGTAGGGGTTTCTATTCAACTCCTTAGCTATATCCTCACCACCGCTTTCTAGAGTTGCCCATGAATCCCCCTTGTAGCCTGTGAACTGCACATGAGTTATATGCATAGCATACCCTGGTGCTAACTTTGGCACAGCTTCGGCTAAGCCCATAGTCTTGAGCGTCGTTGCGTAGTTTCCAGGATACCCAAGTCTGTTACAGTGTATATGCACTTTATGTGGAAGACCGAGTATTTGCGATGCTTCAGCAACACTTCTTATGATATCTCCGGGGGTTAAACCGTAACCTGGTATTTGGTCGTCTACATCTATCCCTTCACCTTTGAGAAGCCATACGTAATCTGATCCTGGATCAACGAGTTTTAAAGCATATGTCTTGGTAGCAATTAGTAGCCACGCAAGATAACTAGCCAGGAATTCTTTATCCCCCTCTTTGATAAAGTCTAAGGTTATCCAGTTAGAGTCAACGAGCACGTACGCAGCTTTATCTATTAGGGGTATAGCGTTAAGCTCGTGATGAGTGTGCCTAGTTTTTATTGGTGGTGTAGCAGGCTCAACTACAAAGGTATATCCTAGCCTAGCATATCCGTAGCCTATTTTGTATACATTTGGTACTGTGAGCCCTGTTTCAGCTCTTCTATATGGCAACGAATGCGGCTTATTTGTTAAGTAATGGTCTTCAGGCCTCATAAGCCTACCTATGTTTACTTTCGATCCCGCTATATGGCTGTGTATATCTATACCGCCAGCCATGACAAGCTTATTCTTGGCATCTATAGTTACGGCTCTACTTGCATCTATTTCGCTAGGATCAACGATCCTTCCATCTTTAACAGCTATATCCATAACTTCTCCTTTGACGTTATTTATAGGGTCAATCACAATACCATTCTTGACGATTATCTGCATTATACCCCCACCTTCTTCAGTTCCTTTACTTTAACCAAAAGCATCTCAAGAACCTCCTTATCACAAAAAACCCCCGGTGGCGGTTCAACGACTTTCTTCATGTATATAGGTACACCATCCATTCTGTAAGCAGTTCCTTCACACTCAATACCAACTAAACCAGCTGGTATTACTATATCAGCAAAAGCTGTTGTTAAAGACCATTTAGGGTCTACAACTATAACAGGTATCTTAGCTAAATACTCAACTGCTTTACGCGGGAAATGTGCAACAGGATCACTAGCTATAATTAAAGCAGCATCAACATCTCCGTTAGCTAGAAGATCAGGCGATGTAGTAACACCAACGAACATACGTGGAAATCCCCTTGAAAAATCAACTGCATAGGGATAACCCGTGCTCCACAGAAGTGCTTGGTTAGCTCCATTGACATTGTAGTGCCCTCTCATAGGCAGTAAAATGAATTTCGTCCATTCATTAAGGTCTTGAACGAGCCTGATAGCCTCCTCTATAGCTCTAAACCTTGCTTCGCTCTGCGTTAATCCCATTCCAAAGAATATAACACCATAACGAGCGCTCCTCATCATTTCAGCTAACTCTAGTATTTTCTCTCTAGGGAGTCCAGCTACAGTAGGACTTTCTATTTCTAACTCCTTTATTGCCATCCTCAAGGCTGTGAGAACCTCTAAGTCTCTCCCAGGCTCAACTTGTATATACATATCAGCTGTATCCGTTGTCAACGTTTTTCTAACATCTACCACGATGACTCTTCTACCCCTACGTCCCTCCACGAACTTACCTTTAGACATTACAAGTCTTGACATATGATTCATATGTGCTTCTCTTGGATTACAACCCCAAAACACAACTAAGTCAGCAAGATGCAACATAGGTGCAAATGTAGCTGTTACCGTTCCTACTTCTTGTACAGCTAAAGTAGTAGGCCCATGGCAGACAACGGTGGTATTATCTATTACCCCATGAAGAATCTCAGCAAGCTCAACTGCAACCTCTATAGCTTCTACACATGTACTTGAGAGCCCATATATTAGCGGATATTTTGCGTTAACCAGTACTTCAGCGGCTTTTTCTATGGCTTTCTCTAGGTTTACCTCAACTAATCTTCTTCCATCCCTAACATAAGGCTTTAATACTCTATGCTTGTAATAATTTAGGAACTTTGCTATAGATATAGCACAACCGCCTATGTTCCTTACTATCTTTGTACCCTCAACCTCGATTTTAAGAAAATCACAAAGATCGCCGCAGAACGGGCACGTAACGTTTTCAACAATATACTTCTCGCCCAATTTCGTTGCTAAATCTGTCATAGGCGTTTCAAAAACTTTTGCATTAAGTATCTTCAGTATATCTTGAAGTGTTGTTATGGAATCCATGCTAGGCTCAATGTAAGCTCTAGTAGCCTTAAAATAAGGTATCCCAGTACCATCGGTATCAGGGTCCACTAACATGTTGGCCCAAGGTCCCATAGGTATAAATGCTGTGCCTCTTCGAGTTCTATCACTAATACGAACCGGCAATACAATAGAACTTTGACTAGTAGTAACCTTTACTCTCTCAGGATTACCTAAAAGTTTAGCATCGTCAGGGTTTAGTTCGATAAACGCTACATCATTATAGTAAGTGGCAGACCACTTACCATCGCTCTCCATCGATATTCCTTGCCTTAACGATCTACCTGTATTTAACATGACAGAAATTCCTTTAACGCTAGATGACATCATCACACCTATATTTCATTACCAACTATATGATCTAGATATTAATTCCAAGTCCCTTGACCAGCTCTAATGCTTCCTTTAAACGTAGGTGGTACGGCCCTAGTTTACCTCCATAGTTTCCGGCATCTATTTTTACAATACCTGGAACTGAAGCAGCGGCTAAAATAGCTACACCCATAGCCTTGAGCACATAATCTTTCTTGAGACCGTTGATGACTATCTCGTACACAGAGTTAACATTTTGAGGTAATTTAGTATCTTTGGTAATTTCTTTAAGTGTGGGACAGTAGGGATGATTTGTTGTTGCCCGTAGTTTTGGATACTTAAGCGAACCAACTTTTGAGCCAGATCTAACAATACCTCCTGGAAATGGTGTTACAACACCTTTACAATATCTCTTAATAGCTCTAATAGCCTTCTCAGCTGCTTTAAGTCCTGCTTCGCGGTCTTTAGCTAGTATCAGTATGTTACCTCCAGCTACAGCTTTAGTGACTCCGAAGCTATCTTCTATTATAAATTCCCCCTCCATGACAGGAATTCTCCAAACCTTTCTATCGTAGAATATATCCTCTTTCTCAAAACCGTCGCCGAACTTAGCTAACGCTCTGCCGACACTCATCTTCCTCTTAGCTTTAGGTAACCCATCAAAAGCGGCTGTGGTAGGAGCTGTTAGAATGCATTGCCCTACGCGAGTTATTGTTACAGCCTTTAAGCTTGAGGGATCTGAATGGTATATTTGGATTGCTACACCTGGTCTAGAGTCAGGTGTTATTCTAGGTGATAAGAGGGTTTCTATACCGCATTCTCCAGGGCAAGCAATAACAGATGTTCCGAAACCCGTAGATAGTCTAGCTGCTATTAAAGCCCATCGGCTAGTAGCCGCTGTTACTATAATCCTTGTAGCGTACATTGGGAAAGCTTCTGCAAATGTGTCTTCAATAAGGCTCTCTATTTTTTGGCTCAAGAATGACCCCGCGTTATATCCTTAGCCTTTGGCTATCAATGTTTTCGCTACATCGAATGCTGCTTTATAATCTAAAATTCCTTTCCTTGTTTCAGCCAACTTCTTAAATAATTCGATTAGTATGGTATTCTTTAGTGTTCCAACTCTAAGAGCTCCAACACCATAAATCCCTGGAGCAACCTCCTTATCCTCGTCGCTGGGTTCAAGCCCTTCTATACCAGTAGGCGGTACAGCGTTAACATCGGCAACTACTTTAACCTTTTTACCATACTGTTTCAAGGTTGCAAGATCTAGAAGTCTTACTCCGGGGGCACCTGTAGCAATTACGTAGTCTGCATCCTCTATAGCTTTGCCGAATTCCTCCGATGTTGCCGCTTTTACACCTTTAGCTTTTTCAGCACCAACTTCTTTATTAACTCGTTGAGCAAAATCTTGCGCTCTTTCGAATACTCGTGACGTTATAGTTACGTAAGCTCCTTCTAATGATGCTAAGACCGCACATGCAAACCCTACAGGACCTGTTCCAGCTAAAATTGTTACATTCTTGTTCTTTAGATCTCCAAAACCGTGCTTAAGCGATAGTTGGAGAACCTTAGCAACAGCCGCAGCAGCTGTTGTATTGTTACCTCGAGGATCAACGAGGACAGCCATTTCAAATGGTGGAAACATGGTCTGCTTTAAGGCTTCAACTATCTTTTCAACCTTAGCTACATCAGAACCTCCAACAAAAATCTTAGTGAACCTTACGCCTTTCGGACCTCTTGGAAACATTGCGTCTTGAACAATTTTTTTAACGTCTTCAACATCAACATTGCTGTATGTTAGCACGAAAACCTCCGGAAATAGATCGGCAACAGCAAGAGGTTCGAATGGACTTACATGTTTATCTGTATCTAAGAATATTATGGCGAGTCTATATTGTTGTGAAACAGACATATACACACCTAGATTTATTCTTTGGGAGAACTGTATAAAAATATTGATTATAATATGGTTTGGTGTTAAGTTTCTCCGTATGCTAAGATTTTTCTCCTACTTTGAAAGCATCCATAAACCTGCTGATGGTTCTTTCTCTAGATAATCTGACAATATCTTCTGGGCTTCCCCATGTTATGGCATTTGTAGGACATACAGCTACACATCCTGGCTCCAGACCTTCTCCACGAAGCTTTGAGCATAGATCACATTTGATAACATATCCTACGGGTAGGAGTTCTGGTATACCGAAGGGACAGGCTACCATGCATGAAGTACATCCAATGCATCTGGTAGTCCTAGTTATAACAGCTCCATCTCTATCAAATAGAAGCGCATTCGTTGGACACACTAATACGCATGGAGCTTTAGCGCAGTGAAAACATGAGATAGGCTTATTTAAACCGCTTTCTACTTCATATAGTTTTATAAATGCTTGGTCATTGTTTAAGAACTTGCATACCTCTTCACATGTATAGCAACCTATACATTTATCGAATAGTATGAACCTTCTAACACCTATACCGAGCACGGATACAGGGTTTAACTCCTTAGACATATATCTTCACCTATATCACCGCCTAAAATAACTCATGTAGTTATCTAGGAACTTGGCGGCCCTAAGCCCTGTACCAAACGCTTTACCCACAAAGCTAGGTCCTGTAACAACATCGCCTGCAGCAAACATTTTTTCAACAGTTGTTTGGTAACGGTCATTGACAGGTATTCTCTTTGATCTATCGGCACTTATATTCATAAACTTATCTGCAAATGGCGGTGTAGGTATTTCACCTACAGCAAGAATTATGAGATCTGCTTCTATAACAAACTCTGTTCCTGGCACAGGTATTGGTCTAGGTCTACCTGTTTCATCTGGTTCTCCGAGCTTCATCTTCATAAGCTCTACACCTTTAGCATATCCTCCCTCAGATACTATTTTCGTCGGTTGAACAAGCTCGATAAATCTTACACCTCTTCTTATAAGGCTATTAATAGTATAGATCCCCGCGGGGGCTTCTGCAATTGTTCTTCTATAGACTATATATACCTCTGCTCCAGCTTCAAAAGCTTTTTCTGCTGCATCTACTGCTGATAACCCTGCCCCAATTACGGCTACTTTCCTACCTAAAGGAGGTTTCTCGTTAATAAGTTTCTCTTCATGTAACCTCCAATGATATAGGTACTCTAACGCTGTTAGAACATTCTTGCTATTCTCCCCTTCAACTCCGAGTTTCCTTGAACCCCACGTACCTGTAGAAATTAAAACAGCATCGTATTTTCCAACAATATCCTCGAGGTCTGTTGTTTTTTCGACAAAGTCATCGCCTTCGTCATGTCTTGCCTGACCCTTGGCAAAAACCTTTGTTTTCAAGTAAAACTTCACCGATAGCCTATCTCTGAGATCCTCAATACCCTCTATAACATTTTCTGGATATATTCTATTGCTAGGAATCGCGAACATCATTAGACCTCCAGCATAAGGTAGCTTTTCGTAGACATCTACGTCATAACCCATACATGCCAAGTAACCTGTAGCCGCTAATCCAGCTGGACCAGCTCCTACGATAGCTATGGATCCTTTTTTACCGCCCTTTCCTTTGCATACGAATGCAAAGCGCATGAATTACACCAGCTTATTTTTAACTAAAAGGATTCTACTTAATATCCTCTACAAAAACCTTTACATATTCATTATCTTCTAATTTTAAGCCTAGAAGCTCTGCTGCCAAGTTCTTATCCAAGATAACATATCCACGTTCTCTGATCCCTCCTATAACGTTGCTAGGTATTCTGTTTATATCTATATCCTGCAATTCTTCACATTTAGTTAAAGGTGCTACTATATGTCTAGCTAGAGGCATAGGCAACCGAGGTTGTTCGATCTCTTTACATATTGCTATCTTAATCATGCTTTCACTCTCTTATACTGCGATTTCTGCTCAACAAGACCTAGAAGAACTGCTACCCCATATATTATGGCCTCTGGTCTAGCTGGACACCCAGGTATAAACACAATCTTATCTATTGTAATACCTAATTCGTGAAGGGTATCCATAATTCTTGGAAATCCACCTATAGTGGAATAAGATTCAAACCATATATTTCCTCCTACAGCGCAAGAACCTATTGCCAAAACAAGGCGTGGTCTTGGAACACCTCTTAATGCTTTAATAAGCCTAGGCAAAGTCTTTATGGTTATAGGTCCTGTGAGAAGAATTACATCTGCATGTCTTGGACTTGCTACGAGCTTTATCCCAAATCTTTCGACATCAAACCAAGGTGTTAGAACATCTAATATCTCTATATCACAACCATTACAACTTCCTGTGTTTAGATGAAAAACCCATACACTCTTTCTTAGTCTTTGTAAAGCTTTTTCAAGAGCTCCCCTGCCTAAACTTTCGTCTGGTTGTATTTGCTGGACTTGCATAAGGTACCTACCTGAAAATAAGTGTTTTTGAAAGCATCTCGATTCTTCTACAGGTTGGACATAAGTATGCTAATTCATCCAGAGGTTCCCCAACTTTAGATCTAACTTTATCTACAAGTTTCTTTGAAACGAATTTTGTGCCGCATCTTTTACACGTAATGATTTCATGCTCAACATCTGTATAGAGATCGTATATATGTTCAGATGCCAACTCAAATTCCCTTGTAACTTTTATGGCTTTCTCAGGGCAAGTATCTGCACACATGCCACAAAATATGCATTTACCAACGAAGTATCTTAGAATAAGCGACCCACCTTCTACGATTAGCGATAACGCTTTAGGAGGACATATCCTTGTGCAAGCACCACAACCAGTACATTTGCTTGGATCTACCTCTATAGCGCCTCTAAATGATTCCGTTACAAGCGGTTTTTCAAACGGATACTTAATAGTTACTGTACCTACCTTTGTAGCTAAAGGTATTACCCTAACGAACTTTACCATCGGAATCACCTAGTTAATTTAAGACCTTTTGTAGATAAGAAACTTAAGGGTACCTCTTCAACTTTTTTACTCCTTATATTAATTACTATTGCTCTATCTGTACACGAGAAACAAGGATCTATACTAGCTATAGTCACAGGCGCATCTGCTAAATCACCATCCCTGAGCATTATAGGTATAGCTAACAAATTCTGATATGTTGGAGCTCTTACTCTCCATCTATATGGAGAATATGTGCCTGTAATAATCACATGTATAACTTCTCCTCGAGGTGCTTCAACTGCGCCAATACCAAACTTATACGGTTCTGCCTCCCATGATTCTATAGCTATACTTCCTCTAGGTATCTTGTCTAGAAGTTGCCTTAAAATAGCTATACTTTGAAAAACTTCTTCTACACGAACTTCGGCGCGGGCCATGTTATCTCCTTCGCTTCTTGTTATAGGTTCAACATCCAAGTATTTGTAAGCCGCGTACGGGTAATCTCTCCTGACATCCCTGGGAACACCAGATCCCCTGGTTGTTGGGCCTACCAATGATAATGCTATGGCATCTGGTTTAGGTAGATACCCTGTACCCTTAAGTCTTGTTTTAACTTGTGGTACAGATAAAGCTATATCTATGAAGTTCTTGACCTCTTTTTCAACCTTATCTAATACCTCAAGAGATTTTTTAACCTTATCTTCATCTATATCCCTCCTAACACCGCCAACAATATTTAATCCGTATGTTTTTCTACTTCCTGTCAAAAGCTCTGCTAAAATCATTACTTGCTCTCTTATCCTCCAAGCATGCATAAATCCGGTATCATAGCCTAGGAGATGGAATGCTACACCAATCCATAAAAGATGACTATGAATCCTTTCTATCTCTAATATAGTTGACCTTATGTACTCAGCTCGTTCTGGCACGTTTATTTTAAGAGCTCTTTCTATTGCTTGACAATATGAGGTTGAGTGAACAAATCCACAAATACCGCAGATCCTCTCAGCTAAGAAAGGCACTTGATCATACTTCATAGACTCGCCGAGTTTTTCTATTCCTCTATGAACCATGAAGCCAACGTACCTCGTGTCCACAACTTTCTCTCCCCTAACATATAGTTCAAAGTATTCTGGTTCATGAAGAGCTGGATGATAAGGCCCTATTGGTACTACAACAACTGCTTCTGCTTCAACCTCCTTGGCATGGGCAACGACTCTTGGCTTATACAACTTAGATAAATCTTGTATTGTATAATCTTTTCTAAGCGGGTGTACGTTTTCAGGCCAATCATCAGGTAGAACAAATTTGTGAGGAATTTTTTCGGAAAATTTTATACCCATAAGATCTTGAGCTTCCCTTTCGTACCAATCTATAGCCTTAACTATATCCACTATCGAGGGTACAACAGGGTCCTCTTCAGATATGGGAACCTCTATAACTATGTTTTTATGATGTTTATCAAGGCCAAAAACATAGTAAAGCTTAAAGAAGCCCTCTACTTTCCTCTCATCTGAAGCCATCATTGTTCTCAGAAAGATTCCATCGCACTTAGATAGATATTCTATAACCTCTCGTAAATTTTCTCTTCGAATTATAATCTTTACTAAGTCTTCCTCTATAGTCGGAGGCGGTGCTTTTAAATTACTTAGATAATTATATAATGATGAGAGCTCGTCATTCTTAACGACATTATATGATTCTTTCAACTATGTAAACACCTATCCATATAATTATAGCTAAAAAGTATAAAAATGCGAGCGTTTTGACTGCAAGATTTACTTTTGATCTTCCTAGTATCACGCTAACCACGGCAAATATTATGTAGAGTACAATTGTAAATACATGAAATACTAATGACATTACAAATACGTTTTGAAATACTTTAAACATATATATTATGAATAATATAGGCAGAGATGTTAAGATATACCTTTCGATAAGATGGGAATACAAGTACAGTCCTAAAATAGGCCCTGAAAATTCTATTAAAGAACCAGATGCGAGTTCCGGTTCAGCTTCATGCAGATCATATGGTAGTCTTCCATGCGAAATATAGACAGCTATGGTTAATGGCGTGATTGTAAATAGTGAAAGCATAATACTGCATGGGGAATTTGTTACTACTATAAACATTAGAATTAAGAATAACGCTAAACCTACTTCGTTTAAAATATTTAGGGTCATGACCCTAAATGTTCCTATTATGGAGAAAGGATTTGATGAGAAAAGATAAGTAAGCATATTAAGCACATGAATAGATGTAAGGAATACAAATACCGATATTATTTTCATAAGGCTCATGTTTGATAATGTAATTATTTGCGACATTATTACTGATAATACAATTGACAAAGTGAAAGATAGAGATATTGGCACGATATAAAATATATAATTTATCGGTATTACAACTTCCTTAGACATAAGCTTCAAAATATCAAACCATGTTTGAAAAATAGTTGGTGGTCCGTATCTGCTTTGAATATCAGCTTTTATTTTTCTCTCTACACCGTCTAGTAAAGGTGGTAGAAAAACATAGAGTAGTACAGAGGCTATTATAGTAGCTATATCTAGGGGGTCAGCCATAGGATCACCAAAATGATTATTATTGATAATGATGATAGCAATTCTAATATTAATGATAAAGCTGATAAGGAATCCTCTAACGAGCATTGAAGCTTTTGTACTTTCACGCCTATTAATTTAATTAAACTTACAACCATATCCTCTATTGAGCTTATTTTCTGCACTCCTTCAACGTAGTTTACACGGTGTATAATTATACGTCCCGATGAAAAAATTTTGTTACGAATACATTGTGCCACCTTTGTTAGCCTCTCTACAATTCTTTCTATGATTGTTGCTGATCCGTAGCTCAAGGTATTTCCCCTCCAAGCCATGTTGTATCATATCTAGCGCTTTTTACTCTAGAGTATATGTAAAGCGATACAACTAAGAATATCGCTATTGCCAAGATGAGCGCCGATATGATTTCTAAAGTAATTGATATACCTAGAATTGGCAACATAAAGGGCGCTAAAGTTAAACTTAGAATTGCCGGTATCAATTCCCATTTAACTAGCAATCTTTCACATGATTTATCGCTTTTTTCCTCATATCTTTTTCTAGCGAACCAAGCACCCCAGTATACCGTTAGGTATTTGAGGCTATATATTATGGCTAGTACTAACGCTACTACCACCAACGACGTTATAACTATCCCGATAATAGTGCTATTTATTGTAAATAAAGTCAAGGATGTCAATAGTAATAGCTTAGCTAGAAACCCAAGAGTAGGTGGTATACCCATCAATGAGGATACAGATAGAATCGCTGAAACCGTAGCAATTGGTATTATACGCACTAAATAGCCAAGTTTTGTTATATCTCTTGTATGAGCTATAACCTCTACCGTCCCCGAGTTTAGAAATAAAGCGGATTTAAATAATGAATGTGCTGTTAATAGGGCTAAGAACGCACTATAGAAAATATTCATACCTGTCGCTTTATACATCATCAAAGCTATCATCATTAGCCCCGTATTCTCGATAGTGCTATAAGCTAATAACCTCTTTATGTCAGTTTGAGCCATAGCTAGTAGCCCTCCATAGATGGCCGATAAAACTCCTAAGGCTACGAATATCACAGGGGTAAAGGCTACATCAATTAGTGGAAGGAATCTCAGTATACCGTAAAGCCCCATTTTAACCATGATTCCTGAGAGTACTGCTGAAGCAGGCGCTGGTGCTAACGAATGGGCATCAGGTAACCAAAAATGCAGAGGTGTAATAGCTGCTTTTGCTGAAAAACCAAGGACTACTATCAACGATATTTGAAGGGGCATGATGGACAGAATTATTGAAACAGTATTTAGAGGTATTATCAATGCATTGGTAAAACCTTTGTTAAGGGTTATGTATGCTAAGAGAGTCATCAATGCTAAATCTGCTGGAACCATTGAAACCAAAAGGTATCTCAATCCTGCTCTAAAAGTTTCGGCTCTAACTTCGTAGACTATGGCGAAGAAACCTATGATCTCAGCTAGGAACCATGTCACAATAAAGAATACCATATTTGGGGCTAGAAATACTGCGTAAACAGATAATGCAAACAAATCTATGAGTAAGTGAAGGTTTAATGCTCCATACTTCTTCACCTCATATATATCGCTATAAAGCGCCGAGATTGACCCTACAACAATTGCTAAGAGAGAAAATATAAACGATGTGAAGTCTATTATGCTTAATAAGTGCATTATAGTAGTTGCAACAGCTAACCCTGCATATCCTATGTATCTTATTACCTTAATCTTGGTAAAACTGCCAGCAAGTAACATAATAGATATGCCTACAGGTATGATGTAGTGTATGTACATGCTTGTTGTAATAGTGGTATCCAACATTAGGGTAGTTCACCTAAACTTGTACTTAAAAACCTGGCACTATGATCCACAGTATATATGTACTCTTTTAAGCCTTCAAGAGACGATACCTTGCTACACCCTTCATATAGTAAATCAAAGAGGCGGCCTTGAGCATAGATAACGCCTATAATAATTAACGCCAAGGCTATCAATATACATGTAAAACTAACAACAGATGTACTTGCTCTTTTTATTTCCTTAAATCTTTGAACAAAGAGTGAATAAATTATCTTGAAGTATCCTATCGCTGATATACCAGATATCACTATTATTAAGATAGCATAATGCCATAGGTTCGCACTTGATAAAGCTAAGAATAATGTATATTTACTGAAGAACCCTCCTAATGGAGCTACACCCAATAAGCTTAAAGCACCTATAGCTATAGCTGTTGATAGCATAGGGTATATTCTCCCATATCCCTGTATAGAGTCTATTCTTCTGTTATTGACTATTGTTGCAAGCGATCCTAGACCTAGAAATAACATTGACTCGGCTAGAGCATGGGTAATGCTGTGAAATATTATGCCTGTTAGAGCCAGCGCAAACACCTCAACATTATCTGATGCTAGACACGCCATTGTCATAAGTATAAGGCCTATATGACTCATTGTGCTATATGATAGCAATCTCTTAATGTCTTTCTGAACGGCCATTATTATAGCCCCTAAGAAGCCTGTTACGAGACCAAGGACGCTAAGCATGTAAAGGATTAAGTCTCTAAATGGAATACCTAACAACTTTACCATTAGTATAGATCCGTATGGTGTAAACATCGTTATGAATATCCTAAGTATGCCATAGGTACCAACTTTATCGACAATACCTGCGAAAATGCTTGATGCAGGCGTAGGAGCTTCGGTGTAGGCACTTGGAAGCCAGTAGTTGTTGGGGAATATCCCCGCTTCAAAGGTTAAAGTCCATAACATAAAGGCTATAGCCGTAGCAGAAGCTGCTATAATATTGCCAAAGCATTGACTATCTGTGCATACATCACTCCATATAGAAAGTGTTGTGGTATTAAGCCTATGCGCTTTAGCGGCTATATCGGCAATATTTAAAGTTCCATAACCAGCATACAATAGTGCTACACCGAAAAAGAAGAACGAAGTTGTTAGAGCACCTATGAAAGCATAGCTTAGAGATGCTTCAAGAGCCCACTTCCTCCTCTTAAAGAAAGCTACCAACCCATACGATGATATCGCTAGAACTTCTAACATAACAAAGAAATTAAATATATCTCCAGTATAAACACACCCTGTAACACCGGCCATATTAAGTAAAAGAAGTGTTGAAAGCCAACTAAAATCTGAAACAAAATTATAATACCATGTATTGTAAATGGATATAAATAAGAATAGAGTTGTTGCTAACAAACCGTATACGGCGTTGAGAAAGTCAACAACATAGACTATACCTATAGGTGGAGGCCAACCACCAAAAGGATAAACCACAACGCCATGCTCATTTACGTAGATAAACGTTTTTATTGAGAATATACATGCAAGTATAGCTATAATCATGTTATAAAGAGCGTAGATTCTTCCCTTCTTAGTAAAAATTCTTATAAGGGGAATCCCTATACTGCCAAGCGCATAGGTCATAGGTATTAAGCCTACTTCGTACGCTATTATAGGGATCATTCCGAACACCTCAATCGAATATTTTTCTAGCATATTTATCAAAAACAAATGCAATTTCTTTGTATGCATCCTCAGGTTTCTCGCTTATCACATATATCCAATTTACATAAAGCAAACCTTTCTCCTTATCAACATCTACAACTACTGTTCCAGGGGTATTTGTTATAGATATTGCTATCAAAGTTATAGCATACTCACTTTTAGAATTTATCGGAACTCTGACAATACCAGGCTTAATAGGCATCTTCGGGTTTAAACCTAATTTCACAACATTCCAATGTGCTTTGACTTCATCTATTAAGAAATACCTAAGAATATACTTTACTAATGTTAAAAATCTCTGTAAACTCAGGCTTTTCCTCCAATTCTCGACTACTAATGGTGCCAAAGCTACTCCAATAATAATTGATGCTACAAGCCCCGTTACAATATCGTATAACCTTGTACTTCCAGTGTATATAATGTATATCACAAATACAAAAATTGATGGTGCTATAGCTTTAAGCAGTTTCTCCAACTATCATCTCCCTCTTGATTTTGGATATCTCATCCATGTTAACAGTATTAAAATGCCTATAAAGGTGGAGTATTGCTGAAACTAAGAATATATTTACGGCAAGACCAATAACGATAGCCGTTAATACTAATGCTTGCGGCAAAGGATCCACAGCTTTGTTTACGAACTCTCTTAGAGCTTCGGGTGTCGGATTCCAGTTCAATAAAATAGGTGGTTGGATTAAAACTTCTCTCCAAAGCTTGTACCCCATCATGATAACCATCAAATTTATTGAATCCTGAACTATGGTTAAGGCTATGAATTTTTTAACTAAGTTAGGTTTAGCTATAACACCGTACATGCTAACAGCAATGTTTATGTAGAGAGATATTGTTGCTACTAAGAACATTATGGTCCTAATATCCAATGTCTTCACCTTCTAAAGGTTTCCTCGATAATTCTTCGCTATAAAGTAAAATCATGAACGCCAAGGCAAAGGCGGAGAAAACAGCTATACCCTCGAAAATATTTAATATAGCTATAAGCCCGCCCATAGGAACATCAATAATCGTTGATGGATATGTAAAGAATATTGGTGACTGAAAAATTGGTAGGCTTTTAGCTTGGTTTTGGAAAATAAAGGCATTACTGATTAATGGTATTAGAGGAGCTAGAATTACCCCCAATAACGCTAAACTTCTTATTGAGATAAAGTGCGCATATGTTAACTTAGACTTATCTAAGAATGTTCTTGAGAATACTATTAGCGCTACTATTGGTGCTACTGCCATTATAGCGCCGCCCTGAAACCCTCCACCAGGTGTTATCATTCCGTGAAGAACTGTTGAAATTCCAACAGCTAATATGGCTAGCAAAACTATTGCTGTTCCGCGTTTAACAATAAAGCTTAATCCTTTGCCTCCGATAACATCCTTGGATCCTAGAATCTCGCTGTAGAGCATTAACGCTCCAATTATAGCCGTATAAAATACCATTGTTTCATATAGCGTATCTAAACCTCTGTAATCCCAAACAATAGCTGCTACAACTTCTGGTGAAGCACTCCAAAGACTTTTGTTATAAGGATTGTAGGATAAAAAGAGGTATTGCTTAGCAATAGATCTAAGATGTTCGGGAGGTATTGTTCCAAAAGCTCCTAAAAGAGTTGGTATCGATATAACTAGTACTACAAATATCATTAGCAGTACAAAAAATATATTCCTAACCTTCATATCTCCCCACCTTTTTCACAAGCAGTATTGATAACAAAGGGAGAAGCCCTACGGAGACAGCCACATAAACTAAGACAATATCCGGTGCAAACAAGAGAAATAATAATAGTGCATACAAAGTACTTTGCACTGCAGAAAATATAATTGTTTTTAGAAGATCCTTAGATTGTACCGCTAAAACCACAAAAATAATTGAGGTTGTAGCTATGATGCCCATAATAATGAATACCAAGTTCTCAATAAAGCTTATTACTGTCGACATCCTCTTTCACCTCTATCTTCAGCTAAGTGATCTGCAAAACATGGTACTAAGGTAGATGTTTTAGATCTATGAGCTGCCCTAGCAATAGCATGACTTCCTATAGCGCCTAACATAAATATAAATAATGCTGTTACAGCAGCTGCTCCTGCTAAGAACCATCTATATGTTCCTAGGTAGGGAGCTCCTAAGGCAACAAATATCGCCCCTATTATTGGCACTATGGAACCTCCTATACTACCGATGGTGAGCGCATGTAATCTTACATAGAAGTTAGGGAATCTTATCATAAGTATAGCTGCTATTAAGTCACATACAACTCCAATAGCAATCAGTATTTGCCCTATGACAACTAAAACCCAGTTAACGATTTCCATGGACATATTACTCCCCCAACTCCTTAGACTCTAGGTATTTAGCAACATAAATATCTAATGCGAAAACCCATAGAGATAGTACCATAGCACATACTAGGAGTATCGGTGATTCAAATAATATACTTAGAATTACAAGAAAGGCTGCGAGATCGAATCCTAACGCATCAACAGCTATTACTCTATCCGGTATTGTTGGACCTTTAACTACTCGAACAAGGTATAAGAGAAATGAGGCTATGTATGGAGCCATACAAATTGTAAGGAATATATCTACCCAAGTCTTTATATCTACACTCATATAGTATCAACAGAGTTAGCATTGGGGTATCTAATAACTGTTAATGCTCTTAAATACAGTAATAGTTTTTATTTTTACTTTGATATTAATTTGCATAAATTTATGAATTCGTTTAGTAATTCACTATCATTATTGTACAGATAGTGTAAAAGTTTACCTTCGCTAATGGCCTGGGAAATTCCAGGCTTTATAGGTATTTTCATGAGTATTTCAATATCTTCAATGCTATAATTACCATATAGATTATGTAGTTTACCGCACGATGGGCATTGAAAGTAAGCCATGTTTAGTATAGCCCCGAATAACTTAATGTCTGCTTCATTTAGGAATTTCTTAGCTTTTTTAACTATGTGTTCAACAAGTTTACCTGGCGTAAGTACTAGGATAGCTCCTTTAATCAAAGGCTTAAGCAGGTGGATAATAGTTAAATGTTCATCACCTACTCCAGGTGGCATATCGATTATCAAGAAATCCCTAGACCCCCATACAGTCTTCGATAGGATCTCGACAATAGCACGCGTTTTCATAGGACCCCTCCAAGCGATAGGTTCCTCCTTATGCTCAAGTAAAAGTTCGAATGAAACAATAGCTATTCCATTTACTTCAGCTGGTATAATTTTTCCTTCTACTGTAACTCCTAAGAAGGTGTTCTCTATTCCTAGGATCCATGGTATACTAGGTCCATGTATATCGGCATCAAATATAGCTACGCTATAGCTTAGTTCTTTTAAAGCAACAGCTATGGAGGCTGAAATAAACGACTTGCCTACCCCACCTTTTCCACTCATCACAAGTAAAATATTTTTCACATTCCCTATACTAATATGCGGTAACATTTGGCATCTACATTGTTCACATATATACAACACTATAAATAAATCCTTATTTGCTCAGTTAATTAACATCAGCTGAAGATCATAAGAAATTAATATAGCTTAAGCGGGTAATAACAAGGACAAAAACATGTGTTATTAGAACCATAAATATGAATAAAATATCCAACCTTGTAAAAGTTAGCGTTCTGTAAAAAGTTCTTTTCTCTTTATACCCAAAGCCCCTAATCATAAGCGCTTCAGCTAAATCTCTTGCTCTTATTGTTGAGCATACTATCATTGGTACCACAACTGATGCCGACCCTTTCAACTTATTAATAATTCCTCCTTGTTCCAGTTCTACTCCTCTAGACCTCTGGGCATCGTATATGTTCTTCATTTCTTGGAATATCAGAGGTATAAACCTATAGGCTATCACAAAAGGGTATAGACGATCATATCTCACCCCCAATCTTGAAATAAATTGTATTATTTGTAGAGGTGTTGTGGAAGATATGAATATAAGTAAAGGAGGTACTACAGCCAGAATCCTAATGGTGGCTAAAACCTGGTGTAAAATAACATCAATTAAATCCGTTTCACCTAGCAAAAACGTTGTTATAACATTGAATAAGAATATCATCGCAATAAATAGGCTCAATCCTTTCAACATCATAACAATCTTCTTAGGCATAGCCCTATCAATCATTGATAAGCCAATATTTATAGATAGTAGAATTATTAGAGGTAAGAACTTATCTGAAAGAAAAGCTGTAATTGATGTCAATATTATGTAAACTATTTTCGTAACTATACTCAACTTTATGAAAATTGATTCCCTACTTTCATACACAAGGGAAGAACCTAAAACTTCAAAGAATCTTCTACTAGACATTAATTTACAACCTCTTTAGCTAATGAATTCCTGAATATTCAAAGGTTTTAGATTTTTATCTAGCCCTATGCTTTTGACAAACCTAACTAGTTGCGGCATGAACATAGCCATATTCTCTGGAAGATCCTCATAGAATATAGTCTTAGGACTTCCTGTAGCTATAATTCTACCTCTATCTAAAACTATAATTTTTTGTACTGGTGCGTAAGCTAGGAACTCCATATCATGGGTTGTCATCACAATCGTTCTACCGGTTTTCCATATGTTAACCAGTATATCTAGCAATTCTAACTTGAGTTTAAAGTCTATTCCTGCGGTAGGCTCGTCTAAAACAATTATCGCAGGGTTGTAGACCAAAGCAGATGCTATAGCAACACGTCTTTGTTCTCCAGCAGAGATTTCGTAGGGGGATCTATAGGCTAAATTTAAGAGCCCTAACCTTTCAAGGATCTCTGTAACTTTTTCCTCAGCGTTTCTGATGTTCATACTTTTAGCTGTAAACATTATCTCATCATAAACATTGTCCCTAAAGAAGTAATGAAGAGGATTTTGAAAGACCATGCCGACATGCTTAGCTAATTCTGCAACAGAGTATTGTGAAGTGTTTTTGCCTAAGACATAAACTTTACCCTTTGTAGGCTTTAGAAGACCATTAAAGTGCTTTATTAAGGTGGTTTTTCCTGAACCATTACCTCCAACTATAGCTACAAATTCTCCTTTACATATATCCAAGTTGATGTTTTTAAGTGCTTCTACACCATTCTCGTAAACATGCCAGAGCCCTTGAACGGATATTGCAACATCTTTATCTTCACAATTTGAAACTTTATGGGTTCTCGGATCTTCATTAGTAATACCTGTTTTTATTGTTAAATTCTTAGTTTTCATTAAATCTAGAGCTTCTTCAATACTCAATATTGGCTGTTTAAACCCTAGAACTTTACTAAGCCTAGCTGAGGTTGGCACCTCAATACCATAAATAGCATCTATATCATTGAATTCGCTTAGAATTCTCCTAGGATGACCATCACATATTATTCGCTTATTGAGGATTACAAGCCTTGAAGCGTACTTTAAGAGCTCTGATAATCTATGTTCTACAACTATTATAGTCTTATCTTCTACCTTGTTAAGGTAATTTAGAAACTCTAACAGGTTTCTAGCAGCAGGAGGATCTAGATGTGCTAAGGGTTCATCTAATAGTAGAATCTTAGGTTTTACAGCTAGGACACTTCCTAGAACTACTCTTTGGGCTTCTCCCCCTGAGAGCCCATAGGTGGTTCTACTTCTTAAATGAGATAACCCGAGTTTTTCGATAACCTCCTCCAATCTAGCTGTAATTTCGGTCCGGGTGTATAAGAGGTTCTCAAGAGAGAAAACCAACTCTTCCTCGACAACTATATTTACTATCTGGTTCTCGGGATTTTGAAGAACAATCCCTACCCTCTCGATGATGCTCTTAATGTCTGCCGCATTAATATCTAGGCCATCAATATAGACCTTGCCGTTCAGTTTACCCCCGTAGAGATGGGGTATAAGACCCGCTATGATTCTACATAACGTAGATTTACCTCCTCCAGAGGGGCCTGCTATTACTATGAATTCTCCGTAGTCTACATAAAGTGTTATGTTATCAAGCGCAGGTTCTTTAGAGTTTGGGTAAAAATATGTTATATTGTCTAGATGAATTGCCCTGGTTGTCATATTATTTTCTGCTCTCTTACATTTTTAATATATAGTGTTTCACTTACACCAGGAACCTTAAGTAGAGCTCTTATAACAGGTATAGCTATAACGAAGACTATTACAGCTTCTATTAAATACTCTATAGGGCTAAAGATTGCCGGAGTTACGAATGCTAATCTAATACGTCTAAGGCTCTTTATCATGAATACGTTTTCATAGACTGCTGGTATAGCGGCTATGAAACAACCAAGAGCTTTATCTAGTTCTCTGCCTATAAACATTATCAAGAACAACCCTACCCCTTTACGTAGCTTTGTATTACTTTGAATCAAATCCATTGCTATAGGCGTTAATACTAGAGCCGCTATTTTATCATAGAATGCTAATAGGTATACCTGCCAGACATACATACCTAACTTTTCATCAAATGCTGTCACCGGATAGAATGGAGGCATAAACAGTGATGCAATCATTATCCCAATAAGAATTATAAATGATATCTTCCATTTTTTGGTTATAAGCAAGGCTGCTCCAAATGCTGATAAAGGTGCACATGGAACAAATACCAAGCTTATTGGATTGAACGGCGTTAAGGACTTTATTATGTTACCTACAAGTACAGCTATGGCACCTATGTAGGGTCCCAATATTATTCCTAGCAATGGAGCAAGTGATGCACCTATCTCCATCTTAATCTGCGGAAGACCTGGAACAGGTACTCCGGGAAGCCAGAGCAAAATATAGTATAGAGCTGCTCCAATTCCAGCAAATGCCGCTATGTATGAAAACCTAGCCCTTATAGCTAAGCTTTCTTTACTCAAAATTCCACCTGTAACATTCGACACCAGATAAACTTTTTTAAGGCTTTCTGTGTAAAGAGCCTACAGAGATACCTATGAGCTTACACAATAACTACTGGCCCTTCGTACTCCTCATGCCTGTTGATGTAAATGAAAGAGTTGTTTTTCTACAGACATTGTTTTCTTCGTCTACAGTATTCGAGATTCTAACGCTATTTGATAAAACAGAAGAACTATGTCAAAAAGATTTAGTGAGTATTCTTAAACATCATTCAAATAAAACAATAATCTTGGTTCTAAAGAAACTAGTTAGACTAGGTCTTCTTGAGGAGACGATAAAAATTTCACATAGTGAAAGAAAAAGAGCTACAAGGATGAAATGCTATAGGCTAACTGAATTAGGTAAATGGTATAACGTTTTCCTTAAAAACGTTAAGTCCTTAGATCGTGACACTCTTCGAAAGCTTTTTGAAGAAATAGTGTTAATGTTCGTGGACAAAGTAATGTCTCTTAGAGATGATTTGGGTGTGAAACATAGCGAAATTGTAGACGTCTTAGCATCAAATATACTGAGAGGCGCTATTATGAGTAGAAAAATTAGAGTTTCACGTGAAGTAGTTGTTTTTGGGTCTACGGCTTTTGACGTATACTTGGGAGATGAAATAATGTTTTTCTCAGGTGGATCCGGAGCCAATATTGCCTTTAATTGCGCTAAATTGGGGTTGACAACATCATTCATAACGAGGATTCCTATAGATTTGCTAAGTCTTAGGACTATATTAGAGCTTGTAGATCAAGGCGTCGACTTATCTTTATCTCAACTGGATCCTGAAGCTAAAACTACTGTGTGTGCTATTAGGAGATGGTATACCGAGGACCCTGAAATTGTGTGTAGTTATGATACAAGTAAGCCTCCTGTAGTGACTGAGCTTAACAACAATATTATTTCTCTTTGTGATGAAGCTAAAGCCTTGTACTTAGGCGAAGGTATCTGCAGAGTATTTGATGAACTTTTAAATAGTATTGATAGAACTAACAAGGTTATAGTTTATAGACCATCTTTAGAGTCTTTGAAGAATTACTTTAACGAATGCAAAAATATTCTAAAGTATAACCCCATATTTATACTCAATAGTAAAAAGTTTGAGATTCTGCACAATAAAGGTTTTGACCTTCCCAACGATCTATTTAGATTAGGTGTAGATAGAATTATTGTTACAAGAGGATCTAAGGGTGTAGCGGTCTACACCCTAGAACCTAAAGAGGTTGTAGAAATACCCATAAAGCAAAGAGTTAACATTGTTGATACCGTAGGGGCTGGTGATGTCTTTACTGCTGTACTGCTTTATCAACTTTTACGAGGTAAAAATATAGTTACGGCATCCCAAAATGCGGCAGAAGTAGCAGCTCAAAGTATATCTGTTCTCGGCCCTAGAAAAATTAAGTTGGTAGGTTAATCTATCACCATAATATAATCTCCTTGATCTCCTAAGTAGAGCCTATAGTAATCTCCTCCACTCAGGGGTTCAATGCGTTCTACTGTACCTTTTACAATAATTACCTCATCCTCTTGAGCTACCTCTGTAAACCTTCCTCTTAAGCTATACACCTCTACAACATCTGCTTTAACACCTTCCAATACATCGATAACCTCAACTCTATATCTGCAAGGAGTAAAAATTGATTCCTTAGAATCAATGATCCTTAGCTTCATAGTGGTTTTACCAAGTTTAACACATTTGTAACTACCGTAACTTGGCTCTTCCCAATGATACTTAATCAATCTTATGAAGTACTCTCTCCCCTTAAATATACCTTCTAGAACCTTTCTAGATTCCTGCTTCAATAATTGTTCTGAAGGTATAGGTGTCTCAAGGGATCTCCGTGCATGTAATCCTTGAATATCGCGTATTCTATACCTTTTGTATCTAGGATCTTTATCTATTACATCTGATAGGTATTTATATACATTAAGGCCGTTATTAACGCCGTATACGACTATATCTATATCAGAGTCCTCCCTAAAGAGATTGACAAGGATGGAGCCTGAAACACCTATTTCTTTAATACCTGTAGATTCACTAATGTCTAAAACCATATCTCTTATATCCTTAAGAACAGGATTCTCTAAAGCACCTTTATATATAATCTCTTTTGATCTTTGGAGTGGATTATACACGTAAGCTATATCTGTTAAAGGAACTACTACAACTTCCCTACCGAAGAAATCGTCAAACTTTAGGTACCTGCTATACTTTGAGATCACGTAGTTGTACTCCTCAGATACCGTCAACAAACGTCTGTACCTTATACCTATATCTTTATCGAGTCTATTACCTAAAGAATCAACTACATATTTGGGGTAAGCAACTACATAGCCAGGTGGATGGGAAACCCCTTTGGCATAGAATATGTTTCCATCGTTAAGCTTATAGAAAAAACCTTCAATCGATATATTCATATTAGCCCCTCCTTAAACCACCTAACCTAATTAATAAAATCTTATACAAAATTTTTATTTCCTTTCAAAAATTTTAATGAAGGTGAATAAAGATGTTTAGGTACAACTCAGAACAGAAAATATTCAATATAAAGGGCATTAAAGTTGGAGGTCAACCTGGTGAAAACCCCCCTGTGCTAATAGGATCTATATTCTATCACAAACATAAAGTAGTTGAGGATGAAAAGAAGGGATTATTTAAAAAAGATGAGGCAGAAAAGTTAATAAAGAATGTAGAGGAGCTTAGCGATAAGACTAAAATACCCTTTATGCTCGATGTCGTAGGCTCATCGCCGGAGTCCATAGTTAAATACATAGAGTTTGTTACAAGTGCAACCTATGTGCCGATTTTAGTTGATACCTTAGGTGATGTAGCTGTTGCTTCAGTAGCACTACAATACGTTAAAGAGGTTGGATTGACCGAGAGAACCATATATAATTCATTAACAGCTAAATCAAAAGATGAAGAATACAAGATTTTACAAGAAAACAGAATTGATAAAACTGTTGTTCTACTATATACAGATAAAATATTAGATGTTGAATCAAGAGTTAAAAACTTGGAGATTATACTTGAAAAAACAAAAAGTTATAGCATAGATAAACTTTTAGTTGACACATTTGTGATGGATTTACCATCGTTATCAGCGGCGATGAAGGCGGCCATAGATGTCAAGAAGAAATATGGTCTACCTGTAGGTTGTGGAGCACACAACGCCGTTTCTACGCAGAGGAAAGCTTTTAAAGAAAGATTTGGCGCTGAATGGGTTAAAGTAATGGAGCTTTCATCAAATCTTGCCCCAATAGTTATAGGATCTGATTTCATCTTATACGGACCAGTAGAAGCGTCAAATGAAGTATTTGCAGCCGTATATGCGATATATTCATCTTATAGATATCTAAAAAGGTTCAATCTAGGTATACAACTATAACATGACCTTATTTTTGAAGTGATTTAGACTTTTCGAGACTTATGGCGTCAACTAGATATTTATGATTATGAAAAGTGCTGTAATACGATTATGGAGCCCTATATGATGTTCTTCGCCTCTTGTTATGTTTCTTCGAAAATTTCTTAACATTTATTAAGTTCCTCATCTAAAAAGGTGAAGAACTATGTCGAAACTTTAAGATCTTCGATTGTGATGGTTTAGGTATTCATAAGAACTAAATAATTCATAAAAAGATTATTCGTATTTAGATTTACATTCTATTTCTTCCTAATAATTTTAAAGATTATATAAGAAGCACTACTTACGACAGCCACCAATAGGATTACTGTAGTACCTGTTAGAATTTGTATTAGATTTTGAGAAGGACTCTGGGTGTATACTATGGTAGTCGTTATAGTTATTGGAACATACATGGTTTTAGATACCTCTAGTAATACGGTTTGCGTAGAAGTTTCGTATCCTATTATAGTTGATGTTGTAGTTTTATGTAGAGTTGTACTTAAGGTTATATTGAATTGCTGTATTTGTGTAACTGTATAGGTCTTCAGCAATGTAGTTGTAACAGTAGTTATATCAGTAGTAGTTGTAATTACAGTTGTTGGTAGTAATATAGCCATTGTTTTCTCTACTGTTGTTGTACTATAAGTCGTTGTGGTTGTTATTATTTTCTCCGTTACTGTTGACATAATTGTACTATAGATAGTTGTTGTAGGTATAATTACCTTGGGCGGTGTTGAGTAGATTCCTTTTACTCTCTCAAGCTTAAGCTCCGTATAAGCTTCGAAGGTTAAGAGGTTTATTAGGATTATTCTGAAGGTGCCTCCATCAAAAGCCCCGAAAGAGAACCGTATTATTGGTTTTGTGTAGTTTATTCTAAATATAGCTACAACGTTGTTATTTAGATCTAAAACGAAGCCCACAACATCTATGCAATACTCTACTACACATGTTGTTAAACTTCTAAATGTGCCATTGATGACATCGCCAGGGTTTAGATTTATCGGTATGGCTACGTAGTAAGTAGGAGGTATATCAATTCTACCTAAGTATACCACCTCCCCTATCACGTTTGGTGCTACTATATTATTAAATGATAAGATGCAGAGTAATGAGGTCAATATTATGAAAAATGCTACATTAGCGGTACTTTTTCTTGAAATGTACCTAACTATACCCATACGGAACGCCTACTAGATGCATCTCTAACATGTACTAGAGTACTTTATACTCCTTTAGTGTGCTATAAGCTTTAGCGCAGATTATCAAAAACTATTGAAAAGTTTATGATATTTATTTCTTAAGTTCTGCATAATATTTCATGTGAATTAACTTGAATAGATGTTGCTTGAACAAATTAATTAATTGATTTAATCGAAAGCTATCATAACCTCTTCGAGATGTCCTGATGGGAAGACTTAAGTTAAAACTTGCATCAAATTACTGCATTCCTTTAGGGTATAATCTATAGAAGCTTGTTGTTCATATTTAGGGACGTTAGAGTGGAAATTCACAGCAGAGTTTGTGTAGTTTAGCTCGATGTATTATGTAAATTGAAATATTTTAAGTAGAAATAATTATAGTTACTACATTATGTAATCTCGATTTTACTACTTTTATATTAGGTAGGTAATATGTTGAACTGCTTAGGAGGGTTTAGCTACTATAATCAATGCTTTAGCAGGGCACATAGATATGCAAGCCGGTTTTAATCCACCTTTCCTTAATAAGAAACAGAGGTCGCAGTTTACTATCTCTCCTCTACTTATTCTGATAGCTTTTATAGGGCAGGCGTATAGACAGTCCATGCATTTATTGCATTTTTTTATATCTATTATTATCTCGCCTAGATCCCCTCTGACAATAGCATCTCTTTTGCATGAAGCTTGACATTTGGCATTAACGCAGTGGAAGCATGATGTTGGGATCACTAATCCTTCATCTGTTTTCTTGATCTTTATGTAGGATTTACCGTCGTGTACAAAGCCACATATAGCGTTACATGATTCGCAACCAATACAGCGTATGTAGTCGAAGATTCTTACGAAAGGCGCCATGGATGTACATGCGTTTAAATCTACTTCTACATATTTACTAAGGAATCCACAGAGTGTTTTCGGCATATTTTCATTCCATGTGCTAAGCTCTATAGCTGTTTTTTGTACTCTTCTCAATTTCTTTAAGATATCCTCAACTCTTATTTTTTCTCCAGATAGCGCTATGTCAATGATCTTTGCAGCTTTTAGAGCGTGATCTATGGCAAGGCCTACCTTGGAGGGACCTAGAACTACATCGCCTACAGCGAAGATGTTTGTATTTGGAATTCTGTAGTCGTTTCCAACTATAAGCTTTCCTGAAGAATCTAGGTATTTAACTAGGTTTCCAGAGTAGATAGGCGGTGAGGGTGTTTCCCCTACAGCTAAGATTACCATATCGGCTTCTATAATATGTTCTGTCCCTGAAATAGGCATAGGTTTTGGTCTTCCAGTTTCGTCAAGTGACCCTAGTTCAACTTTTACGAATTCAACACCTTTTGCATATCCATTATCGACAAGAATTTTTTGGGGTTGAACTAAGTCAACCCATTTAACGCCTCTGGTTATGAGTTCCTTAATTTTATAAGAGCCTGCGGGAGCTTCCTTGATTGTTCTTCTATATGTTAGGTAAATCTCTTTAACTCCTATGAGTAAACATTCTTCAGCTACGTCAACGGCTGAAAGACCTGCCCCAATAATTACAACCTTGTTAAAATTCCCTATGTAGTTGTTTTTAGCTAGACCTAGTTCTGCTAATCTCCGCTTGTATAGAAAATTCAGCGCTGTAACGACGTTCTTAGCGTTTTCACCCTCAATACGTAAATATCTTGATCTCCAAGTTCCAGTTGCAACTATGATGCCGTCATATTTCCCTGACAACTCAGTTAAATCAATTTTTTTCTCAACAAATTCATCGCCCTCATCGTGACCTTCCCCTACTGAGACCTTAGTCCTTAGGAAAAACTTTACCCCAAAGTTTTGTTCAAGATCTTTCCAACCTTCAAGTATTTCTTCAAAGGGAATCCTGTAGCGAGGTATAGCAAAGGACATTAATCCACCAGGGTAGGGGAGCTTGTCATATACATCAACTTCGTATCCTCTGCACGCAAAATACCCAGTTACCGCAAGTCCTGCTGGTCCTGCACCAATGATAGCAATACGTTTTTTAATGGTGTATAAAGGCTCCTTGCATAAAAACGCGAACTTCATTGAGATCCCCAGTGATTTTAAGCAAAAGTATTAGGATCTAGTTTAAAAAATTAATAAGTACTTGATCATCTAACACCCTTGGGGATTTTGTGTGCGGATACTTGTCAACGTATATATGGATTTAGCTAAGAAACTAGGTTGGAGGAGAAGAGAGTTTGTAATTGATAAAAATAAGGTGACTTTTAGAGAGGTAATATCGTTATTAAGAGATTTAGAGAATATAATTAGCGGAGACATTAACGAATTCATAATCCTAGTCAATGGTGTAAACATTAAGTTATTGAATGGTCTGGACACAGAGATAGCTATTGATGCAGTAATAGACATTTTCCCGCCAGCTGCTGGGGGAATTGGGTTTAGTTGAAACCTATAATCACCTTTGTATGTTTTTGCATATCTTAAATTCTTAATTTATGGTTTCCTGCACAGTTGGTTTTTCGTTTTTCACAAATAAAAGTGCATGAGATAACCTTACGCATAACATACTTGTACAGAGTATTAAACATTACTTTGTGCAGATATATACAGAGAATGTAAGTGTTTAATCACTTAAGGTTAACACTAGCTTTATATAGTAGTTCACGTAGTTTAAGGCTGTAGTTATCGGGTGGACCCAATGCCTCTAGGAGGATACATGGGTAAAATTCTAAGGGTTAACCTGACCTACGGTAAGGTATTAGTTGAGGATTTACCACAAGAGGATGTATTGAGAAAATGGGTTGGAGGTAGAGGGTTAGGAGTATACTATATGCTTAAGGAAGTGAGCCCAAAGGTGGATCCCCTGAGCCCAGAGAACAAAGCTATTGTGGCAACAGGTCCTTTAACTGGGGTTACAGGTATTCCTTCCTCTGGAAGATGGTGCTCTGTAACAAAATCACCTCTAACAAATACTGTTCACGATTCTCATAGTGGTGGTAAATTTGGTCCAGAGCTAAAGTTTTCAGGCTTCGATTTAATTATAGTAGAGGGTGCTTCTGAAAGACCAGTCTACCTATGGGTTTACGATGGAAAAGCCGAGCTAATAGATGCAAAACACCTATGGGGAAAAGATGCCCATACCACAACCGACGCCATTAAAGAAGAGCTTACACCGACAATTGGCCATGATGAGGCTAAAGAGATTAAAGTTGCCTGCATAGGTCCAGCAGGCGAAAACTTGGTTAAGTTCGCTTGTATTATAAATGATAAGAACAGAGCTGCTGGTAGAGGTGGTCACGGAGCTGTTTGGGGCTCCAAGAAGCTAAAGGCTATAGCTGTTCGCGGTCATATGAAGCCCCCTGTAGCTGACGAAGAAAAGCTTGAGGAAGTAGCTCTGAAATCTATGGAGCTTGTAAAAAGATCTCCTCTGACTTCTCAATCTTTACCCAAATATGGTACTGCAGTCTTAGTCAACGTAATAAATGCTCATGGTATATTCCCAACAAGGAACTTCAGAACAGGTGTCTTCCCAGAAGCCGATAAAATTAGTGGTGAAAGAATAGCAGAAGAGATTATGGACTGGAAAATGGCCGAAGAAGAAGCTTGTTGGGGATGCGAGATAAAGTGCGCAAGATATACAAGAATAACTAGACCCCCATTCACTGGTGAAGGAGGGGGCCCCGAATACGAAACTGTTTGGTCTTTAGGTGCAGCTACAGGAACAAGCGATCTAGCAGCTGTTTCTAAAGCACACTTCCTCTGTAACGAACTTGGATTAGACCCCATATCTATGGGTGTAACAACAGCTACGCTTATGGAACTTGTTGAGCTCGGTAAAGTACCTAGGGAAAAACTTAGAGGACTTAAGGTTGAGTGGGGTAACGGAGAGGCAGTAGTAGAGCTTGTATGGAGAACAGCGTATAGATCAGGTATAGGTGACGACTTAGCCGAAGGAGCTGCTAAACTCGCTCGAAAATACGGTGCACCAGAGATAGCTATGGTGGTTAGAGATCAAGAGCTTCCTGCCTACGACCCTAGAGGTGTACAAGGACATGGTTTAGCTTATGCGACCAGTAATAGAGGTGGATGCCACTTGAGAGCATATATGATAGCACCAGAGATTGCAGGTGTGCCACAACTTCTTAACAGGTTTGAAACAAAAGGTAAAGCTGAATGGGTTAAAGAATTCCAAGATGTGTTTGCAACGCTAGATAGCTTAGTTGTGTGTAAGTTCGTCTCATTCGCATATTGGGTAGATGTGCTAGCTGAACAGTTATCTGCTGTAACTGGATGGAGTATATCGGCGGACGAATTTAGAAAGATAGGTGAAAGAATATACAATGCTGAAAGAGCATTCAATGTCCTAGCGTTTGGCGATGGAGAAGAATACGATACATTGCCGAAGAGATTACTTGAGGAACCTATGCCTGAAGGACCCACAAAAGGTTATGTCACTAAATTAAACGAGATGCTACCAGATTACTACAAGGTTAGGAAGTGGGTTAGAGGGAGACCCACAAAAGCAAAACTAGAGGAGCTAGATCTAAGATGGGTTGCCGATTTATTAGAGAAAGAAGGTTTACTACCAGAGTAACTGTTGAAAACCTTTAAAATAAAAAATATATTTTTATTATTTTGCTTCTCAGGTAGCTAAGCTGATGATATTTATGTTCGAAGTACATACCCGTGATTGGATTATAAAGCTTAATCCGGAGTCACACCCCGATGAACTTGTTGTAGAGGTTGCTTCAACATGCAATATGAATTGCCTCCACTGTTTCAGGAAAAGTGCAAAAGAACTTGAACCAAGCAATATGGATATGCAATTATTTGAGAAAGTACTAAACGAAGGCATTAAGAGTGGGGTAAAGAAAATAGTGTTCACTGGATGGGGTGAACCTTTTACCCATCCCAGGCTAGATTATATTGTTAGAATTTGTAAGAAACACAGATTAGAGGTAGCAATTAATACAAATGGGTTGCTTCTAGGAGAGTTTATGGATTTAATAGTCGATTATGTTGATGAATTATATATATCGTTAGACGCTGCTACAGCTCAAATGCATAGTTATATTCGAGCTCCAAAAGTATTTAGTTATATAATTAAAAGCGTAGAAGAATTAACTAAGGTTAAGCAGGAGAGGGGATCGCTAAAACCTTACCTAAAGGCTTTGTTTACTGTTACTAAGGTTAATGTTAACGAGATAGAAGGTTTGCAGAGTTTAACAAGAGATTTAGGCTTTAATGAAGTTGTATTCTCGTTTTCAATTCCGTATAACAGCATAGATGATGCTGGATGTTTAAGCTCTATTGAATGTATAGATAGCTTCTTCTTAAAACTTCGAGAAGCTATGAGTAAGCTTAGGGAAATCGGTTTAGGTATAACAACACCACACACCCTATACAAACCCGGTACTAGGTGTCCTTTTGCTACGAATAGAGCTCTTTTCATAAGAAGCGATGGAGCAATAACCCCTTGCATCTACTACGCGTATAGCTGGTCTCCATCGATCTTCGGTATTAGAAGGAATGTAAAAGCTGTTGTTCTAGGTTACATAGGGAAGGATAATCTTATTGATGTTTGGAGGAAAAAATACGCTAAAATGTTCTACAAGTTAAGTTTGCGGCGATCTATACCTTCATGTCTAGCATGTACTCTTGTAGAGTACTGCATTAAGACGAGAAGTAATGAAGTAGATTGCTTAGGAAATGAACCAAACTGTGGTCATTGCCCCTTCTACCATAACCTTACTTTTTGCCCGCTATAAAACCGGTGCCCTCTTGTTGTACTATTGCGAACATTAGTTGTAAGGGATTTGCTGAAGGTTTAATATGTAGATCCTTTAATAGATAAAGTAGCTGCAGAAGATATAATGTAGTGTTCTTTTAATTCTTTCGTTTTTATTTATGGAGAGGCTATAGATTTTTATGCGTTGTTGATGATGTAAGCCCTGGTGGTAAATATGGGTGTATACGAGGTTATACTCTCGAGACGTAGTATTAGAGCGTATAAACGTGAACCTATAATGAGAGAAAACCTTGAGAAAATTCTTGAATCAGCTAAATGGGCTCCAAGTGCAGGAAATAGACAGCCGTGGCATTTCGTGGTAGTACTTGATGAACAAATCAAGGAAAAACTTGTACCTGCTTGCAGAAACCAAGGTTTTATAAGGGATGCCGCGTGCGTAGTTGTTGGGCTCGCTGATTTAGAAAGATCTCCTAAATGGGCTATTGTAGATACAACTATTGCTTTGGAGCATATAGTACTAGAAGCTACAGAACTCGGCTATGGAACATGCTGGATTGGTGCATTCGATGAAGCTGAAGTCAAGAAAATCCTTAATATACCAGATAAATACAAAGTAGTCGCATTAATACCAATCGGTGTACCAGCTGAATCGCCACCACCAAGACCGCGTAAACCATTAAAAGAAATAGTCTCTTTAAATACCTTCGGTAATCCATGGTAATTAGCTGAACTAATACTAATATTGTATTTAGACTTATTAAACAAGTTTTTATTTAAAAGATGCCTTTAAATTCCTCTTAAACCTTGCCACGATTAATCCAACTACAACGTTAGACAGGGCTTTACTTTTCACCTGCCACCTCACCACACAAGAGATCGGTTTATAAACAGCTCCTTTTCGTAGGTGGACAAACTGAAAGCTAGAAGATTAGAAAGATTGTTCAGGCTAGAGTGCACATTATTCACCATCCTCTCCTACGAGGATAGGGATAGTGTTTTGAACAAATTCGTGAGTCTCATGGTGTCGGCGAGAGAGGGTGTCCTGTTTACGCATGGAGGATGGAGAGGTTTGTGTACGTGGTATACAAAGTGTATGTGAATCTCGTGGACTTCTACATGAGGGCCTCTGCAGAGTCTATACAGTACTTTGGTGCGAAACATATGTGGATGCCATGCCTAAGCCTAAGGTTTTTAGGTTAATGAACCTCCGCATGCTTCTATTCGAGGACAACGTGTATGCGAGGATCCTCGTAGCCTACAGATTCGCAAAGCATCTCCCTGAGGGCTTCCTCTACAGCCTCTTCAACGACGTCTCGGAGGTAGCGCTAACATTCAGATCTACAGAGAAAGATCTAGAAGGCCTTCTCTGGCGGAAGATCTATGACAAAGCTTATTACAGATCCCTACAGGATCCCGGAGAAGGTTAAGACTGCAGCTGATGGGATATTACCAGAGATTATCATGAGTACAATTTTACAAGCTAAGGCCTCAGGGGTTCTTGGTGTATGGATAGAGGTGGTTGGAGAACATCTAGCAAGCTTCTATCACCGAGATTTGTAGACAGGTTCATATGGCCTTACATAGTCGAAATTGCTGATAGACTTATAGTCGAAGGATTGACACCCGTATTCCATTAGGACCAGGAGTGGACACTCGACCTCCCAAGGATTAAAGAACTAAGGGAGTGCGAAGGGAAATGCGTACTAAATCCTGATGGTGTGACCGATTTGAGGAGGTTTAAAGAGCTAAGAATAGATATGGCTGTTATGGGCGATGCTCCATCAATACTTTTAGCATATGGTACTCCAGATATGGTTGAAAACTATGTTAGAAAATTGATAGACCTATTTATGGATAGGAGCACAAGGACTTATAGTGGCCCTAGGATGTGAGGCCCCAATAGATACAAAGCCAGAGAACATAAAGACCATGGTAAAAGTAGCCATAAAGTACAGTAAAATGGTGTAGCTATGAAGAGCTTTTTAATAAAGTTATTATTTTATGATCTATTATCCTCCTTATTCCTGAGAGCGAAGAGATGTTTGGATTAAGTTCTCTACGTTTAAAACTTTTTGTTGGTTATTGCTCTATTTCAGATGCGGTATTTTCGTTAACTTCGATGTGGTGTATCTCTAGCCCTTCTACGCTTTTGCTTAGTATCTCAATCAACTTTTCCATTCTTCTCTCCAATCTGGCATGGATCTCTTCCCTCAAGTATTTCTAAGGTAGGAAACCCTTAAGCTTTACAGGGAATAAGTTAACTATTATGAAGAGCTCTAGTCTGTAGTTTTTGAGTAGTCTCGCCTTAGGGCATCTATGCTCAACTCTTTTACGTTATTTAGTCTCCTTTAGCAGCTTTTAGTCTACATAAAAGAATTTAATATATTTTATTTTAATTAAAAATAAATTGTATTCTTTATTTATTTAATTCTTATTTAGTGAACCATTCTTCGAAATGAAGAATAAAGATAGTGAGAAAACAAGAAGCGACGACTGTACGGTTTAGATGAGGAGCTCTAAGGTTGCAGATTCTTCAGAGACTTTCAACCAGCTATGGTAGTTTGTATGGCGGTGCTAACTTGGTGGAAACTTCTTGAGGTGAGTTTTTAGAAAATGTCTCTAACCCGCTGAATACTTGTATACTGCTAGTAGTAGTATGCCATGGTAGCATCTGTAGCTTTTTGTATTCGTTGATGTTGTTAAGGTCATAGACTCTGATAGATTATGAACGTAATTGCATGGCTGATGCTCATCACATATAATAAGCTCTATGTTTTTAAGCGTTGAAGTTTCCAATTGTTGGTGCGGCGGCCGGGATTTGAACCCGGGATCTCCGGCTTGGCAGGCCGGCGTCCTAGACCAGGCTAGACGACCGCCGCAACCATTAGAAGGGTTTTTGTGGAACTAAATAAGCGTTATTGATCTTGTTTACCTCCAATCCTTATCGACTACCGTATGTGGAGGAACATCTTTGTATACTACTACTCCTGGGTATATGGTTGCATAGGAGCCTATTTTTACGCCGGGCATTATTGAGACGTTTATTCCGGTTTTTGTGTATCCTCCTATAACTGCTCCCATTTTTCTTCTACCCGTATCCATTCTTTTGCTTTCTATAGTCATTTTCACTGTTTTGTCGTCGAATCTTAGGTTTGCTACAAGTGTTCCAGCACCCAAATTCACATTTTCGCCGATAATGCTGTCGCCGATGTATGTTAGGTGTGCCGCGTGAGCGTTTTCAAGGATGATACTTTCTTTTACTTCTACCGAGAAACCTATATGAGCTTTCTCTTCTATGGACGTGTAAGGTCTTATATAGCTATTTGGACCTATAGAAGCGTTTTTGCCTATGTAAACAGGGCCTTCAATATATGTAGCTCCTTTAATTGTCGCCCCTTCTTCAATTATTACAGGACCTCTAATTGTGACAAAGTTCTCTACGTCTCCTTTTATAATCTTTTCTCTTAATCTAGATAACTCAAGTTTCAAAACTTTAAGGAGATCCCATGGATATCCCATATCTTGCCAGCAATTGCTAGGGATCCTTAAAGCTATAAAGTTATACCCCTTCTCACGTGCTATAGATACTAGGTCTGTTAACTCATACTCACCTCGTGGTGAAATACTTATTTTGTTAACGAGTTTAACTGTATCACGTCTCAATATGTATATACCGCTGTTAATTATTCCAGGGCTTTTTTCAACGGGTTTTTCTATTATATCTAGAACAAAACTATTATCTAGGACCAGCTTACCGTACCTAGAAACATCCTCTACATCGACGCCAACAATATAGTTATCTCTTTTGTTAATAACAGGGAAAAGAACCTTAGATACCAGGTCTATATCTATGTACAGGTCTCCGTAGGTAACAACCATATCATCTTCATAGCGATCAGCAACAGTTTTTAACGCATGCCCAGTACCAAGTTCTTCACCTTGATCAATAAAATCAACATCTATACCAATTTCACCAGCTAGGTGCTTGGCTCTATCAATAACCTGCTCTTTGAGGTACGAAACAATTAGAAGTACTTTTTCTACACCTAATCTCTTCATAAGTTCTAAGTGTAATTGAATAAGAGGTTTGCCAAGTATGGGAAGGAGTACTTTAGGCCTTGTTTCAGTTAAAGGACTTAATCTTCTACCTTTGCCGGCGGCTAGTATAACCCCAAGCATACTGCATACCCTAGGCTATGCTTAAAGGACTAAGCATAAGAACCTAACGTAGTAATCGATGAAATGAACTAGGAACAATAAAGTTATATCATAGAGAATAAATAGTGGATGAATTTTAAATTAACCCCCGAAAATGGCCTCAAGTACGCCAGGTCTAGGTATAATCGCTGCTTTCTTAGGACCTTCACCTGTGGGTACTTGTAATAGTTTTGACTTCGTAAACTCTACTTTTCTTACTGGATATATCTTCTTTATCTCATTGAATATCTCGGTAACTAAGTCTCCAAAGACCATACCTGTTACAAACTCATCGAATGTTTTTTCAGCGGCTATCTTAGTTAAGAGATCCATCATAATCCTTCTTATCGAATGTCTTTGGCTAGTTGAACACCTATATGTAGTCCAAGCCATAATTGTTGGTCTTAGAACGTAACCATCTTTTGTAGCTACATCAACTATTGCTGTTATCTTGCTACTTTTCCTTCTTGTTAAGCTTCTTAAATAGTCTCTAGCTAGCTCATGTCCTTTAAATACCGTGTACGCTTCGAATTTATTAGGATCTACTTTGTAAACTTGTAAATACAAATGAACATGTACTTGAGTTATATCTCCTGTTAAATCGTATAACGTTATTTCAACTATTCTTCCTAAGAGTTTCCAAGGTTCATCGCTTGGCGTTGTTGTTACAGGTATAGAGCCAAATACTGTAGGAGCTGTTACTGTATACCACTTTTTAAGTCTCCACCTTTCCCTACCTGTTAACCTAAACCTTGCACTTTTAGACGACATAGCTTGGCTACCCTGCTGGCTTAACCCTTTCTGTGGAATAGCTTAAAAATCTTAATAGTTGTTTACCTCATATCAATAGAAGAGAGAGTCTTTAGGGCGAGATTTGCGTGAACTAGTACATCATCGATAGTGTTTCTCGCAGTTAAAACACTTGTATCTTCCGATTTAACATCTACGATAAAAATACTTTGATGGCAGCTCATCTCTATGATAATACCTTTAGGTACTTCAACATTATCGGGTTCAAGCGATTCTAAAACACTATCGCAAATTTCTCTAGAACTCATCGATATCTGCACAGTTATACGTACTATCATTTGAATACTTCACCTAAGTCTTGAAGCGCCTTAAATACAGCGTAACCTCTTTCAATAGCTAGCTCCTTATCGTAAGGCCATCTAGGAGCTACAAAAGGTAAAGGAAGGAGAAACTCCTTTCCATTGGTAAATACTGTAACATCCTCTGTAACTCCGATGGATCTTAGAATCTTATGTACTGTAAATAAGGGAGGCATTCGGCTAACAGTTGATATATCTACAACCCCCACCTTAATGCCCTTAACTATGACTTTCTTAATATTGGCTCCGCTTACAACATAATCAATGAGATCTTTGATTGGCTTGGACATGTACTCGAAAACACCTTTAGCTATATCTATTATTCTACTATCCATGCATACATAGATTAGTGGATCAACACCCTGCAAATCTATGTAGCTGTATAAATTATATGTAGCTTCGTAAACATCATCTATAGGTGTAGCATCTTTTAGGATTATCTTTGGACCAACAAGGGATTCGCAAGACCTACAATACGATGAAAGTTTAGAAGCAAGGATTTCAATAAGCTTTGATTTAGCTTCATTACTTGATAAAGAGCCACCTACTTCTTCTAAAAGCTTTTTACAGCCATCATAATTTAAGGATACCCCTAATACGTAAGGATCAACAGTTTTTGCAAGAGCTTCAACAACATCTCTCCTTGGATAGCCGAACAATCTTAATGTTTCCAACATGGAGAATAGGTTTTTATCTACTGCTTCCTCTAGTAAAGCTCTATGAACTTCAATAATGTTTTTATCGTAAGTGGAGCTTCTACTTAACGATAGCATAGCTATAAGCGATAGCATCTCTATGTATCTAGGAACTAGTATCTGCTTCTTCAGCTCCCTAAGTAAGTGCATAGTCGATGATGAGATTATCTTGGGATCCCTACCCACCAGCTCATCTATGTGAATAATTTTTACTCCACTTACAGGTGTTCTTTGAAGAACTTTTACCAGTAGAATAGAGGATCCAGGGTCCGAAGGTTTTGATGCTTCATAGAATGTAGCTAAGTATGCTTCTACATCTTCTTCGCGCGCCACCCTTAACAATAAAGACGATGTTATGATGGCGTCGAGATCGGCTGAGAATACTATGTACATATGTTTAACGCTTTTTATATATGATATTACATTTACCAGAGGCGCGGCTGACATCGTTATCTCAATATATTGCAGGCCTAGAAAAGTTCTTTACAATTTTAGGTTGATTATCTCTGCTGTGTAGCTTGCTGAAGTTCTGCAATAGTTCCTCTACCTAGGTATTGGGAAACCCAGATCTCAGCTTTTGCAGGATCATACTCAAAGTCATGGGGTAGCTTACCTAAGTTTTTGTAGTAATTCACTAGAGCTCTTATCCTAGACTCTATCTCTATTAGTCCACGCATACTGGTTGTATCCTTGGGGTGCTCTTTTAAGTGCCTCCTAAGGTTAACGGCTCTAGCCATAAGTCTTAGGAGATCTTCAGGGATAGGATATTTAACACCATACTTCTCGAGGAGTTTCATTAACTTCATACCCGTTACACTCTTAACCAACGGTACACCGTATTGATCCCTTAGTATAATCCCTATCATTGAGGGCATGTATCCCATCCTAGCAAGTTCCGCTGCTAAAGCTCCTATCTCTTCTGCACCATACCTTACCCACTTAGGTGGACCTACTCTAACCGGTCTTACTGAATGAGATTGCCCTTTATCTCTTCTCTTGCCAGCCATAGGTTATCCCAACACCACCTATCGCGAACTTATCTATGTAACCATGTATATAAGCTTATCTTTATTTGCCACAATCCATTTACCTAATGCCTCGAAAGCTCTTCCTCTATGCGAAAATTTATTTTTCTCCTCAGTATCCATTTCGGCAAAAGTTCTTCCATCCCCTTCTACTGGTATAAATATTGGATCGAAGCCAAACCCTTTAGATCCTCGTATTTCGTAGGCTATAAAGCCTTCGGCAACCCCCTTGAACATCCGTACCTCCCCCTCATTTAAGGCTAAAGCAACAACAGCCTCAAATCGAGCTCTTCTATTATTTTCACCTTCAAGGAGCTTTAGAATCCCGTTCAATCCTATGGTTTTATAAACATAATTACTGAAAGGTCCAGGAAAACCCTTCAACACCTCTATAAATATGCCTGAGTCTTCGACTATAACAGGTTTTTTAACAAACCTATAGGCTTCAAGTACCGCATATCTAGCAATATCATCTAGTAGCTCGCTTTGAATCTCGATCTTTTTAACATCTATTAATTCGAGGCATACACAGTATTTATTAAGTACTTTTTGGGCTTCCTCTAGCTTATGTTTATTATTTGTAGCAAAGTACAGCTTAATCATTTTAGTGACCACACTCCTCTTAATTTTCTTTCAGCTACATATCTACCCATCCTCCTTATGTAGTTAACCATGCTTAGAACTTTACTTGTGTAATCCCCTCTAACCTCTCTGTAACCCTCAATGAAACAACGTTTGACTAAGTCTTCAACCGCATGGTGTGCACTTTCAACAGATCTAAAGAATATGTGAATATCTATAGCCTGATCTTCTAATCTGCTTACAAAGTTTGTTAACCCAAAATCTATTAAGTATACGTCTCCCGAGTTCTTGCCGATGAGTATATTACTTGTAGTTACATCTCCATGAATTATAGAGTTTTCGTGAAGTTTTGCTACATAAACCCCAACAGTCCTACATACGCTGCATACTTCATCTAGGCCAAAATTTTCTATTAAATCACGAAAAACCAACCCATTAACGTATGTCATTATTATCAAGCCTTCTTCTAAATCGGCATAAAGTGGAATTGGTGCATTAATTCCTAGAGAAATAGCTTTTAGTAGTGCTTTAGCTTCAGTTGCCGTCCGTGATTTTCTGAAGTCCTTGTCTAGTTCTGGGGGGATATATGGTTTAGGAAATCTCCATTTAACAACCGCATCGATATCAAGAAATGTACACTTAGCTATGATAGCTTCAGCTCCCATACCCAGTAATTCAATATTTCTTAATACGTATTTTTCTTCAGTACCTGAAACCGAGATTACATTTATCTTCTCAGATAAGAGGTTCCCTAGAACATTGAGTAACTCTGTAAAAACTTCTACCTCCAATAGATGTCTACCTCATCAACTCGCCATCTTTGATTAACCACAGCTTTCCTAGGTTCAATAACAATACCCGATCTATACATTAAAAGCCCTGTCCACGCAATCATAACCCCATTGTCTACAGCATACTTAGGTGGAACAATCCCTAATTCAACACCGTATTTTCTGGTCATCAACTCAAACTTTTCTCTAAGAATGGGGCTTGCTGCAACACCTCCTACGATCATGACCTCTTTCCTTTTAGTATGCATAAGAGCTCTTGCAGCTACCTCTATAATACTGTTATAGGCTATTTCTCTAAGAGTTAAACATATGTCGTGTATATCTTCTCCTCTTTTGTAAGCCCTGATTGCAGCAGTATATAAACCTGAAAATGATACATCCTGCCCTCGGACGACATATGGAAACTCTGTTAATAATTTTGTTCCCCCTTCTGCACATCTATCTATGACATGAACTCCGTTAACTACATACGGTGGCGCTAACCCTACATCTCGTGCTAAAGAATCTAATAGATTGCCTAACGCTATATCCAGTGTTTCGCCAAAAACTCTATATCGCTTATTAACTAGGGCAACTATCATCGTGTTACCCCCCGAAAGGTATACTATGATTGGTTCTCTTAGCTTGGTTAGCCTCAACCCTATTTCAATATGCGCTACAGCATGGTTGACAGGAACAAGCGGTTTACGTAAGTATGATGCAATAGCTCTAGCTGCAGTTGCCCCGACTCTAAGACAAGGACCCATACCAGGTCCTAAAGCTACTGCAATAACATCTATATTTAAAGGGTTTAATTTAGATGACTCCAACGCCTTTCTTATCACATCGGGTCCGTGTTCAACAAAAAATCTTGATGCTTCCCTTGGGTGTATTCCTCCTTCCTTGGATTCGTATTTAACTCTTTCATCTGCTAATATAAAATCTTCATCTCTATTCACTACAATACCAACACCAAAAGTATGGGCTGTAGACTCTATACCTAGCACTATCACGCCGTTTTTTCCTCTATAAATAACGTATAATTACATTTCCCACAATGCCAACGAGACCTGCCAACTCTATGAAATGCCATTACTGAGCCGCATCGAGGGCAAACCTTATTTTTAATCCTAATTCTACCTGCTGAATAATCGAATTCATAGAGTTTGGATCTGAATCTTTTCTTACCTTCATTTGGCATAGTCTATCACCGGAACTATATCTGTATCCTATTTCTTTTTAATGTATGCTTAAGCTCTGTTTTCTTCATTGTATCTTCGTCTACGTATATATGTATGTGAGCTTTTGATATACCGGTGCCGTACTCAGTAGAAACACTTTTCACAACTACAAGATCCTCAGAAACACCGTATGCTTTAGCTATAACGTTTCTCAGGAAATGCTTCTGTGGTGTACCCGTAAATATATGCTCTATATGTACATCCACTTCAAGTCTCTTTAATAACTTGTTAATATCTTCGTTTACTATAGTTAAACTTGTAGATTCATCTAATTTCACTACTTTGCCTCTATTTCCAAGCCTACGTTCTAGCTCAACTATATCCATAGGTCCACCTCTGCAACTGTGAATTACTATAGATGTTTATAGTTACACACCGATTTTTAAAGCGTATCTACCTGGAATCTTGATATTAAGCATTTTTGCTACTTCGGATTTTTCAGGGTCTAACACTAGCACCATACCGCTCCACTCAAAGGTGAACTCTGTAGAGCTACATATAGGGCATTTCTCTTCTTCTGGTTTTACTAGTGCTTTGCACTTCATGCACGCTTTAAACGATTTAGTACTTTTACTCATAACGTCACCTACGATCCATAGATAGCTATTGCTCTAAAGTTCAAAAAGTTTTTATGGTGAATAAACAGAACTTGTTCTGATAACATATATGATGTGGATTAAGGAAAGATGTAAAATAGTATCTTTTCCGATAAATTCGATAACGTATAGCTTTAAAGCATTCAATGAATATGTGCGTAACATTTTCAGCTTAGCTCATACTACAAATGTATACATACTACTTGAGCCTACACCAATGCCCATAAAAATCAACAGTATAAAACGATATATTGTTTTTCCATTGCTCTCAGCTGTTATATGCGATAACACTACCCTTAGACTATTCGATAAAGTACACGAAATCGTAGACGGCGCATGGGCAAAAGTAGGTATTGTTCTACCTTTTGTAAACACCGCCTTATGTGGTTCTGCTAAAGCTTTTAACCTATACCTAGATATCAACCCAATTAAAGGTACCCCGTACTTATGCTCGGACCGAGCATTTATAGATTATGAAATAGGCGAGAAAATACTTAGTGGAGGATTTATAGAAATAATAAGTAATCGAAAAGAACTAGGACACAAATTGGTTGCTGAAAATTCATGGGAACCTCTACAGACGTTCATACATAACATTATAAATTTTGTTCAATCCAATCAATCTAATACCGTACTGTTCAGTCCTACAACTATCAGCAAAAGTTTGTACCCATATGTAAAGACACTTGTATCTGTAGATGGTAAACCAGCTGTAATGAGGTTAGGAAAAGGAATAATATTCAGTATTGATACAGCTACAGAAATTGCTTCTATTCTCTACCACATATTAGTTTTAATAACGCACATTATGCCCATAGAGGCATAGAATGATCTGGTATTCATTCAGACATCGGGCCCTCATCACATTTTCAGCGCTTTTAACCTACATCATCTACACATTACTAACTATTAGTTCCTCTCAATGTACTTGCAGCGGTTAAGAATTTAAAACAATTAATGAATATTGAGTCTATAGATGATGTGACTTTTAATGAACAAGTATAGGTTTTAGGGATAATTTATCTAAATAGATTGCAAGTTAAAACTATGTAGGTTTCTTTTATTCTCTTATTGAATACATTTTCCAGGATTTTCAAATTAACAACATATTTTATCTTTACTCAGTTATTAAGAAAACCGTAGTTTATACTTTATGGTAATATTATTGCTATAACTATGAAAACTAGTCCTAAAAGTAATGTTAGTACCCCTAAGTACTTCACCTTTATGTTTAGGAGGGCTTTAACAGCTTTGAATACCCCTGTAAGCAAGTAGTAACCAATAACTATTATTATTAGAGCTACACCTATCCATGCTAAAGTACTGGATATACTTGATGTATTGTTGAATAACGCCTTAGCTATTGTATCGAATACCGGTAATACTTCGTTAAACCCCATAATTGCCCCAGGTTAATCTCTATGATAAGGTATTTTATTAAAAATATAAATCTAATAAAAGAGTGGCTAGAAAAATAACGCTATTGAAAACTTATATATTATCTCAAACACTCCAAATATCGCGAGGTACGAACTAAGTAATTTTAAGGGTAGAGGTCTTTGAAAATATTAATAATTAGAGCAGAAGAAGGGAATATCAAGGATAAGCAGTTTATTGAAGGGGAGTTAGAGCAGGTACTTAAAGAGGTTGTTGTAAAGGCTTTAAATCTTTGGAACCCACAGCATTCAGATTTAGTTGTTGTTAAGCATAAGCATGAAGTTGGTTTACCATTGCCGCTGAAAAAAGAACAATACGATATGTATGCAAGATTTAACCTAAGACGAATTGGTGATAAAGCTGTGTTCGAAATACCAATATATGTTGTTAGTTATGAAAATGAGTGGATTGAAGACAGTATTAGGGATTCTAAGGTATTTGTGGTTGCTCCCTATGTAGATGAAGCTACGGCTTCTAATATTATTGAACTTGCTAAAAGTATTACTTCAACCGAAGAAGAAGTTGAAGAAGAATTTGAAGAAGAATAAGTTTTATATTATCTAAAGCCTTAGTTTCTCTTTCGCTTCTTGTTTGGCTTTTTCGTGATCATAATCTAGAGTTTTTTCATTAATCGGGAATTTAGTGAGTATCGGCATAGCGTTACCATCAACAATTGCAAATAGTTGTGGGAGCCAGGCCATCCCAAATTCATCTTTTTCACCATACGTAGAAACGTATTCATAGTCTTCTTCTTTAACTTCTAGTTCAACGTTAAGTTCCTTCGATAGCTCTTCTGCTAATTTCTTAAAGTGTTTATGTTGAGGCAAATAGCTTGCAGTTACAAGTACAAGCTTTTCTATAGGCATACCAACCACGATAGACATTTACGGGAGACACGGATATAAGTTGTAATGCTAGAAGCATCTTATATCTATGGATTTGACTACTTCCTCATATTAATTTCAACTATATCTCTATCTTCGAGTACATGATAAGGGCCAACTCTTTGTCCTGGATACTTAGCTGATGAACCCCATATTCTAGCGTATGCAAATTTCTCATAAAGGTCTTTGTGTATGATTTTAGCTACATCTATAACTGTTGTACCTCTTTTAACCACAAGAGGTTTAACTGAGGGTTTACCTATTGGAGGCTTGGTGTATATTCTTACTAAATCTAAAGTTTTGAATATAAGCTGACCTATATTTTCAAGACCTATTTTCTTTAACGCTGATATTGATGTAACAGGTATTTCCGGTGGTATAAATTCCCTAGCCTTCCTATGACTATAACCTGAGGAATCGAGGTCTATTTTATTGATTAAAACTATTGTTGGCTTATATATTATTGATTCGAAAAGGGATTTCTCAACTACATCGATATCGACTTCGCCGAAGACCTTTACTATGCCATGGTATATCCTGTAGGTGTTAAGTAGTTTTATAACTTCTTCTTCTGTACAAAGAAGTCTACCGTAGTATACGAATCTTATTCCTCCACTATAGCTACGTTCGATATTAACGTATCCTCTAGGTTTAACTATATATAGACCATGATCCTCTAAGAAACTGTTGATTAAATTAAAATCTTGTTCAACATCTCTCGAAGCATCAAGCATTATTACAAGGCCGTCACTATTTTTGGCAAGTCCAACAACCCTAGTGTTCCATCCACCTCCTTCGGGTATTACAGCTGGTGCCTCGATAATTTGAAATTGAATATCTTCGTATTGTAACATACCTATTACTGGGAACTTTGTTGTGTACGGTACATCTGATATATCAGCGTTTGCATTTGTAAGGGCTTTTAGAAAAGTGCTTTTACCGACTTTTGTTAGACCTAAGACGAGTATCTGCGCTGCACCTTCTTTCTCAACAAAGAATGTTATACCTCCGCCGCCAGATTTTTTCCTCTTTTTTTCCTCCATTTCTTCGCGAAGCTCGGACATTCGACGCCGTGCCCATCGAACGAGGTTTTCTGTACCTTTGTGCTTAGGTACTGTTGCCAAGAACTCTTCCAAAGCTCTGAGCTTTTCCTCAGGGGTTTTAGCCTCCATGTATTTAACGAATTTAGCCTTAGCCTCAGCAGGTAAATTTGTTACCACTCGTATCCCCAGAACCAATTTACAGTATATGGTTATAGGCTTCAAAAACTTAATTTTTCTCAAACTTTTTAGTTGTATGAAATGTTGATGCTTCGTGATGATGCCGAGGCGCTACTGATATACTTGTCATGTATGATGTGTGAATCCGCGACTGACACATTTTATCTTCCAAAAAGTTTCCCAGCGTAAACTGCTTGCGTATCCAACATTTTTTCTATTCTTAACAACTCATTATACTTGGCAGTCCTTTCACCCCTAGCTGGTGCGCCAGTCTTTATGAATGGTCCGCCTACGGCTACAACTATATGGGATATCGATGTGTCTTCGCTTTCTCCACTTCTATGACTAATTATCGTGGTGACAGCATTTTGTTTTGCAAGTTCTATAAAATCGAGTGTTTCAGATAAGGTTCCAACTTGGTTAGGTTTAACGATAACCCCTTTTG
>JAWAXP010000001.1:213518-248178 GCA_038820005.1 Ignisphaera sp. | reverse complement strand
CGGATCCCTTTAGCAACGCCTCCTTCAACTTGTTAACATTTGTAACTGTTAGGTCATCACCAACAACGATAATCTTATCCTTGGTTATCTTCCTTAATTCAGCATATGCCTCGAAGTCGTCTTCATTGAATGGATCTTCTACGCTTAGTAAATTGAATTCATCTACAAGATCTTTCCAGTACTCCATGAGTTCTTCTCTTCTCAGCATTTTCCCATCTATTCTATATATTTTTTCTTCTTCATTATAGAACTGCGATGCTGCCGCATCAAGGGAGATTCTAACCTGATTCTCTACATCGTATCCACAGTTCTTCACCGCTACCTTCAAAACTTCTATAGCTTCCCTAACAATCTTCATAGGAGGGGCGAACCCACCTTCGTCGCCCACATTAACAGCTGATGCACCATACTTCGCCTTCAGCACTAACTTTAACTCTTTATATATCTCAACAGCAGCTCTCATTGCCTCAGAAAAACTGTCGAAACCTATCGGCACTATCATAAACTCTTGAACAGCTAGTTCATTCCCTGCATGAACACCTCCGTTTATTACATTTAACATTGGTACTGGTAGTACCCTAGCTTTTACTCCACCAAGATAATGAAAGAGAGGAATACTAGCTGTATCAGCAGCAGCTTTTGCTACGGCTAAGCTTGTGGCGATCATTGCATTACCTCCTATTCTTTCTTTATTTGGTGTTCCATCTAGCTCGATTAACATTTTATCTATTTCATACTGCTTCCTTGAATCCATACCTTGTATAGCAGGGGCTATGTAATTCAAGACGTTCCCGACAGCTTTCATTACACCTCTACCTTTATACTTCTTGGAATCTCCATCTCTTACCTCTACCGCTTCAAATCTACCTCTCGATGCACCCGCAGGAGCTATAGCTCTGCCCATTCCTCCACCAATTGTTTCTATAATAACTTCAACTGTCGGCTCTCCTCTAGAATCTATAACCTGAAGGGCATCAACATATTTTATTACGAATGGATTTGACATAACTTCATCACCTTAGCACTACATAGTCGTTTACAAATATTTAAGTATTTAAATTCTAGGTATGAAACTAACACTAGGTGAAGCATAATGCCTAAACGTGGGGGTAAAAGCCACGGAAGTACATGTCCCCAATGCGGTGCAGTAGTACAACCTTCTAAGACCTGGCAATTAGTATCACCATTACCTGATAGCCAAGGAAGGATAACGATAACCATTATGGGAAGTTTTCAATGTCCTCAATGCGGATATAAATGGAAAGGTGTTGTTACAAAGATGAAAGTTGGGGAAGATGTAGAGATAGAAGGTGTCAAGAAACCCCCTACAGAATCTACTACAAAACCTAGGCAAAGTAGCGTTATAGAGCTTGACCTTGAAGATATAATGAGCGAAGAGGGTTAAAATGAATCTAAAGCATACAATAATCCTTCTAGAAAATATTTTCGTTCTATTTCTTGTTGTTCTTCTAATATACATCAACATAGCGTACTATGTATTTGGACATATTACTCTTGCTGTAGTGAAAGGTCAGAGCATGTTCCCAATTCTTCGCGAAAATGACTTGGTTGTGATACTTCCGAATAAAGACATAGCGTTAGGCGACGTAGTAATATTCAAGAATGATAGAGACGAATATGTTATTCACCGTGTTATAGCGATAGCTGAATGCGAAGATAACACCAGGGTATATGTTACTAAGGGTGATAACAATAGACTTGTCGATAGTGTTAGCTGGGGAATAGCACTAAGAGTTAGCAAAACTTGCTCTATAAAGAAAATCTACGTACTTGAAGGTTTTGAACCCTATATCGATCAAGTATGCGATGGGAGATATATAAAAGGAATTCCAGAGGGAAGAATAATAGGTAAAGCTTTATCATTATTTAATATGATTGTTAAAATAACAGGTATATCTAGTTTAAGGCCTTAGTCTTGTTGGTGTACCTCTTCCAAGAGATACCTACAAACATCTTTTACGTAAAGACCTGTTGAACTAAGTTTAGTAAGTTTCTCAAGGTATTTATGCCATGTAAAACCGAATCTCTGCCAATCAACATAGACTTCTTTGACTCTATTTAGCGCTTCATAGTGAAACACACACATACCGTCTTTATACAATGCTCTTCTACATATACTACACCTGTTCCCCACCGCTATGACCCCATCTTCTCCTGATTCTATATATCGATATAGATCTCTAATTATCATATCCATATTTGATTTTATGTTCTTTACATATACCCCTACAATATTTTTCGCCTTCTCTTCAATTACTTTACAGTTAATTCTTTTAATAGTGATTTCCTTAAGCATTTTCTCAAATTCTCTAGTGAGGTCTACGCTTACCAGTTCTTTAACATAGTTTCTAAGAATATTAATTAATGCAATTGCTATATCTGATACGTTTATGTATTGCGACCGAGAGTATATATAACCTCTTCTAAATAGAGTTTCTATTATTTCGGCTCGCGTTGCTTCTGTGCCTATCCCTACTTCTTCCATCCATTTCAAGAGCTTTATCCGCGTAGGTAGCTGAGGTGGTTTAGTATACCTAATAACGTTCTTTACGCTTATTACTGGTATTAACGTGCCCTTTGACACGGTATCTATAGGTACATACTTCTCCTCTACGGATATGTATGGATAGTACCTAGACCATCCTCTCTCTATAATTCTTGTGCCTTTAAGTACATAGCTTCTACCGTGAATGCCTAAGGTTATGTTAATGTACTGAACCTTCATAGGAGAAGCGAATGTTGATAGAAATCTTCTAACAATAATGTCGTAAAGCTTTAAATGGATAACGCTTAACTTCTTTAAATCTCCTTCCCCTGTTGGATGTATAGCCGGATGCGCAGGATCGTCTTTTGGGCCGTTGTTAGGCTTTAGTATTCCCTTTGTTTCTTTAATCAAATTTTCAACAAGAGGTTTATATATGGGATTTTTAGCTAATTTTTCTAGTATTTGTTTATAGTTAAGGTTTGATGGTAGTTTTTGACTATTTGTTCTTGGGTAGCTTATTAATGTTTCAAGATATAGATCTTCAGCTAACTCCTGAGTTCTATAAGGTGATAACCTTAGAATTCTATGTGCTTCTGTTTGTAGATCGGGTAAATTAAGTGGATGAGGGGGATCGTATTCAACTAAGTTGATAGAGATTGATTCTATACGAGCTCGAGGATCACCTTTAACTTTTTCGATATATGTTTCTGCTTCCATCGACGATGTGAAAGGTGCATCTAGTGGTTCCGCATGATAAACTTTGCCGTCAATTTCTACGGATATAGAAGGGTAAGCCAATGGTTTAGGCACAAAAAGCCTGCGCTGAAATATTAAGTCTACTGCGTGAGCTAATGTAGGGGTTTGAACTCTACCAGCACTTAAAATTCTCCGACTTTTAAAAGCATGTCCATATAAATCCATTAAAACTCTTGAAACGTTTATCCCCCATAACCAATCCAGGATATGTCTACATATGCCTGCTTCAATCATCTCATAATCTAAATTTGAGAGATTCTCAAAAGCGTTTATCACTTCTTGGCGTACAAGGCTTGAGAATTTTGCTCTTAAAGCTTTCTGTTCATCTCCATGATGTTTTAATACCATATAGCATATGACAGATCCTTCAACATCATAATCACAGGCGCTTATATAGAGCTTAGCGTTCTTAGCAAGCATTGATATAACCTCTAGAAATCGTTTTACGTGTTTAGCGTCCTCATCAACTAAGTGCCTTGGAATCCACTTATAGCTAAAGACAGGATATCCTCTTTCATAAGTATGGAGACTATACATATGACCTACAGCAGAGGCTATGACATAGTACTCGTTATCTTTTCGAACCACCCATACAGGAACTTTGTTTACGTAGTACTTCACGGCATTACCTAAGGCAAGAGCTATTTTCTCGGCTGCTCTAGGTTTTTCAGCTATAACTAAAATATAGCTCTGAGGAATTCCTCTAGGAATGTTCACCATACGCTATTCCAAACAATGTATATGAGGCAGCTAAATTCAAGATATGATACTTTTTGTAGAATTGACAAGCCCATTACACTACTCTTATTTACTTTCTTCTCCAAAAATATTTTTTATGAGGTTTTTAAGGTACTCGTTCTTTTTCCTCTCAGCATCAATCAATACCTTAACCGGTATTAACTGGTATTCTCCATTTATTAATTCGCGTTTTATGAACATAGGCAGAACACCCATCTCGAGCTCCTTCTCAGCTATAACCACTAAATCCTTGAATTCTATCTTAGATATATCAATGAGTGGTGGTGCACCCATAGCTAGCTGTATAGCTCGTGCAGCTATTATCCTTGCACGCTCATACTTGGTAATTCTCTTGGGCCCTATAACAATATCATCGGTACTTTTAACTAATATGGAATATTTCTGTTGTGCAGAGGGCAATCTATTTTTCACCTAGACTAGAAAATATTTTCACCATTTTTGGGGAAAAAAGTATTATTGAGTACAAAAACTCTTAAATAAAACTGACGTAGCTTATGGTTTAGAATTGCTCAGCCGAAAGATGGTGCTGCTCCTTCCTCTCCTCCCATTCCTTCTTTCTTCTTTTCTTCTCTCTTTGGTGATGCTGCAATTACGTCATCTATCTTTAGTAACGTTGCCGCGGTCTCTGTAGCGCTCTTAAGTATTTGCTTCTTAACTATTACTGGCTCAAGTACATTTAGCTCTTGCATATTCTCAGAAACCTTTCCGTTTAGCACATCGATGCCCGCCGATATTTTTCCTTCAGCATGCAGTTTTCTTAATTCCATAATACCTTCAAGTGTATCCATACCAGCAGTTTGTGCTAGTACTGCTGGTATTTCTTCTAATGCCTCTGCAAAAGCTAGTACTGCTAGCTGCTCTTTACCGGCGATAGATTCAGCCCATCTTCTTAATCTCATAGCGAGCTCTATCTCCGTAGCTCCTCCTCCAAGCACTATCTTGGGATCTCTTAATACATTTCTAACAGCATTTAGACCATCGTTAATACTTCTCTCAGTTTCGTCTAACAGCATGTCGCTTGAGCCTCGGAGTAGTATTGTTACAGCTTTGGGGTTCTTACATTTCTCGATAAATACCATTTTATCGTTTCCAATCCTCCTTTCTTCAACTAATCCACACTCGCCTAAATCTTTCTCTGTAAGATCTCTGATGCTAGTAACTATTCTACCTCCAATCGCTTTCTCTAGCTTCTCCATATCGCTTCTTTTAACTCTTCTAACCGCTAAAATCCCCCTCTTAGCTAGGTAATGTTGAGCCACATCATCAATACCTTTCTGACATACAATAACATTGGCACCTACACTAACTATCTTCTCTACATAATCTCGGAGTATCTTTGCTTCTTCTTCTAAGAAAGCTCTTATTTGCTCTGGAGAGGTAATGTTTATCTTTGCGGTTATATCTGGTTTCTCGATTTCGAGTGGGGCATCGATTAAAGCTATCTTGGCATTTTCAACTCTTCTAGGCATAGCAGGATGGACGACTTCCTTATCAAGAATGACACCGTACACCAGCACACTATCAGCTAAACTTCCACCTCTCTTCTTCTCTACCTTTACCATATCTAGTTTAACGTCATAGGATCCCTCAGGCCTTTTTTCAGCAGCAGTAAATGCGGCTTCGATTACCATGTCCATGATCTTGTCAAGAACATCCGATGTGGCTATGTACTTGCTTGCAAGTGTTGCATACAACACCTTCTTGAGTTCTTGTTTAGCTCTAGCCCTTTCCTCAGGATTATCTAAGTTACCTACTGGGATTTTTACGGCTATTTCATCAAGTATTTCAAGGGCTTTATTAAGTGCTTTTTTGTAGCCCTCTATGATCATTGTTGGGTGAATACCTTGGTCAAGTAATCTCTCCGCTTTCTCTACGAGAGATCCTGCCAATACTACGACAGATGTTGTTCCATCGCCGACTTCGGCGTCTACGGCTTTCGCTGCTTCAACTAATAGCTTAGCTGCTGGATGCTGAATCTCCATTTCTTTAACTATTGCTGCACCATCGTTGGTGACAGTTATATCACCAAAACTATCGACAAGCATTTTATCAAGTCCACGTGGACCTAAGCTAGTTCTGAGTATTTCTGAAAGAATTCTAGCCGCCATTATGTTTGCTTTTAGTGCTTCTCTACCATAAGTTCTGCTTGTACCTTCCTTTAGTATTAGTACAGGGATCCCGTACATCGCCATATACCTTACACCAAACAGGTTGATTTAGTGAGGTTCTATATAAATCTTAATGAAAATTGCTAGCTTAAACTAAAAGCGTCTATAAATGCCTGAAACTTTTTACATATATCACATACTGGTTCTAGACTAAATGCACCACAATATCTACACCGTGTAGATACTCCAAATACATATGATTGGAATAATTCTACGGATTTAATGCTTGAGTATAAAAGCTCTATCGAGTTGAAGAGCAGCTTCTTTGCTTTCTGCATAAATTTATCACATTCAATCATAGTTTGAGAATCTATGACAATGTTATCTAGCGTTTTAATTATTGAGACATCAGGTGACAATACGTAAAAGAAAGGCCTTGTAATCTTTATTTCATCCACAGTCTTAATAGGTAGCCCTTCGCTAAATACTGTTCTTGAAGTTATCAGAATACCTAGTATAGATAGCAACGTTAGTTCATCTCTAAATAAAGGAGTTGCTATGAACTGTATATTGAGCTTCTTAGCCACTTTAACGGCTACAGCTTCTACAAACTTGATGACCTCTACCAGGTTGGATGTTTTAAAGTTTAGTTCTACCTCAATAAACCTGCTAACATTTTGATTGATGTAGTTTTTTACGATGCTGCAATCGGTTAAACTATTTAAACATAAAACATTATATGTTAACTGGAGATCCTTAGTTGCTCCTCTATATATGTGGAAGCCTACTATAGACTCTGCTACAGCTTCAGGTCTTACTATGAATAACACCGTGCTTAATTTATTAGCCATTTTATAGTAGTGAACTACTTTACGAACTTGTCGTATTAGACTCCTAGTAAGGCATAATTTGCATAGTAATTCTCCAGAGCTTCTACGCTTGTAAACAGCGTTTCTTTTCCTACATGCACTACATAGGATCCTCTCGTCGTTGCTGTCTTTAGCCACGATATCTCACACAACCGTAAACTTAATATCTACCGAATATAGTTTGAGGGTTTCCCTGATTCCTCGTTTTAACGTAGTTTCATCATTGATTCTGGTACCTAAGACTCCCTCTTGTTCAAAGACACATTCACCATTAAAGTAAAGTTTTATTAATACTGACTTCCTAGCTACTTCAGCCTCAAGAGGTTTTAACATGTTTAACGCTGTTTCATAGTGTACTACTGCAAAAGATATAGTGGGTTTAGATATATCTTCAAGTTTCCCTAAAAGTTCAAGAACATAGTTCCAGACATCTTTTTTACTTTTATTTGCAATAGCTATACCGGCTAAACGATGTTTTCGTATATGTTCCTCAGCTTCTCCAACGCTTTTTAATTCGCAGACCACGAGTTACCCACCTTTGTTAGATAGAAGGGATTTCAGGAAATCTTTCTCCTTGATACTTAATAAAATCTCTATGTCGAGTTTATCTCTCTCATGTGTTGGAGGTTTTAGTCCTAAATTATTTAGGTATACATAACCGTATGTAATGGTTTTCCTTACATCATCTTCACTATAATGCGCAACAAAATCTTGGAGTAGTTTCTCGAACTCCGTATATTTCTTCAACTCTCCTTCATCGACAGAAGCACCGCAAACTATGCAGGTTAGATCAGGCATTAATGAATTAAACCCACAACGGGGACATACAACAGGGAGTAACTGATGCTTTCTCTGAATCCAATATGTTCTCCATGTGGTTCTAAGAATTTCAAGTAAATCATGTCTGCAATGCTTCGCTATTTCGTTATAAAGTCTAGGGGCGTAACCCAGTACAGCTTCGCCTACATTGTTAACTACGAACTCCAGCTGATTTAGTGTTAGCTCTTCACGTAGTTCAAGAATTGCGTGGGCTATTACTTGATTCATCTGCTGAACATTTCTTGTAAATCGTCTCCTTATAGTATCTTTGTCTATTGTTGCAGCTTCGCCTCTTAGTATATCTATCAACTTAGTAATTATAATTTTAGCCTCATCCTTTGTTAAATCGAGAATACCTAGGTTAAAAGCATCGATAAGCTCATCCAAATTTCTGTCAACCCAGGATTCAGTATCTATATACTTCTTCTTATGAGTTGCCGATTTACTAGGTGAAGTTGAAGCTACAGTTGTAGAAGAAGCTGGTTGTTCAACTGAAGTAGGTAATTTTTGTAGCTCAGTTGAAGACTGATGGGGTGTAGGTAAAGGAGATTGCGTGGTAGATTCGCTCTGCTGAAATCGCTTACTCTTACTTTGCGAATACTGTGATTTTCTGGGCAAAGTATTGCACCTCCATCGCTAAGCTTACTCTTACTGAATCCACTATACTAAATAATCCATACCCAGCTTAAATACAGTAAACGCTAAGATTTTTAGGTTAACAATGGATCTATAGAAGTCTTTTACTTACTTTAATCATAGTGCAATCTGTGTTTGTATTTATTATCCTTGAAACAAATCTTAAGTATGGATAGATAAGGGTTAAGGTATGACTCTAAAAGATTCAGAAATACAAAGCGTAGCAACGTTGTCTCAGATGACCGTGATTAAACGTAATGGTAGTGCAGAGCCCTTCGATGCGAATAAGCTTATAAATAGCTTAGTAAAGGCATGTCAAGACTTATGTACATCAACAGAGGTCCTGGAAATCGTAAAGCAATTCCTAAACGAGGTAGGTAAGCAACAATTAACATCTATACCCTCAAATGAGATTGCAGAAAGAATTGTAAGAATGATGGTTGCAAACAGTATCTTTGATCCAAAATGGCTTGAAGTAGCTAAGAGATATGAATTAGGCAAAGTCTACAAAGATGTTTATAGATCTAAGGAATTTATACTAGATCCTAGAGATTTAAGGCTAAGTTTCATCTCGATTAAAGTTCTGAAAAACCGCTATCTTCTAAGAGACCCTGAGACTAGACGATTTATTGAAACTCCGCAGATGATGTTTAAAAGAGTTGCAAAAGCAATAGCAGCTATCGAATATAGGTACTGCATGGATAATATAGGAGACATTAGTAAATGCAACGAAGTTATTAAATACTGGGAAGATAAGTTTTATGAACTAATAGCTGATTTACGCTTTCTACCTAATTCACCAACAATAATGAATGCTGGTACAAAACTTGGAATCCTTTCTGCATGCTTTGTCATACCTGTAAGAGACTCCATAGTAACTTATGACGGTGAAGGAATATACGATGCCCTGAGAGCCCAAGCGATAATTTTTCAACAAGGAGGTGGAACCGGTTTTGACTTCTCTGAGCTGAGACCTGAGGGTGATGCTATATCAACCACAAGTGGTTCTTCTAGCGGTCCTTTATCTTTTATGAAGATGTTCGATGTAAATACAGATATCATAAAGCAGGGTGGAAGAAGAAGAGGAGCAAATATGGGTATAATGCATGTTTGGCACCCTGATATAGAGAAATTTATAGACGCTAAAGCAGGTGGATTAAAAGATGTAAATCTTCAAAATTTTAACATAAGTGTCGGCGCTTATGATTACTTCATGTACGCCGCAATTAATGGCGGCATGGTCCCCCTGGTAAATCCAAGGAAAACAAACCTAAGACCGGATCTAGGTAATGATTCTCGATATTATGCTATCGTTAAAGCCCGAAACTACATAACAGATGAGTGGATCCAGACAGAGATAGTAAAAGAGCTTGAAGCTAGAGGTGGTAGTACATGGCTCGATGAATCCATTATAGTGACCGTTGACGAGGCTATGGCTATAGCTGAGGATATGAATGCTATTGTAAGCTATATAGATGCAAAGAAGCTTTTCGAAAAAATGGCGAGAAATGCTTGGGATTCGGGGGATCCTGGACTAATATTCATAGACACCATAAATCGCAGACATACTGTGTGGTACCTAGGAAAAATAAATGCTACAAACCCTTGCGGTGAACAACCACTATTGCCATGGGAGAGCTGCAACCTTGGTAGTATTAACCTAGAGAAATACGTTTATGTAGACGACGAAGGTAATTCCCAAATAGATTGGGAAAAAATGGCCTATGATTTAAAGGTTATATGTAGATTTATGGATAACGTTATAGATGCTGCCTCATGGCCTTTAAAACAGCTTGAGGAAGCTGCAAAGAAAACTCGTAAAATAGGTTTGGGAGTTATGGGATGGCATCACATGCTCATAAAGCTTGGCATACCTTACGACAGCGTTGACGCTTTATACCTTGCATATTATTTAGCTGAATGGATAGCATACAATGCTGCTCTAGCAAGCATAGAGCTAGCTAAAGAGAGAAAACCTTTCGCCTTATATGACCCCGAGAAATATAGACCAACATGGCTTACGGCTAAATCTCTTGAGGAGCTACTAGATATAGCTAAATTAAAGGATAAGCCTAGTAATAGAGTACTAAAGCTAATAGAGAAAAGACCGCCTGTTAACTGGCATTATGTAGAAGAATTGAGAATAAAGTACGGTATAAGGAACGCTACATTGACAAGCGTAGCGCCTACAGGCTCCATAAGCATAATAGCTTGTACTTCCCCCGGTATAGAACCCATATTTGCTGTAGCATTTGAAAGACATACGATGATAGGTACGTTTATAGAGATAAACAGAGTATTCCTTGAGTATCTTAAAAAATACGAGCTAGAAGATCCTAAACTTATAAAAATAGTAGCCGAAAAAGGTAGTGTAGCTGATCTATACTTCATACCTAAATCTTTAAGGATATTATTCAAAACAGCATACGATATCGAACATAGATACCATGTCCTACACCAAGCAGTATGGCAACAATGGGTTTGCGGTGGAGTATCAAAAACCGTTAACTTAAGATTTGAGGCTTCAATTGATGACGTGAAAGAGATATACACATTAGCTTGGATGCTGGGATGTAAAGGCATAACCATTTATAGGGATAAATCAAAACGACAACAAGTAATATACGTTGGAATAAAAATGCCTCAAAAAGAAGAGACATCAGAAGTTTACGTAGAGTATCATACTAAGTACAGAAGTTTGGATGAGGCCATTGAGAGTCTTACAAAGGTTGAATGCCAGCAATGCGAATACTAGTCAATCTAATATATCATAAACACGTCGTTATCCTTCAATAGTATAAATTGTCTGTAATCCCCAAAAACAAACAAATTAGATCGGTTTAGAGTATATTATAACAGCGCTGTGAAAACATGGTTAATTTGAATAACCTCAAATACAGTATAATAGATAAGATTATTGGTTTTCTACTTAGCCCTAGAATAAACACCATATTAAAACCTCTCACCGATATTGCTTATTCCCTATATGAACGTTACCTATTAAAACAAATAATGTCAAGGCCTTTACCTAAGCACGTAGCCATAATACCAGATGGAAACAGACGTTGGGCTAAAGAACGTGGATTGAATCCCTCAGAAGGTCATGAGTACGGTTATAGAAAGATGAGAGAAGTCCTTAGATGGCTTTACGATTTAGGTATTAATGTTGTTACAGTATACGCAATGTCTTATGAAAATTGTTTGAAGAGATCTAGTGAGGAACGACAAAGACTTTTTAACATTATTAAGAGGGGATTAATAGAACTTGAAGAAGATAAAATTCTTGAGAAATACAATGTTAGATTTAAGATTTTTGGAAAACTAGAAATAGTTGATGAAGATATCATTGAATATGCTAGAGAACTAGAAAAGAAAACAATGTATTTCAATTCACGATTTCTGAATATAGCTATATGCTACGGTGGAAGACAAGAAATACTTGAAGCTGTAAAAATAATAATCAAAGAGATACTTGAGGATAAGCTAAAGATCAATGACATAACAGAGGATATTTTAATCCACTACTTATCAACATCACATTTACCGTTTCCAGAGCCAGATTTAGTTATTAGAACTTCAGGAGAGCTTAGGATAAGTAATTTCCTGTTATGGCAGATAGCTTACAGTGAATTGTACTTTTGCGATGTTTATTGGCCTGATTTTAGGAAGATAGATTTGTATAGAGCAATAAGATCTTACCAAAATAGAGAAAGGAGGTTAGGCTCTTAGCCAGAATTGAGTAAATTAATTATTTACTTATTAATTGGTTTACGTTCATCGCTTATGGCGCTATATATTCTGCTTAAGACCTTATTAACTCTTTGCAGAATATTAGTATCTAGTTGTTAGTTTTACTATTGTGTGAGCATGATATGAGCAATCAATACAAGCTTTCGCCGGAAGAATTACGTGTATATGAAATAATTAAACGTGAAACTAAGAATTCAAAGGGTATTAAGCAAACGGTACTTCGAAAACACCCAGAGTTAAAAGATATAGGATCAAAGAAAATTACTGAAATCATCAGAAAATTGATAAAGCTTAATCTTGTTGAACGAGTTCTGGTGAATGACGGTGGAAAGAATTCCTACATACTCGTAACCAAAGAAATAATGCAGGATCAATACGATACTTTAGAAGAGGATACCTTGGTAACAGCTATAAATTCTGTTATAAGCAAAAAAGTAGATATTTTTATGCTCTTAACAGATATACCATGTATTAAATGCAGACATATATTCGAGTGCAGTATCGGTCGGGCTCATGACCCCCTGCACTGTTCCTTAATAACCTATTTCATACTTGAGAAATCAGGAGTAATCTCTAAAACACGTAGAACTTAACTAAGCATAATCAGAGATCCGCATGTTCTTGACTATAGTTCCTCAAAATATTGTCTTTCTGAAACCCGTTGTCCTGCGGATTTATTTCAATTAAAATTCATAAAGGGCTGAAGCCAAGCAATACAAAAATTATAAAAACTAAGCCTATGATCTTGCCATACCTTATTACTTGAAACACTGTACTATATCGTATATTGAAGCCGATGATACAATGCCGTCAGCATAGGTATAGCTTTTTGCAGCCTTATATCCTATATTTCTTAAACATTCTACTACCTTATCTCTCGACGGCGTATTGGTTCGCAGAGCCCTTGCCAACAATGAAAGTCTTACTGTTATTTCGTCTATCACCGCATAATCGTCCAGCTGCTTCAATAACTGTTTTGATGATTTCTGCATCCAAGGCTTAGATGCTATATCTTCAACCAGCGATCTTATTAAATCTTTATTCATAGTCTTACAAATCCATACAGGTGCTACCTTAATGGTAGGGGATCTACAAAAAGAACACAAGCTCTTCTGATCCCCATCATCATCGATATAGCTGTAACCACATCGCGTACAAATCCTTAACGCTTTTAAGCATGTCTTCATCTGGTTAAGTGCTCTATTAGCTCCTTCATAAATTCTAACATATACACGCACATAGTGTTTGTAAACGTAAGAAACTAGTGGTTCGATATACTTGTCTAATGAGGAGGCTATTCTAGCTATATACGATAACAATACTCTAACAGATACATCTTTTGATATAGGTGTTAGAGAACCCATGACTCCGTATCTTCTAATTATTTTATCTTGGTGCTTGCCCTCTAAAACTGCTAAATCTGTAGCCGTAAAAGCTATTACTCCTCCTCTTTTGATAGTAGATACTGCTGAACATGTAAAGGGTACGGGGCTTCCGAAGGGATCAACATCGATGTAACTTAGTTTTAATCCTAATCGCCTTAATTTGTACATTAACTCATTTGCATCACTTCTTTCTATATCAACCCTATCTTCGAGCTTATTTAAACGGGCATTTATCTTCATAATTTTTATTGATTCCTCCGATATATCTCCCATGATGCTTTTTATGTATTCAGCTTTACTAACCTCTAATGCTATTCTAATACTTCTCACACCAGTAGCAGCTAGCGGATCCACAACAACCAATTCCTTATTTGAGGTATTCCTTACAAGATATTCTACAACTTCTACAGCAATATCTCTGTTCTCAACCATGTTGGGATTATAGAATACGGGAGCCCAAGCGGGTTCGTAGGCACCGTCAATTCTTACATAGAGTTTAGGATCTGGTACACAAATTTTAGCTAAGCCCTCTATTACCTCTGTGAAGCCCTGGAGACATAAATCCATAAATAATAACCGTTGCTTCAAAAGCTACTGTATAAAATCATTGATTAGTACTGAGTGTAGATTGTCCCTATTACCTTCTGTAACAGTATACATTTTAGCGTTTCGCCTCCGGAAAATTTCTATAATCTCTGTATCGCTTAAGTTTCTGTGCACCACCACCATAGCTTTTTCAACCTCCGATAACTTTCTTATAATTTCTCTCTTAAGCCGAGGGATAGAGAGCTCCATAGGACCTATTTCATCTACACCCAAAATAGCTTTACCGCTACCTGTAGATCTCGTTAATGCGTTAATACCTATCCTAGAAGCCTCGTCTTCGATAACCACGTATCTACCGATTCTTCTCCCTGCCACCTTATATCCAAGCATAGATGCTTTATCTATTGCCAAGGCTAGCCACCCCGATTCACCGGTACTTATATCAACTATTCTAAACCCTATCCTAGCACCTCCCTCCCTTACCTCGGGGCAATAAAAGCCATATAAAGTAAATCCACGTATCTTTAATGCATTAATAACTTTATTGAATACCGTGCTTTTACCAACACCAGGTCTCCCTGTTATAGCTATTATCAAGATAAATCACGCTCTAGGTCTAAACCATGCTTAGTTACATTATTGTATTTTAGGATTATTCCATAGTCTTCGATTTCTCTTATTACTTCACGTTGTGCTTCATCCTTGACTATATTTATAGATACTCCATCGAGCACACTTGAAATAATTTTATTCTCTTTAGCTTTCACAACAGCAGCTTCAACACTTACCTTATCATCTATAAAGGATATGAAAATCCTAACCCCCCTTTTATTAGCAATTATGTCTGAAGGGAGATAATTAAATAATTCAGCCTCAGCTCCCTGATCAATAATTACTTTTAATAGCTTCTGTTTAACTTCATCATCTTTAGTTGTTAGGTTTCTTCTATGAATAGATGAATCTATTATTCTATCCTTGAATATATCCACCTCTCTAAGTACATCCTCGAACTCCTTAGCAAATAATTCCATAAATCTGTAAGCCTTCTCCACACTCATGTCTATTAAGCCTTCTTCATACATTTGTAAGGCTTTAGGCGTTGCTCCTATAGTTTTAGCTAGCTCACTTAATCCATACCCTTTCTTACACCTAAGTTCCCTTAATTTTCTTCCATCTATTTTAACATAGAACATGCCCTTGTACTCGTAGATGTAAACTCTTTCACCATAAGCCATTTCATTGATAGTTCTTGTTTGTACAATTCCAACCCTATCTCTTATATGTAGTACTCCCTCAAGTATACCTTCATCGTTGATTTTATCTGCTATTATAAGTACGTTGATATTGAGGAAGTTCGCAAATTTTTTTAGTTCTTTAAATAGATTACTAATTGTATTCACATTTTGCATTAATTTAATGAACGAAGTCTCGTTATCTCGCTTAACTATGTAATCTAGTAGCTTCTTATCAGATTGAGGGTACCCTACTTTGTGAACTACCTCAGTACGAAGGGCTCGTAAGTTATGTTCTACTATTTGAGTTAATTTGTTGCTATTGTCCATGCAGCTTTTAGCCCTAGATTTTATAACTATTGTTCGAATCCAATGTATTATATCAAGTATTGTTTATAATGATCAGGGTAAAATAAACTTTGCGGTGAACGTCTCATCGTTATAGTGATGAGCTCAAAATGATGACAATTTAATATATGGATAGGTTCATTTGCGTCTATGGTAAATAGCATAGACCATAGCATGGTCTTTATCGAACGGCTCTAGATGAATTATATCGATGATCTCAAATCCTCTATTCTTTAATGTATCTATTTCCCTCTTATAAACTTCGCTAGGTTCAGCCGTAACATCGATGCTTCGAGCCTTAATTGCAAGTAGTAGCCATCCACCATCCTTCAAGAACATTTCAGCATTGTCTGCTACTATTGATGCTTGTTCAGGTTGAGCTACATCAGCATATAGTCCATCTACCTCTTCGATCATATGCCTGTACCTCCTAGGCATCCTAGCGTCTTCGAGCAACGTGACAATGTTTTGCCTGTCATCTGCTACAACTATGAGCTCTCTCATAACCCTAGGAGCAAACTCGATAGCATATATAACCCCATCAACGCCAATAATATCTGATATGTGGCTTACAGTCGTACCGGAACCTGCACCTAAATATAGTATCTTTTGTCCTAATTTTATCGGTAGTTCTTTAAGCCCTTTAACTAATGCTGCTGCTAACTTACTTCTGTAGGCATTCCACTCTCTATATTCTCCATCCCTCCACCGGTATAGGTGTTCGCCGTAAACTCTTTTGCCTGGTACAAGGTTTTTTGTCGCAACCTTGGTGCTACCATCATCTAGCTCGACAATATACACGTGCTTATACTTCTCATGTTCATACAGATTTACTACCTCCGACATCGTGCCACCTACAACATTATTATATTTAAAAACTAATAAACTTACCTTATTATCTGCCCCTCCTTCTCTCCGCCTTAGGTGGTCTTCTCTCTCTTTCCTCTTTCTTTGGCGGCTTCGGATAGAGCTTCTTTACCTCTTCTATTCTTTCATATAGTTTCTTCTTGAGCTCTTCCCCTACATAGCGGCCGGTGAAGAAATCTATTCTAGCAGCAATAGCAAGCTTTGTTGCTAAAGCTCTCGCTATTTTACCTCTCTGCCATTTAGGAGATTTCCTTATCTCCGAGAACTGAAATATAACACCGTGTTTTGGTGGCTTACCTCCAGTTCTAAGCGCCCTGAACAACGCTTTCTCTGCTCCTAGAACTTGTACTGTACTTGCAGGTAATTTTGCAAGCTCTTCAAGACTTCCGGCTAAGCTTAGCAATCTTGCACCTAGTAGAGGACCTACTAAAGCTGTGAAGTTTGGTGCTACCTCTTTCATAACTTGGTCTATGTAATTGGTAAGCTTATCCCTTAACTCAAGTAACTCTAACCATATGTGGGCAAATTGACGGATGATAGTTAAATCCATTTCCGATAAGTCTGCGCCAATACTCTTCTGAGCGGCTTCTGCAATTCTTTTTGCTCTGCCTTCAGCGATTCCTAGTTTTGTTAAGGTCTTAACATCCATATGATCTCTATAACTGATTTCAGCAACAATTTTAACGTATTCATTGTGTTCTTTAGCTATATCGTCGAGCTCTGGGAAGTATACGCTGTACCATTCTCGTAGCCTTACGGCGAATAAATTAAGAGTCTTATCTATATCATCAATAGCTCTGATAGCTTGAACTGCTAATAGATCTCTCTTCTGCGCATACCTCCTAAGTCTTCTTCTTGTGAGCTCCAAAGATAACAAATGCATGTATTCTCTAAAACTTTTCTCATCGGGGAATAATCCAAGTTCAACAACTAATTTAGGTAGGTTTCTACGAATTCTCTCGATTGGTTCTGGTGCTATCGAGACCTCGCATTTAAATCTCTTCTGCGAAAGCTCGCTAGCTATATCAGGATCTTCGAGAACTAGTGTATAGTCTTCTAAATTCAGCTTAGTCTTCAAACTTTCGACAAGCTGAGTTAAAGCGTTATTTATTTTACCTTCGGAAAGCATTAGCAATTCTTCAATTATAACACCTATATCCTTAGGATAGACTACCTTTTCAACAATACCACCATTTTCGTCCACAGCGAAGGATCCTACAACTGTATCAGCTATGAATATTCTCTTGCTCATCACGTAACACCTAGAGTCCAAGAAATCTAGCATATGGTTAACGAATATATAAGTTGTTATCTGCTTAGGTACAAACCTAAACCTACTACAACAAATTTATAGCATAGCTCGAAAATTAGTTAAGCTTATAAAGTTTCAGTATTGAAAATAATCCCAGGAATGGTGTTAATTCATGCCCTCGCACGGTTCACTTACAAAAGCTGGCAAAGTTAGAGGTCAAACACCCAAGATCCAGCCAAAGCCTAAAAGAAACTTAGTACCAAGAACTAGAAATAGACGTGAGTACTGGATTAGGCATAGAAAAGCTCAAGGATTACCTGTACCAACCGTTGTGCCTCCATCCTGTGTACCCAGGAAGAAAGTATCTACTCCTTCTAGCTAACATTAACTGAAGCTAAGTAATTTACGTAGAAGTTTCTCTTATATTTTAAACTAATGATATAACTCTATATATAATATAGACCTTCCATCAAATTACTTAAGGTATTGGCCTAGCTTAAGAAGGATAGGCTATATTAACGTATAGTTAAATATAGTTTGTATCTACTATTAAAATATATAGTAAACCTCTAAAACTGTTATGGCGATAGAAATTGAGAGCTGCAATTCAAGTACCTAAGTACATAAACTATGCAGATGTAGACCTTATCGTGGGTCTTGAAATTCATCAACAACTAGATACAAGAAACAAACTATTTTGTAACTGCGGAACCAAGCTCATTAAAGAGCCTGAATTAAATCGGTTTAGACCTATAATAAGATACCTTAGAGCTACACGTAGTGAATTAGGCGAAATAGATATCGCTGCAGCTTTTGAAACACAACGAAGTAGGAAGTACCTCTATATAACACCAGAATTAGCTTCATGTCTCGTAGAGTTAGACGAAGAACCTCCGCACGAACTTAATAGTGAAGCACTAGCTATAGCTATAGCTATAGCTAAAGCGTTGAACGCTATGGTTATTGACGAAGTTCATGTTATGAGAAAAATAGTTGTTGACGGTTCTAATACTACTGGTTTCCAAAGAACAGCTATAATAGCTTTAGGAGGTTACATAAAAGATGAAGAAGGTGTTGTACGGATTCAAACAATAGCTCTAGAGGAAGATGCAGCCAAAAAAATAGGCGAAGACTTGGAATCCGTGACTTATTCTCTCGATAGACTAGGAGTCCCACTAATAGAGATATCGACAGCTCCAGATATAAAAACACCTGAACAAGCAAAACATGTTGCAGAGAAAATAGGTCTTCTACTTAGATTGACAGGTAAAGTTAAGAGAGGTATAGGAACCATAAGGCAGGATCTTAATTTATCTATTAAGGGTAGCCCAAAGATAGAAATCAAGGGCGTACAAAAACTTGAGCTTATACCTAAGGTTATACAGGAAGAGGCAAGGAGATTAGTAGGTCTTTTAATGATAAGGGATGAGCTTATAAGGAGAGGTGCGAAAGCTGAAGAGATAGCATCTCAAAGTCCTATTGATATCACTGAATATTTGAAGAGTTGTAGTAGCAACATTATTCAAAGCGGTTTACGTAAAGGATGTCGTGTTTTTGCTATTAAACTCCCATACTTTGATGGTCTCTTAGGCGTTGAGCTACAAACAGGTAGGAGATTTGGTACAGAGTTAGCAGATTATGCAAAGCAATGGTCAGGAATCAAAGGGATTATACACAGTGATGAGCTTCCCAGCTATGGAATAGATGAGAACACGGTAAAAGTAATTAGGGAGATCCTCAACTTAGAGGATAGAGATGCTTTTGTGCTGATTGTTGACGAACCAGGGAGAGCTCTTAAGGCATTTGAGGTGATAAAGGAAAGAGCATGCCAAGCACTTTACGGTATTCCCAAGGAAACTAGAGGTGCAAACGATGATGGTACAACAAGGTATCTTAGACCACAACCAGGTGCCGCTAGAATGTACCCAGAAACAGATGTTCCTCCATTAAGGATCAGTAAAGAACTTTTAACTGAAGCAGAAAAACTCGTTCCACCACCAATAGAGGTTAAGCTCGAGCAACTGACAAAAATGTATGGGCTTAGCCTTGAGCTTGCTAGGCAAATCTTGTTTAGCGAGTACTTGAATATTTTCGAAGAATTAATTAAAACGTACAAGGTTGAACCGAAGCTTGTAGCTACTTTGCTTACATCAATATTTGGGGAGCTAAGAAGCGAAGGTTTTGATATATCGATTATAAGCGATGAGCATCTGCATATGATAATAAAGGTCATCGAGTCTTATAATATAAGAGATAAAGATTCCATAAAGAATCTCGTTAATATGGTCATCAAAAACCCCGCCATAAGTTATGAAGAGCTAAGTAAAATTGCAAGCAGTTTACACATACATGAAAATGAGATTAGAGCTATAGTTAAAGCTAAAATATATGAAAACATTGAAACAGTTAAAGCTAAAGGTGAAAAAGCGTTTCAGTTAATAATGGGTAAAGTTATGGGGGAGCTCCGAGGACGGGCTGATGGGAAAATTGTGGCTTCTATTGTTAAGGAAGAGCTAGCTAAAGTCCTCAGTAGAATGGTACAACAATGATGTACAAAGAACCTTGTTTTATAGTTGACCAAAGTCGCTGGCTTAAGCGTAGGGAGGAGGCTTATAGAAGGTTTTTAGAAGACATAGAAATAGGTTACGCTGATAAAGATATAGTTGATTTTATAAAACACATCTTCGCGAAAGAAAAAATATTTACGACAAGTTCATGTAGTGGTAGAATAACTATTGTGGATGCTCTCTATCCATGGCTAAGAGAGGAATCATACATAGTTTTTAAGAAACATGAACCTGTTTCTGTAGACGAAATTATAGTTGTAATTCAGCAACAACCTTTGCATAGACTCTGGTTGATATCTAGTGGACCAATAGTACACTTTGTAGCTGTAAATCTTGATACAGCTTACAGAATTCTGCAAATTGCACGAGAATCAGGGTTTAAGCATAGTGGTATAATATCAATGAGCATCGATGGAATAGTTGTGGAGATTATAAGTGGTACCTGGACCTCTTTCTTGCTAAGGGATGGCGATGTATGGTTTACGAACAATATTGATAAAATTGTAGCGGTAGCTAATGAGGTATTAATAGAAGGTAAAAAGAGGCTGGAAAAATTATTTAAGTTATTTAAAGATGCCGATATATAGTCTGAGTATAAAATACAAGGTAGCAGCATTAGGGTGTAGTAAGATGAGTATACTAGAAAATATAAAACCCTTGACCCTAGGCCAAGAAGAGATGTATAATGCTCTAAAGGATAAATCTTACGAAATACTAGGGTTTTTCGGACCCACAGGTACAGGTAAATCGTTGTTTAGTTTGGCCTACGGTATAGATTGCGTGATTGGAGGTTCACACTCAAGATTTATAATAATAAGGCCTATTGTTGATATAGTAACAGGACAAGAAGTTGATATCATAACAGCCCCCGAGGTATTTGCTGAAGGTATGAGAAACTACTTGAGAGATATAATTGGCGGTTACATTGAATGGAGCAAAATTGAGTCACTAATTATAGAAGGAAGGATTGTGCTAGCTAATCCAAGGTATCTAAGGGGTAGATCATTCGATAACGCAATAATATTCTTAGACGATATACAGTTAATGAAGCCTGAAAGCATTATTGAAGCTTTAGTCAGAGTTGGAAGAAATAGTAGATTAATAGTTGCAGGAGACCCTGTGTTCCAAGCCCTTAGGGAAGTAGGTCACGACCCTGCTGCCATAGTAAGAGAAGTTCTGCTAAGTGAAGAAAAATCATACGTCGTAGATCTAGGTATAAAAGATATCGTTAGAGAAGGCGCTAAAAGAGGTCTTAGATTTCTACTAGAATACAAACTAAGATCTAGAGCTTTAACAGATGAAGAAAAACACATGTACGATGTTGTTAAATCCAAGGCCCCAGATGCAGACGTAATAACAGTATTAGACCTTACGGACGCCAAAAAAACGTATGAGATAACACAAGAATTTGTACCAGATGCTATTGTAATAGTTAAACAAGGACATATGGGGAGACTAGTAGGGAGAGGTGGTGAAAGAATAAATAGCGCAGAAAAAGAGCTGGGAAGGAAATTAAGAGGCGTTGAGCTAAACCTAGACTTCAAGGAAATGGTTAGGACCGTGCACCCAACATCTTGGATATGGAAACACATACCGGAGGTAGATTTCGCTGGACCTAGTTTACAGATAAAGGTCTACGAAGATATTGTAGGTGCTGCAGTAGGACAAAGAGGAGCATATGTAAGGTTTCTAGACACCATATTCAGGAAATTATTCGGGGTTAGTGTAAGGGTAGTAGCTATGGAAAGACAGAAAGAAGAGAAAAAAAGAAGAAAATAACAATGCTAATTGCCTGTAATGCTGTGTATTACGAAACCTTTACCAAAACGGATCTAAGCATCAAGTCCTTAAGTATGAAATCGAATAAATTAAAGAAAGTTCATTGATAGTGTTTTGTTTTCCTTATAAGCACAGGTGTAAGGTATGAAGATCCTGGTAGACAATGTAGCCATATACACGGCTACTTCCAATAAGAGATTCATAAACAAAGGCTACTTATATATAGATAAAGGTTTAATCGCCTCTGTAGGTGAAGGTGAACCTCCGCCAGAGTTAGAATTTGCAGACTACATTATTGAGGGTAAGTATGCTGTAGCAGTACCTGGTTTTGTAGTAGGTATTGGAAACCTTATAGACTACTTACTCCGTTTTAAATCCTTTGCAAGAAATAGGTTCGAAATTTTATCTACGCTTACTATAAACGATATCCAAACGCTTTTATCTATCACATTAGCTTCGCTAACATTAAATGGCGTTACATCAGTTATTACTTATGTAAGTCCTATAAACCATAAAATATTAACAGGACTAGCATTAGCTGCGAGCGAATGTTGGGTCCGTGTCAGAATGCTTATACCAGTTGAAGCAACGGATATTAATACAGTTGAGGATATGGTTAGGAATACACTAAGAAGTGTAAAAGAACCTGAAGCAATAACTAAGGGTATTATATCGTTTGGGCTCTACGTAAAAAGGGATATTAGTAACAATATTATAGAGTTAGCTAAATCATTGAATGCTCAGCTCTACATAGACAATACTTTAGTCGTTAACCCTTTAGTACGTCAAAACCTAAGGAATTTTATAGTTCTAACTCAAACGGAAATAGAAGAACTAGAAGGAATTGATCGAATTTCGGTAACAAGTGCTACACTATGGAAGAAAGGAAGAGGGCTCGTATCTTTTGACCCACTAAACCTAAACCCACGTATACTAATAACATCGCTGAATAGGGTTTTGGAGGATCCTCGAACAATAGCTGATATCTTATGTCACTACAACCCAGTAAACCTTGACATAGGCAATAAGTCTATAGAAGGAGGAAATATCGCTGACATAATAATCTTAGACTATTCGAAACCACCTATAGGTCCTATACCCCTGTCAGAGATAGACATAGTCGAAGAAATATCGTTAACCAATTATGCAGTAGAAACGTCGTTAATTGCTGGGGAGTTAACAATAGACCAAGGATTAACATTAAACATTGGCGATAAACATGTTAGAAAAGCCCAAGCTATTCTCGAAAGTATAAAACATTAAAAGCTACTTCAAGAAGTGAAGCGTAATCGAGGTCTTAGGTTTAAGCCTTCTACTAATATCTATGTTAGTTTCTTTTATTAGCACAGCAAAATATATCTTAACTAGTTAGCTAGCTATCTATGTAGGGTCTAGAGTGCACCAAATGCAAGAAGATCTCTACATGCTTTTCTGTGCAAGCCGTGAATGTACATCTAAAGTACTCAAGACGCTAGTCGATGAATACCGAACTACTCTTTACAGCTATAACACTATGATAAAAAAGTACGGTGTTTATCTTAAACCTATTCACATAGTCGTGAAAAAAACGTCGGAAGGTGCTAAAGTTTACCATTACTACGGTAAGTACTGGTATAAGGTTGTTTACAGCAACGGTCGATTAAGGTGGGTATATATAGGTAGAGAAAAGCCTTTTCCCTGGATCCCCAACCCACCATTAAATCCTATTACTACTGTAAAAATTATTAATAGAGGTAGCGATACATCATGTATATATGTAGATAAGATAAACTTATTAGAGAAAATAACTCAATACGTTAAAGAGGCTATAATAAAAGTAGGATGCGTGAATTCAATCTCTGAAAACTCAACGTGATACCATGGATAAAGCGCTCTCAGTACTCCTTGAAGCTAATACATGTGACGATTTATTTAAGTCCTTAAAGCTTCTTATCAACGAAGTAGAGTTAAGTACATTATTAAGGACCCGTATAAATTTTGATGAATTCTTAGAAATTATGCTCCGTGAATACAAGCAAGATACAAAGATTGATGAATTAACTAAAATTGGTTCACCAGATTACATGTATGTTGTGCTAGCAATTTTATCGATAGCCCTAGGAGATGCTTATATTCATAGATTTGCTCTAAGGTTTGCAAGGATTTATAGGCATAAAATATTATCTAATTTAGATGACGAAAGTTTAACTAGGTTCGGTAATAAACTTGGTATAAGGTTGGAGTTCAGTAGAAGCAAATGTTTTAAGGAATTACATGATAGTATTACGAAGGAGAACCTGATAACAACTATATGCTATAGATATAGGCTTTACTTAGTTGACTATCTTAATAGTGTTAAAAAACTTCTAACGGAGGAACCGTGGAAGTTATCATCAACAATTGTAGATAAAGGTTTTGTTTACCTAGAGAATAAAGAGAAGATTCTGAGGATACTCTCGGAGCATATTTACACCTTGGTAAGCTCAAGATTAAGAAATATAAAAACATTTTGCGAAGATGGAGAAACCATTAAGCAAAGACTTCTTAATATTCTACGTGAATTCGATTCAGAGATTATAAAATCCATAGATAAATTCATGCAAAGCTCGATACAGATTGGTGAAATTACCCAGGGAATCGGCATAAAAATGACCACAGATATTAAGAATATGAAAGAGATTGCTAAGATAAGTGATGTTAAGGGATTGGTTAACTTAGCTCAAAAATTATTCCCGCCATGTATAAGAGATTTGATAGAGATTTTAATGCAAGGTGAAAATCTTTCGCATCATCAGCGTTTTGCTCTAGCAACGTTCTTAATAAACTATGGTGTAGATGTTGAGATTGTGCTTAAGCTTTTTAGCTATAGTCCTGATTTTAACGAAAAAATTGCAAGGTATCAAATAGAGCATTTAGCGGGGCTAAGAGGCTCTAGAAAAAAATACTTGGTTTATAGCTGTAATACCATGAAGACCTTGGGTATGTGTAAAGCTGAATGCGGTATTAAGAATCCTCTTCTCTACCCACGTAGAGCTATGACTTCTTATGCTAGCTCATCCAAACAGGAGTAGTAAAAACCAAATAACGATAGACTACTTTTACTAAGTAGCTATTTTTGAGATCATTATATCTTTGCGGCAAGGTAGTAAAGGGCTTTACCACCTGAGAACTCGACCGATATATGTAAAGGTGCTTCAGCGCCATATTTTACGTCTACTACATTGCTTAGCTCTATTATTTCGATAACCTTAGATATGTACTCACTATCAAATGCTGCTGTAACCTCTTTCCTTAGTATTAAGCTCAGAACATTACCTGATGCAGTAGTCATTTTATATGAAAGTCTCTTAGTGTCATAATCAAAGAGCGTCAGCGTATCATTTGTAGCAGAAAAACCGATGGTGGCAGAGGAATCTGCAAGTTCTTTTAAGGCTGTTTTTAGAGGTGATGCTAATATTGTTGCTTCTACGTCGTATTGAGGATTAATCTCAGGTATTTCTTCAGCTAAAACACCTATGTTTCTAAATTTATACCTCCTTGCGCCGGACGTACCTTCAACAATAATTTCTACGTATTCCTCATTAGCCGCTATAACCAGTCTATCGCCTTTCTTTAAATTCTTTAAAACTTTCACTAAGTTCGATACCGCTATACCCATGGATGTATTCTCCTTCAAATCGAGATCCTGGAAAGCTTCTGGAGGCAAATCTATTATTAACATAGCCACTCTACTTGGGTCAATCGCTTTAACATGGACGCCCCCCTCGTTGACGTATAACAAGGCTTCGTCAACTATTTCCGATAACGATTTCAAGATTTTCGTAAAATCCCTAGCGCTTGGATATGCGAGCAACACCTTTGGCTCAATTGTGAATTGGATACTTGTACTCATACACTTCACCACATGATATAAGTTGTTTTCTACAAAGGCTTATAAATAACACTACGCAATTCAAATGTTCTTGAAATTTATATAACTCGGCATCAAAACAATACTATTAAAACCTATAAACTACTCCAAGTCTATAGAAGTTCAAAAAGTGTCGGGGTATAACTATGCCTGCCATAGAAGTAGGTAGAATATGTGTAAAAATATCTGGTCGAGAAGCAGGTCGTAAGTGCGTAATAGTTGATATAATAGATGATAACTACGTGTTGGTAACAGGACCTAAGTCTATCAATGGTGTTAAAAGGAGAAGATGTAATATAAACCATATAGAAGCCCTAGATATCAAGATAAATATTAGTAAGGGGGCATTAGACGAGGAAGTAGTAAAAGCCCTAGAAGAATCAAAGCTTATAGATTTCATGAAGGAACGCGTGAAAGTAAAACTATCGCCTATACTTTTGAAGAAGTAGTGACGATAATATAACTAGCTTAACTTCTATAGCTAAGAGTTTTTAACCGTTACAACAATTCTAAACAAGCATAGACGGTGGTATTTAATGAAAGAAAAAGGTCTGGAGTTTGCAAAGACGCTTGATAGAGTTGCAGGTGTAGAGCATAGATACCTCGTAAAATACGATGAGGAAACCGACGAAAAATACGGACACATACCCTATGAACGACCAATAAAATTGTACATAAGTAGCGGTTTAGTGATATTAGATAAACCACCGGGCCCAACAAGCCACGAGGTTGTGGCATGGATTAAGAAGATGTTTGGGTTAAGTAAGGCTGGTCATGGTGGAACCCTAGAGCCTAGCTCCATACCTTAAAGGAGCTAGGCGGGGAAATCCTAAGGTAACAGGAGTACTCCCTATAGCTTTAGAAAAAGCTACTAGAGTTATTGGCATACTTATGCATTCCTATAAAGAGTATGTAGCTCTTATGGAGCTTCACGATCATGTAGGAAAAGATAGAATTTTAGAAGTTATGAGGATGTTTATAGGTAAAATATACCAGAGACCCCCACTAAGATCCTCCGTGAAGAGATCTCTTAGAGTTCGAGAAGTATACGATATAAATGTTTTGGAGGTAGAGAACAAACATGTACTGTTCAAAGTTAAATGCGAATCTGGTACATATGTACGAAAGCTGTGTCATGATATAGGGCTTGTTCTAGGTGTAGGTGCTCATATGCGAGAACTAAGGAGAACTGCTGTAGCACATTTAACTGAGGATCTAAACTTAGTAACAATGCAAGAGCTCTCTGAAGCATTATATGTTTGGAGCGAGTACGGCGATGAAACATTGATGCGAAAGTACATACTCCCTATGGAGTATATAGTAGCACATTTACCAAAGGTTTTAATCAGAGATACTGCCGTAGATGCTATAGCACATGGGGCACAACTAGCTGTACCTGGAATAGCTATTTTATCAGATCAAATTAAGAAAGGATCCAGAGTAGCTGTTATGACTCTAAAAGGCGAGCTTGTAGCTGTAGGTAAAGCATTGATGGATAGCGGAGAAATCATGGGAGCTGAAAAAGGTTTAGCTATAGGGATTGAGCGTGTGGTTATGGATCCAGACGTATACCCAAAGTTTTGGAAAAAATCCCGAGATAGCCTTCAAGTAGAGAGAATTAGACAAGAGCTAAAATAAGTGTTACAATAATGCCCTCGGATCATTACTATAAAACTAGGACACGCAAAGGAGTTTACTCGCTTATATCTAGCTTCGTAAGAGGTGTTAGCGTAGAATTTGAGGTGGCTCCAGGCTTATTCTCATATAGAGAAGTTGATGAAGGTACTAGACTTCTACTTGAATATGCCCAAATACCTGAGGTTGGAACGGTATTAGATATGGGTTGCGGCTATGGAGTAATAGGTATTGTTATAGCTAAGCTTAATCCTAAGCTCGAAGTTTATATGGTTGACATAAATAAAGACGCTGTTGAGATTTCAAGGAGAAACGTAATAAGGAATGCATGTGATCCTAACAAAGTTAAAATTCTATATGGAAATCTTTATGAGCCCGTTAAGGGAATTAAATTCAATGCAATATACTCCAACCCTCCATTTTCAGCCGGTATGGAAATCGTGGAGAAGATTATATTAGAAGCACCAGATTACCTTTTACCAGGAGGATCTCTACAAGTAGTTGTTAGAAAAGGTGCAGAGAAAATACATCAGATGATGATTAGATCCTTTGGTTATGTTGAAAAACTAGCATCAAAAAGAGGCTATAAAGTTCTCTTAGCGAGAAAGCAGAGCTAAACTTTTAACTACACAAACAAAAGCATATAGATAGGTTTGAATTACCATATGCCGGGGTGCCCGAGCGGTCTAAGGGGCCGGCCTTGAGAGCCGGTGGGGTACCTCCCCGCGCGGGTTCAAATCCCGCCCCCGGCGCCAAACAATCGAATGGTATTAATGCTTCCAAAATTTTCTGAGAACGCAATGTACACAATGGAATACTGCAGAAGGTGGAAGACCTCTAGATTACTTTATACTCTGTAACTCTCTACAAACAAAAATCGCGTTTTTATTATGGGTAGATAATAATGTGACCTAAAAATTATTGTTTCGAAGTAATTACCCTTCTAAGGTTTATGTATACCGATAGCGATATTACTGATAGTAACGATGATATTAACAGTATATAACTATGAGTTCCAATATTATCTTTAATAATTCCTGCTATAATTGGCGCTATTAATGATGCTACCATAGGGGCACTATTAATTATACCTGATATCCTTCCTAAATTCTCTAATCCAAAAAGTGACGGCACTAATACCCAATGTGCCACCGGTTCGGCGCTAAAGAACATGTACCTTAATATAATGAACCCTGATACTATCCATGGATTTAATCTGTATGCTAAGTAAGCTAATGTAGTTGCAATTGTTTCTAGAACATAGATCATAGGTATTGTTTTTAAAGCTCCTAGCTTATCTATTGCATAACCCCAGAGTATGGCTGATATAGCTTGAGCAAACCCCGTAATCATCATTATCTTCGGCACAATTTCTAAGCGGATATACTCAACATTCCCTAGAGTTATAGTGAAAGACTCTTCTATAATACCAGCAAAGAAGTTCATTACAACAATAGATGATAAAGCAATAAAAAGTATCATCGTGTAAACCAATACAAGCTTAACATCTATAACGATACCATTAGGATTTTTGGAGCTGTTCCTAGGTATACCACTATCTTTATTATCTTTGTATTCATTGGGAATTTGTGCAACTCTGTTAAACACTGCCATTGCTAAGGCTATAGATGATGTTCCCATCAAACCCATAACTGTTAATGCATTGAAAAACCCTAGTAAATGTATTAGGTATGTAGCGATATACCCCCAGAAAGCCATAGCTAATGCCTGAGCTGATTGCGAAGCTGATATAGCTAAACCTCTTCTTGCTGGAAATAACCTCATAAGTGTTGGATTTATACCTATCATTATAGAGGCTGTTACTAAGCCTTGGAAAACTCCTCCAGTATACCACAATACAGAGGCTTTACTCCATGATGTAAACCTAGACATGCTATACATACACAAAGCCCAAAAAATCATCGAGGTTAAAGCTAATGACATGGGCGCCGATAAACCATATTTATCATAGAGATAGCCCACCAAGATAATGGCTATAATAGATGCACTACTCGATATAGTGAAAGCTAGAGCTATAGACGTTATGGTTTCGAGCCTATATATATCCTTAATGTATAGTATGAAGAGCGAACCTATGGTACCAAAACTAATAAGTAGCATAGAGATAAACGCTACAACTATGTATATAGCTTTCATTATATTGAGCTCACCTTACTTGACTTAATTACCAATCATTTATATGTTATATCTCGAGCACTTTAGACCCTGAAACATGGAATACAGGTATAGTTTTAGGTCCGTTTATAAATGTTATCGGCATAGATGACACTTCTATGTGTAACATTTTACAAATTTGTGTTCAGCGAAGAGAAGTCTCATCATGTTTCAGGAGACCGTCGTATCATCATTAGATAGCTTTATTAGCCTCTCATCTACTATACCCTAGATGATGATGACCGATCCCCTTATGGATGATCCATGATTAAACCTGTCTCATCTGAATTCAAGACATACCTTTGGAGAGCTATACCAAGATTTTTGTCTACACATCTTAAATACATGTTTGTACATTATTTGTATAATCATGATGTGGCGATGATACCTCAACATAATAGGGCGGTCTATTTACCAGGGTTATGAGACTCAGCTTAAATAGGTTCGCAGTTCTTTGCATATTATCAAAGATAATTTTTCTTTCTCAGCACGAACACTTATAGGCTAAAAGTAGCGAAGATACTTTTAAGCCTGGTATGAAGGATACATTTATGCACAAAATGATACTCAGTAAATCACAGTAAATAGGTGTCACATATTGTCTACCTCAACATATAGGCACATAGTGAGAATAGCTGAAACAGATATCCCTGGAGAACTACCCTTGAGCTGGGGACTTGCGAGGATTAAGGGTGTAGGCTATAACATGGCTGTAGCTATATGTAGAATACTAGGGTATGATCCACTCTCAATCATAGGTTTTCTAAGCGATGAGGATGTTAAAAGAATAGAAGAAATTATAAAGAGCCCCAACAAGTTTGGATTCCCATCATGGATGCTGAACAGAAGAAAAGACTATGAGACAGGGCTCGATATGCATCTCGTATCTTCTGAACTAATATTTTACGCTAGACAAGATATAGATAGAGAGACTAAAATACGTAGCTGGAAAGGTATAAGGCATGCATTAGGTTATAAGGTGAGAGGTCAGAGAACACATACAACTGGTAGAATTGGGCCTACTGTAGGAGTTGCACGTAAGAAGCAACAGCAACAACAGAAACAAGGGTGAAAATGAATGGGCGATCCTAAGAAACCTAGGAAGAGATGGGAATCCGCTGGACATCCGTGGATTAAATCTAGGCTGGAAAGAGAGCTTGAACTTGTTTACGCATATGGTCTTAGGAATAAGCGAGAATTATGGATAGCCCAGACAATGCTTAGAAAAATCCGGCACAGAGCAAGACAGCTTCTATCACTTCCACCAGAAGAAGTGAAAAAAGAGTTAGAGGTATTAGCGAGAAAGTTATATAGGATAGGTTTAATCGATAAAATTGATGTAGATATTAACGAAATATTATCCCTAACCGTTGAAGCTATCCTAGAGCGGAGGTTGCAAACTATAGTGTGGAAGAAGGGGTTAGCCAGTTCGATATACCATGCAAGACAGCTTATTACCCATGGACATATATCCATAAATGGTAAGAGAGTTACTTCGCCAGGATATCTAGTATCAAGAGATGAAGAACAGCACATAGATTATTATCCAACGTCGTCGTACTTAAAACAACAATCTTCTTCCGCTAAAGTTCAAACCTTAACCAGGTGAGGTGCTTTCTATGTCCATGGTTGAAAGAGAGCTAAGATGGGGTTCTGCCCACATATATGCATCCTTTAACAACACCATAGTTCACATAACTGATGTTAGCGGAGCTGAAACCGTGGCAAGAGGATCTGGTGGTATGGTTGTTAGAGCCGATAGAGAGAAACCCAGCCCTTATGCCGCAATGATGGTAGCTTACCGTATTGCGCAGGAGGCTATGGAAAAAGGTGTTAATGCCATACACATAAAAGTACGTGCTCCAGGTGGCCACGGACCTAAGATTCCTGGTCCAGGGGCGCAAGCCGCTATCAGGGCTCTTGCTAGGGCAGGTTTTATTGTAGGTAGAATAGAAGATGTAACCCCAATACCTCATGATACAACTAGAAGACCTGGAGGTAGACGCGGTAGAAGGGTGTAGCTATTAATGAGATTATTGGTTAGAGAACATACGGATGAAGCCATAGAGCTGGATGTTAAGGGTGTACCCCTAGCCTTTTTAAACACCATACGTAGATACGCTTTGGCTAAGGTGCCTACATACGCCATCGATGAAGTTATGATTGTTGTGAATACTTCGTCTATGTTTGACGAGGTTTTAGCTCATAGACTAGCATTGATACCATTAAAAACTGAGGATGTAATAGATAAGATAAGAGGTATAGACCCCGAGCTATGTGAAAAATGTGCTTCATCTACACCAGAAGGAGTAGATCCTAGCATATGCGGAGAATGTTTTGTTCATATGGTACTAGAGGTTGAAGCTACAACAAATGATATTACGGTTTATTCAAGTGATATAAGAAGTGATGATCCTTATGTAGTGCCTGCTTACGCTAATATTCCTATAGTTATGCTTGCACCAGGTCAACGTATAGCTATAGAAATGAAAGCCAGAATTGGAAGAGGTCTTGAGCACGCTAAATGGAACCCCGCAACAATTGCTGTAACAAAATATGTAGCGAATATAAAGGTAGATGAGAAACTATGTAATCTCTGCGGAAAATGCATTGAAGTATGTCCTAGGGGAACATTAAAAATTGAAAATGGGAAGCTAAATGTTGTCGATGTTTATAGCTGTACGCTATGTAGGCAATGTGTAAAAGCATGTCCTGCTAAAGCAATAGATGTAGGTAGCATGGAAGATGAACACATTATCAGGATAGAGAGTGCGGGATCCCTTAAACCTGAGACTATAGTACGTGAAGCAGTATACATACTTTTAAACGAACTCAGCGAATTTGAGAAGTTCATAGAAGGTATCGGTAAGGGTGCTATACAATGAGTAGAACTGGTCCCACAAACTACGTATTAAGGAAGACGATTAAAGTTTTAAGAAGTTATGCTTATAAATATAATGCCAATGTCTGGAGGTATGTAGCAGATCTTTTAGAGAAGCCGGCAAGGAAGAGAATAGTTGTTAACTTGTCTAAGATAAATAGGTATACAAGCGAAAGTGATATTGTTATTGTACCAGGCAAAGTTCTAGGCGCTGGGAAAATAGACCACAAAATAATTGTAGCCGCAACAGCGTTCTCGCAACAAGCGATACAAAAAATAAAGATGGCTGGTGGAAGAGTTATCCATATTTTGGAGCTTCTCCAGGAGAACCCTCAGGGAAGTAATGTAAAGGTGATAACATGAGCTCTCACAATATTATTATGGTGACATCAAAACAGCTTGAATCTCTTCAGCTAACTCCGGAAATAGTCAATGAAATACTTAGAACTCGTGAAATAATTGTAGATGCTGAAAACGCTGTAGTTGGCAGATTAGCATCCGTAATCGCTAAATTGGCTAAATTAGGCTTTAAAGTCCATATTATTAATGTTGAGAAGGCTGTTGTAAGCGGTGATAAAAAGACAGTTGTAGAAAGCTATAAGCTAATGCTGAAGGTTAAGACCCATAAGAACCCATACCGTCACACTATTCACAGATCTAAGCACCCCATAAACATACTCAAGAAGACTATTAAGAATATGCTCCCAAAGCATAATTGGCTTAAAAATGAGCTAGTTAAGAAGGTTAAAGTGCATATGGGTATACCTCAAGAGTTCAGATCTAAATTAATTATCAAGATATTAGATTGTGATGCAGCTTACCTTGGTAGAACAAAAGTTGTTTCCGTGGCTATGATAGCTAAAGAATTAGGCTGGAAAGGTGTTACACCGCCATGAGTATCGCTTCAAATCAATCAACTTCGCAAACATCATCAACATCTGGTGTAACTATTAGTGGTGCATATCCTTACATAGTTAGCGGAAGAAAGATTGTTATAAGCGCTGGAAAAAGGAAAACAGCTATCGCAAAAGCTGTAATAAAGCCCGGTATCGGAAGATTTAGAGTTAACAGTATACCTGTAGAGATATGGCCTATAGAGCTGGCGAAGATGAAGATGATGGAGCCGTACCTTCTTCTGTTGCCAGAGCTTAGAAACACTATCGATATAGATGTTAACGTTGAAGGAGGTGGCTATATGGCTCAAGCATATGCTGTAAGAGTTGCTGTAGCAAGAGGGTTAATAGCGTACTTTGGTCTTCAAACCTTGAAGGATTTCTTCAAGGAATACGACCGCACAATGCTTACAGGAGACCCTAGAAGCACAGAGCCCGAAAAATGGATGAGATATAGTGCAAGAAGATTTAGACAGAAATCATATAGGTGAAATTGATGATAATCCCCATTAGGTGTTTTACTTGCGGTTACCCGATAGCGACTAAGTGGGAGGAATTCAAGAAACGTGTAGCTAGTGGTGAAAATCCTGGAAAAGTACTTGATGAGCTGGGAATTAAGAGATATTGTTGCAGACGTATGTTATTATCACATATAGATTTATTCCACGAAGTAATGAAGTATAGAAATGTAAAATAAGAGTAGAGGTGATTTGGTGAGCGAAGAACAGAGAACATTTGGTCAACAAGAACTCTTAATACCGCTGGAACAATACCTTCAAGCAGGTGTTCACATAGGGACTCATACTTGCACTAAACATATGGAGAAATTTGTATTTAGGGTTAGACCCGATGGGCTATATATATTAGATATAAGAAAAACGGATGAAAGACTAAAGGTTGCAGGCAAATTCCTCAGCAAATTTGATCATGAGAAAATCATGGTTGTATCAACGAGACAGTATGGAAAGCAAGCTGTTATAAAATTCGCTGAACTAGTAGGCGCCATAC
>JAWAXP010000001.1:212245-213419 GCA_038820005.1 Ignisphaera sp. | reverse complement strand
AGATGAAAGACTAAAGGTTGCAGGCAAATTCCTCAGCAAATTTGATCATGAGAAAATCATGGTTGTATCAACGAGACAGTATGGAAAGCAAGCTGTTATAAAATTCGCTGAACTAGTAGGCGCCATACCTATTGTAGGGAGATTCACTCCTGGAACACTAACAAACCCAAGGCTGGAGTTTTACCGTGAACCAGAGGTTATTGTCTTAACAGATCCTCGTGTTGATGAACAACCCCTTGTAGAAGCTATGAAAATGGGGATACCTATAGTAGCGTTTGTAAGCACCGACAACAAATTAACAGGCATAGACCTCGCCATACCCGGTAATAATAAGGGTAGAAAATCCATAGCCCTACTATATTGGGTTCTAACACGACAAATACTGAGGGAAAGAGGGGCCTTAGGGGCTAACGATAATATACCGGTACCTCTTGAACAATTTGAAACTGCAACAACATAACATATCTTAATATATAGACCTACATAGCTACCTCAATGTATAAGTCATGAGCAAAATTGTCTTATCGCATACAGTATATCCCGTTATACCATTAGCTGGTATACCGTTTAAAGGCTATGGAAATATATTTTTAGCCACGAAGATTCCATGTAAATGCTATTTAAGGGTTTTTTATAAGTTAACACGTTGCAGAGGAGATAAAGTTCAAAATACTCAAGTACAAAATCAGAAGTCTGTTCTTCTGATGCATATAAATAGATATATCAACGTAATATTGTCAGAACTATACGATATGTGCGCTGAAGGTGATTTAGAGATCAAATGTGATTGCTATGTACCTGATATAGTAGCTTTTGTTGCTAGTACAACGGATGTACTATTTAATTTATTTAATGTTAAACGTATGGAATACGAGGAATATCTTAAGATGCTAGCAGTCCTTGATAATAAGTACTGGTTCATAGAATCACCATATATAGCCGTTCTTAGATGTGCTTATGCATACCAAGGAGTCTGTATATGTAGAGATATACATGAAAGTGTGAAGCTGAGATCTTTTCCAGATATAGAGCTTAAGTTTTTAGGAGAACTCAAATGCGGCAATAGTATGTGTCTTGAAATAACTTCGCCATTTGATGTTACATCAACATCCTATATCCTTAAATACACATCACATGTTATATCGCAAATAGCGCAAGACCTAGTAAATAGAAG
>JAWAXP010000001.1:188355-212147 GCA_038820005.1 Ignisphaera sp. | reverse complement strand
AGAACTCAAATGCGGCAATAGTATGTGTCTTGAAATAACTTCGCCATTTGATGTTACATCAACATCCTATATCCTTAAATACACATCACATGTTATATCGCAAATAGCGCAAGACCTAGTAAATAGAGGTTTTATAGCAGAAGCAACCTTGAAACATCTGAGTCTCTTATACGATATCGAGACTAGAACTGTAGTAGAAGTATATAACAATATGGATTTGGAGATGAAGAAGTGGGAGTCCCTTAAACCTGTGCCGGATATCAATTCAGTAAAGTTTTACGGTATACGTTTAAAATCAGTTAAAGATAGAGAACTAAGGTGATGGTTTTTGGAAACTGTTGTGATAAAGATTGGAGGTGCTCTTATAACAGATAAATCAAAGCCTTTTTCTATTCGTTATAATATATTAAATAGGTTAGCTCACGAGATATCAAGAGCGTATAAGGAATGTTGCTCAAGAGTTTTAGTTGTTCATGGTGGAGGGAGTTTTGGACACTACGTTGTTGCTGAACATGGATCAGTTAATACTGTTGAAGCTATTGTGCAAACAGCATGGTTTATGAAAGAACTGAACATGATTGTAGTTGATGCACTTATGCTTTACGGAGTTCCCGCAGTATCATTTGATATACATGCTATAACAGTTGTTCAAGGCGAAGGAATCTATCTCTACCTAGAACCTATATCTCGAGCTTTAGAACTGGGTCTGGTCCCTGTTCTCTACGGAGATATAGCTATTGGGGATAAAGTACGCGTTATTTCCGGCGATGAAGTTGCCTGGTACTTATCTAGTTATTTTTCCCCATCAAAACTCTTATTTGCTACAGCAGTCGACGGCGTTTACGATAGGAATCCGTCAGATCCAAAGGCAAAGCTTTTGGATACAGTTACACTTAACGATATTCATAACATTCTTTTCAGCGAATCCCAGGGCATTGATGTCACCGGTGGCATGAAGCTCAAACTTGAGCTAGCGCTTAAGTACGCATCTAATGGTATTAATGATGTTGTGATATTTAATGGGTTAAAAGAAGGGCAAACATATTCAGCTATATGTGGTCGCTTAACACGTTGCACTAGGGTGCTACTGTATGAGTATTGAGCAAAGGAAGGAGGATCACATAGACTTAGCGATGAAGCTGGAGAATCAAGGACCTCTTTCAACTCTTCTTGAGGAAGTATTTTTTGTTCATCAACCTCTTACAACTTCTTCAGTTAATAATGTTAATTTAGAGATAGAATTCCTAGGATTTAAACTAGGAGCTCCGATCATCATATCCGCTATTACTGGTGGCACGAAAAGAGGATATGAGATAAATAAAGCGCTAGCAGGGGTAGCACAAAGGTATAGGTTCGCCATAGGTGTAGGTAGCCAGCGTGCAATGATATTGAACCCTGAAACCGCATATACATATAAGGTTGTTCGCGAAATAGCACAGAATGTACCTGTTATAGCTAATATTGGTGTTGCGCAATTAGCTAGGCTTGATATAAAAATCATTGAATGGTTGATAGAGTCTATAGAAGCTAATGCTTTGGCTATTCACCTCAATATCCTCCACGAGTTAGTTCAGCTTGAAGGGGATAAAGATTTTAGAGGATCCTTAGAAGCCATTCAAAAAATTATCGATAAGGTGGATGTTCCTGTGATAATTAAAGAAGTTGGTAACGGAATTTCAAAGGAATGTGCTGAGCTTCTATATAGCATAGGCGTAAGGATGATTGATGTAGCAGGTGCTGGGGGAACTAATTGGGTCTCAATAGAGCTTTCGAGAGCTAGATCAAATAACTATGTCATGATGTTCAATGTTTTCAAAACATGGGGGTTACCAACAGCTGTATCTATAGCTGAGGTTGCTTCTATTAGCGGTTTAACTGTTATAGGAAGTGGTGGTATAAGAAGTGGTATAGATGTGGCCAAGGCGATTGCGTTAGGAGCCGATATTGTTGGCATAGCCCAGCCTTTTCTATATCACGTCGTTAATAATACTGTAGATGATTTCGTTAATTCAGTTTTAATGCAGCTCAAAATAGTTATGCTATTAACGAATTCGAGAGCTATAAACGATCTGAAAAAAGCTCCTGTGGTTATTATAGGAAAGCTTGCATCGTGGATTTGCGCAAGAACGTTGAAGTTAAGAAATCCGAATGCTTATATATCTTGCTGTACTCAATGTAATATGTGAACATTATGTCTTTCCTAGAGTACGCATTAAGGATTTCAGAGAAAGTAAATAAATTTGCATTTGATACTATAAGGGGGATGCCCGCAGAGCTATATGATGCATCGCTTCACTACATAAAAGCAGGAGGAAAAAGAATAAGACCGTTAATAACAGTATTAGCCTGCAGAATTGCTGGAGGAAATGAAGATATGGCAATTCCTGGAGCAACAGCGGTCGAAGTATTACATACATTCACGTTGATTCATGATGATATAATAGACAAGGACGACTTTAGGCGTGGGGTCCCAACAGTCCATAGATTATGGGGTATAGATATAGCTATCCTCGCTGGTGATACGTTACACGCTTATGCACATAAATGCCTATTACGTGCTTTAGAGTTCGGAGTCCCCCCTGAGAGGGTTTTAAGGGCTGTAGAGTATCTAACGAAAACCACCATAACTATAGCTGAAGGTCAAGCCCTAGATATGCTCCTACCAACTCGTCACAACGTTGACGTAAACGACTATATAGAGATGGTATCTAAAAAAACTGCGGCTCTCTTCGCAGCTTCAGCCGCAATAGGTTCTACGCTCGCTGGAGCCCATGAAAAACTAGTTCAAAAACTACAAAATACCATGATTTACGCTGGTATTGCGTTTCAAATACGTGATGATATACTGGGTCTCGTAGGCGATGAAAAGATCTTGGGTAAACCTGTATACAGCGATATAAGGGAGGGTAAAATGACGATACTTGTTATCCATGCACTAAATAAGGCTAAAGATGATGAGAAGAAGAAGATATTGTTCGCCCTCGGCAATAGAGCTGCAACACCAGAGGAACTTAAAGAGGTTGCTGAACTTATTAAGAACCTGGGATCTATTGAGTTTGCCGATGATTTAGCTGAAAGTTATGCGACCAAAGCTTTAAACCTTGTAAGAGAAATAGATACTATGGATAGCGAAGCTCTGATTATGTTGAACAATGTTGTTGAATTTATGGTGAGAAGGAATTACTAAAGAAAACAATATGCAGCCACGTAGCTTTCCTGTAATTTATGTTGATGAAACGTGTTTGAAGGAAGTGAAACATAACCCTAGACTTTTACTCTATAATGGATCGTTGAATGAGCTAAAGAATCTGAATAATTTAATAAACGAAAAGCAGGTTATTTACATCGATTTAAACAATAAGCTCTTCTATGATTCTCCTAAAGATAACCTCAGAAAATTTGTTGAAATTGTATACGAAAGAGCTATAGAATTTGTATTTAACCTAGAAACCAAAAAAGTTTCATGTGCTATTGCAACGCTTAAACCTGAGCACAAGGAGGCTCTGTACGTAGATAGCGATGCTGATGTAGAGATCATCGAGGTAAAGGGCGGCCGCGTTTTTCCTTTAATCGATGTGGGTTCTGGGGTACGTAAAGGTGATAAACTGTGTTATGCCGTAAGTAGAAAATTTGAAGTTAGGGTTATAAGAAGTACCGTTAGAGGTGTTGTATTCTATGTTGGTGAAACTTATTTTGGTGAAATACCTGCATTATACATAGTAATCATAGGTGAAGAAAATGTCGTTAAACTTGCCAGAGGAACTTAAAGGGCAAATACGTAGGAATGCGCTAGCCATTGCCGTAGCAAATAGGTTAAAGTACGGACAAGCTAAGCTAGAACCTGTGGCAAACAAGGTTTTCGGTGAATTCAAAGAAATAAGACAATATGCTAGAGATGTCATAGCTGTAGTTAGAGAAGTAATAAATTACATCAATAGTTTGAACATTGAAGAGGTTAAGAGAATCGCCGAAGAACTTGGAGCATTAATGATGAGCGAGGAAAGAATAGAAGTAAAAACATTGCCATCTCTACCAGGTGTTGAAACATGGGGGAAGGTTACCACGAGATTTGCCCCTAATCCTGATTTCCCTATACATTTAGGTAATGCTAGAGCGGCTATTATCAGCTACATCTATGCGGTTATGTACAAGGGTAAGTTTATACTAAGGTTTGAGGATACAGATCCTCGAATAAAAAAGCCGTTGCCTGAGGCTTACAACGTGATCAGGGAGGATTTGAAATGGCTAGGCATCAAATGGGATGAAGAATACATACAAAGTTTAAGAATGGGTATATACTATGATTACCTCAAGAAACTTATAGCCAACGGCTACGCATATGTAGACCTATGCAAGCCTGAATTATTTAGAGAGTTAAGGAATAAGGGTATTGCGTGTCCTCATAGAAACGACGATCCATCGGTAAACCTAGAGAGACTAGACAAAATATTTGCTCAAGAGTATAAGGAAGGCGAGGCAGTAATTAGGCTTAAAACAGATTTAGGTCATCCAGATCCCTCTGTAAGAGACTGGGTTCTGTTTAGGGTAATAGATACAACCAAACATCCTCATCCAATAACCGGGGATAGATACGTACTCTGGCCTACATACAATTTTGCAGCAGCTGTAGACGACCATCAGATGAATATAAGTCACATCTTTAGAGGTAGAGAGCACGCCGTAAACACCATAAAGCAGATGTACTTGTACAACTGCTTCGGTTGGAGGTACCCAGAAGTTATAAACTTGGGTAGAGTAGGGCTTGAGAAAAGTATATTGAGCAAAACTTGGATTAAAACCCAGTTAGTATCAAACCCTGGTAAATTCATGGGTATAGACGATATAAGGTTCGGAACAATAGCAGCTTTGCGAAGAAGGGGTATTTCTCCTGAAACAATAAAACAATTAATACTTGAACTCGGCGTCAAAGGCATAGATGCTATAATTAGCTGGGAAAACGTAGCTGCCGTTAATAGGAAACTTCTTGACCCCGTATCCAAGCGTATATTTATTGCTATAAACCCTGTTAAAGTAGAGATTTCTAACTTAAACATCCCTACAACTATTAAAATCCCATACCATCCTTCATCGAACTTAGGTTTCAGAGAGTACAGGTTAAGTAGACCCGAGATCTACATAAGCTCGAATGATGCTGTATTATTCAAGAAGATAGGCTTCATTAGGTTAATGGAATTCACTAATATTGGATTTATAGAAGAAAAAGACAATAAGATTATTGCTGAAAATATAGGCGGCGATGTTGAAACAGCTAAGAAATTAGGTGCACAGATAGTTCAATGGGTACCTGCTGAAAGTGCTGTAAAGATCCGGATGCTGAAGGCCCACGGGCTAAACCTTGTAAGAATGTTAGGTGTAGGCGAAGGCGTGCTTAAGCAGCTAGGTGTAGGCGAAGTTGTGCAAATGGTTAGACTTGGCTTTGGACGAATAGATGATGTTCGTAAGAACCTTATATCTATTATATATGCGCACGACTAGTGTTTTTCAGCATATCTTAAATACCGAGGTATAGTCTTATCTCGGTAGCAGAATGTAACGCCGAGGGTAGAGCAAGAATGTCCAAATCAAAACCATTTTACGTAAGGTTCGAGGTGCCACCAGAGGTAACAGAAAAAGTGTACCAAGTACTTAAAAAAGCTAGGGAAACAGGCGGTAAAATAAGAAAGGGCACCAATGAGGTTACAAAAGGGGTAGAAAGGGGCTTATGCAAGCTTGTAGTAATAGCTGAAGATGTGGATCCGCCGGAGATAGTTGCTCATCTTCCTCTACTATGTGAGGAAAAGAAAGTACCCTACTTATACGTGCCAAGCAAAAAGAGGTTAGGCGAAGCTACAGGAATAGAGGTAGCAGCTGCCTCTGCTTGTGTAGTTGAACCAGGAGAAGCTAAAGCTGAGCTAGATGAACTTACGAGCAAGTACCAAGAACTAAGAACTAAAGCTGGGAAATAACGGTAAACGATAGGTTACAGCGATATAAAAACATTAAAAAGTTTTTACCAATATTTTTTCACAAATAAACTGATTATCCTTACAATTTAAGCTAACTACACCTTGCACACTAGCACCCTTCTAGGGGATATGTTTTTTATATTGAATTTGAAAATGCCGCGATTAAAATTTCTATAAAACAATACAATGTTATGGTGCCTATTATTATCTCCTAACCGATAGCTTCCTAGCTTCTCTCTCAGTCTCTCTAAGAATTACTATATCACCTACTCTCACAGGCCCTCTTACGTTTCGTGTTAATATCCTACCTTTGTCTCTTCCCTCGAGTATTCTAACTCTTACTTGCATTACTTCGCCTGTTATACCTGTTCTACCAATTATCTGCACTATTTCTGCTGGATACCCTATCTTCTCTACAACATTTACTTCGTGCTCCTTAGATTTATCTTCGATGGTAACTTTCGCCATTCTTACTGCACCGAGCTAAACTATCGAATTTTGACTAGCACTTATAAGCTTTAGCTATGTAGTGAGCTATATGTGTACAGCATAAAATAAAGGTAAAGTGGTGTACAGAAGATGGTTGTAAAAAGAATGTGTAGCTTTTGTGGATATGAAATAGAGCCTGGAACAGGGTTAATGTTTGTTAGAAACGATGGTACTATACTGTGGTTTTGTTCAAGCAAATGCTTTAAAAACTACAAACTAAGTAGAGATCCTAAGAAAATAGCTTGGTCGAAATACTATACACCGCATAGAGGTAAATAGACATTACATCTACAGTTGTATCAGCAAAGTAGCGAATTCGGGCTCTTTCGAAGCTTTTATCTTTATTACTTCTTTCAATACTTGAATAGAGTCTTCATCTAACATAACCTTAAACTTCGTCACCAGCGCTTTTGCATGGCTTAGGGGGATGTCGGAGTAAAGTACATCGCCTTCCTTTATGTGTCTTCCAACCATGACATGCCCCTTAATGGATACTGCTACCTCTTGGCCTTTCCTAGCTTCCTTCACTATTGTACCCATATGCTGTATCTGCTGAACTTCACCAACGGGTTTACCATCTACCCTCATTAGTAAGGTCCCAGGTTTAATAATACCGCCTAGGACTTCAACACCTACTATTACAGGGTCACTTCTTCTAAATACGTACCCCGGTAAGATCTTTATTTTAGTTGGTAATATAAGGGATTCCATTTCTCTTCTAAGCTCCTGCTTCTTCTCTTCTTCTACCCAATTTATGTAATCCTCTATAAGCCTGTAGATTATGTTCCCTGTGAACACCTTTATGTTCTCTTTCTTAATTAATTCCTCCGCATCAGGTAAGACCTTTGCATTGAAGAGTAGTACCACCCCTAGGTACCTATCAATTTTAGCTACAATAGAAGCTTCTATAACTTCCCTCCTTGTAAGATGCCCCACATCAGCTATTCTAATCGGTATCGATTTACGCGATAAAGCTTCTACTAAAGCTTCTAGCGCACCAAGTGTATCAGCTTTAACTATTAGGCCGTTAACATCCTTTTTAATTCTAACAGATGCTACCTCCTCTAAAACCATATTTTTATAACTATCAATTTCATTTTCACTAGGTATTGTATAGAAAGGTGAGCCTGCAATAGCTTCGTCTATGTTAGGCGCTATAACTCTTACACCAGCCGCTGCTACAACTTCTTCAACAGGTGAAAGATCGGCTTTTGCCACCCTGATATCCATTAAAGGTCTTGGCATAAGAAGTGCTCTAACTCTTGAAACTATAGGACCGTTGATACCTGCAATAACGAATATGTCTTTTTCGCGTAGAATACCGTCATATATTATTACATCTAGAGCTGTTCCGTATCCAGGTTGCTCCTTTACCTCTAGCACAACACCTTTAGCAGGTCCTTCTGCGTATCTAAGTCTTTCACTCATATACCTCTGTGTTACACCAGCAAGAACCGCTAGCAACTCTGGTATTCCTTCACCTGTTTTAGCTGATAGCGGAACTATAGGAACCGTAGTTAAGAAATCTTTAACCCTTTCGAAGTATTCAGCATTTACACTATGCTCAGCTAACTGCCCTACGAGCTTGTAGATCATTGCCTCAAGCCTCTTAGAAACCTGCTGGCTTTGTTTCCTCAAACTATCAATTATTGGTTCATCCGAGTAGGGAATCCAACCTGGTGTTTTATCCACCTTATTTGCTGCAACGATAAACGGTGTTTTTCTAGCTTTTAGTATCTCGATGCTTTCTATTGTTTGAGGCATTACCCCTTCGTTAATGTCTACAACGAGTATGGCTACGTCTGCTACACTACCTCCTCTTCTCCTGAGATTCGAGAAAAGCTCGTGACCAGGAGTATCTATGAATAAAAGCCCCGGAATATCGAGCTTAAACTTTATATACTTCCTCAGCGGCGCAGCTATCTTCTCTATTACAGATGCGGGAACGATGCTCGCACCTACATGCTGAGTCATTTCACCAGGCTCTTTTTTAACCACAGCTGTACCCCTTATCTTGTCCAACAACGTCGTTTTACCGTGGTCCACATGCCCTAAGACAACTACTATTGGTTGCCTCAACCTCTTACTTGGTAATTTATTAGCAGTAGTATGTTGCTCGGACATAGGTTTCACCTTGTACTAGTAGCTAAGGAATTTCCTTGCACCGAACTAGAAAAAGCTTCGAGCTAATGGTTTAAAATAATGTCGATTACATCACAGCTTTTCCAGGGCACCTATCAAATAGCATCCCAAAACCCTACAACATTAAAATAACAATTACATCCCTACCTTGTACTCAAGGATACGGTATCTTTCCAATTAATTACATCACGAAATGCACAGATACCATCTTGTTTGCCCCTTTAGTGTAGATAGATTATATAAACATGAAAAATACCCACTATGAGTCTGCATATCTTCAAAAACCTAAAAACGAATAGATTTAGAAAACTTGAAGAATACGTAATAAGTAGAAAACTTTATCAAAGCTACATTAATATTTCCAGACTACTTAGCGTAAACCCTATAGAGCTACTAACTTCTTAAGCCCTGTTAATACTGCTCTTACTACCCCTTTATCTTCTCTTAAACTCTTAGTATTATACATGCTGCTTAACCTAAAGCGATTTAATACTATAGAAGCTCTTTTTCATCACAATACTAACTGTATAAAATGTAAGTTAAGCCTGGATACGAAGACTTTAGGATACTCATAGCCAAAATGGATATCGTTAGAAAACCCTACCCCGAGAAAATGTTATAGGTACACCTACTGGGTCTATGATAGGAAATAAGGTTGAAGCCTACGCCAAAGGAGAAGGAATCAGAGTATATACATATTAGATAGTAGTATTATTCTATGCTTTGGTATTTTCCTCAAAGAGATCTTAAACCTCTTAAAAATGATACATAGAGATTTCCATCTCTATTAATATAATTGTTGAGTTTTCTCCATGTAGATGCAAGCGTAGCAACGACTAATAATAATATCAAGGCTTTGCTTTCTTTAGACATATGTATGGACCATCTCTATACGTTCTCAAAACCTTCACTAAATTTACAGACCGAGGATCAACTATTAAATACAATCCGTAGAGCAAAAATACATATTCATGATATTCACGTAGTATTTCATATTACCCATAATGAAATTGTATGGAATTTATGACCAAGAATCATCGAACATACAAACTTTACTTTGACCCCAACTTATGTTTAGATCTATTTTACGTGTATAGAGCTTTTGTACTAGGTAATGGTGTTCGGCAAATTATTTATGCTTATATATTTATTAACACCGATATAGGTATTGAAGAACTTAATGTTAGACTACCGTGTATACTAATTGAAATATTATTAAAAATTTACTGAAAGGGTTTTAAACATGGTGAGAACCACAGTAGGTCTCCCAGAAATAATATTGAAATGCAGGAGCTATCTATGGAGAATTTAGGTGTAGTACTAGGTCTAATTATACTCAAGAAGAACTGATGTAGCTATATCGATGCTCAAACTGATTATTAGATTTACCTCACCACCTATGTGCCCTACATACCTAAATTCGTTAACAATAAATATAGTTGAACAGCTTAACTACTTGTGATTCTAGCTTTGGTTTTCTCGATAACCTCATCTATAGTGGTTCTCATTATCTTCATCTTAACTGTGAAAACATATTCAATCAGTTTCTAAACATTGCAGTAAAATCTATTGAGAGCAAAGCTCTAATAAAGATACTTAATCTGATGATATGTGATTTAGCTTTTATTCTCTAAGTTATACGTTCTACTAATATTATATAACTTTGCTAGCAGGAATAGCTCTTGTTATAATGACATTGTATGAGTTAATCATATAATACCTCCAAGATAAAACATAAGTAACATTATTCAGTCTTTTATTACTTCCTCTAAGCTTCTCATTTTTAACCAGTTCTAAGTCTTACAGTTTAGTTTTCGGAAAACTATCAACCCACATTATTAGGAGCTTGATACTGGTGGTTAATACGAGCTTAAAGCAATTAAAACTAAAAAATAAAAGATATTATTCCTACTTATTACAAGTAACCGTATTGGCTAGAATCAAAATAGTTTTTAAGGGTTAGATACATAAGCTGGGTAGAGTAGCAAAGGTGTTAAATTAAGATGCCAGAGTTTGTAGTAGTAGTTTCAGATCCTAGAATAAAGAACCTAAGGGTGGCACCTGTCAAAGTCATCGGCTTAGATGATCTTGAGTATACAGACAAACATAAAGAACAACGTATTTTACCAAATGTGAGATTGAGCCAGCAGATACTGGATGTTATAAATCCACCCCTAGGTGTAGTCGTGGTAAGGATATGGAAGAATAAGGCAACAAGAGAAAAAGTAAACTTAGTTGCTAAAGCTGTGGTTGATAACTCCATAGACGTTATGACTGTTGGTGTACCTTTAGCATTTCTTACCGATAAGGTTGGTTCAAGCCAAGTAATTGGAGAAGTCTTTGCAGCTTCTGCTTTCCAGGTAAGGGTCTCAGAAGATGTAGCATCAAAGCTAATTGGTTTAAGGATAGGCAATAAGGTGGACGGAAGGTTGATAGGTTTTCCCAATGTAACATTAGAGGTTAGAGGAGGTGCGGACTTAGCGGGATTTCCAATGAGAGCTGATGTTGATGGCGCAGTTAAGAAGTACCTATTACTCTCATCGGGAGTTGGTTTTAAACCTAAGAAAAAAGGTGAAAGAAGAAGAAAGCTAATTAGAGGTAACACTATTTCGCCAGATATTGTTCAGATAAATACTGTTGTTATTGCTTAGTCGCTAAAATAAGCTAAAATATATTTTAAGGTAAATAGAGATAAAATTCTAAAACAGTAATTGGTTTGTGAATATGAACTACATACCTGAACTAAGTATTGGCGTTGTAGGTCATGTAGATCACGGAAAAACTACGCTTGTTCAGGCTCTTACTGGGCAATGGACAGCTCGCCACTCTGAAGAATTGAAGAGATCCATGACCATAAAACTCGGTTATGCTGATGGATACCTAGTAAAATGCGAAAACTTAGAACCACCACAAGCTTATAGAACTGATGCTATATGTTCAAAGGGATTGAAGCCGGAAACCCTTAAAACAGTATCATATGTGGATGCACCTGGCCATGAAATCCTTATGGCTACAATGCTCTCAGGAGCATCGTTAATGGATGCAGCGTTACTAGTTATAGCAGCAAACGAACCTTGTCCTCAACCGCAAACACGCGAACACCTTATGGCCTTAGACATAATGGGTATAGATCAGGTCATAGTAATACAGAACAAGGTTGATGTAGTTGATAGAGAACAAGCTAAGAAAAATTACCAGCAAATAGTAGAGTTCTTATCTACAACAAGGTATTCCAGAGCCCCCATAATACCCATTAGCGCACTACACAAGGTCAACATAGACGTACTGGTTATGGCGATGATTAAGCTCTTTAGAACACCTGAAAGGGATCTCAGTAAACCTGCATATATGTTGATTGCTAGAAGTTTTGATGTGAACTTACCTGGGGTACCCCCCGACAAACTCATCGGAGGTGTTATAGGTGGTGGGCTAACTAAGGGCGAGCTAAAGGTTGAAGACGAAATAGAGATAAAACCTGGTATAAGAGTAATGGAGAAAGGTTCTATTCGATATGTACCTCTTACAACGAAGGTTGTTAGCATTAGATACGGTGGAAAAGAAAGCAATAGAGCTATTCCTGGAGGTCTAGTTGCAGTAGGTACAACACTAGATCCTTCGCTTACGAAGGCAGATACACTCGTAGGCAACATAGCTGGTCATTATGTACCGGATCCTATAGATTCGCTACATGTAGAGTATAGGCTTTTCGAACGTGCTGTAGGTAGCAGATTCCAAGAGGTTGTCGATCCTATTAAGCCCAAAGAAACTCTGTTACTCACTATAGGTACAGCCGTTAGGCTTGGTACTGTAATAAAAGTTACCAAAGATGAATTAGAAGTTACGCTTAGAGAACCTGTTGTAGTAGTACCTAGAATTAACGTAGCTATTTCGCGTCAAATAAAAGGTAGATGGCGCCTAATAGGATGGGGCCGCATAAAGACGTAGTTGATACCATATTCAGTAATTTTTGTCTAGCTATTCTTGACACAAGCATCTTATTCCTTGTAGCACAAAACTTAGTAAAACTCAACGATATCTTCATCTTTAGCGAAGGCTGTAACCTTGTAGTACCTATACATGTGGTCAATGAATTGAATAAGCTGTCCGCAAAATCTACAGAAAAAGGTAGGCTGGCCTTGTGGATCCTCAGAAATCTCTTAGGTAGCTTCCAAATTATAGAAGTGAACTTAGAAAAATGCAAACCAAGCGAAGCTGATTGCGCCATTATAGAATTATCGAAGACTTTTAGTAAGGATACAAAGTTGATTGTATTGACAGCCGATAGTAAGTTAAGAAAGGAACTGATAAAGTACGGAGTTGAAGTGGTATGGTATAGAAAAGCTAAAAACAAATTAGAGTCTACTGCATTATTCTAGCAGAACTAACAGAAAGAAATTAGGTAAAAATAAAGGGGTAAGTCAAACCATGTTTAGGATATATAGACTTACAGATATTATTAGAGTTGACCCTGCAAAACTTAGTAGACCGCTAGAAGAAATAGCGTTTGAGGAACTTAGAAAAAAATATGAAGGATTAAAAGACAAAAACCTAGGCATAGTGCTAGCTATAATCAACGCTTACGTGGATCCTGAAGGATATATACCGCTCGGTGACGGTGCTCCATACCATAAAGTGGAATTCGAGATTTTATCCTATGTCCCTATAATAAACGAGATAATCGAAGGTCCTGTAAATACTGTTGGAAGGATGGGTATAACAGTAAAGATGGGGCCCTTAGAGGGTTTTGTACATGTATCGCAAATAGCAGATGAAGAGGTCAAATATGATCCTCTTCGTAATACAATAGTATTAGCTCAGAGTAAAAAAATAATATCCCAAGGAGATGTTGTTAGAGCTAGAATAACATCTGTTTCCCTTGGAGCACAAACTAGAATGCCTAGGATAAGTATGACCATGAAACAGCCGTATTTGGGTAAACTAGAGTGGATTAAAGAGAAAGAAGGAGAATAGCATATCATTTTCTTGGTGATGAACCTCGTAAGGTCTGATGAAGTGATGTTATCGGGGATCCTGATTTCATGGTCTGGATCACCAAACGTGAAATAGCCTACTACTTAATACTTAAGCATGTATTCAATAACAGTATATTTAACCTTGGTGAGGCTCTAGACATTTTGAGTTTATTCGGGTCTAAGCGAACCGCTAAGAAGATAATAAGGTTACTAGTTTCAAGAGGCCTTATAGAAAAAGTTGATACCTTGAGTTATAGGGTTAATGAGTTAGAGCCAGCTTTATTTCAAAACCTAAAAGCTTACATCGTTCAGCGAATACATAGACGATTAAAATCGGTTGGTCTTAGCAGTTCTATAATTCTCAAAGATCATCGTGAAACTTTAGCAATACGTAACTGTAGCAATACCTTAGTATCAACTTTTGAGCTATTAAGAGGAATTATAGATATTGAATGCGGTTAAAAAAGAAGAAGATTAATTTTGATACTAATCAATTATTTACTATGTTAGTCTTTTTTTGCTATTATTATTTCAATAGTTGAAACTCTTGATTGCCTACCGTCAGCGCTTGTTATTGTTTGGCTACCAACATTTATACCTTTTACTTCGACTTTACCGGGGAGGAACCTGTTTCTTACGATTTCTATTGCGTCAACTGCTTTGCTTATAGCTCTACCTCTTGCTTTAACTACAATCTCGTTTACTCCTTGGTTTATTAAGGTTAATATCGCTAGGACATAGTTCATTACGGGTTTTTTACCTACAAGTACAGTATTGGCTGCTGATGGTGCCTGGGACATTTCTTAACCCCTTGGTTTTTGTGGTTATGCTGTGAATTATAGTAAGGGGCTGGAATAAAAGGTTTTTTGGAAATATGCTATGTGTGGCACAGCTTTTTGAGTAATCTTGATACGGCTAGTTATAGCTTCTGGGTAAAAAAGTGCCGATAGCTATCATCTACAGAAATTGTTGTCCACGTTGCGGAGGAGATATAAGTAGTGTGGATATAGCTATAAAAGGAGCTTGTAGTGCATGTACTAATAATTTAGAGCTTACAACCCTTCATATACTTGATAAAGAAGTTGAAAACTTTGTAGGCTTCTTCGTAAAAGTAACAGGTTTTTCACCCTGGTCTCTCCAGAGGTATTGGATAAAGCGGCTGATCTCTGGAGAATCTTTTGCTATGATTGCTCCTACAGGTGTAGGTAAATCAACTCTTTTAGCTGTATATGCATTGTATAAGGTTTACTACTATAAATCTAAGGTATATATTCTAACGCCTACAAGAGAGCTTGCAAAACAAATGTATTCTAGGTTAAGCGAATTCATTGACAAAGCTAAGCTGAAGGATTCCATTAAGTTGTTGTTCTATGATTCCTCTAGCAAAAATGTATCCCAAACTAAAGACGCTATAAAGAGCAGCGATTTCGATGTATTAATTACCTCAGCAGCATTCCTAGCAAGACACCACGAACTTCTAACTGACAAAAGATTCGGCTTAGTTATAGCAGACGACCTTGATTCGATAATGAAGAACTCGAAGAGTGTTGATAGAATTTTAACTTTACTAGGTTTTGACGATAAAGATGTAGAGCTCGCCTTCAAGATTATTAAGCTACGGCAACATACTTTCTTGGCAAAAGCGTCTAAAAGTCAGGATGTATTTGAGAAAATTAGGAAAGAATTACTAGAGTTTGAGGCAGTTCTAAGAAATAATATAGCTAAGAAGAATGTACAACTAGTTGTCGCCTCTGCAACAGGAAGAGCTAGAGGGTTGAAGGCACAAGTATTAAAGCTTCTTTTAGGGTTTGATGCTGGAGCTGTTTTTGAGTACTGGCGTAATATTGTGGACCTGTATAATCCCCTAGATGAATCCTTATACGATAAAGTTGCACATTTAGTTAAGAAATTGGGTAGCGGTATAGTCTTTGTATCATCGCTGTACAAAGAGATCATAGAGCCTCTTGTCGGTAAGCTTAGAAGCGAAGGTATTAAAATTGAGGTAGTCAAAAGTGGTAGTAAAAGTGTTGATAAGTTTAGGCGTGGTGAAGTAGAGGTACTCGTTGGATCTGCATCTTACTATGGAATTCTTGTAAGAGGACTTGATGAGCCTGTTAGGGCTAGATACACAATTTTTGTAGGTATTCCGAGCATAGTTAGAGATCTTCAAGATAGTTTGAATAACCCTAGATTTCTCTTCATGGTCTTACGCGAACTTCGACGTCTGGGGTATAAGGTGGATGATTTAATTAATAGTATAACTAGAATCATCACTAATTCTACGCCTTCAATGTTATATCTCTACACGAAGTTAATGAATCAAAAGTCTAGGGTTGATCCAGCATCGGTTAATGAAGAGATTAAAGCTAAGGTTGAAATTTTGCTTAATATTAAGCAGAACGTATACAAAATTATTAGGGATATTCTAAATGATAAGAGGATTTTAGAGGTTAGTAGAAACTGTATCATTACTAAGCGTGGCAATAAGTATCTGGTTATTAAGCCTGATCCCTACACATATATACAAGCTAGCGGAAGATGTTCTAGACTGTTAAGAGGTAGAAAAACCTTTGGTATATCAATAATATTTGATGAGTATCCTCAGCTTCTTTCAATAATGGAGACCATACTTAAGAGATACATAAGTACCTTCAATATCAAAAACCTGGTTATCGATGAACTAGATCTTTATGTTAAAGAGATAGAAAATAGCAGATCTCTCGAAGGTTACGAAGTGAACATAAATATTTCTACAGCTTTAATCGTTGTTGAATCGCCTACAAAAGCAAAAACTATAGCCAACATGTTCGGGAGGCCTGCAAAACGCGTACTAGGGAATACTTTAATATACGAAACATTAATTCCTGTGACACCAACCAGGATTATTGTAGCATCTATAATGCCTTCTCTAGGCCATATAACAGATCTTGTTACAGACGAAGGACTTTATGGAATCAAGGTTAACGGATTTGAATATACACCTATATATGACTTTATAACTAGGTGCCGTAGCTGTGGAGCTCAGCATGTAGGTATTTATGATAGCTGCCCCTACTGCGGATCGATGGATGTTATGTGCAGTTCCTCCATATATAACGCTATAAAGGCAATAGCTATACAAGTGGATGAAGCCTTCATAGCTACAGACCCTGATTCAGAAGGAGAGAAAATAGCTTTTGATATCTATAATCTTCTGCTACCGTATAATAAGAACATCTTTAGGATAGAATTTAGGGAGGTGACGAGGAATGCTATTCTAGAAGCATTACGTAATCCAAGGAGAATAGATGTTAACAAAGTTGAGGCGCAGATAGCTAGGAGAATAGCAGATAGATGGATAGGCTTCGAGTTAAGTTTATGGCTACAAATGAAGTTCGGTAAACCGTGGCTAGGTGCTGGAAGAGTTCAAAGCCCTGTTCTGTTGTGGATTGCTAATCGATACAAAGAGTATAAGGATAATTTCGGTTACGTTGTTGTGGTGGATATCGGTGGCTACAAGGTTAAATGGTACTTAGGTAGAGGATTTGAAGCAAGAGAAAAAGCTCATATGGTTACTAGTAGAGCCCTTGAATGTGGATTGGAGATAACTCGTTTTGAATTCATAGAGAAAGAGCTTCCGCCCCCGCCACCATTTACAACTGATAACCTTATACAGGAAGCCAATATATTATTTGGCTTCACAGCATCTAAAACGATGATGATAGCTCAAACACTGTTCGAGTTAGGTTTAATAACATACCATAGAACTGATACAACAAGGCTTTCAACCACTGCTTTAACTATAGCGCACGAAGCTATTAAAAAAATGAACTTAGATAAGATGTTTGTACCTAGGTTGTGGAACAGAGAAGATAAAGCAGAAGGAGCGCACGAAGCTATTAGACCTACTAACTCTATAAACTCTGAAGAACTTATAGAGATGATTATAAGAGGAGATATTGGGATACTGACTAGAATTAGTGAAGATCATCTGAAACTATACGATTTGATATTTAGGCGGTTCATTGCTAGTCAAATGCCTAACACAAGAATTAGATATCTACGGGCTGAACTTAGAATTTCTGATCTCACAACAGTAGTAGAGGTGCCCATCGAGGTTGTGTTACCGGGTTTTGCCGCTGTTTACCCAGTAAAACTCTACACGGAGATTATGAAAAATATCGACTTAGTAAGCAATAAGGTTAGAGTTGTAAAAGCTGAGGTGGTAAAAGGCTCCCTTATACCCTTATACCGTGTTGCAGATATAATAAAATTAATGAGGGATAAAGGTATAGGTAGACCTAGCACTTATGCTAAAGCAATAGACAGTAATATTAAGCATGGATACGTAATTGCTAGCAAGAAGAGAAAAGCATTGATACCGACTAAGCTTGGTTTAGAAGTAACTGAAACAATACATAGATACTTCGTTAAACTTGTAGGAGAAGATGTTACAAAACAACTAGAAGCGCTATTAGATGAAATAGAAGAAGGTAGGATCAGTATTCAAGATGTACTAAATAACATAAGAAATAGTATAGACATTGCTATGAATGCTATGGAGAATGGTGCTCTTCCCCCTACTTTCAATAATGTAAACATTAACACAAACGCTGCGATTACCTAATACCTACCTTACCCGCTGCAACGCTATCTTTATATATGAAACCCTGCGATTCCTTATAAGCATACTACCAATTTCAACATCCTTAACATTAACCCTATCACCAATCCTTGCCATTATTGCATTATACAAGTTAACAGCTCTATGAATATTTCTCCCGCGCCCCATAATTTCAATTACATCTGCATCTCTATTCAAACTAATAATAGCTTCCACAAGGTACTCCTTAAGTGGTTTGTTGCCTAGCAATATATTCTTTACATTACTCTTCGGTTGCGAACTCATCCGAACAACACCTACTTAACATCACAAGATTACTCTACCTATTGAGTTATAATACATAGCACTATATAAACTCATCTAATTCCATAAAAACCTAAAGCTTCAAGAAAACTTTTTAGAAAAGCTTAATTACCACGAAATAAATAGGTGTAAACACGCGCCGCGGTAGTATAGCCCGGTCAAGTATGCGGGCCTTTCGAGCCCGTGACCCGGGTTCAAATCCCGGCCGCGGCACTAAGTAACTTTATTGCTTTTCAACTCCTCGATATATCTTCCGAATATATTGCATGCTATGAATATAAACTACACTATTTCCTGAAGTCTCTACCAGAACCAATTACTCTAATTACTTCTTACAGAGATAATAAAAATTGCAAGCCTAGCTCTGATATATTTGGAAATCTTTAATATCTATAAACAATTTTTTGTTGTATTTCCCTGGTTTCAGTATGTAGATAACTTTGTTTTGATGTATTAGAGTGTAGGTAGCAGTAAAAAAGGTTATTCTAATAGGTTTTTCCATTTAACTTCGCTTTCAATGACTGTGATAATGTCTCTTTCTTTTGCTTTAAGGGAGTCTGCTGTAACGATTGATTGTACTTCCCTGAGTTTTTGTACAGCTGTGTATGTGTCGTAGGGTACTAAGAGTATTGGTACATTTGTTTCTTTTGCTTTAATGAGGACTTCTATGTCCGGATATAGATTCCCTGTTAGTATTATGACACTAGGTTTTGTTTCAAGAGCTAGCTGTATTAAGTCTGTTCTATCTCCACCGGTTACTATGGCTGCGTTAACTGCTCTTCTAAACCATCGTAGAGCTGCTGAGGGAGCCATTGCGCCGATAACTATGTCTTCAACTATGTTGTTTAGTTTGTCCTTGTTCTCCAGGACTTCAGCGCTTAGAGCTTCTATTATATCTCTTACTGTAGGTGCTAATAACCTAGGTTTCTCGGTTATTACTCCGTAGATCTTTAACCCCATGCTTTCTATTAGCGGTAGGAGAACATCTTCAATGCGCTCAAAATAGTATATAGGTATATTATTTATTATAACGCCGTTAAGCGGGTAACCAAAATGTTCAAAGAAACATTTGTAGAGGTATATCCTATCTACGATTTCATCTATGACTTCTCTATCTTTTGCATTTATTAATAGTACTGGTTTAGCATTAAGTATTTTAGCTAACTCTGGTGGTGATAAACCTATTCCTGATAGTATATCCGGTGTTGTGTATCCTTCTATAATTACGACCTCCTTATTTTCAACTATTTTCTGGAAACTTTCGGTGATTGTCTTCTTAATATTATCTAGCTCGTTCTTTAGTTCAACAGTAGCATATGTAATAGTTATTGGGCTTATGACATCGAGAGATTCTGGTAAATTCAGAGCTTCTTTCATTGCAATAACATCTGGATCTATATACTTAAGCGATGGAAGTCTATATCTACCTTTTGCAATTGGTTTGAAGTATCCTACCTTGTATCCTTCAAGCATTAACTTCTTCATTAACCCGTAAATGAGTACTGTTTTACCTTTCTCGCCTAAGATAAATATGGATTTAACCATTATCACACCTACTCTATAACCATCTTTACGTCAACAGCTACGCTTCCTGCACCCTCTTCGTATACGAAAAGCGGGTTAATATCCATTTCCACTATTTGTGGTATATCTATAACAAGCTTGCTAACCCTAAGCAGAATGTTTACTATAGATGCTATATCCGCTGAGGGCTCTCCTCTAAAACCTTTAAGAAGTGTATACGCTTTAGTCTCCATAATTATTTCTTTAGCTTCATACAATGATAGAGGAGTCAGCTTAAATGAAACATCTTTGAACAACTCTGTGTATATACCTCCTAAACCGAACATTATTATATGACCGAATACAGGGTCTTTTGTAGCACCAATAATCACCTCTCTACCTTTAGGCACCATCCTTTGGACAACAACTCCGTGGATGGAAGCTTGAGGTGCATACCTTCTAACGTTAGCTATTATAGTCTTAAAGGCTTCTTTAACATCTTCATCTGATCTAACATTTATTACTACCCCGCCAACATCTGTCTTATGCGTTATATCAGGTGATGCTATTTTCAGTACAACTGGGTATCCTATGCCCCTTGCTGCTTCTACAGCTTCATCTTCTGTTTTCACTAGTATCGTTGGAGCCACCGGTACACCGTAGCATCTCATAATCTCTTTAGCTTCTGATTCTAGTAAAACTCTTCTGCCTTCGCTGCGAGCTTTCTCGATTATCGAGAGAGCCCCTCTTCTGTCGATGTTGTATAACTCTACGTGTTCAGCTATTTTAAGTAGGTATTCTCTCGACTCTCTATACATATTCATTCCATAGAGAGCTACAACAGCTTTTTCAGGCATATCATATACCGGTATATTGTTGTTTATGAGCATCTTAACAGCTTTTTCAACTCTTTCACCGCCTATAAATGCCGCTAACATAGGTTTATATGGATATTTTCTGCTTAGCTCTATTATTGCTTCAGCTGTTTTCTCAGGCTCCGTCACAGCTTGTGGTGTAAGTATAACTACTACGGAATCTACGTTGGGGTCCTTTAGCAAAGCATCAATAGCAATTTTATATCTATCTGCTTTTGCATCCCCCAGCACATCAACAGGGTTATAGATTGCTGCAGCAGGCGGTAAGCTACTACGTAGAACCTCTATAGTGTGTAGAGATAGCGCAGCTAGCCTTAGACCTTTCATAATAATGGTATCAGATGTTACAACACCTCCGCCACCCGCATTAGTTACAATTCCAACCCTGCTACCTAGCGGCATAGGTTGAGTACTAAATGCTATAGCCATATCGAATAACTCTGAAAGAGATGGAACTAAAATTACGCCTGCCTTCTTTAGGGCCGCTTTTAATGCTGTGACTCCTCCTGCCATAGCACCTGTATGACTTAAAGCTGCTTTAGCTCCAGCCTCCGTGATACCTCCTTTAAGAAGGATTATGGGTTTCTTCCTAGAAACCGCAGAAGCTACTTCAATAAATCTTCTCCCATTAACTATGGACTCTAGGTATAGGAGTATAACTTTTGTCTCCGGATCTTCACCTAGGTACTCTAGGAACTCAGCTTCATTTAAATCTGCTTTATTACCTAAGCTAACAATTTTCGAAAATCCTAACCCTGTCTTAACAGACCAATCGAGTATTGCTACAAGTAAAGCACCGCTTTGCGATACAAACGCAATGCTGCCTTTCCTATCTATTAGAGGTCCAAACGATGCATTCATTGGTGTATGCATATCTATTATACCGAGGCAGTTAGGACCAACAACCCTAACACCGTACTTACTAGCCGTCTCAACTAACCTCTTCTCTCTTTCTATACCCTCGCCGCCTACCTCCTTGAACCCCGCTGAAATAACTACGGCAAATTTCACCCCTTTCATACCGCATTCTTCAATTACGCTAGGAACACTTGGGGCAGGCACAACGACAACAGCTAGATCAATAGGATCCGGTACCTCAAGCAAAGATTTATATGCTTTCAACCCTAGTACGCTATCAGCCTTTGGATTTATCGGATATATCCTTCCACTATATCCACTATCAATAATATTCTTTAAAATGCTGTGACCAACTTTACCTGGCTCCCTTGAAGCTCCTACAACAGCTACAGATCTTGGTTTAAATAGCAGTTCCAATTCCTTACCCATTGCGCATCCTACCGTGTAGCTACTATTATTCAAGTGTTTTTAAGCAAAAATAAGGTTTATCTGCCAAGAAGATTCTATAGAGGTGTAAAAGTATTTTACAGTGTCCTTATTAACTTTGATAAAGGGGTGTTACAACGTGAAACTTGTATTCATAGGTCCTCCTGGAATAGGAAAAGGAACTTATGCTAAGATGTTAAATCAGAAGTACGGCATTCCTCATATATCAACAGGCGATATTTTTAGAGAAGAAATTTCCAGAGGAACAGAGCTTGGAATAAAAGTAAAGCAATTCGTTGAAAAAGGACTCTTAGTCCCAGATGAAATAGTTATAGAAATTGTGAAGCAAGTTCTCCGAAGACCCGAATGCGAAAAAGGCTTTATACTAGATGGTTTCCCAAGAACTGTTAAACAAGCAGAAGCATTAGAACAAATAACAACCATAGATGCTGTATTCCTTTTCGAAGCCCCTATCGAAATAATAATAGAGAGGGTCTCCGGAAGATTGATATGCCTAAACTGCGGAGCTATATACAATATATACTGGAAACCTCCTAAAACACCAGGAATATGCGATGTATGTGGACATCCGCTAATCCGTAGAAAAGATGATGAACCAGAGGTTGTCAGAGCTAGATACCAAATATATAAACAAACCTTCGAACCCGTAATCGATTATTATAGAAAGAGAAATATTCTAATAGAAATTGACGCTTCAAGAGATGCAAAAATTGTTGTAAATGATATCGAGAAAATCCTTAAAGAAAAAAGTATATTAAGGGAAGTATAAGCCAATTTCTCTACTACGTAAATCTTTTATCTAATAAGAAGATAATCAATTAATACAATATTTTGCAACACAGATCCTCGTACAGTATTGTAATGATCTTAAGGTTTATTCCATAGTAATCGAACAACAGAGCTGAATATCATAAATAGCAGAAAAGGTAATTCACTTATTAAAAATTCCTTAATAAGCACTTAGACTATAACATAAAAGTTAGAAATAAAATACAGAAACGTATTGCTCACTAATAAACTAAACTCCTAAAAAAGACTCCTAAAAAAGTGTATTGATCATGAGGGAAAAACTGTAGCAACAATATGATAACACCAGAATCTAGCTAGTTTTACTGTTTGTAAACTTAGTAATATAGATTATGTGATTTACTACGAATTAATCAAAACTTTATGTTTTTATTTGTTTATTACCCATACTGTTATGTATTCTTCATTTAGCTATCCATTAATATTTAATTTAATACAAGATCTAGGTAAAATAGTCCGTACTTTACTAAAATTGCATATGTAGATACTTATCTAATTAGATTAAATTAGATTAAACATCAAATTATTATTTTCACATACATGACTTAGCATACAAATCATAATATTTAGTATGATGTATGCAAGAATGTTTTTATAGCTCTACTTGATATACCTACTTTGGTGTTGATTTTGGGTAAAATATTCTACAGAATATTGATGATATCACCTATAGTACTATTACTAATATTGTCCACACTGCAAACATTATATGCACCTAATAGAATCGTTAGCGGTCAAGGTGGTCTTGAAGGTAGGGTTATGGAGAAACTTGGTAGAGGTCTTGTAGCACTTAGAATATCTAATAACTCTGTTTGGTTAAGCTGGA
>JAWAXP010000001.1:178572-188257 GCA_038820005.1 Ignisphaera sp. | reverse complement strand
AAATTGCTTGCTACAGATCCCAATAACACAATGTTTAATATATATAGAAGGATAGGATACGGTCCTCTGGTTAAGGTTAATAATGAGCCTCTTTACTTAACTTGGTTCATAGATAATTTAACAGATTTCGATTTTTCAGAACCTGTAACATACTATGTAGTGAGTGTTATAGATGGTGTTGAGGTAGAGGTTTCGAAGCCCTATACGTTGAACCCTGGTACTCCTATTGGTAACTATATATCTATTCCTCTAAGGCAAGATGCTCTGAATTTTGCCGGCGCAGTTCAAGGAGCTAGGCTTGCAGGTATAGGCGACTTAGACGGTGATGGTGAGTACGAGATTGTTGTTAAAAGAGGTGATCAAGATCTAGATCCATCACAAGCTAGTATACCTACCCATCTACCTCAAGAAACATATAAGCTTGAAGCGTATAAACTTGATGGAACATTCCTATGGAGAGTTGACCTAGGACGAAACATAAGGCCAGGTATATACTACTCACCTTTCGTTGTATACGATCTCGACGGCGATGGTAGAGCTGAGGTAGCCGCTATGATAGGTGAGAATGCTACCTTCTATACACGCGATGGTAAAGTAATTGTTATTGGAGATGTAAACAATGATGGTACTACTGTTTATGCCGATGAACTTGGTAGACAGGTTAAAGATCCTCTGTACTTTGTTATAATTGATGGTGCTGCAGGTTATCCTCTAGCCTTCGGTGAATGGCTATACATGTATAACTGGACTTACTGGGGTGATAACTATGGTAATAGAGCTTGCAGAAATATGATTGCTGTTGCTTACCTCGATGGAGAGCTTCCCTCGTTAATTATTGCTAGAGGTATCTATACGCATATCTATGTAGAAGCATGGAATTGGAGAAACGGTAAACTAACAAAGTTATGGACTTTCTACCTACCGAATCCAGGTGTATCGAAAGGATTCCAGCAAATGAGAACAGGTGATATTGATGGTGATGGAAAAGACGAAATAGTCTATGGCACAATAGCCATCGACGATAATGGCCAGCTATTATGGGATTCAGGTTTACTACATGGAGATAGATTCCATATAGCAGATATAGATCCTTCTAGACCAGGGCTTGAGATATTCTATGTACAGGAAAGACCTGGCTCTTGTACCGCTGGATGTAGGTACGTATTTGTAGAAAATGGTAAGAATTGCACCGTAGTTAATAACACAGTTGTATGTAAGCCTGTTAGCGGAGAAGTTACGTTGTATCAAAGACCTGGTGTAGCTCTTGTAGAAGCTGCTACAGGGAAACTTATATGGGCTTACATAGGTTCTGGAATAAGCGATCAAGATATCGGTAGAGGAAGCTGTGGAGATGTAGATCCAAGGTACCCAGGTATGGAATGCTGGGCTACAAGACCAACCACACCTGGTAATCTCTTCAATTCATCAGGTTATATAGTAGGACCTAGAATGAACTTAACAAACTTCAACATTTGGTGGGACGGAGATTTACTCAGAGAACACCTAGACGTTGTATTCACGAATACCTTTAGTGTTAGTAAATACGATTGGGAAAGAAGAATATGGAGACATATATTCAATGTCACTAACATTATTCCGGGCTCTAGAAACGCCCCCCTAGCATATGGCGATATAATTGGTGATTGGAGAGAAGAATTTGTAGTAATTACAGCAGATAAAAAAGAAATGAGGGTATATGTATCAACAGAACCAACAAACTACACAATATACACATTAATGCACGATCCACAATACAGATTAAATGTAGCAATGCAGACCCACGGCTATATGCAGTCAAACCAGCTATCCTTCTACCTAGGCACAGAAACCACATTTCCAATACCAAAACCAAATATAAGGTATCCTGAGCCTAAGACCGTTACATACACCATACCAGCGTTTCCTGTAATGCCCTGGACTCCTACAGTAACATATACTATTACAACAACAACTGTACAAACTACAACCACAACAGTTATAAATACTGTAACTGTTACCAAAACAATTGTATTCAGAGGGATACTGCTATTTGTTAAAGGATTAGAGGGTTCTGTATATTACGGTATCATGAGAAACGGTAATATAATTTGGATACCTTTAAGCGGGTATGCAGAAGAAGCTCCTTCGGCAACCCAATACGGTGATGGTGTGTTTGTGTTTGTTAGGGGTGGTGATGATGGTGTTTGGTATGGGTTTGTTGATTTATCTTCGTTTGTGTTTAGTGGTTGGGTGAGGTTGCCTGGTTCAACATCTTCAAGACCTTCAGTAGCTTCAACGCCCTACGGTGTTGTTGTAGTTGTTAGAGGTATTGATAATGGTATATACCTTGGTCTTGTTAATGGGAATAACTTTAGCGGATGGTATGTTATACCAGGAAAAACAATAGATGCACCGGCAATAACATTCGATGGAAACTTACTACACCTAATAGTAAGAGGAGAAGACGGAAACCTATACCACACAACAATAGACCCAACAACATACACACAAATAACAGAATGGACAATAGTTCCAGGAGCTACTGATGTAGGACCAGATCTAGCTTCAGGAAATGGGTTCATAATACTAGCAGTTAAAGGGCTAGAAAACGGAGTATGGATAAAGGTATACAACGTATCAACAGGAACGTGGAATGAATGGCAACGGATACCAGGTGGATCAACAGATGCTACACCAACAGTAGTATTAACTTTAGAAGGAATAACAATATTCGTTAAAGGCTTAGACGAAACAAGACTGTGGATGTCAAAAATTGTTGAAGGACAGTGGATTTGGCAATCCTTACCAGGATCATCGGCGTATCAACCAGAAGCAATATTCGTAGAATATGTAGTATAGAGTAAATGTCATTATAACTTAAATTATTTTTATATTTTTAATTTAACATAAATAAATGAGTATATGATGGTGCATATTTAAATTATCTTTATTACTAGGGTTATAGATATAATTATCACAACTCTAAATATCTATGAGGTTTAACTTCGTAGTTCTCTATATGGGCATGCGAAGGTATTTTTTCATGCGGCCATATTTTTGCATTTACTAGTTTACTATGGGCACCTATATGTACATTGTCTCCTATATAACTATTAACTATAGTCACGTTTCTCTCTAAATAAACATGTCTACCTATGATTGAGTTTATTATTTTAACTTCCTCCTCGATGTAGCTTCTATCCATTATAGCTGACCCAGATATATGGTTATTGGATCCTATTATGCAGTAGTTATCTATGGATGAATCTTCTATGAATGTGTTTTCACCTAGGATTACATGTCTACCTATTAAGGTTACGCCAGAAAAATTTACTGAACCATTTTTAGATTTGATGATTATATCTTCGTGGAATTCCTTGGATTTAGGTGATCGTCCTTGGAAAAATACATTGGGGATTTTTTCTTCAGCTTCTAAAACTCTGTAGTCCTTTGTATGTAAAAGATATTTCATAGCTTCTAGATATCTCTCCGGTGTACCTATGTCAAACCAGTAACCTTCTTCCATGATATAGCCATAAACATTATATCCAAGTTCTATAAGCTTAGGGATTACATGTTGACCAAAATCCATTTTTCCTGTTTTCAGCAGTTCTTTTCCATGAAAAGTATTAAAGAATTCTATTACTGTAGGCTCTACTATGTATATGCCAGTATTTATAAGGTTGCTAGGAGCTTCTTCTTGTTTTGGTTTTTCTATAAATCTAGTAATTCTGTTGTTGGCTCCTAGCTCGGCAACACCAAATCCTGAAACATCTTCAGTTTCCTTTAACACTATGACCATATCTGCTCCTACATTCTTATGAAATTCTAGTACTTTACTCAAATTTAATTTGAATATGTTATCACATTGAACAACAACCAGTGGTTCATTTATTCCGTAGTATTCAATAAGGATTTTTACTGCTTCAGCATTTCCTGATGTTTCGTATCTAGGCATATACCTAATTCTTACATCGCGATCTATGAATGGATACTTAGCTCTTACCCAGTACCCTTCTCTGAAGTAATCGTGTACTGCTTTGTAGTTATAGTATCCCCTAACCCCAAGGTATATATCCTCTATACCGTTAATAGCTAGCTCTAAAATTATGAATTCAAGAATGGGTCTATTAAGTATACGTATAAGTGCTTTGGATGTCTCAACAGATAAAGGTCTGAGCCTAACAGCTTCTCCTCCAACAGGTATTGTAGCTACACGTAGTTTAGACACGCAATCCCTTAAATTTATAGTATAATCAACAGTTTTTATACCTTTTCTAATATCAAAACTCAGGAAATATTAACGCTGATACAGCGGTGAAGAGCTTTTGTATTCACCTCATCACATAAGAAGAATTTGGATATTGACTTTTGAGTTTAGCGGTATCGCTAAGGTTGGGGGGTTAGGAGAAGTTATACCCCTAATTGCACGAGAACTTACAAAAAAAGGTTATGATGTGGTAATAGTAATGCCTTCTCATGGGATTACTCCTCACGGATTCAAAGAGCTTGATCTAGAATGTCAAGGTAGTAGGTACGGGGTTGATGGTGTTGAGTATCCTTATGATTTAGGGTTTTTAGAAGGTGTTGTAGAGGGAGTTAAGGTTGTATTAGTTAAAGGTAAATCGTATAGAACATCGATGGTTCTCGATGTATGGCCCCCCTATAGTTATGTTAGCGAAAAAGCATGTTTATTAGCTAGAGCTGTTCATTGTCTTGCAAAAAGGTTTGGCTATCCCGATATTATCCATGCAAATGATTGGCACTCCGCAGTTGCAGCTGCATTACTTAAAATTGATGCTGAACTCCGAGGTTATGCTCTCCCTGTACTATATCAAATACATTTACGTGGTTCTCCATCGTATCCATGGCATTACGCTTCAGAGCATTGGTGTGGTCTCCCTGATACCATGCAGAGAATTTGGGCTACTACAAAGCACATTTTCATGCACACAAAAGATTTATGGGATAGTTGCTGGGGAAATATAGAGTGCTTCATAGTAAAACTAGCAGATACTATAGCAACTGTCAGCAAATCTGAACTTGAGCTCTTAGTAAGAGATTATGGAGAATGGATTAGAGGAAAAACGTGCTATTCTTATAATTCAACTTCCTGGTCCATCAAAGAAGTCGAAGAAAATGCATTGAAATTATATAACACTAAAAGGAGAGGCGAAATTAGGTGGAGACTTGTTAATGAACTTCTACAGAAATTCACAACGTGGGGTTATCTCAATCTAACCGACAATGAGGTGCTCGTTATTTCATCAGGTAGGTTAACTCCTCAGAAAGGATTCGATGTACTCTTGCATGCAGCTAAGTTACTACCACCATCTATTAAGGTTATAGTGCTTGGTCGCAGAGTTGGAGATGAAAGTTACGAGCATTACTTAAGGAATTTATTAAACGAGGTCTGGGGCAAAACTATAATAATTGTAGATGATGTTGAGCAGACTCTATATCAACTACTCATATACTCATCTCACGTGTACAGCCTTTCCTCAAGGTATGAACCCTTTGGCATTTCAGGCATTGAAGCTTTAGCGTTAGGAACACCTATTGTGGTTTCAAACATAGGTGGTCTAGGGGAGTATGTAAGCGATTTAAGAGTTAATCCACTTGGTGTAGGTATTAAAGTTCAACAGGATAATGTGACGGAGTTAGCTATGGCTATTCAAAGTCTAGGTTACCTAGTCTATTATAGCGAAACCGGTAAAGGTATTGATAAGATAGTGTTTCGAGAACTTAGGGATCTTGCGCTTCGGGAACACAAGTTCGGTGAAAAATTAAGAGATATTACCGTAGCTTATGTGGATATGATATTTAGACCAGAGCATACAGCAAATAGTACTTTAGCATGCTATGAATTAGCTAGGCAAATGGCTTTCTACAGAGCTAATGCATAACGATGTTAAAGCAATAAAAATAACCAGCTTCTTACTATTACATAATAGTAAAATTTGAGGACATAGTTTATGGTTATAGTCTCTTTGGTACCAGAAATAGCTGTTAATGAAATAGGTAGTTATGCAGGCGGATTAGGGATCTTAGAAGGTGATAAGTTTTTAGGTGCATCCAAATTAAAACTAGATTATATTGTAATATCATTCTTTTATAGAAAAGGTTACATTAACTACAGAATCCATAAAATCTTAGGTCTAAAACCAAGACTTGCCGCGGTGTTTTACGATAAGCCTAGAGAAATCTTAGAGAAACTAAGGAAAGAACAAGATTTATACGTTAATGTTAAAAACAAACAGGTGTGTGTTACTCCATGGGTTTATGAAAAAAGTACTGCTAAGCTTATACTGCTTGAAGTATCAAAACCTAGATGGTTTAGGCGAGCAATTGATAAACTCTATATCGAGAAAAGCGAATCCGAGAAAATATATAAATGGATATTATTCGCAAAGGCCGCTGCTAAATACATTAAAGAACGTATAGGATTAGATAAGGTAGATGTTATAGATATTCAAGAGGCGTACGCTGCATTAATTATATTTGCGCTACCGGAGTACAGAAACTTTAGGCTTATAACCCATACTCCAGGTCCTTGGGGACACCCACGTATCTCAGCCAAGATAGTGAGGAGCGAATTCGCCTTAGATATAAAAGTTGAAGAAAATTCTATAACAAAGCTTGCACTTGAAAGAGTTGCCAAAGCTTTCGCTGTATCTAAAAAACACTATGAAACATGTATAAAAAAGCTTTTTCCAGAATTTGCTAGTAAATTTAGCTATGTAACTAACGGTGTTAGCGAAGATAGGTGGAGACATAATAAGATAAAAGAGCTTATCTCAAACAAGAAAAGTTATGAAAATATTTCTCCGGAAGATCTATGGAGAACCCATCTTGAAATAAAAAACGAGCTCATGCATCTTATAACTAAGTACTATAAACCAAGGCTTGAGATAGACAGTTCGGTGCCTATTATTGTATGGTGTAGAAGACTCACAAAATATAAAAGACCTTATTTTGTTATAAAATTCATTGAAGAGATAGGTAGAGATCTCAATGTTTTATTTGTAGTTGGTGGAAGATCCCACCCAGCCGATGCCGATGGGCTTAGGTATGCTAAGAAATTCTTAGAACTTACTCAAAAATATGACAATGTAGTGTTTATACATGATTACGATATACAAAAGGCTCAGTTAATCCTAAGTGGAGGAGATATACATCTATTTACTCCTTTCCCCGGCTGGGAGGCTTGTGGAACAAGTTACATGAAAGCAGCTGTAAATGGGGTACCAACCTTAAGTTCTAAAGATGGTGGTGCAGTAGAAATGATTGTAGATGGCCTTAATGGATGGTTCTTCGGTTTAAACATAGATGAATTCATAGATATATCTGATGATTCAAAAGCTAAAGAAATTGATAAAGTCGAATTCGATGAATTCTCTAGTAAACTTCTAAAAATAATTAAAACTTACGGTACTTACGAATATAAGTTGACGTCATTGAATGCTTTAAGAACGTCAAGTATATACAGTATTGAACGTGTTTTGAATGAATACTATGGAGAATACATTATGAAAAACAAATTTAATAGATCCTAACCCTTAATATTTTAAAGTGTAAGGTGGCGTCCAAATGAAAGATGTTGTTATATTCTTTGAAGTTCATCAACCCTATAGACTTGACAGGAAAATGTATGAGAAGCTTATCAGAAGAGCTTTAAGAGGTTCAATTGAAGACGTAAGACAATTCGAGGATATTATATTCGATCAAGATCTCAACAGAATTGTTATGGAAAGAGCTGCAAATAAATGCTATATACCGACAACATCGATACTGATTGAGAATATAAAGAAGTTTGCAGATAGCGATAGGAAATTTATGGTATCTTTTGGCGTATCCGGTGTATTTATTGAACAAGCATTACGTTGGGCACCCAAGGTTGTTGAATTATTCCAAGAATTAGTGGCAACCGACTGCGTTGAACTAGTGGCACAGACTTATTACCATAGTATAACACCACTTATACCTGGTTATAGAGAGCTGAAAGAACAAGTTGAAGAACATGTAAAGCTTCTTCAAGAGGTGTTTGGGGTAAAACCTACAGCTGTTGAAAATACCGAATTTATGTATAACAATAATATAGCCTGCGAACTGTATTCAATGGGTTTTAAGGTTATACTAACTGAAGGCATTGATTGGGTCCTAGGGTGGAGAAGCCCTAATTTTGTTTATAGAAGTTATTTATGTGATATAAAGGTCCTGACAAGAAATTACAAACTTAGCGACGATGTAGGGTTCAGATTTAGCAACATTACATGGGATCAATATCCTTTAACAGCCAATAAGTACGCTTCATGGCTTGCTTCAACGCCAGGTGAAACAATATTAATAGCCATGGACTACGAAACCTTTGGAGAACATCACTGGCCTGAAACTGGAATACATGATTTTTTGCGATGGCTACCTAGTGAAGTACTTAGGTACCCTTACATGAGGTTTTCAACACCATCGAAAGTTGTTTCTGAACATCCAGCTGTAGACATATACGATGTGCCTCCTTGGTCTACTATAAGTTGGGCTGATGAAAGAGATGTAAGTGCATGGCTTGGCAACAGCTTGCAGAAATCAGCCTTCAACATGCTTTTAGAGTTAAAAAGATATGTAGATGCTCTTGAAGATCCGGTTTTGCTGAGGCTTTGGAAGCTTTTAACAATAAGTGATCACTTCTACTACATGGCGACAAAATTTGGCTCCTTCGAAGAAGTGCATAAGTACTTCAGCCCATATAAAAATGCCGTTGACGCATACACATTGTACGTACAAGCTCTTACAGTATTATTCTATATCGCGGCAGAGAAAGCGCGTCAAAATCCTTCTAAAATAGTGAGGAACCTTGTTGTACCGATAGACAGAGGATTCCATTTTAAATGTCCACATAATGAAATACCCACTTTAACAGCTACATCTATAAAAGAACTCTTGTGGATACTAAAAATAATACCTGAAGACTGCCTACAATACCATCTTATTCGTGGCGATATCCAGAAGTGGCTCAGTGAGGTATTTTTCTTAGAAGAACTTGCCCAAGAAATAGATGAGATAGCTAAACTTAATAACACAATAGACGAAAAACGAATACTTATAGTTAAAGCTATAGAGAGATACTCAGCATAATATTCTAGATTAAAGGTGTTGAGGATATGACTAGAATCAGTAGATGTGGTAGAGGGTTTGTTGATCCAAGGTTTTTAAATACCATTGAAGGATACGTTACTGTAGACCCTTTTGAAGCTACAAATGTTGACGAGGTTAAGGTAAGAGCTTTCATTAGAAATTATGGTCTTGACAAAAGCATTGAAATTGGATTAAAAGTAAATGAAAAAAGCGTTAGTAAAGAGAGCTTCAAATTAATAACAGGTGGTAAAATCTCCCTTGAGTATTACGTAAAGGTTAAAGATGGTGATGAAGTTAAGCTTATAATAGATGGTATTACTCTGGATAAACACAAAATAAATATTGCTGACATCACCCTAAATGAAAAGCCTACAAACATTATCCTAGTGTTTCATAATCATCAACCACCTAATTACGGACCTGATTCGGTCTACAGGGCATTATGGCCTTTCAATTATGTGTGGAAGCCAATGTTATTCCCATACGGTTTAGGTCCATATCATTACCATGCCATCTTAATTAAAAAACTAGGTGTAGACATTAAGCTTGTCTATAACCTAAGCCCCTCTCTAAT
>JAWAXP010000001.1:10881-178474 GCA_038820005.1 Ignisphaera sp. | reverse complement strand
GTCTTTCAATTATGTGTGGAAGCCAATGTTATTCCCATACGGTTTAGGTCCATATCATTACCATGCCATCTTAATTAAAAAACTAGGTGTAGACATTAAGCTTGTCTATAACCTAAGCCCCTCTCTAATTAAGCAGTGGATTGACATAACTAAAGAAGGCATTAAAACTTCATCAGGTGAGGTAGTTGAACCTATATCCGACTTAGCGGAAAATATTAAAGAGACAATGAGAATCTACAGAGAACTTGCACATGAAGAGGTTATAGAAGTTTTAACAAGTATTTATGCACACACAATAGCTGGATACCTTGTTGACTTTTTTAACCTTGATGATGTCGTAAGAAGAGAACTAGAATACGGATTTAATATTACTAAGAACTTCGTTGGTAAAGACCCTAAAGGAGTATGGTTACCAGAAATGTCATTTTCTATGAAGCTCATACCCATCATAAAATCTGTTGGACTTGAGTATACATTTCTCGATGAGAGATACCACCTTAGGGCTGCTGAAGGGGACGTTGGGAATCACTATGAACCTTATATTGTGGAAGACAGTACAGCTAACAGTTTAATTGTTTTCTTCAGAGATACCGAATTAAGCGATGATATAGGTTTCGCAAATAACTACTGTAGCGATATACACGCTATCAAAGGTGCTTACAACTTCATCTATAAACTCCTTAACAAATGCGCCAAAGAAAATGCTAAGGTATTAACAATAGCGTTAGACGGCGAAAATTGGATGGTGTTCTCCAAGAATCCTCCCGCAACAGCTGTATTCTTAGAAACAATGCTAATGCTATTTAAGAAATTGGGTAAAATAAATATAGCAAAACTCACATCAGCTAAAGAAGCGTTAAAATCGATAGAGCCTACAAGAAAATTAAGGTATATACCATCTACAACATGGCTAGGATCTTATACCAAATGGCGTGGCGAAGTATTAGAACAAGAGAAGTATTGGAAAATGATAGAACAAGTTATTTCAAGGTATAGAGAATACACTACCAAGTACGGACTCGATGAAAGAGCTAAAAAAGCGGAATGGACTTTATGGCATATACTGGACAGCGATTATTGGTGGGCAGAATTCTGGAACGAAGAAATGATATCGCTATGGATTAAAGAATTTGACCATACGTTAAATAGTTAATTATAGAATCTTTAAGTAAATTCATTGAAGCGATTAACTTATGCAATTATAACATGAATAGTACTAAATCACGACTTTTATAGCCTAACTCATTAATATAGATATTATCCCTATAAACGTTTAAGAACAATCAAAAAAGAATTCACGTGGCATTACTTTAAAAGCAACCTAATTAATTAAGTATTGATATAATAGGAATATATTCAGCAGACATAATGTATGTAGCTATAACCGACGATACTAATACTATAGGTGAATAAATTGTACATGAATGCAACTAACTCAAATCGATACGTGATCAGCGTTACACCTGATATTGCTCTGGACATAGGATATACCTATGCTGGTGGATTAGGGGTTTTAGAGGGAGATAAGTTTTATGCCGCAGGTAGCCTAGGGTTAAAGTATATAACCTTAACGTTGTTCTATAGACATGGTTATGTGGATTGGAGTTTTGATGAAAATGGTAACCTTATACCAAAACCTCAAGAGCAACCTGAAAATTTTATCAAAAGTTTAGATTTAGAAGATAAGTTTAAAGTTAATCTCAAAGGTGAGAACGTAGAAGTTGAGGCCTTGATCTACAAATATGGTTCAGCTAAAACTGTTTTCTTTAACGTTTTATCTCCCCAGTGGCTTGCAAAGACTATTGATAGAATATATATCGAGAATAGTGACGAGGAAAGAACTTACAAGTATATTTTCTTTTCGAAAGCAACAACAGAATACATTAGGAGGAATATGGCATTAAGCGATATAGCCTACATAGATCTACAAGAAGCCTATACAGCTATTCTACCTTTGCAATTAAAATTACCTGGTAGATATAGACTTGTAATACATACTGCTGGTATATGGGGTCACCCATCATTTCCTAGGGAAATTCTAGAGAAAGAATTCGGTTATAGATTTATAGAGAAAGAGGTTCTGCTTACAGAGATAGGTCTTGCTGCTTCACAGCAAGCATTTGCTGTATCCGCTAAGCACTACGATGTTTTAAGAAAGATATTCCCGCATTTTAATGACAAGTTAGTTTTTGTAACTAACGGTATAAATATAGAGCGTTGGTTGAATCCCGAAATTAAGAATGTCTTTGAGTTGCATAGATTAACGATAGATCGATTGGAAACTATTAAGGAAAGTCTTGTCTATAATTTAGAGAAGTTCCTGCAAAACTACAAGAAAGACATTGTTTTAGATAATAAGTTCGTTGCTGTGTGGGTTAGAAGAATAACAGAGTACAAAAGGCCTTGGATGATTATAAGACTTGCTAAAGAATTAAAAGATTTACCTATAATCTTCGTTGTCGGCGGTAAAGCGCACCCTAATGACACTCTTGGGATAGAATATATGAAGATCTTCTGGAAAATGCATATGGAGATGCCGAATGTTGTATTTGTTCATGATTACGATGTATCTAAAGCTAAGGTATTATTATCGTCAGGACACCTACTTCTCTTTACACCTTTCTCCGGCTTAGAAGCATGTGGAACAAGTTACATGAAAGCAGCTATAAACGGTGTACCATCTTTAGCCATAAGAGATGGTGGTGTACTGGAATTTATAGTTGATGGGGTTAACGGATGGCTTTTCGGTGAAGACATTCGTACACCTGTAGATTTGAACAGCAAAGAAGCGCAAGAAATAAATGAAAAAGAGTACACCGAATTTAAATCTAAGGTATTAAAGATATATCAAATATTTAAGGATGAACCAGAAGCTTTCTACGACGTAGCATTATCAGCTATAAGGTCATTTATATCCCGAGTAAGCATGATTAGAGTGCTAAGGGAATACTACCCAGATTTAATTAAGCTTCCACTCGTATAGATATGTTAAATATTTTGATCTGATGCCTGCTGATAATCTTCTTTTAGCTTTAACATAAGATCTAAAACAATTGTTTTTGATTGTTTAAAGACTTCAAACAAATCAATTACATTGTATGCAATAGAGGTGGTCAGTATTTATCTAGTTGTAACTTTTCTATGTAGTAGTTAAGTATATCTTGATGTTTATCAGCGATAGTATGAAATTCGTCTTGTTCTACGATAGTGAAGGGAATTACATCCTTTATTGATTGCAGCCCAGCTAATATCATAACTAGCCTGTAGATACCTATACCTACACCCGCAGTAGGAGGCATACCGTACTCTAGGGCTCTTACATAATCTTTGTCTAGCGGATGATACTCTACTTCTTCCCCTAACTTGCTAGCAAGCTTTATGCGTAGCTCTTCTTCTTTCTTAAAGAAGTAGTACTGAACTATAGGATTGTTTAACTCGCTATAGCCGTTGCCAACCTCAAGCCTATCAATGAATACCTCGAATCTTTCTGCATAATTCGGATCCTCTCTATACGGTCTAGCTAAAGGTGATATATCCCTTGGATATAGCATCACAAAAGTTGGCTGAATAATATTTGGAACAACAGTTCTTTCGAAGATCTTCTCAATTATTTTTCCTCTTCTTAAGTCATCGATCTTTATATTCAAAGATTTAGCTACCTCTATAAGTTCCTCAATACTTTTACCCTTGATCTTAACTCCTCCATATAGCTCTATAGAATCTTCCAATGTTATCCTTCTCCAAGGAGGCTTAAAGTCTAGCTCTAATTTCCCGCCATCTTTATCTATCTCGACAACATAATCGCCGAAAACCTCTTTAACCGCTGTTGAAACCATTTCTTCGACTAGCTTCATCATGTCTTTCCAGTCGGCAAAAGCCCAGTAAATTTCTATTTGAACGAATTCAGGATAATGCTGAGCATCTATATCCTCATTTCTAAAGCATACCGTTATCTCGTAAACTTTGAAGAAATTACCCACAATACATCTTTTTAAGTAAGTCTCAGGTGCTATACTGAGATATACTGTTCTATCTAATGCATACATCTTTGTTGTAAATGGTCTAGCTAGAGCTCCACCATATATAGGCTGAAGCTTAGGAGTGTGAACTTCTATAAAACCTCTTGAGTTCAAGAAGTCCCTAAAACTTTTCTCAATCCTATACATAGACATAATGGCTTTTCTAACCTTAGGATTGAGCATAAAGTCTAGATACCTCATTCTATACCTTTTATCAGCGTCCGCAAGACCGTGCCATTTCTCCGGGTATTCTCTCCATGCTATAGCCAAAATTTTCAGCTCCTCGACGAGAAGAGAAAACTCACCGCGGAGTGTTCTCATGGGTTTTCCTTTAACCCCTACAACATCTCCCACATTGAGTAATTCTACCATTTGCCAATTCTTTTCACCTACTATGTCGAATCTAAAAACTAATTGAATAACATCCGTAGAGTCATCTAATAAAGCAAAGAAAATTTTACCATGCCTTCTTATACCCATGATTCTACCTGCAATACTGAATCTCTCTGAGGCTTCTTCGCCTTTACCTAAGTAGCTATACTTATCCTTCAACGATTTTACATTTGCATCCGTATCGTACCTATATTCTGCTATATATGGATCAATGCTAAGCTCGATAAATTTCCAAAATCTATGCGAAGTCGCTGACATGGTTTTCACATATCAAGGACTTTATTTGACCTGCAACAGAATATAAGCATTAATTGTTTGTATTTTAAGGACAGCCACATGGATTTAGGCAATTACTTGTAATCAATAATTCAATTTCGTCGCCTGTCCTTAAATCTAGTGCTCCACGTAAGTATACCTCGGAAAGTAGTTCTACTACATCATCACCGTAGATTGTTTTCTCCGGTTTTACTATATATGCTCGGATACATTTCCCTCTGGCTCTCACGTAAGCCTTCCAAGCATAAGCTTTACAATAGGCATTGCCTGGTGGAGTAATAAAGTAAATACATATACTTTTTTGAAGTATTTGCTTAACTTTTTGAGCTTCTTCAACACTAAGTTTGATATTTAGTGTTCCAGGATAAGGTACTATACCTAGTATTCTTGTTAGAACCTCTTGATATAGACTAACATATTTTGATCCTTCACCTACACCATCTACAACTTTACCTCGTATTATATGGTATAATTCTGCGCAAAGCATATTGGATCCCATAAAACAGCTTGATAAATCGTCATCATATTTATGTACAGCGAAGGGCACTGACATCACACCAATATTTACTCCCGCATTACATAAGGTTATAAGTTATGTACGTAGATTATAATGTACAAAGATGATGATGTGGGCAGCCACCGACTACAGTGGTTAAATAGGATGAAGAGCCTATGTGCTCACGCTGAAACATCAAGAGGTATATGTCTAGAAAAATGCTGTATATATCTTGAGGATTTCTCACAAATAGTTGACATTATTACCAAGGCTGTAAAAGTCGCTGAGATGTCAACGGAATGTCGTCTAAATACAAGGATATATAATAGATTGATTACGCTAAAAAATCTTGCGACAAATACCGCTGGAAGAGTCACCTCTTTAATTAATGTAATAAAATACTGTAAATTTAATCAAGATATTGATGCAAGCGTAAACACTCTATGTAATTTATCTAATGGTATTGTGGAGATTAGAAACATGGTTAAAGAAATACTGGATGAACCTATAGTAGCTACTTGTAATACAATTAAAACTAGCTTTGAGAATTTAGTTCAGTTCATAGACTACCTAGGATTGAAAACGTTTATCATAATGTTAGTTTTGCTTAACAACTTAAATGCTATATCATCTACGTTCAGCGGAAAAATCGCATCTTCTTTTGCATCACTTTTATTTGCATCACTACTTAGCATTCATGATAATAAGGTAAAGGATGCACTTAAAGAGTGCTTTACTTCCTAGGATAAATTAACTTGCAACATTTTGTTAAAATCGATGTTTTCTTTTATTGCTAACTGTTGGCTGGTACATCTGCATTCCCAGCTCAAGGCATATCTAGATATTGTATTACTTTCTCTGTCTACGAGTTGTTGGCCGCTCTTCAACTGGTTTTTTAGAGACTCTATAGCCAATGGAGTATCCTACAAGAATAGACAGAGCACCTACAAGAGCAACAGATACAAATGCTATATTAATTGGTACACCCCCAGGTACTGTAGCCATAAGTGTTAACGTAGTTGTATGTATCAAGATATTTGTTATAGTTGTTGGTAGTATTACAGTTTCTGTTTCTGTAATTGTTGAAACACTTTGATTTACTATATCAGTAGGCTGCGTGTTAATAGTAACGGATACTGTAGTGGTGTTAGTGTAATTTTCGGTTGTAGTGTTATCAGAACTGCTTTCACTTAACAATTTTATAGGATTAAAGAAAGATAATGCCACAAAAACTATGTATATTACTAAAATAAGTACCATCATTAATTCTTTTTTCTTAAACATCAGACTTGTCACCTTTAAACTTTTTTGTATCACTAAGAATAAAAGCGTTGTGCACTCAAAGATTATATCTAGCTAGCTGAAGGTTATGCGAATGCCAAAATTAAGCATAATAACGCCTTTTGATCCATGGCGATCACCACTATGTACATGTCCAATTAAATGGGTTGTACACCCCTACACAGGTTGTAGCTATGGATGCTTGTACTGTTATGCAGCAAGCTACATCCCTAGGTATTATATGGTAAGAGTTAAGGAGAAATTAATAAAGAAGCTAAAGAGAGATGTCCCAAAGATCCCTAAAGGCGCTTTGATTGAGATGTCCTCAAGTAGCGATCCTTATCCACCAATAGAAGCTCAGCTTAATTTAACTAGGTATACTCTACATGAATTACTTAACCATGGATTTAAAGTTCTAATAGTTACCAAGAGTACGCTTATTTTACGCGATATAGATGTCCTCACGAAATTTAGAGACCATGTAGTTGCATCCATAACAATAACAACGCTAAAGCAGTCTATAGCCCTTAACCTAGAGCCCAACGCACCAACACCCTCCGAAAGGCTAAAAGTCATCGAGATGCTCTCACGTAGCAAAGTTAAAATTGTTGCAAGAGTAGATCCTATAGTTCCTTTAATTAATGACGATTTCGACTGTTTACGTAATTTAGTTAAAGAGCTAAGTAAACGTGGGGTTATCCAAATAACGTCGTCTACGTATAAAGCTAAAGGTGCTAGTCTTAGGAGGTTGGCATCGGCTTTCCCTAATGTAAGTAAGAAGCTTATCGAGCTCTACGACAGAAATAATACTGAGAACGTACATGGATATAGGTATCTAAATAGAAACTTAAGATACCATTATATGAAAGTCCTAAAGGAACTCGCAGAAGAAGAAGGTCTTGTATTTGAAACTTGTAGAGAAGGATTCCCTAACCTAAACACCCCCGGATTTGCATGCGATGGTTCTTCAAATATATATTTAGAATAAGTTAAAATAATTACAATGGCGTAATATTTTAACAAGATTAGAATAGAAGTTCATTAAGTGCTTAAACACGTTACTTTTGTCTACGGTACTTCTCCTTTTTCCTATAATGTGTATATTTTTTCATAGGATAGAATAAGACGTCGACATGGTGTATTAAATCTGAAACTTCTCTACTTTCAATGTTTATAAATTTTCTAAGCTTATGAGCCTCTCTTATGGTTATTCTAGGATCTAAATAAATAATGACTTTAGCTACATAAAACGTCCCCATTTTTCTTAGTTCAACTTCACCAATTTTAACATCTTCACGATTAAATTTACTTAGCCTAGATGTTAACAATGCCTTTAGATTTGGATCTACTTCAAATCCTAGCATAGATTTTATTGCTTCTTTACATAACTCTATCAGTGTTTGAAGTGCCGCAAAAAGAACAAATAAAACTACAACTAATTCTACAATAAAGTTGTGAGTATATGCTGTTAAAACAATACCTATAGATGCTACAAAAGCCACAGAAAGATCTACCACAGCGTGGGTCATATCTACTTTCAATATTTCTGTTTTCAATTTTTTGTATGCTCTACGCTCGACAATATACATTATAATCGTTAAAACTCCGCCAAATAATGTTACTAAGGCTAAAAATGGATTAGTCGTTGTAGGGGCAAACAATGACTCTGTATATGATTTTATAGTCTCAATTAAAGTTAATATATAAAAACTGAAAATGGTAAGACTTAGTAATAAGACTAATAATGCTTCTAAAGCAAAAATATTCCACTTAATCTTCCTATAAACTTTCGATACAATGTAAAATGTTATCATAGAGATGAACTCTAAGGAGGTATCAACGATCCAGTGGACAGCATCTGTATATATAATGATAGAAGATGATAAATACGCAAATATCATCTCAATAATTATACCTAATACAGATATTACAACAACCGTCTTCAACACCTTATAGGTTTGACTGTATCTATACACAACATCAGACATGCTTACCATCAAAATCACCTACGGCAAGTAGATTATACCATGATTTTTATATTGCAACAAAGTAGCTTCATATCAAGTTTGTTTTACTAGTGCGGGGGGTGGGATTTGAACCCACGCAGGCCTACACCATCGGGTCCTAAGCCCGACCCCTTTGACCTAGCTCGGGCACCCCCGCGCAACACTGTTTTTGATACTTTATAACGCCTGGTTATTAAGTACTATTTTGCTTAGGTTTATATCCTTTAAGTTTCTTTAACCATTGTGTATTATAGGTTAAAGAAGGTTAAATTCTATAATGTAGACCTCGGGATCAGAGATAATTCTTTTACTACCATAAATTTTCGATAAATTCTTTATTAATTCGTCCTTCGAGTGAAATCCGTCCGATTTAATTTCTTCATCGTTTAACTCGCTTAACCTCTTCTTGTATATTTTCTTAATTAGAGCTTTGCCTATCCTTACGTGACCTACGTATACCTCTACTTCCTCATCTTCTTTTAAGTCCGTAAAAAGTCTTATGGTAGTAGTTTTTTCTCCTGCTAATATTTTTCCAGCATAATCTAGTTTAAACACGAGTTTTTTCATTTTTAGCTTATCCCTGGTTTTCTTCTAGCTCATGGATAGGTTTCGCTATTAAATATCCATTTCTTACTATCTGTAATACATCCCTATAAACTATCTCCCTCACGATCTCTATGAATCCATACATAGGGTTCTCGGATCTAATTCTAATGTCTAGTTTCTTAGCAAAATTTTTAACGGCCTTAATACAGTTATCATAGGCATTACATACATCACATTTACAGGATTCACCCTTTATTGAAACAAACCCTATGTCTTCGTCTATGAACCCTCCTTTATCAGGATGAATCCTTAGCCTAATATACCCATTATTTTCGATATCACAATCATAAACCAGGAACATTTTCGCAGAAACAAAGTATCTTCCATTCTTACGTATAAGAAGGCCGCTCTTAAGCAAAATATTTAAATGCCTATATATACTGGTTCTCGGAATGCGTAAATATTTTGATAATTCCGTAGCTGAAGTAATACCTCTACCGATTAGCGCCATAATTGAGCTTTTTAGTTCGTTGCTTACGCAATTTAAGAACATCTTGTGATCTATTAGTCGTAGGAGATCTACATCCTTTGGATAACCTTGAGGTAAAGATAATGCATTTAACCTTTTTAGCGCTTCATCTAAGTTCATATCTATCACCGATATATGACCCAATCTTGCAAATAAAAACATGCATATTTAGCTTCTGATCTCTAGTAAGTTAGAATTTTGCATTTTAACTTTTCATAATTACTAGCTATAGCTTCATATACTTCTTCATAACTCATGCTTTTAATACTGGATATATGTTTGATAACGTTGAACACATCTCTTGGATGCATTGATAATCCTCGGTAATTATAAGGCGCATCACTTTCAACTAGAATTATATCTAATGGAGCTTGGGCTACTACTTCTCGATGCTTTGCTTGAATAGTTACAGCTGGGTTTATTGATATGAATATGTTTCTATTGATTATTTCGTTTATTAACTCTAGAGGACCTGTGTACCAGTGTATTATTGCTGAGGGTGCATCGCTCTTAAATAGCAATTCTATTGTTTCTTTCCAAGCGCCTGCTGCATGAATATTAAGGAGAGCTTTTATTTCAGTTGCTAAATCTATAAAAGATTTGAATATTTGAAGCTGATATGAATAAGTCTCATATTTAAATTTCTTATCTAAACCTACTTCACCAATAACTCTAACCTTATTTCTTGAATTAATTATTAAATCATACAACCTATTAAATTCAGCGAATGAGTCGGCCCCTATATTCCACGGATGTATACCAACAGCCGGTATAACCCAACGATGTTTTTCAGCTATAGCTAAAGTTTTAAGTGATGAATTGTAATCATCACTTACGGCAATAATATCTATGCCTAGCATAGATATAACCCTAATTTCATCATCGTAATACTCGTGTAGGTGGCAATGAGCGTCAATAATTCTACCTAGATTCTTTATCTATAGCCACCTAAGACAAAGTTCTTTATCTTGTCTGGGGGTATATGCGTGAATTCTGTGTAAAGTTCTAGAGGTAAATATGCAAATCTATTCATTTTATATATGGGGGCTATGCCTCCAATTATATTTAGCTTGTATCCGCAGAATTTGCAGTGAGATTCTTCATCTAAGTTATGTTCTATTATATCAAATCCTGTTCTTTTTATAACAGGTTTTCCGCATTTAGGGCAGTACGTATGTTCATAGGGATGCCCAGGAACATTACCTATGTACGTGTGCACCAATCCTTCTTCTTTAGCTACCTCTATATGTTTTTCAAGAACTTTAGCGGATGTTGACGGTATGTCGATGAGCTTGTAGTCTGGGTGGAATCTAAGGAAGTGCATTGGGGTTTCCGGGCCAAGATTTTCAACAATCCATTTAGCTAACTTACGCGCTTTACCTATATCGTCTCCGTATCTAGGTATCACAAGATCTGTTATCTCTATGAAAACCCCTCTTCTCTTTAGTTCAATGATGGCGTTGAAAACATATTCAACATCTGGTGCTAAACAAAGCTTCTTGGCTAGTTCAGGGTCCCCATGACCTTTAAGGTCCACAGTTACGGCATTAACGAATTTTACAGCTAAATCTATTGTTTCGTCGGTCATGTAACCATTTGTAACAAAGGTATTGAATAATCCATGCTTTTTTGCAAGTATTCCTATATCGTAAGCATATTCTACAAATATTACAGGTTCATTATAAGTATAGGTTATACCTTGGGTTCCATAAGCTAATGCAAGATTTATAGCTAGATCTGAAGGTAGTTTCCACCCAGCTATAATTCTTCTCTGTGATATATCCCAGTTTTGACAAAACTGACATCCCCAGCTACATCCTGTTGTAGACATCGAAAAAACCATGGAACCCGGATGAAAATGATACAAAGGCTTCTTTTCTATGGGGTCTATAGCAACCGCTATTGCTAAACCATGGGACACCAGATATAGTTTTCCACCGAAATTCCATCTAATACCGCAGAAACCATATAGGTTTTCACCTATTTTACATCTTCTTGGACATGCAGTACATTCTACTATCTTTTTATCTGGATCTATAATTTTATATAGCGTGGCCTCTTTAGGCATGCCCCTCACTAATAATAACAAGATGCTTCAGCGCACTTAACCTATTATAGGTTATAGTGTTAATGTGTTTTTATGCCAGAGATTTTACCATCTAGGTAATCGCTACATACGTTAAATGTTGGTATATCCTCCTTATCTTTAATCTTTATAGTCCCATCGTCATTTATACTGATATCAGGACCTACACACATTAAAGCTTTTCTTCTAAGTCTATTTCTGTGCTGCACAACATCTTTGTATATTGCTGGACATAAATGGATAGAAGTTTTTAGATTTTCCCTATAAGCTCTCTCTATAACTTTTAAAGCAATTTCGTAGCTTCCCTCTACACCTCTACCATCGTCTTTTACCTTATATCCATGAATAAGGATGCTCTCGATATTTGTTTCAGATACCTCAAATTCATTTAAGTTAATGAATTTTACCCCGAGGTTGTTAGCCTCTAAAGCTATTTTCCAAAGCCATTCAGTATCAGGTATAGCTGGTATCTCAATACCTACATCCATATCTGTTTCCTTAATTGCAAATTCGATAAGTTTAAATATAGTAGTGTTGACCATATGAAACCTTATTTCATCTAACCTTGCTGAAGCAACCCTTCTTATGGCTTCTTTTGAGACTCCGTAACCTGAAGTATAAAGATGTATATGGAAGTTATCCCCAAAAAAGTCCTTCAATATTTTAATTATATTTATAACCATGTAAAACATTTGAAACGGTTCTCCACCTGTTATAGATGCTCCTTCTGCTTTTATCAATGCTATCTCATCAATTAACTCAGAAAAATTCTTGAACCTCTCTTCGTCAATATAAAACGAATTGTAACTTCTACGTTCAAAGCTTATAGGGCAATAATAACATTTATTTCCGCAAATACCTGTTGTAAATATTACTGCTTTGGATCCTTTTATACAGTATATACAGCCCTTAGGAAGAAAGCCATACCATGTACCGTACAACCCCATACTATGTATGCTATACACAGAGACCATGCCTAATCACTGCGCGCCTAAAAGCGGTATTTTCTCTGCAGAGCTTTTCAATAAAATTCTCAATCTCTTCGAACACAGGAACTGAAACCTCAATAAATAACCCACTACGACCTTCCTCCATACGCTTCGTCAACGCCTCAACACGATCTTTAACCACATCTACCGATACTCCTAGTAGCTTACTCACATAACCTTCATTACCTACAGTAGGCATTTCTATGTGGCCTTTCTCCGTAGGAATCACAAACCTAAGTTTTTTATTAACCCCTCTAACACGTTTTTTCACTAGTATATCCTCCTTTGTTATAAATCCGCTAAATTTATAGTACTCGATCTCTATGGGATCTAGTTTAGCTAAAGGTAAAGACACGCACTGTTCCTCGAAGGGATCTAAGTATATGTACACTTTAGGTGTATGTTTAGGTGTAGGTTGCACTATTCTTATATCATATACTGTGTACCCATTTTCCTCTAGGCATAATTTTACTAAACTAATAGAATGTGGATGAAGAAGCGTAACATCCACATCGCTATTCCTTGTTATATCTCCTCTAGCTACACTACCATGCATAATAGTTACGATAAATCCACATTTATTTAAAGTATTGATTATATTTAAACCTTTAGCTCTTTTTTCCTCTAATAAATTCCAGCGTTCTTGTGTATATATAACCTCTACAGCATAGCTATCCATGGTGTATCCTCGTTGGGTAACGGTGTCTAAGATGGATGACTCCCAAATAATCCTAACAATATTTGTAATCTTTACTGCTGTTACAACAATATTAAGTGTATACGCACGAGATAAACATATATTTATACTTAATAAGCTCAAAATTCAATTCACTATAGGGGGGATTCTTATATTTGTTGGTAAAGGTCATAGAGCCTTTAATCCTAAGCCTCTCAATAAGGGCTTTAGCTATGGATTGATGTCAAGCGTTTTTATAGGTGCATTACTGTTCTATACAATGCTCTTGCCTAAAATCATTAAGTTTATAAGCGATTTTATTAGTTATGTTCTGGGAACTACAACATCTACACCTACACCTGTAGTTGTACCTATACCTCTTCTGTTTAAATCTTCTGGAATACTTCCATATCCTTTACCATATCTATTGGTATCTATAGTTATAGCCGTAATTTTACACGAGCTTGCACACGCCATTGTAGCGCTTAAGGAAGGAGTATCAATTAAAAGTTGGGGCGTAGGGTTAGTACTGTTAATACCTATAGCTTTCGTTGAACTAAATGATTCCGAATTAGATATGGTACAAACTAAGTCTAAACTTAACATAATTTCTGCAGGGGTTTTCGCTAACGCCTTAGCATCTGCTATTCTAATAATAACTGCTATAACTGCATCATACATAGTAACCCAAATTTATGGAGCTCCCATACAAGTTGCATCAATAGCGGGTGTTGATTGCTCTATATGCAATACATCTCTATGCCCTGCCAAGGTATCAGGTATTGAACCTAATATGGTTATAGAATCTGTAAATAATACAAGGATAGAATCATTAGAACATTTACTCGCCACACTTAGAAATACATCTTTAGGATCAAACATGAGTATAAGGATATGCAATTACAGTGGTGTATGCCGAGACATAACGTTAAGGCTTACAGCTCATAGAAAGGACTTACCTTCTACTCCATGTATAGACGTTGTATTCACTACTGTAACAGCGTTTATGCGGGACTCAAGGATCTACATAGCGAAATGGTTCGAAGAGCTGATGCTTTTAATGGATTCTATGATTACTATAAACTTCAGCTTATTCGTTTTAAATGCTATTCCTCTATTCATTACCGATGGAAGTTTATTCCTAAAATATTTGCTTAGAGAGAGTAAAAACATGAATAAATTCATTGCATTAAATATCATTGACGCAATTAACGCATTGGTGATAATACTAGCTATAGTTGTTTCTTCCTATATACTGTTTAACCTTAGGTAACGTAAATGAACATTAGACAAGCTGATATAGAAAACCTCAACGAGATATACGAACTTGAAGTTATGTGCTTTAAAGATCCATACCCTAAGAATTTGCTATTCATGTTATTAACATTATACCCGGAATTATTCTTAGTTGTAGAGCTAAACAACAAAATCGTAGGCTATGTATCCGGTGTTGTAAGAAGAGATGGATTAGGACACATAGTATCGATATGTGTTCACCCTGCATATAGGAGGGAAGGTCTAGGCTCAAAACTCATGGAAATCATAGAGAATATATTCAAAGAAAAATTTAATATATGTAGATACCGCTTAGAGGTTAGAACCTCCAATATTACAGCAATCAACCTTTATCAAAAACTCGGGTATAGAATAACAAGCATCATTCCTAAATATTATACTGACGGCGAGGATGCTTATATAATGGTTAAGGAGAATTGTTGAATGATTACGCTAACCCTAGAAGATATCTTAAGCTAATTCACCTATTAGTAAAGCTAACCTAAATATTTAACATTTGTATTGATATCAATGTGAAATCAAAAGCTACTTTGAAAGAAGTATTCCTATGAATTGTTAGGCTCACCTCTACGCAATTCCCATCTACAGCATAAGCATAGCGATAATTTAAATTAATATACTAGTTCTTTTAGCTTAATGATATATACCCAGTCTTAGGCGCAATTAATTTATATGTAGTATTACTGTTAATATTGCTATTTCTGGATAGCACTAAGAATGTCATTGAATGTCATAGTTATGAGGTTCTCAGGCTTCTTAACTACATTACCGAGTCTTACTCCAATGATTAGCTTGACTCCTTTACTAGACGCTGTATCAAGTAATCTTTGTGTGATAATACCGTCAAATATTATAGCCTGTACTTTACCGTATTCAATTTGCCCAAGTTTATCTACGATGTCTCTTACTGGTATACGTTCAAGTACGTTCCATTGTTCATCATATAGTAGAGCTTCTAGGTTCCCTAAGATTTTCTTACTTTCCTCTATTACATTAACAGGTATCTCGATGGGGCTTTCCACAGGTTTTTCTACAGCAATTTGCTGAAGTATTTGCTGCGATATTTGTATAGGAGCTTGTTGAAGAGGTGTTGTCTCAACTACTTCAGATGTTTGTGTTATTGGTTGTTGAACCAAAGATTTTGATTCAATTTCAGGGATCTCAACTGTTTTCTTCTCAAGTTGTTCTAGGAATTGTTTTACAGGTAAAGCATTCTTTAGAGCCTTTGCTATTTCTTTAGCTGTTAATTCCTCCACTTCTTTTCCGGGTGGTGCTCTAGCAACATAGTCTATATCTGCTATCCTTATAACATCTCTTGCTATAAGCTCCCCTGCTCTATCTCCATCAACAAATAATATAACCGTTTTCTTGGCTGCAAGCTTGATTATGGTTTCTGGAATTTTTGTTCCATGAGCACCTTCCAGAGCTATAACATTTCTATAACCATATCTAAGCATATTCTGTACATCAGCTCTGCCTTCAACTATTATTATGGTATCACCTTTATCTACATCTGGACCAGCTGGAAGCCTTTCAGGACCGTAGAAGCTCATTTCGGCTGATCTTACGTTTTCTGTAATCTTATTTAGTATTTCTTTTATGTCGGGAGCTTTTTCAACAAAATATCTCTTAGCTATTTCTGAAGCCCTATCTATTATTTTCTTTATTCTTTCAGCTCTAACATCAACAATATCTATGATCTGTATTTTCGCTGAATAAGGTCCTACACGTTCAACGCATTCAATTAATGAGGCAAGGAGTGCTGTTTCAACTCTATCTAAGTTTGATGGTATCAATATCTCGCCTATAGATTTACCATCTTGTTGTTTTAGCTCTACGCTAATTCTTCCAACCCTACCTTTGTCCTGTAATTCTCTTAAATCAAATTCCTCGCCGAATATCCCTTCAGTATAACCGAATATTGCTCCGATGACATCTGATTTATCTACAGTACCTTCTATTTCAATTTTTGCTCTTATAACGTATTTCACCATTTTTTATACCTCTTAACGGCTTACATTTTTCTCGATTTCCAGTAAGTTTTCCCATAGCTTAGCTTCTCTTTGAAGCGTATCTCTTATAGGCTTAATAATCTTTATAAGCTCTTCAGCTACCGCGTTCTTTAGATCAAGAGGGTGCAGTTTTCCAGCAGAGTATAGCTCCCCTAATTCCTTGTAGGTAGATACCTCAATTGTGCCACCGTATTTCGTTTCACGCTCTATAATGAATTTTCTGGGTTCTTCAGCAAAAATTACGTACCTTGCTATAGACATGACGGGGTTATCTACGACATCTCTTGGAGGACATAAAGATGCTCTAATCTTTCGCCTGATATCCTCATCGCTATCCGTAATCATTACTGCTTCCTCAGGCTTAGATTTGCTCATTTTTACTTGAGCTACTATATCGTCTAGCTCCATATCGTCCGTAATTACGCCCATTTTAGTCGAACCTTTTAGCGATGGTAGGAGTGGGGTGTGTATCGCAATGGGTTTCTTCCATCCAAGCCTCTCCGCAGCATCTCTAGCTAGCATATGGGCTTTTCTCTGATCTATGCCGCCCAAAGCTATGTCTACGTTGAGCTCGAAAATATCTGCAACCTGCATAAACGGATATATCAACTTAGCAAAATCAAGTTCTGCCTCATCTGCTCTTCTACCCATAATAGTTAAAGCTCTTTTAGCCCTACTTAAACTAACTCTTTTAGCTATCCTAATAACTTTCTCCCAATATTCTCGTCGTTCAACAAGCTCGTCAGCGAAAATTATTTTAATTTTTGCAAGATCAACGCCAATAGCCTCTAGTATTTTAACGAAATGCCATGCTGATGCCTTGATGAGCTCTAAGTTGCCCCCAAGCTTATCGTTAATCCAGGCATGCCACGTTGCCGAAAACAGTATCATTTCTACTCCTATATTTACTAGGTCTCTAAATTTGTACATCCATATAAGGTGCCCAATATGGGCTATACCGCTGGGTTCAAAACCTATGTACCCTTGAAGTTTTTTATTCGTAGAAATTACTTCTCTAAGCTCATCCTCTGTAACTATTTCAGCTGTATTACGCTTTATAACTTCAAGCTTACTCTCTACATCCATACCTCGCTCACCACACCTCTAAGTAATAAGTAAAATACTTAGGATTTAATACCCATGTACAGCCTATATGCTCATTTGTTTACATGTTATAACTTTCGCAAGTGCATCTATATATAGCTCAGTTATCGCTACAGGATATTCTAGCTCTAAGATTTTTAGAATGTTTGGATGAACTTCTCCAAAGATACCTACCATAGTATCTTCGTACTTGATACAGCCACATCTACCCTCTATGAACGCTTTTTGTTTACAATTCTCTATACTGACGATTTTTTCTAAACCAAGTTCATATAGTATAAGGTATAAATCTGCATGAACTTCTTCAAACCTTATTTCACTATCCATGATGGCGAAACTTAATCTCGCTCTGTTTCTCCAACCATTATAACAATCAGCGCATCTTTCTACAACTTCGCCTATTTCAAAAACTTTAACAGGTAGGGTTACATATTGAGAATCTCGCAAAACTATGAGTATTGAAGGTATTAGAGAGTTTCTAACGGAGTCAAGCTCTTTGGATATAGCGTTAACCATTAATGGAAATGGCTCTGCTGATACCAGGCTTATAACATCGGATGGTGCTAATGTAAGCGTATTTAACTCTATGTAGCCAAGACCCACAAGTATTTCTCTTAGAATTTCTTCTATTGCAACTTCATCAGAAAACTTAGGCAATTTTACTGTGTTGGGTGGGCTAATGAATTCTAACCCGAGATTGTTGTATCCAAGACCTATAGCTATATCCTCAACAACATCAACCTGGTGCAAAATATCGCAACGGCTTGGATGTACTTTTACAATTATATGATCTGCATCAACTCCATCCACAATATATCCCATGCGTTCCAAGGCCTTGGAACCTTCAGCCATTAGTTCATCCTTAGGTATCCCTAGCCACTTTGAAGCGAAGTCTAGTTCTATTGATATGTTCTTAGATTCAAAATTAGGCGATAAAACAATTTTATCAGGATAATATATTTCTGCGCCTAGGATTTCTCCACCGTAGAACGATAACGCATGTACAATAACGTTCAGAACATTCATAACAGCGTTAAAGTCCGTACCAGTTACATCAATAAATATATCCCTCGATGAGGGCTCAAGCCTTGTTATATCGCTGTTTATTACTGGCGGTAAAGCTATAATTTCTTCACCTACTAAGAGCGCCGGATGCTTGTTGCCCCAACGAGATATTTCACCATATAGTTTTCCTTGATCTGTTGATTCTATGACTTCTCTTACGCTTACCTTGTTATTGCCAAAAAGTGGCACCATAAATGCTTTGTCTATGTCTACTTCTCTGTAAATAATATCCCCTTTAGGTAGTTTGCGTAGATCGTGTAATCCTATTGCTATCTTCCTTCTATTCCTACCATAGGTTGTATGGAGTCTTTCCTGAAATTCTATTAATTCTTTAAGAGTCTCTTCATCTATATCGATGCCCTTCACCGCCGCTATAGCTATATAAGGTCTTTTTGAAGGAGGTTCTATTAGTGCTTTGAACACAAGTTTATATGATGGTATCTTTGGTTTCTCTAAACCGGCGTAAAGTTTTACAGCGTAAGCTATACCTTCAACAGAAAACATGTCCAATCTATCACTTTGAACTTCTATAGCTATGATTTTATCCTCTTCTATCTCGGTTTCACATTTTAAGTTAAAAAGTACTTCCCTAAGTTTTTCAACATCGTTTATACTTGTTAACATTGCTAGTTTGCTTAACCTTGTTCTTACTACGGGCAACGTAACTCCCTCATGGATGCCTTAATTAATGGGAATTTTCGTATAAACTCTATATCTCTTGCAAATAGGAGCCTTATGTCGTTGATACCGAAAACAACCATAGCTAGCCTTTCAACACCCATACCCCAAGCACCTACAGGATGTCTTACGTTCAACATTTCTAAGACCTCTGGTCTGAACATGCCTGCTCCAAATATCTCTATCCATCCATATCCAGAGACATAACCGTAACCTTCAACGCTAGGCTCAGTAAATGGGAAGTACCCCGGCTTAAATCTTAGCTTCTCTATTCCAAGGTACTTAAGTATCTGCGTAAGTAGCCCCAGCAATTTTCTAAAGTTGAGATCTTGCTCCATTATAACTCCATCAAAGTTTGTAAATTCCGGAGAATGCCTTGCATCTGGATTATCTCTTCTAAAGACTCTTGCTATTGTATAGAGTCTTGCCGAAGCTTCCCTCCCCATCAAAGCTTTCGCTGTAACAGCTGTTGTATGTGATCTTAGTATTAATTTCGACGCTTTTTCGCAAGACCATGAGTAGCCCCATCCCGTACTTCCGGACAAGCCTCCTTTTTCGTGAACAAAACGAATTCTTTCAACAACCTCTTTAAATGTAGTTAGATCGGCTTGACCTTCTAAAACCAGTATGTCGTGTATATCCCTTGATGGATGATCCTGTGCTTGGAAGAGTATATCGAAGTTCCAGATTTCTGGTATTACATAATCATCCTTTACTTCCTCGAATCCTAAGGACTCCATGACCTCCTTAATCATTTTTATGAATTCCTTAAAGAAATGTCTCTTCCCTGCGTATTTTATGGGGGGTAAAGCTCGAATATTGTATGGTTTTATTGGATATATTTTCCAGAGATCTTTTACTATAACTTCCCTTGTTAACCTTGAAATACCTTCGCCAAGTCTTAAGATCTCTTCTGCTCTTTCAATAGGTATAGCTAGATTAACAAATTTTATCTTCTTCTTGTAGATCGTTATTAATTTTCTTTTCACAAGCTCCTTGAAAACTTCATTGTTCTCTAACTCCTTAGGTATTTCAGCTTCATTCGTGAACATAGCTAAAATTTTGCGATGATCATTCAATGGTTCATATCTTATAAGCTTGACTATGTTTTTGCCGTTTTCTTGAACAACCTCTATCCATCCCCTTCTCCTAGCCCAACCCAGCGCTATAGAGGCAATTTTTTTCCCCATTATACCTTCTATAGCGTTTATGTCTATAGAGGGGCCTTGAAGTTGAAGAAGTTCTATTAGCTTCTCTTCAGGTAACTTATCTAGGTATTCTTTACCCTCATCCGATGTCTTAGCAAATACCGCCTCGTACTCTGATACATCTACTATCCCACGGTTTTTAAGTAGCTCGATATACGAAGATACTGATGATAAAGATAATTGTGTAGCTTCTGTTAGCTTCTCTAACGATATCTCTTTGCTCTTATTTATCAAAATATTAAGTATCATTAGCTCTCCTTTTGATAAAGGTTCAATTATCGAAACAATTATTCATCCCCATAGCATTGCTACTACAAATATTTGCTGTTTTAGCTTAATTAGGATTTGATGTTACTAAATTTTATTTTTATCGCTAAACATTGCATACCTACAGTAATATATACTATACTGATTCGAAGGATTAACAAATGAAAAAGTCTAGGTATATTAGTTAAGTGCATTGAATTACTCTATTTCTATTTTTTCTCCAGGACTTAATACTATTGTTTTTACATCGGGGGCCTTTTCACGTGCAAGCCTTGAGAATTCCTCTGGATCAGCTTTTATTAAATCAAAAGTATTGTAATGCATAGGTATGACGTACTTAGGTTTAATAAGTTCTACTGCTTTGATAGCCTCCATTATGCCCATGGTAAACCAGCCACCAATAGGTAATAGAGCAACTGTTGGGCTATATAATTCTCCTATAAGTTTCATATCTAAGAATGCCCCTGTATCCCCAGCATGATATATACTAAAGCTTTTTGATAAAATTATTACGCCACTAGGATGAGCTAATGTTGAGCTATGTTTTGCTTCTGTGAATACCAACTTGAATCCTTCGATATTGATTGGCCCCCCAATATTTGCCGCTATTGATCTGTTTACAGCTTTAGCTTTCTTGGCTATATCTTCGGCTAACTCGTATAAAGCAACTATTTTCGCATTAGTGTATATTTTGAGGAGTTCAACCGATTCTCCTACGTGATCTCCATGATCGTGAGTTACAATGATTAAGTCTACTCGATCGTAGTCTCTAGCAAAACCATTTGCGCTTCTATATGGCGATAAAGGATTTGTCACCCATGGATCTATAAGCACAACTTTGTTGTTCAATTCAACAACAAATGCAGCATGACCTAGCCATCTAATTTTGACCATACTTAGTTCCCCAGAATTGATTAAGAAGTTAGAGTTTATAATTCTCAAACTTTTATTATATCAATAGTTGAAACTCATAGATGCTGAAACTTTTATTAAACTTTATATACAAAGGCTAGCTCATGTTAGGATCTTAACAAATTTTATCTAGGAACACGAACAATGGTAAACTAGGAAAAGAGATATGGTGAGGGTTTAAGGCGTGAGCTTTTTATCTGAAGAAGATATTAAGAACTATGTTAATGCAGGTAAAATAGCTTGCCTTGTAATGAAGGAAGTAGAGCAGTTCGCTAAAGTAGGGGTTAAAATAATTGATCTTGCAGAATTTGTTGAAAGAAGAATAAGAGATCTAAATGGTGAAATAGCATTCCCTGTTAACATCTCTGTAAATAGTGTCGCGGCACATTATACCCCAATACCAAATGATCTTCAAGTATTATCCGAAGACTCTGTAGTTAAAATCGATATAGGAGTTCATGTTGCTGGATGCATAGCTGATACAGCTACAACTATTGCTTTATCTGATAAGTATCGACTACTTACTGAAGCTGTGAAGCACGCTCTTGAGAAAGCTTTAACCTTCGTAGCACCTGGAAGAAGGTTCTCTGAGGTAGGCAATGTCATAGAGAAGATTATTAAGGACTACGGGTTTAAGCCTATATACAATCTAAGTGGACATAAAATCGACAGATTTACTATTCATGCAGGTGAAACCATCCCAAACTTTAACGACAGGTTAAATCTTGGGAAATTTAAATCAGGAAGCATATACGCATTAGAGCCTTTTGCTACTAATGGCTCAGGATACGTTATGGAGTCTTCTATTGCAACAATATACGCACTAAAGTATAATCCTAAGAAAATCCGTGGATTAAGTAAGGATGTAGGTGAATTCTATTCACATGTTTATAATTCAAGGAAAGGACTTCCATTTGCTAAGCGATGGTATATAAATAGATTTGGTGAACCTCAGCTAAATAAGATATTAGATGAATTGCATAAAAATAACCTTCTGATGATATATCCTGTACTTGTCGAAAAGTCTAACGGTATTGTAACACAATTTGAGCATACAATTTTAATAGATAATAAAGGTAATGCGATGGTTATAACAGAGCAATGTTAAGAAACTTCTATATCTCAATAAGATTCTGAGTTGAGCATTATGGTTATAATCTAATAGAGATTTTTAATGCTCAGTAGATAAGTACCTATTTAAAGAGGTGATACTACGAATGTTGATAATACTTCAGCAAATTTTAAATAATTGGGATTCGATACTAACGTTGTTATTTTGGGTACTCTTTTTCCTTTACTTTTTTACAGATCTCCCGCAGAAAGCTCAACTATATAGATATGAACGAGGAGTTGCCGCAAAACTTGCTATGCTAGAGGGTCTAGTAGGAGAAAGCTTAAATAAGGTTAGATTTTATCTATCTAGGCTTAATGTAAGGAACTATGATCAATATATTAACACGACGTTAGAGAACTATTTCGTTATAGAGCCTGTATCTATAGAGCCTACGGATATTATAAAGAGGTTAGACCACGTCATAACGTCAAATGAACACAAGTTCAAACAAGATTTAGAAAAAATTGCACCCGATCTAAGTATTCATACAAGGAATAATATAGCAACATCTCTTGCAATAGCTTCTGCATTGTATACTATATACAAAATACTTCGCCATTATTATCTCCTCGGTAAGAAATACGAAAACTGGGTCTTATTAATGCAATTATACCTAATGATGCCACAATTAATCAAAGAATTAATGCCGTATTCTAAAGCTATAGATGGCATTATAAGAGGGGTGCCTATTGGTGATGGAGCAGGTCCTTTAGTTGCATATAAACTTATTGGTACAACTCCTAGGATAGACATAGACGAGGATACCGTGTACTCAATAGTAAACATAGAAAATAGGAGCATATACGTAGTTAAAGCTAAAGGACCAGGAGCAACAGTAGGGAGACCAGGAAAAGCTGTTTCAAAACTTGCTGAAACACTCTCATATAAGATTGCTAGGATCATAACCATCGATGCCGCCTTAAAACTTGAAGGAGAGAAAACAGGTACTGTAGCTGAAGGCGCTGGTGCAGCCATTGGTGATCCTGGACCAGAGAAAATTGAAATAGAGAGAACAGCCGTAAGATGCAATGCACCTTTAGATGCTGTAATAATTAAAATGAGCAACGATGAGGCCATTAAACCTGTGAAACGAGAAATACTTGAGGGGGTTGAAAAAGCTTACCAGGTAGTTCTAGATATAATAAAGAATAGAACTAATCCGGGGGATAATGTTATAGTTGTTGGAATAGGCAATACTGTAGGTGTATACTGATGATGCCCCTACAAGAAATATCGCCAGACCTCTTAACGGTGATGCTACTAACCTTGGCGTTGCTTTCGCTAATTATCCTCACAGCGTTGCTCTACGTTAGGCTTAGGTCAGGATTTATGAAGAGAATGGCTATGAACCCCGATAAATATGATGAAGTACCATACAAGTACATATCAATCATAAAATGCGTATCAAACGATCATACAGCTGATAGAGAATTCCAAGAAGGAGACTTTGTAGGAAAGGTTATCGGCGAATGCCCAAAATGTGGAAACAAACTTGTAATAGATGCTATATATGCTCAATACATAGCTAGAAAACGCTAAAACAAAAACTTTCTTCACGAATAACCATACGTCATGCCTCCCAGCTAAGCTTAAAAAGCCCACCAACAAGAAACTCTAACGGTGGCCCGACCCGGCCATAGTAGCTGGGTAACACCCGGACTCGTTCGATCCCGGAAGTTAAGCCAGCTACGTTGGGTGAGGCTGTGGCTTCCGAAAGGGGCCGCAGCCCACTCAAGCTGGGATCGGGCCACCTCTAATTCTTGGTACATAGGCCGATTATCAATGTAAACATAGGGTTGTAACGAGCTAAGGTTGAGAAATTGAATTATTTTACTTTTACTACTATATTATAGAGCTCTAATAATTGTATGGTATCCATACCCAAAACAGCTTCGCAGGCAATTCCTTTAAGGATCTCATCATCTACAATATATAAAGTTAATCTTATCTTCCAGCATCCATTAAAATTCACCATAATATCAGCTACACAAAGCTATTAATGTTTATGGTACCTAGCTCGTTTAGACTCAGTACGTATTCTTGATCTAAGATTTCTAGGCATTTTATTTCTCGTGCTAGATTTTGATGGCAAACTTATCTTTAGATTTGGCATCAATACTGTGCAAGCGTATGTAAAGTTTTCATTATTATAGATACCCGTAAGGATACAAGTTGCATATTGATCTATTTGATTTTTAGTATCAAAATTTTATCCCATGATATTTATTAAAGATACACTTATATAGCTCCATATTATACTCATGAGAGCGGGCTGTTGATACTACTATGGTGATACCTTTATGAGTACCAACAGTAGCCAAAGTCTTAAGACTGTGAACGAGACCTCACCTCATGGTATATACATTTACGATCACGATGATAGCGTTTGGCACCTCATAAGATCCGATGGAGAACCTTTTAAACCAGATAAAAAAGGTATTTACGTAATTTATTTTGATAACACAAAATGTTCAGCCTGCAGAAAATATGATACAATATGGTTCCCATTTATTGAAAATAATATGAGAAATAAAAAGCAATACAACTTCATCATAGTATTATGTAATTGGTTTGCAAGGGATTGCAATTCTACAGCTGCAGCAGAAACCTTCAAACGATTCGATGTACATGCATCACCAACAACAATAGTACTCTATGTAGACGAAAACAACGAGATAAAGTATCAAGAGAAGTACGAAGGAGTACTATACGAGTTTGAAATTAAATTAGTGTTAGATGGGTTTGAAGAACGGGTAGCAAAAGCTTTAAGAGGTGAAAAAGTTTCTCCTCCCATAGAGAAGAAAAGTAGTAATGTTTTAGATGAAATAATCCTGCAAATATTAAAGGCTATTATTGAGAAAGGCGATAAACAAGAAAGGTAGGATAGCCTTCAGCAATCAATTATTTGGTTTTGATAAATTTTCAGCTACTTCTATAGAAAACCCTAAACATCAAAAACTATATTTTATATTTGTCAAGTTTAGATGACAACCTAAGTTCATAAATACCATCGAACACACTTGATTCTTAAACATCCTTTTATGCTATCAAAACATTTTTAGATCTTCTAACACCTTAAACTTTAGCTGTAAAGTAATTACCCTGTTAAGTACATAGGAGATACAAATATGAAATCCTCGAGCTTAAATGTTGATAATATAGTAGCTGTATTAGCTAACGTGCTTTATCTTATTGAGAGATTAGAATTTAACGTTGATAGAGCGTTCACGCATACATGTAGGAAATATCGATGTCATGCAATTCGATTCACACGTGAAGATCTTTTCAATTTAACCCATAATTTTATTTCAATGAATATATTCTTAAGAAGTTTAGGTGAGGTTCTAGGTAGAAAGAATTTATCATATAGAATGTATGCAAAACTTTTTCTATACATAAAACTTAGGGAACTAGGTATACCTATACCATCTAAGCTAAACAAAGCTATTATTCGCGATTTCGGTAAAATTGAGTTAGACTCAATTGTTCATGAACTTGAAGTTTGGCAAAAGCTATCTTATCCACAGTGGTTTTATAACGAGTTAATCAAAGCTATGGGAGTTGATGAAGCAGTTAAAATGCTTGATGCCATGAACAAGCGTATAATATGGTTAAGGATAAATACCTTGAAAATCGATATAGATAAAGCTTTGAAAACGCTAGAACTAGAAAACGTTGAATTTGAGGTAGATAAACGAATACCATTTGTCATAAGGCTCTTATTTTCGCCTAGACCACCAAGAGAACTAAAGATCGTGAAAGAAGGCTTAGCCATAATTCAGGACAAAGCTAGCGTCTTAACAGTCTTGGCAATGAATCCCGAACCCTATGACATTATATATGATTTTGCTGCTGCACCTGGAATAAAGACATCACTAATTATGCAGTTAACCGAAAACAAAGCATATGTTATAGCCTTTGATCGGTCTCCAAGAAGAATATCTTCTATGAAATCTCTTTTGAAAAAATATGGTGTTAATATTGAAAGAGTACAAATAGTGTTAACGGATAGTAGAGTCGTGAATTTGAGTAAACAAGCTGATATAGCTCTTGTAGATGCACCTTGCAGTAGTAGCGGAGCTATACCTAAAGATCCCTCAATAAAGCTAATGCTTAAAAACCCCGGTATACCTAAGAAAATGCATCAAATACAAGTAGCGTTATTAAAAAATGCGTTAAAGTATAGTGAAAGGGTAGTATATTCTACGTGCTCGGTACTTCCAATCGAGGGAGAAGAAGTTATAGAGAAAATCATTAATGAAACCGATGTCAAGCTTGAGGACCTAAGCATTTCAGCATCTAAAGGTTACAAACAGTATAATATTTGGAATAGGATTCGAAGAACTTATCCTCATATAGATGAGTGCGAAGGATTTTTCATTGCCAAAATCGCTTCTTGATGAAAAGACTCAAAGGGTAATTTTGCGAATACTGGAAATATATCTACATCACGACTAGGCATTCGGAGTTCTTCATTCCAAGCCAATACCTTCTAATTTCAAAAAAATGTTCAAACTCTGAAAGTGACTTGACTGTACCTTCTAAACATAATCTATAATTGAAATGAGGCGCATCTAAAACAAGTGTTTCAGCTTCACCACCTTCAAATGCAGGATTAAACCTATATTTCTGGGATAACTTTATCATATTCTCTACATGTTCTAATGTTATAGGTCTTGCTATAAATTCCCTTGACAAACCCATGGTAGATATCTTTGTTATTATAAATATGAACCCTTCTTTAACCAACAACCTCATGTACTGCTCTTGATCTACCCCCCATAGAGGTGCATAAAGCTCTACACCTATTTTCTTAGCAATTAACTCAAATCTACTCAGTTGATACCTACTTGAAATAGCTCCACAAAGTATTCCGTCAAAGTTTATATGCTTTCTCAATGCTATTATATGGGATTCAAATTCATTAAGCTCTACGTCTTTTTCGCCGCTTACTTCGACAAGGTGTACCTTATCGTGAAAACCCATGGCATTTGCTTGTAGTATGGCCAGTTCAGGATATACGGAATGAAACAACCAACTATCCTCTTTTTTAGGTTTTACTACAGTAATGCATACAACTTCGTGACCTTCTTTAAGCGCTTTGTAGAGCGCATAATTACTATCCTTACCCCCAGATAGTAAAGCACATAGCCTCAACTTTACTTACCCTTCCTTATTAATAGGCTCTAATCTTTTCTTAATTTTATCAACAGCCTCTGTAACTACCTTTAGCTTGGAGAGCGCTATGGAATACTCTTCCTCTCTATGACCTAAGGATCCTTTAAGCCCAGCAAACCCACAGTCGCCAGAAACAAGATCTATTCTACCTCCTACTTTCTGATAAGCAGTTATAAGAATGGATAGAGCTTCATCTATAGACTCTACATAAGCTTTCTGGGCGCTTACAATACCTGGTGATAGGTATTTATCGTATTTTTCAAATAGATCCTTTGATAAAAGCTCAAAATTAGAGGGAGAATCATGGAGCTCGATGCTTATGTACTTAAGCTTGGGAACCTGCGTTAGTAGCTCTACAATTTTAGTATTAAGTTTACCGCATATGTGTATACCGAACTCAACACCTGATTTAGATGATACGGCTTTATATAGGACGTCTAGGATATCATCATCAGTATAGCCGAATAACATTCTTTTACGACCTATAATATAATTGAATACTGGTTCATCGATAAATATAACGTTGTAACCAAGGCCATTCATATAATTTATAACATTTATAGTAAATTCGCTAAAGAAATTTAAAACCAAGTCTTTCTTGCTAAGGCATGTAGCTGAAAGCCCCTTACTTGTATCCTCTAATATATAGACCCTAGAAGCTAGAGTAAAAGGACCAGTTATGGGTGCTCTTAACGCCTTAAAGCCTATACTATAACGATTAATTATATCAACAGTTTCCTCAGCTTCAGCTATGCTTATCTTAGATCGTGTCAAGCATTCAACATTAGCTGGGTTAACAAAGAAGAACCCTTTACTGCTATACAAACAACTTTCATCTTTTAGGGGCTCTAAATACAATTCTATAAAATTGTGAAGCTGAGGATAGGAAGGCACCTCGAGATTAATTCTATGCATATCAAATACCACACGTTTAACATTATCATAGCTGTAGTCTAGGGGAAAACTTCCTACATGCGAAGCCCTAATTTTACTCACCTTAACTATTATGAATTCGGCGCTATTTAAGTATATGCTAAAATATAAATTCAATTGATCTATAATAATCTTCAAATTATTAGAATCTATTATCATTGTTTTAATTTATGAAATTTCATTTAGGTCCATACCTTAATTTACTGAATCACTTAGATTTCGGCAGATGATATATTATGTCAATTAATATTAATACTAGAATTATGTTTCTTATTGAAGCCAGTATTTGTACAGGTGAATCCAAGGTCCAAGGCGAGAAATTCGCCGATATATTAAATCCTAAGTTTTGCATAAGCCATAACCTAGCTTCTGCATCTTTAAAGAATAATGTTATTATGCCGAAGTTAGTTATATCAGCTATGACTAAGAATATCGCCTGCTTTAAACCTAAGGTGAGAACAGCTATCGACGTAATCATGAGCATCATCTGAGGAGAGAAAACGTAATTCAAAACAGTTGAAGAAATTATAGAGGCCAGCAAGAGATTAGATAATGCTAATGGATTATTGTAATCTAAGTCAACAGACATTAATATGAATACTACTAAGAATACTAATATCATTCCGAGCAAACGGTTATATGGGTTCCATATATCCTTAGTTATGAGTAAATATACACAATTCTCACAGTACCACTGAGCATGATGTTGTATAAAATATGCAAATCCTTCGTATGATAAAGTTAACATCATAAGGTAGGGTATTAAACATGAAACAACAAGCCCTAAACCAAACAATTTCATAGCCTCTATGTAACTCTTATCATTGAAACTTCTTTGAGTTAAATCATATAGTACTAATATAGCGTAAATTATGGGTAAAAGCTTTGTTGAGATACTTAATCCAAGTAAAATCCCTGACTCAAAATACCTTTTGTTAATTAAGTAGTACAGTGACGTAATTGTAAACATTGCTGTTATTATATCCCAGTTATAAATGAGATATATAATTGTTGAAGGCAATAAAGCAAACAGTACTATGCGCTTCCATGAAGTATTCAATATTTTTGTTAACCTATACATGTAAATAGTTGTTGTAATGAGCGATATTATTAATATTAGTGATTGAACATAGTAATGTATTTCCCCAGCTTTCTTTGCTAGCTCATAATATTCTATAGGCGAATAAGATTCAGGGAAAACAGACATTATAGATAAACATGTAGAGGCATACCAGAATACGGCTACAATAGGTGGGTATTCAAACTTATAGTCTTTATATGGTATAGGGCATAACCTAGAGCGTACCAACTTTAATGCTACTTCTTTATTAAACCATTTTTCAGATATTGCTGCATTATTTATTAATCCATTGGATGAAACTATATTCAAGAATATAGGGTTGTATAAACCGTATACTATGTCGCTATAGCTAAAACCAGGATTGCTTAGTAAAGCAGGTTTTTCCGGCATATGAAGATAGAACGACGTTGCCGAAACAAACAAAGCTAGCGTTAATATGAAGGCAAAAGCCTTTGAATTGAATTGCGGTATTTTCATGAGCATATCCTCGTTAGGGTGTTTTAGTTTTTCTGCTTTTCACTTTCTTTACTTACTTCCAGTAGATATTTGTCTAACTCTAGTTGTTTTATCATATGTTTTGCTTTTTCTACTGCTTCTTCTAATGAATTAGCAAGAACATTTACGTATAGTTTTGAGCCCTTAATTCTAAACCTAAATCTTTTACCTACAAAACCTTCATATCTGTATACATCGATTAACTCTAACTCTATGGTCGTAACACATCACCATGCTCTTGTTTGATTCATATATCATAAACCTAACACTTAAGCTAACCTTAATCTGTTCCATACCTATAAGATAAGGTGCCCAGATTTTTTAGAGTATCCACATTATCAACTTAATACTATATTATTCAAATTTAATACTATGATCTAAAGTCTTATTTCTCCGGGAACCGTTTATACCATAATAAACTGGCCCTTAAGTATCCAACAACATGGTTAACTTAAACATCGATATATCGCCATCGTTCGCTTGCCAGTATAATAGTATGTGATTAAGTATTAGTATACCTTAAGTAAGATCCCCCCGAAGAACTTTTACACCACATAAAGCTTTAACTATCCTCAATATTAGATATATAAGTAGGGTTGCATATGCCTAGACTTAGTTCAGGCTTTGTAATAGCCGGTGCTTATGCTGATAAAATTAGGAGGGCAATGTTTGCACAAATGAGAGATTATATTAGAAAGGACAAAGAATGGGGGCAACGAATAGCTTTAGCTATTGCTCAATTGAATAGGTTTCTGTATACTATTTTTGTTGAGCAACTAAAGATAGATAAAGGGGATGTGATCAGAGTTCGTATTGACTACGATATTGATGAGCAGAGCAAGAACATTCTATGGCATTGGGACTCAATAATAGTCGAGGTATTTAGACGGATACCACAAGAAGATGTAGATAAATTAGTAAAAACACTAATAACTAAAGCCGCTGAAATTTCAACAGCTGCTGTAGCGTATACACTAGAAAAATTAGGTGAAACATTTGATGGTGACTTAGTTTACGCGATTAAGCTTGGGAATCGTGAAGTAGGAGCAACAATTATAACAATAGTTAATGATGTCCTCGCTGTATTAAAGAAAGGAGCTGTTCTAGAGCCTACGCCAGCTATTTTTGATAAAATTAAGCTTGATATTCCGCCTGGTAAATCTCTTGAAGAGGTTCTGCAAACCACGCTTTCTACAGTGGTTCAAACTGCTAGGCATGTGGATGCTAGTGAAGCTATAAACATAGTTAACGTGGTTAGGGAAAGAGTTGCTGCTAAGCCTATAGCTAAATACGAGGAAGAATTCGAGGAAAGTGCTGAGGAGTAGTAGTTTACACACTATACTATATTGTAAGTTTTAAGTCTAGTAATAAAGTCATTTTAATTTTTTATACCGGTTCGTTACTAATTCATAGTACTAATGTAGTTCGGGTTTATGTATGGTGGATAATGTATGACAAGAAAATATGAATGCATAGTTTGTGGAAGAATTTTTTATGAGGGTCAAGGCGTGAAGGTTAGTCTTGGGGGGAAAGAGATATCTTTACATTCAAAAACATGTGCATTGAAGTTCTTTAAAAGTCTAATACTTTACTTAGATCAAAAAGCTCTTGAGCAAGCTGTTAAACTTACCATAAAGGAATTCGAGGAAAGGCAAAAGGAGTTCAAGGAAAGAACTAAAAAGAACATAGAGAAGATTTATTGATAGACTCTGTATCTTTCGATATAGGTTAAAATATTGCTGAGCTTCTTCTCCGAAATTGATGATAGCCAATCTATTCTTAATCCATGATATACGGACTTAACACCGAATATTATGTCTATGACTTCATCAACTACGGCTGAAACCTCTTTAGAAGTAGTATCTACTTCTACTATGATATCTTCACCTAGCTCTTCTATAGCGTTGAGCGTGCATATAGACAAAAGTTCAGCTTCTATGTTTTCGGCGACTTTATGATCAGACCAACCTCGGAGCTTTAAAATATTGATTAACTCGTATGGATCTCTTCTTAGTATAAACACTAATTCGAACAATTCACGAGGTAAAATCTCTAAATAGTGCCCTACTATTATTAAAGCTCCCTCTTTTTTATAAATCTCAACTAATCTTTCTCTTACCTTATCTTCGTCTATGATGTAGCTGTTTCTCAATTCATCATAATAGACGTAGAGGTTGTTTTCCATAACGTAAGTACTTAATTCAATAAGTGGGATCTGTAGTCTTAGTGAGAGTTCTCTTGCAACACTTGATTTTCCAGTGCCGGGTGTACCTGAGATGCCTATACACTTCACTAATTTCACCCTTTTTTGCTGTATTTTGTAGATGTTTACTGTATTACTTAGTATTGTTTATCAGTTTAAATTATAAATTATCTACTTTTATAATGATAAAACTTAGATCCTTACACGTGGCTTACCCTTTTTATATAATCATCTTGAATAATCATTTACTGTGGGAACAACATTATGAGTATCCCAGATTTCGAGAAAAGATGGGCTGGAGGACCTACTGTTGGGGAGAAAATTAAGGATATATTTAAGAAGAAAGAACCTATAAAACAGAAGTTAGTTATGGCTAACTATAAGATTAGAGCTTTAGTGAGTAGGTTAGAGGTATTCCTAGAGAGGTTACGGGATAGAGATAGAACATTATTTGAGAGAGTAGTAGATGCTCTTACACAAGGAGATGAAACTAGAGCTACTATGTATGCTAATGAAATTGCTGAAATAAGGAAGCTTGTTAGACAACTTACTATAACGCAAGTTGCCTTAGAGCAGGTAACGTTAAGGATTGAAACAGTACTTGTAACGGGAGATGTACTTAGTGGACTTATACCGGTAGCTGGCGTTATTAAAGAATTGAGGGGCATCCTAAGGGGTATCATGCCTGAAATGTCTCTAGAGCTCCAAGAGATTGAAGAAGGATTAAGAGATGTTGTTATATCAACTGGAGAAGCCCTAGGCACACCAATAGGCGATATCTATGCATCACCAGAGGCTAGAAAGATATTAGAAGAAGCAAAGATTGTAGCTGAACAGAGAATGAAAGAGAAATTCCCAGAACTGCCAGTAGTATCCTCTATGAAGGAAAAAGCAACAGCCCCTGCTACAGGATCAGCATAATCCATATTTAAGTGATTGGTTTCAACATACTAGCTGTTTTTAAGTTAAAACGTTTTTCTATTTTCTAAACAAAGTTAACTCTGATTGAAGATTTCAACATACAGCAATTAATTGCATAAATTGATGTAATTAGTTTATATCTAAAGAATTAGGTTAAAGCCCGATTATAGTTTTAAAGCGAGACTTTCACACATATTATATGATATCACGTAGTTAAAGGTGCATCACCTTGGCTATGAACATGAATAAGACTGTAGCTAAAGTTAAAGGTGTTATCCTCGGTTACAGAAGAGGTAATGCTATACAGTACAATAACCAAGTATTTGTAAAGATATTTGTTGAACCAAGAGTAGTTAGTGGTTTCGTAGGCGCTAAGGTTTTAGCCGTAGATGCTTACGGCAATACCTATAAAGGTAGGGTAATAAAAGTTCATGGGCGCAAGAATTCTGTTGTTATAGCTAAATTTAAACCAAATATTCCAGGGCAACTCATAGGAGCTTACATCGATGTTATTAAGAAATAACTTTATTTAATAAACCTCAGAGTAACTCTGACAAGGCATCAATAACCTTTTTGCCGAGTTCTCATCATCGGAATATTCATTAAAGGATTATATAAATTATTTCCTTTACACTATATTACTCTGAATAAGTTATAAGTTAATGATAGGGTGTAGCCTTAGTGGAATTCGTAGTAGTTGCGCAAACACTTGATGTATTAGAGAAAACAACTAGTAAGATACAGCAGGCAGCTACTTTATCTATGTTATTCAAGAAATGTGATGTAAGTAGCATAGATAAAGTAGTGTATTTTATCCAAGGAACTTTATGGCCTGATTGGAGGGGTATGCCAGAGATTGGTATAGCCGAGAAAGGTATACAGAAAGCTATAGCTATTTCTTTAGGTGTGCCAGACGCTGAAGTTGAAAAATTATATAAATCTTTAGGTGATTTTGGATTAGTTGTAGAAAGATTAAAAATAGCGAAAGAAAAGAAATCGACAGGATTAACAGCGTTTATTAAAAGCGAAAAAATTGCTGAGAAAAAACTTACGGTAGAAGATGTGTATAACACTTTAACGAAGATAGCTATGCTTCAAGGTGAAGGGAGTAGAGATATAAAGGTACGTCTCCTGGCATCATTATTATCCTCCGCTAACGCAAAAGAGTCTAAATTTATAGTTAGATTCGTCGAAGGTAGACTGAGACTAGGCGTAGGAGATGCAACTATAATGGATGGCCTAGCTATCGCTTTCGGCGCATCAAGAGATCTTGTTGAACGAGCTTATAATATATACCCAGATTTAGGCACAATAGCTAAGCTGCTAGCTGAACAAGGTCCCCAAGCATTAAAAAATGTCAAACCTTCACCAGGTATTCCGCTAAGACCTATGCTTGCTGAGCGCGCTAGCGACCCAGCTGAAATCTTAAGTAAAGCAGGTATTCCTTGTCTATCTGAATTTAAATATGATGGTGAAAGAGCTCAAATACATAAACATGGGAAAACTATATGGATTTTCTCGAGGAGGTTAGAGGATATAACACAACAATATCCAGATGTTGTTGAAACGGTATCAAAGCACGTTAAAGCTGAAGAAGCTATAATTGAAGGCGAGATAGTAGCCGTAGACCCAGAAACAGGTGAGTACAAACCATTTCAAGAACTTATGCATAGAAAAAGAAAGAAAGATATCCATGAAGCCTTGAAAGATTACCCGGTTGTTGTAAGGTTATTTGATTGCCTTTATGTTGATGGGGTTGATCTTACGCTTAAACCTTTATCGGAAAGACGCGAATGGCTGAAAAAAATAATAGAAGAAATAGATGATTTTAGATTAGCTGAACATATTATTGTTAAAGACGTGAAAGAACTTGAAGATTTCTTCTTAAAAGCAATAGAAAACGGTATGGAGGGGTTGCTGGTCAAATCTCTAGGACCAGATTCCATCTATCAAGCTGGAGTCAGAGGTTGGCTATGGATAAAGTACAAACGTGATTATAGGAGTGAAATGATCGATACTGTTGACTTAGTAGTTGTAGGAGCCTTTCACGGTAAAGGTAAGAGAGCAGGTACTTACGGAGCTCTCTTAGTAGCTACATACGATCCAGATACAAACTCTTTCAAGACCGTGTGTAAAGTAGGATCAGGATTTACAGACGAGGACCTAGCTTCACTACCTAAAATGTTCGAACAGTATAGATTGCCACATAAGCATCCAAGCGTTGATAGCGAGATAGAAGCTGATGTGTGGTTTGAACCTAGTATAGTAATAGAGGTTATAGGAGCAGAATTAACCTTATCACCTATACACACATGCTGCAAAGGCTGGGTTAAACCAGGTGTTGGTATATCTATACGATTTCCTAGATTCATTAGATGGAGACCTGATAAATCTCCACTTGAAGCAACAACAACTAAAGAACTCTATGAAATGTACTTGAAGCAGTTAAAGAAGATGGGTATAAGCGAAGAGAAAGTAGAGGGATAGCTGAGTCTTACACAAGATCTCCATACTTAAATACTTGAGTAAATTCCTCAACAAACGCTTATAATTATGTATGCTTTGTTAGAGTTCTTAGATCCTTTATTTTTCCGATAGTTCTATAGAACGTTATATATCCTCAAAATTCAGTAATTATTACACGATCTACTGGTGATAGTTAATGAGCGATGTGTTGCCAGGATACAAAGGTAAAATAAGGGAAATACTTGAATCTATGGGAATTTACATAGGGTGTAAAATAAAAATTACCTTAGGCAACAACTTCGTAATCTATGGGTTATTAATGCCTAAACATGAATTAAGCCATTCAGATATTATTGTGCTGAAATTAGATAATGGCTACAATATCGGTATTGATATAGAGAAGGTGTCGTCAATAGATGTTGTTGAATGTAGAGAAAAAGCAACTACAGAGAAAACGCCTAGACGCAGCGAAATCACACTAAAGGAAATACCTACAGTTAAGATCCTCGGATGTGGAGGAACTATAGCTAGCAAAGTCGAGTATGAGACAGGTGCCGTAAAACCTGCTATAACACCTGAGGAAATACTAGAGCTTATTCCCGAGCTAAAAGGGCTGGCTAACTACAAAGTCGATGTATTGTTTAATATACTTAGCGAGGATATGACTCCTCAACACTGGGAAATAATAGCGAAAAGTCTCTTAAAATCTATTAAGGAAGGTGTAAACGGCATAGTTGTAACTCATGGCACAGATACTATGGGCTATACTTCAGCTGCCATAGCTTTCGCTTTGAGGAATCTACCTATGCCCGTAGCTTTTGTGGGAGCACAAAGAAGTAGCGATAGACCTAGTACTGATGCAGCGCTAAATCTACTAGCCGCTGTAATAACAACTCTAAAAGCACCTTTTGCAGAATCGGTTGTGGTTATGCATGCATCACCATCGGATGCAGAGGCCTATATTCATAGAGGAGTTAAAGTTAGAAAATTGCATAGTAGTAGAAGAGATGCTTTCCAGACAGTAAACGATTTACCTCTTGCTTTAGTAGATTTACAAAACCGTGAGATACACGTAATTAATGATAGATACATTCGTAGAAAAAGCGTTGAAGATCTAGTACCGATAATAGGATTTGATGATAGGGTTGCCATAATTAAAGCTTATCCAGGAATACAAAGCGAAATCATTGATGCTCTCGTAGATAAGAAGTTCCATGGAATAGTTATAGAGGGTACAGGACTTGGACATATGGGAAGTTACACTATTAACTCTATAAAGCGAGCTATAGAAGAAGGAATAGCTGTTGTAATGACAACCCAAACAGTATTTGGACGAGTTAACATGAACGTTTATACAACTGGTAGAAGACTTTTAGAGATAGGGGTTATACCCGGAGAAGATATGTTAACTGAGACAGCTTATGTAAAATTATCTTGGGTACTAGCTCAAGTAAGAGATTTAAGGAGGGTACGTGAAATGATGTTAACTAACTATGTTAATGAGATAAACACTAGACATACAGCAAACATGTTTATAGATTTAGGGATTAAACTACCAAAGCGATAATACAAAGCATCACTTATTGAATAATAAAATGAAGATTGCGTACTATTTTATCCTATTTAAATTGTCTAAGACTTTAATTATTTCATCGGCTGATCTAAATCCTGTAATTACTATTCCTAGGTTGCTCTTATTATCCCATATAATAATCCCAGGAGTACCTATTATAAGGTACTGCATAGCTTCATCACTATCTAAAGATATAACCATATCAGCTAAATCCTCATACTCTGTTAAGTTAAGTTCATCTTTGATTTTTTCGGATACCAATGCGCGAACATAGTCAAGCGAAGGTTTTATTCCATTGAGTAATTCACCGTAAATAAATTTCATAACGTCGTAAATTAAGCTGGTATTACGTGTATTAATGTATAGCGCTATTAAGTATCGCTGAATACCTCGAGCTTCTTCATGTACCATAAGATTCTTCATGATAATAGCTATGGTGTTATTCTCTATAAGCTTTGATAAAACAGGAAACACTTCGGTATGCATTTTTGCACAATAAGGACAGTAAACATCTTCGTATATGTACACATAGTATCTAGCATTTATTGAGCCTATGACCGGTGTTAAGCTCATATTTACTTCTGGTTTTCGTGTAATTACTATCGTAGCGTAAACTCCACTAATGTTAACATATTGATAACCGTACTGAGCCAAGTAAATGTATATGTACTTAGTTAAGTTAGGTTTAGGTATATAGAAATAGTTTTCATATCTATTAAATATCACATCGGCTATAGGGATCTCCACATTAGACATATTTTTAGATCGTACTACGAATATTGGAAAGAAATCAAATTGATGTCTTATTTTAGATTCAAGCTCTATTGGTAATTCACTTAATTCTAAGTAACATAGCGGATATTCTACGTTGAACCTTCCCGAGCTATTCGTTCTAAGTACGTTTGCTATTAACTGTGATAAATCTTTGTATATTTGTTCTATAGGTTTTACTCCCTTGTACACTACTATAAAGACATTGTTTTGATATAAACAGGCTTCTTTAGTAGGTATTGCGACTCTAGATCCCCATAAAATCAATATCAATAATGCAATACAAAATACACTGACCCCCAATACTATCAAGGCTAATTTTTTGTCCAACTACAGCACCATTTTTAGTTCATATGTTAGATATTCACCTAGATGTATTTAAAGTGTTTTAGCTTCATGAATAGCCTTTAGTTTCCTAAAAACTAAGAATATTATGAATAGCAACATCATAGCCAATAGTATGAGCGCCCCCATAACAGTGTAAACGTATGCCGTTATGTTTTCTTTGTATATCGTTTCAGTTATCGTAGTAGTAGCTGTTACCGTTAAAGTAAGAGTAGTAGGTATTATCGGTGTTATAGTTGGCGTGGAGGTATGAACGAAGTTTGTAGTTGGGTTTGCAGTCACCTGCGAAGTAGTAGGTTGCAATGAAATATTTGAAGCAGATGAGCTTATTAAAGTTCTATAGATTGCAATAATTGTTGATAATTTAGCTAGCATAATAATGCTTGACTCGGGGTTTTCTTCAACCAAGCTTTTAGCAAACTCTAAATACAGTACTACATCTATAGGCATGTTCTCGATGACGAAGTTTAGGTTTGTATACACTGTTTTATTTAATGTATAGATTGAGGCTTCCGATGATTGCGTGAAGAGAGCTATTAACACTTGGTACATGTAGCTTATAGAGCTTATACCTAGCGCAAGTTTATCTACTTCCTCGGTAGCACTTTGCATAAGGTTGTATCTTTGCTCTGCTTCATCAACTTCCTTTGGAAGCTGTAGAGCACTGTACTGAACTAATGATATAAGGTATGAATATATGTTTTGAACAAGCATCTCTATATACATAGCCATAGGCTTTATATCTTCAGATGCGACAATAATTCCTGAGTTAGTAGGAATGGCCATAAGCTCATACCATTGTTTTGCCGTTTGAAATCTTGCATCAGCATAAGCTATGGCTGAGGCAATTGATAATATATCACTTAAGTTTAAACTTCTATTCAAGTATAACAGCGTTTCGTAAGCTCTATCAAGAACGTTTATCGCTATAGTTAACTTCATTATATCAACCTGTTCTTTACAGTATGAATGAATTTTTTCTATAAAATCGTTTACCTCCGATCTCAGCGTATTAACTCGATCCATGATACTCTTAGAATTGTTTAAGATGTTCAATAGATAAAACTCTGTATATGCATAAATTAGAACTTGGAAGTACATAGAAGCAGCTACATACAACTTACCTGCGACCACCATTTTGTCTGCTTTACTCGTTAATTCCTCGATATTGAGTTCTAAATCTCTAATTTTACTAGATATTTGATTATAGACATACAATCCATATTTTTGTTTAACATTTAAGAGAACCCCCTCTTTCATCTCATTGCATTTCTTAGAGATATCGACCGCTTCATTTTTTAAATCTGTTATCCATTGCTGAACTACGGGCTTAACTACATCATATACTTGGTTTATACGGTTATTCAGAAAATCCGCATTGATTTTAACTCTGTATAAGCCATTTGTGAAGATCTCGAGTGCTTCGTAAACTGTGGCTATAGACTTAACCTCTATTCCAAGCTCTTTTCCGTACTCTACCAAATCTATAGGTACTTTCGCTGTTCTCCTTATAATAGCTGGACCCCATCTCTCTTCAACAATACTATAAGTGTAATCTATGGTTTGACCATATGGAACAAGAAAAACCTTGGCACCTCTATTAAGAGCTGCTTCAAGCTTATACTTAAGGCCTCCTACAGGGCCTATGCTTCCATCAGGCATTATCATACCTGTCATAACCACAGAGTTATTTAATGGTAAACGAAGAAGAGCTGAAGTGAATGCTACAGCTGTTGCACCACTAGCACTAGGTCCTCCAACAATAGGGGAGCTAGCTCTTATAGATGCATAGTAATCACATACGTTGAAACTTATATTAGCAATAGAGCTTGCAACAAGAGCTGCAACCCTTGTAGATGCTTGGAGATCTATTTGACTAAGAGGTAAAGTTTCAACATATACACGGCCATAACCAGGGCATGTAACTCTTACATAGAGATCTGCTGAAACTCCTACATAACTACCGTTTGCAAGTGTTGATATGGCAACTATTACAACATGTCTTGATTCATCGAGTATGTATTCCGAAGAAAATACAGAGCCTAAGTTTATCGAGATAGCAACTATTAATGCGATAATCAATATATAAAATATGCTCTTATACATAGTCATGGATTTCACCGAACTTCATTACATTACCTATGTTGCTTAATATATATGTTTAAAATATATTGCTCACAACGCGTTTATAATACCTACCTCTATCTTCATCAAAGTATTTAAACAGAGCCTTGGTAATAATACTCTAGATATAGGTGTGACTCTTGGCCCTTAATACGCGCGACCGTGATAAAGTTGTTAAATCTATTGCCCGGTGGCTTGCAGGGTTAAAACCTTCTTTTGGTGATAAACATTACTTCGAGAAGTATTCATCAGCTAAGAGGGCTGCTGAAAAACTTAATCCTTATAGAGGATTAAGGATATGTCCTTTCTGCAAAAAAAGGTTTTTAAGATCTCCTGCTTTTGTATCACATTTGATGAAGAACCATATGTACGACTTAGAGAAATTGATTGATGAAGAATCCTAGAGTATCAGAATATATTAATAGGTGTAATAATACTGAATACCTATAGCAATAGTATTGTCTAAGTTTAACGTAATTACCCGAGGAATATATTATAAGAGTACTCAAGGTATTGTAGTGCATACCCAATTAATGCGGTATAAATCATTTCGTGTAAAATGACATGAATATCCTTGTGAATATGATTTAAGAACCTTGTAAATTATTAACTGTGATATGTTCTTGGTTGATTCATTTTGGTTTAAATGTCTCCTGCTTATTGTATATATTGTTGATTACTATGGCTTATATGGTTGATATTAGCTTAAAGGAAGAAGTAAATAGAATTGCAACAGCTAAAGGATGCATAAAATTACGTAAAACCACTATTGAAAAAATTGTTAATAAGGAAGTCGAGAAAGGAGACGTAATTACTGTTACACAGCTAGTTGCTATTGAGAGCGCGAAGAAAACTTCATTACTTTTACCATTTTGCCACCCTATAAGAATAGACCACGTAGGGTCTAAGATTTGGGTAGAAGAGGATAGAATTTGCCTAGAGGTAACAGTAAAAGCTCGTGAGAGAACAGGTGTTGAAATGGAGGCACTAACGGCTGTAGCCTTAGGTCTTTTGAATATCTGGGATATGGTGAAAAAGTACGAAAAGAATGAAGCAGGTCAATATCCCTATACCTCAATAGAGGATATAATGGTAGTTAGCAAGCAAAAATATAAGTAGTTATATAGCGATTTCCAATTAAAGATTGGGTGTTTGATTTGGAGGCTATTACTGAGGTGTTCCTACCTTATCCATGTATAAGAAAAGGTGTTCTATCAGTTGAGGAAGCTATAGCTTACAGGAGATCTATTAGGAGCTTTAAAAGAGAGCCTATTTCATTAGATCAGCTATCACAAATACTCTGGGCTCTTTATGGTGTTACAGACCCTGACCATAGATTTCTAGCTACACCAAGTGCTGGTGCAACATATCCTTTGGAGGTATACGTTGTTATTGGTGATAATGCTGTTAAAGATTTAAACAATCGATACCTTGATGCCGGTGTATACAGATATGATAATCATGCCCATAAGCTAGATTTTTTGATTTCAGGGGATCTCAGGGAAGAGCTATACAAAGCTTGTCTACATCAATCTTGGGTACGTGATGCTGCTGTGAACATTGTTATGTGCGCTGCTTATGAAAGGACCACAAGCTACTATGGTGAAAGAGGTTATAGGTACGTGCACTTTGAAGTAGGTCATGCAGGACAGAACGTATACCTTATGGCGACAGCACTAGGTTTAGGAACAGTAGCTATAGGGGCTTTTAAAGATTTAGATGTTAAGCGTATTCTTAAATTGCCTCCTAATGTACATCCGCTTTACATCATGCCTGTAGGTGTACCAACTCGCTCCTATACCGTTACAGAGAAAGAGTTAACCGAGTATATTAATGAACATCGCATTGCATAAAAACCTAGCGCTACTGCGATAAAGGCTACTTTATTCATTTCTTTTTTAATATGTTAATCTTATTGATAAACCAGTAAAGTATTTTCTTATAGGGTACCAATGAACTCTGTGCCGATTGGCTATAACCATGATGAACCACAGAGTCGAGGCATAAACTATCCTAGAAAACCTACAAAAACCTAGAACGGGATACGATTAATGTTATGCACCATAGTTAAAATGTACATAGACTACTTATACCAAGAACTTGGTAAAGAACCTGCAGAACTAATCCTAAGTTTTCCTCCTGGGATAAAAATTCTTAGGAATAGTACGCAAAACCTATTTGAGCATCCCCATGTGGTGCTTTGGCATAATTTTTTATTTAACCACTTTGACCCTAGAGTATGTAGTAAACCGTATGCTATTATAATGCCTTGTTCTTCTATAAAACCTTACAGAGTCTCGCCAACGCATGTAATTATCGATTCCATTTTATTCAAAAATGGGGTTACCGATTATGTTCAAGTATACGTTTTATCAGAGCCTATGATTTTAGTTCCACGAGAGCTAGATATATATTACCCTTTTGCAAATTACGATTATCCTGTAAACGAACTTACACCGCGTTACAGAGAAAAATTCGTTGAGCTATTATCGATGATATTGCCAAAACTTAAATATCATAGAAAAATAATTGCTGTCCTACCTAAGCATCATCTATCGATACTTTTGGATAGTCTTAAAGAAGTTGGTGAAGAATTTGATTTAACAGTTATTGAGTACGGTAAAAGAGCCTTTCAATCTATTAAAATTGCTGCTATTACTGTTATTAACTATGTTAAAAGCGATGAACCTCTAATTGGTTATACCATTCCAAAGCATTTACAATCAGAGTAGTGCTTCTGGCTTTGAAGCTTCAGGAATTATGCTAACATCTATACCTTCTCTCATCAAGATAGCCCTAGCTGCTATGACGCCTGTTGCTGCTGCTACATTCATACCTCTCGATAATCCTGCTCCATCACCAGCAACGTATAAGTTTTTAAGGTTAGTCTCTAGCTCTCTTGAAACCCTTGCTTTTACACTATAGAACTTTATTTCAGGTGCGTATAGCAGTGTTTGAGGCGATGATATGCCGGGTATTATGGTATCTAGGCGTTTCAACGCCTCAATAATGTTTACAACAACTCTATATGGATAAGCCATAGCTATATCGCCTGGGGTTACACTTTTTAGCGTTGGTTCTACCACGCTTCTCTCTATTCTCCCCCAGGTACTTCTTCTCCCAGCTTCTAGGTCTCCAAATCTCTGTATAATAGGTTTCCCGCCACCAAGTTTTGTTGCAAGTCTAGCTATACTTTTTCCATACGCTATAGTATCTTCGAATGGGTCTGTTAACTTGACAGTCACAAGTAATGCGAAATTAGTGTTCTTAGTCTTTATATTGGTGTAGCTTTCACCGTTTACACCAACAGATCCATCCGGATATCTTTCCTCGACAACTAATCCATATGGATTTGTGCAGAAAGTTCTTACTTTATCGTCGTAGCTCTTAGTGTACATAACTATCTTTGGGTCTCTTACTATCTTTGTTATCGGTTCTATTACGTAAGCTGGAACCTCAACTCTTACACCAATATCTAGCGGACCAGGTTCCACATCGATGCCTCTTACTTTAGCTAAATCGGAAAACCATTCAGCACCTACCCTACCGGGTGTTAAGATTACATACTTGCTTTCTAAATGACCAGCTGCTGTCTTCACAACATATCGATCCCCGTTAGGCTCTATATCCTCCACCATGCTTCTATCTATTATATGTATTCCTCTACTCTCTAAGAAACTGGCAATATTGGCTATAACCTTAGGCATGTTATCTGATCCTATCAATCTTTGCGGTGTAGGTATAAATTTAGCACCTGCTTTTGCAGCTAAGCGCTCTAGCTCAGATGCCTGTTCATGTTCTATCATGTATAGGTTGTTAGGTGCACCGAATTTTACGAGTACAGAATCTACGTAGCGAATAAGAGCTTCTGCTTCTTCCCAGCTACCTAGCAGTTTATCGAGGTCTCCCCCTATATCGGGTCTAAGATTCATGGTGCCGCTACTGAAGGTTATAGCCCCACCTATACCTGATAGAACATTACATGGATTACACATGATGCACTCTCTATCTCTTGCCAACCTCTTCATATTTAACATTGGACATATTCTGAATGGATTTTTAGAGCCCATTTCGACTAACGCAACACGAAGCTTATTACCGCCGTATTGCGCTAATTCATGTGCCGCAAAAAGACCTGCCACACCACCACCAATTATAGCTACATCATAGTATGCACTCATTGTTTCCACCCTAAACCTAGCTCTCTTCTCCTATCAATAGTACAAATAATGTCTTCACCTGTGCTGATCAATACTATAGGAACCCTTAACTCGTTTTCAAGTTCTTCAACCCAGCGGCGGGAATTAAGAGAAAGCCTCTGCCATTCCTTTACACAGTAGTCCTCTTTAAACAAAGTATCGAGCCTTGTTAACGCTATCTGAGTTGCGGAATTAAGCATTATTGCTCTTTTTGCTAATTTTATGTTGAACAGCGCTGCACGCCTCGCTCTCCCAGTAACAGTAGCTATTTCAAGCAAGCCCAGCTTCCTAGCTTCTTCTACTGGTAATTCATTCTCTAAAGGTCCTCCACCAACCCTAGTTACGTACGATTTAAAAACAACTATAACATGATCAACCTTTTTGGGGCCTATCCCTACCTCTGATAAAAACGCTGAAGCTGTTGTATCTCTACTGGTTACATAAGGGTATGTACCGTGGTAAAGGCTGAGGAATGTGCCTTGAACACCTTCTATATAGACTAGCTCCCCACGGTCTACGGCCTCATTAACCTCTAGCGCAACATCAGTTAACATACTATTCAATGCCTCAATATCTTTAGCAAGCTTAAGCTTTCTAAGAACTCTATCAACTGTAGCTGCACCTACTCCTTGAAGCGTTGATCCAACAGTCTTAGATAAGAACTCATCCGATCTCTCTATCTCTATATGCCTATCTTCTATAATACCTGTACGCATATCAAGTAGCAGCCTATCTTTTGTCTCTGTTTCTTCTACCTCCTTGAATAGAGTACTAAGGTTAACAAGAGCTCCAGCAGCAATTAGTAACCTCGTAGTTTTGTTAACGAAAAATGATGGCACTATTCTAAGCTTCCAAACTCTATTATCGTACACAACTGTATGACCAGCGTTTACAGATCCTACTCTAACAGCTATATTAGGTTTATCTGCATAGCCTAAGTATCCAGCTATTTTTCCTTTACCCTCGTCGCCGAAAAATCCTCCAACGATTACAGCTAAAGGCATAACAACACCTTTAGAATTTCTACCCAACTAAAAATTAGACTTTGTGAGGTACACGAATACGAATAGCCTCTGTTCTTGGTTAGCTGCCTTACTTCACAGTTATTAGCGTAGTTTTCCACAGTATCCTTTGCTTATAGTTTATCAGAGACCTAGAATTAATAAAGTTTTCTTTAAATAAACAGAGGATAGACTGATTTTTATCTTTAGATCTTGAAAATATTCGTCGAGGTTGCACCATGATCGAATCCAGCAATATAAGTAAACTAATTGACGAGATAGCGCCCAAGTTTATCAGCATGTATTTAGAGAAAACAAGGAAAAGTAGAGAGTTATTTACAAGAGCCCTAAAAGTGTTTCCCGGTGGTGTCACATACCATATAAGGTACGTTGATCCTTACCCCCCATATATAGTCAAAGCCAAGAGCTCTAAGGTTTGGGATGTCGATGGAAATGAATACGATGATTACTGGATGGGGCATGGAGTACATATTTTGGGTCATGCACCTGACTTCGTGGTAGAATACGTAAACAGTATTTCTAAACAAGGCACACACCTAGGTTTCGAAAACACCTACGCTCTTGAATACGCAGAGCTCTTAACAAAGGTTATACCTAACGCTGAAATGATAAGATTTTGTAATAGCGGAACAGAAGCTAATATGTACGCATTAAGGCTTGCGCGAGCCTATACTAAAAGAAAATATGTTATCAAGATAGAAGGTGGATGGCATGGATCCCTAGATCAACTACATGTATCTATTACACCACCATTTGTGGGTCCCGAATCGCTTGGCATTCCAGAGGAGTTCACTAAATACACTATCGCTATTCCTTACAATGATGTTGAGACTATTGAAAGAGCACTTAAAGGATTAGAAGTAGCTGCTATACTTATTGAACCTGTACCTGGATCAGGTTTTATAGAGCCAGAGCATAATTATTTGAAGGAGGTTAGGAGGTTAACTGAAGCCTATGGAAGCCTGTTAATATTTGATGAAGTCGTAACAGGTTTTAGACTTGCATTAGGGGGAGCTCAAGAGTTTTTCAATGTTGATGCAGATATAGTGGTATTAGGTAAGATAATTGGTGGTGGATACCCAGGAGCAGGGGCTTTTGCCGGCAAAAAAGAATATATGGAGCTTCTAGACCATATAACGTATCCGAGTCCTCGTCAAAGAGTGTTTCATGGAGGTACCTTCACAGGCAATACTATAACTATGTCTGCAGGTTACGCAACAATAAAGTATTTATCAGATAATAGTTACTTTTATGATAGGTTCAACAGTCAGTGGAGTAATACAGCTAAGATGTTAGATAAAGCGTGTGAAAATTACGACCGTATTTGCTGGATAACATCTACAGGTAGTATGATTGGTATCCACTTTACGTCAAAGAAACCTAGGAGTGTAGGAGAAGCTTATATTACAAGGTGGAATGAGAAAATATATAGAGTTTTACACTTATACATGCTGACCAATAACGTTATTTATATGACTGCTAGTATGCCTCATTTAATGCCTTCAATGATTCATACAGAAGACCAAGCAAATAAATTTGTTGCTTTGTTCGAGCAGTTTTTATCTATCATAATGGGGAGAAAAATTTAGCAAATTAAAAATTGATTAAAAATATTTTAGTTAAAAATATTTTATTGAATAAGCTTACCGTCTTACTTTGCCAGGGCTCTTGATATAGCTACTGTTGCGTATATTGCTGCAGCGGCTGCGATAACAGCGAATACCAGAGCAACTACGACTAAGGTCCTTAGGGTTCCTACACCGTCATCAACTGTCGATATCTTTGAGTCAATGTTTGTTAATCTACCCGCCATATCAGCCTTGAATGCACTAAGATCAGATTTAACCGCATCGATACCAGTTCTAACATCTGTTATAGTGGCTCCAACACTGTTTACAGCGTTTATAACGTTACTAATATCGGTTCTAACCCCTGTTACATCTGTTCTTAAACCAGATACATCTGTTCTTAATTTCTCTATTTCGCTTCTTGCCTGCGATAATGCACCAAGCGCAGACTCTACACTACTCTTTACGTCATTTACTGCATTCTTTACATCGCCTAGAGCAGGTTCTAATGCTTTCAATGCATTTAGAGCAGTTTGTAGAGCTTGTAGTGTCTTTATGGCTTCGTCTAGATCTGATGATAGTACATCTAGCTTCCTGAGCACCTCTGATAGCGCTTGTACATCGCTCTTTGTTGCAACTACAGTTCTGAGATCACTTACAGCTACAGCTACGTTGTTTACAGCTGATGTAACTGCAGCTATAGCGGTTGTCATTGACGTGGTCAGTGTCTTTATATCTGTTTTGTTAGCCATATTAGCGGATACAAACTTGCTAAGGCTATCAATCGCCGTTTTTAGCTCAGTTGCCCTAGTATTAATTAAGTTTTCAAGCGCGGTCCTTAACGGTGCGAGTGCTTCTTGAGCACCAACTGCTGCATTGCGTGCAGCTTCTACAGCACTTGCCATGGCATCTAATCTGCTTAATATAGCACTCCTAAGTGCTTCGATATCAGATTTCGTTGCTACTGTACTTAGGTTGTTTATAACGAATACGCTACCTGGTAATGTGCTTTTAACTTCATTTCCTACAACATATAGGAGCTTTATCTCGTAAGCTCCTGGCTCTAGAGCAGGTATGTAGAGACCTGGCACTATATCTTTGCTGTAGGTATTAATCAGTACACCTCTTTCATCTGCACTCCATCTCTGAACCTGTGTATTGAGTACAAATGCTGCATCGGTATTATTCACTAACATACCAACAAATGATACACCTGGTCTAAAGCCTGTTCCTAGTACTCTTACGAATCCTGGTCCAACAAGCACCGGTAGGTAATATTTGCTTAAGTCTAGGAGTAATATTTTAGGTCTAACCATAACAGGTCTTGGAATGAACTTTGTTCCATTGAAGTAGTCAGTTATTGTTATGCTACCGCTAACAGTTCCGACAGCTACTATTACATAATCACCTTCAGGTACTGTTGGCACTATGAAGGATACTTCAACAGTTGAAGCATTTGCTTTAACAGTTCTTATCGGTGTTCCTCCGAAGTATATTGTGAATGTTTCTCCAGGTGAAGCCCCTGATATGATCACCTTTAATTCATCGCCTAGGTAATCGCAACGACCTGTGTAAGCTACGCATTTAGCACAGTAGCTTAAGCCCACAATTGTTTCTGGACATGGACATACTGTTACCCTCTTATTATCGTAACCTGCGCTAACTATAGGTTCTTTTGGTATTGCATATGGTGGCACAGGTACTACTGTGTAATATGCTTTAGCGCCAACTATTACTGCTAGCGTATACTCGTAATTCCATTTATCGACACCCCATATATAGTGGACGCCGAACGATGCATCAGATGGTATTGTTATGGTGAATGTTCTGTTACCGTCTTTGCCTAGTTTGACCGTAGCTAACTTCACGATCTTCTCCCATGATACCTCCAGGTAATTATCATCCTGTCCTGGCGGTGTATGTCCCCAGAAAGCACCAGGCGCATAACCATAGGCCGCTATGGTAACTGTTTGCCCAGGTAATACTGGTAAAGGTGTTATGAGCACCAATAGAGGTCTTACTATGTAGTACGTAGTCCTAAATTCAAAGCTTGGACCTTCTAAAGGTTTACCTTCAACAGTAAGAGTGGCTATCTTTGTTGAAGGATCGTACTTCCAATTCACAGACCATTCTATTCCTGCGTCTTTAAACTTAAGCGTTGATATAGTCACCAAGGTATCTACAATACTCATATTCGTTGGGTGTACATAGAACCTTGAAACAGTTACACCTGTATCTTTATTCGTATACACTATTGTTAAGTTGGCTTTTGTAACTACAAAACTCCACTCTCTTAATACAAGTAGTATCTGGTTCGTGTAATTATAGAATGTAGCCCAGAATTTGTAGGCACCTGGCGTTGGAGGCGCTGTCAATACGTAGCTTGTTGGTACTACATTAAATGATACGTTAGCTGTGTAAGCACCTAAGCCAGCATTGTATGCTGTTGAAGCTGTGTCAGAGAACAATGTTACATATGGGATAGTTGTTGTATTGTATAATGCAAACCTTACTTTATCTCCTTCGATATTTGCAGCAAGCTGATACTTCTTACCAGCGTAGGTTATATTTATCCTCAGCACCTCGGTTTTCGTGAAGGCCATACTAGATGCTTTAACTACGTAGTCTAATGTTCCATCAACATATGAGGTGGCTCTAACAGAGGCTCTAGTACCTAGTGCACCTAGTATAGTTGTCTCTGATATTACAACAGATCCTACTTTCTTGAGATCTATTGTTGAAGTATTTGTTAAAGTTTTTGGTAATGGCGCTTCATAGACTATTGGTATATATAGCCCTGCTGTCATGTTGGTTCCTTTTCCACCTGCTATGTACTGTTTTAAGTTAGATAACGAGAAGTAACCCTGAGCAGATGTAGCAAAACCTGTTAGTGGTGTAAATACGTATTTAACGTTCGTGAAGTTAATGTTAAGAAGCTCAATTTTTACTATAGCAACGTTAGGATCAAACCCATAGCCAGTAATTGCTACACCCGTGAGGTCACATACTGAGGCATCACATCTGCCATTACCTTCTTTAGGCGTTATAATTGCCTGAGGTCTTATCTCTAATGTTCCATTCTTAGCCTTCTTTAAATCGCTCGTCTGAGTGCCAACGCCGTAGACTCTATATATCCCCCTAGGAATGCCCTGACCTGTTATTGTTAGTAGGTTAACCGATGCGCTTCCATATCCGTTGGTTCCTATCGATGCAGTTACCGTAGCAGGGTAAGTAGCTGGACCTGCGAATACAACTGTGCTTACGGTATCTCCTGGTACATAACCTAGGAATTCAACAGTAACGGTTCTACTTGTGCCATCAGGATTTACCACTGTGGTTGCCATAGGTGATACTTTTATCTTTGGAGCTATATAGAATTGTTCAGCTATTCCTCCGAATACTGTATATACAACTACCCATCCACTCCTATAAGTTGAGTTGTGATTTACAAGACCTGCTGGTTTCTCTGGAAGTGTTAATGTTATCGTGTATCTCCCTGCTGTTGGTGGTACAAATACTTGTTCTGCCCATACAGATGAGCATACAGAATCGTTGCATAGCCTTACTGTTACTGTTGTTGCTAAACCTATATCCATTGTTACTACTACAGGTTCGCCTGGGTAGGCAGGTGTGGTTACGCTTACTATCTGAACTGGTACTTGGGCTAGCGCTACTATCATTGTAGATGTCAATGATGCTATCAATAGCGTTAGTAGTATGTATGGGGTTAATTTTTTCAGGTTAGACATGATTTTAATTCACCTATCCTATGTCTTGGTTAAGCATTGTTCACCTATATAAGGTGAGTGCCTACACACGTATACACGGGTTATATACATTTGTATACATTTGTGTTCATCTGAATCCTCTTTTTAGCTATGCTCTATATGGGGTGAGCTATGCTTAGAACCAACACATTCATGTACTTAAAAGGTGTTTCAGGATTCATTGCTTTTACTGTACTACTTGTGATTTCATCTGCTCTAGCTCTCTATATCTACACCTATTCATCAAACCTATACCTTGTGTATAAACCTAAACATAGTTACGTCTATGGATATGCTCTATGCTATAATGTATCGGCATTAAAACTAGTAATCGAAGATGGTATCGAGATATGTGGAAACATCTATAGAAATCCAGATGATGTTAAGCTTAGTAGTACTAAGTACTTATGTATATTTAGAGTTGGTAAATCTATCAATTTAACTATCGTATATGAAAACTTCGTAGAAGTTTTATACATAAACAGGAGTTGCCTCTATCTTTCTAACAGTATTCCTTTAACCGTCCATGGATATAATGGGAACTCTGAAGTAGTAATTCTTGAGGTAAAAATGTATGATCCGTGGACAAAGTGAATACATAGGAGCTGTTGTTCTGGTAACATTAACCATAATCGTGGTTTACGTCGCATCGGAATGGCTAAGCCTTATACATAGTGTATCTAAAAATGCTGTAGAAGTTGTTGAAAATATGAAGGAAGTTATAGATGTTGCTTTTAATGACGGAAACGTTACTATTTTCAATAGAAGTCCTAGGAAGAACTATATTGAGTTAATGTACGTAAAGTTATTGAATGGCACCGTAGTCATTAAAAAAGTTGATACTTATGTAGCTCCAGGAAAATCTATTGATTTCCATTTAGGCTACAAATACGACAATGTTTATTCCGTTTGTATAGAGACCGCTAACGGTAATATATTCTGTGGCTATAAAACACACTATACAGCTTATTCACATATAGAGTACTGGAGCTACGAAAGGTTGTCACCTACTTATCTAAGCTTTGATCCTGTAAACCATGTTCCTTATAGAGCGAAAAGAGTTATAGCACCTAATACCTACTTCTACGTATATGCTGTACCTGTTAACCATGTAGCTATAGCGACAGCTGAAGACGAGATGCTTCAAGCGTTTAATATATACGTAAACACGGATTTTAGCGACATAAACGAAGGTAAGTATATTATTATACTTGCAAACAACGGGGTTAAAATTAATAACTTATCCAATCTAGTTGATCACAACGACTATACTTCTGCTCTTTACTGGGATATTACAAAAAATGACTATGTTTTGGATGTATGTATAGATTTAAGCGAAATTGAAACAGGATGGTTCTACATACACTATATCCCCAAAGGTGGGTTAAGAGGAGAATATTCCTCCTATATGTTCATAACAGTATCGAACAATTCTTGCAAAGATCATCAAAACAACAATAAAACAATATACTTCAGGTTTTGGCAAGGTGAATCGCGAACCAGGGTATCTGCTGTATGGCTAGTTACAGCTAGAAGCATAAGGGTATATTCCTACCAATACACTATAGACCTATATTCGCTAGAGTTCTATCCATACAATATAACAAGAAATATTCTAAGCTTTCCTTCGTCTATCTATAGAAACCCTATTGCAACAACGTTATCCGTATTTGCGTTAAGCAATACCCATATACAAATACTAGAGCTAACCATGGTCCCTAAACTAGATGACACCAATAATTAATGGTGAGCTGTTGCCTTCAGCCAAAGGGGTCCCATCATCTTCTCTCCTAGGCCTGCATTAATCATCATCTACATCTTTAAGTAAATATAACAGGTATTTTTAAGTTAAGTTAGTCCATCACTTGAATTTGGTAACGACATTCTATACTACAGCTAAACAAATTAATTTAGATATGGGCCCGCGGGGATTTGAACCCCGGACCTCCGCCTCGTGAGGGCGGCGTCCTACCAGGCTAGACGACGGGCCCACTAGAGGATGCATAGCTCTAGACATTTTACATATCATTGCTTAGCTCAGTTTACACCATCTGCTTCTTATGTTGTTATTCGCTATGTTTTAGTCGTATTGAGGATTTAAATTTATTTGCAATATCCCTTTATTAGCTTGCTGAATAATGCTTCTTCAACTCTTCTAAAAATTTTAATTACGTACTCTATTCGTGGTATTTACTGTACAGCTGAATTAATTGTGATTTTCGGTTGATGTATTTATTAGTATTTAGATGTTATGAGTTGTGTCTTAATTTACTCTTTGTGATGTAGAATCATTTTATGTAGTAACTCAATTAGCTTTTTATTTCCTAAGGAGTTTCTATCGATGTTGAATAATTTTATTTGAGCTAACTCCATTTCTTCATCTGTTAATGCTTTTGCGTACTCCTCTAGTTTATCTCTATTCAATACAATAAATTGTTCACCCCACCTAAAGCTATCCAGAACCTCTAATGCTAATCCTCTAAAGTTTACTATATACAAAGTAGCCGCAATTGCTTCTGCTGTACTTAGTTTAAACGGTTTTCCATAGTTAACAGGGTTTGTTGCTATTAATAGAGGTAGTACTCTTTGAACTCCTCGTTTAATTGACTTAAGCATACCAACACCTTTTCTCCACGAAACATCTACAGCCGTCACCCCACATTTTTCTATGTAAACTCTATCGCTATATTTAACATAGCTTTCCGCAAATGGATTTAAGACTATGCTACAAGGTGGTATTTCTTTTAATCTCGTTATACGGATTGCTAGACCTTTCTTAATGAGTTTTTCAGCTGTACACATATCCGGTAAATCTTCACCTTTGGTTAACACATATATCTTGATCTCCATGTCTATCATTCACAGAGTTTATGCTCTTTCTCGTCAGCTGTATACTCAACTACGTTTTTATACCCTATACAACGTATAACCTTGGGTGCATAGCGCATTGCCGAAGGCATTAATACTGGTAAATACTGAGGTAGGAGCAGAAGAAGAGGTGTTTGAGACTATAAGAAATTTAGAAGGAGTTAAAAATGTTAGCTTAGTTTATGGTATATACGATCTGTTCATAGAGATAGAGTCTGACAATGTTGAGAAACTCAAGGATATAATAACCTCAAAGATTAGGAAAATCCCTAAGGTTAAATCTACAATAACTATGATAGTGGTTTCAACAGACGTCAAAGCATAGTATAATCATGGCAATCCCTAGCGAAGAAAAATGCGTAGTTCATATAGGGTTAGACGACTTCGACCTCTATCTCTATGGCTGTACTACACATGCTTCAACATATCTTCTTAACGAATTAGCTAAACATATACCGCTACATTTACTTGATTACCCAAACTTGGTAAGATTAAATCCTTCTATTCCTTGGAAAACGCGTGGCAATGGAGCTATAGCACTACGGGTAGAAATCCCTTGTACTTACATAGATAAAATAATAGAATTAACAGAAAAAATATTAATGGGTTACTACGAAAAACTAAGCACTACATTAAACATAGAGGTAGGCGAGCTAGGACTCAACCCCGGCGTTATTATAGCTTTAGATCCTTTGCCTAACGTATTCCACAAAATATATATACTAGCTTTAACCGATGTTATACCCTATGATATTGCATTAAGTAGAATAAAAAACCGAAGCAATGTATTCATTGTTGAGTCGTTTTATGGAAGAGGGATAGTAGGGGCAGCCGCCGCAATAGGCTGGATCAAACATGATTCTGACTACACCTACGAATTAATTACATATAGATCAACTCAACAATACCTAGAACCTCGCTGCTTAGACGTTAAGTCGGTTATAAAATTAGATGAATTACTACATACATCAACTTTCAATAACATAGACCCTGAAACAGGTAAAATACTTATAGCGCCTCATAGCTTTGACCCTGTACTCTACGGTATAAGAGGAGATTATGTAGATGAATTAATTAAAGCACTAAACATTGTAAAAACATGTGAACCTATTACTGCATGGACTTTATTCAGGTCTAATCAAGCTACAGACGCACATGCAATAGTTAGAAATGTAAATGAATTAAGAATGTATAGAACAGCAAAACTTAAAATAAGGGTGCTTAGTAGACCTGTTGTAATTTATGGAGGACATGTTATCCTAAGAGCTGGCGATACAACCGGATCCATAGACTTAGTGTTCTTTAAACCCTCTAAGTTAGATAATATAGCTAAAAAACTTACCATAGGCGATGAAATAGTTGTGCAAGGACATGTAAAACCATGGAAAGATATACCATGCTTTCACGTAGAAAAACTTGTTATTGTTAAGCTATCCAAATTATACCAATGCAGCGCACCTCGTTGTCCATTGTGCAGTAAAAGAATGACAAAAAGCGGTTTTGGCAAAGGTTATAAATGCCTATATTGTAAATACACATCATCTTCGTTGCAACCCGAATGTAGAGAAATAATACGAATGATTGATAAAAGACTTTATTTACCTCCGCCATCAGAGCAAAAACACCTAATTAAGCCTCTTCAACGATACGGAAAAGAAAAATCATCGCATCCACATCTTAAACCAAAACCGCTAAGCGTGGTCTCCAAAATTATTGAACCCCGTTGGTTCCTGTAGAGAACACTATTATCCCACTAAACTCACAGACCCCTCAACTTCTTATAGAAATGTACAGCAAACATAACAAGGGTTTTATATTCAATTATAAAATAAACTTACTAAGTAAAATTTCAAGATATATCTATCATTAATTGGATGACCTTTATACAAACACTATTATAAATTCATATTATAAGATCTTAATCAAAAACTACAAAAGTTATAGGGGGGTCTAGAACTAAAGTAGCTATAACATTCAATTCGATATATAATGTTTCTAGAGAATATTACTAACCCCTGTGTTTCCTGTAGACAAGTTGTCATTGGAGCCCGCACCGCAATAACCCGTCTTCTGTCTTAGACAACATTAGGCTTAGCGGGTTCCCAGCCCTCATACGGACTTCACCGAGCTGGATCCTTACCCTCCAGAGGACGGCCGTTTCACTGCTTCCACAAACCTCATCAGCGGGTTCTGCTCCCTAGTTACCTAAGGAGCCTCGCCGCATCATCTTCATCGATTTGCGGACATGTCGTTTCTGTGCCGGAGCCCAGGGTATTACCCTGGCCCCTTGCAGGGCTCTGGATCCGTACAGAGGACGGTGTTTCCTCGGAGCACAGGCTCCGTAGTTGTCTGCGGAGCGGGCCCCACAGCCTAACTTAATCTATAGAACTAATAAACGCTGAACAAATTAACAAAGGAATAAGTCATGATTAGGGATCTTTTACCATAGTTATTCGTGGTAGCATCATCTATGGTTTGATTAGGATTCTTGAGATAAGCACCATTACCACGGTTAAGTATGTTAAGAGCAGTATTATATATGGTGGAAGTTTTATTTTTTCGTCTATTTCTTCGTAAAATCTTACTAGACCTACGTAACTTGCTACAGATGGTCCCTGGCGTTTTTTACGGCTTGACATATATCGAGATCCCTTATTTTTGATACTACTGTAGGGTTATTAAATCGTTTTTAACTTAGTATCTACCAATAAATTGTGTATGGAGAACCTGTGCTCAGAAAATATTTTGAAAATGTTTGAAGGATATGAGAAGATCGTAGAAGCCTTAGCTAGGAGAAGATTTGTTGTATTAACCTCTAAAAGGTTAATTGTGTACGTGTTTAAAGGCGTTAAACGAGATTACATTGTTTCACCTTGCAGATTTTGTACATGCGAGGATTTTATAATAAATTACCTCGGCAAAGCCCGTTCCGTTCCATGCTATCACGTTATCGGATTTGAAATCGCTGAAAGACAGGATAAGCTCGCTAAAATAGAATTAGATTATCCTACACTGTCTAAGGTAGTAGAGGAGATAGTTTTTGAAGGTATCTCTATAACGCTTAGAAAGTTATTAAGGTAGACCTAAATCTACTTATAAAGGCTGGTTAGAGCATCATGAAATGGAGAGGTAGGGTTTCCAACTACATACTCAGCTCAACCGAGAAAGGCGAAAAGCTCCACTTTACGTTAATAGATCCCGAAAAAATTCAAAACACCAAAGATCTCAAGAATATGCTGAAGCTCGTTGTTGATGCAGGGACAGACGCTATTCTAATAGGGGGAAGCCTACAAGTCTATAGCGATGACGTTACAGCAGTGGCAAAGCTTATTGAAGAATTCGATAAACCTTCAATACTTTTCCCTGGCAGCATAGCAGGTATATCACCTTACGCAGACGCAGTTTTATTCATATCACTCCTAAACTCCGACAACATCTACTACGTTATAGGAGCCCAGGTAGCAGCTGCCCCAATAATAAGAAGATTTAAGCTTGAGGTTTTACCCACAGGCTACATAATAGTAGGCTCCTTCAATACATCGGTAAGTTTTATGGGTAGAGCTAGACCCATCCCCAGAAATAAACCAGTTATAGCAGCAGCGTATGCTTTAACAGCCAAATACATGGGCATGAAGTTCGTATACCTTGAAGCAGGTTCTGGTGCAAGAAAATGTGTACCACCTGAAGTAGTTTCATCAGTTAAAAAGGCTGTAGAAGACATGGCTGTTATTGTTGGAGGCGGCATCAAGGATTCCGAAAAAGCTTTGATGCTAGCAAATGCTGGGGCAGACATAATCGTTACAGGCACTATAGTTGAGAAGGACGTTAAAAGAGCATTAGAGATAATATCTAAGTTAAAACATAAATAACGAGAATCTAATACATTAAATAAATAAGTGTCATATAACAGCTACGTAACAGAGAAGGTAATAGCTCAGAAACCGGTACGTTAAAAATTGTGTGCTCTATTTTATGCCTAGTATTTTCTTGATGCTTACCGTGTAAGGTGCTCCAACAACGCCTTTCTCAGTAACTATAGCTGTTACGAGATCTGGTGGTACTATATCAAATGCTGGATTGAGCACAGGGACATCCTCTACTGTTATACTGATTTTTCCCAGAACTTTCCTCACCTCATTAGGATCCCTCTCCTCTATAATTACATTGTCTACAGGTGTATGAGGATCTATAGTCGATGTGGGTGCTGCTACATAAAATGGGATTTCATGTCTTTTAGCAGCTATAGCTATAGTATAAGTGCCTATTTTATTGAGTACATGACCATCAATTAATATTCTGTCAGCGCCAACTATAACTTTATTTACTAGCCCTCTATGCATTATGTATCCAACCATATTATCTGTTATAAGTGTTACAGGTATTCCTTCTTTCTTTAGCTCCCATACAGTTAGCCTAGCCCCTTGAAGTACAGGTCTAGTTTCCGTTGCAATAACATTTATCTTCTTCCCTTTATACCAAGCTACCCGTATTATAGCTAGAGCAGTGCCTAGGGCAACAGTAGCCAAAGCCCCTGCGTTGCAATGGGTAAGCACAGTATCTCCATCATCGATTAGTTTCTCTCCGAATTCACCTATACGTGTATTGATCTCAATATCTTGCTGGTAAATTTCGAGAGCTTTGTCGATGACCGCCTTCTTAAGCTCATCAACGTTAGCGTAGCTCTTATTAAGTACCTCCTCCATCTGCTTCAAAGCCCAGAACAGGTTGTACGCTGTAGGTCTAGTTCTACGTAATCGCTCTATAGCTTTAAACGCCAATGCTTTAACTTGATCTACGTCAGATGATGGAGCATTGTATACAGTTGTAGCAACGCCGAGAGCTGCTGCTACGCCTATAGCTGGGGCACCTCTGATTTCTAGATCTTCTATTGCTTTAGCTATTCTTTCATAGTTATCGCTCTCCTCATATGCTTCAACTCCCGGAAGAAGTTTTGTGTTAATCCACCTAATTTTTCCATCAACCCATTCCAAAGCCTTAATTTTAATAGGGTATAAGCTCATTTTCACACCCCATGTTAAACCTAAGTAGAAGTTTACGCTAAACACAGAATTAAATTCTTAATAACGCTATAACAGAAGAACGCATATTCATATTAAGAGATAAACTGAATACCTGCTTACAAGTCAACGATAAAGGTGTGCTATGATGAGCAACGCTATAGTTAAGTATATCAACGGAAAAGCTTACGCTATACACGTTCCGCAGAGTATTATCGAAAAATACGGATTAATAGAAGGAAAAGAGGTCCCTCTACCCATTCTATTCCACCTAGTTTACACATGTAAAGCTGAATTATATAACGAAAAAGGTGATAGGATGTCATTCGAAGATTTAGTTAAATCCGTAGAAGATGCTGATATCTTTTCAGCTTTTGTTGTTTTACACGATCTAACGAAAAGAGGTAAAAAAGTTAGTATTGGAGAAAATAACAATGAGCTTCTACTGATAGACGAGAAAACGAAGGTCTATGTACTCGACGAGGATTCTTACATATCTGCTGAAGATTTATACATGCTTGTAGACAAGGCTATTAAACAGGAGAACAGGTTAATTATAGCTGTAGTCGATGTTAATGGTGAGATTACGTACTACGAGGTAAATAAGATGGATTTCCCGAAGATTGAGAGAAGGTGAGATATATGCAGATATCCTACGAGCCTTTGCGAGGATTCAAGGATTATACTCCACCTGAGAGTGAAGCGCTTTCATGGATAATACAATCGTTCGTAGAAACTGTTAAAAAATTTAGTTATAGGGAGATTAAAACACCTACTATTGAGGGTTTCCGGCTGTTTGAGCTAAAGTCTGGCAAAGAAATAAGAGAATCAATGTTTGTATTCAAGGATAAAGCTGGAAGAGAGGTAGCGCTTAGACCTGAGATAACCCCTAGTATTATAAGGGTTTACTTAAGAGAGATGAAGCATTGGTCTAAACCGATAAGAGTTTACTATATTGGTAACGTATTCAGATACGATGAACCTCAGTTTGGTAGGTATAGAGAATTTACCCAAGCAGGTGTAGAAATCCTAGGAGCCGAGGGACTTCATTATGACGTAGAGCTTATAGAGATCTTAGAAGAGTTCTACGACTTAATAGGTCTAAAGAGTAGAAGATATAAAGTGAACAACATAGCTGTATTTAGGGAGTTAGCGAAGAGATCGGGAATAGATGGTGCTGAACTAGATAGATTCTTACATTACCTGGATAAAAGCTTGTACAGTAAAGCTGCAGAACTTCTAACGAGTAAAGGAGCCCATGAGGAATCTAGGATTGTAGAGGAACTAGCTTCTATAAAGTATCCTAGCGATAAGGTGAACGCTATGAAAGAGATTTTATCTAGGTTAAGCAAAGACTCTGAACTACTGTTAAAACATGTGCTAGTTTTAGAGAAGTACCTGGATATGGTTAGAGGTATAGGAGCAGATGTGGTAGTAGAACCCGCGTTTGCGAGGGGGATAGCGTATTATACTGATATAATATTCGAGGTGATGGTACCCGGATTTCCGGTAAGTATCGCTGGAGGTGGTAGATATAACGATTTAACACAAGTATACGGTGGTGAAAATCTTCCTACAACAGGGTTCGCTATAGGTGTTGAAAGGACTATGCTTGCTTTAGCTAGTAATATAAGTGAATTGCCAGTAAGTAGGATTGCAAGAGTTCTTTTTCTGCTACTCATAGATGAACCTCAAGTATATGCTAAGATGTATAGCTTGGTTAGGGAGCTTAGAAAGAACAACATCTATGTTCAATTCGAAGTAGCATCTTCAACTAAGTTAAGTAGATGGCTGGAGTACGCATCTAAGAACTCTGTAGATTACATCATAATCGTGGGGAAAAAAGAGTTAGAATCCAATGTAGCCTCTGTTAGAGATATGAAGAAATGGATTCAGAAAATCGTACCGCTCAATATACTTACCAAAGCTATTAATTCAGGTGAGTAAATTTGAGTTTAGAGAAAGTTAAAGATGTTAAACTTTGGAAGAACATGGATATAAACGACTTGGTAAAAGTGTACAAGGAGATACACGGATTTATGGCGGGGCACGTATATGAGGCTATACAAATTCTTAGAGAAATGAAAGAAAAATGCGATACCAAGTTCCTTAGCTTCACCGGTAACATAGTGGCTACAGGTGTTAGGGGTATTTTGGCGCAGTTGATAGAGAATAACGTATTTAATGTTGTTATAACCACATGTGGTGCTGTAGATCATGATATAGCTAAGAGTTTTGGCGGCGCCTACCTTAAGGGTTTTTTCGATGTAGATGATGTTGAGCTTCACCGTAAAAGCATTCATAGGCTAGGAAATGTGTTTATACCTGTGGAGAGCTACGGATATATAATAGAGAAAGCTGTTAGAAGCACCCTAAGCGAGCTTGTAGCAAACGATCCTACCAGGGTATGGAGTATAAAGGAGTTATTACATGAAATAGGTAAAAGGATAGAAGACGAATATTCTATACTTAGAGCAGCTTATAAAGCTAACACACCTATATACGTACCTGGCTTCCTAGACGGTGCCTTCGGTACAGCATTGCTAATGTTTAAGCAGTTCAATAAATTTAATGTAGATGTCTTTATTGACGAAAAAGAGCTAGCAGATATTGTCTTTAAATCAGGGTGCTTAGGTGCACTTATAATTGGGGGTGGTATAAGCAAACATCATACGCTTTGGTGGTCCCAGTTCAAGGAGGGGTTAGAATATGTAGTTTATATAACTACAGCTGTGGAGTGGGATGGCTCGCTTAGTGGTGCAAGACCTCACGAAGCTATAACTTGGGGTAAGGTAAAAGAAGGGTCAAAAAAAGCGGTTGTGTATGCTGATGCAACAATAGTGTTACCAATAATAGCGTACAGCATTATGTTCTAGGCAACTGTTATGGGCTTATTGGTGTAGTTATTTAAAGGGATCCTTATTTACGCTAGGCTTATAAGCAACCCATAATCTAAGGTAACACTGTTTATAGGATCTGTGAAAGATTAGTTACTACATTCGGGTAAATAACTAAGTAACAGCTGTTGATGGAGTGTCAAGATGAGCGCAACTACCCCAGAGAAGTTTAAAAGTATAAGCCCCGCGGAGTTCTTTTATCGAAACAAAGAAATAGCAGGTTTCTCAAACCCTGCAAGAGCATTGTATCAATCAGTAAGAGAGCTTGTAGAAAATGCCCTTGACGCTACAGACGGGCATGGGATTATTCCCAACATAGAGGTTTCTATAGATAAACATGTGGAAAAACCTTTTGTGTATAGGATAACAGTAAAAGACAATGGTATAGGTATACCTGGGGAATACATACCTGAGGCATTCGGTAGGGTTCTCTTTAGCTCTAAGTACGTACTACGTCAATCTAGGGGTCTTTTTGGATTAGGAGCAAAAATGATTGTGCTCTACGGGCAAATTACTGTAGGTGAACCAGCGGAAATCGTATCAGCTACTGTAGGGTCCAAGAAGGTGTATATGTATAAGGTAGCCATAGATATAAAGGAGAACAAGCCTATTATCGTGCACAAAGCTGTAAGCCCTAATAGTACGAATTGGCATGGAACAATAGTTAGGATATCTATTGAAGGTGATTGGGGTAGAGCTAAGCAAAAGGTAATCGATTACATAAGAAGAACAGCAATAGTAACTCCCTATGCCGATATAACCTTCAAATCACCTGAAGGGGAAATATACGTATACCCGAGGGTTATAGATAAGGTTCCCCCGCCTCCTAAGGAGACAAAACCCCATCCACACGGAGTAGACATAGAGATGCTGAAAGCCATGATATCGGAAACGAAGGCGAGTAACCTTATAGAGTTCTTAGCTACAGAGTTTCAGGGAGTAGGAGAAATTACGGCATATAGATTTCTCCAGCTCTACGGTTTCAATTTAGATACAAATGCTAAAGATCTCACATCTGAAGATATTGAGAAACTGGTTAAGGCGTTAAGAGAATTCAACGAGTTTAGAAAGCCAAGAGCAGATCATCTTTCGCCTATAGGAGCTGAGCTGATAAAGATAGGTCTTAAGCAGATACTTAAACCAGAATTTGTTGACGCTATAACTAGGAAACCTGTTGTTTATGAAGGTCATGCACTAATAGTTGAGGTAGGTATTGGATACGGAGGAGCGATACAGCCTTCTGAACAACCTTTACTCCTTAGGTATGCTAATAAAATTCCGCTACTATACGATGAAAAAAGCGATGTTTCTTGGAAGGTTATATCAGAGGGCATAGATTGGAAGTACTACGAAATAGAATTTCCAACACCTATAGCTATACTAGTTCACGTGTGTGGAACTAAGATACCGTACAAAGGTGTTGGGAAAGAGAGTATAGCCGACGTACCTGTACTTGAACATGAAATAGAGGAAGGTATAAGGTATATAGCTAGATCCCTAAAGCAGTACTTGGTAAAGAAGCAGAGGGAAGAGGAGGCTATGAGGAAGGCGTATTCGATATTGAAGTACATACCAGAGATAGCTTCAGCACTAGCAATTTTCGCCCCATCTAATCCAGAGAAAATCGATGTAAATATACTTGAAGATAAGCTTTTCGATATGGTTAAAGCTAAGTACGTAGAAGTGCTCAAATCTATATCATCGATAAGGAACATTGTTATATCTACCGAGTAATCGCAGGTGTAAAACTGTGGTAGAGGCAGTATTTACGTCTAAGGTGGACCAAAAAGTTAGAACATCGGCAGCCGATAAGTTGAAGGAGAGGTTCTTTGAGCTTTTAAAAGCCGTGTTAAGCAACGAAGAGCCCCGAATGATTATACCGAAGAGAACGTTATCCAATACTATATATGATAAGGAAAGGAAGCTACTACTTTTAGGATCTGAAGTTTTCGAAAGAAGATTTCTGGATGTTCGTGAATCTAGGAAGTTTATGCAGACGCTTCTCCTAGGTAAGATTATATACGAAGCGCTTAGAAACAACGAGTATCCAACAATAAGAGATCTCTACTATAGGGGTAAGCACACAATTCGTTATAGAACATATAAAGGCACTATCGCAGAAGAGAACACATGGGATGAACAGAAAGAAAGCGATGCAGTTCTCAGAGATATAGAGGTTTACGTTGGCCTTCTTAGGGAAGATATGCTCATTCTAAGCAAAGAGAAAGGAAAGGTTGTAGGAGATATGAGGATAAGATCTGGGGATGACGTTATAGACTTAAGCAAGATGGGTCACGGTGCGTACGCTATAGAGCCTACACCCGACCTTATAGAGTTCCTTGATGTAAACGCAGAGCTGGTTTTAGTTGTGGAGAAGGACGCAGTATTTCAGCAACTACATAGAGCAGGTTTTTGGAGAAAATACAAAGCTATACTAATTACAAGCGCAGGTCAACCAGATAGAGCTACAAGAAGATTCTTGCGCAGATTAAGTGAGGAGCTAAAACTTCCTGTTTACATAATAACGGATGCGGATCCCTATGGATGGTACATATACAGTGTATTCAAGATAGGCTCTATTACTCTATCCTATGAATCCGAAAGATTAGCAACACCTACGGCTAAGTTTCTAGGTGTTAGTATGACAGACATCTTTGGAGATAAAAGCAAGAAACCCTACTTGAGTGAAGCTGAACGCAAGAATTTTATAATCAAGGCAAAGAAAACAGACTTAAAAAGAGCCCAAGAACTATTAAATTACGAATGGTTCAAATCAGAGAGGTGGATTAAAGAGATAAACATATTCCTAGAGAAACATAGTAAGCTAGAAATAGAGGCATTAACAGGCAAGGGACTTTACTTCCTCATGGATACATACATACCAACAAAAATACAGACCAGCGACTTCATAGACTAAAACGCTAACGTGTAAAAAGATTTTAAATTTGCAGTAAAGTTAGCATTATATGAATGCCGCCGTAGCTCAGCTGGGAGAGCGCCCGGCTGAAGAAGGTTTGAAGAAGCTGGGTCGTCAGATACCGGGAAGTCGGGGGTTCAAGTCCCCCCGGCGGCACCACATCAAAACATGAGCCGGGGTGGCCGAGAGGTCTAAGGCGGCGGGCTGCAGTGGTTTCCGACTTCCGCCCACCGAAGAGACCCGTTAATCCCCGGGTTCGAATCCCGGCCCCGGCTCCATTTTCACTTTGATCTTCTCGAACCAAGGATAGTATAATTAATGCATAGAACTGCGAAGAAGCAGATAAACTTAAATCCTTGATTACATTATTTGCGTAATAAATACTGTGGGCCCGTCGTCTAGCCTGGTAGGACGCCGCCCTTACGAGGCGGAGGTCCGGGGTTCAAATCCCCGCGGGCCCACTATTACCGGTTTGCATGGATGTTTTTGGTATTTTAGGTGTTTAGAAATGCAATATGATAAAGATCTATAGATTTATTATGATTTTAAAATTAATAGAATATAATATATTATATTGTTTCTAGGTTTATTTAATGTTATAGTCTATAGATCTGTAGATATGTATATAATTGTGTTTACATCAATTTAATGCTTTTTAATCTATCTACTATATGGTGTTTATCTTCTTCATAAAAATTGAGCAGCTTCTCAATCAATGATTTATCTATACTTAATGTACCTTCTTCAACCATATACTTTAACATTGATAGCTCAGCTATATCCTTACCTGAACCTCTACGTGCTTTAAATATCATCCAACATTCTGGTGCTACGTAGTATATATTGGTATTATATGCATCGATATTTTTCTTGCATAGATCTAATGCTTCAACAGGTATATAGAAATCCATAATATTTTCGTAAAGCTCTATAGTTATTTCAACATCATCAACGTTTATTGTGATAGATGGGGTACCAAGATCCGTTGTACCTGTTGACCATCCTTGCATGTATGCTATTTGCCTGATCTTGGCTTCTTCAAGTAGTGGACTTAGCGATGTTACAAATAAATCTATATCTCCTTCGCCTGGTCTTTCTAGTGCTATATCAATACATGTGCTTCCAATTATTATACCATCTATGTTAAATGCCCTTAGTTGTGCTAAAGCTTTAGCTATATGCTTAAGCGTATACGTTTCTAGGCACCTAACCCTTTTTTACAGGTAAAGCCTTCTTCTTAGGCCTTAGATTATTGCTCTTACACCTTCTACACCTAGTAGCTGTAGGCGGATTTAATGCTCCACAGTCTCTACATACCTTTTTATTAAGTAGACGTTTTTCCACAATTTTTATTAGCTCAGGGTCCGCTAAGGGCATGATTCACTACACCTCTATGTAGCATTATCGCAACTTCTATGTCAGTATTAGAGGACTTAAATTTATAAGCTGAACGTCTAGAAAGGCTTTGTCGAGAGTTGAATCAAATATTTAGTAAGTCGAGGAAATTGCTAGAGGGATTGTAGAAGAATGAGAATACCATTGGATGTTATATGTGTTAGAAGCGGTGTGCTATGTCCGAGATGTAGAAGAGTAGTAGAAGGTGGAGAACATTCAGAAATAGAAGTTGACATTATGCGGTATCTTTTGGAGCTTGAGAACGATAGCAATTTTAAATTCCTTAAAAGCGCCAGTTACATTAAAAGCTATAAAGTTGATTCTGTGATTATAATAGTACTAGATATACCTGAAGTAGTTTCAAGGCTTAACATAATTAGGCTGGCTAAAGCACTAGAAGAAAAACTAGGGTTAAAGATAAGAATTGTACAAAAAACATCGGATCCCAAGTCGTTTATACTGCAGCTTATATCACCCGCTCGTATACAAGGAATAGATAGCGTATGGACCCCTGATGGCTCTGTACAGCACATTGTTAGAATACCTAAATCAGATGCAAAGTTACTACCTCTAAGGGTGGATATATTAGAGAATCTACTAAGCTCTATATATAATGAAGTATATAGAATTAAAATCAGTTACTGACTAAAGCAAATTACGTTAGCTTCTAGATCGCTTAAACCATTGATCGAGGGATGCAGGGGCACTTCTTACATACTCTCGATACGCCTTCTCGAACCGTTTTAAAGCATTCTCTACTCTATCAAATGAGAAGTCATGCTCTTTCACCAGTATCTGTACTATAGCATTTTTATCAGGCTCTCTCCATTCAAGCCTATCTACGTCTATCACAGGAGGCTTTAAGAAGTATTCCCTTATCTTAATAGGATCCTCAGGGAATTTTATGTTTGGCAAAACACGGAGTATCTTCTCGAGAGATCCATGGGTTTTTATTAGCTGTAAAGCAGTTCTAGGACCGATGCCTTCTGCGCCATCGGGATTATAATCTGTGCCTATAAGAATTGCTACATCTATTAATTGATCTAACGTTATTCCCAAGGCTTTAAGCAATTTATCCAATTCTATTAACTCTGGTTTTACGTCAACATAGACATCTTTTCCAGGAAGTTTTCTCTTCCCAGTTATAGCTAAATTTCGTACAAGTCTTGGAGCACCGAATAAGAGAGAATCATAATCTTGGCTACCGGTAGCCCATGAAGCTCCTCTCTTCGTTAGGTAAGCAGCTTGCGCTTCACCTTCGCTTAATGCCTGTACATAGGGGATACCCATAGAGTCAAGCAATCTCTTAGCATCTTTAACCATAGACTCTGTAAGATGTATTGCTTGTACGGCATATTTAGCTGCCTCATGAATTACTCCCTCGCTATACGCTTTAGCAGCCATTTCAGCAGCTTTTTCTTTCCTTACGCGTCTTTTCTCTAATTCTTGTCTTTTGATCTCAGGTGGTTTGCCATCAAATACATAGATAGGTTTTATGCCATTCTCTACAAGGTTTATGGTCCTATAAAACAGCCCGCTTAAATGGCTCGTTACATTACCTTTACCGTCCATAAGTGGAGTTCCATCGGGTTGCCTTATTGCGGCTAGAAATTGGTATAAGGCGTTGTAGGCGTCCAGAGCAATAGCTTTTCGGGCAAGGATCCTCAGATCATCTATATCTTGGCGGCAACCTGGGGCAATTAAATCCTTTAGATTAACCCCCATTAATATTCGCCGTAATAATATTCCTCTGTAGAGGTTCTAATGATACTTTTTGTTAAGTACCTAAAATTTTTTAAGTATGATTATGTAATCTTTGCCCTCATATACTGTTATAACACCTTCTATCTCAAGTTGCATTAAAAGTGATAATAATTGGTTGTAAGAGATGTTGAATTCTTTAGATAATAGTTCGTATAACTCTTTATCTGTGGCTTTCACTTTACTTTTGAGGTATTCGACGATTTTAAATGCTATTTTTCTCTTTATGAACACTTTGCGTATACCTTATGTGCTTAACCTTGTAAGATAGATAACATCAACGTTATCTATAACTTCAACGCTTTTTATAGTTTCTTCAACTATATCTGTACCTCCTTCTTGTTCCTCGGGCATGATTATATATAGATCTAGAGCCTTGTAACCAAAGGCTATTTCGGAGGCTTCCCATTTCATTAATGTAAAGCCTTTTTCTTTAAGCTTCGTATCTATTTCAGCTACTAAATCATCAAATTTTTCGAGGAGTTCCTTGGGATAAGCCCTTATAACAACTAAAACAACCGCTGGCATGGATTGAACACCTCAAGGGCCTTCAAATCCACAATTTGGACATTTATAGGGAACACTCGAAGCTCTACATCTTTGACAACGCCATATCACCACTATGCCACAATTTGGACACTTAAAGCTGGTTGCTTTTTCATAAGGTGTTATTGTTTTTTTACAGCATGTACAGATCTTTATAGGTGCTGCTTCATGGACTACTGGTAAAGCTGTTGCACTCATTAGTAGTGTCACCTTCCCATTTATGTGGGGAGCGAGAATATAAGCTTGATAGTGTGTAACTCGCCAATTATTAACGGGTTTGGTATGGAAAGAGAATACAAACAAATAATAGTTGTTAGAACTGATATAAAGATGAGTAAGGGCAAGCTAGCAGTTCAAGTAGCGCATGCAGCTGTAGAGGCTGTTATGAAATGCCTTGAAATAACCACATGTAGAGAAAATGTATTTATTTGGAGAACCCAAGGTCAGAAGAAAATAGTTGTTAAGGTTAGATCTCTAGATGAAATGCTTAAGATTAAGAAGAATGCAGAAGAAGTAGGCTTAATAGCAACATTAATAGCTGATGCAGGTCTAACAGAGCTTCCTCCAGGAACTATAACAGCTTTGGGCCTTGGACCTGCACCATCAGACCTAATAGATAGGGTTACAGGGTCGTTACCATTATTGTAAGCAGTGATTACTATGGATGTGAGGTCCATCTTAACAGAGGAGATCTTAGATATAGCGCTCGGCATACACGTATACACGTATCCTAAAATAGACGAGAAAACTATTGATGCCCGTATACCAAGACCCCACGGTTTTCGTGTCTATGAAATAGTCAATGAGATTGATCTAGAGAGTATAGATTTAGACCGCCCCGGAGAATTTGATTTAGACTGCCGTGGTAATGATAATAGATATGTATACGTAGTCGAGAAGATGAACTGCGATAGCCATGCACTTTGTAAATTAATGCAAAAAATCTTAAGATGTAAATCCTGTGAAATACTGGGCCTTAAAGAGGCTGAGGCTATATCCCGTCAAGCAGTCATATTAAGAGGATGCTCTAAACTAATTAAAATAATGAGGCTACAATACGGTAAGAGGTATATCAAGGCTATTTTATGGCAGTGTGCCCCAAATCTCGTATTACATAATGGTAATAAATTCCGTATAAGGATAATTACTAAAGATCTAAATACAGTTAGAGAAAGGTTAAGGTTCGTTCATGATTATGGGTATATCTTCCTTAACTTTTTCGGATACCAGCGATTTGGAACCCGAAGACCTGTAACGCATTTTCTTGGTAAACTAATCATAAAGAACGAATTAGACTCATTTATGGATACCCTATGTAATTCTAGAATTCATAGATTGATAAAAAAAGCGCCCGAGAAAATAGTGTGTAAAAATTGGCTTAATCATGGAAATGCTTTAAAATTAGTAAAACGTATTCCTAAGGATTACATATTGTTGTACATAAATGCGTACCAAGCATACCTGTTCAATTCAATGCTTTCAAAATTATGGCTAAAACTACTTGAGATTTACAGATTTGAGGACGCTATTAAGATAATGATTAGTGAGTACACGTACTTGCCTATTGTTGGAACTAAATACTATGTTCATCAGAGGCTTGTAAAAGAGGTATTGGACGAAATCCTAAGTGTAGAAGGTATAAATCCTAGCCATTTCTATGTTAAGACCCTAGCCATAGAAGTTAAAGGAGATATGAGGCAGGCGTTAGCCCAAGCACAGAACGTTAAAACTTATTTTAGTTGCAAAGATATAGAGCTGTCTTTCACCCTAGATAGAGGATGTTATGCAACATCTTTTATTCGTGAATTGCTAAGAACTGATCCACTAAATTATACATAACTGTATCTATGGCGCTAATCTCTTTTTATCTCTTGGGAATAGCGTTACCTCCTTTACGTTATTTTTACCTGTCAATGGCAATAATAGCCTAGCCAGCCCCAATCCCCATCCAGCATGAGGTGGTACACCGTAGTCGAACCACTTTATGAAGTAATGAAAGCTCTCTTCATTAAGTCCTCTATTCCTTATTGATGTTATAAGCATCTCCTTATCGTGAATTCTCGTACTACCCGAAGCTAGCTCTAGGTACTGCCACACCAAGTCAAAACTTTCACTAATTTCAGGGTCATCGTCTTTTGGTTTTGTGTAGAACGCTCTAGTTCTTGTTGGGAACTCCACTATAAAGTAAAACGAGGTCTCTATTTCTGAGGATAGTACTCTAAGCTCAGGTGTACCAATGTCATCGCCGAACTTAAGCTCTATATTCTTCCTTCTTAAGATATCAAGGGCTTCCAAATAAGTTATTCTTGGTATTGGAAAAGAGATCTCGGGTAATTGACTACCTAGGATCCTTAAGTCTTCTTCATTTTCTCTTTTAATGGCTTTAATTATAGCTTGTAGAACCCCTTCAAGTATGTTCATAACGTCTTTATAGTCCATGAACGCAGCCTCTATATCAATGCTTATGAACTCGGATAGGTGGTAGGGGGTATCACTTTCCTCTGCTCTCCAAGCAGGGCCTATCTCAAATACGCGCTCGAAGGATGCAGCTAGTAGTTCTTTGTACAGTTGTGGGCTTTGAGCAAGGAACGCTTCTCGACCAAAGTATATTACGGGGAATAAGTTAGCACCACCTTCGGTTGCTGTAGCTATAATCTTTGGGGTAAAGACCTCTATGAAACCTTTAGATAATAGTACTTCCCGTATTGTTTTTATAACAGTATTCGTTATCCTTGTTATAGCTCTAGATTCTATTCTCCTAAGATCTAGAACACGCTCCCTAAGTCTAGTATCTATATCTGCTTTAACCTTGCCGCTTACATCTAATGGTAAAGGTGTTTTTGCTTTACTTATTATACGAATTTCTGTTGGTATAACCTCTACTCCTCTAGGAGCACGAGGATCTTCTTTAACAAGGCCCTTAACTTGGATAACGCTTTCATAGGTTAGTTCATCAATTAACGTTATTAATTCGTTGGGGACAACACCTTTGGAAAGGGTTACCTGTACTAAACCGCTACCATCTCTGAGGATGATGAACTTCTTTCCGCCTAAGTCCCTTACTTGGTGAACCCATCCAGCTAAAATAACCTCTTTTCCAGCGGTATCTTTCGTTACTTCAATGCATTGATGTGTTTTATACTTTGTTTGCATAAGTAGCACACCCCTTTAAGCATTGCGTTGGGTTCAAGGTGCCTAATATACTTTTCAGCTAGCTGATATATATGTGATCTGATGTGAAGCCAAAGTTATAACTTTACATCATTATAGTACATGCTATCTACGTGAGTTTCGGTAGCAACTTCGGGGTTGACATACTTTAAGCTTAAATTTACGTTTACCGAATAAATGATGCTATATGGCGGAAATCATATGTTCGTTGATAGCTTACGCGGTAAAGATTTCATATCTATTCTGGATTGCACGAAGGAAGAAATAGAGCACCTGGTAAATCTCGCGTTTGAGTTAAAAAATAGATATTATCAAGGAGAAAAAGTTATACCGGTGTTATCAGGGAAGATATTGGCATTGATATTCGAGAAGCCTAGCACACGTACACGTGTAAGCTTGCAGGTTGCTATGAACCAGCTTGGGGGAAATTCTCTTTATCTATCTTCTCAAGAACTTCAGCTAGCAAGAGGTGAACCAATAAAGGATACAGCAAGGGTTCTAGATAGATATGTAGATGGTATTGCTGCTAGAGTTTACAGGCACTCTACTTTAATCGAGCTTGCTAATTATTCTAAGAACCCAGTTATAAACGCTCTAAGCGATTTCGAGCATCCTTTGCAGGCGCTTGCAGATATAATGACCATAGTTGAGGTTAAAAGAAATTTGAAACAGCTTAAGATAGCGTTTGTAGGGGATGGCGGCGATAACGTATTGCATAGTCTTATGTTAGCTATAGCAATGTTAGGAGGAAAACTCTACATTGCTACACCCCAAGGCTACGATCCTAATGCATTTATACTAAAGATTGTCAAGGAACTTGTAGTGCATAGTGATGGGGAAATAGTTATTGTCAGAGACCCTGTTGAAGCGGTTAAAGATTCTGACGTCGTGTATACAGATGTTTGGATTAGCATGGGTCAGGAAGTAGAAAAGGAGAAAAGATTAAGAGATTTTAAACAGTATCAAGTTAATGCAGAACTTGTTAAATATGCCAAGAAAGATTATATATTTATGCACTGCTTACCTGCACATAGAGATGAGGAGGTTACTGACGATGTTATCGAATCGCCTAACTCTGTAGTCTGGCTTCAAGCTGAGAATAGGTTACATACAGCAAAAGCCGTTCTAGCATCAATACTAAGATGAGGATTTAGATCTCCTACGAGTTCTGCGTTTCTTCTTTTTCTTTTTGCTACCCCTGCTTTTCTTCTTTTTTACGGTGTTTTTCGTAGTTGTGGTAGATGATGGTACCCGCGGTATACTATCAAGTCTTAAAAATACTATACCTCTATCAGTCTCCAGCACCAGAGCATCTGCTTTCGATGGATCTATAACGTTTATGGGACTGAAGAATATGTATAGCTCATCATTTGATAGATCTTGAAGTATATTAGCTAGGGCGCTTTTTTCCTGATCTAACGATGTATATACGTTTTCTCCGTCTTGGTTCGTTGATGTATTTAGTTTCGATACAGATGATTTAAGGTTTTGAATCATGTATATACGTCTAATGCGTGAGATATAAGGTGAATCAATAAAGTACTTAAGCTTGTCAGACGAAAGTAGTGCTTCAACTATTGTATTGTTAACTTTTATTACAGCCCTAGCTACAGGGTAACCTCTGGAAAACGAGATTTTAGAAAGCCACGCAATAAAAAAATCCTCGTTATCTTGAAAGCTATTTAAAACTTCTTTGCTTTCATAAAACGTTTCTAAGGACACCTTTCTGTATAGCGTGATAGTGGCAATATCATCTAAGCGTATTTCATGCGGGATATAAAACTCAACTTCTATTTCTTGCACCTCGTTATTGTTCATTTCTTATACCCTATTTTTCTTAAGAATTCATGACGTTCTCTCTTATCTTCTTCTCCCTCAACCCCTAGAGGAGTATATCCGTCAACAACCCCGATGATACTTCTACCCTGGTTTGTAATTGCTATTATTACTTGGAGGGGGTTCCCAGTAGTAGCGTATATTTGTACAACTTCTTGTACATGTTTCAATCTATTTAATACATTTATAGGCCAGGCATTTTTTATGTATAACACAAATGTATGGCCTGCACCAATTTTCTTAGCTACTTCTATAGCTAATTTCGTCAACTCTTCATCATTGCCTTCGTATCTTATTAATCTTTTACCACTAGCTTCATTAAACGCTAAACCGAATTTAATTCCAGGTACGCTAGTAACAAGTGCCTCATAGAGATCTTCGGTAGTCTTTATGAAGTGACTGTGACCTATAATTACGTTGCATCCTTGTGGTATTGGTACATCAATGACCTCGAAAGATATTTGAGTCATGGTTTTATCCCATCAGCTATTAAATCTATTGTAGCGAGTTTATATACATTAGATGCTATTCTAGGAGAGGTATTCAAATGATGCTTATATAGTTGTGGTTCGTGTTCTGATATTTAGCTATAGGTGTAGGTGGCGATAATGAATTCGCAAATATGTATAGACTTAGCATCTAGGTGTATTTCTGTTACCGTTTTCGATTATGAAGGAAAGAAGGTAAAGGAATTCAATTGCTGCAATATTGAGTCTGTAGAGCTCTCAGGTTTAGTGAGATTAACATTTAACGAGCGTATAATAAAGGATATTATGTGTTTAGTACTAGAATCATTAAGCATCGAATTTGAGCTCAAAGGTTCTACGCTTAAAATTAAGACAAGCTAGCTCCTAATTAATTGCTTTGCAAATGTTTAACATAGTAACAAGCTTATACATTCCGCAGAACATAATACTAATTTAGTGCAATATACTAAGCTAGGTAAACTTAAATGTCTGATGACGATGTTGTGCGAAAGCTGGGCCTTCATATCGATAAAAAGCTATATGAAATAATACAAGGATTAAGTGAAGAAGAAAGGAAAGTTCTAAGGTATTTCATACAGAATATCTCTGTTGGGAGTATAATAGCGTTAAGAGAGCTAAAAGCCTTGTATAAAGTTCAAGATCCTAAGACCATTATTAGAAATCTTATAGACAAAGGATTGCTTGAACAAGGTTTTGGATGTTATAATCTTGCTAAATCATTGCGAGAAGCGATATTCAAGTTAATTCAAGGTCATATTTAACTACATTAATGTTCCACATATTTATAATAGTCCTTTAAGCTCGTGAAAGAGCCATAATTATATTACTCAATTTATCCATAACACACATGTCGATACATTCTCCATAGCAATCTCCCTTTACTACTCCGTTTCCGTCTCTACAATTAACGTTACATTCTCTTTCACAACTAAGAGTATTAGGCTCTAAAATTGTGTAATTATTTAACTTACGAACAATGAAAAAATGGATGATTCCAGCGGTTCTTAAATTATCTAAGAGTTCCTTATGTTCATCGCTAATTATTGCAAATCCATACGATTTGAGAGATTCAAGTACCCCATCGAATTTACCCATCCATAACACCGTACAAATTGTTCGGAGTAGTATTTTGTGTAAAGTCTTGTTATAGTTATCCCTTTAAAGATTAAGGATGCTATGCCAGTATAATAGTGATTGCGCATCAACGAAGAAATCATGATTTATAAACCCCCGGCATATTGAGGTACATGAACGAGTAGTAGGTTTATATAGGGTTTATTAATTCTGTCAATGGATTAATAACAGAAATGTTTATAAATACTATTTGTGTAAACACTACTGACCCCAAATGGTAGCGGCATCAACGCAAAAGAGGATATTAGTTTATGGTAAACATGTAGTTGGAAACATGTATGAGTGTGAACAAGGTAAACTTATGGATGTAACTTTCTTGGTAAACATAGTGAAGGAAGCCGCTACCATTGGTAATATGGTATTACTAGAGGTGAAATCATGGAAAATAGGATTAGGCGTTACTGTTTTTGGCATAGTTCTAGAAAGCCACATTTCTATTCATACTTGGCCCGAATACTCTTTCGCTACAGCTGATGTATATACGTGTGGTAGTCATACCGATCCAGAGAAAGCATTCAATTTTATAGCAGAAAAACTAGGAGCAAAACGAACTGAGAAGCGCGTTTTCCTAAGAAACTACGAAATAGAGATTTAATTAAAACAGATTTAGCTTTAATCAGTTAATTTACTAGTCTATTAGAATAAATAATGTGGAAGATGTATAGAAGGAACTAAATTGACCTCCACTATTATAAACTGAAGATATACTAAGAGGTTAAAAACGCTTTAATTACCTCCTTATTCTAAGTCAAATAGCTTTAGTACTTATGCTAAAACAGAAGTGTCCCAGTTGGTGTTAGTTTATGGAAAATCAAAATAATGTTAAAATACTATTGATTTCCGCATCACCTAGAAAGTACGGTGCGGTAAACTTTGTAAGGGAATTTGTAGTTAAATTGTGTAAAGATATAGAGAAAGTAGATGTAATAGCTATCGACGTATACGATTTCAATATAATGCCTTGTATCGGTTGCGTATCAGATGACGTTAAGTTATGCAAGCTTCCTTGCGTTATAGACGACGACATGAAGAAGTTATACGAATACGTCATCAACAGTGATGCAATAATCTTTGCCACACCAATATATTGGTATAATATCCCAGGACCTTTGAAAAACTTCATAGATAGGTTGACGATACTGGAGAACGCTATATTTACAGAAGGTAGAAGCAAGATGGAGGGAAAGGTGGCAGGATTCATAGCCGTCGGAAATGATGCTGGAGCTATAGCTGTAATACAGAACTTAATGGCTGTAATGAACAGTTTTGGTGCTATAATACCGCCATGGGCTCTAGCTTATCACGAATCTGAGGATGAGCCTATTAACAATGAGAAATTCTTACTTGATATAGCGAATGTAGTGAGGTGTGCTACTCTTATGGTGAAGCTAGTTAAAGAGGGTAAAGAGGTTAAATACTGGTATAGAGCCGATGAGGAGTATACAGCTCTTATAACGTCTATAGCTAGAGAAGTTTATAAGAAGCTAGAGGACTCGTTATATCTTAACAGCTAATGCTACGTCGATTTCTGTTGAGGTTCTTGTTTTTGTTGAACAATTTTAGCGGGTTTAGTCTTTTTTACATTAATAAGCATAGACACTTTTTCTGCAAATTTCCTCAAATTCTCGACGTTATGTTGATGTATACTACGTCTTCTGAAATCTAGAGGTATATTAAATTGTCTTGCTAACTGCACAGTTAGACCTGCTTGTTTTATTTCACCTGTACTAAATCCTCTACCAACTCTAGGAGATGCTGCAACTCCTCGTCCCTTAGTTATTTTAGGTGGTTTTATCATAGGAGGTGGGATTTCAATTATGATAATGTCTTCGTTCTCCATAGTTACACCAACCTCAGGTTTTACCTCGGTTTAGCTTATAAATAATTTACAATATTGCTTAAAATTTTAATGGTACATCGTGCTCAAATAATTTATGAGCTTTAGACCAGATAATTCGTAAGTTTATACCATCTGTTTTGCCTCCGAATTGTTTAGCTATGTTATCCAGGTTTATTTCGACGGTTACATCGTTATTTGGTTCAAGAGGTATTAAAGGCATTCTTCGTAAAGGTATTCCATAGCGTAGTATCAAGAGATTAAGGCTATCGCAAGAGCTATTACCAATGTTTTTAAGCTTAATCTTTATCGATGTATGGTGGGTATTTAGTTCTTCAATGGTTATGTATGGATATTCTACATATCTTAGAGCTATACATGAGAAGAGATATCTCGTATTATGTAGTGGATTAGTGTGTAGATGTATTGCACCTGAATAAGCTTTTCCAAAGGTTGTTTCGATAACGTTGTACCCTTTTAATATGTCAAACCTCTTTGTAAGATTGTTTTCTGTTTTTATCTCTAACCAGCTAGGTGAAGGAGCTATTAGTCCTAGGCTTAAGTGTGTCTCATTGGCTTCAAATGTTGGGTTTAAACTATAGTACTTTATTATACCTTCATTTATTGTATTAGGTTCTATTTCGCATGCAATACATGTATGAAAACCTTTGTATCGCATCACAGTTAACAACGTTGCACCGTCAAGACTTAAGTAGCCTCTAGCTGAACAGGCAATTTTTATAGATGCATCGTTTTTAATCATAACCTTAGATACGTCGTATACGAATACTGTTTGTGTATAATTTTCGTTTATAGGTTTCTCTATATGCGGTCTTAACTCACGTGTTAATATTACATCATTGAATGAGATCTTCCATTTTATAACATCTATATTACTTGATCTCGTAAAGATAAGCACCAGGTATGCTGCTATCACATCTGTTGTAGGTAAAGATATCCTGGACTCAACACTCATTCTATCTTTATTACCATTACACAGAATTTTATCTTCAATTAAATTATATAAATGAAGCACCGCGTTTGTATATTCGTTTGTTATAGTCACAGCCATATACATCACTACGTGAAACAATTCACTAACTTACGCATGATTTAGTTTTGTATTCCTAGTACTTAAGGTTATAATACGCTTAGACTAGGCATTCCCATCTTTTTTATCTGTATTTGTAGCAATCATGAAATTCTGACCATGCTTAACAAGCTCAATAAGTTCGCAGAATTTACATATTTCTCTATTGGGTGATGTTGGTTCACCGCATAATTTGCATAAAGGTAAAGATATTTTTTGTATGTTGATTATGTGTTCTACCAAATTATCTAGGAATTCCAAAAGATTTAACTGGGCTCCTGGATTAAGCTTCTCCACCTCGTTTAACATTTCACGTACTTTAACTCTAAGCGTAGGCCTTGTCTCTATGTAGGGACATTCGAATTCTTGGAACGGATATCTAAGTAAGTATGCATAGAAGCTTGTTTCGTACTCGTATAAGCTACGCATAGGTTTAATTCTCTTAATCAACTTAGGGCTATGGGTTCTACTTAGCGGATGCAACTGGATAAGCCTTATTATGTCTCCTCGAAGAATATTTATGACGTAGGTCTGAACTTCATCATCTAGATTATGTCCCGTAGCAACTTTTGTTGCCCCCAACTCACGTGCATATATATTCAGGATTCTTCTACGTGCAATACCGCAATATGTACAAGCAGAGATTGGTAGGTTTATATTTTTGTTATGTATAGCATCGAGGTAGCGTTCCATAAAATCGTCTACGCTGTATCCAAGAGCCTCTTTCATTGAAACATAAATGCAGTCTATTCTGAGACTTGAACATAAAGCTTTAACTGAGCGGTATATCTCGCTACGGCTATATCCAGTAATACCTTCGTCTATCGTTATGCCAATGATTTTATTAGGCGATAATATTTGAGCTAGTATGTAGACTAATACGTAGCTATCCTTACCCCCTGAAATACCTATGGCAACAGTATCGTTTAATGATAGCATTGAATATCGCTCAATCTGATCTTTCACCCTAGTAAGGATACTAAGCTCAAAACAATCTCTACATAATCTTTTACGTGTATGGCGTTGAAAGAATGAAGCAGGGTTTACCTTACATATATCGCAGAGTGTCATTCCTACAACCTTCACCCTATAGTGTTCTCTGACCTCATGGATTGCTTAATACATCTTCCGCTTTAGCGATAAAACGTTTTGCAAACTTTTACCTAACTGTACTAACTGTATCTGAGGTATACTACCAAGATTTATTAAAATGCTTGACCTAAGTGCCTCATTTACTTACTTAAAGCTTGTATTTCATCTATACCCATTATAGTTATGTTGAATTCGCTAAGCATTTTCGATACATGTTCATAATCTAGGTTATCTCCTTCTAAAGCTAAAAGTAATGTTTGGGCTCTAGCTGAAATCTTTCTAAACTTAACAGTAACCGATTTTACATTACTTAACTCAGTTAAGCGTTTAATCAAGTTAATCGCATCTAATGAACCCACAGGTCTAGATACTTCAAGTACTAATCGTACTATTCTCAATCGTATCACCTAACTATCTACATACAGCCGTATAACTTAAATTATTTTACTCTATGTAAGTAATATAGCTAAATTGCTTTCCCTAAACATCTATTTATTACAATATCCTCATATTTAAGGGGTTCATATTCAAAACTAAGAGATTATTAAAGATATAGATTTTAAATAACTATTATCAACAAGCTTAATTAATAACATATTATTTAATCGATATTACTATAAATAGCACTTCCGTATTACTTAAAGTCTTAAGCAGAACTTTAGTTAACTATAATAGTCGTAGTATATAACCCGAATTTATCGATAACTTACCGGGATAGTGCTTAACAAACTCTAGAAGGTATAGGTTATAAAAGCTATGAACCTTAAGCCCATAGATGTAGCTATTCTTGAGGCATATCGTCGGTACGGTCAGAAGCTCTACATGGTATTGTCTACGGCTATAAGGATAGCTAAGACAAATAGATTAAAAGGATTAAAACTACCTGGAGATTTTGAGTACAGAAATTTAATAGAGGAACTAGAAAAACAAAATTTTAAGTACAATCCCTCAATGCTCCTTAGAATTCTTGAAAGAGAGTACAACATAATAACGACTACTTATAAGACGAATAACCAACATTGGTATAAATTTAAAGACCTGGAAGAAGTGGAAAGAGCTTTAAATAATTCAATGGGATTCTCCTTAGATGTAGAAGACCCAACTATAGCTATGCTCAAAATACAAATTAAGAGTCTGCAAGTCAATTACTGGTCTAAGAGATTAAAACAAATGAGTATTAAAGACAAATTAAGCTCAGCGGATATCAAGCTCTTTCAAAAGTTCGCATTTAATGTGTTACCAAAGATTGTGAAAATATTATGGAAAGCAGAAGAATACGAAGACCAATTATACGCCGAAGTAAATATATTAAAAGAGTTGATAAGCTTAGCAAACGTTGTAGCAGACAGAATAGACATCGATATAAGCATTTCTGATACCATTGAGTCAACTGCAACGTTTAAAATTATTGAGGAAAATAACTTGCGTTAATTTTCTCTGTGAATTGATTTTTGTATGTATTCCTCCAGAGTTGTACTTATTCTATTGTTGAGGTAAATTAATAAATCATCGGCTTGCTCTATTATCTCCTTATCTATACGTACTTTGGTTGAAGAAACCTCTTTAATATGTATTAATTGAATAACCCTCCATGCTCGTAGCTCAGATATCTTAACAGCTACTAATGCCTCTCCTCCAGCTCTTCGCGCAAATTCCTTTATTTTTTCTAACTGATCCTTCCTTATATATACGTGGCCTAGTCTACTCCTCTTCTTAACTTCAAATACAAAGATATGTCTATTCTTTATTGCTACAATATCTGGGTAAACACCTTTTTTAATTTTAGATCCACTTGCGGGCCCTCTTAAGACTGCGAAACCTAACTTCCATAATTTTATTACAAGTTCTCTCTCTGCATTAGCACCTTTAGATCTCTTTCTTTTGACTTCCTTTTCGCTCATATTAGCACCTACTTTAATGTTATATCATTGTATTCGTACTTCTATATCATAGCCTGATTTGTTAGCTCTTTTCTTAACTCTTTTAATGACCTTCAATGTTGAGGCGTTGTACAAGGTCTTAGGCACATTTATTACTAGGAGTTTGTTTGCATCATTAACTTCAACGTCTACATAGGGTAAGTATTTTTTGACGAAGTCGATGATAGATTGGGATGTCAGTTCCTTTAGCACCTTCTTAACAGGTACTACTACTGTTTGTTCCCCGAATACGTAAATCTCGTATTCAAGCTCGCCTGTTAAGAAGTCTCGAACTTCTATAACTGGTCGCGCTAAATCTGCTTCTCGTAAACCTGTTGGTAGTTTTACGGTCATCGATACTTCGTATACCTTTGTAGCAATACCTCTCTCTATGAATATAACGGTATCAATGATGCTAGGTATCATGCCGATGTCAACTCTACCGATGAACCTTTGTATAGCATCGATAGGTGAAGTTGCGTGGACAACGCCTATCATACCTATACCAGCTAATCTTAAGTCCACGTATATCTTGAAATCTTCGTCATCTCTCATCTCGTCAAATACCGTGTAATCGGGTCTACTAAGTAGGAGTACATCATGGAGCTCCCTTGATGAGGCGTAAAACTTAGAGTATTGCGATATTATAGGGGGTAACTTCATATCTCTAGGAGACTCTATGGTTTTAACTATCCTTCCTTTTCGTGCATAGTAATCTGCTAGTGCTTGAGCAAATGTTGTTTTACCCATGCCGGGCGCTCCCGCTATTAGTATACCTTCGGCTTTCTCTTCGAGCCTCTTTAACACCTTAGGTGGTAGATTATAGTCTTCAAGTTTTAGTCTAACTATAGGTCTTGTTATTGTAACCTCATATCCTGTGCCTATAGGTGGCGCTACTATAATTATTCTATAATCGCCTAGTTGAAGAAGCATTATTCCTCGTCCTTCTATCTCTATAATCCCTTCACCAGCTTTAGCTCTTTTTATGATCTCTTCAACTAAGAGTTCTACTATCTCCCTTGGTTGGGGTCTATCATCAATTATCGTTAAAGACCAACTACCAGGTTTACCCTTCTTTGCAAGTATAGGTGCCCCTTCTTTTATGTGCAGGCTTAAAGTTAGATTATCAAAGTACTTTTCAAAAGGTAACTCTCTATCTGCAGAGCGGGGTAACAATATAACATCTACATCCATAATGCTACATATCATTTTCTGAACACTATTATGTGTTAATAACTTTCCTCCAAGTTTCTTAGCTGTTTCTCTAGCTATATTATCTAGATCGCTAAGATCGTTAACGTATGCTTCTCTATGACCTGAATCCAGAATCATTACATCTATATCTTCCCTTTTTCTTGCTAGGTCAACAACCTCAGATATCTCTTGAAGGCACAACAAACCTAAAGCACTACCTTGGGAAGTTCTAGATTCGAAAAAAGTAAGGTATTCTTTGGGAATGACAATTTTACCTCTTATAAGCCCATCTTTTATGATTTTCGATAGCGTTCTCTCAATTACAACCGTGGTATCAGGTATGTATACCTCCTCAAATGCTACTTTCATCATCTTAATTACTACCTTAATCTCATCTTTATTTAAACATTGTTACAGAGACTTAAAACTGAATAACATAATTATAAATAGGAATTAATATATTTAATTAAAATTTAACATTTCTTTATCAACTATAATGATTCTCCTTCATATTAACTAGCCTATGTAATTACAACATTACAAGGGTTTCTAGTTCATAGCAATATTTACTACAATAGAGCAGTTCTTGTGTATATCGATAATAATTAAGCATGTTAGTGATGCGAGAAATAATGTCTAAGGATGGACAAAAATCATCTGGATGAATACAAAGTCCTATAAGCGGCTTCAGCCATTTCCCTTATTACTTTCTCCGGATCCTTAGCTTTCATGATAGCAGATGCGACAAGAACCCCCATTGTTCCAAGTTTTATTGCTGCTTCAACGTCCTCGGCTGAAGATATACCTGCACCGGTTAGTATTATAACATCTTTATTTACATTCCTTACTTTTGCTACAGTATTGGTAACTATTTCAGGCTTTGCTTTTGATACAGCAATTCCGGTTCCAATAAGTTCTGGAGGTTCTACAGCTAATGCTGTGGGATTTACTGCTGCTACTGCTGCTGCTGCTATTGGGGTATCGGCACATACTAATGTTTCAAGATGGTATTTCTTCGCGCTTTCAACTATTGCTACAATTTCATCAAGTCTTAGTCTATGTTCACTATGGTTAACAAGTATACCTTTTACCCCAAGATCTTTTAAAGCAGGAACTGGTAGCCATCCTGTATATGCACCGAAATCATAGGGATCTGCATGTTGAGCATATACAGGGATTGAAATATTTTCAATGATTTTTCTAAGCTCAGTAGCTGGAGGAACTACTATAACCTCTATACCATATTCGGTAGCTGCCTTTTCGGCGTACTTAGCTATCTCAACAGCTTTTGACCCAAATGAGGTGTTGTATGTTTTATAGTTTATTGCGAGTACAGGCACCTTCATATATTTACACCAGGGGATATATCTTGGATACGCTAAAAATTAAAAGAGTTAAAAATATTTTTATGTATTAACATTAATTGTTCTGTTCACTTACTCAAGTAGTTCTGTCTTGACTTTTGGTCCTTTTACTTGGTAAAGCTTTGACTCTACGAATCTATCTTGTAGCCTCTGGAGCACCTGCGGTAGTGTAGTATACTCCATTTCTTCGGGTCCCAATCTATGAGGCATGAAGGGTCCGTGTCTTCTCATATATTCTGCTACTGTTTGAGCTAGTCTTCTTGTTTCATCAAATGCAGGATCATCAAATAGGTCTGCAGGGCCTACCAATCTTCCGTTCTTTATCTGGAATCCTAAGGCAACAACTCTAGGTGGACCATCGAATCGGGTACATCTTGCATTACGCTGACCCACCGGCATTAGCGGACCAAAGTGACTACCTCTCATCCATCCAGCTACAAGGTGGGGGAAAGCAAATGCCTCAATTACTTCCCCAACTGCTGGGAACCCTGATTGAGCTCTAACGACAGCTACTGGATCATCTTTTCCTACATACTGTCCTGCTATTAGGTTCAGTCTTTCTACAGCTACAACAGCCCCAATCTCATTGTCACTTTTCCTAAATATTCTTCTTACAACAAATCTTCCAGGTGTTCCTATAAGAGCTAAGAGGTCGTACATCTCTTCAGGGGCATTCATTACAACGTACTTGCCAGCAATAACGTCGTAAACCTCAAATTTGAAGCCGTCATGGAGTTTAGGATCAATAACTAGGCCCGCTGTATTGAAGGGGTCTGCAAATACTCTGAAAAGCGGTAAATTAAATGCTCCAGGCTCGGTTTTATCAGCCATGAATACTATTACCGGCTCTGAAGGTCTTTCAACAAATTCCATTTCGGCAGCGGATGGCCCTAGACCTCTAACGTTTCCCGAGAACGCATCTGTTAAGAGATCTTGTCCTGCAGCATAAAGCCCTAGTTCTTTAGCTATCTTAGCTGCTTCTTTGAATGCGTTCCAAGCTACTTCATGGACCTCTGCTGAGTCAACGCCTTTTCTATGGGTCATTACAAGCTCGAGATCATCGCCTACATGGGTAACATAATAGTCAACTATAATACCCTTACTCTTTGCTTCGGCTAAAATCTTGGCAGCCGCCGCCATTGTATCGGGATGCACAATATGATGACCAGCTAGTGATCCTATATCTGCTTTTATAACAGATAACGTTGTTTTTGGTTTTTCACTCATTGGGATAACCCTGTATCTTATTTAGAATTAAATAAAAATAAACTTTGCTAATATATCGAGTTTAACCGCATATAAAAGGCTGTCTAAGTAGATATATGATCTAAGTTTACTCTGTATAGAAGTACTGTCCAAGAGATTTTTGATATCTATCTAAATAACTATCTGGTTTGTTTATCCTAGGTCTACCGGACTGAGCATCTCTTCTCATCGTTATATTAAGCTCTTTTAAGAATACATTAAAAGATTTTGCAACCCCACCTGGACTAATGCCATACCCCTTAACGCTTGGTATACCTGTGAAAATCATGAGCCTATCGACCGCATAATCTATTAAAAGTACGTTGTGATCTACCACAAATATAGATGTTCTTCTCATTCTAGCTGTCCGCTTTATTACTCTAGAAACTGTTAATTGATCCTCAACATCTATATGTGAAGAAGGTTCATCGAGTAAGTATATGTCAGCGTCCCTTATCAATGTAAACGCTATGTAGAATTTCTGTAATTCGCCTCCGCTAAGTACAGATACTTCTTTACTCAATAACTTATCTACTCCTAACCTCATAATAACCTCTGTGTATAGCCAGTGGTTTTCATTTAATGCTTCTTTATTTGAATTCTTAAGGCACTCTTCAACTGTTATGCAATTAGGTATCTGCCTCTGAAGATATTGTGGTTTATAACTTAATTTAAAAGCTGTTGTAGTGGTATACCCTTCGTCAGGTTGAATTTCGCCCGCTAGGATTCTAATAAAAGTCGTCTTACCTATGCTATTAGGTCCTACAATACCTATTACCTCACCTTTACGTATTTCTCCTGGTTCCACAGCTAGTTCAAATCCATTGATACGCTTTTTTATAGCACTCCAAGAACATAATACTTCGTCTAACTCGGCCTCCACACCTTGTCTTGATTCATGGAGTCTAAATGTAATACTTTCGTCTCTAATCCTGATGTTTTCCGAAGGTAGGTACCCCTTAAGGTAATGATCTACACCTGTGTTAGTTGCATAAGGATTAGAAAACATACCGTATACTCCTGGTATACCATATGTAATAACAACGAGATCTGCTATGTAATCTATAAACGTTAAATCGTGGTCAACAATGATTATATACTTGGTCCTCGGTATTAGTTCGTTCAACGCTCTTGCAAGAGCTAGCCTTTCTTTAACATCAAGGTAACTTGTGGGTTCATCGAAAATATAGACATCGCCTTCTCTAGCTAAGGAAGCTGCTATAGCTAATTTCTGTAGCTCTCCTCCACTTAGAATAGGTGTATCCTTATCTATCATTCGCTCCATATCGAGAAAAGATATTATTTCTCGTAAAATCCCACGTTCATCAATTTTGGTTAGTATATTCTTAACATTTCCTTTCACGTGTTTTGGTATGTACTCTATATATTGTATTTTATGTATTATCCTTAGTTTGTTAGAGTACAAATCGTTAAAGTATGTATAAAGCTGGGTTCCCTTAAATCGGTTTAAGACATAGTCCTTTAATGGTTCAGTAGTAAAAACACCGAAATTAGGTATTAGACTTCCTGATAATATCTTTAGGGCTGTTGTTTTTCCAGCGCCATTAGGTCCTACAACTGCTATAAACTTCCCTTTAACAGGTATAGGTAATCCGTACAACTTGAATGCATTAGGACCATATCTGTGAATTAATTTCTCCTCTATTTCTTCTGGAAGATTTATGATGCTTATGGCTTTGAAGGGGCATTTCTTAATGCATATGCCGCAAGCTATACATTTATCTTCGTAGATGATTGGTTTACTTTTCTTATGCTCACTCAATTCTATAGCTTTATACGGTTTCGTCTTATTTATGGGGCAAAATCTAATACATGGAATACCGCATTTATTTGGATTACAGAGTTCGTAATCTATTGTTGCAACTCTAACCATATTCACACCAAGAAAAAATTGTTGCAGATTCTCTTGCTTCTGTTAATGATTAATAAAGTGTATTAGTAAAAATAATTCGAAGCGTAGATCACCATTCTTCTTCTTCCTCCTCCCATTCTTCCTCTTCTTCCCACCATTCTTCTTCTTCCCATTCTTCCTCAAACATCATATGGCTTCACCTATGCTAGCTTAGATTGCTGGGAATTAAAAATATTTCTAAAAATTATCTAAAACAAAGCTAAATAGCGTAGATGATGCTGTATATTACTTAGGTATATTGGGGCATCTTTTATTCATAAAGTTAACCTTTGATAAAGATTTCTCCGCATCCTATAATCCCTAAAGCTAGTTTTTGATATTTATCTTCATCAGCATCTTCGTTGAAACCTATATTAATATGATGTTTTATTACTTCTAGGTATGTAGCTAAAACATCTTTGGTGCTAGGTCTAGGTGCAAGTTTACAATAGATGTTATGGTTCAAGAAATTATCTAAGCAATCTTTAATACAAGGGTAAGCATCCTCGTTGTGACTTAAAATTACTAACATTATATTGGAGGAGCATCTGATGTTCATCAAATACTCATTTAATATATGATGTAATTGACGTTCAGCAAAGAACCTTATATAGAACTCTAACTCTGATTTCCGTGCTACCGTTTTTCTATTCTCAATAGCTTTTAACATATTAATGAATGCTAAGGTCAGCTCTTGCCACATGGCGTTAACTCTTTGTATAAGAAGGCATTGGTTGATATGGCAGCATTTCTTTAAGTAATCACATATGTTAATACCGAGCTCTTCGTCACATTGCATGTAGGTTATAGTAATCATCCTATTCCTCCATGTACTATTGGTAGAAATATTACTTCATCGCCGTTCTTTATCTCTACCTTATTAACGTCACCATGTACGTTAACGTCAATACCATTGATTAATATAAGGTACTCACTAGAGCTCTCTTTAATATTCTCGATAACGGGTTGCAACTCTGGGTATAAATTAGAGAGTTTATCGAGAAAAGTCATTAAAGATTCTTCACTTGAGATAGGTACCTCAATCTCGCTTAAACCAAATCTAGTTCTGATATGACCTAAGAACTTCACCTTAACTATATCTCTTACACCTTACAACAAAACGATTATTCTTCGCTTTCTTGTTGTGGGCGCTGCGTTATTTTTACTAGGTGAGTTACATAGCCCGCTATTTGATTCCTTACCTTTTTCGAGTATGTGATACAAAGCTTTGACACAACTTGTTTATTGTGTTCGAAATCGGCGCCAAATAAATTAGGATACGTGACTAAGAGTTTTCTAGCTGCACGTTTTACTAGGCTTATCCTTACCTTACCCACAGTGTTGCACCCTTTTCAATCAATTATCACGTTGAATTCTGTATTAACTACAATACCTATGTAAGCCTTTTAGCTTTAAAAGCTTACATTAAGTTACTAACATAAATAGATTATATATAGATCTTAATAATGCTGAATCCGCATACTCGTCTGATTTACGATATTAGAAGGCTTAGCGATTTCCATTAAGATTTATATAGAACCTCACTAAGTGAACCTGTTTTGGTGTTGAGTATGGCACAGGTAGGACCATACGAAGCTACAGGTATACCCGTAATAATACTGAAAGAAGGCTCCAGTAGAACGACAGGGCGCGATGCTCTTAGAGCTAACATGATGGCGGCTATAGCTATTACTGAGATGGTTAAAACAACGTACGGACCTAGGGGTATGGACAAAATGCTAGTTGATGCGTTAGGCGACATAACCATAACCAACGATGGTGCAACAATTCTTGACAAGATGGATGTTCAACACCCTGCGGCAAAGCTACTCGTTCAAATAGCTAAAGGTCAGGATGAGGAAGCAGGTGATGGCACTAAAACTGTTGTTATAATCGCTGGTGAACTACTTAAACGAGCAGAAGAACTCATAGAAAAAGGGCTTCATCCAACCATCGTAGTTAACGGTTACAAAAAAGCTCTTGATTATGCCCTAAAAACCGCATATGAAATAGCGGAAGACGTTGACGTGGGAGATCCGTTAGCTAATGAAATTCTAAAGAAGGTTGCCACGTCATCTTTGACTAGTAAGGCAGTCCATGGTGCAAGAGAGTACTTGTCAGAACTTGTTGTTAAATCTGTTTGGCAGGTAGCGGAGAAAAGAGGCGATAGATGGTATGTCGATTTAGATAATATACAAATAGTGAAGAAGAAAGGAGGGGGGCTCTTAGATACACAGCTAGTATATGGTATTGTTCTTGATAAAGAGGTTGTCCACCCTGCTATGCCTAGAAGAGTTGAAAACGCCAAGATAGCCTTAATTGATGCACCGCTAGAAATAGAGAAACCTGAGATAGATGCGGAGATAAGAATCAGCGATCCTATGCAAATGCGTAAATTCTTAGAAGAGAAAGAGAACATATTAAGCAGTTACGTGGAAAAAATAATAAGTGTTGGTGCTAATGTTGTCATATGCCAGAAAGGTATTGATGACGTAGCTCAACATTTCCTAGCCAAGAGGGGAATCTTGGCTGTTAGAAGAGTCAAGAGAAGTGATATGGAGAAACTTGAGAGAGCCTCAGGAGGTAGGATAGTTAGCAACATAGAGGATCTATCAGAGAAAGACCTAGGCATATGTGGATTAGTTGAAGAGAGAAAAGTAGGCGAAGACAAGATGGTATTCATAGAGAACTGCAAGAACCCAAGATCAGTAGCATTAGTCCTAAGAGCAGGCCTTGAAAGGTTAGTCGACGAGGCTGAGAGATATACGAGGGATGCTTTGAGCGCTGTTGCTGATGTGTTCAGGCTTCCAAAAGTTGTATATGGTGCGGGGGCATTCGAAGTAGAATTAGCTAAGCATTTAAGGGAATATGCTAATAAAGTTGGGGGTAAGGAAGGACTAGCTGTAGAAGCTTTCGCTAAAGCACTTGAAGGAATAGTAGAGACACTAGCTACAAACGCAGGGTTAGATCCCGTAGAAATCATAATGAAGCTCCGAGCAGCTCATATGAAATCTGATGGAAAGTGGATAGGCCTAGACGTATTCACAGGCGAGCTTATAAATTCCAAGGAGAAAGGGATCCTCGATCCACTACTTGTTAAGATTTCAGCATTGAAGGCAGGTACAGAGGCTGCAACATTAATACTTAGAATTGACGACGTCATAGCGGCTTCGAAGAGAAAAGAGGAGGAGAAAAAGAAAGAGGAAAAGAAAGAAGAGGAAGAAAAAGAGAGGGAATAGCTTTAAACTCTAGAGATTTTTATTAGTATAGGTTCAGCTAGCTCAGGTATAACAAGAAAAGCTTCACCTGGATTCAACGCTGAAACAATCTTTTTATGTTCTTTTTTTAGAATAGCAGCTGATACAACGACCTCTATATCACTAGAAGACTTGAGTGCATGTATTATCTTTGTATTAGTATTCTTTATTACAACTGGCGCTAGCATTGAAGGTGCCTGCGTGATAATTGTAAAACCTACAAGCCATTTACGGACTTCAGCTATAAGAGTCGCCAAGGGGCTCTCTGTATGAAAAACATTATGAGCTTCGTCCACGACAATTAAAATGGGCTTTGCTATACTATTATATTGTGCTTTTAAAATTATAGAGCGTATTAAAAGAGAAGATATGATTTTTCTAACCCTTATATTAGGAATAAAAGATACATCAAATATGTATATACGTCCTTTGTCTATAGCAACTTTGGATAGCTTACTCCATCGAATATTTAAATATAAGCTAGAAAGAGGCTTAAGCTTTCTTAGTAATGCTTCTCGTGATTCTGCGAACCAACGAGCTGATGCAGAGCTATTCTGTATGATATCTATTATAACATCTATGTAATATCCGTGGCTAGTGGTTTTGTGAACTAATATGTTCATAGCATCTTCGAGAATGTGGGCTTGAGCAGGGGTTAATTCTAATGAGCTTTCAATTATTTCTATGAAGGATAAAGGTTCACGTTTTATTAATTCCTCTAGGTTTAGAGGTTCTGGGATTACCCCTTTTAGTGGATTTGTGTAAATAGCCCGGTCTTTATTATGTTGTAGAAGAAAATGGTATTCACCGTGCCAATCTATGACTATTGCTACGTACTCTTTTTCAGCAATTTTTTCAGCTAATATTGAAGCTGTTGTAGTTTTTCCACTACCTGTTGATCCAACAATAAGTATATGTCTAAATATATTTTCATCACTTAACGTCACCTTTAAATTAGGATTCGAGTAAAGATGACCTATTGATATAGATCCTTTACTGAAAATAGATGAAAGATACCGATAATCTCTAACGGTATATAGGTTATAAAATGGGGTTGTAGGTATAGGATGCAAAAGGATATTACGATTTAGTTTTCCGTTGCGATTTCTCCTTAAAACTTGCAATAGAAAATTTATGGGGGAATTACCTTGCACCGTAAAACAATGACTAACTGCTGAGGCAGCATCTTCTACCTGATAACATTTTATTAAACCTTGACTTATAGATTCAATAATAGAACAAACGATTTCTAACTCTCTTCGCGCTTCATCGGGGGTTCTACATATAACCCCTATTTTTGTGTTAAGGCTTTGTGAATTCACGCATGTTAATAAGATGTATGTAAATCCATTTTTTATGCTTCTATTACTTAAGCTATCGATGCTATTCATCAATTCATCGCTATACTTGCTATCGTTATTAATTACAGCAAGTTCTGCTAAAGCTAAATAGACTTCATTACCGCTAGATGGGGATCTTAATTTCGTTGTTTTATCTACATTCTCGAAGATTATTTCAGCATTCTTTTTAGGCAATCTGTGTACCCCTTCATTATTAAGCACCTAATTAAGCGTATCGATGTTTATTGAATAAAATTAGTAAGACGATTATGATTTATAAAGAGTTTAAGCCTAAGTTTGGGGTGTAAATATTCAATGAGATCTTTAGCGGAGGGGACATAATATGAGCCTTGAAATTAAGTGTAGTGTATTAGAGGTTGAAGATTCCTATATACCAGGTGTTAAGATACTAACAATGCATTGTGGAAGAGTATCGCTTAAGTTGGATATATCCAAGGATTTAAATCCTGCTGAGAAAGGTGATATAGTTAATGTAGGTGTATACAAATCGTTGCCGCCTTACAATAAAGGCGTAGATTTTGTAGCTCAAGGGTATGTAGTTGCAAAACGAAAACAAGATGATTTAATAAAGATATATATAAGTTTGTGGGGTTATTTAGTAATTGTTTCAACGGCTGACATAGAAATAGAGAGCATGTTCGATCCAATGGATAAGGTCTATGTGAAGATATGGAAATGAGGCTTTGGTTAGCAGATTTTTACACTAACAATGCTAGTTTAACACATTGGCTTATTATTTGTTGCGTATCTTCTACGTATATGGTGTAACAAAATTGAGTTATGGTCCTAGAACTGTGGCAAGCGAGCTTACGCGATTAATAGATAAGAAAATTATGGTAAGGCTTGCTGATGGTAAGATGTACATAGGTAAGCTGCTGTCTTACGATCCTTCAGCACTTCATGTAGTATTAGGCGATGTGGTGAATGATGATGGTGTTAAATTCTATCGCGTAATTATTAATGGTGATAGGATTTCTGAGATATTGGTGCAAGAACAGCCTCTATTCGATGCAGAGGAATTTGCGTCATTGCTTATGACGAAGCTGGGACTAAGATCTGATGTTGTTAAAGTGTTGCACGACACCAACGTCGTTATTGTTTATGATAGAATAAAAGTTGGTGAGGCAGGTGTTGAAGGTACAGGAAGTTTTGCTCAGAGAATATATGAAATATATGTAGAGTACATAGAAAATAAAAAGAAAGGTGCTAAGTAATTTGTTTCGAGGTCAAAGATATAGATCTACTAGGTAGGATAGGTAGATTAAAGACTAATCATGGAATAATGGAAACACCATATATTTTTCCTGTTGTAGATCCAACTTTAAAACGTCAGCTTGTGAAACTAGAGGAAATTAAGAATATAGGCTTCAATGGAATTATTACCAACGCATACTTATTGAAGAAGAGTATTAACAAGGTAGTGGATATTCACGATCACCTAGGTTTTGATGGAATTATAATGACGGATTCAGGAGCATATCAAATACTTAGGTACGGAAGTATCGAGGTATCTAGCAGAGAAATCGTTCAATATCAATGTGATATTGGAAGTGATATAGCGGTGATACTCGATATACCAACACCTTATAATGTATCCTACGAAGAAGCTTTGAAAAGCGCAGAGATAACACTTCAAAGAGCAGTAGAAGTAGCAGATGTAATTAGCACATGTAAGGATACTTTATGGACGTTACCAATTCAAGGTGGAATATTCATTAATGTACTTAAAGAATATGCTAAAAAGTCTGCGAATGTATCGGGATATGGCTACAGTATCTACGCTTTAGGAAGTCCTACAACCTTGCTGGAGAACTACATGTTTGATAAAGTCATTGAAATGATAATAGCTGTAAAATCCTCTATAGACTCTTCGCGCCCGTTACACCTATTCGGTGCAGGTCACCCCTTGATAATGCCTTTTGCCATCGCCTTAGGTGTTGACCTCATGGATTCAGCTAGCTACGCATTATATGCAAGAGATAAGCGATACATGACTAGGCGTGGAACCTATAAAATTAATGAATTACGGTACCTTCCTTGCTCATGTCCTGTATGTTCTAAGTATACAGTAGAGGAAATGATGGAAATGTCCAATGAAGAAGTAACAAGGCTTTTATCACTACATAATCTATATGTGCTTTACACAGAGTTAAAGGAAGTAAAAGAGTGTATACATGAAGGTAGATTCTGGGAGTACTTAGAGGAGAAAGCAAGAGCACATCCAGCAGCTAAAAGAGCCTTTGACATTATTAAGAGGCATCTTGAGTATATTTACCCGCGGAGTCCTTATATGAAGCCTAGAGGTAGGGGAATACTTATTTTATCGGATGATTCTATCTACAACCCTAAGGTTATGGTTCCTAGAAGAAAAATCTTATCAGAAATAATACCTGAAAAAACATGCGTAATTTTTGTACCTTTAACTAAGTTTCATAATGTTAACTATGGTAGATATTCTCCTAAGATATTTAATGGGGTAAGTAAAGTATTGGGGAAAGAAATACAATCGTGTGATATTTATTTATATCACCCCATAATAGGCATAGTGCCTAGCAATCTATTACCAGCATATCCTTTCTCTCAGTTTGAATCATATACAGCGTACTCCCATTCATCTATAAAAACATTGGTATACACATTTATCGAGTACTTGGTAAAAATAGCTAAAAACAATAAAGTTTTTAAAGGTACTGTGATCATACACAATCGCATTGAATGGCAATATGTATTTGGTAACCTCTTAGAAGCTTACGTTAATTTTCTAAGATCTAAAAACATAAATATCGAAATAATAAAGATTATATAAGAATAATGTTGCAATGAACAACATTACGCTCTAAGATGATGAAGAAGAGCCGAATTGATATGATGATGTAATTATCCTCAGCTGAGGATTAGATCAAATACACGATCGAATGTAACATCACAACTAAACAAGGTCAAGGTAGCATCACCATAATTTATGTCGATCAACATCATATATGTTAATTCATCATTAAACAAAGCACAGTTTTAATTATGAAGCTTCAGGAAATCTATAACATAATAATATTGTTGACTAATGTATCCTAATCATCTAATTGATTAATGAATAATATTTAGTAATTGTTGTATGTGAGACCTAAACTTATTATTAAGGATCTTATAAATCAGATGATTATAAATTGAATGCATTACGGTTAGCGGTGTAAATATTGACGATGGTGAGTAATATAGCAGTTCAAGAAATACTATTAAAATAAGCTTCAAAAATGAGTATCGTCGGTAGGTGTGTATTCTATGCTTAATATAGTTATTGATTTAGAGTTGATGAATGATACAAGTGATTGTTATTAGCTTATACTGGGTTCTTCAAGAAAATGTCATCCATTCATGGTGTAAATTGTTAACGGTAAAGAGTTTGTCAAAATATGTGGTAACTTAATAGCTTTTTAGGAACCGTCAATATAGTAAAATGCCTTCATTAATACTATCCTCGAGGGCAAACAAGAAGTAAGCTATTTAATATCATGTAAAGTTAAAGGCTTTTGAATAACTGCATCGAAGAAAGTATTTGAAGCCAATAAGTATTATGGTGAGATAGGTAAATGTAACAGAATTTTATTATCTTTGTTGTTATTTAAGTATAAATTAGTTCAAAGTATTTAAGTCTACTGTGTTAAGAAGATGCGGATGAAGTAGCTATTTCGATTTAAAAACTAAGGCGGTATTTATGATAGATACTAGAAAAGTTAAAGAAGATTTTCCTATATTTAAAGTGTACCCTGATTTAGTTTATCTAGACAATGCTGCTACTACGCATAAACCCATTCAAGTAATAGAAGCAATTCGCGAATTCTATTCGCAATTTAATGCGAATATACATAGGGGGGTGTATAGATTAAGCGTTAGAGCCACGGAATTATTTGAGGAAGCCCATGAAAAAGTTGCAAAGTTTATCGGTGCTAGTAACTGGTTTGAAGTAGTATTTACAAAGAATACCACAGATTCCATAAACATACTTGCTTACGCCCTTCTCAACCATCTTAGTCATGAAGATGAAATAATAGTAACATTAATGGAGCATCACAGCAATATACTTCCATGGATAAGATTGGCAGAGTTAAAGAACCTAAAGATAAAAATTATTGAAGTAACCGATGATGGATTACTAAGATATGATCAACTAGCAAACTTTATCACAAAAAGGACAAAAGTTGTAGCTTTTACACATGTGTCAAACGTCTTAGGAACAATAAATAATGTAAAGAGTATTGTAAAAATGGTCAAAGAGCTATCAGATGCCATAGTTATTTTAGATGGTGCTCAATCGGTTCCTCATATACCTGTAAATGTTAAAGAGCTAAACATCGATTTCATGGTCTTTAGCGGTCATAAAATGCTAGGACCTACAGGTATTGGTGTGTTGTGGGGGCATGAAGATCTTTTAGAATCTTTGAAACCTTCAATCTATGGTGGAGACATGGTTGAAAGCGTTGAAATATACGTAAAAAACGGTTCAATAATTAATAAGAACGTTAAATATGCCTCGCCTCCATGGAAATTTGAAGCAGGTACACCAAACATTGCAGCAGGTGTTGGTTTAGCTAAGGCTGTCGATTATCTTATGGGTATAGGAATGGAAAATGTTTATAAACATGGTAGAGCATTGACCGAATATGCAATTAAACGGTTGCAGGAGGAGTTAGGTGATAATATACTAATTATAGGTCCTAAAGATGTAGATCTTCGAGGAAGTTTAGTATCATTTACTATTCGTGGTGTAGACCCGCATGTTGTAGCAACGCTTCTATCTATGAGCAATATAGCTGTTAGAGCTGGTTTTCACTGTGCACAGCCTTTACACCTATACCTTGGTCTTAAGAAGGGTAGCGTTAGAGCTAGCTTCTATATATACAACGACTTTAACGACGTTGATGTATTTGTAGAAGAACTAAAGAAGATACAAACGTTAACTATCAGTTGAGCTTATGGATGTGTCTGCGAAGCTTAGAGTAGAGTCCTATTTAGTAGTTATGAGGTCTTTAACCTATAGCCTCTATTCATAAGTTTACGTGTGCACTTAAAGCAGAATAAATGCTTCTTTTCATCTACTTCAAAAACCGAGTTGCTGAATCTCATAACACACTGAGAAGTCGAACAGTGATTTAATCCTATTAAGTGACCTAGTTCATGAACAACCTCTTTTTTAATCCTATGTATATAATTGTTAAAATCAGTCCACATTTGTAGCCTATATGTAAACACCGCTGCCGTTCTTGTAGCGGGTATAGCAAGCCCGAAAACGAAGTTTAGGCTAGGTACGTATGCATCGACATTAGCTAAGAGTACAACGTAATGCTCTGGTCTCCGAAAAAGTGATGCTAGATAAATAACCCCCTCTGCATGGTACTGTTTTCTACGTGGGTCATATAGGTGTTCCGGTATATCTATGGGACTCTCTAATATTTTGACATGTACGTCCTCAAAAATTTCGTACAGTACTTCGCTGCAAGATCTCAATAAGTTGTGCTCTATTTCCTGAGTTCTAAGTAGTAGCACATTTAGTTGTGCTATCATGATTTTTACCTAATAGGTTTACTTCGATCTGAAATTACTTAAGTTAAACACGTGAAACTCAGTAAGGGTTGAGTTCTTCATCTAATCCGAATTGGAGTCACACATCATTGCGAAATATTATCTATAGTTTCTCTCTAAGTAAGCTTATTTACTTAGTAAAACATAAACTTAAAGTGATCCCGGTGGCCCGTGCAAAGAAAGCCCCGTGGTACCGGGGTTGCATGTGCACGGGGCGGGCCACCCCCGGCCCTTTTTACTTTTCGTTAAGATCTACATACTGTAACCATAGAACCTTTGGAAATACCGAGGAGATCCTTTGCAGAACCTTTATTAACAGCTAGTTCTGCTAATCCGAAGCTATTCTCGTATAGAACTAGCGTACCTTTTGGTGCAATTGAAAATGTTTCTTCAACTTTTGCGGCAAACTTTCTCTCTTGAGAGTAGATATTCGCTGTTGAACCTATGTTAAGATCAAGTAACTGCTTTAGTTTATTGAATTGCGTTGATAGCATTAAATTACCAAATTTATCAACATGCACAACTTTGAGTTGTACACAGTTATCTATAATTCTCAAGAAACCTAAGCCTATGTCTGGTTCTATTAAGGATTCTTTATCAATACTTCTACCTAAATTTTCAAATTTTGCACCACATACTATATGGGCTGCTACTGGCATAAATATGTCTCTACCATGGAATGATTTTGAGATAGGTTTACGAAAATAATATTCGTTCTCCAACAACCTGGTCTCGACTATACCATCATCTTTTGCTGCAGGCATTAAAACACCATTGTCAGGTCCTATTAATATGTAATTCTGTGTAGCTATAGCTATAGCTCTTCTACTGCTTCCAACACCGGGATCTACTATTGCTACAAATACTGTGCCTTTGGGGAAATATCTATATACCATGTATAGAATTAATGCAGCTGATTCTATGTCAAAGCTACTTACGGTATGAACTATATCTAGAATTTTTGCTTCAGGACATATGCCTATAGCTATAGCCTTCATAGTTGCAACATATGGATCTTCTAAACCGAAATCAGTTAATATAGCTATAACGCCGCATGTTCTTGGATACAGCTTATTTGAAGTAATACTTGATGCATTAGGATGCAACAATAACGAACACCTAGTTTAGTTCAGCTCGGAGAGTTCCAATCATTAGCTCAGCCCGTCTTGAACTCATCATAAACTTACTTCTATTATCTTATACAGTAATAGCGGAGCTATAAACCTTTGCTATAATTTTAGCTTAATAGGATTTTAAAATCTACACAACCTTCAATACATAACGATTTTAGTGGTAAAAATGGAGTTAAATGAAGTTTGCTTAAGGTTGAAGCGTTTCCTGGGATTATGCAATGAATATATTAACGTAGGTGTATTGGAGGGAAGATCTGATTATTATATAGTCCGATACTTAGTAATAGCTCTAAGGAATCTTGTAATTATAAGGCAAGAATTATACCAGGCTCTGGTTAATACATGCGGTGAAGACCTAGTTAAAGAGCTAGATAGCATGGGTTTACAGTTTTTTAATGCAAGGTATAGTTACGCTGAAAATCATAGTATACTTAGTTTATTAAAGCGGGTATGCCCCTGTTTTATCAATGCTTTGACGATTTACTGCTAAGGCTTTTTTCACTTTCTATGAGTTCTATTGCCTTTGCTAAATCACCGTCAGCTTTAACTACAGCTTCCCTAGCTTTTTCCAAGGAGACATTCGTATACTCGGCTACGAATTTTATATCTTCTTCAGATACCGTTAGCGCTGTTTGGGATGATGGTAATACAGGTTCTTCTACAGCAGGTTTAGTTTCTTCACGAATGGTTTGACTTAATACATAGAACATTTTCTGATTACCAAACTCTATAACAAAAACCTCAGGGTTTTCTAAAACGATTTTTTTATTATCTAACTCTATATAGACAGCTTTTGCATTCTCTACTTGATCCATTTTTACGCCAAGTTTTTTCAACTGTTTTAACTGTTTTTGAAGTTCACGTGGATTTACTGGGAGCATGCTGGACCCTTATTCTTTAAATGTATCTGGGTATTTATAGTATTCATAGTACTGAGATAGATGAGGTTATAGCCGTGTCGTCTATAGAATTAAGTGATGCTGATTTTAAGCTAGATCTAACATCTATTGGTTTTTGTATCGTTTCTTTACCTTAACAATCAATCCTTTTCGCTCTATTACTTCTACTTCTTCACCAGGCTCTATAATTTCATTGCTTTCAGCTATCCAGAGCTCTCCATTAATCATCACGTATCCTTTACTCCCAGGCATTAGCTTGTCAATAGCTTTACCAACAATTCTCTCCTCAGGGACATATGCTACTAATTTAGGGGATTTCAAGGCCTTAATGCTTTTATATAGTATAAATAGAAATAGTGATCCTAGAGATATGGTAAGTATCATCAGTGTACGCCATATCACCATAACGTTAACGGTGTACGAAGCTGTTGGTAAGGGGGATAGAAGTATTCCTGTAAATAAAGCTACTAAACCTGAGACCCCGAGTACTCCAAAACCTGGGGTAACAAAAAGTTCTACAAATAGTAGTATAGAGCCTAAGGCTATCAGTAAGAAGGATATGATTCTACCGCTTATATCACCTCCTACTAATGCTAGGAGCAGAAGTAATACAGTTATAGGTAGGAGCTCTATCCTACCTGATGTGATTAGAATAAGTGTTCCAAAGATTCCTATGAAGAGCAGTATAGAGTTTACAACAGAGTTTCTAAGAAAGATCATGGCATAGATATCTACGTCGGGGTTTACTTCTATGTATTTAACTGCTTCTAACTTCCATATGGTGCCAGAAACATTCAATTCAATCCCATGAATTACATGAAGAACTTCGTCTAGCGATTCAGCAACATAATTAGCTACGCCAAATTTTACAGCTTCTTCACCTGTTAGCACAAGATTTTCATAGACAAATCGCCTGACTAAAGATATATTTCTATTTCTAATATTAGCGCAGACTTCTAACGTTTTAACTATTGGATTAACAACTTTACTTTCGTTCAAAAACACTATTTCTCCTGTAACTGGGTTCACAGTAATAGGCTGGGTAGCACCTATAACACCTGTACGGCTCATTACAAGCACGTGTGAAGCTAGCGCTATCAATGTACCTGCGCTATATGCTTTGTCCTTTACATATACTATTGTAGGCACCTTACTTTCTAGCAATAGTTTAGCAATATTAAGAGCCGGATCGAGGTAACCACCATAGGTATCTAAGAATATTAGGAGTGGAGCACCCCTATTTTCAGCAACATTAAGTGTTCTACTGATGTACTCCTGCACGGGGATATCTATCAGAGATGTATAGCCTTCAATCTTAATCAGAATAGCATAATCGCTTGATCTTACGTTTGAAGATAATCCAAGTAAAGAAGGTACATATAGTGTTAAAAATATTGTGGATATGCAAAGAAGTGCTAGTAATATTCTATTGTATAGCACCTTCACCAGCCTTTTTATGATGTTTAACTGATAATGCTGATGAGATTGTTGCGGCAGAAGCTATTTCCTTTAGCGAGGTTTCTGTTATTACTATTAGATTCTTTTCCTTAGCTATATCTGTATACGTTTGCAGCTCTCTTAACCTTAAAGCGGATGGGTGGTTTTCATAGACTATCGCGGCTTCTGCTATTATTTTCGCGGCTTCTCTTTCAGCTTCAGCTTCAATGATTCTTGCTCTTCTAAGTCTTTCAGCTTCAGCTTGTTTAGCTATAGCTCTTATGAGATCTGGGGGTAACTCCACTGATTTTAGCGTTAGAAGGGAAACCTTTAGCCCCCAAGCCTCGGTAATATTATCAACAATAGACTGTATCATTTTTGCTACAGTTTCTCTCTGGGTTAATAACATGTCAAGATCGACCTGACCTATTACATCCCTTATCGAGGTTTGTGTGAGTAGCGCTATGGAATAGTGGGGATCTTTAACCTTTAGAACAGCTTTTTCAGGGTCTACAATACGGTAGTATACTACAGCATCAACTGTTACAGTTACATTGTCTTTAGTTATAACCTCTTGCTTTGGAACATCGATGGTTAGCAGCCTTAGATCCACAATAATACCTTTATCTATGAAAGGTACAAGAACTATGAGACCAGGACCCTTAATGCCCTGGTATTTACCTAGTCTAAGAATTATAATTCGCTCCCATTCTCTTATAACTCTTATATACCTTGCAAGAATTGATGAAAGAATTATTATAACTAATAATATTATAATAATAGTTAAAGGATCCAATCAGTTCACCTCTTATTCTAAGACTAGAAATATGTGTAAGGTTATAAGTTCATAGCCAGAGATACAGGAATTCTAGGACACAAAATTTTTCGGTAGGCAGTTCTCTAAGATACCTTGGTCGAAGAGGTTACTTTAAATTATTTGAGTATGTTTAGATTTCAATCTAAAGATTACTACATCACCTGTGCTGGAAACATCTATATCGGCGGTTTTGGCCATTCCTATGAGTAAATGTGTTAATACCTTCTTTACACTCGATGTAGGCACTAGTACGAGGGAACTTCTTTGGACTATGGCTAGGTCATTTCTAAGAGCAAACCTTTCAATGAATTCTACTACATCTATTCCTAATTCTGCCAAGGCTTTACCTATTTTTTCCCCTATAACCTCCGCTTCTTCAGGTTTAACTGTTATTTCAACAAGTTCGGTAGGGATATAAACAAAACCTAGCTTGGACAATATTAATTCAATTCTTTTCTCATATAACACCTCAGGAACGTAATACCCAAATTTTTCGAGCTCGATTACTTCCTCTAAAAGCTTACGCATATAACCGACAATACTCATTCCCCGAGACTTCGATATATTTTTCAGCTCTTCAGCTAAATCCATGTCAAGACCTATACATCTTCTAGTCTTCGACAAATCCCCTCACCTGGGCAACAATAAATAGATCTTTAACCTCTATCTCCGAGGCTTGGAGATTGTACCCCCTAATTAAACCTTCAAATAAGCATTTAGCTACATTAACCATTTCCGGGCCATGACCTACAAAACTTACAATCACTTTATAATCATTTCCTTCTACTGTTACATCTATAGATGATGTTGGTAGCCATAAAGATATGGCGCGCTTAAGTTCATCTATGGTTATAGCTCTTTTGATCCTACTTAGTTCACCGAACCATGTACCGATTCTAGTGTATTCCCTACATAATTGATCAAAATGTATAGAACCAAGACTATTGAGTAGCTGATTTATTATAGGCATAGGCATCATTACTCCGCCAAGTCTCTTTATATCATCTAGTGCATCTAAAGCTGATATAACATCTAAGACATTGCTTTTATATCTCATTATTTTCAGAATAGATGTAAGGATACGCTCTATAAGAACAAGATATGGTATGCCAATTCTTTCTCCAATTCTTATAGCCTCATCTATTATCTCTTCAGATATAGGTACCATTCGTCTTCTAGGCATTTAAACACCCTTAAAACATAACAACTACCTACAGATTAAGAAGTATACGTGGGAGTATAAATATGTGTACGATCTCCTGCAAAGTGTCTGCTTTTGAATACACATGTATGTTAGTATTACAGGGTGTTTAAGTAGGTATCTACGTAATATTAAAGCCTTAGTTTAAGTTAAGCTACCTAGGAATAGATGAGCTATCTACTAAACAGACCATGAGCGCAATTTTTCTATAGCATAATAAATCCTATACTGCCCAGATCTAATAACATTAACATTATTACAGTATTTGGATTAATTTTCTTTAACGAATTTAACCTTAATTACTTCATCGTCTTCGTAAACATCTGTTATCTTAAACCTCATCTTCTCAGCTATTATTTCTAAAATTTTTATCGAAGGTATATCATCTTTGCTAACTATTACTTGTATCTCTTTAGAGCTTATATCATTTAGTAGTCTAACAAGTTTTACTATGGGATGCTCGATACAGGTTGTATTTTCTCTAGTTAAATCGATGATGTTACTCATAAAGCTTACGCCCAATCCTACTAGTGTGCAGCAATAATTTTAAGTTTGGTGCAGGAATTAACTAGTTAATGCTTCTAAGTTTAAGGTACTTCAATAGGTGTACTTATTAGGTTACTAAAGGTGTTACTTAGCGATAAAGACTTGCAGGGAACTTTATATGGGTAAAAGGATAGAGAAGTTAATGAAGCTAGAAGAAGCTGTTGATGTTTTAGCTAAAAATATTAGTATAGAACTGAGATCAGAGAGCGTAAGCATATTAGATTCGTTGCATCGAATTGTGGCAAGAGATATTGTTGCAGAGCATGATTTTCCATTTTTCAATAGAAGCGCTGTTGATGGTTTTGCTGTTAGGGCTGAAGATACTTATGGGGCTTCGGAGTCTAATCCCATAGGTTTAAAAGTAGTAGGGGATACAAGATCTCGAACTTTAAATATCGTTAAGCCTGGCGAAGCGGTAAAGATCTACACAGGCGATCCTCTGCCCTCGGGAACCGATGCTGTGGTAATGCTCGAGGATGTTCTTGATTACGGGGATACCATATATGTATTGAAAAGTTTAAGCAAATACGCTAATGTTGCTCTACATGGTGAAGATATCCAGCAAGGAAAGAAACTTATTGAGCAAGGCGAAGTAGTTGAACCCAAGCATATAGTGGCTTTAGCTACTTTGGGGCTGAACAGCGTAGAAGTTTACGAAAAGCTACGTATATGCATTTTATGCACAGGAAGCGAAGTTGTAGAACCCGGTACAATAAGCATCAAAACAGTATTAGAGAAAGGATTAATATTTAATTCCACGTCTTATCTTTTATTAAGTTTTCTAAGGAGTTGGTCATTTGTTGAGCCAATATACATGGGTATCGTTAGAGATATAGTAAACGAGGTAGAGCTAATGATAAATAGAGCCCTTGATTTATGTCACTTAATTATAACAACAGGTGGTGCCGGTCCTTCAGATTATGATGTAACGCTTGAGGTTGTAGAGGGTATGGGTGGTAAACTGATTTTTAGAGGGGTGGCTATGAGGCCTGGAAGACCTACAAGCGCTGGAATAGTTAACGGTAAACCGATTTTCATGTTATCCGGATACCCTGTAGCTGCTTTGATAGGTTTAAGATACATTATTTTTCCAGCATTAGAGAAGGCATTGAAGATACGGATACCAAGGAAGATCGTTGCGGCTAAACTAACTAAACATATTGCTAATGTTGCTGGGTATACAACTTTTGTTCGCGTAAAATTAAATAGATGTCGAGACAACCTATGCGCCGAACCTATTGCATCTATGGGTTCAGGTACTATATCAACGCTCTTAGATAGCGATGGCATACTAGTTGTACCAGAAGATGTAGAGGGGTTCGAAGAAGGTCAGCTTGCCGAAGTAGAACTTCTTTAATTTTACATTTAAATATATTTTAGCTTAGCATCTTTAAACAGGTTGCAGTTAATGTCTAAGAGGAAGTTATTTCACAGATTAGCGTCAATAGATAAAGCTATAGAAGTGATAGATTGTAGCCTTGAATTAAAACCTAGAGGAATAGAAAAAGTAGACCTGCTGAACGCCTTAGATCGCATATTAGCGGAGGACATAATTGCGCCTATTGATTACCCACCATTCGATCGATCTGAAGTAGACGGTTTTGCTGTTAGGGCTGAAGATACTTATGGGGCTTCGGATATAAGACCCATTACCTTAGAAATAGTAGGCTCTATTAGAGTTGGTGAAGAACCTAAGAAAGAGGTGAGCTTCGGAAAAACTATTGAAATAGCTACAGGGGCACCTATACCACGCGGATGCAACGCTATCGTTATGGAGGAGCACACCCATAGAGAAAATAACCATGTCAAGATCTATAAATCTGTTGCACCACTTGAGAACATAACTATTGCTGGAAGCGATATTGCACGAGGCGAACTTGTCCTACCTAAAGGTATTAAGCTCGGTCCCTTTGAACTAGGAATCCTTGCAGCTTTAGGGTATAATGCTGTTAATGTGTATCTAAAGCCTAGAGTAGCTATTGTATCCACAGGCGACGAGATTGTAGAACCAGGTTCTAAGCTAGGATACGGACAATTATATGATTACAACGGTTTTGCTGTAACTATGTACTTAAGATCTTTAGGTGCCGAAACTTATTACCTAGGGGTAGTACCGGATAATGAAGAAGAACTAAGAAACGTATTACTACGCAATATTGACGAATACGATCTTGTTGTAACCTCAGGCGGTACATCGGCTGGTGTTGGAGATGTGGTTTATAGGGTATTAGAAGAATTAGGCAAGGTCTTAGTACATGGGCTAGAGGTAAAGCCAGGAAAACCAACAGTTCTAGGGGTTATCAGAGGTAAACCTGTGATAGGGCTTCCAGGATTTCCTTTCTCTGCTGTAACCCACACCATTACATTATTACGCTATATAGTTGAAAAACTCAGTGGCATCGAGCACCCTCTACTATGGCGTAACGTAAAAGCAAAAATAGCTCAGAAAATACGTAAAGAAGCAGGTAAGGATCTTTTCCTACCGGTTATCTTAACATATAGAGGGCTAGAATTTATTGCTATTCCTGTACCATTTCGCTCCGGCAATATAACGCCAATACTAAGATTAAACGGTATAGCTGTAGTACGTAGAGGCGTAGAAGTTGTTGAAGAAGGAGAAGTAGTCGATGTGCTACTTCAAAATCTCATAATCCCCGAGACAGTGTTCATAGGTAGCCATGACATACTGCTACCTTCAATACTTAGAGCTTCTAAGTTAATGCACATATCTAAGTTCATACCTGTAGGATCTTTATCTGGGCTTATGAATGTATCAAAAGGTTATGGTGATGTAGCACCTATTCATCTTTTTGATCCACTAACAAAAACTTATAATATTACCTACGTTAAGCAATACAAAAACATTGTTCTAGTCTCAGGGTATAAGAGAAAACTGGTGCTTGCATTTAAACATGGAAACCCAAAGAATATAAAGGGATTAGAAGACGCATTAAGGGATGATGTAAGGTTTGTGAATAGAAATCGCGGTTCTGGCACAAGGATTTACATAGACATGGTGCTGAAGAACATCGCTGATGAAAAAAGTATGAACTTTGAAGAACTTATACGGAGAATAAATGGTTATACGTACGAAGTCCCAAGTCATACAGGAGTTGCGGCAGCTATAGCTCAAGGTAGGGCAGATCTAGGTGTATGCATAGAGTATGCAGCGAAGTTATACGGGTTAGAGTACATACCTTTAACATGGGAAGAATACGATTTCGCTATAAACGTGCATAGCCTCGAAGCAAAGCAGGCTGTAAACAAATTTATAGAATATCTTAGATCATCAGAGCTAAAGGACTTAATAAATTCATACCTTGGTTACGAAGCTAAAAGCAGCATAGGGGAAGTGATATCGTTTTAGGCAAATACAAGTATCTTTTGAAGCCTATACCTTTACGTATCAACAATCGCTATGTATTATATATGACCAAGTTCAGGGTAAGAATAGTTTATAGTATAAATAAGTATTAACGTTGAATTTGAAGTAGTAAGGTTTTGTTGCAACGATTTTCTAGGTCTTTTAATTCATTGGATTATTGTTACTTTAAGCTTCGCCAAATACTTGGACAAACCAAGTTCCTCTATGACTTCTTTCTTAGGAGTACCGTTTTCACCCCACCCCATGAAATTGTAGTACTCTTTAACCATGGGCTCTAGTTCTACAACTTGATCCTTCGATCCCCCTTCTTTAAGGGGTTCACTTAGGAATCTCTTTGGCAGTATATCATCAGCTTTGGTTATTCCACAAGACGCGTTGAACAATCTCTTTAGCGTAAAGATTCTTTTAGCTATCTTCATTAGATCTGGCACGGTTTTCTTAATTCCTGTTGCGCATGTATATAAACCTGCTACATGGGCTGGTGGTATATCTACGAATTTACACAACCCCATAGATTCCTGGATTTCGCTCCACATCTCCATAGTTGCCACCATCCATCCTTTGCCGCGGTATTCGAATCTATCAACTCTTTCATATATTTTGAGGTCGTGAACTCTTTGACCTTGTTCTACTCTAAAGAATACACCGTACAAGTGATCAGCACCTCTATTCGATGTCGCATACTGTAAGCCTATTCCTTTGAAAGCCCTTGGATCATGCATAGGCATTTCAACGCCTTTAACATGCATGCAGAACTCGTTGGTGCCCCTCCCCATCATGTTGGATGCTTTTTGGCAACCTTCTGCAAGAACATCGCCAAATCCTTCTCTTTTAGCTATCATTTCAATGAGGTTTGATACCACTTCTTTATCACCCCACCTTAGTTGTATCCCTCCTGTATCGTGATTTGTTATTAACCCTCTCTCAAAGCACTCTATAGCCCAGGCAATTGTAACCCCTACCGAGATGGTGTCAACACCATATTTACAGCACGAGTAGTTGATTTTAGCTAAATAGTATGGATCGTCAATCATGAGAAGAGTACCTAAAGAAGCTATTGTTTCATACTCTGGAGCTCTAACTCTTCTACCATCTACCTCCGCTACTTTCCAGCATTTTACTGGGCAAGCCCAACAACCGTAGACGTCTATAACTATCTTCTTTTCCTTAAAGCTTTGACCCGTTATATTCTTGTATCCTTCGAATGTACCGAGGGTGAAATTCTTAATAGGCATATCGCCGTATTCATAGAATTCCTCGACTTCGCCAGCTGTACCGTATACGGCTAAGATTTGCGCTGTTGGTGATGACATTATAAGCGGTAGTAACCTAGATAGTATGCTTGTTAGCTTTGTAGCATCTTTAATCTTAATCTTACCTGTACCTTTAACAGCTATCGCTTTAAGGTTCTTAGAGCCCATGACAGCCCCCATGCCTGTTCTACCACCCATCCTAGGTCCGTTGGGTTGGATGTCAGAGGCTACCGTTGCATATCTTACTAAATTTTCACCTGCGGGGCCTATTGCGGCAATCTTTGCGCTGCTATCGCTCAACTCTCTTTTTATAGTTTCATCAGCTGTAAAAATGTCTAGCCCCCAAAGCTTTGAGGCATCCCTTATCTCTGCTTCTCCATCTTTAATGTAGAGATATACAGGGGAAGAAGCTCTACCTTTGATTACTACGCCATCGAACCCTGCTTTCTTTAGCTCGGGACCCCAATAACCGCCTATGTGTGACTCTCCCCATGCCATTGTCAAAGGAGATTTAGCTGCTATTATATACCTACTAGCTCCGTATACAGGTGTTCCTGTTAAAGGTCCTGTCATGTATACGAGCACATTTTCCGGGTGAAAGGGATCTATCTTAGGATCTGGTATCTCCTCAACAACTATTTTGGTGGCTAAACCTATTCCCCCAAGAAATAAATCTATATCGTCAGGATTAAGCGGTTTCTCCTCTACTTTTTCTCTAAACAAATCAACATAGAGTATACGACCTACATAGCCAAAGTATTCCTGCTGTGCCATCTCTTATCACGTTATCTACTTTTCTATTCTGTAAAGTTTGAAATAGAGCTCAACATCTCTTTCCGGTATGGTTGGAGGCTCTTTTCCAAGCACCATGGCTACGAACTGAGCCATTGCAACTTCTTCAAGTGTTTCAGCTATAGCTTCTGCTTCGTAAAGGTTAGCCCCCATGGCAATTATCCCATGGTTTTGAAGGATAATAGCTCTAGCACCACCTGCGGCTTTCTCTGTTACAAGCTTCGCTAACTGATCAGTACCAGGAAATGCGAAGGGGATAGTTTCAACTTTTCTTAGCACCATTACAGCTTCAACGGTTATAGGTTTTATACCAATGCCTGCTAAGGCTAATCCCAATGTTACAGGGTTATGAGCATGAACAACAGCGTTAACATCGGGTCTAACCTTATATATTGCGGCATGAAGGGGCCATTCAATAGAAGGTCTGCCAAAACCATCAATTAAATTTCCATCTAAATCAAGTTTTATCAAGTCATCAGGAGTTAACTCGCCTTTAAATATTCCGCTCGGTGTTATCCAAAACTCGCTAACTCCAGGCAGTCTTGCACTAACATTTCCACCAAGCGCTGATACAAGTCCTCTTTCAAATAGATTCCTCATAACTTTACACACATCCTTCTTTAGCTGCTCTTCGTCAAACCCTAAACCTATCTCGCTCATAGCCTATACCCTCACATCAACTGCAGTCATAGGTTATTTAAATCTTATGTTAATTAGGCTTATTAAGTGTATAGTATTTGCTAAATCTCAGAGAACGGTGTCTAAGGTGGCTAATAAAATAAAGGTGACTTTGAAGGTATTTCCTCCGTTCTCGAAGAACCCAAATAGTATTGAAGAAGATCTATACCTATGGGAGAACTCAACGTTAATGGACCTCCTAGTAGAAGCCTCTAATCAAGGTCTAATCAATGCCGTTGAGATAATATACAATGACGAAGTTAAAGATGGCGTAGTCATTTTGATTAACGGTAGAAGCTCATTCAATTTAATGCAAAAACTTACGAACGGCGATAGAATATCAATACTCCCCCTAGCCCCTGGAGGATAACACCCCAAATAATTATGGTAGTTTTTTTAAGGTTCAGCAAATCCTATTAACATTCCCTGTTAAATAATTAAGCAATAGTATCTACGAATAGATAATACTAGAGCCGCCGGCGGGATTTGAACCCGCGACCACCGGCTTACAAGGCCGGCGCTCTACCGCGCTGAGCTACGGCGGCTTCCATATTCACATATTTGCTAGGTATAGCTTTATTAAGTTTTATTGTTTTAGTCCTTGTCTTTGTGTTTGATGTTTTAGTGTTGCTTTTATGTTGAGTTTTATTTACTGCATAATTTATAAATTTGGTTTAGGGTAGTGATTTAGGGATTCGCTGTTGGAGGAACTTGATATAGCTAAGTCTCTTCCAGGATTTTATAGGGCTTATCTTCAAATAACGAATTTTGTTTCAAATGCTTTATCTGTACTAAAAGCAGGTCAGGTTGAGAGATTTATTGATATATTGGAAAACGCATACTATAATTTGAAGAAAGTTTTAGTTATGGGTGCTGGTAGAAGTGGACTTATTGGGAGAGCTTTTGCACTTAGGTTGAAGCACCTAGGTTACGATGTTTATGTATTAGGGGATACAATTATTTCGCCTGTAAGCGAAGGAGATGTTGTTGTAGCAATATCTGGTTCAGGGAGAACAGCATTGATAGTTACAGCTGCTGAAGCAGCTAAACGCGTTAAAGCTACTGTTGTTGCAATAACATCTTATATAGATTCACCGCTAGCTAAGATAGCAGACATTGTTGTCGAGGTACCAGGGCGTACAAAGGTCAGCGATATTGAGGACTATTTTGCAAGACAGGTGCTAGGTATACACGAACCTTTAGCACCTTTAGGTACGTTGTTTGAGGAGAGTGCAATGGTTTTCCTAGACTCTATTGTAGCTGAGTTAATGGTTAGATTAGGTAAGAATGAGGAAGAACTTAGAAGTAGACATGCGAATATAGAGGTGTAGGGTCTACCGTAGGCTATTTAATAAAAACAATTCAAAGAATTTTAACCGAAAAGAGCGGTTAAACCTTCTGCTAGCTGTTCCTCTGATACGGTTTCTTTTTCCTCTTCTTTTTCCTCCTTCGGCTTCTCCTCTTCGGCTTTTTTCTCTTCAGTTACAGCTAGTTGTTGAGGAGCTTGAGGAACAATTGATGCTAGCTCAGGTACTTTTTGAGCTAACACGGATGCTAATGCGTATGCTCTTCTTAAAGCAGATGTTACTACTAATGATGCTGTTTCTTTGGTTACAACACCTAATTCAGCAGCCAAGTTACAAGCTCTTAAGTATGCCCTTGAGATAGCTACTTTAACTACGTTAGGCTCGGGAACAACTAATTCAACTGCGAAGGATAAAGCTGTTTTCAAACCATCTAGTAACTGGGTTCTTGTACCTTCAATATCTATTGCTAGTTTATCGGCTGGAATTACAAGACCTTCCTCGTATGCAACCTTAACATTAGGTTTTAAGAGCTTAGGTTCTATACCTAGTTTCTCGAATACTGAGACGAGTTCGGGTGTTACTACATCACCTGGTCTAGCTATAGTTGATTCTCTTGCAATCCAGATAACACCGTCTCTAACCTGGATAGGTATCTTAAGTCTGCCAAAGAGGCTCATAACGGGGCCAGGCTTCAACTCTGTTCTTATAGGCGGTATAACAATTTCGTGCTCTATTTTTTCGCCAGGCTTTATCCTGTACGGAACAGATATTTTATCTAGAACAAGTTTTGCTTCGAAGGAATTCACATTTGTGAATATAACCATACAGGATCCCTTCAAGTACTTAGCTATTTCATCTGTATTTGATATACCAAGTTCCTCCATGGCCTTAAGCAGTAACGTGTTTTTAATCATCTTAATGTAGAAGATATCGCTGTACCTTTGTCTTATGTATCTATAGAGCTTTGAAGGAGTATTTGCGTTGTCAAGGATTACTACAGTCCTGTATTCTTTGAGGAGTTTCTTAGTTTCCTCGATAATAATTCTTTTCTTATCTATAGAAGATCTTACCTGTTCTTCTCCAGGTTTCTCCTTCGAAAGTTTATGTACTTTAGTAAGAACCTCTAGTTGTTTTCTAAACTTAACCTTCATCATATTACACCTCTATAGCTGGGCTACTTGTTGTTTTAACATATATTCTTGCAACCTGGGTTAGAGGTCTTTTAATTTTCTCTTCTACATAGTGAAGAACATGCATAGCATTGTCCACAAGGTGATCTAAGATCATTGACTCTGTACCTATTCTGCATCCAACCCAAGGTTGATCCTTAGACCTAAGTCTCGTCATTTTTCTATAACGTGTAATAAAGTTCTGTACATCTGCGTTAACAGGTATAGGAACAATAGATCTACCGCGGGGACCTATTGCAGGCCCTAAAATTCTACCTGTGACTCCCATTAGTGTAGCTCTTACGAGCACGAAATCGCATTGCTGAGCTATTTTCTTAGCGTCTTTCTTGGTTATAGTGTCTAGTTTACTCTTAGGAATAACCATGTGTACTAACCCTGCATAGTGTGATGCAAGTTCATCTTCTAGAACTAAACATATCTCGGGCTCTTTACCAGGTCCATGGGGTAGCTCTACATCATCTCTAAATCTAAACTCTTGTTCTTTCTTTACATCTATACCTTTAAAGGTTAGTATAAGTTCTACGCTTTGTGTAAACTTCCACGGTTTTTTTGTCTTTATAGCTAGCTCAATAGCTGTTTTTATCTTAGGCTTCAGCGCATCAATGGATATGCTCACAAGTTTCACCTACTTTGCCACTCTGACTCATAACGTTTGAGGATCTCGTCATATAAGCCTTGATCGACTTCCTTGGTTACATCCCTCGGGTCTTTTCCATCGACTGTGAGCCCTATAGATCTTGCAGATCCAAGGATAGTTTTAACAGCGGCTTTCAATGTTTTAGATGTTAGTTCAGGCTTCTTTAGGATAGATACCTTTATCACATCTTCGAAGCTTATGTTACCTACTTTCTTATGCATAGGGTCTCCCGAAGGATCTGAAGCGCCTGCTGTTGTTAGGAGTAAGCTTGTTATAGTTGGTAGCTCTACCTCTAAGTCGTAGCTCTTATCATCTAGATCAACTATTACTTTAACTGTTACAGTGAAACCTTTGTATTTCTCAGTAACTCTATTTATTTTATCTATTACTTCTGCAACGTTAAGACCTGCATCAGTTAACGCGGGACCGAGAGGAGGTTCAGGCTTAGCTTCTCCACCTTTGATTTGGGCCTTCACCACCTTTATTCTAGCCATAGCTACTTCTCACCTTTGGCTAACCTAATATAGTCCACCGGAACCGTAATAGTAAGCGGATAGTTTGCCTCTAAAATACTAAGCGAAACCTCGTTCCGGGTTTTATCTATTGATGTAATCTTTGCCTTCATACCTCTAAAAGGTCCTGCAACAATCTCAACATCGGCTCCTACAAAAAGCAGTTCTATTAGCGGTTTAGGCTTAATCATAGACTCTAGATCTTCCCATCTAAGTGTTCCAGATACTTTACCCTTGATATGCTTTAACCCTTTGATAGCTTCGTAAACGCTGTGAAGTCCTCTAGTCTCCATAATTACATAACCTTTTAGGTTAGGTAAAGCCAGTATTGAGTATATAGGTATTTTGTTAATCTTGCTCCTAGTTTCTATCAGTAAAGCCACGTTATTCTCTTGTCCAGCAGTAGTTCTTACAATAAACAAAGTATTCTTTGGTACAACAGATGCACTTGTAGCTTCAGAGTTTTTTGTTAATTCGTTTTCTGGTCGAGAAATCATTTTTACACCTTTATCTAAGTCCTGCACCAAACATGTTGAGGACCATTGTTATAAGAAAAACTATTCCAAATGAAAGAGCTCCTGTGACTATGAACCCGATGGTTATGATTTTGAATATGTTCCTGAATTCATTTCCCTCAGGCTTCTCTGCTAATTCCAGCACCTTCCTAATATCCTTAAAGTACTCGATGAACTTAGAGGCACTCACGTTTTTCACCTAACTACATCATTTATTGTACTCTGTAAGCGCTATCTTCATCCTAAGCTATCTACCTAAAAAGTCTTTCTAGTATTGTTTTACGATTATATGAATCTAAATCTTCATAGCGTTGACCAACACCTAGGTAATAGATAGGCTTGTTTATACCAACAATTACGCTTAGCGCTACCCCCCCTTTCGCATCTGCGTCTATTTTAGTTAAAATAACTCCATCAATTCCTATCGCTTCATCGAATAATTTTGCTTGATCAATAGCATCGTTACCTGTTAAAGCATCCACTATCAAAATCTTTAGGTGGGGGTTAACAACGCGTACAACTTTTCTTAACTCGTCCATAAGATCTACATCTACGTGCATTCTACCAGCAGTATCTATTAAAACAACATCGTAGCCATGCCTACGCGCATAGTTAACACCATCGTAGGCTACGGCGGCGGGATCAGCACCATATTTACCCCCTATGAATGGTATGCCAAGGTTAGCACTATGCTTCTTTAGTTGTTCTTGGGCGCCTGCACGGAAAGTATCTGCTGCAACTATTACCGGTTTTAGTGAATTCTTTATTAGTTTGTAAGCGATCTTGGCTATAGTTGTAGTTTTTCCAACACCGTTAACTCCAACGAAAACTATTTTGACAGGGCTAGATTTCCCAAGGATTTCTCTAATATCATCAATTAGGTCTCTGGTTTCACCTCGGCTAAGTAGATAAGATATGACTTCTTCTGCTATACCGAATACGATATCGTTAGGATCTTTACCTCTAGGTATCTTGATATCACGTAGTTTTTGCTTAAACATATCTACTATTGTTTGAGCTACATCGACAGCTACGTCAGCTTCAACAAGTTCTAAAAATAGTTTATCGCAGAACTCATTTACCTCGTTTTCGCCTAGCTCTCTATATTTAAGGACGTCTGCAACACGTTGAGTAAAAGATTTTAAAACATCTCTTAGCTTAGATAACACCTTAAGATATCCTCTACCTCGGTCTTTCTTCCTCTTTAGCTAAAATAGCTAAATACTCTTGGAGTTTATTCTGTATCTGCGAATATATATTTAATAACTGCTTAAGTTCTGCTTCAGTTTTTCTAAGTTCATCTGTTACATCTTTCTCGAAGTTAAGGAGAATGCTCTTAGCTGTATCAACAGGTGCTACTACATATAGATCTCTTCCTATACGCACAATAGCCTTGTCACTACCTTCTAGGCGAATCCTTACATAGACATAGCCATACCTATCGAGGGAAGCCATTGTGTCTACTTGACCATATTGTTGAATATTTGTGAGCGTTTCATAGGCTAACCTAATTTCACGGATTTCATTTGTAAGCTCTAGCGATCTAGTTTGAAGAGCTTGGATAGCGGTTTTTAGCTCATCAAGCTGTAGAAAGAGCTTCTGAACACTTTGCTCAATTTCAGCTTTATCTAAGGACCTCACCTAATCACCACATAGGTTAATTTATCAAGATCGTGGATAGATTTGTCCTCAGCCTCCTCGGGGGTAATCTCGGTAACATCTACAATCTTGATGTTAGCTCTTTTAAGCTTGTGTTTACTCCCAAGCTCAGAGTATAGCTTCTCTAGTGCATGCTCTAGTTTTAGCGCTCGTATTTCTTTAGTGAACCTTATCCACTGAGGGTACCTATCGTAACCTATGAGCATGAAGCCTGTTATTCTATATATTTTTATCTCTTTACTCATCGCCGAACACCCTACTTATTCTCATTATCTCAGGACCCGTTGTTCTTTCACCAACTAGTAAACCTTTAGAGTTACCAACTAGTCCAGACTTTATAAACCCTATTCCGAAGTTAACTGTTCCAACATCGAATTTAACCCCAAAAAGCTGCGATAAATTCTTGAGATCATCCTCGCTTGCATCTGGATGAACTAAACCACCCTTGTTGTTTACAAATGCAGCTGAACCCACAGTTGGTATATCATCTATGGCGCCTTTTTCAACAACCTCAACCTCTAATATATCTCTTATATGCCTAGCAAGGTCTTCGTAGGCGTAAGGGCTAACAAGGGCAGCTCTATCGTTAACAAGGCATATATTTCCAAGGGCGGTATACTTAGTTTTCGCAATAGCTACGTTTCTTTCAAGTGCTTGCTTAATTATGTTGTATTCGTAATCTTTTACTATATGAGGTAATAAAACACCTTTGTTGTTGCCAACAACGAAGGTATTTATAAGGCTCGTATCGGCTATCGAAACTCTGTGTACGGAAACATTGAGTACCGATGAAACTATTTGTTCAAGTTTAGGCTCAGAATCTTTTGGTATAAAGGAAATTATATCGTTTGAAAATATGTATATACCTATATGTGGGTTGCCATGATAGTTGGCTTTCTCAATGATCAATATACCTTCTACCTCTTAACCGGCAGAGCAAGGCAAGCTTTATAGACCCCTTGATCCATTCTAACGAACTTTATGGCTATGATTCTCGGCGGCTTCTCAATTTTTCTCTTATAGATATAAACGCTTATCGAAGGATCTAGAACAACTTTACCGCCTAGGTGTCTCACGAGAAAAGCTCGTATGTACTTGATTGCTCTCTGTCCTCTGTTTCTTTTACCTCGGGCTCTAAAGATATTCCTCATATGTATTACGTATATACCTTCATTCTTTTCTTGTGGCATGTATATCACCACGTAGAGCTTTATACATCTTTAAGCTTGTTTCTCCTCCAATTCCTTAGCCTATAAGGTCTTCTAACCTTAAGCCTAGTTCTAACAGTTATCCACGTTGGTATAGGTTGGTTGTTTTTCTCTCTGTTTATAAGCCTAAGCTTTTTTGCTAATGGCTTATTATGGGCCAAGTATTTCACCTTAACTACTTCTCGCGTATACTTATTCTATATTCCCTCCTTGTTCTCGTGTATATCTCTTCCAATATAGCTTTAAGCTCTTCATCGGTTAAAGGCCTAGTGATTTTACCTTGTACCGCTAAAGCTATAAGCCTATCTTCTACAATCTTTGCAATCTCCGGCTTAACTAATTTTATGTTATATAAACGTTCTCTAGCCTCGGGGGTCAAGATAGTTCTTAGAATCTCCTGTCTCCTAGCTTCCTCAAGTTCTTTTTCTAAACGTCTTCTTTCAAGTTCTTGTCTCTTTGCTAATAATTCTCGGTACCTTCTCTCAAGTAGGGCGTCTACCTCTTCATTACCTACATCTTCATATCCCCCATATTCTGCATACATTCACATCACCTCGTGATAGGACCCTAGTATACAGAGCTAAAATAAAGTAGCTTAAATGTGTAATCCTACCTACTGCTTTATTGTGAGCATTATGTACAACTTTAAAGCCAATTATGCAGTTAGTTTCGTTGTTTATACCTCTTGTTGTAGTTGTTTTAAAGTCGATGTCGATCCGTACTTTACTAGCTCTGGTCTTACTTTAACTATTTCAGAGAATGCTTTATAAGCTATGGTATCTAGAAGTCTCCTACCTCTAGAGGAAAGCAACCTTCCTTTTTGTGTTTTGACCACAAGTCCTGCTCTTTCAAGTTGCTGAAGTATTCTCCTAATGTGTGAACCACCACATTTTCTAAAATGCGATGGTGCAGATCCTCTCCTTTCCAAACCCCCGTAAATCACCCTGAAGGTTCCTACACCCATGGGCTCTTCTGCTAAATACAGTTTCCTAAGTACTGAAGCAGCTCTATAGTACCACCAATCAGGGTTCTCTGGAATCCTTTCTTTATGGGGTCCTGTTTTCGCGAAAATAGCCCATGGAGGTGGTCTTACCTGGGGTACATTTTGTTTTAAGTACTGTACTAACTCTTCAATCAATTTATCGGCTGGCACATCTCTAACTGTAACCATCTTAACTACCCAAATTGAGGTTATCTTTATTGTTGTTTTTATGAGCTTGTGGTTGAGTCCCGGTTTGTAATTGTTGACCGGATTTATTAGGTGTATATGTTCTGTTCACTTTTTTCTTCGGCGAGTTTTTAAGAATTCTTCTAGAAATAAGAATATATGTGTATCCTCTCCTATCAACTATATCAGCATTCAGCTCTGCAGCAAGTTTAGCTATATCAGCTTCAGTAACGATGTTTCTAGCACCTCTTAAAACTCTTATCTTTATGCAACCTTGTAGTTTCAGTAACCTCTTAATTTCATTTATGATTCCAATATGAATACCTTTTTTACCTAAACTAACATCAGCTCTATGAACCCTTATTTTCTCTTTCCTCAGTTTATCTGCTAATTCTTGGAGTTTCACCATATTTTTCCCCACGTTTCACAAACTCATATCTATGGATCCACCCACATACCATACATCGAGTTATAATCCTAAGTGTTCTACCATCTCTACGGGTTCTAATCTTAGCATTTAAACCTGGCACCATGATAACACGGCAATTCCTGCATATCCATCTCTTAATATTTCTGGGGATCTTAACTCTTAATCTCATGGAGATCCTGTATATAAGCTCACCATATCTACGAGCAATACTGTAATCACGGCTTCTAACAGCTACAATGCCTAATTTGAAGAGTACATTTATTCTCTCTAAGACTATTACCCTGACTTTGTCCTTGTTATTTTTTCTAGCCATACTCAGATCAATTGAATGCTTAAGCTTAACCAGTATAAAGCTTTTAAGTAGTAGTATAAACAAGAGGAAATCGGCGCCGCGGTAGTATAGCCCGGTCAAGTATGCGGGCCTCTCGAGCTATGAAGACCTGTGCAGAGAAAGCCCGTGACCCGGGTTCAAATCCCGGCCGCGGCACCACAAGATCAAAAATTAACATAAGGTCTATGACTGTCTATTTATAGACACAGCTTGGATGAATAAATTTCTCCAACCATAAATTCAGAGAAGTCGAGATGATATATACTATGTCGGGATCAAATACTACTTTCACAAATTTAAGTAGGTTGGAAATACATAGGTTGACTAAAGAAGCTTTAAAAGGTAGCATTGAAGCATTAAAGATGGTATTGAACTTCTTGACAAGGTTTGAGATACGGTCTTTTAAGGTGATAGCTTACTTAATAGTTTATCAAACAGTAATGAATTTAGACCTTGAGCTAGGTAACGATTGCGAGAAATGCGGAGGTACATGCTGTAAGTCAGGACCAGAAATACCTTTGTATTCGTTTGATTTAGAAGAACTAAAGAATGTTGATAGCCTTAGTATAAGTAAAGCGATAAAATGTAGTAGTGGCTATTGTTATCTCTTACGCCCATGTGTATTTCAAGTTGAGTGGAGGTGCTTAATCCATAGATATAAACCGTATGCCTGTTTATCGTATCCATTTACATCTGAAGAAGTACAGTACTCAGTAATTAGTAATCCACGGAATATACCACCGTTACCTATTATTCCAGATACATGTATAGCTGCAAAGAAGGTCTGGATAAAAATATACTCAAAGATAGAAGAATTCAAAGAAAAGCATAGGAGGGCCCCCGAACCTCTTGAAGTACTTAGGTTAATGCAGACTACGACTTAGATGCCCTTTGATGTTGCGGTAATAATCTAGGCCCTTTACGTTTCTTCAGAGCATCTATTTGCTCAACTCAATTAGAATCTCTTCGAGTAAAAGCGTCAAACCTGCTATTAGTGGATAACCTGGGTTCAGTACTCAAGACCTAAATCATCTCTTAATCATACCCACGCGTTCATCATCAAAAGTTATTTTCCTTATTCGAATATTTAAGCTTGTTATCCATAGAAGCAAAGGTTTTTAGTCAGGGTAAATAAGGACATGAAGTTAATTAAATGGAAGGATCTTGATGCGCTAATTTCGGAAGCAGATTTAGTTTTAGAGGTAGTTGAAGCTAGAAACCCTATTGCTACGAGATGTAAAACCGTTGAGAAGATGGTTAAGAAGAAAGGCAAAAATTTTGTAATTATTTTAAATAAATGTGATCTGGTTCCTGCAAAAGTTTGTAGGGCTTGGGTTGAATACCTTAATTCATCGGAGGGTATATCAGCTCTATGCTTCTCTTCCAAAATCAGTAATACTAAGAGGCAACTCAAAAAAATGATTAAGTCGTTGACTATTACCACCCCTATCTTAGTAGCTGTTGTCGGCTACCCAAAGGTAGGTAAATCTTCGCTTATTAATACGTTAAAAGGTAAAAGCTCCGCCCCAACGAGTCCTTATCCTGGTTCTCCAGGATATACAAAGGTTATTCAAACATACAAAATAGCTCCTGGAATATATTTGATAGATGCTCCAGGCATTATACCGGTGCATGGGGAGGATGTAGAGCTTCAAATTCGTAAACAATCAATTGAAAAAATAGATAATCCCATACCCTTAGCTTCAAAGCTGATTAAGTATATACTTGAAAATAATAAAAACGCCTTTGTGGAAACCTATGGGATTAAAGGTGAAGATCCCCTGAAAATCTTAGATGATTTAGCTAGAATAAGAGGATGGTTTGCAGGTAAAGAAAAAGAACCCTATATTCTCGAATCGGCGAGAGCAATTATAAGGGATTATCTTAGAGGTAAGATAAGGGCTTACGTATTACCTCCTAATACACCGTAGCCCTTAATCTTAGAAATAACCTTTAGAAATTGCTCTTCTTCAAGTCCATAGAACTTGGCAATGGTTTTAAGATATTCCAGGTCAACGTTTATCTTGGATTTAATTATCTTCTCCACCTCGCACATTACACGGATTAATCTATCGTCTACGCCCATATTTCTTAAAATAGATTCTTCAAGGCTTAAATTGATTAACTTGGTGGATAGGATTAGATCAATCACTTTATTGAGCTCGTTAGGGACACCTATAATTGAATCCCGTAATTTAATAGCTTTCCTAGGAAAGCTAAGTCTATTTAGCTTGTATATCATGTATGTTGCATAAGGTCTGGGGTACAATCTATCAACGACCCCGCCTATAATGAAATAACTATACTTATATACATCGTATTCTGTTAGCTCGTCTGAGGCATAAGGATCCAATACCACAGTGTACTGAGGATCTAATGATTTATAGAATTCTTCTGAACTGAAGTAAGCTACAATGTTTGGTATGAGTATTCGAAGTCTTTGTCTAATTTCTGATGGTGCTGAGACAAAAACTATGTTTAGATCTGTTAACCATTTTCTGATAGTATTTATAGTGACAGCGAGTTGCTTTATTAAGCTATATTTTTCTTTATCGTGATGAAGCTCCCAAAGACTTAAATCAATAATGAATACCGGGGTTCTAGGTAGTATCTGAAGCAGTTTTTCCCTAACACTTAAAGTAACATCTTTTGTGCAAGGGATGTCTCTTCTCGATATAATGGCATCAGAATAAATACCTTTTCTAACAGTACTTAAGAGCACTATACCTTTGTAGAAACCTGTTGGAGTACCTTGTGCCTCATCAATGCATATTTGTATTTTTCCCAGAAGTAATGATATAGCTAAGTATGCAAGAAGATCTTCACTGCTATTTTTTGATGTGGTTGGGGTATAGAATAAGATACGTTTATCGATAGCTACAACACGTATACCATAGTCTCTTAATACTTGGGCAAAAATAGTTGCTGTGATACCTGGGTTACTGGGCATCTTCCGAGCCCAGTACACTAAAGCTGAAAGATTACTTAATTTCTAGATGCTCTACTATCTCGTTTTCTAAGGCCTTGACAACGTTCTTGTACTTATTTATGCTATGTGTGGCTAACGGATCTAAGCCCCTGAATTGTGCAACGTAAACACTAGTTACCCCAGCTATAAGGGAGCCTAAGAGGAACCGCTCTACTATATTACCACTTAGTGTAAGGTTGGCTGTTTTAATGCCTAAGGATTGTAGGTAATCATCGTAGAACTTAATCAACTTATTTTCATACTCTAGGTCGGAGTTAATCAGTATTGCGATATCCTTTATTTTGGATTTTTCCCATCCAACAATATCGTTGTGGAAAAGTTCTGGGAGGATCTCTATCTTTGCGGGAATTTTAGAATTTTCATTCAATTCATTTTTAAACCTAAATGCGAGGGCCTGATACCTTGTTGAAGCTACTATCGTTGGAGTAAAGTATTCCGAAAGTAAGCTGGCGATGCTTTTAGCTAAGTTCAAAGCCTCATCGACTTTACCCAAAACCTCTATCGATGACCTCAACGTATGCAAAGATAAGATCTCTAGACCACAGCTACTTAAGAGTCTTATTGAAGCAACGAGCATCATAGGCAATGCTAGCCGTGGAGCCAAACCACCTCTAACAACGGCATAGGGTAGATTCTTCGACTTAGCTAAATCAAGCAACCTACCCCCTGATGTTATAATGCCGACCTTAGCTCTGCCTTTTAAAGAAATAAGTGTAGACGATATTGTTTCTAAAGTATTGCCAGAATAACTTATGGACAGTACATAGGTATTAGAGTCAATTAAATTCCTTGGTATATAGAAATCCTTAAAGACACGTACATCTAAGCTACTGAACTCTAAAGCTATGGTTGCGAGCATATCGCCAACAATACCGCTTCCACCCATACCCGTTACAATAATCTTTTCTACATCACCGGCGTAGACAACGTTATATAAAGGGTAATCGAAAGCTTCTAGTGTGGAGCGGTACCACTGCAAATAATGTTCTAGCATTTCGACACCATACTTTTGGTATTCTAGGCTACGTTAAAAAGTACATGTATTTAACTTAAGAACTACAGCTTTACAGGGCGTTTTGAAGTGGTAAAGAACAGATTATTAACGACTCTGATGTTAACGATTTATATTCAAAACTTTTAAGCTATACGTAAATAGGGGTTGCGGGAAAAATTATGCCTGTCTTTATACTAGATGAAAACAGATTTTTAGAAATCGCAAAGAATGCTATAGAATGTAGAATTAAAAGAGCTGAGAAAAAGGGTATAGTAAAGCTTAAGGCAAGAACAAAACGTTATTTATACACATATGCTGTGCCAATGGATAAAGCTGACGCTACTGTAGAAAAACTGAAGACGGTGTGTAAAGATACTAAGGAGGTTTAAATGATGTGATACAATCCCATCTGATGGGTGATGATGGTCGGCGCTTCTGAAGACGCTCAATAGTATTTAGCATAATCGATAACAATATAGCCTGCAACTTCTACGGATATAGCTGTGGTTGGACACAGTTTAACACACCCATAGCATGCAATACACAGTTCATTGTTAACCTTAATACCTCTATTTTCATACTTGAATACACCTGTTGGACAAAATTTTAGGCATAAATTGCATAAGTTACACTTTGATTCATCTATTCTTACCTTGGCTTTTACCATTCTATACACCTATGCTTAGACTCCCAGCTTTACTAACTTATAGGGGGCTTAACATAGTTTTGCTTTATGTTCACCTAATGGTGAATTTAAATCAAATGTATTATCACTAGATTATTAGTATTCAAAATGCTTATTTAGTTTTTGTTATGTGATACATATTATCTATATATTAAATAGGTTAGACTATAATACAAAAAGTTAAAAAACTTCAGAACCTTTAAGTAAGAATTTCGTGTAAAGCAGAACCTATTGTAAGGTGTTAAAATGATTGATGAATTGAATGTAGCATTACTACTTTCGGTAGCTTACGCTGTACCCTACGTGGATACTAAAGGAGTTACAACTCTTAGCAATGAAGAGGTTTTCAAATTAGTTGATATGTACAACGATGAAGTTGAAAGCTACATTAAGTTAAAAGGAGTAAGAACAGTATCCTCCAAATCTATTAAGGAAGATGCCCATGTGTTATGCGATGGCACTCTAATTCATGTTGGTGTTTTCGAGGGCGGATACATACCATCAGAATCTTTACTAGGTTACAGGAAAATGTGTAGCGATACAATTATGTTGCATACTCATCCAGTACCTTTACCTATACCTACACTGGAAGACCTACTATCAATGTATCAAATAGGATATAGAATAGAATGTATATTAAGTAAAATAGATGAAGCGATAGCCAAGATGGTATGCGTAGAGCCTTTGAGGGAGCTCAAGGATGTTGTGCCTGTTATGGAGAGCTTTGTCGAAAAAGTGTATAGCTTAGTTGATAAATACATAGTTGTCGAAGACGAGTTTGGTGTACAGTTCTTACCGTATCCTTCGAATAAAAACCTTGGAAAGATAGAGAGTGAGTTCGTTTCGGTTATGAAAAAGCATTGTAGAGTTAGCGTAATTTCTTTCGATATGAATAAGAAAGAATACGAAATTAATACAATATTCTAAGCTATTAACTTTAGCTATTCTCGGTTGAATATATCTTTATAGGTAGATATTAAGCGCTTTAAGCTATTCCTATGCATAGGAACAACTTTCAATGTTGCCACATCGTATAGATAAGCATCGCCTAAGACGATGCTCTTTAGATAGGCAAAATCCTCTATATCGAGGTTAAAAAATCTCCTAGCGGTATTGAATAATTTCTCTAGTTCTTCCCGTGACCTTTCTTCAGGGTTTTTCAAGAGCTCTATGGGTATCAATGGAATAACGCCGAAAGGATAAGCAAAAGATGTGATACGTATATTACTTTTCGATGTCTGTATAACCTTCTTAACATGCCTAGCTATAATGTAATCGTACCCTTCTAAGATGTATTCTAAGGGGACTACGTTAGTTTCAACTTCTACACATATATCGGAAATTCCTTGTCTTGCATAGATATCGCATTTAGTAAAACCTATAGTCTCCTCTATAGAGGCATACTCAAAGCCTTTACCCACCAGATAAGAGTATAAAAGAACTTCTGCTAATACATGGGTTAACGACAGACCTTTATCGATAGATCTTAACGCTTTATGAAAAACTACATCAGCTGAGGACAACCCTAGCATATTGATAAAGAGTAGCAAAGTTGTTCGAGCTTCTAAGTTATTTATCAACTTAATTCACTTTATTAACCTTCTACTACCTACGTAGTTTTTTAAGGCTTAGCAAGATTTAAACAGATAAAAAACATGGGAATACCATGGGTATTGTAGTTATTTCATATTATGTACTCGACCCTGCAGGAAAAGGCATAGCTAGCAGAATAGCGGAACTCATGAAATGTGAACATATAGCTGATGCATGGAGCTTAGGTTTAGAGGGTCTTAGAGAAGCGCTTATGTGTAAAGATAGGGATATAGTTATGCTAGGCTTCGAACTAGATGTTATTGAGCTTGAGGTACTAGAAAAATTATCTGGTATCGCTAAGTACATGGTGGTTATTTCAAGACATAGCGCTAAATCGGGTAAACCAAGCCTTACAACTCATACGCCTGGAAACCCTTGGGGGAGGAATGATGCTGGCGGAAAGCCTTGGGAAATACCCCCCTCAAATCCAGGCTTAATGTGGTATACATTAAAGGAGTTGCAGAGGTTTAGTATAGAGTATGCATTGAAAGATTACGAGGTATGCTACGAGGTAACACACCATGGACCAACATCTGTGAGTAAGCCTATAACTTTTGTAGAACTCGGTAGCAACGAAAGTGAGTGGACTGATAGCAACGCTCATAACGTTGTAGCGTTGGCTTTGCTTTCGGCTATAGATAGAACAACAAACGAGAAACCCAACTGTATTACAACGGTAGGATTTGGAGGCACCCATTATGCACCACTCTTCACAAAAAGAGCTTTCGAAGAAAACGAGTGCTACGGTCATATGGTGCCAAACTACGTAATTAAAGAGCTATCATTAGATGAGCTAAGAATCGTAGCCGGAAAGGTCATGGATCTAACCCCCAACTGCCAAAGAGTTGTTATAGAGAAGATGCGAAAAGAAATTCGAAATGTTATTGAGGATGAAGCTAGCAAACGCGGTTTAGAGGTTGTTAGGTGCTAAACAACTTATTTCAGATTTCAAAGCCTTATCTTTTCGCCATTAGCTGGCGCATAGAACTCTATACCTAGTTCTTCTTTAACCTTGTACCCAAGGGTATAGATAGAGTCCTCAGAACCATGGATAAGCACTACTTTTTCAAGACCTTTAATAGATCTCACTATATTAAGCAGATCATCTGCACCTGCGTGGCTTGAGAAGTCGAACCAAAAAACCTTGGCTTTAATAGTGGTCTCTCCCCCGGTTAGCGTGCCATTGACTAGCAAGTTTCTACCAGGTGTTGTAGGTGATTGGAAGCTTACCAATACTATGGCATTCCTTGAATTAAATCCAAGTTTCTTAACGTAATATGCTGCAGGACCACCCTTGAGCATACCAGCAGGTGCCACAATTATATTTCCAGGTTCACCGCATATCTTCTTCCTTGTTTGCGAATCTTTGACAGCATTGAAAATGGTATGAGCCCTCTTTAGTAAGTCTATTCTATTTATGAATTCGCTATGCTCGAGATATATGGTCAATATATCTCGAGCCATTCCATCATAGTAAACATTTGCATAAGGCATTTTTTCGGCTAGCAATGCTAATATTTCTTGAGCTCGTCCTAAGGAAAACGAGGGGATCAATACGTTGCCGCCTTCTTCTAATACTGTTTTTAAGGTTTCTACGAATTTTTCTTCAACTCTAATTCGAGGAGGATGATTAAAGAGCCCATAGGTGCACTCCATAATCAGTATATCGGCTCCCACCCCGGATAGATCAACCCCCTTTACTAGTCTTGTGTCAATGGCATTAACATCTCCTGTGTAGAGAATAGCTTTGTTCTCGACAAATATTCTATACATAGAGCTTCCAGGTATATGTCCAGCATTTAAAGCTTCTAGCTGTATTCCGTTAATTTCTGCAATTCCTCCGATATCTATAGCCTTAGAGTTATCAAGCATTGCGACAAGCTCTGGGTACTCATATGGTATATAGTATCCAGATAACCTAATCATATCCTCTATCATCAGCTTTCCTGTTACCAGCGTTAACCTTGTTGCTATAGTTAAAGGTCTTGCTGAAATATACAGAAAAGGTGTAGCACCAATATGGTCGAGGTGAGCATGCGTTATTAAGACAACTTTTAACCTTGATGGCGCAACATGCAAAGGAAAGACTGGTCTATCTTGGTCGTCGAACGCAATGCCATAGTCAAGCAGTATTCCTGATTCTTCATCTTCCCAAGTTAACAGTACTGCAGACCTACCAACCTCTCTTCCAGCTCCTAGCACAGATATATCCACGATATTTAGTCACCTTTGAAGAGCATTACGATCTTGTAACCGAAGTTGATGCCATTATTATGCTGTAGAGTAGCTGGTAATGGGTAACCTTTGCCCGCTTTTAAGAGTTTTGGTTCATGTCTATACTTGATAGAAAGTTATTTAGGATATCGAGTATCTCGGTTATTTTAACCCTTAGGTTCTCTACGATATGATTAGGTAGAACAATGTTCTTAGCCCACATAACCTGGAGAATGTTTATAAGTTTATCCATGTTAAGTTGCGATAAGAGCTCGAAAGCGTATTTAATTTTTTTGACTGTTGCTTCTATCTCTTCCTTATTTAGTTCGACATACTTTATACCTCTTTTAGTAAGGGTATACACCTTTCGTTTACCATCAGTATAAGATGTTAGTAAACCCTCATTTTCGAGTTCGTGCAGTAATGGATATAGAACGCCGTTGCTTGGCATATATTGTAACTTAAACATATCGGCCATGAATCTCCTTAATTCATAACCGTGCGCTTTATCCAAGGTCATTATCGTGTATAGAATTAAATGCTTAAGTATACCTCTAAACTTAATAGGCGCTGTAATATATAGCACTTTGTTTCGCCATAAATAAACGATTAACGAACAGGATATTAATCTTTAACATAGCTTTTAGCTATGATACCGGTTGAGCCATATGGAGAAGGTGATAATCCTTAAAGACGTAGTTAAGATATACACAGTAGGCACCATCAAGGTCTATGGTCTTCGTGGAGTAAACCTTGAAGTAGATAGAGGGGGGTTCATGGCTATAATGGGCCCCTCAGGTTCCGGTAAAACAACATTGCTGAATATAATCGGCCTTCTTGATAGACCAACGTCTGGTAAAATACTTATAGATGGTATTGATGTAACAAGGTTGAGTTCAGCTGAAGTAGCTAAGATAAGAAACCAGAAAATAGGCTTTGTTTTTCAGTTCTTCAACTTAATTAACAGGCTTTCTGTGTTGGAGAACATAGAGATGCCTTTGATTGCGCGAGGGATTCCGAAAAGTAAAAGAGTTGAAATAGTTAAGGAAGCTCTGCTAAAGGTTGGAGGAGAGCTTAGCTGGCTTTACAAGAGACCTACTCAGCTCTCTGGTGGTCAGCAACAGAGAGTAGCTATAGCAAGAGCTATTGTTGGAGATCCTGAGATTATTCTAGCTGATGAACCTACTGGGAACCTTGATAGATCTAGCGCTAGAGTTGTTATTCAAACTTTTATGGAATTAAATAAAGGAGGGAAATCAATTGTTGTGGTAACCCACGACCCAGAGGTTGCTAATTGTACGAACAGAATATATATCATCAGGGATGGGGTAATGGCTGGGGTACGCGAATCTAATAAAAAAGAATGCATTCTGTATACAGCATAGTTATTAACTTAGTATAAAACTCTAATATTAATATTAATCTAGGTTTAAAATAACAAACTTAACTTCAATTGTATTCGTTACAATCATTACAACCAACTACTCATATCTTAATGCTACAGCTGGAGGTATTTTAGCAGCTCTATACGCTGGCAAAATACCTCCAACAATGCCAACGAATACTGTTAAGAATACGGCTCTCGAAATATTGGGTATACTAACCCTAGGAGCAGCCCTTACAACCATTACAGCTTGAGCAGTAGCCCTTAACTCAAATCCTCTTGAAGCTAATACATGAGCTCCCATAACCCCTAACGAGATCCCTATGATTCCTCCAACTAGGCTCATAATGATACTCTCCATCAGTATCATTATGAGAACTTGGGTATCTGTAAAACCAAGTGCCTTTAAAACGCCTATCTCTCTAGTCCTCTCTATAACTGATGTTATCATTGTTGCTGCGACACCTGCTATTGCAACGGCGAAAGCTGAGAGTGATGCAGCAAATGATATAAAGTTCATTGCACCGATAATAGAGCTTGCTATGTTTGCGATGCTCTGGAATGATATTATTGATGCTGAGTTTCCGTAGATTTGTTGTAGCTCTCTAATAAGCGTTGGAATATATTCGCTTCTCTCAGCTAGTACAAAAATACCGCTCCATTCATTTAAACCTAGGATTCTCTGCCCACCGGACAAGGGGAGGAATATTGTTGTATCAGGGCTAAGAATAAATGCTCCTCCAAATTCTTTGAGAACAGCTACAACAGATACAGAGGCTCTTCTAATTTCTGTTTTACTGCCTACTGATCTCATGTATGTTAATGTAATGACGTCGCCGAGTTCATAAACTCGGTTATTGTTATCATCGAAAGCTATTTTATGACCTACAACAGCTTTTAGGTATTCAGCATCGGAGGGAATGTATCCTTCCGCCATCTCTAACCCCCTTATAGTTTCAAATATAATGTCTATTGGTATTGCGTAAACGAATACGATTCTAGTTTGCGTACCTACTTTTACCTGAGCTTGTATAGAATAGAATGGCTCAACCCTTTTAACGCCTGATAAAGACCTTATTTGGTTCAAATCGCTATCACGAAACCTATATCCAGACTCTGGAAAGAGAACGATAGCGTTCTGTCCAAGCCCCTCGATTTGAGTAATAACGTATTCTCCATAACCGTCTATGACGCTTGATATCATTACAAGAGCTAGAGGACCTATAGCAATACCTATTATAGTTAGTAGAGCCCTTGTTTTTCTCTCTGTAAGAGCTTTAAATGCTAGTTTAAACATATCTAGAATAAATTGTATATAAGTCATTAAGTTAACCCGCTATTAACTCTCAATTCTCTCTATAGTAGTTTCAAGAGCTTTGGCATGGGTTTTTATGTACCTATACAGGATATATCCGATAGCAACAAGGAATACAACTATAATAAAGATTACTAGGTAGTGGTTATACAGTGGAATTATTTGTTGTGTTTGAGTAGCTATTGACGTTTCTACTGACTGTATTTGTAATGGAATTACGTAGTTTTCAATAAGGATTCTTCCGTAGTCATCTCTATAAAGTATTTGTAATGAAACAGTATCACTAACAGCTTTCTCGGGTCTCATTTCGATTCTGAACGCTGATTGCGAAGCAGGATCTAAATCCCCGATCAGGGTCTCCTGGTATTTATCGCCATAGGTAGTTCTTGCAACAACGCTTCTCGCCGAGGCTATTCCGTAGTTTGCAATAGTTCCAGAAACAGTTAGCAGACCATTTGCGAATCTCGCCTTGGCGTCAAGCAATGTGATATCTATGAAAGGCTCTACTATTATTGCTAGCGAGGTGTTAAAGAACCAAGTGTTACCGTAAACATCGCGGTAAACTATAGATAAAGAGAATGGTGCGCTCATGTATCTTAGGTATGTTTGAACGCCACCCCCAGCGGTCACAGATATCGGGTTATATATTAGCGTGTAGCTTAGGTTAACAGTTTTTGTAGGTAACATAACGTCTAAATATTTCACGGCTTGCTGTGGTATGAGTATCGATGAGTATGGGATAAGGTATACATACACATTGTATAGCGGTGCAGAACCAGTATTAATAATACCTATATCTAAAGTTGCAACACCTTTAGTAACTCTAATAGATGTTGGCGTAATAACGTCAATTAGCTTCGCAGACCCTAAAACATTTATGTTTATATCTAGCGGTATTCTCCTTACATTGTTCCAGTGATCAATGTAGTTTAGAGTGGCGTTAGCTACGTAGATCCCTACTTCATTTACAACTATATTCAATTTTAAGTAGAAGTACATTATATCGCCGTAGCCAAAGGAGTAGCCCTGTGGAGATAACATTGTTTGTTGTAGAAGCGTGTAGGCTAGAGACTGTAGCTGGTCTAAAGGTACTTGAAGTCCACGAGCTTGCTGCAGTATATTTATGTTTGACGCTGGCACAGTAGTTCTTGAGGTATTGGTCTCTGACGCTGTAAATCCTCTTGGTAAAACTACGTCAAGTAGAACCCCCTTCATAGATGGGTTGTAGTTATTCCTAACAGAGATCATTAGCATAGCTCCGTACTCTGGAGGTTGCGGTGCCCTACCAATCCATTGAATAGATATAAGGTCAATACTTTTACTTAAATCGTTCACAGTAATAGTTATATTATGTTTTTCAACGGCTAGCATTTCAGGTGCTCCAGATTCAACGATGTACCTAGCAACAAGCGTTACGTGGTATTTCCCAGGCTCAACATCCCCCACGCTTACCTGGAACGAAGCTGAAAATTGCTGGAGACTGCTTATGGGACCCGATATGTAGGTCTTTGCTAGGTAACCATGTTTTGAGCTGAAACCCGGCGGAAGAATTAGTTCAAGATCTAACCCAGAGATTCGGTAAGGCCATCTATTTACGATGGATATCGATAGTGTGGCATTTTCAGTATTCGGATAAACAGGCCAATTATTCCCCCAGCTAGCATCTACAATGTATAGACCCTTCCCTGAAGCCGGCTCATCTACAGGTAACATTACTTCGAATAGCTGAACATCGTTAATATTAGTTCCAAACTGTGTGAACATGTAGCTTACGCTAACCATAAACCTTATATGCCCACTTGAAACTACGTTAATTAAATCTGCATACAGAGTAACACTACACATAGCCCCAGAATTTAATAGCGGCGAACACTCGCTTGACTCTTTAATCATTATGACAGAATTGTTTAAAGGTCTAGAGTATACGTAAACACCCTCAACAGCGTAATAGCCTCTATTAGTAACAGTCAATGTAAATGGTGTATTTCTCTGATTTGGCAATACTCTTATAGGTGTTTGAACTCCCCAATAAGCTGATATCAGCTCTATGGAGGGTCTGTAGTAGCTGTAAGAAGCTATAGTTATAGGTATCGATAGTTTTTCTCGAAATACCGAAAAGGTTTGACCGCTTCTAGTTGAATACGTTAAATAAACTGTAGCATTTCTTGATCCAGGGCTAGCCCCGGGCATTACATCTACGTTCATAGTTATTGTACATGTACCGCTAGCTACAACACCATTTAAGCACGTGCCACCTAACTCATTTAGCTTCAAATCCTCTGGTAAAACGATTTCCGGCTTTATCCATGAGATTTGATATGTTTTAGTATTTACGATGTCTACGGATATGGTGGCCCCTCTCGACGATGGAAGTAAAGGGGAGTAGATATTACCTATCGATGTATGCAAGGCTAATACCCTAAAGGTGTTGTTCACGTTCTTGACAGTTTTTATTGCTAAACTGTAGTCTATCCATGCCCTATAGTACGAGTTCCTTCCATTACTTAGTATAGCTGAAAACCACAGTTTAACGCTTACGCTGCTACTATTGTAAATCTCTATATCTCTAAATAAAATCGTTTGCATTGATCCATACATCAATGAAATACTTATCGTTTGTATAGCCGTGCTCCTACCTCCTAAGAATGTCGCGTTAAATATCTCGATATTTGCAATAATGCTCTCTATGGTGTCTATGGAGAGCGACTGAATGGTGATGTATATAGAAGCTCCATAGGTTTCAGAGCCAGTTAAAGGATTTTCCCATCCGTAGTCAACTAATGTTATATTCAGTATCGGTTTAAATACTTGGAGAAGAACCGTGAAGTACTCGCTAAACCAGTAGGTACTACCTTGCAACGTTGTTGCAAGTCCTTCTATCCTTAGAACAATAGGGTATAAACCTTCATCAGCGGATACAACGTTTATTGACCCTAATTCCAGGTATATGTTTTGACCATAGTTGTATACATTACTCGAAACCACTGTAAGACTTCTATTGCCGTTTTCGAAAATCATTTCTTTTGGTAGATATGCTGTAGCTCTGATGCCTTCTATTCTATAACCTGGCGAAGAAACTTGTAGATATGTATAAGCGTGCAGACCAACAGATGTTGTATAAGCTTTACCTTCGCGCCAGCCCACAGATGTGACATTGAGTAATCTTGTAATGGGTTTCTCAGACACCCTAATAGACACCGTGTACGTTGATGTAAAACCAAAGAACGCATTACTTGCTGCATCGTAAGCAACACCTTTTAGAGTAACCTTTACAGGGTATTCACCTCCAATAACACTTGTTTGTATAGATATTCCTGAAAACGATAAGCTGGTCATTGAACCACTTCGAATAGTTAACCCAGATACGGTAATTGTTGATGGATAGAACCCTGGGGAAAGCTGCAGTAAAGCTACGGCATCACGTACATCAACAACATCATAATTTTGTACAACTATATTTAATGTTGCTCCTTCGGTACCTGGGTATACCTCACTAGATAACCAGTAAACACTTGCTATCCTCAGATCTATTCTCGGTTCTTGTAGTAATACCGTGAACAAATATTGGCTTTCACTCCAAAATTCTGCACCATTATTATCACCGAACATAACAAGTTTTACTAGTACTGCTACTTCTGATATGTTTTCGAAGATCATTGGGGGGCTATATAGCGTTAAAGTATTTCCGTACCCTAGACTTCTCTGGGTATCTACTACAGCATAATTTGATTTATTGAGAAAATACGCTCCAGCACTCTGAGTAACAAAGTAAGCCGTCATACTCCTAATGGTTTTAAAGTCCATATTTGTTACAATTAAATAGAATCTACCTCCAACTAATTCTCGGACAGGCTTTAAACTCTCAATACCGTAATCAACGATCTTTAAGGATACTGTAGGTGCTTGTGAAAGCATTACATAGAAAAATGTAGATCCTTGAGTATAGTAGATAACGCCGTCATCGGTGCTCATCGTGGCATTTAATTTCAACATAATATGATATTGAATATTTGGCGTAGCTATTGAGTATATAGATAAAGGTCCTAGGACTATAGTTGTAAGCTGGTTCTTATCAAGGTTAGAGAACTGAAATCTTATACTGCTTGGATTAAAAACTTCGCTAATTAGCTGTGCAACACCATTAGCTTGAATTATAGAGGAATCTCCAGAATTTCTAAGAGTTACATATAGGTACACACCTTGACTACCAGGATAAGCATCGGGACTCCAGTACCAGTCAACAACCTCTATGCTTATTCGGGGATACTGTGATACCTTGATCTGTATACCGCTTAAAATATCAGTGTAAGAACTTCCTCCGACCTTATAGTAAACAGTAATATTAGCTAAATATATGCCAGGAGTTACAGAGCCATCAACATCTATGCGGTACTCAAATAATATAGTATCGTTAGGTTCGACAACGGTACAGGTTGAACCATTCGGTTTCTTAGCAGGTGAGCAAGCGCTATAGCCTCTGGTTATCGAGAAACCAGTTGGTAACGATATACAGCCAGCCGAGACATAAGCTGATGATGAGCCATTATAAATAACATTTACAGTTAGAGCAACATTCCTACTTCCAGGATAAATGGTATTCGTATTAGAGGATGCTTTATAATTGTATCCGTTTAATATAAATGCTTGTTTTGCGTAAGTTATTGAAACAAGTGATAGGAATTGCAAAACTATCAAGGTTATTACTATAATAGGATAGAGGGATTTTCTTCCATCATTCATGGTTATCATTGCCTTTAACAATATACTGCGTCTACAGACACATATAGTTCTTTTATAAACCTTTATGATTTTGCCGTAAGGTAAAGAAGTAGTTCATTACTTTAAATAAATAGAACTTATTCAGCTTAGTTTCAATATGAGCTGTATTGTTTACATCAATTAATTTTCGAGGTATCTTAGAGCTCTGCTGGTATTACGCGGCAAACTCATAGCAATTATTCTATTCTTGAATGTATTGATATGAGATACCAAGAAGTTGATAGGGTTATCCTTAGAGAAACAATTGCTGTATGCATGATAACTATTTTAAAGGTTGATTACCTTGTATTAAATACTTTAATGTTTGTGTATTTACTTCCTCTACAAATTCTACATGAATAAAAGGTATTCAGCAATAGGTATTTAATCAATATCTCGAAGTATAATTGGAGTATAGTTCAGGTAATAGGTAAAGAGCTATGATGAATATCGTGTATAATGCCGTTAAGATTGCAAGTGAATTAGCTAGTTTTAGCGATGTAGTTGCAGGTAATTCTGGAGAAAAACGGGTTGTAGAGAACATAAGGGGGCTCCTTGAAGACGATGTAGATGTTGTACGTGTTGAACCTGTAGAGGTTCTTGCATGGGAAGAAGATTTCTGCGTAATTTATATTGATGGTGTTCCCTATGCATGTTCTGTTCATCCACCTTATGAAGGTTATGCGGATATAGTCGTTGATAGAGGTGGACTTGTATACTTAGGAAGTTTTGATGATGTGGATAAAGTGGTTCAAGGTGTAGAAGGTAGAGTAGTAGTTATAGAAAATGTAGAAGATCCTAACTACATTGCTTTCCACGCTTACAAATTAAGGAAGTATAACCCTATAGCAATTGTGTTCATAGATAAGCTTAATGCTCTACGTAGGATAGTAGCAGTAGATGATATAATTTCTCGGTATAATACTCTAAAACCGCCGTTAATACCCGCAATACATGTTAAGCGAGATGTTGGACTAAGGTTCAGGAAGGCAACAAATATTCGCATAAATTTAAGGTCTAGGCTTAGTTCATCTTACGGTTTTAATGTTATTGCGGAAATAAATGGAAGGGATAGCGGAACAGTATATCTTGCAGCTCATCACGATCACTGGTTTAGCGGTGTTGTAGACGATGTTCTTGGGGTTTCAACTCTCATAAGTTTTGCTAAAACCAATACATTATCCTCGGTTACACGAGGTAGTATCGTTTTAGCGTTCTTCACAGCTGAAGAAGGTTTTCCAAATCCGTTATCATCGTTTTACTGGTTGGTAGGTTCTAGGCACCATGTTCTGAATAATGCTGACAGGATCCTGGAAGAGGTGCCCTTAGTTTTAAATCTAGATGTTGTTTATAGAGGTAGAATTAGGTTTTCTACATCAAATCTTGTTGCAAGAGGTTTTCTAATTAAATCGGGGATCAATGTTGATAGTATAGAACATGATAGTATGCTCTATGACTCCTTTTCTTTTACAATGTTAGGGATTCCTAGTATTACTATGCATAACTACTATGAAGCTTTAAACGATGGTATATACCATAGTACGTTAGATGATATAGAATTAATTAAATTTATAGGAGCTGAATCTCTACTTAATGTTCTATACAATATAGTAGTTTTACTTAAGAACTCCTACATCATGACTGAACCATCTCAGTTACGCAGGATTCTGAACTTGGGTATAAGAACTTTAACCCGAGATTTGGCATTAAAAGTATTACCTCTTGAGGTAACTTTGGAATTATATAAGGTTCTGCGTAGACTTGAGCAATGCCATGATATTTCAAAGGTTCAGAGGGTACTCCCTTCGATTCACAGAGTCATAACATCGACGTACATCCCTAAGTCTGTGTATGAGGGTACTGAAATCTATGAGAAAACCTCTTATATAATATGTAATGACGAGGTTTTGCACCTCCCACTAGGAGTTAGCCTCAACAATGATTGTTACAAGAATATTATATACGATTTAGAGTCATTAACATATATACTGCGTTGCTAGAAAGATGTATTTTAGAATCGCTAAAACATGTTTGAGGTCTAATTGTCTGTGGTTCAAAGACCTATTGATAGAGGAGAACTACTGAGACTTCCATTAAAAATCCTAGGAGAGTTAGCAAAACCATTTGTTGGTAGAGAAGAGGAGGCCAAGGTTGTATTGCTGGCTCTTTTAACTAAAGAGCATGCGGTTCTCATAGGTGAGCCCGGAACAGCTAAGAGTGCATTAATACGTAGAGTAGCAGAGATTTTCGATATGAGGTGCTTTACATACCTCTTAACTAGGTATACAGAGCCCGCCGAGCTTTTCGGACCTCTCGATATCAATGCTTTGAAGGAGGGTAAGTATGTAAGAATAACAGCCAATAAATTACCTGAATCAGAGATAGTGTTCTTAGATGAAATTTTCAAAGCTAATTCAGCTATACTCAATACTTTGCTTACCATAATGAACGAGAGGGTTTTCTACGATGGATACACCGAGATAGAGGTGGCTCTATGGAGCTTATTCGGCGCAAGTAATGAGATTCCCGAGGATCCAGAACTAGAAGCGTTATATGATAGGTTCCTGCTTAGGCATAGCGTAAAACCTATTTCTGAGGATATGTGGAGAGATCTGCTGAAATATGCTTGGAGTATAGAAAGGTTCGGCTACGGAGAACCTAGTATAAAAATTGATAGGTCTACGCTAGAGGAACTTCATAGAATAATATTTGAAGTAGACTTTACACCCATAGAAAATAAGCTGCTAAAGATCTTCTCGATCTTTGAGTCTAAAAATATACATTTAACTGATAGAAGAAAAGGCAAAGCCTTAAAAGTAATAGCGTCTCATGCAGTACTCAATGGAAGGCTTGCTACCTCAGAGGAAGATTTGTTGACGTTGAAATTCATAGCACCCCACGACCTTGACGATTTTGAGCGTATTAATGTAATACTATCGGAAGAACTTAAAACAGCATACAAATACCTTAAAGAATTGGAGGAAATTCAACGCAATGTAAAAGAGGTGTACAATTATATACTATCGTTCCCTAACATAACCTCAAGATTTGTTGAATATAGATTGCTCGAAATCTATAGAGATCTTGAATCTACTAGGGATAGAGTATTAGCTATGGCTAGGGAAACCAACGACGAAAAAGTTCATAGAAAGGTCGCCGAAGTTGTGGACGATATAAATGAGATTTTATCGAAAATTAAACAGAAAATAGAAGGTAGATAGGGTAGATAATGCCAGGAGTACTAAAGAACATAGATTACCGGGATCCTGTTGTAAGGTATAGAGGGCAGAAGATAGTAGATAACCTTAAGAAGCTTACTTCTCAGTCTGAAGTCCAGCTAGAGTTAGCCGTAGATGTTTATTACTCCCTTTATCTACCTCTACCTGTACTCGAAGAACTTGATAGAGTTAGCATCGCTAGTACTGATCACTACGAAGTAATTAAGACAGCGTTAAACGATTACGAGTTTAGGAAATTAAGGTATTATACTGTTGCAGATGCTTTTGCATCTGTTGCTATTGGAACTCTATTCCTATTTAATTTTCTTGAGGAGCTTAAAACTGAGGAGGAGAGAAGGGGTCAGCTAGGTGCAGGTAAATCAAGTGGAAGACCTCAAGAGCAACCCAAGGAGGAAGGAGAAGGTGAAGGGAATAAGTCCAGGGATCTAAGAAGTAGTGTTAAAAATGCATTGAAGAAGACCACAGAATATGCTGAAACCATTAAAGAGTTGCAGTACTTTGTTCAAGGCTATAGAGCTGGTGTTGGTCACACCCTTGATCTCGATGAAGATGTAACAACTACGTTGAAGTTGGTTAAGAATACAGATATAAAGAATATCCTGAAGTTCTTGACCCGTATACCAGATATTAGAAGCATTATGAGAAAGAGGAAGCTTGTGTACCAAAGAGGAGAAATAGAAGGATACTCGACAGGTTCCGACGTGGAGAGAATAGCTCCTACCGAACTTGCCTACCCAAGCATATACCTATACACGAAGATAGCTGAAAATAAGCTACTGATATATAATAAGGTTCTTTACATGTCTATGGGACCTATATATGTGCTCCTAGACAAGTCTGGGAGTATGGATGGGAATAAGATCCTGTGGGCTAAAGCTACAGCTCTTGCTCTATTTATGAGGTGTAGAAGTGAAAGAAGGCCGTTCTACATAAGGTTTTTTGATTCAGAACCTTACAAGTTAATGAGGGTTAGAGTAAATGCTAAACCATCTGAGGTTCTGAAGGTTATTGAGTACATAGCCTCTATAAGGAATGGCGGTGGCACAGATATATCTAAGTCTATTATAACAGCGTGTAACGATGTAATAAAGATCAGATCTAGGGAATTAAGCGACTTGATAATCATAACCGATGGAGAGGATAGAATAGCTAAAAGCTTAGTAAGGAAATCACTGGCTTACGCTAAAGTAAGGTTGGTATCTGTTATGATTATGGGCGAAAACAGCGACCTTAGGGAGGTTAGCTATAAGTATCTAAAGGTTACAAGATTATCCGAAAAAGAGATGCTCAACGTTGTCGAAGCTGGCGAATAGCTCTATCTTAAAGCTCTACTCTCAAAATTTCTATGTGTTGCTTAGACTCTCTAAGACCATAGGTTAGCACAGCTAGTTCTCCATAGCTTACATAGTTTAACTCGATCGCTTTCTCAAGGGCTTTCTGCAAACCTTCTTCATATACCTTAGCTTCGACATGCATTAAACGTAAGCCCCACAATATCGATAGCTTCCTAAGTACACGGATATCGGATGATCCAACGTATACCTGCACCTTAGGTTTTAGTACTGCAATTCTCCGCGCAGTATTCCCATACATACTAAATATCAGTAGTTTAGCTCCAAGGTCTTCGGCTAGCTCTAGAACCCCTTTAGCAAATTTATCCCTTATATCTTCAAGTTTACCTCTAGCCTTAGCAATTACCTTATCTACGAATCTACCTACGTTAGCTTCAGCGTGATCTACTATACGCTTCAGCCATTGTACAGCTTCAATAGGGTACTTACCTACAGATGTTTCACCTGTAAGCATAAGGGCATCTACACCCATCTCTGCTGCTACAGTAACATCTACAACTTCTGCTCTTGTGGGAACAGGGCTCTCAATCATTGATTCTAGTAGCTGTGTAGCAATTATGACAGGGGTTCTCATCTCTAAACATTTATCCACTATATACCTCTGGAGGTTATGTATCTCCTCAAGTCCAAAATTCATGCCAAGGTCTCCTCGGGCAACAAGAACCACATCGCTGACATCTATTATGCTGTTCAAGTTCTTTAAAGCGCTTCTTGTTTCAATTTTAGCAATTATACCTAAGTTACAACCTCCATACCTCTTTAGTACTTCTTTAACACCTTCTATGTCCTCCGAGCTCCTTACATAGCTTAAGCCTATGTAGTCGAAATCGTTCTCTACTGCGAACTTTATGCATGTTTTATCTCTTTCGCTTAGAATAGGTAGATCTAACTCTTTCCCAGATATAGTTAAGGTCTTCCTTGACTTTATCACCGAATCCGTAAGTGCTACAGCCTCAACATAACCTGACCCTCTATCAATTATTTGGAGCCTTGACTTACCATCGTCCATAACTATGGTGTCCCCTATATCAACAATCTCGAAAAACTTCTTGATGGGTACAGGTACAGATTTAGAGTCCCCATCGGATGTAACTCCGAGAACAAACCTTATGATATCCCCTTTTTTCACCATTATAGCCTCCTTAACTTCCCCTATTCTTATCGAAGGCCCTGAGATATCGCCCATAATGGTCAGAGGTTTATTTAGCTCGGCTTCAGTTCTCCTAACGTACTCTACATATTGTTTCCACTCTTCGGGAGAACCGTGAGCAAAGTTGATCCTAAAACCATCAATACCTATCTCCGCCATAGCTTTAATTACTTCGTATTTAGCCGACGAAGGCCCAATAGATGCAATCTTCTTAATGTACATGTATAATTACACCTAATCCAATACTGCGTCACTAACTACTCAAGATATTAAACTTTTCAACTTATCTTTAGCGCATAAATTGACCAAGAATAGCTGAGGAGGCTTTAAGGAGCTTAAGAGGAAAATACAATGTCTACGAAATATTGTAAAAGCATTTTAAGGTCTAGACCTACATGTATATTGAGTTAATAAAGGTAGCAAGGTGAGTTTAACCATGCATGATGGTTGTAGCATCTATATAACTACCCCTATATACTATCCAAACGATAAACCCCATCTAGGGCATGCATATACTACTATTTTAGCGGATATAGTTGCGCGTTGGTATAAGCTAATGGGTTGTGAAACGTTTTTATTAACGGGGACAGATGAACATGGGTTGAAACTTCAAAGAGAAGCAGAGAAACGAGGTTTAAGCCCAAAGCAGTTTGTAGACGAAATGGTTGGTATATTTAAGGAGTACTGGAGGCTACTCAACATAGATTACAGTAGGTTTATTAGGACTACAGATAAAGATCATGAAGAAGCTGTTAAACATGTTTTAAGTAAACTTTACGACAAAGGGTACATATACAAAGGGGTTTACAAAGGTTGGTACTGTGCAGGATGCGAAAAATACTATAGCGAAAAAGAGTATGAGGTTGTAGAAGGAACTCCTGCTTGTCCAATCCATAAGAAACCGCTGGAATTCATAGACGAAGAAGCATACTTCTTAAAGCTCTCCCAGTTCGAGGACTATATGGTGAAAATGTTAAAGGATGGTAATGTGATATATCCAAAGCATTATGCTTTAGAAGTTCTAAATAAAGTATATGCTGAGGGATTACAAGATTTAGCGGTATCAAGGCCGAGGTCAAGGGTTAGCTGGGGAATTGATCTACCTTTCGATACGAACTATACAGTATACGTATGGATTGATGCTTTACTAAACTACTTATCAAGTTTAGGCTATCCCAAGGATTTAAATAAGTTAGAGAACTTCTGGGGAAACGCTATTCAATTCATAGGTAAAGATATTCTCTGGTTTCATACAGCTGTATGGTTTTCTCTTTTAGCAATGCTCGATCTACCACCACCAAAGAAATTAGTTGTCCATGCGTACCTAACGGTTAAAGGTCAGAAGATGGGTAAATCCCTAGGTAACGTTATATCGATAGATGACGTGGTTGAACGGTACAAGAATCCTGAGGTTGTAAGATTCATTGTTGCTAGGATAGCTAATTACGACAAAGATAGTGAGGTTTCGTGGGAAATATACGATGAAATATATACCAATGATCTGGTCAATAACTATGGTAACTTGGTAAGACGTGTAACAATATTAGCTCAGAAACTCCTAGAAGGTATAGTAGAGAAAGACATAGATGCGGAATTCGCAAAGATAGTAGCTGAATTAAGGAGTAAAGCTGTTGAAAGCTACAGCGAGCTGAAGATAGCTGAAGCCGTTAAATATGCCCTCGAGATATCTCATGAAGCAAACGCATACCTCAACAGAAAAGAGCCTTGGAGATCCTCTAACCCAAGGCAAACAATATACACATCCCTTGAGGCAATAAGAATCACCTCGCTTCTTCTGTACCCAGTAATGCCTAAAACCATAGAGAAGCTCTTCACCATGCTAAACATAGATATTGGAAAAGGTTTAGAGCAACTTAATGTAGGGTTCATCGATAAATACGTAGTTAAGGAATCGCCAATACTGTTTAAGAAAATAAGCTAAACTAAGCAACGCCAACCTCATAAGCTATGTCTTCGGCTTTACTTTGCTGTACTCCATGGCTTAGCAAAGCGCTGATCTGATCTAAGAACCTGGAATCAACACCAACTTTGTATACAGTAACAAACGTAGCATAGAGTGGTAGTAACGTTTGTTCTAAAGCTATGCACCTCTCTTCATCGATATACGAGTATAAGCAGTAAGCCCGTATTAGAATAATAGCTGTAAGTATGTTCGATATTATCTCCTCATCAGCTTCCTTGCTGAAACCATAGCTTCTCAGTATGTTAGCTTTATCTAAACCGCGCTCTATAACCTCTACCAACTGTTGCTCTATTAATTTTATTGATTTATACTGCATAGAGTCCCATCCCAGTTTATCAGGTTGAGAGGTATTCATTTAAAAGAACGGGGTTAAATAAGAACAACTCAAGTCGATAACTACAAACTTTATCATAAAAACCTAGTAATAAACGTGGTTTATCAATCTTAAAACAAATATGCTTAGCTTAATCTTTAAACAACATACCATATTTTTATGTTTGATATAAGCTTGTTCTCTAATTCTTTCCTAGCATTATCACCGCATATAGTTGCACCTTCTTTCTCAATCTCTATGCTTATGTTATTGCTCTGCGAGTCGTATATCAACTTCAGTGTAGCCTTCTCGAGTTCACTACTTAAGTATATATAACCAGGTTTCTTTTCGTTGATAATATTCCTAACCTTCTCTATTAACTCCTTAAACAGTAAGGGGGTTGTCAACGACTCTAGGAGTTGCCCAGACTTAATCACCATGTACAGCGTTACCGGGTCTATGCACTCCTTGGATATAGAAATTTCAGCTAGTTTCTCTGGCGCAGGTGGAGCTGGAGGAGGAGGTACTACAACAGAAGGAGGTGGTGTAGTTGGTTGCGGTGGAGGTAGTTCTTCTTTAGGTTTCTCTACGCCGATTTCCTCTACCTTAACCTCTTCTTTACGTATAGGTGGTATTGCAGGCATAATTGCTGGTGGAGGTGGTGTAACAGGGGGACTGGGAGGAGCAACAACCCTCGGCATACCTACTTCTGCTCCTAGTACAGAGGATAAAGTTGTCGATCTCTCTACCTTAGATAATGGGAATATCGTTGTGTCCAGGATAATTAGGTTATAAGGAACATCTTGAACTTCTATAACGCCTTCAGGCTCATAAAGGTGATTCATAACAATCCTACAACATTCTACACCCTCGTACATTCTACCGCTTTCTATAGATCTACATGCCGCAAGATGGCCTTCAACAATAGCTATGGATATGTATATTCCTTGCACATCGTTCCGAAGAACCACGTACCCAGTAAACTTCTTAGCTATATAATCCTTTAGAACACGCTCTAAGGATTTTACCCTAGCTTCAACAGTTTCTATTAATGTACCACTACCTAAAAACATTAGTTAATCCCCTAAATAAACCCATAAATTATCTTCGCAGAAATAGATAAAAATATTAATGAAGACAATAAAACTAATGAACTCTATCAGATAAATTACCGCGGATCAACGACGATTACGTAGACTATTCAAGTATTTATTGTTTCTTCTGTAAAATCCTTTTGTATAGATGTAACGATGGAGAGCATGAAAACTACGGTCATGACTTTAACATCCTAGGGGATATTTAAGTTTGTTAGAATTAGAGAATCTCTACGTAGGTTAAAATTAGATATACGTGGAAATAAAGTAAGGATTATTAGATCTTTATACGTTAGTAGAATTTAAAATATTAGTATAATACAAAAGAATGTAAGAAATTTATTGAGCAATAGTAACAAATCTAGAACATAAAAAGCAGTCCAAAATATTTTTATTTCTGCGCGTTAGAAAATAAAAGTGGTGTATACATTGGCTGCAACTATTAAGGAATTTACTAACTTAAATGAATTTATGAAGAGTGTTGACGATACTTTGGCGGAGTATAGAAGAAGACTTGGTGAAATGCTTAGGCGATTAGAGGAGTTAAGAGTTAAAAGCGAACAAGAGAAGAAATTAAGGAGTCTACTAGGTAGGCTTGGTATTCCCGAATCAACACCAACAAACGAGGTAGAATTAAGGAATATTAGGATCATAGTTAATCCCTCTCCATCACAAGAGCTATCAGCCTTAGAATCAGCTGTTGAAGCAATAAATAACAAGATAACATTATTAACAGCTGTTAGGAAAGAGCTTGAGGTTTTAAGCGGATTAGATGTTGGGGCGAAGATTACCGTTGTTTATGTAGATGATGTTCCGCGAACAGTTGTACTTAAATTAACGTAGTAATAGAGAATAAAAATAATTTTTTGGTTAGCATATATCTAGAACATTTCTTCTTCTACAAGTCTCTTAGCCATAATAGCTCTGATCTTCGTAATTATGTAAACAGCTAAACTAGCGCCTACTAATACCCCTATGATCGGCAGGTATCGAAGTATTAGTGTGGTTACCGTAGGTTCGAGGAACATAACTTGGTTTGTGTCACCGGTTACGCTAATTATTAGTACAGCATCTTTGTACTGGGGATGTTTTACGATTAATCTGTAGTTTCCGTAAGGTAGCTTAGTAGTTATATCACCTGTGTTAGGATCTGTTGGAAGTGATGTTACTAATATATTGATGTCTTCGTTGTATACATCGACTATAGCGTTCCCTACAGGTGTGGTACCCTCCATAACCACGACCTTCAAGTTATAGACCCTCCTTTCTACCGGGATGGTTATATTAACGTTGCTCGTTATAGAAATAGTTACAAGTCTTGAAGATTGGTATATAGTGTCAAATCCGTACATAGGGGTAAGCTGAACCGTGTAGGTTCCGTAGGGGATCTCAGCCTCAGAGTATCTACCGACGTTGTTGGCGATAGTTGTTCCATTTATACGTAGCTCAAATCTACCTATAAGACCGAACCTATCGTAAACGTTTACCCCTAGTTTGTATTTAACCCTTTGTATAGTTAATGTGATACTTCGCGGAGAATCAGCTAGCAATTTCATGTTATACGGTAGGTATATCGATGTATTGTAAGGTACTATATCTACATCGTATTCTCCATAGGGTAGGACAAGGTATAGAGGTTTTCCAGGAGGTTCAATTGTTTGCGAAAACGTTATAGGACCCTTAATGTTGATATCTACTGGCGATACTATTTTTCCAAATATATCAACAACATTTAATGTTATACTATACATAATCCTCCGGATTTCGATTTCATGCCTGAGGTTGGTATTAACATGTAAGGCTAGCTCAGTTTCTGAGTAAATTTTTTCAAATCCTTTAACAGGGGCTACCCTAATAAGCCACCATCCATATGGTAGCGTTACGTTAAGGAAGGGGTCGGTTGTATTAGTTTTGATTAGTGTACCGTTGATGTATACATCTATAGGCGCTATCAATGTTATCGAGTAGGGGTCCCTTGGTATTAATTCAACTCTATATCTAACCCTGGTTAGAGTAAATGTATAACTTGTGATTCTAGGTATAGAAACTGTAAAATCGCTAGCCTCGTAAACACCTTCAAGAGGTCTTAATCGAACCGTATAGTTACCGTAGGGTAGGGTTACATTAAGTTCATACCTATTTGGCTCAGCTATGTATATGGTATCTGCAATCTGCACCTGTACCGAAGCTAAAGGTAGGTTCTTTGTAAGCTCGTCTACTACCTTAATTTTTACGTTGTACCTCATCCTTTCGAGAGTAATAGATACCTCTGTCCTATCCTGCACAAGGATTGTTGTGTTGTAAGGTTTATAAGCACCTTCATAACCTCTTGAGGGGGTTACCGATATTCTATGCTCCCCGTAGAGAAGTAGGAACCTATAATAATTCATTGTAGATGTAGATTCTACAAGTTTACCATCTATATATATATCGATAGGAGCAATTAACTTAGAACTCGTAGACTCATCGTAGATACTCAACATAACTTCGTACTCCTTATATACCATGTTTACCGAGAGTTTACAGCATATTGCTTCTGTAACTGATGAAGCATTTGTTATTCTCAAAATCTTTAAGGCGTTACCGCTTAAGGTGAACGTTATGGAACTTGAGTATATATAAGGCTTCGCTGGGATTATATCTATCGAGTAAACCATATCAGGGATTATATTCTTTAACCTCAAGGTAGTGTTAACTAAACTATATTCTACAACACCGTTAGGATACCTAAACTTAACTATGGTGCCATCGATTTTTTCATTTCCAGGCAAATTAACAACAAGTTCAACATCTCTAGCAATAAAATCGCTTAAGAACAATGTAGCTCTATTGCTTACAGCTATATTGCTGTTCTTAACAACGATTAAACTTGATGAACTTGCTAAGATGATGGTCGAGAGGTCCGCTAAAGCATCGCCGTGGACATAGCCAGGTATTGATAGATATAACTGTGTTAGAACTCTGTATATCGGTATTGGATATGGTTCAACTGAGAGTACTTGGATACCGCCGTACGAAATAGCTACGTAGGTATAGCCTCCTACGCCTGGTATAGAGATTATACCAAGTAGACTAGAACCCATTGGATAGATATACTTAAGACTATAACTCTGTCCTTCAGCTAAGTATACCCTTATCCTACCATCGCCTAAGCCTACGAATATATAGCTCCCATCGTTATAAGTACTGCTATCAACGATCCTAGCGTTACCAACGTAATCATCTACCTGGTTAACCCTTGTTATCCCAGTACCATAAGTAACAGTAGTTAATGTAACTAAACCAGGCGAAGGATTATAATAGACTAGCTTAGCTCTAGCTTCAGCTCCACCTTTAATAAATTGTAGATCCGTGATGTAAGGTGATAGAGTAAAGTCTGCTGAACCTTTATATACGTACATCCTAGGCGCTGATGCAAAATCGAAGAGCTCTAACCTCATGTTTAAGAACGCTGGTATGCCATAGAGTTTCTCTGCTGAACGAGTATCAACATTAGCGGTAGGCAGAATAGCTGGGGGTAGGGGTATCTCATTCGTGAAAGCAAGTATTTGTTCTAATTGCTTAGGATCTAATGTGTAGGAATAGTTCCAGAGCATTACTCCCCTAATATCTCTAATGGTTAAGTTAACAACTATGGTCTTGTATTTCTCTAGCGGTACCGGGATTAGCGCTACACCGGAAGGATTAGCGTTTACACCATACACGGTAACCATACCCAGCTCTTTTACCAATAACCTTACCTCAACAAGTGTATTAGGAAGGGCCTTTAACTCACCCGTGGTTGCATTGATGTAGGTAATGTTGAGGGAGAGGGTGATTAGTTGCGGTATATGGGCTATAATAACGTTAGAAGCATCGTAGTAGAATCCACCAGTATTGTAGATAGTTAAAGGGGTAATATCTTGTATGTATTTACCCTCGAATGTTTTACCCCACCATGTTGCATTACCAACCCTAGGACCTATTCTTAGTATTCCTTGGGCTTCCTCGTCGAGGATGTATACGTGGCAGTTCATACATGGGTATCCCCGCCATCTATCCTCAACAACTAATGCTAGTATCCTTACGTTGCCTAATACATCTCTAACTAAATAGATTTTATCTACATAGAAATCGGCTCCTAGAACAATGTATGTGTGCTTCGTGATCCTCCCTCTATCAATTCTAAGTACGAGTATCTCTCCTTTATCACTACCTACAGCAATCCTTGTAATAGGAAAACCATCAGTAGCCATACACGTTGGCATACCCGTTATAGGATATAGATCCTCTACTATAGGGTTGACGTAAGGGTTACTGATATCAATTGTGGCAGCACCGTAAACACCCCCTATAGATCCTACGACTACAACCCTTGATCTATCGATCGTTTTAGCGTACATCGGGGTTACACCAATAGCTGATAAATCGATGTAGTAACCGTATACCCTATCACTAGGACCAACAAATTGGGTATAGGCTATACTTGGTACAGTTGAAATCGCTAAGATTATGGATAAAAATGTTAACGAGATTACGTATATTTTACGTCTCATCAATGATGCCTTGCCTTGACTGTTCATTTGCATCTACCTAATCATAGCATTAATCTAGTAGTTTCGGCATATAAATTCTTTGTACGTTTAACTAGAATGTTATTTAAGGATCGATTTTATATACTTCGGTTAATATTAATTAGTTGTTGTATCTCGAAAATTATTTAAATTTTCTCCGCGAAATCTTTTAGGTGTATAGAGGGGAATGATAATAGTGAGTAATAAAAGCAAAGATGCTAAGCGTTCAATGAAACTTGGAGGTTTTTTAGGGAAGCTTAAGAAGAACAAGAAAGTGAAGGAGGAGCATTTGGATAACGTTGAGGAGGAATCTAAGCAGTTACCTACATCGGAATCCCGGTATCTACATAAGCTATACAGCATTAAACCCGGCTACAAAGTTATGGATACTTACCCTATCTACGAGCCTTACGCATATATAAACATCGTTGAAGACCCTGAAGGTAAGCTTATTTACGAAGTACAAGAGGTTTCGCTAACACCAGAGGAGGAAAAGATATACAAAGAGATAAGAGATCATATAGTGTGGGAGTTGAAACCTGTAGTAAAATTGGAGGTTGATGTTGCTAACGAGATAAGGAGGTTAGCTAGGAGGATTATGAAGGAGTTCCAGATAAGGTTCACGAGGACGCCGGGGCTTTCGTGGAGTAAGATCATGTACTATGTCGATAGGGATATTATAGGCTACGGTATTCTAGACCCTATATTTAAGGATAGGCATATCGAGGATATATCATGCAACGGTCCAAAGAAACCTGTATATGTTTGGCACAGAAAATACGAATCGCTACCAACTAACATAGAGTTCTTATCCGAGGAGGAACTAGACGAGTATATCCTCAAACTTACGCATATGGCTGGTAAACACATATCTGTTGCATACCCAATCCTAGACGCTATACTACCCGGGGGGCATAGACTTGCAGCAACTTTTAGGAAAGAAGTATCAACAGCTGGCTCCACCTTCACGATAAGGAAATTCAGCGAATCACCTCTAACAATAGTTGATATGATAAACTACAAAACGATTTCACCGGATATAGCGGCGTACTTCTGGTTGGCTATGGACTACAAGATGACTACGTTGATTCTCGGTGTAACCGGTGCAGGTAAAACATCGACGCTAAACGCTTTAGCAACTCTCCTCAGACCTACCTACAAGATTGTAACCATAGAGGATACACCAGAGCTTAGGCTACCCCACGAGAACTGGGTGCAGCTAGTATCAAGGCCATCGTATATCGGTAGCGGTGTTGGAGAAGTATCGCTGTTTCACTTGGTAAAGCTATCGCTTAGGTATAGGCCGGACGTCATAGTTGTTGGAGAGGTTAGAGGTGAAGAAGCCTACGTGTTGTTCCAAGCTATAGCCACAGGGCACAGCGGTATGACAACTCTCCACGCGGAAAACGTAGATGCAGCTGCAAAGAGGCTTACTTCGCCGCCAATGAATATACCGCCCTCCTACATTCCCTTGGTAAACATAGCCATGGTCATAAGAAGGGTTCAGATAAGAGATGAAAAAGGTAGACCGAGACCAGCTAGAAGAATAACGAATGTCTGGGAAGTAAAAGACTACGAAAACTACTTAGAGGTAGCTAAATGGAACCCAGCTGAGGATGCATTCACCATAGATCTCAGCAGAAGCATAGTGGTGGATAGGGTAAGCGAATTAACAGGGTTATCAAGGAACGAGTTGATAGACGAAGTAGAAAAAAGGAAACAAGTTCTAATCTGGTTAGCTAAGAAAGGTTTAAGCGATTATAGATCAGTATCAACGTATGTCTACCGATACTATGTAGAACCTAAGTCTGTTCTAAAAGAGGTTGGGCTAGAGTGAATCTAAGGTTCTTTAAAAGAAGGAAAGAAGAGAAAGAGAAGAAGAAAATAACACCGCGGACAACGCTTCGAAGACCCGCTAGACGAACTGTTATAACATTCAAGGATGTTTTCACAGCTTTTTCTCTATCATTCTTCGAGTCCCCAGGTAGAGCTCTTGCTAAAATATTCGAGTTCGAAAAGCTATTCTCTAGAGCTGGGCTACACATCCACCCAATTAAGTACGGTGCAGAAACCATAGCCATGGTTTTTCTATCGGTGCTCTTCGTGGTTCTCGGATTTGTAACAACATTGTTTACAGTTAAGCTAAGTATTATCCAGCTTGTGATAGGGGTTATGATATGTGTTATTATACCGATAGTAATGCTTATTATCAGGCTTGCATATCCCTACACAGTTGTAACTTTGAGAAGAATAGAAACAGAAAACGAGCTACCCTTCTTCATGGCCTACGTAGCTACTATGGTTAGAGGAGGCTATGGCCTTGAAAAGGTTATTGAGAGGGTTAGTCAGCTAAAGATATTCAAGGCTATTAGGAGAGAGGCCCAGAGGGTTGTCACTAGGGTTAAGATGTTCGGCGACGACCCTATAACAGCGTTAGAGAAGGTGGCATCAGATCACCCAAGCACAAAATTTAGAGATATAATGCTAGGTTACACAACTACCCTGAGAAGCGGCGGAGATGTTTTGCATTACCTAGAGATTAGAACTAGAGAGTTATTCGAAACAAGAATGAACGAGGTTAGGAACATCCTCGGTAAGTTGGCGACATTCCTAGAGCTATACGTTATATTCGGCGTAGTCGTCTCTATAACCTTATTCGTTTTCTTCGTAGTGAACACAGCTATATCAGCTGCACAAATGGCTAGAACACCAGAGGGGTTTGCATCTATAAACATAGACGTTACGTTTCCTGCTTTCTACAACTTCTTCGTTTTACCCCTCATGGGTTTCGCTATAGCATGGGCTATACACTTAAACCAGCCTAGAACACCTATTAGGTACAACGAGGTTTACCTTACCCTCTTCACGTGGCTACCAATATCGGTAGTAGCGTTCATAGCAGTCCTAATAGCTACAGGTGGAACCAATGTACTAAGCGGTGTAATAGGGCCGAAAGAAGTTAAATCCTTTGTTTACGCTATTGCAGCAGCATTTATAACAGCATCTGTACCTCCAGCTATGAGGTATAGATCTATAGTTAAAACGCATAGAGGTTTAGTTAGATCAGTAGCTGATTTCCTGAGGGATGTTAGCGAGATTAGGAAAACTGGGTTAAGCCCAGAGAAATGCATAGTACTTGTATCATCTAGAAACTACAGGAATTTAACACCTGTTGTAGAAAAAGCAGCTACATCGCTCTCCATCGGGTTCAGCCTTGAGGAAGCGCTTAGGAAAGCGCTTAGAGGAATTAAAGAGTGGTTCGTTATAGCGTCTTTCAGGTTCTTAACCGATTCAACGCTTGTTGGCGGTGGTTCCCCCGAGGTTATAGATGTACTAGCTAGGTTTACTCAAACGTTGAGCGAGCTCGAGGAGGAGACAAGGAGAAGGATGAGATCCCAGGCGTTTCTACCTTATTTCGGGGCAATACTCTTAGCATCTATACCGATGATAATCCTATACATGCTTCTATCTATAGCCAGGATACCTATAACAGTAGCAACACCGCTAATCACAGTTCTATCCATAGGAAGTATGGTGAACGCATACATAATGGGGTTAATAGCGGGAAAATCATCCCAATCAACTATGGCAGCGGGATTCATACACTCAGCAATACTTACAGCAATAACAACAGCAGCTCTAACAATAACATTCACATACATAGGGGTATAACATGAACAGATTCTTCGCCACAGTAATACTATTCGCAGTAGCAGCATCCTTAGCAGCGGCCATTATATCATGGATACTAACAACCTACCACTCAATGATGTGGAAACCAGAGATACTAAGAATAAAAGAGGTAAACATATACCAAAACGAAGAAGAAAACAGCTGGTGGCTAAAAATAGTAGCTGTAAACGAAGGAGAAGGAACAGCAGAAATATACAAAATAGAAATACACGGAATAGAAACTATAGACATAAACCCAGCGAAAACCATTAAACCAGGTGAACAAAAAGAAATACAGATAAAACTAAACAAACAATACACATACGGAACAACCTACACTATAAGGCTATACCTAAAATCAGGATCGCTATACCCCATATTAGAGAAAGTAATTAAATTATAAGCAAAGCACAAAGCTACCGAAATATATAAACACATATCAGCTACTTTAACACCTACACAGTAGCAAACCTTATATACCGTGCACCCCGCTCAATAGATTGGGTGGTGTACACCATATGAAGAACAAGCTATACAAAGGAATTGAGCCTATCATAGCTGTAGTAATACTAGTAGCAATAACCCTTGTAATAGCCATAGGAGTAATAGGATGGATAATGGGCTGGTGGGGAACATTCGGAGCAACAGAAAGCCTAAAAATATACCCAGACAGCTACATCCAGGTTAAATCTGGTAATAATAATGATGTGTTGATTCTACATATAAAGAATGAAGGATCTGCTGCCGCAGTAATATACAAAATAGAAGTAGTAGGACTAAAAACAATAGATAACGTAGTGGGGGCATTAAATAATAGTATACCTACCTCTTTTAGTGCTCAGGGTAATGACTTGGTTATACCGCCTGGTGCTGAGGATACTGCAGAAATTAATCTAAATGTGGATGCTATTGCTGGTACTAATTATAAGGTTAACATCTATACTAGGGCCGGTAATGTTATTCCAGCAACAGTACAAGCAAAAACATCAACAACATAAACACAAGAGGGACAAACATAATAAGGAGTAGAGTAAGTGTTAGTTATGTTAAGTTTTTTTAATAACTGTTTACTGTGGTTCTTTTTCTTTTTGTTTCTCACAGTTTTTATGGTGTTTTCCTAAGTGTCTTGGCGAAAATTCTGACCTCCTCCCTGCTCTAAAGGGCGAGGGTTCTGGGGAGGTTTAGAGTTAGCTTCCACCGGGTTCAGCCCTTGCGCCCGGTAGCAGGTGTGTTACGATTCATAGAGTATGGGGCTCGGGGATATATTTTTATATCTCTTAATATGTAAGCAGAGCTTATAAACCTAGCCATATCATCCCTAATCCTAAAGGGCGAAAAAACTTTCAGCTGTAACCCACTATGTACTTCCCTAGCTCGCTCCGTCATGTACAGTACGACGAGGAATAGGTTGGAGTTTCTCGTTTCGGGTACTCTTACATGAGATGTTCAACCTTCTTGCTAGGTATTTAATTTTGTTTTCTGCTATTCTATGGGTCTAGCTGTTGCTTAGCTCTATACCTATTTCTTTGGTGTACTGGCTACGTTTATCGTTGTAGAAGGTTTAGAGGTGTTTTGGTTTACCTCTTAATTGCTTTAGCTGTTTATCTATTAACCTATGTCGCTGATTTTTCTCTTGGTTTATATACGCTGTTGTTAAGCACCACATTGATATGTTTAGCTACATGTTTTGGGGGTTCAGCTCTGGTATAGGTTTATATCAAGTTATGTCATTGCCTCATCTTGTTTCCCTGCACTTCGCTTGGGTTCTCATCGGACTTAGAGGTGTTTAGGATGACCCCGGGCACCCCACATCTTATGTACCTCGGGGAGAACCATCATCTAGGGCATCGCAACGGCTCTCAATCCCTCATCGAAACTAGTTCCACGTATATCGCTGTATAGGGTGATTATAAGCGTTTCTGTTCATGTCAACATGTTATGAACAGATATGGAACCCAAAACAGTTGCACGAAGCATAGTTTTTCTCTTTACATAGCTTTGAATGGTTTTCTTAAGCTTTTGACTAGGGTTGAGTTCTGGAGGTATGTTGGCGATATACATATAGTTTTAAGCGGTGTTCCTAATGGTTATAGCGTTGTAAACCAAACGTTCATCTCTATGGATATGGGCTACGTTGTTGTAGGTGTTGGTTTAGGATCCTTTCTATGGTATTTATTGTTCCCTGTTCTTCTCTACTCAACGTACTTGGTTTTAGTTAAGCAAAGCGATTCCCACATAAATGTGTTTGTTTTATTTAGTTGGCTTTCTATGCTCAACATAGTAGCAGGACCTATTGATTGGTACTACGCTAATGTTCTTCCTTATCTATACCTGAATCTATGTTTTGTGTTGCAGAGGGTATTGGGTTATAAGTTTAAGTTTGTAGCAGTTGCTTTAGCTGTGGCACAGGTATCTACGTTTTTAGCTACAGCGCTTGGTTTTATACCGTTTGAACTTGTTTTCGTTAAATAGAACTTCTCCTGTAAAGTATATTAGCCTGGTCTTTATTTTATTTGTTGGTGTTGCTTTTGGATATTGTGTGGAGTAGAATGAGTAGCGCTAGCGGTTACAGGGATGGTGTTTACGGTGTATGCTTTGCTGAAGGTAATGTGTACGCTGTTGGTTTTGATGAGCTCCACGGCTATGGTAAGAAAAGGTATAGGATTGAATCTTATAGCGTTAGAGATGGTGTTCCTCTTGCTAAATGGGCTGATGATAAGAGCTACACCATAGCATCTCTAACCTCTTGTGTCTCTGCAAGAGGTCATATATATGCTTTCGGTGCTTCGGAGAGATTCTGGAGTATACTTGAGTTTGATAAAGATTTAAACTTAGTTAAAAGAGTTGATATAGATAAACCCTACTTAGTGCCTTTCTCAGCTGTAGCTCTTGATAGGTATATCTATGTTGTTGGAACAACTCTTACCTCGGAGGGTTCTACAGCTATGTATGTAGCTAGGGTGGTGATCGATACTCTTTCCATGGATAAGAGTTTTTCAACGGATAGAGAGGGGAGGGGAGCGGGAGCCTACGCTGTAGCCTACAACAAAATCGCTAACAGGGTTGTAGTAGGTGGATTCGATAGAAGCGAAGGGGCTATGAACTGGCTCTTAACCTTCTTAACCAGGGATCTAGAGCTCATAAAAATTGTTAGACCGGATGTCAAGGGGTCTATAACCGGTTTAGCCGTTAACCCAGAGGGCTCTATCTATGCTGTTAGTAGAGATGTTGTAGCGAAATTCGGTAGAGAAGGTGAACTAATAATATCTACAACATCGGTTCCAGGGGTAAAGGTCTACTCATCTCAGGATCCCTCTACGCCTATAAGTGTAAACGCTGTTGTTATAGCGGATAACGATGCATACGTACTATCAAGTGATAGGCTATCCATAGTAGATTCAACTAGGCTCTCCAGAGGACCTCAGATCCTCACAACATTTATTGGATCTATGGATTCAGACAACGACAAGGTATATGTTGCGCTAACACAGGTTGTTACAAAAGATGATTGGAATTGGGCTGTGCAAGCTCTAAGGCCTAGGGGTAGAAGACTTAGGATCTTTGGAAGGTAGAAATATAGTACGCATAATCTTTACCGATAATTAATTACAGAATCTATACGTTGTTAAGTGTTAGCTGGAATACCTTAAACACAGATATTTGGGGATGAAAATAACAAATTACTTATTACTTAAAAGTATAGTGGATAAGGTTAAGCAAAGGTAGACGTATTCAAACCTTACAATGTATTGAAATTAGCTAGAGAATTTCATAAAAGTTCATACGAAAAGCCAAACAACTTCATCGGCTAAAACGTTTGTGTATGCTGTTAATAAGGTTTGTTTAAAGAGGTTTCATATACTAAATTTTTGTAAATGTAGCGGTGAGCGAAAGAATGATCTATTCTGTGTGCTTTATTCTTAGCTCTAGCGCTTTAACTATTATTTCAACTACTTCTTCTGGTTTGAATCTTTCTGTGTTTATGACTAGGTCAAAGTCTGTGTAATCCTCTATATCTATTCCGTAGTATCTTCTGTACCTATTTCTTTCTATTTCTTCTCTGGTTTTTGTTTCTTTTATGATCTCTTCTATGTTTTTCTTATCTCTTTCGGCAAGCCTTCTGTATCTTACCTCAGGGCTTGCTATAACAGCTACTCTGAGGTGAGCTACGTCTTTTAGTAGCCACGGGGCTGCGTGTCCGTCTATTACTATTCCTCCTTTTTTAGCTTCTTCTAGTGCCATTGAGTCTAGGTAGCGGTCTATGGAGGGATCTTGTTGGGCAATTTCGCTAAGTTCTTCTATTGTAAGACCTTTTTCCTGTGCGAGTTTCCTAAAGAAGTAGCCTACGGATAGATGCCTAAGCCTTAATTTTTTAGCGAGTAGTTTTGCTATAGTTGTTTTTCCGCTTCCCGCCGGACCTCCTATAGCTATGACAGCTCTCTCGATGCCTAAAACCATGTGTTTAAAACCTTTACGTTAAAGCTTAAGGTTTAGGGTTCAAGCCTGTGGTAGAACTTCTTGTGTTTTTTGCTGTGCTCCTTGTATAAGTATGGTTGCTGTAAGTTCTCCTCTAATTGCTTCTTTGAGAACGGCTTTTAGGCACCTTGAACAAAGAACGCCGCCGAACATCCTCTCCGGTCTTTTGGCGGTTTTTGGCAGGCTTCTTCTCTCGGGGTCTTTTATGGGTACACCTGCTAGTATAGCACCGCATCTACTACACCTCATAGGGGTATTCTTCCTACGTTTGTGGTGAACGGCTGTTCTTCCGCTTGGCGTTCTTCTGTATATTCTCTTGTGGGATCTAGATCTATGCATTGGCCTGACCATAACCTTCACCTTCTAGCTATTTACTGGGTTTGCAAACAGATTAAAAGCTTTGCAAACCCTGGGCGTTGACCAGCTAGGTTTCTAGGTATTTCTTTGAGTAGTAGGAGAAGAGAGGTAGGTAGAGGAGGAATACAAGGAAGAAGAGCCATGTAATCTGCATAACACAGCTACTGCTGTTTTCTGGGAACTGTATAGGTATTGGGGCTATGCAGTACCTGCTTAAGCGGATAACTAGGGGATTTTCGTAAGGAAACAACATCGAAGTTACGAGAGTGTATACAACTATCGATGCTAGGAATGTGAGCATAGGCATAAAGAACTGATACATAGTGATCTTAAAAACCCTCCCTCTAATGCGTTTAACCTGTGTAGAGGCTATCTCAAGCTTCTTCTTGCTCACATGGGCTTTTCTGAGGCTCCTATCTAGCCTACTACCTCCTTTTACCTTATACTTCTTCAGTATCTTAATCATTTCGTAGAGGGTTAGGCTATTCAATGAAAAAGCTATTGCTAACGCTAAAGCTATGAAGGCTTTGGTCAAGGGCTACTCTCCTATGAACCTCTTTAGTAGTGGGTACATCTCTATTGTTCTCTCGTAGGCTAGTATCTGGTAGAAGTTGTAAAGTATTCCAACAGCTAGTAGCAACCCTGTACCTGAGCCGAAAGTCCCAAGTAGGTCGCCTGCTAATGCTATTGTTGCTACAGCTATAGAGCTGAATATAGTTAATGGGTATATGTACCTAGCTAGGTAGCTACTTAGTATTCTCGATGACCTCCTCATGCCTGGTACGTTTAAGTCCGATCTAACTAGGTTCTCGGCTTGAGCTTCAGGGTTTAATCCTGCTATCTCTATCCACAGTATTCCAAAGCCTATGCATAGCAACATGAAGAACGCTATATACCCTAGCGTTGGGAATGGGTTGTAGACTACTCTAGCTAAGCTAGGCGATGATAGGAATAACCTGATACCAGATACATCTACCCTGAGGTATGATTCTATAAGGTTTAGAACTAGAACCACATCCGAGATAAGTATAGCTGTTAAGAGTACAGGTATGTTTGTAACGTACATTAGTTGAAGTGGTACTCTAGTTCTTATACCTCCGTAGCGTGCAAGCGTTATCGGTATATTTATGTGCGCAACGCTTAAATAGGTTATCACAGCTATCATAACTATTGTTGCTACTAAGCCTGTAAGAGATGGTAATCCCCTGAAGAGCCTACCTACAAACATATCGTAGAGGTTGATGTTTCCGTCACGAATTAGGTTAACCATGTAGGGTATAAGCCCTAGCGGTTCAGTAATTTCCTCTGATACCGGGTGTACAGCTAGGAGTTCTGCAAAGAACCTTTGCGCTACGCCTATAAGTATGAATAAGCTTACCCCGCTACCCAATCCCCAGCCTTTCTGAAGTGCTTCATCGAGGGTTATTATCAGGATAGCGCCCCACATAAGCTGGAGAAACACTATAGCCTTAATCCACAGAGGTTTTATCTGAGGGATATACCAGTACATACCGCTTATAACAAACCCAGCTGCTTCTACTGCAGCTAATATTATTGCTAATCCTTTTGTCGCTAGCGTAAACTTAGACCTATCCTCTGGGTTCGATAGGTCTAAATCTAGTATCTTAGCTCCAACGAGGATCTGTAGTATAAGCCCACCTGTAACTATAGGTCCTATACCCAGCTGAGCTAATGTACCAGAGCTCATAGCCAAGACTATGCTCACTATAGGTGAAAGCTGTGTTAACCCAGCGCGATCTATGCCGTAAAGAGGTGTTGCAGTCAAAAGTATAAACGATATAGCAGCTAACGCTGTATACAGTATTCTCCTACCTAAGCTAGGTCTTCTTATAGGCTTAGGCGCTGAAGGTATTACCTGCCCTATCTTAGCTAGTACACCAATGAAATCCAATATCAGCACCTACACAGTATGCATTATAAGAAAAAGCTTAAAAACACTTTATAGCACAATCGCTGAACAAAATAGCTGATGATAAGCTGTTCCTGTTTTCTAGGTTTCGCATATTTCTTTGTATTCTTAATCAGGTGTAGCAGGGTATCTATAGCTGTATAGAGCTAAGCACCTAGGGGTTGGCTATACCTTTGGTTTCAAGATCTATAGCTACTCATAGAATAGCTCCTGGGAACACGGGAATACCTTGGATCAATCTACAAGATCTAGAGCAGAGAACAGCTTCTTTCGTGGTAAAGCTAATGGTAAAGAAGTAGCAAAACTAAAAAACTCTAATTAAGCAACGTAGATTAGAAGCCGGGTCGTCTAGCGGCCAAGGATGCGGGGCTCTGGCCCCCGTGACCGGGGTTCGAATCCCCGCCCGGCTACTATAATCATCTGTTCACTAGGTGTTAGAGTTTTTGGGTTGTGATGAGCAGAGGGTCTTTTGATAGGTGAAGAAAGCCGGAAATGCTGAACCTATATTTATACCATGCGCTATGCTTGCCTCTCTTAACCTTTTTTATTGCTTAAAATAGTTTTGGGGCTTTGTTGGGTAGAGGAGTAAATACCCTGGTTTCGCCTATTGTTAGGCTTAGGAGCCTCTCAGCTGATATTGAGAACGTTTGTAGCTTTGAGTTGGAGAGGTATAGGCTTGGCGAAGCTGAAGTAGTTATATGTGTGGATAAGCAGGGATCTCCAAGGTATTTGGTTCAAGAGCCTATGGTAGACAATAACTGTAGAGCAATCTACTCAAAGATTATGGATGCTCTGTACACCTCTTTAATAGATTTATCTTCTGAAGAAGACTTAGAGAAAGCAATTAACGCTGTTGTTGTAGACTTAGGTATACAGGAGGAGTTCGATCGATGCCGTAATGCCCTTATGTACTATGTAAAGAGGGATTCCTTTGGGTTCGGTCTCCTAGATGTTGTTCTTAGAGATTGCAACGTAGAGGATATAGAGTTATGTGATTGGATGAAGCCGGTGACTGTAGTTCATAGGGTGTACTTAGCTTTTGAGGCTCTTACAACGAATATTGTATTCGAGAGCGACGAGGAGGCTAGGAACTACGTAGAGAGGTTATCCCTTAGGGGAGGTAGAAGCATATCGCTAGCAAAACCAGAGGTACATGCGGTAATTTCTGAGAATCTAAGATTAGCGGCAACACTAGGTAACCCTGTTAGTAGAGGACCAACCTTCAACATTAGGAGGTTACCAGAGATACCAATAGACGTAGCAACCCTAATAAAGAAGAACGCTATACCAGCTCATGTAGCTGCGCTAACGTGGCTTATCAACGACGCAAAACTCTTCTACGTTATTGTTGGCGGAAGTGGTTCAGGTAAAACAACGCTTCTAAACGCATTACTCCAGCTATCTAATCCCAGCTGGAAGATAATAGTCGTACAAGACGTTATGGAGATAAGGTTACCTTTAAGGCCGAGATTCATGCAGTTCTTCGGCGAAAATTCGGATGATATACTCCAAAGATGTTTTACAGCTCTAAGGTATAGACCGGATATACTTGTTGTTGGGGAAGTTAGGGGTAAGGAGATAACAGCGCTTGTAAGAGCAGTAGCTTCAGGCTCTGGATCTGCAACAACGTTTCATGCATCTACGCCTGAGGAGTACGAGATGGCTATAAGGAATTTACTTCCAAGAGACCTATACGTAATGTTATCGCTTAACACAGCGCTGTTGATTTTCATAGCGCGTATACGATCTAGTAAAAATCTTGAGAGAAAAGTTTGGAGGGTTTATGAAAGGGTAGCAGATGAATGGAGAGAGATATATGGTGTAGAAGTAGACCAAATCTACAATAGCTATACGGTTAAAAGACTTAGCAAAAGGTTGCTCTTAGACGATGTAGAGACCGAGCTTGAGTATAGAGCTAAACTACTAGAGTTAGTTGAACAAGGTTACGAATCTATAGAAAACCTTGTGAAAAAGTTCTACAAAACCTACTGAGATTCCGATCGGGAACCTCTCTTCCTACCGGTTCTCTTAGCAGATATATGACCAACTTTACGACCTGGTGGCATATTCCTTGAAACAGTCGTAGGCTTTGATTCGCTTTGATGTGAACCACCTCCGTGGGGGTGCTCAACAGCATTCATAGCAACACCTCTTACCCTAGGCCATTTCTTTGCTTTAGGCTTCCACTTATAGTAAGCATTACCTGCTTTTAGCAGAGGTTTCTCAAGTCTTCCACCACCAGCTACAACACCTACAGTAGCTCTACAGTCTATACGTAATTGCTTCTGTTTACCGCTAGGTAGAACCACTATGGCGTACGTAGATGTTTTACCTATCAGTATAGCGTAGGATCCCCCAGATTTAACAAGCTTACCTCCATCACCTGGCCTTACCTCGATATTACATATCTTAGCTCCCTCCGGGATATTCTTAAGCGGTACTATGTTCCCCGGAGAAGGCGATGCGTTGGGTCCTATCTCTATTATCTGACCAACTCTAAGACCTTCAACAGCTACATTGTATATCTCTCTACCGTTCTCAAGCTTTATAACAGCTATTGGTGCGCTACGACCTGGTTCGTGCAGAACATCTACTACTATTCCTCTGATGGTGTCAGCCATTGATACAGGGTATTTGATAGGGGCTATCCGCTGATGACTGGGGCTTCTAAACGTTGACGATCCACGTCCTATTCTTTGACCATATATCCTTTTACCCATAAACTACCACCTACTTGAGAGCAACAAAGAGGGTGCTCCTTGTAGCTCTCAGACCTGGTTCACCATGTTTAACCTGTTTCGTTGTGGTTGCGAATTCCCCTAGATAATGACCTATCATCTCCGGGACTACCTTTGCTACCACGTATTCCTTGCCGTTGTGAACAGCTATCTTTAAACCAACCATTATGGGTAGAACAATCATATTCCTTACATGTGTCTTAATAACAACTTCTTTGCATTCATTTAAAAGCTTCTGCCTAGCTTCAATGATATTCTCTAACAGCTTCCTCTGTGCAGGGGTGAAACCTCTAAGTAAGCTTCTTCTTGCTCGAGCTGGTAGAATTTTAACAAGCTCATCCATAGGCATCTCAAGCAATTCCTTAAGAGTTTTACCTCTATACTTAAACTTCTGCCACTCAGCAGGTATTTCCCAGCAAAACTGTTGCTTTTGTTGCACACTCATCTTAATTAAACCTCCGGCTATATAACCTTAGCTCAAAGGTTTATAAGCGGATATCAGCGCGTTAATCTCTCAAGGATATCTAAAGCGTTAAACTCTGAAGCTAACCTGACATAAGCTTTCTTATACCCATCTCTATCAATTAAAGTACTAACCTTCACTACCTTAACGTTGTATAGTTTTTCAACAGCGCTCTTAATCTGGTACTTATCAGCTTTGCGTTGGACCTTAAGAACTAGGTAGTTGGATTTTTCTGCTAATCGATATGCTTTCTCTGTTGCAATAACATTTACAATAATAGATGCTAGATCTAACTCCTGCGTCACGCTTTTTCCACCTGATATAGTTGTCCTATCATCTCTAACGCTTTAAGCGAAATCACGCTGAGCCTACCAGGTAAACCTCCAGGAGCTAGCTTCAATATATTTAGCGTTGTTGGCGTTAAATAGTCTACCCCAGGCAAATTTCTAAGAGCTCTAACCAGTGGAGTTTCATAGCTAGAAACTATAAATAGTAAACTCTTCGGTTTAACGTACCTTCTTCCACGTCTTTTACCTTTACCAGCTCTTATACGTACTTTATCTTGAGTTCTCTCGATGTTAGCCCAAAGACCGGTTTTAACTAAGAACGACCTAAGGTCTTTTGTTGTACTTAAATTTTCAACGCTATTAACAACCACTATTGGCAATCCCACTATTGATGAAGGTACAACGCAGTTCCTCTTCATGATAAAGTACCTGTTAGCTAAAGCTGATATAGCCGAAGCAATAGCGAAACGCATCTCCTTACGGTTTATCTCCTCATGTATTCTTTCAAGAGGAGTTGGGGCAAACTGCCTTCTTCCCCCTTTTACGTTAGGTGCAAAAACCGCCCTACCATTGTCGAGTCTTGGTAATCGCGCAAGCCCGTGGCCTATACCCCACGATTCGCCGACACGTCTCTTACCAGCTAGGGGATCTCTACCTTTTGGCTGTATTCTCGCTGTTATAGCTGAGTGAACAGCTCTTCGTATAAGATCGAGTCTAACCGGTAAGCTGAATACTAGTGGTAGCTCAACTCTATCTACAACATTACCGTCTAGATCTACAAGTGTACCAAACTTCTTCTCTAGAGGGTATACAACGGATATCTTAATCATGTCATAATTCACCCTGATATTTTGCTATCTAAGCTGATATACCTAATAGTCGGAGGACTTTGCGGAATCCACTTAGGTGATCTAATAGGCAATCTCAGGATTATAGGTCTTTTAGGTGGACCCATGATGCTTCCATGGAGCATTACATACCATGTGCGTACTATGCCGTAGTGAGGCCATCCACCCTTAGGAGTAATATCCTCACCGTTCTGTCCTATAGCGAGGATTCTCTTGTTATAATCAGTTCTTCTGTGGAACCCCATTTGACCTGCTTGTGGGACTTCAGACATAGCGCCAATCGTTGGGCTTCTGCTACCTATTCTTCTGCTACCTTTCCTATGCTTATGCCACTTAGGGAGCTCTTTGACACCGAACCTCTTTATAACTCCTTGGAATCCTTTACCTTTGGTAACACCTACAACATCGACGAATTGCCCAGGAGAAAATACAGAATCTACTGTTACTGTTTTACCCAAGATACTAACAGCATAATCAACTATAGCCTCGATAGAGGTTCCCCCACCTATCTTTACCTCTAAAAGATCTGGTTTCTTCTTGCTCAACCCCCCAGCAAATTTAGGCATAGATCCCACTACAACGCTGACTCTAGCTATTTTACCTAAATTGTTCTCTATCATCTGTATGCGTTTATCAATATCACCTGCAGGCTTATACGTCGAACAAGCCCTCCTCAGTTCAAGGTCTTCTGGAGGCTCAACCCATGCATCGATAAATGTTTGAAGAGAGCCCCAGCTATTGTATGTATATGTTCTAAGTGCAATAGGAACCATAGGCGGGGTCTCTATTATCGTTGCAGGTACTATGATCTCTTTACCTTCAGTAACACTACCAGGTCTATCGTCAACCATAATAACGTGTGTTATCCCCACCTTGTAGCCTAGAAACGCTAAAAGCTTAGGTGTACTACTGTTTATCTCCGGCCAACTTTTTATTCTAGGGATTATACTATCAGCTCTCTTACGTGGTCTTACACCTAAGCTACCTCTTCTTGGTGCGCTAGTTTTTCTATGAGCCATACCCTTAACACACCATACTAGTGCTAGGTTTAATGTTCAACATATAGTTGCAGGCTTTAAAATTTGCTTGACTCTACCTACTTACACCAACTTACTTTTTAGCTTTTTTCTGTTGCTGCGATGAAGATGGCTTACTCGAGCTACTTACGCTCTCTTTAATTATGAATAGCGATGTTTTTTGCCTACCACCCATAGATGCTTACCTCGATGTTTTGCTATATTTACTAAAAACAACGGTTCAGCAACTTAATAAACTCTATCAAATTTTAGAGATACATATGTGAAAGTACGGATATCTTGGATATATAAACATGATGACTCTACCGAAATCTGATACGATATGATGACTTTGCCGAGTGCTGATAAAATCTTTAAATTACGGCATTGCACCATAAATTTAGCTAAATGGTAACAGTCTTAATGGAGGTGGTAGGCCGTGAGCTCAACTGGACGAGAAGAGTCAAAGAGGCAGAGATACATAAACGTATTTGTTTTAGTAGGTAGAGAAAATGATGTGAACTCGGTGGTTAAGGTTATAGAAGGTATATGCCTTGAGTATGGATGTAGCTATGAACTTAAGAAGGGTTTCTTAGGTAACTTACTCTATATAAAAATACATTGTCAACAGGTATATCTAGAAGATGTAAGAAAGAAGGTAGATTACGCGCTGAACAGTTTCAGCGATAAAATATCGTGGATGAAGTCTGAGGTTATTGATGTTAAGTAAAAGAAATAGAGCTAAACATTAAGGCCTTAATCATTACGTTTCGGTATACTTTTTCATGAATACGTATGAGATAAAAGGCATAGTCGTAAGTAGGATTATATCCAGTATGTGGAATTCTTTTGCATTTTTAACTACGATAAATACGTAGATAATTAGAACTAGTATATTAAATATTACGATCCTTACCCGCGATAAGTTAAATGAGCTCATGGTATCAACCTCAACCGCCTTGTACCGCCTAATAACCTTGATAAACCATACGTTATCGATAGAAGTAACGATATAAATATAATAGATGATGTTATCTCGAGGTAAACTGTAGCAGCTAAATAGTCAACGAATTGATTCATAGGTATATCCTGCTGAAGTATTTTTCCTGGGTATAAGTCCTCAGTTGAAGGCTCTAAATTCTCAGAAGATTTGAGGAAGTATTCAATACACATGATATGATATCCGCTTGGAATAGGGATAGTATATGTAGCTCCTTGTACGTTGTACCATGTCCATTCGTATGCTTTATATTTATCTGGGTTTCCTAAGCTTGTAGAGTCTAAATACACCCTGGTTATCGAGTACCCATTTACAGCAGAAATATAAAGCATAGTTTCAACGTCGGTCTGCAATGTAATTAATATATGACTGCTGTTCATGTTAATATCTTCAACTTTGACTGGTGGAGGATGAATATGTATTGCTAAGCCACTGCTGTAGTGTAGAAGCCCTTTTACCTCAACATCTACTTCACAGATGTGTTCGTGGAACCTCTTCAAACATATACTTGACAGTATGACGTTGGATATATTCGTATAAAATCTATGTCCTGCAACGTCAAAGTATACTGTAGCGTATTCCTCCATATACTTCTTGGGAATTAAGACTACAGCTCTACCCCTAGGCTCGAGCTTTGCGGGGCCTACGTATTCATCCCCAACCTTAATACCTATGTAGCCATCAGCTATGCTACGACCTAAGAAGTTGCGTACATTACCATAGACTAAGGCTAGGTCTAAAGAGGATCTAGGTAACGGTGATGATAATATTATGGAGAATTGTGGGTACAGGGGTAACCCTATATAGAACACTATTGCAAAAGATAGAAGAAAAGATCCAGCGTTCCTAGCAATTCTAAATGGTATCGCCATCAACGCTATACCAAACGAAGATAATGTTACAACACCGAAGTATATCAACAAGCCTAGGAAATACATCAAGATTAGAAAGTATAATGAAGTGGTAAGTATGTTTAATCCCGCAGATACCACTCTTGATATACCCGGTATTACTTTTGAAATTGTGCTAGAAATTGAACTTACTATAACTATAGTAGTAGATCTAAACATCAACAACCCTTTAATAGTGCTAAAGAATGTATCCCAATTACTTCCAAGAATTTGACCTAGATAATCTGCAAAATTAAGTATGAGCTCAATACACGAGGCAATTACAGCAGTAAAGAATGCATCGTTAATTAACCTAGGACCCCATCTCTTTAACCCTGCAATAGGTATTGGTAGTGCATAGATAAGAACACCTAGATAAAACGTTAATATAGTTAAATAAAAGGCTACTATCAAGAAAGTCATAATTCATCTAACTCAAACGCATATGAGTTGCCAGCGGTAACGTTCTACGGTAGCTGTGGTACTGGTGGTTGAGGAAGAGAATTTCCAAGAGCTATTGATATATATGATATCAGCCAAAATATCGATGTACCTATAGCTACCCAAAAAGCACCCCATACGGCGTCTTCTATCAATCCTTGTCCAACTCTCCTAATTTTACTCGAAGGTATAGGAGACCCTTTTATAGCCCAACCTATAATCCACGTTAATAGGAATAATAGCCAAGCTACTATAACAATTTTGTTTATCAAATCTTTTACTAGTGCAATTACATCCATTGTTCCCTAGTTAGTTGTAGGGTATATAAAAAGTGTTAACTTTGATGTAGGTAGGTACTCTATACGTAATATAGTATGCAATGGCTACTCCATCATCTCTTCCAGTACTTCGATGTTCTCAAGAATATTTTCTCTTGCTCTAAAATGTTCATGATCAGCGAATTCAAATCCGTCGATTTCGACAACAATCGTTTCGCAGTTTCAATACCTACGCCTACACCTTGTAAAGCTATAATACCTGCTATACCGTGGCTCATAACGAAGTCCATTATTTTCCTATGCTTATTTAAAACCTCTTTTTCCAAGGACAACAATTTTAATTTGTGATTTGTACCTTGTTTAATCTTGCTTAAAGCCTTCTTAATGGGAGGTACTTCTTCTTCATTTTCAATTACAGTTACAGCCCTTGATTTACACCGAGGACATTCAATAAAACATGAGAAAATGTTTTCACATTCTGTAATTCTCTGTGATATAGTAAAACTCCATATGTGATAACAAGATGTGCAGAAAACTTTTACCTCTTTATTAAGTAATCTACGTCTCGCTATTTCGATTAAAATGTCTTTAGGTATTAAAGATTGTTTAACTAAGGTTCTTAACATGCCTAGCGAGGATATCTCCTCTACGAATGGAGAAACACTTTGACGTATAAACACCTTTATCTTTAACCTATTATCAGCCAAATTCTTGAGGTACCTAAGCATTTCATCGATATCGATTTTCTCCGTATAAAGTTCCCTAAGTGCTTCATACACTAAAACATCTATGTTCATTAAGCCTTCTACAATCCTCTTTACTTCTTTTGCCTCGACATCTTTACTTATAACACCAAATTTTTTAGCTACCGCTATTAGACGATGCTTGAAGATAGATGTATTCTTAACTTCGTATTCAATTATTTCTCTAATTCGATCTGGGTAATAAGCAAAACTTCTAAGTTTCTTGATTAATTTTCCTATACCGTCTTTATTAATAACAGT
>JAWAXP010000001.1:0-10782 GCA_038820005.1 Ignisphaera sp. | reverse complement strand
GTTGATGAGGAGCACAGTCCCTAGCTGATGCGATTTATACGCTGAAGAAATACCAAGGGTATCTCTAACTATGTAATTCATGAGAAGAGAAAATGCTTCAGATGCTTTAGAACCTAAACATGTATAGAAAGTCATCATGGTTTTACCTTCGTTACTTAGTCTGTTCACCTCAACAACGAGAAAATCATCTCTTGGATATACTTCGCATAGCTTCTCTCTGTTGCTTGTGAGGAATTGTTTAGTAGTTTCGTTGAATCCGTATTCACTGAAAAGGTTATCGAGGCACAAATTATTTTTACAATTACAAAAGCGTCTAACGAATGCGCATATCTCTCGAGCAACATTTCTATGTACAGGGATTAATTCTCCAACCCATCTAGGTAAAACAGCTAGGTCGGAGGATTCTATCGGAGCTACTACGAGCTCTCTTTTTTCAACGTCTATGTTGATTACCTTCCACAACTTACCTGCCAAGACAACAACATCTTCTTCGTTACATGAGAGTGCAAACTCCTCATCTAAAAGTCCTAGGGTCTTTCCATCTAGGATAGACCTTGCATTATAGTGAACTGTATCCGGTATCATGTTTGTTGTTAAGTAGTACAACATTCCTTTCTTGCTTGATTTGCATGTATTGTTGCTGCATTTTATTAAGCCTAGCGAGTTTAAGAACTCTATGATCTTCTCGAACTTTGATAACGTTAAAGTATTTAATGGTGTAGCGCGCGAGATGATGTGTAGAAGCTCATCTATGGATGCTTCTCCTCTTTCAAGTATTAATCCTATCACTTGGTGAGCTAAGACGTCTAAGGGCTCGTTATGAGGTTTAACAGGCTCTAAAAATCCTCGTATAGCTCTTCTAGCTATTACTATAGATTCTAGGAGCTCTATTACGAGAGGAGGTACTACTATAATTCCCCTAGATACAGCGTGCTCTTTATGGCCTGCTCTGCCAACCCGTTGTACTAACTTTAGGGCTTGTCTAGGGGATAAATACTGGATGACTAAGTCCACACCGCCAATATCAATTCCTAGCTCTAAACTTGATGTAGCGACTACAACCTGGGTATCCCCACTCTTAAACATAGCCTCTACCACCTCTCTAATATCTCTAGATAAAGAACCGTGGTGCAAAGCTATGTTCCTGCCTAAGCATTTAGTAAGATTAAACCCTAGTTCCTCTGCAGAGGTTCTGGTGTTAGCGAATACCAGAATTTGTTTACCGTACTCATAAGATGAAATTTCTCTACAGACATCGTTGTACACATGTTCTACGTCAAACACCCCATTCTTGTACTCTTTATCTGTAATTGTTACAGCAATAGAATACTTCTTTACACCTTTAGCGTAAGCAACATCGTACCTTCTACCAGCAAAGAAGTAGCTGGCCACAGCATCGATATCCCCTATAGGTGATGAGATCAAGACTCTACGTGCATGTTTATTAATTATAGAGTCCAGTCTTTCTAGTGCTACAGCAAGTTCAGCACCGCGTTCACTTGATATAAGGTCTTGAACCTCATCCACTACAACAGCGTATAGTGATTCGATATTTTTCCTGATATCTTCTTTAACTAATATAATTTGTAGACTTTCAGGTGTTGTTATAAGTATATCAGGTGGTGATCTTAGTATTCGTTTCCTAGTACTTGATGGAGTATCGCCGTGCCATACTTCGGCTGTTAAACCGAAGTATCGAGCTATTTTGTGAATTCTGTTATGTATATCACGGTTCAGCGCCCTAAGGGGGGTTATGTACAAAATCTTAATACCCTGCTTAGAAATTATAGAACCTCTAGTTAATTTATATAATAGAGGTACAACAGCAGCTTCAGTTTTTCCGCTACCAGTAGGTGCTGCGACTACTATATCAAGATCATGTTTAATTATCTTAGGTATAGCTATTGACTGAACTACAGTAAACGAGCTATACCCCATTTTATGAAGTAATGAAGAGAGATCTTCAGGGATATCCTTTAGTGTTATATTAGCATCTGACATGATGTTTAACGGCCTTTAGCTGGATTGTCCTATAACTTAAACATTTGGAAAAACATAAATTTGCATAGCTTAAATACTTTGATGTCGCATTAATTCTGACTATGTGGAGTCTAAGTCTATAAAGTTCTTTCTTATAGAGATATACTATATAACATATCTAAGCAATACGAGTAATGTCTGGGTATAAGGATGAAGAGAAAAAAGTATTACGTATTAGTTCATCTTTATCCGATAGCCTACGGGATTCTTATTCTATTTTGGATAAACATGGTATGTGGAAGAGGTTGCTCTATCTTCTCATCAGGTTTAGCCCATGCCTTCAGCATTTCTAGGCTTTTTACAACGGCTTTGCATCTCATCAATAATCTTTACTTGACATTACTATTAATCCTGTTAATACTTATAGAAATTCTTCGAGCCATATTCTTCAGTAAAAAAATAATACTATTGCTTGAAGCACTATTATTATTCATCTATAGCTGGAGTATAGAGATAGCATTAGCGTATACTGTTATCTCGTACATAGGTATAAAGATTTTGCAAAGCTTTATTTTCGAGATGAAAACCCCTAGAAGCTCTATCATTAATTGCCCCCAAATACTAATTTATGTACCACGAATAATAAAATTAGGAGGAGCATAATATTAATAGTACTAGGTCTCTGTATTCTTATCCATGTGGTCTACTCATATTTTCTATATATAAACATACTGTCCATGTTGATATACTTAGCAATTGTTATACTTATGGTGTTCATAGCTTTCAATGAATGCAAGGGCAATATACTTATTCACGGTATTTTAGCGGCTATACCACCATTTGGCGTAATACCCTTATTTCACGACATCCTTATGATTAAAAGGATGTCCACAGAGGAGGATAAAAGAAGGCAATAACCAAATAAGGTTTGTCACTCACTTATGATATCTCTAACACGCGGTGTTTACGATGTCATAAAAATATAAGGTTGTAAGTAGAGTGTTTTAAGAAAATTCGTAGATAGAAGTTTACTGGGTTGAGAACGCATGTTCGAGGAAGAGGTTATAAGCGAAGCTGCTGAAGAAGTAGGCGCTGAAAGCTCTGAGGAAGAGTATTTCGGGGAAGATGTTGAAATAGAGGGTATGAGCGTGACCGACGTTGAGTTGTTTCTATCTAGGGCTGAAGTATGGGATAACCTTCTCCAAAGCAAAATATCTATTAACGAAGCTAAGAGCGCGATATCATCTTTGGGTACCCCACATGTAGAGGAAACAAAGCCTTCTACTAAACGTTCGCGTAAGAGAAAATCCTAGCCTTCCTTTACCTCAATGCTGTTGTTCTTTAGTATGTTTAATACCTCTTCTACGCCTATAGATTTATCGAATATAATCTCCACGAATCTATTACCATCGCGTTTAAGGAGCTTTATCTTATCTATGAGAACGCGTTTCTTAAGTATATCACCTATGTCCTTCCTAGGAGTTAAATATTCCTTGAATTTCCTCCTCATCATATCGTAGAATGTTTCGAAGTGCTCTATCATACGTATAGCATCTCTAGTATCTTCACCTCCTCTTCCTAGACCATCCTGCAGTATATTTATGATGTTAACAGCTTCTTCAGCGGGTACCTCCATAGCCACATAGTCTCCGATTGTTTTAGATATCTTAACTTTTACAGTCATGGATATCGCCTTGATATTAATATGGATACTAGCTTGCGGAATATATTTACGTTGTATAGCTTAAATAACTATATCTAAAGTTATACTCAATGTGAACGTTATAGCTTTGCATAAAGGCTTCCCGTATTACGAATTGTAACGATTTTAAATTTTGTAAAGAAGAGTAATACGTAGGTGACTAGATGAGCGTCAGAGCAGTATATCCTACTGGAATGGTTTTTAAGAAGGTTATTTCCGCTTTAAAAGGAGTTGTAGACCAAGTACCCTTAGCATTCGATGAATCAGGTATAGTAGTAGAAGCTCTAAGCCCAGATAAGGTAACGATGATCTTATTTGAAATACCAGCTACAAACTTTGAGGAATACATAGTTACACAAGCTGTGAACGTTGTCGCTGATAGAGATGAATTCGTGAAGGCTTTTAGGCGTACAACAAAAAGAGATAAGGTTCTATTTGAGTATTCAGAAGGATCTAGAGAGCTCAAGGTGAAGATATTCAACATAAGGTCTAATGTAGAAAAAGAGATTAACGTATCACTAAGCGAAGTAGGGTTTGAACGTATCGGCGGTCTGGAGATAACCTACGAAGTTCAGGCATCGTTACCAACATCAGAATTTATAGAGATAGTTAAGGATGCAGCTCTCGTAGGCGATGAAATAACGTTCATATATTCCTCTGAGCTAAACGAAATAAGAATATCGGCGCATGGCGAACTTGCGGAATACTCAACTGTTTTGAAGCAGTTCCAGCCTTTAACACACCTCGAAGCATCTATAAGTAGCGCTATAGTTAAATATGGTGTTGATCACCTCAAATCGTTGGCGAAGTTACTTGATCTAGCAGAAGACTGCACCATAGCTTTTGGTCCCGAGAAACCGCTGAAAATATCTCTTACAATAGCAGGTGGCGGAATGATAACTACATGGGTAGCACCAAGAGGTTAGAAAAACGCATTCAATATCATGACCATGTTTTGGTGCGTTAATGTGGTATTTACGGAGGTAATCAAAGTCGATGCTAAGGGCAGGATAACTATACCCGCCTATGTTAGACTTCTCTTCGATGTTGATGAAGGAAGCAAGATCTTGATGAGTGTAGACGAGGAGAAGGGAGCAATAATTCTAAGAACATTTCATGAGAAGTGGGTTAGGTGCACAGGCACTATGGGTAAAGAAGAATTGATAGATATTATAAGTAAATCGAATGTTATAAGCATTAAATGTGTCAGCGATATTGCTAATATAGGTATCTACAGATGCGACTTAATTGCAGAGATCGTAGAAGGTATGAATGAAGTGCACAGAGGCTTGCAATGTCTTGATGAATAAATGAAGAGGTATACCTCTAAGCACTTATATATGTTTTTATGCAAACCTCTTATTGGTGATGCTGAAGTGCTGAAGGCGGTATTCCTCGATGCGAGGCTTTGGCGTTATGTATTAAAAGAATTAGCTGAATTCCTAGAAACTGTGGGTATAAAGTTTAGCCCTACAGAGGGCGTAAAACTCAAGGCCATGGACCCAAGTCACGTTATGCTGGTAGATCTATCTATACCTGCTACGGCTTTCGAAGAGTACGACATCGAGAAAGAAACCACATTATTAATACCGCTGGATCCTGTAGCTAAAATTCTTCGCAGAGCTAGGAAGACAGATAAGCTGATGATAATAAGCAATGATTCTAAGCTTACGCTGGGTCTGGTATCTAAAGGCGAGGTTGAAAGAATATTCACGTTACCATTGTTAACGGGAAGCTATGAAGAGATACCAGAACTTTCAATAGAATTTGAGGCTCAAGCAAAGATACTAGGTCCTACACTTGCTGTAGCCTTAAGCATACTTGAGGAAATAGGCGATGTTCTGAAAATTAAGGCGGCTAAGGATGGTATTTCGCTAATTTCATCTTCGGAGCTAAGCGAAATTGAAATACCGTTTACTGTAGCAACAGGTGTTCTAATAGATTATCAACCTCCGTCAAGCGTAGATGAAATCGTTAATGCTTATTCTATGGAGTATATCTCTATGCTCACGTCTATAGCAAAATTAGCGGAGACTATAGCTATTAAGTTAGGAAAAGATATGCCATGCGAAATAAGTTCCGAACTTATTTCAGGTACCCAGCTGAAGATCTATATAGCCCCAAGAGCTGAGTAAGGGATTAGATATAGACGCAAAAACGCTTAACATAGTTAAAGACATCTTGAAAGAATACTACGCTAAGAATGATCCTACACTCCCCAGCGATTTTTACTTAAGAGAAATAGCTGTTCAACCACTAAACACCGACACATATATAAGGCATTTAGCGTTCTCAACTTTTTCCGAACTAAGAAACTTTATAGTAAACAACACTCCTCGTCACCTATACTATTCTTCAGCGAGATATCAAGAACCCGGGAACCCTGTTATGGATGAAAAGAAGTGGTTAGGAAGTGATCTCGCGTTCGATATAGATGCAAACGAAATTTTAGAATGTATAGAAAGCCGAAAAACACTTCAGATGCGTTTCTGCAAAAAATGCGGATATACAGTAAACCAGCAAGATATTAAGGTATGTCCTTCCTGCGGGTTAGAGCTAACAAAGTTCGATCATGTAGATGTACAATGTATCAATATGGCTAAAAATCAAGCACTAAAACTTGCGGACATTCTAAGGAACGACTTTGGCTTCACAAATATATCAGTAGCTTTCTCAGGTCATAGAGGATTTCATGTAGTTGTAGAGTTAGATGAATTTCATAGATACATGTCTACAGATGATCGACGCGAAATAGTATCTTACATAAAACTCGGTGAACAGCAGACTAAGTATCTACTTGATAAATTTACAAGAATATCCAAAAAATCATTGCTACTTCCACCTAGAGTTACAGATGGCGGTATAAGACGTAGAATTGCGCTAGCCTTAACTAAGTACGTAGAAGGCGACATAAAAGCATATATCCAGGGTTTAAAGCCATCGATAAATTTTGTTGAAGCACAAAAAGCGTACAAAGCTTTATTAGATCATATGAACGACATCTTAAAATCGGTATCGATAGATATAGATGCAAAGGTTACTATAGATACTACGCACTTGATTAGAGCACCTAATAGCATAAACGGCAAGACTGGGTGGAGAGTTATTAAAATTGAAGACCTAAATTTCGATAGTTTCGAGCTTAGTTCGGAGGAATTATCTGCTTCAAATGCAAGGATAAGAATTAAGATGCTTATTAATGTCCCCGAGATAATGGTTATAGATACTAAGTTCAAGTTTTCAAAAGGAGACGAAGTTGTTCTTGACTACCCCTACGCCTCATATTTTGTATTCAAAGAAATTGCAACTGTTTTAGGTATTGTGAGGTGAGCGTTTGAATGTCTGAACACAGTATGGATAAATTATATAAATTGATAGAATACGTTCTACTTAACGAAGAGATTAATGCTGAAGAAATTCTGAGAGGATTAATCGATGTGAACGCATTGGCTATAACATTAAACTCTTGGTGTTTATCTAATGCCCAAGATCAACTTTATGGTGTTATATGCAGTAGAAGTTGCAATGTATTAGATGAAGTAGTAAGCACCATATTGCGGTATTTAATATCGAAGCAATTAGATGAAAAAGTTAAGCTAGGGAACGACATGGTATCCAAGATATTAACCATAGTCGTAGGCGTAGTTGACGCAATTAGGTATATAGTCGAGAATAGTCTTATAATTCAGGAAGAGAAAGTTTTATGTAAAATAAAGAAACCTATAACGATAGCAGATAAAATTGTTGAGAGAGGTTACATCACCGTATTGCCCATTAACTTAGCGGCTGTTTTAACTGTACTCGGGTACGTAGAACCTCTCCGGGTACAAATTCCACTATTTCCTAAGAGTTGACCATATATATGAGCTAGCTTAAGGTAAGCAGATCATAACCGCTTATAAGTTTACCCTAATTAATAACTTAGTTGAGTTCAGCAAAAGAGATCAGTGATGAGCCTTGAAAATACCAAAATCGATAAATACGTACTGTCCTAAGTGTAGAAGTCATACTCCGCATACCGTGGCAATATACAAGCATGGTAAAAGGAGAACCATTTCGGAAGGTCAGAGGAGATACTTGAGGAAGCAGCAGGGTTATGGGTCTAAGCGTAAGCCAGAGCAAAAGAGATTTGCTAAGGTGACAAAGAAGGTAGTGTTGAGGTTGAAGTGCTCGAAATGTGGCTATACCCTACATAGAAAAGGTATACGGCTTAAGAAAGCTGAGCTAGCGTAGCCCGGTGATGCTAGTGGCTAGGAAAAGGAAAATATTGATTCCCGAGCCTAAATCTAAATTCCTCAGGATTAAATGTAACGTCTGCGGAAATGAACAAGTAGCTTTTGAGAATGCAACTTTTCCTGCAAGATGCTTAGTCTGTGGAACACAGCTTGTTCAACCAACAGGTGGAAAAGCAAAACTTATAAATGCTGAAATTGTCAAGGTACTCGATTAATAAATAGTCTTATCACTCATTTTTATTAGGCTAAAATTGAGGCAGTTAAAAACATGAGCGCACTTCCATTTAGAAAGAAAAGCTTGCCAGAAGTTAGCGAGTTAGTTATAGCAAGAGTGGATAAAGTATTTGAGTATGGTGCTTACTGTACATTACTGGAATATGAAATTTCAAATGCTTTTATTCCATGGAGTGAAGTTAGCGCCAAGTATGTGAAGGACATCAGAGATGTTTTAAAGGAAGGACAAGTTGTTATAGCGAAAGTGATAAGGGTCGATAGGAAAGCATCAAGGGTTCAGGTAGATTTATCTATAAAGCGAGTTCTTGAGGGTGAGAAGAAGGTTAAGATGCTTAGATGGAAAAGAATGCAGAAAGCTCAAAAAATTGTTGAGCTTACAGCCAAGAACTTAGGCAAATCCTTGGAGGAAGCTTATAAGAACGTTTGGTCTAAGCTAGAGAAAATAGTCGATCCTCTCTCCGTCTTCGAAGACAGCATTCTCGTTGGTGTTGAACCTTTAATCAAGCTAGGTATAAGTGAAGAGTGGGGCAAAGCTCTTTACGATGAAGCTAAGAAGCATATATCAATTAAAATGGTTAAAATTAGATCGATACTAAAGATTACCACCTATAAACCAGATGGAGTTGAAAGAATAAAAAAAGTTTTATCGCATATTCAAAACATGCCCACTCCTCTCAACACCAAGATAAGCGTCTACACCATAGGTTCCCCACGTTACAGAATAGAGATTATGTCCCCTAACTATAAAGACGCTGAGAGCATCTTCAACCAAATAGAAACTGAGCTACAAAGATTAGTTAGAGAACTTGAGATAGAGCACGTGGATCTAGTTAGGGAAGAAGTAGAGAAAGGAGGTTAAATTCATATGCGTTGGAGGATTAGGAGGTGCCCACAATGCAAACTCTACACAATTAAAGATATATGCCCTAAATGTAGCTCTAAAACTATTTCACCTCATCCACCTAGGTTCTCCCCCGAGGATAAGCACGTAGTATATAGGGTTATGATTAAATACCCTGAATTCTTAGTGAAATTTAAGGATGAATATGACATAGAGAATACATAGCCATATGTTAGTTTGGCTAATACCTTTCTAATCTAAAATCTCAGGTAAACTCTACCTTATCCACCTAATACCTGATAAAGTAATATCGAAGTAAAACAGTTTCTCTATATTGGGTTTACTGAATCTAAGAACACGGTAGAAAGGATGCCCGCGTGTGATATTTAATGCGATGTCAGCCCAACGATATATATATTCATATCCTGGGATCTCCTGCTCCTCGTCAAAGCTTCTTACTTGCGCAGATGAGATTACGTGAATACCACATTTATTTAGCGTATCTAGTATAGTAAGTATTTTAATAAACATTGCTAAGCCTTCCGGAGTTGAAGATTCAACTCTGAAATGGCTATTTATGCTATCGATTATGATACATAGAGGTTTGTAGCGATAAAACATTCTTATAATATCGAGTATCAACGATGCAAGATGGTTTTGATCTATTGCAACGGAAATAAATAGGTTTTCTTCTAAGAGCCTCAATTTAAACATCCTTTCAAGGAATGTTGAACCTTCTGTGCTTATGAAAAAAATAGCGTAGCCTAGTTTTGATAAATTAGTAGAACATCTTAACACATTAAGTAGGAGATTTGTTTTACCTGATGCTGCTTCACCATAAATTAGTACCTTATTTGGTTTAGAAAAAATTATCTCATCTAGTTCTCTATTACATGTACTTAGCGACATGATCTTTATGTACCGCCAGCCCAGTCTTTTTTATCCTACATACTTGTAGCTACTTCCTTCGATAGTCACAAGTCCTTTCTTAGTCAATTTGTTCAATGCTTCTACAAAGTACTTATCGTCTACATGAATACCATACCATTCGTAGAACGATTTCCTGACTTCGTCTAAAGTCCAAACATCTTTACTGGATTCCTTCTTAGTTTCAGCTAGCATTCTATTGATGAATTGTGTTACATCCTCTAATCTAGTCCACGGGTACTGGAACCATATCCACTCTTTGACCTCTATGTAATAGTAGTCAGGTTTAATCTTAGCTACAGGTGAAATCCATTGTAATGTTGCTACGCGAAGATCTGCAGGTCTCCACTTCTCTAAGATAAAATTCTTTGCCAATATAACTGATTCACCCGTATCTATAATGTCATCTACTAGTAGTGCTTTATATCCAAACAAATCTATTACATACTCGAATTTTATGATAGCTCTTTCTCCTTTCTTTGCAGCTTCTGTCCAGTGCTGTGATTGTATGGATACTAGGTTCTCTAAGCCTAGGAAATCGCATAGAAGTCTTGCAGGAACATATCCTCCTCTCGATACGGCTATTACTACATCGGGTGTATATCCATCTTTTTCTACATTCTTTGCTAAACCCCAACTCCACTCAATGATTTCATCCCAACTTACTAATTTAACGGGTACCCGCGGCATATTCTGATACCTAGTTAACTACGTGGAGACAAGTATATAGCTGTTAATAGGGGTCGCTTATGAGGTTTATACACGGGCATATCAAAGATTTGGTAGCACGTTAATAAAAACAAATTTCGCTTAAGCAGTATAAGTAGTGTATGATGTAACGCATCCTTACTGATAAGTGATGT